>NZ_JAQZAT010000020.1 GCF_028736925.1 Flavivirga sp. 57AJ16 | reverse complement strand
AATGAGAGATTAAAACTTCTGGAAGCAATAGTTTGACAATAGCAAATAAATCAGGGGTAAGCATAGAGTTTTTTAATAAGCAAAGTTTAAACTTTTTATGCTACTCCACAACTTTTTGTGTTGATCCCTTTTACCCCCCCCTGTTTTCAATAGTATATTTTTATCTAGAAGATCTTTTAAATCCCGTATTGCTGTTGAAGCAAATGTTTTAGAGTTCCGTAATCTGTTCCAGTTTTGCCATAATATATCGTTTTAATAGCCTATTCCTTTTTGGTTCCCAAGTGACATCTGCTGGTGCACCATCTCTGCATCCTTTTCCTGGTTCCAGCCGTATATTCCATAGAGGCCCTGGTATGCGCTATGCCCTTGCCTATCATCTTTGGAACTTTTTAAGATGGCCCTTTATCTCCTCGGCCAGTTCCAGTGCCGTCCTGACCAGTTTGGGGTTCCGGTTTTTGTACATATTGGCTATCCATTTAAAGTTGTCGTGGTTACTTGATCAACATCTTATAGATCTCGATGTGCTCGTCGTCCCATCGCTCGACAATCTCCTTTTCGGATTAGAACCTGTGACCATCTGCTTAGAAGGTGAAAAACAACGACATAAAACGGTTAACTGTAGCTTTAAAGTAATTTAGGATATCGCGTAGGTGATAGAAATGAATTATCAACGCTGTTTTTAAGTTTGTTTTGGTATAAGTTAAAAAATCGTAATTCATCATTCGTAATTCGTAATTCGTTAGTATTTTAGCACCATGATTTCAGTAGTAATTCTAGGTTCTGGTAATGTTGCAACTCATTTATTCAAGGCTTTTAACCAAGCAGACGACATTGTTATAAATCAATGGTACAGCAGACGTATAACGCCTATCCTTTCTTATAAAAAGGATGTGGAAATTATTGATGATCTGTCATTGATTAAAGATGCCGATGTTTATATTTTGGCAGTAAGTGACGATGCTATTCCTGAACTTTCGTCCCAGCTTCCTTTTGAAAATAAATTAGTATTGCATACCTCAGGAAGTGTAGGGGTGTACGATATCGATAAAAAGCATAAACGTGGTGTATTTTACCCACTACAAACGTTTAGCAAAGAAGCCGAAATAGATTTTAAGAATGTGCCCATTTGCATTGAAACTATCGACAAGAAAAGCTATCCTATTATAAAAAAACTAGCCTTGGCTATTGGTAGCCCTACAAAAAGGGTTAATAGCGACCAGCGCAAAGTATTACATTTAGCGGCTGTTTTTGTAAATAATTTCACCAATCAGCTATATAGAATAGGGCACGAAATAACTGAAAGTCAAGGTGCCGAGTTTGATCTTTTAAAACCGCTCATTCTAGAAACAGCTAAAAAAGTTCAAGATTTATCCCCTTTTAAGGCGCAAACGGGCCCTGCAAAACGTAACGACAAAAAAACAATACGTAAACATCTAAAACTTTTGGAAGATCAACACCATAAAGATATTTACCAATTACTAACCAACTCTATACAGCGCACTCATGGAAGAAAAAAGTTATAAAGAATATTTAGAACACATTACAACCTTTATATTTGATGTCGATGGTGTTTTAACAGACGGCACAGTAACCATAACATCCACTGGCGAAATGTTACGAAGAATGAACATTAAAGATGGCTACGCCTTAAAGACCGCTGTAGATATGGGATATAATGTCTGTATTATTTCTGGGGGTTCTAATGAAGGGGTTCGGGTTCGTTTACAAGGATTAGGTGTTTCTAATATTTATTTAGGTGTACATAACAAAATTGAACAGTTGGACATCTATCTTGACGTTAACCATATTAAATCTGAAAATGTTCTTTACATGGGCGATGATATTCCCGATTTCCCTGTTATGAAAGGTGTTGGCCTGCCTTGTTGTCCGCAAGACGCCGTTCCGGAAATAAAGAATATATCCAAATACATTTCACATAAAAAAGGCGGCAAAGGTGCCGTTCGCGATGTTATTGAACAGGTATTGAAAGTACAGGAAAAATGGCATGGTAATTTTGGAGCTAAGTATGATTAGATGATTGATGATTGATGATTGATGATTGAAAATAGAAAATAGAAAATAGAAAATAGAAAATAGAAAATAGAAAATAGAAAATAGAAAAATTAGTATTTGTGAATTTGTAGCAGCACTTTTAATTATTTATTTTCAACTAAATTGCTATATATTGGGGCTTAAAAATAAACTTTTATAACTTAGTGAGAAATAAAAGAAGACATAGTACTGGGTTTGGTTATATAGGTTTTGGCAACAACCAAAGTGTTTTTAATCAACACTCCAATAAGCCGTTTTCTATTCTTAAAGAAAAATTAAATAACGAAACATATTTACAATATCAACTCAATTTTTCTCATAAAACCTTAACCAAGTCGGAAAAAGAAATTATAAAAAATAAGATTAGAAAAGATGAAAAAGTTAGAACAAGGAAAACAATTATTGTATTCATTTTTGTGTTCACTATTATCCTTTTCATCATTAAATTATTAATTGACAGTTTTATGTCAGAAGTATAAACTTAACGTACACATTTCGCACATTGAATTTTCTAAACCTTATCCGCTGGAAAAACTTACTCATGATTGCCCTTGTGCAATTACTCATTAAATATGCCTTTTTAGAACCATTTGGTGCTCAAACAAGCTTAACCTCTTTAGGGATGGTACTTCTAATCCTCGCGACTATTTTTATTGCTGCAGCGGGAAATATTATTAATGATATTTATGATGTTGAAACCGACTTTGTAAACAAACCAAATAAGTTAATCATCGGCAAATCTATTTCAGAAAAAACAGCTTATAATTTATTTATTGCTTTTAATGTTATTGGCGTTGGCTTAGGTTTCTATATATCACATCTCGTTGACAAAAGCCCGTTCTTTTCCATTTTTGTTGTTATTTCGGCATTACTCTATGTATATGCCACTTATTTAAAACGAACACTTTTAATTGGCAATATTGTTATTTCCTTATTAGTCGCATTAAGTATTATTATTGTTGGTGTTTTTGAATTACTTCCAGCTATTACGCCACAAAATCAGCCATTACAATTAGCCTTCTTTAAAGTTATTTTCAATTATGCCATCTTTGCTTTTGTCATCAACCTACTTAGAGAAATAACCAAGGATATTGAGGATATCGATGGCGACCATAAAGCAGGCATGAATACACTACCTATTGCAATTGGCAGGGAACGCGCTACTAAAGTATTATTTATTTTATCTCTTATACCTCTTTTTATTATCACGCTATATACTATTAACGAACTATATAAAAATCTAATAGCCGTTATTTACTTTTTACTATTTATAATAGGGCCATTACTCTACATTAGTATTAAAGCTTTTAGCGCCAAAACCAAAAAAGAGCATCGTCATATTAGTAATATGCTTAAATTGGTCATGCTGTTTGGAATGCTGTCTTTGCTGCTTTATACTTTTATTTTGAAGAAGTAGGTGTATAAAGTTGGAAGTGAGGAGTGGGAAGCTGGAAGTTGGATGTTTTTGTCTTGCAAAGGCGCTAAGACGCAAAGCTGAACTGAGACTGAAGACTGGAGACTGAATACTGAAGATTGGAGACTGAAGATTGGAGACTGAAGATTGGAGACTGAAGATTGGAGACTGAAGATTGGAGACTGAAGATTGGAGACTGGAGATTGGAGACTGGAGATTGGAGACTGAAGATTGGAGACTGAAGATTGGAGACCGAAGACTGGAGACTGAAGATTGGAGACTGAAGATTGGAGACTGAAGATTGGAGACTGAAGACTGGAGACTGAAGATTGGAGACCGAAGATTGGAGACTGAAGATTGGAGACCGAAGATTGGAGACCGAAGATTGGAGACTGAAGATTGGAGACTGAAGATTGGAGACTGAAGATTGGAGACCGAAGATTGGAGACCGAAGATTGGAGACCGAAGATTGGAGACCGAAGATTGGAGACCGAAGATTGGAGACTGAAGATTGGAGACTGAAGATTGGAGACCGAAGATTGGAGACTGAAGATTGGAGACTGAAGACTGAAGACTGAAGATTGGAGACTGAAGATTGGAGACTGAAGATTGGAGACTGAAGATTGGAGACCGAAGATTGGAGACTGAAGATTGGAGACTGAAGATTGGAGACCGAAGATTGGAGACTGAAGATTGGAGACTGAAGATTGGAGACTGAAGATTGGAGACTGAAGATTGGAGACTGAAGATTGGAGACTGAAGATTGGAGACCGAAGACTGGAGACTGAAGATTGGAGACCGAAGATTGGAGACTGAAGATTGGAGACTGAAGATTGGAGACCGAAGATTGGAGACCGAAGACTGGAGACTGAACACTGAACACTGAACACTGAAGACCGGAGACCGAAGACTGGAGACTGAATACTGAAAAACATGCTTAACGAACAATTAAAAAACCATCGTATTATTTTAGCTTCTGGTTCCCCCAGAAGGCAAGCCTTTTTCAAAGATTTAGGATTGGATTTCGACATCATTTTAAAACCGGTAAAAGAAGAGTATCCACCACGCCTTGCACATTTTGAAATTAGCAACTATCTCGCTCAATTAAAAGCACTCCCCTTTAAAAACGAATTAAAGGACAACGATATTCTTATTACTAGCGACACCATTGTTTGGCACCATAATAAAGCCTTAGGAAAGCCCAGGGATAAAGAGGAAGCTTTTAGTATTATAAAATCTTTAAGTAATGCCACTCATGAAGTCATTACCTCGGTTTGCTTTACCACTAAAACTTACGAAAAAACATTGCACGCCATTACCAAGGTGACCTTTAAGGATTTAACCAACGAAGAGATCGAATACTATATAAGCACTTGCAAGCCTTTTGATAAAGCAGGAGCTTATGGCATTCAAGAATGGATAGGACAAATAGGGGTCACTAAATTAGAAGGCTCGTATTTTAATGTTATGGGGCTACCTACACATCTTGTTTACAAAACGTTAAACGATATTGCCAACAAATCATGAATTTGTAACTTTACCTTACTAAATACCCTGGTCATGGTACAAGCATTCAAAAAAATCATTAAAGTAGAAATAGCGTTATATATCATTATTGCAACCTTAAGCTTACTAACTTCTTGTAAAAAAGAAAAAACATCAAAAAAATTAGCACTTAAAACAACAGCAGATATTGCTATAAACAAAGATTCAAAACAAAAAGAGCCCTCTCAAGAATTTAAAAATTATTGGTATACCGGCCAAGCTGAAATATCATCATACAAGTTAGAGCAAGCCCGTTATGGAGAAATAAGAAATGGGCGTGCGGTTTTAATATATGTCACCGAAGATTTCTTACCGAACGTTCAAGTAAAAACAGACAAGCAAAACGCGAACAATGTTTCTGTGTTAAAATTAAACGCTACCAAAAATTTTAATACTGGTATATATCCGTATGCCATAATGCAAAGCACCTTCTACCCTGTTTCTAATGATAAACATGCTATAAAAGTATCCTGTTCCATGCAAGAATGGTGCGGACATGTATACGCTCAACTTAATAATAAAAAACAATTTGAGGTCATATCGCATTCTTATTTTGAAGGAGAAGCTGATAAAAATTTTAGCTTAGAAAAGGCTATTTTAGAAAATGAATTATGGACACAATTACGCATCGATCCTAAATCGCTTCCCACAGGAGGTATAGAAATTATTCCTTCTTTTGAATATAACAGATTAAGACATGTTCCTATAAAAGCCTACAAAGCTACGGCGGTTTTAAAAAATAACTCTTATACATTAAACTATCCTGATTTAAATAGGACATTGGTTATTAATTTTGACCCTAACTTTCCTTATGGTATTTTAGGTTGGGAAGAAAAATTTAAAAGCGGTTTTGGTTCAAAAGCTAAAGAGTTAACTACTAAAGCAACAAAATTAAAAACTATTAAATCTGCTTACTGGAGCAAGAATCATAATAAAGATGAAATTTTAAGGGATACCCTTCAATTAAATTAAAAATGTACTTTTACTAACGTATCTTTACAGTGAACTATTTAAAATTTTCCAAATGGTTAAAAAAGCGCCTTTTTTCATCCATATTTAGCCTTTATTGAATTCCGTAGCGATGCTATGTTATTAAAAAAAGTCTTTATCTATATGAAAAATGACTAATTTTTGCTATTATTCTAAAACTTTAAATGAGTTCAGTATATTTTTAACTTTAATTCTCAAAAATGAATTTTTTTGAAACTATTCAAGAAGAGTTTATAGCTACAGGAATTATTCTTCTTTCAATACTGGCGATTAGATTTGTCACACATTTTACTATCACAAAAGTCGCCAGAAAAAATGGTATAAACGAGGCTAGAATTGGTCTTGTGCGCAGATATGTAACAGTGGCCCTTTTTTTAATCACCGTTCTTATTGAAGCCTTTATTTTTGGTGCAAAACTAGAGGATCTCGCAGTCATTTTTTCTTCAATTTTCGCTATACTAGGGATCGCTTTGTTTGCCATTTGGTCCATTCTAAGCAATATTACCTCTGGCATTATTATGTTTTTTAATTTTCCATATAAAGTAGGCGATAAAATAGAAATTCACGATAAAGATTTTCCCATAAAAGCCATTATTGAAGATATTAGAGCGTTCCAATTGCACCTTAGATTGGATAATGGTGATTTAGTAACCTACCCTAATAATTTAATGCTACAAAAAGCGGTTACTCTAGTTGAAAAGGATGCTATAGATGAAGGTATTGATGCTATTTGAATGAATTTTTATTAATCCATGCTCATTGCAGGGAAAATTACGATGTAATGCATTCAAAACAGGTAGTTGAACTAGGTCTTTGACGTGGCAGGCTCATCCCGCTTCATGTGCTAAATTTGTTTCAGTATTTCTGAATCCAGTAGGATCCCTGGTTTAATACCTTTTATTACAAAACATTAGTGTGCGACTAAAGGCGTAAGACCGCTTCGCTATTGGAACCAAGAACATAGACTTGATTGTAACTAACAGACAAACACAGACATCTCTATTGTTTTACTTCCTGAAACCTAAATATTTCTTGTTTGTTTTAACTGGTATTTAAAGCAAGGTGTCTAATCTGTAATGCTTTTACTTTTATTGATGGGCTTCTAATTATAGTTTATAGTTTTTATCGGACAACAATAATTAAAAAAGGTAAAATAATGACAACGGGAAATTTAAAGTTAAAGAAACATTAAAAGGAGCTTTCCCCCTGTTTAACTTTGTTATATTTGAATTTTAGCTAACTAAAAAATTATGCGAAGAAGTACACTTTATACATTGATATTAGTCTTTTTATTTTCTTTTTCATACGCACAAAAACCCAAAACCCCTTCATCTTCAAGAATATACGAATCTGTTCAAAAGCTTAATTTTCTGGGTTCTGTTATGTATGTTGCGGCCCATCCAGATGATGAAAACACACGGCTTATTGCTTATATGTCCAATCATGTTAAAGCAAGAACGGCCTATTTGTCTTTAACTCGAGGTGACGGTGGACAAAACCTTATTGGTCCTGAAATTAGAGAGTTACTAGGTGTTATAAGAACCCAGGAATTATTAGCAGCAAGACGTGTTGATGGTGGGGAACAATTATTTACCAGGGCCAACGATTTTGGCTATTCAAAACATCCGGACGAAACTTTGGAAATATGGAACAAAGATCAGGTTTTAAGCGATGTTGTTTTAGCCATTAGAAAATTCAAACCAGATATTATAATCAACAGGTTTGACCACAGAACACCAGGCACCACACATGGTCATCATACAAGTTCTGCTATGCTAAGCATGGAAGCTTTTGATCTTGCCAACGATCATTCTGCATATCCTACGCAGCTAAAAAATACTGAACTTTGGAAACCACAACGCCTGTTTTTTAATACCAACTGGTGGTTTTATGGTAGCAGGGAAAAATTTGAGGAAGCCGATAAAAGTAACATGATCAGCTTCGATATTGGCACATATTACCCTCTTAAAGGATTATCTAATAACGAATTAGCTTCTTTAGCGAGTAGTCAGCATTTATGCCAAGGATTCGGACGCTTAGCACAACGAGGTACAGAACAGGAGTACGTAGAATTTTTAAAAGGTGCTCCACTAACAGACAAGGAAAATATTTTTGATGGTATCGATACCTCCTGGAATCGTGTGAAAGGGGGAAAAGCCATTGGGGATATTTTGCTTAAAATTGAAGATGAATTTAATTTTGTAAACCCTTCAGAACACATTCCACAATTAATAGAAGCTTATAAACGCCTTCAAAATATTGAAGATGAGCATTGGAAAACCCAAAAAACCAAGGAACTAAAAGCCATTATTGAAATGTGTGCCGGTCTGTATTTAGAAGCTTCGGCAGAAACCAATTGGGCCACCCAAAATGAAACCATAAACTTAAACATTGAAGTCCTAAATAGAAGCCGTTCCCCTATCACCTTAGTCAGCTTGAATAATGCTAGCGATTTAAATATTTCGAAAAATATTGCATTAAAAAGCAATACCAAATACAACTTTAAAGAAGTCATTAAAATTAAAAGTGGTGCACAACCAACCACCCCTTATTGGTTAAGTGACAAAGGCACTTTAGGCATGTATAAAGTAGCAGATAAAAGCTTAATAGGTTTGCCTGAAACTCCGAGAACCTATACTATAGATTTTAATTTACTTATTGAAAATACACCTATAACATTTACAAAAAACATTATACAGCGCTATTCAAAACCAGATAAAGGCGAACTGTACCGTCCGTTTGAAATCATACCAGAAGCGTCAGCAAGAATTACCGAAAAGGTTGTCATTTTTGAAAATGACAAACAACGTGATATCACCGTTGTGGTGAAGGCAGGGAGAAATGAATTAGAAGGCCATGTAGAGATATCCCATCCAAATAATTGGGCCATATATCCTAAAAGACAAAAAGTATTTATTAAAAATAAAGGGGAAGAGCAAACGCTTATTTTCACAGTAGTGCCCCCTAAAAATCAAGATGAAGGCTACATACACCCCATCGTCCATATTAATGGTAAAAATTACACGAAGGAACTTATTGAAATAGGCTACGAACATATTCCGTTTCAAACCGTTTTATTACCTAGTGAAAGTAAAATTGTCCGCCTCGACATTCAAAAGAAAGGTGAAAATATAGCCTATATCCAAGGAGCTGGCGATGTGGTTCCTGAAAGTTTACAACAAATCGGGTATCAAGTCCGTATCGTAAAACCCGAAGAAATCGATGCGGAAACATTAAGCAGGTTTGATGCTTTAGTTGTTGGAATACGTGCTTATAATACCATTGAAAATTTAAAATTTAAACAACAACTTCTTTTTGATTTTGTTGCTAAAGGTGGTAATATGATTGTGCAATACAACACGAGTCACCGTGTAACAGTTAATGATTTGGCTCCGTATGATTTAAAGTTATCTCGCGATAGGGTTACAGACGAACATGCCGATGTTCGCTTTTTAAACCCAGAACATCCTGTTTTAAACTATCCCAATAAAATAACCCCAAAAGATTTTGAAGGCTGGACACAAGAACGGGGTTTGTATTTTCCTAATGAATGGTCTGACAAATTCACTCCTATTTTGTCCATGAACGATAAAAATGAAACTCCAAAAGATGGTAGTTTGTTGGTTGCCAAGCATGGTAAAGGATATTATATCTACACAGGATTAAGCTTTTTTAGAGAGTTTCCTGCAGGTGTTTCTGGAGCATACCGCTTATTCGCTAACATGCTCTCTATAGGTAAAGAAGATTTAAAGCAAGAAGTAAGACTAAACGATTAATTATGACAGACAAAGAACAACCTAAACAGCCCTGGCTCAAGCTTTATTCTATGGTGTTAATTGCAAATGCCATATACTTTATAGTTTTTTACCTAATAACGCAATCGTTTTAAATTATGCAGGTTTTAAATTGGATCGATTGGGTCGTACTTGGAGTAACGCTCATGGCTATTGTTACTTATGGTACCTGGCAAACAAAAGGCAGCAAAAATGTTCAGGATTATTTAAAAGGTGGAAACTCATCAAAATGGTGGACCATTGGTTTATCGGTCATGGCAACGCAAGCAAGCGCCATAACATTCCTTTCAACACCCGGGCAAGCCTTTAATGATGGTATGGGGTTTGTACAATTCTATTTTGGGATTCCCATTGCTATGGTGGTTATATGTATAGTCTTTATTCCACTGTACCATCGCCTAAAAGTATACACCGCTTACGAATTTTTAGAAAACAGATTTGATTTAAAAACCAGGACATTGGCAGCGGTCTTATTTTTGGTCCAACGAGGACTAGCAGCAGGTATTACCATTTTTGCTCCCGCCATTATCTTATCGGTTGTTTTAGGCTGGGATTTGTTAACGCTCAATATCATTATTGGACTTTTAGTTATTATCTATACGGTTACTGGGGGGACCCGTGCGGTTAATGTTACCCAAAAACATCAAATGGTGGTGATTTTTATAGGCATGTTAGTCGCATTCTTTTTAATTGTTAGCAAACTTCCAGCAGATATTACCTTTAGTAAAGCATTAAGCATTGCCGGTGCTAGTGGTAAAATGGAAGTTCTGGATTTTTCTTTCAATTTAAATAATCGTTATACATTCTGGAGCGGTATCATTGGCGGCACCTTTTTAATGCTTTCATATTTTGGTACAGACCAAAGTCAAGTACAACGCTATTTATCTGGGAAATCTGTTAAAGAAATGCAATTAGGACTCATCTTTAATGGTCTCTTAAAAGTGCCCATGCAATTTTTTATTTTGTTAGTAGGTGTCATGGTATTTGTTTTTTATCAATTTAATGAAGCGCCCATTAATTTTAACCCAACGGCTGCCGAAGTTGTTTTGAATTCTCAATATGCAGATGAATTCAAATCACTCCAAAATGAACAGAGACAAGTTTTTAACGATAAACAAACGCTTATAAAATCATTTACTGATGCTGCTGATAATCCAAATGCTTCAAAAGATATTGCCATAGCCAATGAAGCAAATGATGCTATTAGAAACGAAGCCAAAATACTTATCAATAAAGCTGCAGAAGAACAAAATATAAAAATTGAAAGTAATGATAAAGACTATGTTTTTATTCATTTTATATTGAATAATTTACCACGAGGGCTTATCGGGTTATTATTAGCAGTTATTTTAAGTGCCGCCATGTCTAGCACATCTAGTGAGCTAAATGCCTTAGGATCTACAACAACTATCGATTTATATAAGCGAAATACGAGCGAAAAAACCGAAGAGGAAATGGTTAGGGCGTCAAAGTGGTTTACCTTTGCTTGGGGCGTTATAGCCATCTGCGTGGCCTGTGTTGCTAATCTTGCAGAAAACTTAATCCAATTGGTCAATATTATAGGGTCTATTTTTTACGGCAATGTACTAGGGATATTCTTGCTTGCTTTCTTTTTTAAATTCGTAAAAGGAAATGCGGTTTTTATCGGAGCACTGATCACCCAGGTTTTAATTATTGTATTATACATTCTAGATTTATACCAAATTATTAATTTGCCGTTTTTATGGTTAAATTTTGTTGGTTGCGCTATAGTTATTACTATTGCATGTACGCTGCAAATATTTAGTGGAAATGACAAAACAATTACAGAATAAAATTATAAACTGGGGCATTATTGGCTTAGGAAATATTGCCAATAAATTTGCACGGGATTTATCAACGATTAAAGGGGCCCAACTATATGCTGTAGCTTCAAGGTCCCAAGAAAAAGCAGATGCCTTTGCTTCAACCTATCATGCTATTAAAGCTTATGGTAGTTATGAAGCATTAGTAAAAGATTCAAATATTGATGCTGTATATATAGCCACACCCCATGCATTACATAAAGATAATGTATTACTTTGTTTAGAAAAAGGTATCGCCGTATTGTGTGAAAAACCTTTTGCCATGAATGCCGAAGAGGTCCACACCATGATCTCTAAAGCCAAAGAAAAAAAGGTGCTCCTTATGGAGGCATTGTGGACTTATTTTCTTCCGCATTACCAATATGTTTTGCAGGCATTAAACAACAAGACCTATGGGGATATTTTAAAACTTGAAGCAGATTTTGGGTTTTATCGTGAATTTAATAATGCTTCCAGGGTCTTTAACAAATCCTTAGGGGGCGGAAGCTTATTGGATATTGGTATCTACCCTATTTTTGTAGCATTATCTACTTTAGGTATACCAAAGAACATAAAAACAAATGCTACTTTTTTTGATAATGGGGCAGACGCATCATGTAACATGGTTTTTCATTACAACAATAACGTAACGGCTCATTTAAAAAGCTCGCTTTTAGAAAAATTGCCTACAGAAGCCATTTTTTACTGTGAAAAAGGGATCATTAAAATTAATAGCGGATTTTTTGGACCTACTACGGTTACCATAATTTCTAATAACAAAGAAGAAACCATAGATTTTAAATACAAAAAGATTGGTTATAATTACGAAATTCTTCATTTTAACAACCTTCTAAGAGAAGGGAAAACAGAAAGTGATATCATGACTTTCAAATTTAGTAAGCAGCTTATAAGACTTCTTGACGAGGTAAGGGCAAGCATTAAATTAGAATATTAGTTACAGAAAGTATTAGTATTTACTACATTAAGTAAATTTTACTTGTCTAAATGTAAAGTTTGTTTTACTTTTGATTTATCAATCAATTGAATCAACCTGAGCTGAATTCATTTCAGTTTTTTAAAACGAACAGTTATGCAAACAAATTATTTATTACCAAACAAGTACAAAACATGGGGTTGGGTACTTTTTATTTCAGGAATTACAGGAGGGCTCTTTCTACAAATTGGTGATTTTATACCAGATGTTTTTGGCTTTATAACTGATTTTGGTTTTGATTTTTTAGATGAAATAATTTCAATACTAATCATTATTGGTGGGCTTTTAGTAGGCTTCTCTAAAGAAAAAATTGAAGATGAATTTATTTATAAACTAAGGAAAGACTCTCTAGTATGGGCAATAATCCTTAACTATACAGTACTTTTACTTTCTATCATATGTCTTTATGATGGCAACTTCTTTACCGTAATGATCTATAACATGTTTACACCTCTTATCTTTTTTATTATTCGCTTTAACTTCCTTAAACTAAAATCCAGAAGTCATGAAGAATAATATAAAAGTGCAACGTGCCATTCATAATTTAACACAAGCAGATTTAGCAGAAAAAATAGGTGTTAGCCGGCAAACTATAAACGCTATGGAAAAAAACAAGTATGTACCATCCACAGTACTTTCACTAAAGATAGCGAAACTGTTTAAAAAAACTGTAGAAGACATTTTCTTTTTAGAAGATAAAGATTAAATATAAAAGAGGCTGAATTCCAAGTTAAGATTCAAAGAATTCTGCCTCTTTTTAATATAGCTAAATCAATATAAAATAACATGATCCTTCAGAGTAAAAAACCGAATATCTTCGTTATAAATACTCGCCGTAACTAGGCTCAATGTCATTAAGTTAAGGAAATTTGTTCTTTAATTTGTCACATTACGGCCTTAACTTAATGACATTGAACTAGGCTATGCCTACGCTTTTTACCTTGAACTTCAATTTTTTATTTTTAAATATTCTATGCCATTTTATAGCGACTTAGCTATAATTTAGAAACCTGGGCTTACATCGCTCCCCATTCTTTAAGGGAATCTTTATTCATTTTTACATAATCGGCATTTCCAGCTTTTTCGGCACTAGCTAAAGATGCTTTAGCAGCAGCGATAGCTCCTTTTTTATCTCCTGCCTTTGCATGTATTAAAGACTGTTGTCTTAAAAACCAAAAACGTGGATTATCTTTAGTCATTTCAACAGCTTTATCAATCCATGTTTTTGCTTTATTTATATCTTTACCTTCTTGTAAATAGTACACCGCAGAAGAATAATAATCTCCAGCACTTGGTCCATTCATAACGCTTTTTATACTAGCAACAACCGCTTCATCTGTTGGTACTTCAAACTTAACACCAACATAAACGTCTTCCCACATCATACCCAAAGAAGCACCGCTATTACTTAAATCATCAAATGACATAGTAAAGGTTTCAATCTTCATAGGCAACTTATAAACTTTTGCATTTGTTTTAGCAGCAACTTTTGTGTCGTCCCATTCACTAGGCGTGCCCCAGTTATTTGCATCCGCATAAAATACAACATCCCATGATTCGGTATTTGGTTTTGCAAAAATAGCATAAGTACCTGCTTTAAGGGCTTGTCCATCAATAGTCACATCATCACTAAAAGTAATGGTGGTATTTTTATTAGCTCCTAGACGCCATAACTTACCATAAGGCACTAAATTACCAAAAATAGTACGCCCTCGCATGTTTGGTCTGGAATACTCAATGGTCACATCTGTTAAACCAACCTTTTGTTCCTGTTTAGAAAATGGACTGGGCTGGGGGGTCTTTACTTGTGCAGTTGCATTTAAGGAAAATGTAAATGCCAAGGCAATTAATAATAGTTTTTTCATTTTGATTGTATTTTAATTAATTATGAGTTTGATTAATAGCTCTAAATTACGTATCCAAAATTCTTTTTTTGTTAACAAAAGCTTAAATTAAGAGGTTGTATATTTGTGCTGTAAATAACTATAGTGTTATCCTTTTAGAGGATGTTTGCCGGCCCAATGACTAAAGCTTCCATGAACCCAGTCCGATCTATAGCCCAAGCCCTTTTTACCGGTAATTTTCAATATCTATGGCTATATATTACAGCACCAATACTTGGAGCAATGACGGCTGTTTCTAGCTGTAAACTTGTTAAAGATGATCATTGCTGTTGAAAATATTTTAGGTCGCAAAGATCAAAATCATAAAGAATCCTTATAGCGCTATCAATATTTCTGTTTAACTTATCCGGCAACAGATTAAGCGTTTTGTATCTTTGGAGCAATCGATCCTTTATAGATTTAAATTCTTCCCATACTATGTGTGTACAATTTATATACCTAAAGGAGAAGAAAATCATAAAGCGATTTAAATAATTATAATAAATGGATTTAATAGATAGAGCTCTAGAATTTGAGCAAAGAAAAATGAGATCGTTATCAACTAGCGACCGGGTAAAGATTTCGAGAGAGGCAAAAGCATTAATTTTAGATTTAAATAAAATATATAAGGCAAAAAAAGATGAAAAGATAATGGATATGATGAAACGGATAACTGTCATAAAAAGAAAAGTTGAAAAGCGATTAAAAGGAGCTCCTTTAACAGCTTAAAAACTTTATTAGGATTACAAAAAAAATCGATATCCGAACTACTAAATATTAAATTTTCCATAATTATTCTGTGTAAAAATAAAATATGGCATATATTTTACTATATTGTCAAATTCTGAAAAAAGAAGAATTGTCGGACAAATATAAATTAGATTAAAAATTCATGGATATTATTAGTAACGCTTTAGAATTCGAACAGCGCAAACAAACTTTTAAAACTACTAGCGAACGAATAGAAGCATCAAGAGAGGTTAAAGATTTAATATTAAGTTTAAACAAAATTTACAAAAAAGAGAAGGATCCAGAAATTATGGATTTAATGAAACGCCTGACTGTAATTAAACAGAAAATAGAGAAAAGATTAAAGGGCAGACCTTAAAAACATCTACTAGTTCATTGTATATAAATCAACTCTAACTACAATGAACATATATTATCTCCCTAAAAAGTAACATTTTCAATAACCTTACACCAAACTTAGGTTTTGATTTATCCCCTAAAGTATCAACCCCAGATTATATGAGACTTCATATATATTTCTGGGGCTACAATATATACTTATACCAATTATGAATTAAAATCACCCACCAAAAACATGTATGAATAGATGTTGCTTTTTTGAAAAAAAATCCTACTTTTAATCAAGCTAACTTAACCTTTAACTTATGATAAGAAGAAAACAAATTGAATCTTCCATACTAAATAGTATGGGCTATGATCCTGAAAGTGAAATTTTAGAAATAGAACTTAAAAAAAACAAACAGATTAGACAATATCATAATCTATCTAAAGCAATCTGGCAAGAGCTTAAAAACAGCCATTCTAAAGGACGCTATTTCTTAAAGCACATAAAAGGTAAATACGACGAATTACGATTTGCCCAAACTATTGATTGAGCCAATTATGCCTGCGCTTTTTATCTTAAACTTCAATTTTTTATTTCTAAATATTCTATGCCATTTTATAGCGACTTAGCTATATATGAAAAAGCCTTTTTTAAAGTTTGGGTTGAAAACGGTAGATTTAAAAACT
Source organism: Flavivirga sp. 57AJ16 (assembly GCF_028736925.1). GTDB lineage: Bacteria > Bacteroidota > Bacteroidia > Flavobacteriales > Flavobacteriaceae > Flavivirga. Next base: position 76,046 of record NZ_JAQZAT010000020.1, on the reverse strand, counting down.
AATCCACTCTTTCAATTCTAGCTCCTATAGCACGTAAACGTTCATCTATACGCTCGTAACCACGATCAATTTGTTCTATATTTTGGATTGTAGAGGTCCCTTTTGCTGAAAGTGCTGCAATAAGCAATGATACGCCAGCCCTGATATCTGGTGATGTCATAGTTGTTGCTTTTAATGTCGACTTAAAATCATGCCCAATAACAGTTGCTCGATGTGGGTCGCACAATATAATCTTTGCTCCCATATCAATTAATTTATCTACAAAGAACAAACGGCTTTCAAACATCTTTTGGTGTATTAAAACACTACCTCTAGCTTGTGTCGCTACAACTAAAATAATACTTAACAAATCTGGAGTAAATCCTGGCCATGGTGCATCAGAAATCGTCAAGATAGAGCCATCAATAAAGTTTTGTATCTCATAACCATCTGTATGCGCTGGAATATGAATATTATCGCCCTGGCGCTCAACAGTAATTCCTAATTTCCTAAAAACATTAGGTATCAACCCCAAATCGTCCCAGGAGACATTGGTAATGGTCAGTTCACTTTTTGTCATAGCAGCAAGTCCTATCCAACTACCAATTTCAATCATATCCGGCAACATGGTATGGTCTGTCCCTGCTAAAGTTTCTACACCATCAATAACCAACATATTAGAACCAACGCCACTTATTTTGGCTCCCATTTTATTAAGCATTCTACATAATTGCTGTAAGTAAGGCTCGCAAGCAGCATTATATATTGTTGTTTTTCCTTCAGCTAAAACAGCAGCCATAACAATATTTGCTGTTCCCGTAACTGAAGCTTCTTCAAGAAGCATGTACGTTCCCTTTAATCTATCGGCTTCAACACCATAAAACTGTTCTTCTTTACTATATCTAAATTTGGCGCCAAGATTAATAAGCCCTTCAAAATGTGTATCTAATCGTCTTCGACCAATTTTATCTCCGCCAGGTTTTGGAATATACCCCTTTCCAAAACGTGCCAATAAAGGACCAACAATCATAATAGACCCGCGCAAGCCACGTCCGTCAACTTTAAATTCATCAGATTCTAAATAGTCTAAATCGATATTATCTGCTTGAAAAGTGTACGAGCCATGTGCTTGTTTTTCAATTTTAACCCCTAGTTTTCCCAATAAACTAATGAGCTTATTAACATCTACAATATCTGGGATATTATTTATTGTTACTAAGTCTGGTGTTAATAAAACAGCACATAAAATTTGTAACGCTTCGTTTTTGGCTCCTTGAGGTTGTATGCTTCCTTTTAGCTGATGACCACCTTCAATTTTAAATGTTCCCATACCTATAAACTAGTGGCGTTTTCTTTGTCTGTTGGAATTCTTTTTATGGTGGCCTTTCTTATTACTTGAAAATTTACTTTTTGAACGCATCAGGCTTGTAGCATCCGATAACTCTTCTTTAGAGCCTTTTAAATTAATTTTTCCTTCAGAGAGCTCGTACAAATGATTATAGATCACGGCATCTTCAACAGTGTCTTTATTCCAATTTAAGAAACACTTTTTCATATGATTGGCAATCGTGAATGTTAAAGCTTCTTTAAGGTCGCCTTCTTCCCAAGTATTGGCAACATCTATCATTATTTTAATATTATTGCCATAAAAACGATATTTAGGGAAGTTCTGCGGATATTTTAAAGGTTCTGGACGTTCTTCAAAAAGTTCTTTAGTAGGCTTTTCGTAAGGTGAATCCACATCTAATTCGAAATTAGACATAATAAAAAGTTGATCCCAAAGTTTATGCTGAAAATCTGGAACGTCCCTTAAATGAGGTTGCATGTTCCCCATTACAGATATAATAGCTTTTGCGACTTTATTACGTTCTTCCTTTACTTCTATAGTTTTAGCGTAATTAATCATTTTCTGCATATGGCGTCCATACTCTGGAATGATTAAATGTTCACGCTCTGTATTGTATTCTAAATTATCTATAATCAAAATTAAATGTGTAGAGTTAATTATTTATGCATGTAAGTTGGTATGCTTGCGCAAAATACAAAAAAAAACTAAAGACTTATCACCCCTTCAACTTTTTCTGCAACTTCTTTATACTTTTCAATAACTGCATCTGGATTCCTCATGTGCAAATTGACAGAAACACTTGTGTATTTTCCATTTTTAGATTCAGTTTTATTTATAACAGCTCCAAGATTATTAAAAAGGGCCTCAAGCTTGGCTATCTTTTCAATATCAGATTTTATAATGAATTTATATAAATATTCTGTGGGCCAACTTGCTGTTTCATATAATTGCCCCTTTAGTTTTTCGTAAAATTCTTCAGAATTTGAAGGTGTGCTCATAGTCATTTTTATATCGTGCAAATATACGGTTTCATCTGTTTATATCCTTATTTTTAATGGTATACTTAAATTTTACTGCCCACAACAAAATAACATTTATACAAACACGATACCGCAAATTAAAAATGTTTGCTATCACTGTTTTTCCCTGCATTTTTTTTATCGCGGTTTAATTACGATTTTTACGGCAAAATAATACCGATTTGAACACAAAAAAAATTGTAATTACTGGTGGTCCGGGAACAGGAAAATCTACTTTAATAAATGAATTGATTGGTAGAGGCTACACTTGTTTTGAAGAAATTTCACGTCAGGTCACTTTAAATGCAAAAAAAGAAGGCATTGATCAGCTGTTTTTAGCCAATCCGTTATTATTTAGTGAATTGCTTTTAAAAGGTAGGCAGCAACAATTTTTGAATGCCGGCATGTATGCATCTGAAATTATTTTTTTTGACAGAGGACTTCCCGATGTGTTAGCCTACATGGACTATATTGGAGATTCCTATCCACAGAGCTTTATAAATACATGTAAGGATTTGGTCTACGATACCGTTTTTATTTTAAAGCCTTGGGAATCTATTTACAAGAGCGACCATGAACGCTACGAAAATTTTGAACAGGCTTTGGATATTCACAAATACTTACTTAAAACCTATCAAGGTTTTAATTATGACCTTATCGATGTCCCTTTTGATACCGTTGAGAATAGAACCAATTTCATTTTAAACACCCTGGATATGTAATTATGGAGCATCCCATAAACATATTAGAGCGTTACTGGAGATTTACAGCATTCAGGCCCAACCAAGAAGCCATTATTAATGCGGCAATTGATGGGGAAGACACTTTTGTGTTATTGCCCACTGGTGGAGGAAAATCATTGTGCTTTCAAATTCCGGCCCTAGCTAAAAATGGTATTTGTATTGTTATTTCGCCTTTAATTTCCCTTATGAAAGACCAGGTACTGGCCTTAAACAACAAAGGGATTAAAGCTATGGCAATTACAAGCGGAATAAGTTACGGTCAATTAGATACGCTCTTAGATAATTGTATTTACGGAAATTATAAGTTTTTATACCTATCGCCAGAACGTTTACAACAAGAATTGGTACAGGATCGCATCAAACAAATGAACGTAAACCTAATAGCTGTAGATGAAGCACATTGTATTTCGCAATGGGGAAGTGATTTTAGGCCTGCTTATAAAAATATATCGTTATTGCGTCAAATACAACCTAGCGTAAATGTGATCGCCTTAACCGCTTCGGCAAAACCAGAAGTCGTTGAGGATATTATAAAAGAACTTGATTTTATTCAACCCAAAATATTCAAACAATCATTTGCCAGGCCCAATTTAGCCTATATGGTATATCATGAAAATGATAAGTATTACCGCCTTGAAACCATTTTAAAAAAGTATACCTCATCATCAATTATTTATGTTAGAAACAGGAAGTTAACCGTAGAAATCAGTACATTTTTAGCATCTAGAAACATCTCTTCAACCTATTATCACGGAGGTCTTTCAAATATTGAAAAAGACACCAACATGGCAGCATGGTCTCAAAACCAAAAACAGGTTATGGTTGCCACCAATGCTTTTGGTATGGGTATTGACAAACCAGATGTTAAAACAGTGATTCATTTCAATTTACCGGAAAGTATTGAAAGTTATTTTCAAGAGGCCGGTCGTGTAGGTCGCAATGGAGAAAAGGCTTTTGCTGTGATCTTAAAAAATAATAGCGATGCCATTTTAGTGAAAAACCAGTTTTTAAACGTTTTGCCCACAGTGGATTATGTGAAGCAAGTTTATAGAAAATTATGCAACTATTTTCAAATAGCGTATGGTGAAGGCGAATACGAAACTTTTGATTTTGAGTTTACTACCTTTTGTCAAACTTATAATTTTAGCTCTATTTTATGTTATAACGCCCTGTTGTTATTGGATAGGAATAGTATTATTACCTTATCAAAACAGTTTAAAAACAAAATAACCTTACAATTCATTATATCGAATGCCACTCTTTTTAATTATTTAGAAACCCATCAAGATTTTAATATCATCGTAAAATCAATATTAAGAATGTATGGTGGTATTTTTGACCATGTTACTAAAATTGATTTGACGAAAATCTCTAAAAAAGCGTCAGTAACCGAAAGTAAGGTAATAGATACACTCCAACAACTAGAAAGTGATGAAATCATTACCCTAAACTTAGCAAAAACAGATGCCCAAATTACTTTTATAGAACCTCGGGAAGATGAAAAAACAATTAACAAAATCGCATCGACTATAGAGCAACAAAACAAATTAAAACAGCATCAAGTTAATGCCATGCTTGATTATATTGAAAACGATTCGGTTTGTAAAAGTGTACAGCTCCTAACCTATTTTGGTGAAAGGGACATCAATCCATGCGGTATTTGCTCGGTTTGCACTAACCCTAAAAAGAATACTGCTTCACAAGACATTCATACTACAAAAAAACGTATTATACAATTATTGGAAAAAGGCGATAAATCATCCAGAGAAATGGTTTCAACATTAAATTGCAAAGAAAGTGATTTAAAAATAGTCTTAAAATTACTGTTAGAGCATAATATTATAAGTATGACTCCAACAAACACATATAAATTAAGTCATATATGAAATAAGCGCCTTAAATTTTAAATTATTTTGAAAATATTGGAAGTGAATGACGTCTGACAAAAAACAAATAATGAATATCAACAGATGAAAGAGTTAAGAATCGTATTTATGGGCACACCAGATTTTGCCGTGGCCACTCTAAAAGCATTAGTAGAAAACCAATATCATATAGTTGGTGTTATAACTGCCCCCGATAAACCCGCTGGACGTGGCCGTAAGCTAAACGAAAGTGCCGTAAAATTATATGCAAAAGAAGCTAACTTAAAAGTTTTACAACCCACCAATTTAAAACATGATGTTTTTTTAGATGAATTGAAAGCACTTAAAGCAAATCTTCAAATTGTGGTAGCCTTTAGAATGCTCCCGAAGTTGGTTTGGCAAATGCCTGAATATGGTACTTTTAATTTACATGCTTCTTTATTACCAAACTATCGTGGTGCTGCCCCTATTAATTGGGCTATCATTAATGGTGAAACCAAAACAGGGGTTTCAACCTTCTTTATTGATGAAAAAATTGATACTGGTGATATGATCTTTCAAAAAGAAATTGGAATAGAAACTGATGAAAACGTAGGTAGTTTACATGATAAATTAATGACTATAGGAAGTGACTTGGTTTTAAAAACAGTAAACGCCATAAAAAAAGGAGACGTTAAAACCATACCACAGAAAATAACAAAAGATATTAGAACAGCCTATAAGCTAAATAAAGACAATTGTAAGATTGATTGGAACGCATCTATAGACAATATATATAATAAGATACGTGGTCTAAGTCCGTACCCGGCAGCTTGGTGTACTTTAATAAACGGAGACCATGAGTTGGATGTAAAAATCTATCAAGCGGAAAAAGAAATAATGCCTCATAAAAATAGTATTGGAACCATAATCCATGATAATAAAACGCTAAAAGTGGCTGTTACAAATGGCTATATTATAATAAAGGAAATTAAACTTCCAGGCAAACGAACTATGGATATAAAATCGCTTTTAAATGGTTATACTTTTGAAAGAAATGCGAAAATGCTCTAAACCCTTATTCTCATTGATATTATAAATCACCGATAAAATACACTTCCTTTATTAACAAAAGCATCAAGTTATTAACAATACCGCGTTTTTCGCTTGCTATTACTTGCATGGTTTCATAATCCGTATAAATTTGTAGTAGGATATAACAATTATGTTTAACCAATTTTATTAATAATTAAAATTTATATTATGAACAAAACAGATTTAATCGACGCAATGGCAGAACACGCAGGAATCACTAAAGCAGCTGCAAAAAAAGCTTTAGAGTGTGCAATAATCGAAATTGAAGGAGCTTTACAAAAAGGTAACAGAGTTTCTTTAGTTGGATTTGGGTCTTGGTCAGTTTCTAAAAGAGCTGCAAGAGAAGGAAGAAACCCTCAAACTGGACAAACTATCAAAATTAAGGCTAAAAACGTTGTTAAGTTTAAAGCTGGATCAGATTTATCAAGTGCAGTAAACTAGTTTTACTCCTTTTACATAAAAAAATGCCTTCAGATTTTGAAGGCATTTTTATTGCATCGAACTTATTTAAGCTTTTTTAATGGACTCCCCTTTTATACCATTTTTCTTTTTTTTTACTTCTATAACCTACTATATAATTGAAAAGTCTTTAAACGGGAATGCCTGTTAGTAGGTATACAGGAAATTACTTACTTTCAATATAATCCATAACGTTTAACCGAGTTCATCGGTAAAACAGTTGTTTTTCTAATAAATAAATATTAGATTTAGTTACTAATACCTCATAAGCATGATAACAATAAAACCAAAGAAAGGTGATTTGTTAATCGCTGAACCTGCGATAATAGGTGATGTTTCTTTTAATCGCTCAATTGTATTAATTGCAGATCATTCACAAGATGGATCTATAGGCTTTATTCTTAACAAGCCATTAGATTACACTATTAATGAGCTAATTCCAGAAGTTGAAGCCACTTATAAAGTTTATAATGGTGGCCCAGTAGAACAAGATAATTTATATTTTATTCATAAAATACCAAAATTAATCCCGGAAAGTATTGAAATTTCCTTAGGTATTTTTTGGGGAGGTGATTTTAGTAAAGTGGCCGAACTTATTACAAAAGGAGATATAGACGAAAAGGATATCCGTTTTTTTCTCGGATATTCTGGTTGGGAAGCAAATCAATTAGAAGAAGAACTAAAAGCCAATTCTTGGGTGGTTACCGAAAATATTTATAAAAATAATATTATAGAGAAAGACTATAAGTCGTTTTGGAAAGAAAAAATGTTAGAGTTTGGAGGCGAGTATAGTATTTGGTCCAATGCACCAGAAAACCCAAATTACAATTGATCCCAAATAAATACTAGATACCATATATAAGTATTTAATTGGTATTATTCAATCTTATTTTCACATTCAATTTTTGCAATAAATTTTTAGATACCTCATTAAGATATACCTTCTTTCTATATTTTGTTATAGGTCGAATTCCAACAATAACATTAGTTATAAAAATTTCATCTGCTTTTTGAAGTTCAAATGGAGATATGGATGCTTCAACAATTTCATAATCAGGTATATTTTTTACGATATCTATAAGTTGTTTACGCATAATGCCTTTTAAACAGCCATCACTTATGGGAGCCGTCTTTATAATATGATCCTTTACAACAAAAATGTTACCGTTAAGCGCTTCAATAACATGCTTGTTTGTATTTAAGACCAAACAATTGTGCAAATGGTTCTCTTTTGCATAAATACTTCCAACGACATTTAATGCTTTGTTATTTGTTTTTAATGTAGATAATAAACTTGGTGAAACATAATAATCTTTAAACAGATCAACTTCATAAAAATCATCTTGCAGTATATAAAAATCATCTTGAATAGGTTTTACAGAAACGATAAAACTCACATGATTAGAATGTGGGGCGTATAAGCCGCCTTCATTTCTATATACCATTAATTTTACTCTAGCGGAAGACTTTAATAGTTCATTAGATTTCAATGTACCAAGAATTTGTTCTTCTAAATATTCCATAGTGAAATTCATTGGAATTTCCATACGCATAATACGCATAGATGCCATAAGTCTAAAATAATGGTCTTCCCAAAATAAGATTTTACCAAAGCTTGTTTTTATGGTTTCAAATAAAGCATCACCATAGTTATAGCCTCTATTTTCAATTGAAAGAACTGTATTTTCCTCTAGAATATTTCCATTAAAATTTGTCATAAAAAAATCCCGCTCTTTTAGTTAATAAGAGCGGGACAAATATAATTTAAAATATAGAATTAAGCAGAACCAAGTACTTGCTTTAAATCAGAAATTTGATTTTCCCAAAGCATCTTAGCTTCATCAATTTCATCTTCTTCAGCAAAATCAGTGATCATTAATGAGACATCTTTAGTAATTTCATCAACCTGTATTCTTATTTCAAAATACGATGTTTGATCGTCTTCATCATTCAACCACTTAAACTTAATGCGCTCACCACTTTTCTTACTTAACAATTTTGCTTGTTCTTCACTATCATCCCATATAAAAGTAAATAATTCACCACGTGAATTTACATTGTCCGAAAACCACTCAGATAGCCCCGAAGGTGTCGAAATATATTGATATAACAATTGAGGAGATGCATGTATTGGAAATTCAATATCAAATTTAACTTTATCGTCCATAAATACCTTAAAAATTTTATGTTCCCAATATATACATTAATTGATAAGTATAACAACAATTTTTAATAATATTTTATCTTATATCTGTTTGCTTACAATAATATTGTTTTTATATTTGCACCCTTAATTTATGGCGAGGTAGCTCAGTTGGTTAGAGCGTCGGATTCATAACCCGGAGGTCGGGGGATCGTGCCCCCCTCTCGCTACAAAGAAAACCCAAGATTTTTAGTCTTGGGTTTTTTGTTACCCTAAAACATACCTAAAACAAAATAGTTCAGAGATTTCTATTCCTGAATCATTAAAAGTTGCTATATTTTTTATACTAATATTTTTTGTCATAAATAATTGATTATTGCTTTCTAAGGAGAGAGGTATAATCAAGAAATATTTTCTTATGTATCAAAATCATAAAACCCTAGCTTACAATATATATTCATTCTTTTAAAAAAAGAGGTCGCTTTAACTTTTATTTGTCAGCGACCTCTCTTTCTATATTTATACTAACTCACTAGCAAACCTGTTTAATTTTCTTCTGGGGAAGAATAAATATATTGTCATTGATTAGCATTTCACATACGCGAGAATTATCGTTGGATGACTGTTTAGGTATTGGAACATTTAAATCTTCGTTGGGTGAAAATAAAATTTGACCTTTTAAAGCATCTGCCCAGCAATAAAGATGAAAAGCCGTAGGGCTTCTAACTCCACATTCCCACTTGCTGACCAACCGATCCGCCACGCCCAAAAGGGAATCGACATCTTCCTGAGATAACCCAAGTTTCTTACGTTGTTTGACCATAGGCTTGACCACATCGGTTAAAAAATCTGCCCTGACTTTATCAGGATAATCAAATTTCATATGCATTTTGTATTCCTTTTTTGTTTTTATGATGCAATCCTATTCGATTACGCTTTTTGCATAACACGCACATAAAGCGTGTTTCCATAACAGAATAAACGGGGGTGGGACAAACACACATTGGTAGCATATGAATACAATTTTCATGTGCGTTATTAATCTTGTGATCAATCTTTATCGTCTTTTCAATCTTAACAAATGAAAAGGAATCACTGTGCTAAATACCATTGAAAACAATAAAGTTGTCCTCATTGACCCAGACGAAGAAGCAGAAGTTGTTGCCCACCTACTCCTTAAAATGAACGCATTTGTTTCTATTAAGACAGCAGAATTAGCAACAACCCTTGATAAAATGACCCAATATAGGGAACGTAAAGAAGGACGTTTTCCTAAATTGGTTTCCTTAACACACCATGGTCGTAGGAAAGCTTATAGGTTACAGGATTTGAAAAACTGGATGAAAAATCCATCGACTTATCATTCTCCAAATCATCAGGCAAAAGATTAATTTGATGTTTGGGTTTAATAATCTTTGACCTAATTTCGTCAAAATTAGGGACGCTCTCAACATTTGGACTATTTACTATTATTTCTATAGCCTTGTTGAGGGCGTTTAACGTGAGCTTCTTTTCTATGTCATATACATATTGGTCATATACATCCGTAGCATCTTTATTGGTATGATTAAGTGCCATAGCTGCAAAGTCACGTCTTCCAAATAAACCTGCGATCATGGTTGCACCAGTTCGTCTTAAGTCATGAGGATAAAAGCGTTCTGTAATACCAAATTCATCAAAGTGCCTTCTGATAGGTTGCGACAACGCCCAACCGCTTAGCATTTTTAGGTTTTCTTTATCAATGCCACAAGTACTTATCTTTCCAGTTGAGCCAAAAACATAGCTTTTACCATCGGTATAATTTCTAGCTTCATTTAATAATTTCATTGCTAAATCACCTAAGTAAACACGGTGCATACGTCCGTTTTTTGAAGTTGGCATTGTCCAAATCCTTGAATTTAAATCGACATGTGACCACTTCATAGCACGTACCTCATTAGAACGTGCTACAGTACAAATTAAAAAACGTAAAGCGACACGGCTAATATCAGCCATTAAAATATTATCAAGCGTATGCCAAAAGCGATAGATTTCTTCAGGATTTAAATGCCTTTGCCTTCTGTTTTTAGGGATTTTTAGCTTAATATCTAGACAGGGATTGTCACGGCGTCTCATTAAACCCATTTCTGCGGCAAAATTAAAAAGCCGTCTCACATAACTGTATAAATGTGTCGCCGCTCCAGGAGCTTCACGTTCTACAATGATATGATGAAATACTTTTGCGAGTTCTTTAGGTTGAACCTCTGTTATTTTGTGGTTTCCTAGAATAGGAACAATGTCTTTTTTTAATTCTCGCTCATCAGTTTTATAGCTTTTCTTTCCTGACTTTTTACAGTGTTCCAAGTATAATTCTATTAACTGTGAAACTGTCAATTCTTCATCTTGAACTCTTTTAGCTTCATCTCTTTCCGCTAAAGGGTCTACCCCAAAATCGATTGAATTGTTCAACTCACTGTATTTACTCAAAGCCTCTGCTAAAGAGACTTTCGGATAATGTCCAAAGGACATTCGGCGTTGCTTATTGTGAAATTGGTAGAGATAAAACCAAGTTTTTGTTCCTTTTGGAGAAATTCTTATTCCAAAACCTTGTAAACCATTGCACCAATAGTCGATTCTCTTTTCACTGGGTTTAAGACTTTTAATCGTTAGGTCAGTAAATTTTATAAAACGTCTGCCCTTTTGGTTAGGATTTTGGTTAGGGAAATGGGTGTCACTTAATGAAACGTTATGAGACATCGTGTTAGCTTCCTTTCAAATAATACTTTATTATCAATTATTTAAAAAGGATCATAGAAAAACATAGAACATCATAATACGCACCTGAACACAATTGAAAATCGTTGTGTCGGCAGTTCAAGTCTGCCTCGGGGCACCATTTTTTCTAGGCTTTCCAATATTTAATCCTTTTCAAAATCTCTATGGTTAGGGATTTGGTTAGGAGTATATCATTTCTAGCATGCAATGTGAATCGGTTTTTGAACCTGAACAAACATAAAATTAAAAACCGTATTGGATTCATTTACTTTTTAAACAACTCATCGGATAATAAATAAGATAAACCGATTAATACAACATTCTTAATAAGTATTGGCTATATTATATCCAAAATAAAATACTCATCCTTTGTTTAATCAAATGTTATTTTATCGTTAAAACACAATTTTAACACGATAAAATGTAATGATGTAATTTATAATGCCTATTTTTATAAGAGATAAAACTCTATCTCGAAAAATTATTTTATGTCTTATTTTTAAGAGTTAAAAACTTAAGTTTTGCTTGATAGCACAAATAAAAAATGGCAAGATATGTTAGCTAAAAACAAGGTTGTTTAAAGAAATTAACAAAATTTTAACATTAATTAACAGCGTTGATTATAATATTTGCAGAAATTTTTTACAATCCTTACTTAACACATTAAGCTGAAAGAGAAAACATAAGAAATGAAAGAATCATTATACGAAAAAAAGAAAATAGAAGAATTAGAAGAATATTCTAGAGATTTAGAATTTTTAGCAAAAAACAATAGTGAAGTCATATTCCCAAATAGAGATCACAAACATGCTGCTATAGCTATGTCTAAAATTTTAAAGTATTCTAAAAATGACTTTATTTTATTTGATAATGATTTATCCGGTGACGTGACTCAAAATGAACAAGTTGAATCTTTTCGAGAAGCTCTATTTGAATTTATAGGTAGAAATGGCAGTATAAGAATTGTGGCTGGTAAAAAGTATAATAATGGTGAAACTTCAGAATTAGAAAACTATTTATCCAACTTAACTCAGATATTTCCAGAACGAATAGAAGTTAAACATGCATCCCTAGAGTTTAAATCAAAAATAAAAGAAATATACAATGAAAATATTAGTTTTGTTGTTGGGGATAACAATAAGTTTAGACTAGAATTGCAAGGAAATGATGATAATTGCGAAATAACAAGAGAGGCTACTTGTTCGTTCAATAATAAAAGACTTCCTGAAAAAATAAATAGCGTATTTAATTCAAATTATAGTTCCTGCACCCCATATTTCAAGTAATTGTAATTCCTGCACCCCATATCTCAAAACAACCTTTCCTATATTTATTAATATTAGTTATAATTAAATGGATTTAATTAATTTTAGTTCTTTTTTTGAGATTTTTGCTGCTTTAAATTTAGGTTATGCGAGTTTCGATTATTTCAGAAACTTGTTAAATAATGCAATTTTTAAGAGAGGTTCATCTGTCAATAAACTAGAAGAATTAAAAATTGAGCTAAAATTAATTTTAAAAGATGCAGATAAGAAAGACGATTTAAAAGGTGTAGATAAATTTGTCGATAATGGTAAATCTAGAATGTTAGCTGATTTTGAGAATCTTAATAATGAATATAACACTCGTAAGAATTTCCTTTTTGAAATATTTAAACCGATATCTTTAATTCTTTCTATTTATTGTCTTACTGTTCTAATTATTGCTGCGTTTCAGTCACAAATAGGAACGGATGGAACCTATAAGATATGCTCACAAGTATCATGCACACGAGAGGATTTAACCTTTTTTGTGTTTCTTTTGGCGTTAATGACATCTTCGTATTCTTTTATCATATTTTTTAGCTCTATATCTGAAAAAATTCTATCATATAAAATAAAAATGTCAGTAACCACAACTATAGTTATGTATATATTAGGTATTATTATTTCATATTTAATTGTTCATTTTACAGAAACTTTATCAAATATTCAAATTATATTAATTTACGTTATCTCTCCCATTGTACTAGTCTTTGTATTTCTATCAATTTATTTCAGTAGAAATAAAGATTTTATTAATGATATTAATAAAAAATGGGAAGAACTAAAGAAAAAATCTTTTTCGAAACAAATAAAATTTTTCTTCCCTAAAAAGAAAAGCTTAAAGTTTGTATTTATATATTTATTAATAATATTCGTATTCGCCCTTCCTGTGAATATATATCTTTCTACTTCATCAACAAATATGTTTTTCAGCTTACTAGTAGTAAATACAATTGTTTTAATGAATCCAATTTTATTATATGTATTCTTGGCTTTTAGAGTCTTTATATACCAAAAATTTTATGCCAGTAAATATTCAGTTTTACATGAAACATATGGAACAACATTTGATTCCATGAAAAATTTTCTTTAATCAGAGTCAAATTAAAAAATTTAATTTCCTTTCCATTCAATACTTATTTGAATAGCAAAAGGTTGGTTTTCTTCGACCATATTAAGGTAGCGTTGATCATGGGCTTTGATGGATTTGACGGATAGGGTTGTGAGGTGGTTGTAGATTTCGTCAAGGCAATATCCGTTAATTGTTACAAGATGAGTTGCGAAAAATATTTTGATAATACGCTCTCCATTTTCTTTGCCCATCCATGACGTGATATAATGCGAATAATGGAAATTCTGCCTTGTGCCATCTAAAAGCTCAAAATCAATTGTTTTGGTATCTCCCGTTTCAAAAACCGTAATGGTGTTTGGGTCTTTGGTTGTTTTTCTCTGTGCTTGGTCGCCTTTGGCAATCTGTAAACTCTTAAATTTATAATTCTGGCTCATAATCTTTATTGGGTGTTATATCTTTTGTTGTTTCTTTGTGGCGTGATATGTCGATGTCAACCGTTTTAGTTTTAAAGTCTTTTTCGGTTAGCAATTCTGTTGCCCCTTGGCGGTCACCTGATTTTTCAATATGGCTCAATAAATCTTCGCGGTCATCGGTATAGATGGTAACGCTCTCGCGCCCCCTTGATACTGAAACATAAAACTGCTTTTGGTTGGATGCAGGGAATGTAACAGCAGGTTGGGCGATAATCACATTATCCACGGTTTTTCCCTGTGAACTGTAAGAGGTGGACGCATAGGCATAATCAAAATTGCCATGATCGGGGCTTAGGGTAAAAGTTGAATTTTTAGAATTTGACTTCTTGACACCCTCAATCTGACCATTCGGCTTTATTTTTGAAACTGTTAGCACCGAGCCATTATTCAATCGTTTCCCCGCATTATCATAGCCGTTTTTAGTGATTTTAATTTCATCGCCCTTGCTGATACGCACTGCATGGGTATTATAAACATCAAAATCTTTAGCCCTGCTTAGGGGCAGGATATGCTGTGCCCCTTGTTTATCCTCAACCCTAACATTTTTGCTTTCTGCATTGGTGACCCTAAGCACTGCCCCCTTTTTTAAATTGGGCATATTTTGATGGAGCTGTATGATATGCCCCTTCCTGTAAGAGCGACTATCCGCCTTTTGGGCATGGGTTAAATACAAATTCTCATAAACGGTAAATTCTTTTTCTCGCTTGCCAATAATCTTGCTTTCTTTCAGCCCTTCCCTTATCTCTTGATTAATTTCTTTAGCCTTGGCACGGGTGGGTGAGATGACCAGAGCAGATTTATTGTCTTTTCTGGTTTTTAAATAATCATCCACAACGGCTTGTGATATTTTATCCGAAGCAATCTCTTGAATTGCACCTTGGGTGTTGAGCATGTCAAACCCTGTTGCAATATTGCCGTCACTAATCTCCTTTACCGCTGATTTATAACCATCTTGTTTTTGACGATATATGGTTTCCATGGAGACATGCGGGATATGGGCAACGGTTTGTAATATCCGCATAGCATCCCCACGTTGCACAGCGTTATGTTGCCTGGGGTCTCCCGAAAGAATAAGCCTTGTTTGATTTTTATCGACAATGGCGAGGATTTTAGACATATCTTGCGACCCCAACATGCCTGCCTCATCAATCCAAACAACCTGCCCTTTGATTTGTTCCTGCAAATTTTTATCCAATAAAAACCGTGCAACAGTATCTGCCTTTTCAAAACCTTCCTTTTTCAAAACATCACGGGAGGCTTCTGCCGTAGGTGCGAACAAAAACACTTCCTTTCCTGTATTTTCAATTTCAGGAACAATCGCTTTTAACAATGTTGTCTTGCCCGTCCCTGCCCCGCCCTTAATCATGGTCAAACGATCTTGGGAGGTCATCACATGACTGATGGCATTGATTTGTTCTTCGTTTAAGTTCTTGAATTGGGATTTTTTGAAATCCGTTTTTAACGGGCGTAGCTTGCCAATGCCATTTCTGGCCATGTTGACCATTTTTCGTTCTTCGGCGTGGACAAGTTCGGTTGTACAAAGTTTTTGGCTACCGACTTGGACTTTAAAAATGGTGTCATTCTTCAAAAAAGCGGTATCAATATCATTCAAAGAAACATTGGTTGTATCAATGGCATGTTTATAGCCTTCCGTTAAAATTTGGCGTTCACGCTTTACAGAGGCTCTTGTGAACACATGCGAAATCGCATGGTCTATGGATTGCTTGGCATCAAGGGAAATATCCGTTGTTTTAACTTCGCTTTTCTCGTCTTTATCAATACCCTTATCTATGAGTTGCTCTCGCCACATATTCTGTAATTGAGGCATGGTAAGATTTTTTTGTTTTTTGGCGCGTGTTCTTGCGCCTAACTGATCGAGTTCTTTAGGATTGGTGATGCCTTTTTCGGTGGCTACTTGCCCGATTAAATTGGTACGTTTAGAAAAATGGTCAATGGCACGTTGTGGAACAACGGCTAATTCAAAACCATTCTTGGTTTTTCGAATATCATGCCCCATAATGGAGAGTTTATCAGCCAAGCGTTTTTGAAAACGGGCTTGGTGATACGGCATATCTTTCTTGATATTGTGAAATTGCCCTGCTTTGAACCGCCCTTCTGTATCATCCCAAGTCGCGTTAAAAGTAAAACAATGGCAATGGAGGTGCGGGTCTGGGGGGTTATCTGCAACCGCTCTGGCAGTTTGATGAATAAAATTTGTCCATATTAATTCGCCTGTGTGCCTATCATCATATTGACCCTGCGTTCGCACTCGTGTTTGTGTGTCGGCTTCAATATCCAACATGGTCTCATGGACACTTTCTTCAAAGGCTTGCAATACTTTTTTATCGTCATTTAAAGCATGAAGAATAGAAACAGACTTTGGGCAGTGGAAACTGATGTCATAACCGACGCGGCGATCTGATACAGTTCTAGGCGTTAAAGAACCGCCATCCTTTGGATTGATATTATCACAGAGTTTTTCAAAGGTTTCTTTATCAATAAGATTTTTTTCAATCCCCAAACGTTTAGCAATCTTACCATTAAATTGACCATTGAGTTCTTGGTCTTCTAAATAATAGTCAGCCTTAGAAAGTGCATCACGAAAATAGTCTTTTGCCTGAGCGGATGTCTGGCTTTGGTACATTCTAATCATAGACCCTTTTTACATTGGTTGAAATTGCTATTTATAAAGTCTTAAGGGAATGTGCCTTACGCACTTGAAATGTACGAATTAATTTTCACTTTTATGAGTTTTTTGTGTGCGTAACCTTATTACCCCCCTTTGAGTTATTCATCTATACCTCTTTCTAAAATCATACTACAGACGGATTTTGCAAATCCTTAGGGGTCAGAAAAATACAAAAATAATCTGACAGATTTATACCACCCGTTTTTAGTATATTATTGTATTATAGAAGGAGGGGTTTACCAAAAAACACTGCATAGATTTGTTCGATAGATGTTGGGGCTTTTTGGTCTGTGCTTTAGGTGTTGGTCTGTGAGCCCTTCCTAATTGATATTTCTATCCAATGTGTTTTACAATACTGATTATAGCTAAACAATTTTAATAGAATTGGCTTGTAAAGTGTTAGGTATTTCTTATCTCATCGATTTTTTTTAGATTTTCATCTAATACAATGTCAGAAATAGCAATCAAAAGTATTAGTTTTTTAAATTTATTGATTGAATATTGCCCCTATCCTTTTTATTATAAATTAAATTGTTATTATCAACATGAAACAATACACCTATTATGCGGATGATTGGGCTAAACATGTTATGGGACCATCAATCGGGATGAATGCTTTTATTGAGTTTGAATCAAAGGAAATTGAAATTTCAGTAGTTAGAAATGCTCTTAAATTTCTTGAATCAAATAAAGTCATATCGAACTCTACTTATTCATTAGATAATTATGATAATTTCGTTGAGGCTGTTAAAGAACATTTTCATATTCCTTGGACAGGAATTAGTCCTAGAATGCGTCGGTTAATTTATTCGATTAACTCCATTAATCAACCAAATGCAATTGTATGTGCAGGTATTTTTTGTGGATACACTTACATATGCAATGTAGGGGCTTCAATAGGTTCTGGAGCAAGCTATAATTCAAGAATACATTTAGGAATTGAATTACTGGAAAAGGAAGCTAATTTAGCTAAAAAGAATGTAGAGAATTTTGTTCCAAACCATGGGAAAAATATTATTTGCGATGATGCAGTAAATTGGTTTAATAATTTTTGTAACGAAAAAATTGACTTATTATATATAGATGCAAAATCGATTGAATTTGATCCCAAAAATCAAATGCTAAATGGAAGTGTTACAGAATCTTTATATCTCAAGATTTTAAAAAGTGCTATCCCTCATTTAGCTCCAAATGCTTTAGTTCTTGCTCATAATTCACAAAATGCTCAACCAACAGTCTCCGATTATCTCAATTTCGTTCGTACGTCAGATAAATTTCAAACTAGCATTAATTTAGTAATTGACGATGCCGGGTTGGAGGTTTCAAAATTATATTAATTATTATGGATAAAATTATTCTTCCTGCGCTTAGAAGTCATGTACCTGGAGTAACCGAAGGAAATGGTAAACCAACATGGCACATACCAATACATATATATACTAAATCTGGTATTGATTTTGATTTTGGTCCGCTACTGCTTTTTGACAAAGCAGTTATTGATGGTCAATCACTTGAATATATTCAGAATTCAAAGAAACCTGAATTTGCTCCATTAAAAAAATCTATTACATATCTCAAAGGAGAAGGCTTTTTAGAAACAAGTGATTTCGGGTCTGATTTAGAAGGTGTTAGAAGCATAATAAACTCTCATATAAAAAATTTTCTTAACGACCCAATCCCTTTGAGAGCACCCGTTTTAAGAGGCATTGAAGGATATAGGTCGAATATTAAAAATATCGAAAACACCTTTAAGGATTATAATAAAGGGGTTTTATCTTATGGTTTTGGGATGCATTTGATGATTGAGAAATCTGGAGGGAGAATAAATGATAAAAAAATTTTACAGATTAATAAATTGATGGTTTCAAAAAAGGCTCGTTGGACAAAAGAAGAATTAGAGCTTGTTAAAGAAATCATTAGACCAACAGTCGAGTCATTATATCAAAAATTAGTATTGAGTGAAATCTATGGTGTTCCATTTCTTGATGTAGACTACACAAGCGAGATGTATTCAATTATACAAAAGGAGAGTTTAAGAGCTGTCAACGGAAAAGCCAATCTGTCAACAAAAAAAGTTTTAGAAGGTCAAAATTTATTTAATTGCATTATTCCAAATTTAAGACCTTCATCTGCAGAAGAAATGATAAAATTTCTTAAGCAACCTTCTATTAAAGATTTTAGACAATATATAGATGATGCTGCAACTAGCGGTAACTCAATAACTAAGGGACAATATACTAATTTACTAACTGAGACATTACGAGCTGAACAAAAATACAAGGAAATAATGACGAAAATTGCTTGGGGAGAAAGAGCTATATCTTTTATACCTTTTGTAAATTGGGTCGCCCCTGGAATAAGTGTTTTATTAGATAAATATTTTCGTAAAAAAACTATTGGCAAACATGAATGGCTTTATGCTTTAATTAAGTCTTCAAACTAAAAATGAAAAATTAATATGAAAACAAGAAACTTTTTAGATGCTCTAAAAGAAATGCCAATAGTACCTGCACTACGCGGGCTTAAAGAAACCGAAGCGAAACAAGTTGGTCAAACATTACTTGATAGTGGGATTACCATTTTTGAAGTCCCAATTCGCACTGGCAATGCTGCATTTAGTGAGATAGATACGGAATCTTTAAAATGTATCGAGATTTTAATAGATTCTTTCGGGAAATATGTAAATATTTCCGCGGGTACGGTAATGAATATTTCAGATTTAGAAATTCTTGCTCAATATGGTATTAATAGCTGCCTTTCAATATACCTAAACGACAAGTTACTTCAAGATGCTAAAAAGCGTGAATTTACTTTTTTACCTGCGGTTGAAACAATCACTGAGGCCATTACTGCTTCAAAATTGGGAGCTAATGGATTAAAAATATTTCCTTCTGTATTCAAAGAAGCTGATGGCCATCTAAATATTTATCATTCTCCAGGATATATTAAATATTTGAGTAAGTTCGTTAGTTGCCCAATAATTCCAAGCGGAAATGCCTTTAATAAAAGTCTAATCAAGAATTACCTCTCCTCTGGGGCAAAAGGAATAAACATAGGTAGCCAGATATACGAAAGAAATATAAGCCTAAAAGAGCTGGAAATTAGGATAAAAAATATTGTAGATATAGTAAAAAGTGATTAACAATATTAGTATGATAAATTTACACCAACTTTACAGTGCGTATATCTATCAGACATCTCCCCTAAGCGGTGCTTTAGGCTTTTTTGTAAACGAACCCTAACTAAAAATATTTTCGGCAAATAAGTATTTTCTTATGTTTTAATAAATATCCATATATTTGGTGTAATTCCCTTCCTAAGAATGTTAAAGCATAAATTTTATGTTAGACATTCCTCTTATCAATTGGCAAGTCGGTCATCCCTTTACGGTGCGTGATGCATGCGAAGGTGTGCTTATTATGGGCGGTTTAGGTAGTGGAAAAACGTCTGGCTCAGGTGCGCTTTTAGCTAAAAAATATTTAACTAGTGGATTTGGTGGCTTGGTTTTAACCGCCAAAGAGGACGAACTTGAACTTTGGAAATCCTACTGCAAAAAACACGGTCGGGAAGATGACCTTATTATATTTGGTCATGATATTGGGCATTATTTCAACTTTCTTGATTATGAAAGTAGCCGACCAGATAAAGGCACGGGCATCACGCATAATATTGCTGACACCTTGAAGACAGTTATCAAGGCTGGCGCGAATGATGGACAGGAATCCGATAAAGCATTTTGGGATGCCGCTTTACAGCAATTACTCGTCAATGCCGTTGACCTTTGTTTACTTACCCAAAAGAAAATCCGCTTTGAGCATATTTATAAAATTGTCCAGTCCGCCCCGAAAACAAAAGCAGAATTAAGCAATGAATCCTGGAGACAAAGCTCCCAATGTTTTCGATTGATGGAATATGCGGCAAACGCTCTTAATAATGCACCGCCGTCCCAAGAAAGAGACAATCAGGCAAGACGATTATATATTATAGAGGATTTTTTCTATGGCAATTGGCTCTATCTCTCTGAAAAAACCAGAAGCATTGTCGAGCAAATGTTTTTTGGGTTTGGCGACCGCTTTATGCGTGACCCTCTTTATTCTCTTTTCAATACCAAAACGACTATAACACCAGAAGATACCATTAAGGGGAAAATTATTATTGTGAACTTGCCTTATTTGATTTTTGAAAATACAGGTAGGGATGGACAAGTATTATTTAAATATATCTGGCAACGCGCCATGCAAAGGCGGCAGATAAGAGATAACAGTCGTCCAACATTTTTATGGGTGGATGAGGCACATTATTTTTTGCACGACCATGATATTGACCACCAATCGACCGCAAGAAGTTATCGAGCCTGTACAGTCTATTTGACCCAAAACTTACCTAATTTTAGTTTGCATGCAGGCGGTGGTGATAGAGGAGCATATCGATTTAAAGCCTTAGCGGGTAATTTGGGGACAAAATTCTTTCATGCCAATTCAGATGTAGAAACCAATGAATATGCGGCAGATCTTATTGGTAAAGAACTGCATTGGGTTGGAAGTGAAAATATGTCTATGGGTGATAATGCGTCATTTTCAGAAGGAACATCACAAAACCTACTCCACACGATACAGCCGTCAGAGTTTGCAAGACAAAAAACGGGAGGCCCTCTCAACGATTTTGAAATTCAAACAGTTGTCCATCGACAGGGCATTCCCTTTTTAAGCACAGGGAAAAATTATGCATTATTCACTATAAACCAACAATCAATATGAGTACAGAAAGTCAGTATTACCGTTACAACCCAGAAAAAAGAAATGTTTTTATTGAAATCCACAAAGGTCGCACAAACCATGTTTCCGAGTTTGTTTTAGGGTTTTTTATGATGTTTGCCTCCCACGCATCTGCCATCATTGAAGTGTTTTTAAGGAAACGGTTTGGAGAACGTTATATAACACTGGCACAATCCATAGGTCTCTTTTTAATATTGAATATTAGTTATTCTTGGTTGGACAATTTGTTTCGTTTAAGAATAAATGGAGCTGGCATTGTTTTATTTATTTTTTCATGTGCGTATCTCGGTTTTTCAATTTACCACCGCATGGAAATAAAGAAATATGGCACGACCTACGATTTTAAGCGATTTAGCCTTTCAGATGGAGAATTGAATACCTTTTGGGTAAAGATACTCGGCAAGATTTTTCGAGGCATGAAAGTTTCAAATTACACTATTCATGTTTTAATAGAACCCGCCATACCAGTACTCATAGGCATTATTTTCGTACTGATACCTATCACTCGTGTTGTTGGAATGATTTTGATCTTTTGTGGGATTATATATGGATTGAGAAATTTAAGTAAAGCCCAACAGGGACGTAATTGGGTTTTGGATAATATCGACAAGAAAATTTGTAGTGAAATGAAATATGATGTGTTTATTGGTCGTAAACCAAAACAAGACACTAAAGGTGTTTATTTACCCATTGAGTTACCTGATGATGAAGGCATGAGAAAATCACTCTATAATCTCGTTGAAGATTCTTTTCAAACGACAAAAGATATTTGGGATAATGATTTTTTGGATGGTAAAGGAGACCAAGATCATGGGTAGTGATAATAGTGGTCAGGGGAATGATTAGGAATCTCTTTTTACAAATTCGGAAAGTTCAGGAGCATATTTCGGAATTAGTGTATTAATTATTAAATTCGTTTGAATTTCGATTTGTTCGTCTAAAATTTTTTTTGAGATTTCTCCTGATGCTATTTTTTTGAGATTTTGTCTAAATGTTAATTCGGCTACCATTGAAATATGAATGGGAGGTTCAAAACCCAGAGATTGGCAAATTAATTTTCTAGCCTCATCTTTATACTCAATATCTTCATTGGAATATCTTTCAAGTTTTTCCCAATTAGAATAAACCATGATTACTTACCTCCATTTGTTATCGGCTAGAATAGCATGTATAAGCTACCATAAAATATGATTTATGTCAACAAAACCAGATGATTTAGACCTCGAAGTTATTTATGAAATAGCCCAAAGAAGTCAAGAGGTTCAAGATTTGATTGAAGAAAAGAACAAGGCTATAAGTAGTATCGATAAATCACGATTTGCTACTTATCAAAAGCCAAATCTTACGCTTAAACCTAAGGGTGATATAGCATTAAATCAAAACTATAAAAAAGAAATTGCATCCAAAGAAACTGCTAATAAATTAAAAGCTGAAACCAAAGAGCAATATGATAAAAAGATTAAAGATGAAATGCTTAATAAAGCCAAAAGTGCAGATTATGCTAATCACACAATTAATCAGATTGCGGATATGCCCCATCAAGATTTAGCCATTTTATCTGAGAAAGATGTTGGTGGCTATAAAAAACATCAACAAGAGTTAGAAAAATCTGAACCTGAAAAACTAGACATTAAGATGAGTGACGAAAAATCCAAAGAATTTTTTGGAAATCTTGAGACAAAACAAAAAAACACATCATTGGAGGAAAAAGAAATTGAGCAACATAATAAAACAGAACCTACAATTCAAATGGACGAAAATACAAGCCATGAATTCTTTGACAGACAAATAGCGTTTAAAGAAAATTCTAAGGACATCGTTACAGATAAGAATAAAACCCCATCACCCTCAGATGATTTTGAATAGCAAGAGGCCGTCTAATTCGGGACAGCCTCTTGCGTGATAACTTTTTTAGTATGTCCTCCCTAATCAAATATAGGTTCTCCATATCTATATTCAATTTCGTGAGAGCTGTTGTCCCCTGATTCATTTGAAAAAATTATGCCATTGAAGTAATCAACACGGTAATTACCTTTAGCTAAAAACCAAATAGTTTCTATTTCATTGGCTTCAAACTCATCTGAAAGTGCTATTAAATCAGAATTTTCATTTAAGGTGAATGACATTTCTGTGCCATCCTCTTTTATTCCTTTTAGGCTTATATCTTTTGCGCCATTCCTAATCAAAAACCGAAAATGGAGCAGCATTCTGTAATCAACATATTGATAAACAGGTATTTTGGTTGGTTCATAATAAGAGAAAACATCATCATCAGTATAGTAAATATTACCATTTAACGTTGAATATAAATCAAGACCATTATCAAAAGAACGGAATAATCCTGCATATGAAAAAGCAAACCCCGGAACATACCTACTCCCTAATAAATATTTTTCAACTCTGAACTTTTTGTCTTTTGTAACAAACAGGGTTCCTCCTTCTTTTTTTGTGATGTAGTAGTCTGATTTATTCATTACTGCATCTAAAAGATCATACCCCCAGGCCCTCTTATAATTTACGGTATCTACTTTTTTCTTGTTTTCATCAATTGTTGTTTTTCGAGCAATTTCCATTATAATTTCTAATTCCTCTTCTGCATCACTTGCGCCAAACTCTCCGATTACATTTGAAGTGCTATATGACATAATGGATAAATTAGAATTAGGGTAGTTTACATCATTCCATTGATAGCCATTGGAGGTGTTATAAATGGGTGTTTGTCTAATTGTATTTAATACGACCACTTCTGACTCATTATCACCAAAATCATCTTCATTGTCTTTAGAGCATAAAGATAATGGCAAAAACATAAGGGTCATAAATAAAAATTTGTAGCTAAATAATAGTGTTTTCATTTTTTTTGATTTTAATGTTTATAATTAGTTTTTGGCAATCAAAATTTTATAAGCAAAGGAAATAATTGTGATAACAATCCCCATATTTCCTAAATGAGATAAAAAACCACCCCATGTTTTTTGTTTCTCGTGACTTTTTGATTCTTCAAACGTCTTGAACTCCACCGTTCCTCCTGAAGTTCGATTTTTAAATTCATATTTTCTTTTAGCATCTTGAATTTGATACCCTTTGATTTTTAGGAAAACTGTTATCCCTAGTAGTAGCATTGGTAAAAGCATGTTATTAGGATTTGTTAGGGGTGTTAATAATGTAGTTCTCATAAAAATCCTGCCATGCTTTAAAGTTCTTTTTAGAAAAAGACCCCTCAAAAGAAGTGTCGCCTTTATCTCTGGCTTCCGCTTCGCCTAGTTGATAGCCGTCTTGCATAATGCGAAACTCTACAACTTCCGAATTAATTATCTGCTCTATTTGACTTTGAGTAATGGCGTAACGGGCATGGGTTTTTGAATCTCCATCTATAACAAAATCATCTTGATTAAAAGCACCATCAGTCGATAACCCGATGCGTTGACCATCAGCTAGAAAGATTAGAGATTCTCCTTCCATGACACGAAATGCGCCATTATCCTCTAAACTGATTTTGAAGATAACGGCAAGATGATTAACACTGTCTTTTGTAATATGGTTTTCAAGTTGAAGCCGTGTTGTCATGATACTGAATTTCGGGTTTTTAGTGATAAGACCTAAAGCCCCTTTTAAAACACCGCCTGCAACAGCTCCATTAATTTTAACTTTATTGCCCGTCATACGATAGGTGGTAGTGCCTTCAAATTTGTCATGGCTTTCTTGAACATTCACGCCAAACAAACTGTTTAAACTACCACTTTTTTTCGTTTTTTGGGCATGAATTGAAATAGTTCCTAAAACAGTAAGACACGTTATTATTATTGATTTTTTCATTTTATCTAATTTTTAGATTTAACAATGGATTGAGAAACAGACAAGCTGTTTCAAGGGAAAAATTCAGGAATAAAACGATCTCTATGGGTCGCGAATACAAATATTTTTTATAAATGACATTACTAAATATATTTTGAGGAGTCTAAGGTAATAAAAAAACCACTAATAAGTAGTATCTTTTTAGTAGTAACAAATGAGTGGATTTAAGTTTTTATTTGTGTATGGCAAATAAAGATGTATATACAAAAGCCCAATTGGAAAATCTAGGAAGAAGATTGAGGCAATTAAGAAAAGAAAAAGGGTATTCTAATTATGAATTGTTTGCTTTTGAGAATGAAATTCCAAGAGCTCAATATGGAAGATATGAAAATGGTGGTGATTTGAGATTTAGTAGCTTACTAAATGTCTTAAAGGCTCTAAATATATCTTTAGAAGAATTTTTTTCAGAAGGTTTTGATTAAATATAAAAATCATAAGGTTAATCCCTCATCAGCAAATGATAAATAATTTTCATCTGTAACAATAATATGATCGAGGACTTTTAAATCTAAATATTGCCCGCCTTGTACAAGTTTATCCGTTATTTCTTTATCGGCACGGCTATGTTTTGTATTTCCCGATGGATGATTGTGACCTAAAATGATGGCACAGGCACGCGCTTTAAGAGCAGAGGCAAAAATAAGTTTTGGGTCAACAACCGTTCCTGATACCCCACCTTTTGAAATAGGAACAATACCCATACAGCGATTATTGCGATCAAGCAGCATGATCTTAAATTCTTCGGCTAAGTTAATCGTCAAATCATCCCAATTTTCACGGAATAACTTGTACGCATCCCAAGATGATGAGATTTTCGGACGATCATCGGCTTTGACTTTGCGCTTATAGGTGAGTTCAATTTCCGGAATTTTATAAAGGTCAATTTTTGTCATGAAGAGAAACTCTCACAACAAAAAGCCAATTTGTACGCACTTAAAATTAAGATGAGCCGATTAGCAAAATTAATCGGCTCATACATGGTTAACCCTTAAATAAATCGTCAAGTTTATTGCGCAATAAACTTGACAGTATAATATCTTTTAATGTATATTTGTACCATGACCGTTAGCAAACAAATAGAAACAATTATTCAAACAATACCCGAGGGACAAACCTTTGGGTATAAAAAATTTGCTGCAATCAACACATCCTACACAGCCATTGCAAAAACTTTAGAACGTTTGATTAAAAAAAAGGTCATCAAAAAAGTGAGTAAGGGAATTTTCTATAAACCAGAAAAAACAATATTTGGGGAATTAAAACCAAACCAAGCAGAAATACTAAAACCTTATTTATTTGAAAATGGCAAGCGTATCGCATATATAACAGGAATAGCTCTATACAATCAACTTGGACTGACAACACAAATTCCCAATGAATATAAAATAGCCTCCTTAACAAAAAGAATTTACGTCAACACAATCAATATCAAAGCGAAGCCTGTTAAAAGTTATATTGAAGTTACAGACACAAACTATAATCTTTTGGGGTTACTGGACGCTTTAAAAGATTTCAACTCAATTCCTGATATTGATAGCGCGGAAGCCGTTAAAAGATTGTCCTATTTATTTCAAGAATTGGATAAAACCCAACTTAAAAAAATCAATCAATATGCTCTAAAATACCCCCCCAGAGTGAGGGCGTTTTTAGGAGCTTTGCTCGATAGTTTAAATAAAGATACAGGCAATCTAAAAGACTCTCTGAACCCACTAACAACATATGATTTGAATATCAAAGAGGGCGTTTTACCAAGTAAAAAAAACTGGAACATTATATGAAACTACACACCCAACCAGACCTCTTTAAACAAGCGGTTACTTTAAGGAAGCCTTGATATTTTCAGATATAGAAAATACATGGAAACAATTAAGCAATACCTATCACACAACCTTTAAATCGTTGGTTTACGGCGCGTTTCCTACTGAGGAAGATATTCTAAAAACATTACAAAAAATAAAAAACAGAATAGCCCCAATAAATTGGGAAAATATTGGGTTATAACTCCATATCGCGGTCTTTATTCTTGTCTTTTCGGTCAGGCGTTAAGTCAACATAATGGTTATCAAGACTCTCAATATCCAAAGGGGGAATAATGTCTTTTCTGTTTTCAATCTGTTTTTCTTTTTCTTGGGTTAATTCCTTGCCGTATTGTTCCATGCCGTCTTTCATGCCTTGCATACGATTATTTCCAGCCTTTATTCCCTCAATGGAGTCTGGTTTTAATCCAAGTTCCTTAGCTACTTCATAGCCCTGATTAAAAGATTCTATATAATCCTTATCAACTTTTGTTTGTTCTTCCATAATTTAAAAAATTTCATAAGCCTTGCTTTCTATATAGTCATTGATAGAATCGCGGTCATAAAGAATAATGCGGGGTTGGGGTTTAGAAAAACGTATTTTCCCCTCGTCTCTTAATTTCTGCAAAGTCGTCTTTGAAGTAATGTTGAGCAAGGACATAGCTTCCTCTCCATCAATCCATTTGAAAGGCTTATCCTTGTCTCGCTTTTCCTCTAAATGTTCGACTACCTTATCAAACAGCGTATAAAAAGCTTCTTCCTGTAAACAAACAACTTGCATACAGCTAATATCGGAAAAATTTAGAAATTAATCACTTTCTCCAAAGCATCATCGGTTTCTTTATGCATAAAATTTTGCTGATAATTGACGGTCGTTGTAATTGAAGAATGACGATAAAGTTTTTGTAACATTTGAATAGGGATTTTGTCGCCAGAAATATTGCCAAAGCTGTGACGCGCAATATGCATGGAAAGTTTCTTCTCAATTTTCAATTTTTCTGCAACAATTTCCAGTCGACGATTAAGATTTCTAGTGATGGTTTTAACTCTGGTTTCTGTTTGTTTTTCATTTTTCAAACTCGTGCCTTTTAAAAAAGGAAATATCAAATCATCCTTATGTTCTTTATTGTCAATATAAGAATTGAGGATATGTTTTGCTTTTTCTGGAACGGAGAGCGAGACAAGTTTTTTGTTTTTTCCCATTCGATAATACAAACGTCCATCTTTAAAATCTGACCATTTTAATTTTAAAACATCCCCCACTCGAATGCCTGCAAAATAAAAACTCGTCAGCCAAACATTAACCGCTTGTTGTTGCGCAAGTGTAATCTCTGTTACCGTTTCTAATAATTGTACTTCTTCAATATTCAATCCGATTTTTTCAGTTTCAGGAAATTTGATTTGAATTTTACCTTTTCCGAAGGGATAGTTTTTATCATCAACACTAAATTCCTTACGAGCAAAATTATAAATAGTACGAATGAGCATCAAGTAATTCACCGCCGTGCGTGGCGCAACCTTTCTTTCGTAAAGAAGATGTGCTTCAAACCCTTTAAGCAGCGTTACATCTAAATCCGTAAAACTTAATTCTTGACGACCAAGAAAGGTTTTAAAAATCTCTAACCGCTTTTCTTGATTATAATGTTGATTGAACTTTTTTCTTTTAAGAAGATTAGCGAGAAAGATTTCACTGACTTGAAAAAAATCTTTTTTCGTTTCTCCAACGATTTTCTTTTTAATTGAAGAAACCGATTGGCTTTTCTCCTTCGTTTCAACTTCCAAAACCATGTCATGCGCTTCGGTTAGTTTTTTTAATAATAGATTATTTAGACGTTTTGAATTGGGATGAGATTTTTTCACTAACCTCGTATCTTCATTCCAATCTTTAGCATGAATATACTTTCCAGTAAAAATATAACGTGTCTTTCTATCTTTGGTAACACGAATAGCAATAGGACAAGTGCCATCTTTTTTCTTATCGTGTTTCCAAAGGATTACTTTTATTGATGCCATAAATAATTGCTTTTACAGACAATAAAGATAAGGATTACATTTTGTTTTACCTAAAACATACCTAAAACATTTAGCGTTTTTTCTTGCATTTAATTGAATTTAAAATTATCAAAAAAAAACTTAAAACCCTCGTAATGAATTGATTTTAAACACATTTAAGATCATTAAGACCCAAAGGATTCAGAATTCATAACCCGGAGGTCGGGGGATCGTGCCCCCTCTCTCGCTACAAAGAAAACCCAAGATTTTTAGTCTTGGTTTTTTTGTTTATGTACAACATTTTTGAAACTGCTAAAGACATAATCCGTACGTATAAAAATGTAGCCTTTAATACATTTTATCACTTATATTCAATTTTTTGAAGATGTCCGTGTTTTTATGGATCATGCTCAAAAGTTGTGTTTAGGTAAAAGTTTGGTCGATCTGAAAGGAAGGCCTGCCATTAGCCCTCCTAAATTTCGACAAGGTCGAAATTATCCTCCCTTTTCAAAAGGGAGGAACAAGTCCGATATGTATTTTCGGGTACTGTTTTTAATTTTATCTATTTATAAAAAAGGGCTTCTTGTTCTTCTTAAAAAAGGCTATAATCCTTTTAGAGATAATACACATTTATTCGAAAAAAGATTGGTGAGTTTTTATAATTTTATCTTTTAACAAAAGTAAAGGAGAGCTAAAAATTGATATTCCAGATGTTCCTAAAGTAAAACAATCTAAAAATTAAAAATTGGCTACAACACGATGCATGAATTGTTTAGGATTCGTTATAATTTCAACTACTCTTCCATAATACTAATGGCATAACCGCCTCCTTCAACACTATTTTGTTTTAATTTAGACTTACTGGTCACCTTTATTTTTTTAATGGTGTAAGCTTGAGGGTTTGTTTTATAATCAGCATCTTTAGCATCGGCATAAATTGTTGCGATATACTTTTTTCCTTTTTCCAAAAAGTCGAATGAAATATTAGAAATACGACCAGCTTTACCATTTACATTTCCAACAAACCAATTGTTTGTGCCCTTTGCCTTTCTGGCAATCGTAATGTAGCTTCCTGGTTCGGCTTCCAGATATACGCTCTTATCCCAGTCTACCGCAACATCTTTTATAAACTGAAACGCATCTAAAAACCTGTTATAATTCTCTGGTAAATCTGCGGCCATTTGCAAAGGGCTATACATGGTCACATACAATGCCAATTGATTGGCAATCGTGCTATTAACATGCGAATTGTTATTCGGGTTCAACTTACTCACATCCATTTCAAAAATACCTGGCGTGTAGTCCATTGGACCGCCTATCAATCTGGTAAATGGCAGCACGGTGACATGGTTGGGTTTCGACCCTCCAAAGGCTTGGTATTCCGTACCCCGAGCCGATTCATTTCCTATTAAATTAGGATAAGTTCTAGCAATTCCTGTAGGTCTAACCGCCTCGTGAGCATTCACCATAATTTCATATTCCGCAGCTTTTTCTATAGCGTACTGATAATGATTAACCATCCATTGGCTATAATGGTTTTCACCTCTCGGTAAAATATCTCCAACGTAACCACTCTTTACAGCATGATAACCATGATCTTTCATAAACTTATAGGCCCCATCTAGATGTCTTTCGTAGTTTCTAACCGAAGACGATGTTTCGTGATGCATAATCATTTCAACACCTTTGGATTTAGCATAATTCTGAATCTCATCGACATCGAAATCAGGATAAGGCGTTACAAAATCAAATACATAATCTTTAGAATGTCCAAACCAATCTTCCCAACCTACGTTCCAGCCTTCAACTAAAACACCGTCAAAACCATGCAAAGCAGCAAAATCAATTAATTCTTTCACGTGTTTGTTATTCGCCGCATGGGTTCCATTAGGTTTAGCTTGGCTGTAATCGGTCACCCCTAACTTTACCGCTTTAAAATCGTTGGTGTAAGCCCAGGAACTCATGCCCGTAATCATCTCCCACCAAACCCCCACATACTTAACGGGTTTTATCCAGGATGTGTCTTCAATCTCACATGGGGCGTTTAAATTATAGGTCATTCGCGACGCCAAAATATCCCGGGCATCATCGCTAACCATTACCGTACGCCAAGGCGTATTCGCTGGCGCAACCATGTATGGTCTGTTCCCTTGGGAATCTGGTGTCAACCAGGCATTGAAAACCATATGCTTATCATCTAATTCAAGATGCATTACGGAATAGTCAATCAATGCTGCTTCATGGATATTAATATATAGGCCTGCATCGGTTTTTAACATTAATGAGGTTTGAACGCCAGTTGATGAAAACGACTTTTGCGAAAGGTTCTCAGTGATTGATTTATCCATTAAACCTCGAATTTCAGATAAACGTGATTCGGTATAATCATATTCCTGGGTATCATAATCTCCTGGGATCCAAAAAGCAGTATGGTCTCCTGCCATAGCAAACTGGGTTTGTTCATCTTCAATAACAAAATGTCCTAAATGGGGCTGCTCCGGAAATTCATATCTAA
Organism: Flavivirga sp. 57AJ16; assembly: GCF_028736925.1. Lineage (GTDB taxonomy): Bacteria > Bacteroidota > Bacteroidia > Flavobacteriales > Flavobacteriaceae > Flavivirga. Next base: position 44,191 of record NZ_JAQZAT010000020.1, on the reverse strand, counting down.
AGCCTACACCTTCATCATACATACGAAAACGAATATCCATTAAACGCTGTGATGCTTCTTGTTTTAAATGAAGCAGTAGTTCGTTATAATGGTTTCTTATCTCACTTTCCTCGCCCCAGACCGGTTTCCAGATGTCATCAAACGAATCTGTTTGACTGCCCAGAATTGTAAAACCGCTCTCAAGGTTTTCATCGTCTTTAAAGATAAATCCCAATTTACTAGCTTTTATGACAGCTTTGTTTTTATAGGTTAGTTTATAAGTTGGGGTACCTTTGGTATTTAAATCAAACTCCAATACCGAATTGCCATCTGGCGATGTAATTTGTTGTGCATTTATTCCTAAAAATGTTAGGAAAGTAAATATCAAAATATTAAAACGATGTTTCATAATGCTTTTTTCTTTTTGTTTTTACATTCTAAGTGATTTCTAATCAACCCAGGCATACTTCTATGGATTTAACAATATCTTAAATTCCCATGGTGCCAGTTGTAGTTTTTGCTCAGATTTGTAATCAACTTGTTGATTGGCTTTAAAATCAATAAAGCTTCCAGATATAGGTAATTTGATAGTTTGTACTTCACTGGAAAAATTACCAATAAACGTTAGTTTCTCTAATTGCTTAACTCTTTCCAGAATTAACACATTCGAATTTTCAATATCTATAATGTTTAACCCTGCAGCTTGTTTTCCTCCATTTAATGCCTTGTGGTCATTTTTCAATTGTCCTAAACTTTTTAACAACCCCCAAGTATCACCTTTGATTTTAGGGATAGTATCCTTTTCAAAAAACTTTAATCGGTGATTCAAACCATACTCCTGCCCTGAGTAGATTAAAGGCATCCCGGGCATCACATAAGTTAGAGCTGTCATCAATTCGGATGCGTTGCCCAATCGCTCTTTAACGGTTCCATTCCATGAGTTTTCGTCATGATTGGTTACAAAATTCATTAAGATATCATCCGATTCATATTTGGTTTTGTTCGATGCCATAAAGTCCTTCAAATCGCTTAATATTTTTTCACCTTGTACTATGTGGTTCATAAGATGATGACCTTCCCAATTATAAGCCATATCGAACAAATGGTCTTTTAAAAGTTCAGGTTGCCATGCTTCAGCCAACATAAAAATACCTTTCTTCGCTCTTAATTCAGGAATTGCCTTTTTCCAAAAATCTGTAGGCACATTACTAGCTACATCACATCGAAACCCATCGATATCTTCCTCAGTAATCCAATAACTCATATCGGCAATCATTTCATTGCGCATACTCTGGTTATCGTAATTCAAATCTGCAACGTCTTCCCAGCCCCATGACTCTCCGGTATCTGGATTTACAGGGTCGATAATTTCACCTTTTTCATTTTGTGTGTAATAATCAGGATGTGCGGTTATCCATTCGTGATCCCATCCGGTATGGTTAGGCACCCAGTCAAGAATCACATACATATCATTATCATGGGCTGTTTTTACCAGATTCCTGAAATCTTCTAGATTTCCAAATTTCGGATTCACCTTAGTATAATTCGAAACCGCATAATAACTGCCTAGTATTTTTTTACGTGCTGCTTCATCCTTAATTTTATATGCAAAATCTCCTCCTGTAGCTTTTCTTTTAGTCTCTGAAATTGGAAATATAGGCATTAACCATATAATTTTTACCCCCAATGCTTTCAACTGGGGAATATCTTTAGTAAACGCTTCGAATGAACCTTCCTCAGAATACTGCCGAATATTGGCTTCATAAATCACTGAAGATTCTAAAACAGCATCATTAATATCCTCTAAGGCATAAGTCTCTTGAGGGATATCCAACTCTTGAGCAGCCTCATTTTTCTTGTCTTTACAGGAAACAAACAAGAATAAAACCAGTATTGGTAGCCATAGCTTTTTTATAATATTCATTCTTTTTAGTTGTTAAGTTTAGTTGAAAATAAAGTAATACTGTTAGGGCTTATAGTAACATTATCTCCCCAAATACTCATCTCTTCATTTATAATATTTTTTATGTTTTTACCTTTTAAGCCAATTTCATGAAACCTTGATGTTGATAGATTGCTTCGAGAGGTTTTATTCAAAATAACAACCACAACCTCATCTTCAAGAATTCTAAACAGCGCATAAATACCATCTTCCGGGACATAATGAATGGTTGTCCCTTCATGAATAGCATTGCTATGTTTTCTGTAGTTTACAAGCTTTTTCACAAACTGTTGCATCTCTATTTGAGCACCAGTCAATCCTTCTGTGGTGTAGGCATTAATCGCATCACCTTCCCAACCTCCTGGAAAATCGGATCGTATTAAACCGTGGTCCCCTGGTTTTGCAGAATCGTTCATTAAAATCTCAGTACCATAATACAGTTGGGGAATTCTAGGCATTGTAAAAATGTATCCTAAGGCCATTTTTACCTTATTAACATCTTCATTAACCTGGGTACTAATTCGACTCATATCGTGGTTATCGGCAAAGATTAAAATGTCTTTTGGAGAAGGATAATAAAAATCGTTTGCCAAGCCTTCATACATCTTAATTAAACCTTTATCCCAACTTTCTTCTTCGTTCAAGGCATTAACTATTTGGCGTTGCATGGCAAAATCCATAGGTGATTTTAAATTGGAATCGTAACCATCTCGGTTATTAGCACCTTTCTGCCAATACCCAATAATTAACGGATTATAACTCCACTCCTCTCCTACAATTGAAAAATTGGGGTATTCATTCATAATAGCACCAGCCCAATCACTCATAAATTCCTTATCGGGATACGGATAAGTATCTTGACGAATACCTCCTAATCCTGCAGTTTCAATCCACCAAATACTATTTTGAATAATATACTTGGCCATAAACGGGTTTTTCTGATTTAAATCAGGCATAGACGGCACAAACCACCCCTCGCTCATACCTTGCTTGTCCTTAGTTGAAGCATATGGGTCCTGATTACTGGTACGTCTATGATTAGAAATCTTTAATTGCTCATGGTTTTCGAAGGCCTTTTGTTGATTTACCCAATCGGAAAATGGTAAATCTTTCATCCACCAGTGTTCCGACCCACAATGATTGGCTACCTGATCCCCGATAAGTTTTATACCTTTTTTACGGGCTTTTTCAGATAATTCCAAATAGTCGTCTAAGCTTCCAAAACGAGGATCGATTTCATAAAAATCGGTTATTGCATAACCATGGTATGAGCTACTGGACATATTATTAGTTAACATCGGACATGGCCAAATAGCTGTAAACCCTAAATCTTCAATATAATCCAAATGGTTTGTAATGCCTTTTATATCGCCACCATGTCTGGCATAATCATCGGATCTGTCTATCGTTTTCTCTAATAATTTTGTATCAATATCATTTAAAGGATTACCATTTGAAAATCTATCTGGTGTTATTAAATAAATCGCGTCTGAACTATTGAATCCAACATAATCATCAGAAGCTTTTACTCTCGATTTAAGGGTATAAGTCTGTCGTTTTTCCTCGCCATTTTCAAACTTAAATATGATGTTAAACTTTCCCGCCTTGGCCTGCTTATCAATCTTTAAATCAATAAATAAATAATTAGGGCTATTCGCTTTATGAACTGCTATTATAGAAACCCCTGGATAATTGATTTCTGGTTGCGATTGCGATATGTTCGGGTTTTTAACAAGTAATTGTAAATCCTGACTTTTAAAGCCTACCCACCAATTTATAGGCTCAATGCGCTCCACATCATTATATGTTTCAGCTATAACTTTGGTGTATGACACTTCTTCGTTTTCCTTAACAGCATTATTACATGACATATTTAAAGCCACTACGCAAAATAGATATAACACACTTTTGCAGCTATTTATATATTTTTTATCTTGAAACATGCTCATACTTATTAGATTTAATAACCTGTAATGTGTCATTTATAAAAATCTGTAACTCGTCGTTACCTTCTAATTCAAACTTAGTGCCCTGTTGCGTCACACTTACTTTTAAAATTTGATTTCTAAAGTTGATTTTAAATGAATAACTTGCCCATTCTTTTGGTATTTTTGGGTCAAAATGTAATGCATTATCCTTAACACGCATACCTCCAAAGCCTTCTACAATACTCATCCAGGTACCTGCCATGGAAGTAATATGAAGTCCTTCTTCTACCTCTTTATTATAATCATCTAAATCCAATCGTGATGTACGCAGGTAAAAAGCGTAAGCCTGTTCCATTCTATTAAGTTTTGCTGCTTGGATACTATGAACACAGGGCGACAAAGAACTTTCGTGTACCGTAAATGGTTCGTAAAAATCGAAATGGCGCTCTAAATCTGCTGTTGCAAACTGATCTTCAAAAAAGTAAAACCCCTGTAAAACATCGGCTTGTTTAATATAAGGTGAACGTAAGATACGATCCCAGCTCCATTTCTGATTTATTGGTCGCTGCGACCTATTTAAATCGTTAACCGTTATTAATTCTTTATCTAAAAAACCATCTTGTTGCAGGTATACTCCATGTTTTTCTGAATATGGAAAATATATGTTGTCGGCCACACGTTTCCAATCATTCAATTCCTTAGTTGAAATATTTACCTTATCCTTTAGTTTTGAAAACTCCAATGGAAAATCAGATTCTAACTTTTCAATATTTTCTAGAGTATAATTAATACACCATTGCGCTAAGTAATTCGTATACCAATTGTTATTGACGTTGTTTTCATATTCATTTGGACCTGTTACCCCTAAAATAACATATTTATTTTTATCTTCCGAATATGTTGCACGTTGTTGCCAAAAGCGAGCAATTCCTATAAGGACTTCCAATCCTTTTTCTGGTATATAACTATAATCACCAGTATAACGATGGTAATTATAAATGGCAAATGCGATAGCACCATTTCGATGTATTTCTTCAAAAGTAATTTCCCATTCGTTATGACACTCTTCCCCATTCATGGTAACCATAGGATACAGTGCCGCACCATTGAAAAACCCTAACTTTTCAGCATTCTCAATAGCTTTATCTAATTGATTATATCGGTATTCCAATAGATTTCTAGCAACTTGTTGATCTTTAGTAGCCATATAAAAGGGAATACAGTAAGCCTCGGTGTCCCAATAAGTACTTCCTCCATACTTTTCTCCAGTAAATCCTTTAGGGCCAATATTTAACCTAGAATCCTTTCCTAAATATGTTTGGTTTAATTGAAAAATATTAAAACGGATACCTTGCTGGGCCTTAACATCGCCTTCAATGGTAATATCGGACATGTTCCAGATGTCGGCCCAAGATTTTTTTTGGTCTTCCAAAAGCGATAAAAACCCTAAGTTCGATGCCTTTGACAATATGGTTTTTGCAGCATCAATTAACTCTGTTTCCTTGTGGTTCCTGCTTACCGTATAGCCACCAAACTTTACTAAACCTACTGTTTGTTCTTTTTTAATTTTTAAAACATAGTTTAATGATGTAAACTTATTGGTTTTAAAATGCTCAGGATTTATATTTTGCTTTATAGCATCAATAAAAATACTGGTTTCCATAAATGTGCAGGTATGAAAATTGGTTTTCATGGTATGCGCTTCTATAAAGGCCCGATTGCTATTAATTTCTACGTTTGTAGTGTTCCAAAACTGGTGGTCCCAATTGGTATCTTCATTCGTGATTCCAGTATCCAAATAGGGCTGAAATTGAATTTCTGCATCGCCATTTATAGGAGTAACGTTATATCTTATGGCTCCCAGTTCATCTAAATTCAAGCTTAAAAACCGTAAAACCTCAACCTTTACTTTTGTTTGGTTTTGAAGTGTCGCTGTAAAACTTCTTGAAAGCCAGCCTTCTTTCATATTTAATTCCCTGCGGAAACCATCCATTTCTTTTACCTTAAATAAATCTAAAGTCTCACCATTGATAATAACGTTAATACCAATCCAATTGGGTGCATTTAATACCTTGGCAAAATATTTTGGATAGCCATTTTTCCACCAGCCTACACGGGTTTTATCTGGATAATATACTCCTGCAATATAGCTACCCCGAAAACTCGGGCCTGTGTATTGCTCTTCAAAATTAGCGCGCTGCCCCATGGCTCCGTTACCAATGCTGAAGAGGCTTTCGGAAGATTTAACACGGTTGGTATCAAAACCTTCTTCTATGATAGACCAGTTGTCTGGCTTTATATAATCTTGATTCATACTTTTAAGATATGATAGGTTAGATTTGAGAAAATAGTTGTTCTATCTTAGAACCAACGTTTCCCTTTTTCTAAACTTTTTGTTCCTTATTTCTTTTAACTAACTCTTTTAACTAACTCTTTTATAAAATTGGCAGTCACCTCCGTCAAACTCTCAAAATGGAAATCGGCTTTTTCAAGTGTCTCTTTATCGCCAACACCAATTGAAATCATGTTTGCTGTATTAGCCGCTTCGATTCCTGCAATAGCATCTTCAAAAACGATGCACTGTTCTGGCTGTAGATTTAACTTTTCTGCCCCAATTAAAAACACCTCGGGGTCTGGCTTAGCTTTAGAAACACTGTTACCGTCAACAATACCAGCGAATCGATTGAAAAGTCCAACTTGTTTTAAAATAAGTGGTGCATTTTTACTTGCCGAACCGAGAACGTACTTTATTCCCAGCGCATCCAAAGTATTGAGCAACTCCAGTGCACCCGGAAGAATTTCACTTGAATTCATTTTTTTTATGAATTCGAGATACTCTTTGTTCTTACAAACTAAAAACTCCTGCTTTTTTTCTTCGGAAAGTTTAACGTTTCCAATACTCAATAAAATGTCTAAAGACCGAACTCTACTAACCCCTTTAAGCAATTCGTTATGTTTTTTTGTAAACTCAAAACCCAATGCATCGGCAAGATTTTTCCATGCCAAAAAATGATATTTTGCGGTATCTACTATGACACCGTCTAAATCGAAAATGACTCCTATTTTGTTATTCATTATATTCTTTGTTCTATTGTACAACATCATCAACATCCTTAACCTTAAATACTAAAGATGCCGCAATTAAAAAACTTATACCGCTCATTATTAAAGCGAATATGGCATGGTTGCCATAAGCATATTTTACAAGCGGACCACCAATTAAAGCATTGATAATTTGTGGCATTACAATGAAAAAATTGAAAATCCCCATATAAACCCCCATCTTTTTGGGTGAAATAGAACCTGCCAAAATCGCATAGGGCATGGCCAAAATACTGCCCCAGGCAATACCCACGCCAACCATGGATATAATAAGCCAATTTTTATCGGGCATTAAGTAGATTGAAAGCAACCCTATACCGCCTATAATAAGAGAAGCTGCATGTGTTTTTTTCCTTCCTATTTTTTTGGCGATGTATGGTAATGCGAAAGCATAAAATGCAGAAACTAAATTGTAAACACCGAACAATATACCTACCCAATCGCCTGCTTTTTGATAGGCAGGGCTGCTACTGTCCGTATAAGGCAAACCATAAGTATGCTGAGCTATGGCAGGTGTTGCAAACACCCACATACCGAACAAACCAAACCATGAAAAGAATTGCACCCAACTTAATTGACGCATAGTGAGGGGCATTTTTTTAAAGTCTTCAAAGATATCCAGTAAACTAGACTCCTTTTCTTTATCCACTATTTCAATTTCATCGGATTGCGCCTTTTGTTTTTCAATAAGCGCCAACTGTTCCGGGGAATACTCTTTAGTTGTTATAACAGTAATTAAAATGGAAACGATCAAAACAATGGCCCCAATAACAAACGACCAAATCAAATTTGATGGTACCGCTCCATCAATAGTTTCATTTGAAAAACCAAACCAATTCGCTAAAGCATATGGCAACCAAGATCCAATTACAGCCCCAAAACCAATAAGTGCCGTTTGAACGCTAAACCCAAAAGTACGTTGGTCTGTTCTTAAATTATCACCAACTAAAGCTCGAAACGGCTCCATGGCAATGTTGAACGACGCATCCATAATCATCAGCATACCTGCCCCTACCCAAAGTGCGGGTAAAAAAGCAATGAACATATTCGCCTGTGGCATAAGCACTAAACCTAAAGAAGCGAAAATGGCACCTACCAAAAAATAAGGTTTGCGTCTACCAAACCGTCCCCAAGTTTTATCACTGTAATGACCAATAATTGGTTGGACTATTAATCCCATTAAAGGTGCAATTATCCAAAACCACGACAGTTCGTGAACGTCGGCTCCGAAAATTTGAAGTACTCTACTGGCATTGGCATTTTGAAGGGCGAACCCCATCTGGATTCCTAAAAACCCGAAACTCATGTTCCAAATTTCCAAGAAACTTAACTTACGCTTTTCCATTAAATAGTATATTTAATTAATACTATTTGATAAGCGATACTTACTTATCAAAACTTATGTGAGAAGTGAAAATATAAGTTTTGATTTCGCGTCAAAGATATAGAAAAGATTTTTATTCTTCCAAATAAATTTTTATTTAGTTGATTCTCTTTCAATAATTTCGGTCTCAATAACCACCTTTATAAAATCACGTTTTTCGTTGTTGTTACTGAAATATTGCTCACTCTGCGTGTCTTCGGCCTCCAACCTTTCTATTAATAAATTTGCTGCTTGTTCACCCATTTTTTGACCATGCTGACTTACCGTGGTTAAACTTGGCGTGGCATGTTTTGACAACACACCATCCGTAAAACCAATGACCTGAATATCGTTGGGAACATCAAATCCTAATTTTTTAGCCACCTTCATAGCGGTTACAGCATACAACTCATTAACAGCAAAAACGCCATCAATTTTGGGGTTGTTTTTTAAAAATTGGGCTATTTCATCCTCTAATAATTCCAAATGATATTCTACGTTTAAACTGTCGTCTATTTTTAAAATCATATTGGTGTCGGGGACTATGTTGTGATGTTCTAAAGCCTCCAGATATCCTTGAGTTCTTAGTTTCCCTACACTAATATAATCCATTGTGGTTATAAGCGCTATGTTTTTGCAGTTGTTTTCAATAAGCTTACTAACTGCTTTTACGGCACCATTAAAATCGTCAACTATGACTTTATCACATGCTACTTCACTTACCACCCTGTCAAACATAACAATTGGTATACCTTGGTTTATAGTTGCATGAAAATGGTGGTAATCTTGCTTCAATAAAGTTTCTTTTGAAATAGAAAGGATAAACCCATCAATGCTACCATTGGCAAGCATTTCCATATTAATGATTTCCTTAGTAAAGGACTCGTTGGACAAGCCAACAATAACATTGTAACCTCTACGGTTGGCTACTCTTTCTATCCCTCTTATTACCGTAGAAAAAAAATGATGTACAATTTCTGGAATTAAAATGCCTATGGTCTTTGTTTTTCTGTTTTTTAAACTAAGGGCAATATTATTTGGCCTGTACTTATAAAGCTTAGCAAAGGCCTGTATTTTTTGAGTGGTATCTTCACTAATTTCACTGCTTCCACTCAATGCCTTTGAGACCGTTGATACAGAAACATCTAATTCCTTTGCTATTTGTTTTAGTGTTATTCTTTTTTTCATGACATATAATTCATCGAAAAGTAACAATTATTTACATCTTTTTATAAAATTAAGAAAACATTTTCCCAAATGCCCATATATACGATTTTATTATTTTTTAACATGTTTTATTAAGAAGTTATCAACACGAAAACGTTTTCGCTAAAAATTTCGTAATTAAAAATTATTCCTTAACATTTTCTTTACATAAGTTTGAGTTGAGAAGTGAAAATATAACTAAACTATTCAATTCATTATTTAACTAAATAATATGAAAACTACTACTAAAAGTTTGCTGTTTTTTATGCTTATACTGCCTGTTTTTCTATTTGGGCAAAACAGTTTAAAAGGAACGGTAACAGAACAATCAACTTCCCTTCCGCTCCCTGGAGTTAATGTTGTTATAAAAGGCACCTCTAACGGTACGGCAACAGACTTTGATGGAGAGTATAAAATTGAAGTTAATAACGGAGACGTTATTGTATTTACCTTTGTAGGTTACCAACCAAAAGAAATAACCTACACAGGGCAAGCAACATTGAACGTTGTACTAACAGAAGACACTGCGCTACTTGAAGAAATTGTAATTATAGGCTACGGTAGCGTAAAGAAAGAAGATTTAACCGGCTCGGTTGATGTAGTATCCTCTAAAGACTTCAATCAAGGGGCCGTAGTTTCCCCAGACCAACTACTTCAGGGTAAGGCTGCCGGTGTTAGAATTACCAGTGCCGGTGGACAACCAGATGCTGCACCAAACATTAGAATTCGAGGTGGTTCATCATTATCGGGAAACAACTCGCCATTAATTGTAATTGATGGCGTTCCGTTGGATAACGGAGGTGTTGCCGGAGTTGGAAACCCTCTTAGTTTAATAAACCCAAACGATATTGAAAGCTTCAGCATTCTTAAAGACGCATCGGCAACCGCCATTTATGGATCAAGAGCTTCCAATGGGGTATTAATCATTACCACAAAAAAAGGAACTTCGGGTGAGGCTAAATTTAATTTTTCAGCTAGAACGTCTTTTAGCAATATCAGCTCTAAGAACCAAGTGAAAGTTATGGATGGCGTTACGTTTGCTAAATTTATTAATATGTACTTTCCTGAAGGCTATAATAGCCTAGGAGTACCTCTAGGTAGCGTAGACACTAATGAAACACCTGCGCTTATTATCAATACCCCTAGTGGTGATCGCGCTCTTTATAATTCAGATTGGCAAGATGCCATATATAGAACGGCAATTACTAAAGATTATAATTTTGGTGTAAGGGCTAATTTACTCGAAAAAATACCTTTTAGGGCCTCTATAGGTTACAATGAAACGGAAGGTGTTGTAAAAACTAATGACTATGAAAGGATTACAGGGTCAATAAGATTATCTCCAAAACTTTTTGATGATCATTTAAAAATAGATTTAAATGCTAAAGGGACTGCCGTAGAAAAAAATTCGGTTGACGAAGGGGCTGCCATTGGAGGCTCTGTTTCCATGGATCCTACAAAGCCTATTTATGATGGAAACTCCATTTTTGGTGGTTTCTATCAGCAACTCAGACCTTCCAACGACCCTAATGCACCCAATGAAAAAATAGGATCTACTAATCCATTAGCTGTGCTACTCCAAAGATCACGTCCAGAAAAGGTTAAACGTTTACTGGGAAATCTTGAATTGGATTATAAATTCCATTTTCTTCCGGAATTAAGGGCAGTAGTGAATCTAGGTCTGGAAGCTTCCAGAGCTGAAATAGAAGAAACTTTTTCCGATGGCGCAGTAAATAGCTATACGCAGGTAAGCAGTGCCGACCCAAACAACCCATTACCGAATGGTAGTTACATACTTCAACCAGGTAAAAGCTTTGGTGAGAACCAACATATTACAAATACTACTATGGAGTCTTATTTGGCGTATCGCAAAGAGTTTGATGATTTCTTTATTAATAACTTTGATATACAAGCTGGTTATTCCTACCAAAATTTTAAGAACGATGGTTATAAAGATGAATTTACGGCCGACCCAGCATACAGCGACTCTGGTACACTAGGTGAGGATTATGATTTAGACGGAGATGGTATAACCGGAGACCGCGTAAGAAACATAAACCCTAACAACCCAAACAACAGATACTTTAACGAACTAAATTTACAATCATTCTTTGGAAGGGCTAATATAAACCTGGCCAACAAGTACTTACTAACGGCCTCTTTTAGGGCTGATGCTTCTTCATTTTTCACCCAAGAGAATCGCTGGGGATATTTTCCATCTGCTGCTGTAGCATGGAAAGTAAAGGAGGAAAACTTCTTAAAAGATGTCACCTTTGTAAACGATTTTAAAATAAGGATTGGCTGGGGAGAAACAGGTCAGCAGGATATTTCGGGGCAAGTAGGTTTTTACCCTTCTATCCCATTATTCGAAATTGGGTCGCAGCAAAGTCAGTACATTAGTGGTGTTAACCTTTATAATGCCAAAGAATTTAATCCAGACCTGACTTGGGAAAAAACGACCACTTATAATGCTGGGATTGATTTTGATTTTTTCGACAACAGTATGTTATCTGGATCTTTCGACATTTTTAAAAGAGATACAAAAGATTTATTGGTGTTAACAGGTGTTCCGCCTGGGCAAGCACTAAGCGATCAAATTATTCAAAACGTTGGATCAACAGAAAGTAAAGGTTTCGAAATGAACTTAAACCTAAACCCTGTTCAGAACGATGATTTTAGCTTAGATCTAAACGGAAACCTTTCATACAACATTACCGAAGTAACCGATTTAAAAGGCGTACAACAAATTACCGTAAACAAGGATGAGGCTAGGCTGGACATTGGAACTGGAAATTTCCTACTAAGACATGCCATTGGTGAGCAAGCAGGTTCAGCGTATGTCCACAAACAGGTTTATGATGAAAATGGCAATCCAATATTGGGTGCTTTTGTTGACCTGAACGATGACGGAAGAATTACAGAAGCCGACAGATACTATAAACCCATGCAACCCAATTGGACATTTGGGTTTGGTTTTTCCATAAATTACAAAAACTGGGATTTCAGCACGAGTCTACGAGGGCAATTAGATGGCTACATTTACAACTCTAGAAAACTTTCACAAGGCGCCATAGAAAATGCTACGTCGTTAGACGGTAATTCATTCTTTAACCAATTAAATTTCTTTACAGGTGAAGCAAACCCTGTATTTACGGATATCGTTGACCCTGTACAATACTCCGATTATTTTATTGAAGGAGCATCTTTCCTAAGATGCGAAAATATTGTATTGGGACATACCCTTTCCAATATTATAAAAAATGTTACACTTAAAGTATACGGCGCAGTTAACAATCCTTTTATAGTTACGAACTACTCTGGGCAAGACCCAGAAAACTTTAATGGTATAGACAAGAACTTTTACCCAAGACCAACAGTTTATAACCTAGGAGTAAATATTGATTTTTAAAAGATGAAAACAATGAAAAATAACATATTAAAATTACTATTTGGTTTAGTGCTGTTCAGCACCCTAACTATAAGCTGTACCAGTGATCTAGAAACCAAGCCATTGGTAGAACTTTCACTGGAGGAACTTTTACAACAGGACCCTCAAGCGGTTGAAGGCATTCTATCTAGACTGTATGGATCATTTGCGCTTTCTGGCGCTCAAGGATCGGGAAGCTCGGATATTAGTGACGATGCCGGCGAATCACCGTTCTTAAGGGGTATTGTAAATCTTCAGGATTTTGCGGCAGATGCTATGAAAAACAGATGGGGAGATAATGGACTGGACCAATTAACAACTACAACAGATTGGACAGATCAGAATAAATTCTTCAGATACCTTTATAACAGAATATTCTTTACCATTCCACAATGCAACAACTTGCTTTCAATTCTTCCAAACGTAGATGTTGAAAACAAAGAAGTTGTTATTTCCGAAGTACGTTACATTAGAGCTTTAGCATATTTTTATTTAATCGATGTTTTTGGCAAAGGCGTTTTGGCGACCGAAGAAAATTTCGGTCAATCAGAATCGCTACCCGAGGCGTCGCGTCAAGAATTATTTGATTATGTTGAAAGCGAACTATTGGACATCGAACCTATTTTACTCCCTACAAACACATACGGCAGAGCCACAAATGGAGCCGCCCAAATGCTATTGGCCAAACTATTTTTAAATGCTGAAGTTTATTCGGGTACCGCCAGATATGCCGATGCAGCAACTTACGCCAACAAAGTAATTAATTCAGGAAATTATTCTTTAGCCACGAATTTTGTGTTAAATTTTTCGGCAGACAACGATACGTCTCCAGAAATCATATTTCCTTTAATAGCAGATGCGGCCGTTAGTCAGAGTTTTGGTAACACAACTTACATTATTAACGGAAGTCTAAATTCAGCCACTATGCCACTAGCCGACTTTGGAGCTACCGAAGGTTGGGGCGGGCACAGATCATCAAAAGCTTGGTACGGCTTATTTGGAGATTTAGAAACATCGACCGACGTAAGAGCTGGCCTATTTTGGACAGAAGGCCACAATTACGAAATGGAAGACTATAAAACCTGGACCGATGGTTATCCATCAATAAAGTTTAGAAACACCAACACTACAGGCGCATCCACTGCTACTGGTTTTGCAAATACAGACTTTCCGCTATTTAGGTTGGCAGACGCATATTTAATGTATGCCGAATGTGCCATTAGAAATGCTGCTGGCACCGATATGAATACAGCTTTACAATATGTAAACGAAGTAAGATTGCGATCAAATGCCAGTACAATAAACCAAAGTGAATTAACACTAGAGTTTATTATTGATGAAAGGGGAAGAGAATTAAACCTCGAAGGGCATAGACGTACCGACCTAATTCGGTTTAACATGTTCACAGGAAGCAGCTATTTATGGCCATGGAAAGGTGGCGTAAAAAACGGAACATCAATTCCTGCAACTTATAACCTATTCCCTATTCCTGCATCGGCCTTACAAGCCAATCCCAACTTAACCCAAAACCCAGGTTATTAAAAACTAATTATTACTATTATGAAAAATATAAAAATTTTATCGCTTTTAATTATTGCTGTGATTGGATTTATATCCTGCGATCAGGATGACGACTTAGTATTTGTTGCCCAAGAGCCTGCTGAAGGCATAAGCTTTTCAAATTCATTTTTAGACGCATATACTTTAACGGTAGCAGCATCCAATAACATTGGTGAGCGCTTCACATGGGAAGATGCCAATTTTGGTGTCCCAACTAACGTTAGTTACGAATTAGAAAACTCTATTTTAGGCGATTTTACCGATGCCGCTACTCTAGGAACAACAACTGGAAATGAAATAGCGATAACAATCGGCCAAATGTTAAGCTTCGCAGAAGCAGCAGGATTAGATAGCGACCCAAATACAGAGAACCCAAATACGGGCCAGCTCTATTTTAGAATTAAAGCTTTTGTTGGAACCGACGGTCCAGAGTCATATTCCAACACTCAAGAACTAACCGTTGTACTTCCTGAAATAGTAGAAGGTGGTGGTGCTTTTGAAGTAGCCTCATGGGGTATTGTTGGCTCAGGTTACAATAACTGGGGCGCATTTGCCGATGGCAAATTCTACACGACTTCAACACCTGGTGTCATTGTTTCTTATGTAAACTTAGTTGATGGCGAAATTAAATTCCGTGAAAACAACACATGGGGCGGCGATTTAGGCGATGCTACTGGCGATGGTATTTTAGATGCCGACCCAGACAACAATATTGCCGTAACCGCTGGAGATTATAAAATCACCATAAACACAAACGATAATTCTTATACCATTGAACCTTTCTCATGGGGCATTGTAGGTTCTGGCTATAACAATTGGGGCGAAACTCCAGATGCCAAACTTTATTATGATTATACGACAGATACATTTAAAGTTGGCGTAAGACTTGTTGATGGCGAAATTAAACTCAGAATGAACAACGAATGGGGCAGTGATTTAGGAGACGCTAATAGCGATGGCGTTTTAGATGCCGATGCCGATAATAATATTGCAGTTACAGAAGGCCATTATTTAGTCACAGTGGATTTAAAGGACAATTCGTATGCCATTGAACCGGCAACCCTTTGGGGAGCAGTTGGCTCAGGTTACAACAATTGGGGTGAAACTCCAGATGCTAGCTTAACCGAAATACAACCGGGAGTTTGGTTTGCAGAAAATGTAACGCTTTTAGATGGCGAAATTAAATTCAGGCAAAACAATGAGTGGAACGGCGATTATGGTGATGCCAATAGCGATAATATTTTAGACCAAGATGCCGATAACAATATTGCCGTTGAAGCAGGCAACTATGTTATTAACATTGACTTTAATGATCCTTCAGGACCTGTATATTATTTAGGAAAGAGGTAGAAAACAAATCCACACTATATAACACTTGTAATAATAAATTATTTGTAAGAGGTTGAATACAACCTCTTACATCAAAATAATATTATGAAAAAAATTACAACTTTTTTAATGTTTTTGGGAATAACGTGTATGTTCGGCCAAAAACAAGATGTAACTTATACCATTTCACCCACTCCTTTTCAGGAAGGCGAGGAAATAACAATAACTTTTGATGGGACAACTATTGATGAAGCGGCTTGGGGAATTACAAACAATGCCCTATACCTTTGGTCATGGTCATACGATACTAATTTAAGCAACCAACAAGATTGCCCAACCAATGGGGAATGGACAAGTTCAAACGAATCCAACCGGTTAAACTATAATTCATCAACAGATGAATACACCATTACCATTACACCAACAATATTTTATAGTAGGACAGGAATTGGCAGAATAGGCTTCCTTATAAAAGCGAAAGACGGAACGGGCAATAAACAGTCTGAGGATTACCTGGAAGATGTTGGTTTGTTTCAAGTATCATTAATAGCACCAACAAATGCTATAACTATTTTAAATTCTGGCGACAACTTAGAGGTTTCGGCGACCAACACAGGAAGCAATGCCAACTATGTATTAAAAGCAAATGGTAACACCATCAACACACAATCTGGTATTACAACTTATTCCTATAGCGATACCAATATCACAGAGAATAAAAATTACATTCTGGAAACAACCATTGGTGGCGAAACCAAAACAAAAACATTCTCTGTTTTAATTGATCCGGGCAGTAGTTTCGAAATCATGCCAGAGACCTATCTAGACGGTGTTACTTACGATGATAGCGATCCTACTAAAGCTACATTTGTACTTTATGCCCCAGGCAAAGACTTTGTTTATGTAGCCGGAAGCTTCAACAATTGGCAACCCAATTCTAATTATGTCATGAAGCGAGACCCATCACGAAACAATAAATTTTGGCTAACTATTACAGGGTTGACTCCTGGGCAAATTGAAACCTTTCAATATTGGGCCGTCGATAAAACGCCTATAGCCAATTCTCCTGCATTGGTAAAAACTGCAGATCCATATTCAACTCTAGTTTTATCGCCTTTTGACGACCCTTGGATACCAACCAATTCATATCCAAACTTACCTAGCTATCCGCAAGGGCAAGAACGCGAGGTATCGGTATTACAGACGAATAAACCAGATTACAACTGGCAGGTAGCAAATTTTTCAAAACCCAAAAAAGAAGATTTGGTGATTTATGAAGTTTTAATTCGTGACTTTGATGCCGATAGAAATTTTCAGGATTTGATTGATAAAATTGATTATTTCAAAAATTTAAATATCAATGCTATAGAATTCATGCCCATTATGGAATTTGAAGGCAACGAAAGCTGGGGCTACAACACAGCCTTCCATATGGCATTAGATAAATTTTACGGCACCGAGGATAAATTCAAGGAGCTGATAGACCTATTCCATCAAAATGGTATTGCCGTCATTTTAGATGTGGCCATAAACCACGCCTTTGGAAGAAACCCCATGGTGCGTTTATGGATGAACGACCCTGACGGGGATGGCTGGGGCGAACCCAGTTCTGAAAACCCTTATTTTAATACAACACCGAAACACTCTTATAATGTGGGCTCAGATTTTAACCACACCAATTCCTTCACTCAAGTTTATACCAAACGTGTGGTTAAACACTGGATTGAAGAATTTAAAATTGATGGTTTTAGATGGGATTTAACTAAGGGGTTCACTCAAAACTGTGAAAACAACGAAGGCTGTACGAACGATTATAACGCCGACAGAGTTGCTGTGTTAAAAGAATATGCAGACTACAGCTGGAGTTTAGACGCAGACCATTATGTCATTTTTGAGCATCTTGGTTCAGAATGGGATGCTAATAACGACGGAAAAACGTCTAGAGATGAGGAAACCGAATGGGCTGATTACCGTGTTGATGAAGGTAAAGGCATTATGCTTTGGGGTAATATAAATCACCAGTATAACGAATTAATCATGGGATACACTAGCGACATTACCGAAATGGGTCATACTTCCAGAGGTTATAGTAGCCCTAGGCTTGTTGGATATGCCGAAAGCCATGATGAAGAACGCCTGATGTACAAAAACCTTCTGTTTGGTAACGGCAATACAGATTATGATGTAAAAGATCTCAATACCGCATTGTCAAGAATGTCGGCATTAGGAGCCGTTTCACTTACCATTCCCGGACCAAAAATGATTTGGCATTTTGGTGATTTGGGTATGGAAAATTCCATTTTCACTTGTAATAATGGTTCTTTAAACTCACCTGACGATATAATAGATGGGGATTGTAAATTAGACACCAAACCGCAACCGCAATGGACCAACAATTGGTTAAACGATGCCAATAGAAATACTATTTATAATGATTGGTCACGAATAAACCAATTAAAAATTACCGAACCTGTTTTCGAGGGGGATTACAATATCTCTTCAGGAAACTTAACACCTAGAATTAGCATCTACACCGGCAATGAAAATACCAGTGGAGCAACACTTAAAAATGTCATAATTATTGCAAATTTTGATATTGTACCACAAATGGTAAACCCAAACTTCCCTTATTCTGGGACTTGGTACAATTTAATGGACAATTCATCAACTATTGACGGAGCGACAACAAGTATTAATTTGGCGCCAGGTGAATTTAAAATCTATGGCAACCAAATTAGTACACTTTCTGTTTCTAAGGATCCACTATTAGAATTTACATTGTCTCCGAATCCCGCAACAACAATGTTCAAGGTAAATCAAAATACTCAAAAAATAGAAATTTATGATATGACCGGTAAACGCATTAAAAACTTTTGCGGAAACTTTTCAAAAAATACAGCATTCGACATATCTAATTTCCCAAAAAATATATATCTCATAAAAGTCTATACAGACCTTGGGAATACAGGAGTTTTTAAGCTCGTAAAACTCTAAATTTTTCATTAGGATCTTAAAAGAAATTGAAGAACGAAAAAATCAACAATCCTTATATCCATGCATGGCAATCTCTGTTTTTTTGAAGAATATTCAATGAAACACTACAAATTCACTATAAATACAGAACTATAATAATGCTTTTTTTTTAATTATTTTACTATTTTGATAGTGAACTCATCTTGACTTTTTCTATTTGGCCCAACTTTGGTTTATAATTTATTCACATTAATAGTTCTAGTAGCCCCATTAACACATTCCAGTGAAATTATAGTATGTACTCCAGAATTATCTAGACTTTTAATATAATCGGCAGGGTAAGCTGTCCATTTTCCTTTTAAGGTTATTTTAAGCTCTACAGGCATACTGTAATTTTTAAATTGCTCTTTATTATCCATAGGAAAATTTAAATCTGGTTGTACGGCACTTATGGTCAAGGCTTTTGCCGAGTTTTGTTTAACCATAACCAAAGCAGGTTCCGATACGGTTTCCAGCAAACCATACTCTAAGCTTTGTTCCTTCTCAAAAACAACATAACTTGTTGTATTCGTTTTTTTATCTAAAACAATATGGGCAATACTATCGGCACGTTCTATTTTGAAAGACCGATCTTTTTCTACTATTTTCCCAAAATTCTTTTGGGAATCTTCATCTAAAAAAGGATAAATAACATATTGATACGATGCGTTTTTTGGAGCTAACCCATGATCTATCCATGCGGTAGCATAATTACCTTCGGTCTCTTTAACCCCATTTCCTTTAGGATTCATGGAGCCTGTATTAATTGAATATTTATTATGATATGAATGCTGTTTTTCCAGTTGAATTTGTACAGGTGTATTAGAAAGCACATGATATCCATTCCCGTAAGCATCTGTTAACCAAACACCCGTTTTTGAATCTTGTTTGAGTTCGGTTTTATAAGGAAACTCTTTTATAGTTTCCGATACCGTATATAATGGTGTTTTAATATCTGTTAAATAGTTTTGAAACAAATTGGTTTGTGTTAGATTTTCCTCATCAACACTAGAAATATTAGTACCAATACAAACTAGTTTACCATCAAAAGAAAAAACTGATTTTTTTGCATATAATTTGCCAGGAAAACCAATATTCACTTCTCTACCATCACCATTAGAACCTTTGCTTTCATTTAAAATCATTCCGAAAACACCATTATCTCCTAATTTTGCTATTCCTGCAAAAGACTCTTCTGAACGAAACATCAATAAAGGTATTTTTGGTTCTAATTCCTTTAAAGGTAAATAAACTACAGTTGCTCCAGGATAACGATTCCAGTCCCAACCTTCCTGTTGAAAACCACTTCCTTTTTCCCCGTTTTCATTCAATAATTGTATTGTTCCATTGGCAGGGTATCTACCATATCTATTTTCGTTTACATAAATTTCTGAAGCCCAAACATACTTACTATAGCCTTTTATAAAAGCAGCCCAATTATTGCGCCTATAAACACCAGTAGCTGCGTAAGGGAAAGTATAATAACCGGACAATTTTTCTTTATGTATTCCATTCATTTTTGTAAATAAAGTTGAATTAAAAATATCCTCATTGCCCCAAAGTCTTAAATATGCAGCTGCAAATTCTTTATCTATTTTAGTTTTACCTGTTGGATCTCCTGCATTTGCCATCCATAAAAACCTTTGTTTCATGTTTTGAATCCCATTATCTTCTAATGGATGACGGCCTCCGTTACCAAAACCCCAATTGTACATTTGACTATAAATTCTTGATGCTAAAAAGGCTTTTTTAAAGTTTTTGTGTCCTTCGGTTTTAATTCTAAAACGAGTTCTAGCTAAAGTATTAATAACTTTAGGAACATTATTAAATGCTCCAATTCCATAAGCAGGATAATGACCATTATGGTGCCAGGCGGTTCCATCAACTTTAAAGCCCCCTGCTTCTTTCTCCTGTGCTAAAATAATAGACATATATTTTGAATATGCACTTAACATCGCTGCTTGTTTTTCTTGTTTTTCAAACATAAAAATGAGCATTAAATGATAATACGATTGGGTATTTAAATAATCTATATTAACATGAAATGTACTTTCATCGTTTAAGAGCATTCCTAAATTAAACAACCAATGTAAGCTTGCCCCTACTTCGTTTAATAATCCATTATCGTACAATAATTGACGCATTGTAAAAAACGCTTCTGTAATTTCTCTAACATTGTAACCTATATGGTGTCTAGTTCCTCCACTAGAACCTGCTTGCCAACCTTGATCTAGGAAATACTTTGTTCCTGTTAAAAACATAGCTTTAATTTCCTCTTGCTCCTCAGGGTTTGCTCTATTGTGAAAATTGGATAATTGTTTTAAAACCCGACCTAAGTCTTTTACATCGTTAAAATTGTTTGGCCCTTGTTGATTTTTATCATAATACTCTTCGAATTCCTTAAATGTTAATGGTGGTCCTACTACTGTATTTCCTTTTTCTTTAATATTTAAGTTTTGATATAAATCTCGCAGCGTATTTATATAGACCTTATATTTTTTATCTACCACTAAACTTTGATCTATTAATTTTTCAAACTTCTTCAAGTCTAATCGTATAGCCATAGAAATTGGCGCTGGCTCTAATTTTTTAATATTATCATAATTACTAATCAAAGGCATCCAGTGATCGGATCCTAAATTGGTGTCTGCCTTTATAAATGGTACCATTTCATCTGGATACTGAAATCTATCATCTTGATATTGAGAAAAAATAATATCATCAAAAAATAATTTTCCTTTAGCGGAACTTGTGCTTATTTTAAAATTGTCAAAATCAATTGCGGCTCCTTTTAATGGTGCATTACCTTGCATTTCATAAAATGGCACCCAAATTCGCCTCCATCCTGTAAAAGATAGATCAACATCAAACCAAACTTCTTTATTTCCGTTTTTATAGTAAGAAATTGTTATTTTTTCATCTTGAGCTTCTTCATTATAAATAGACATTTGAAGCGTTGGGCTTGCGGGGAAATGATCCCCATAAGCCAACGGACTCTCTTTTAATGATAATATTTTAAAATTAGATGTTGAAAAATCACTTTCTCCATACCATTCCCAAAGCAATGATGATTTACCATATCTATTGTGAGAATCGCTTATAGATAGCTTACTATTCTCTGATTCATAAAAATCTAAAGCTTTTTGAGACTCGAATGATTCTATAGCTGGATTATAATCTTGTTGCGAATAACAACTTATGTTTATTAATGCCCCAGTTAAAAAAAGGAGGCTTTTCATGTTATTTGAAAAACATATAATTCTTTTCATCTGTTTGTTTTTTTGAAATATAATTGAGGCCTTTTTATAAAATTGTATAAATGAATTATCATCTAGCTATCAAAACGACTTTTATTCGGTTTTTAAGTTTAGGGCTGTTTTTCATATACTCGCCCTTAAAACCTCTATCAACTTATTTTTGTTCTTGCAATGTTTTTAATCTTGATAACGCTTCAATATAATAATAATCGGCATAGATCAAGGCAACATCTATTTCCCAACCTAAAGATTTAGCTCCAGTAGAATGCAATAAAAAAGAATCGGTTTTACCCACACCAGAGTATTTATCAGACCCCAAAGATTTCAATATTTTCAAAGCCGCATTATAATAACGTTCTTGATCTTCTTTCTTTTCTACAAATGTGCCTAAATCTATTAAAGCAGATGCAACTATAGCAGCAGCCGAAGCGTCTTTTTCTTCTTTTGGATTGTTTGCTACATCAAAATCCCAACAAGGCACCATATCTTCAGGTAAAAGCGATAAATACTTATTAGTAAGTTTTTGAGCAAAATCCAAAAACTTTTTATCTTTTGTTTCTTTATAAACCATGGTATAACCATAAACACCCCAAGCTTGCCCTCTAGACCATCTGCTATCATCTGCATAACCTTGTTTAGTGTGTCTGTTTAAAACTGCTCCCGATATAGAATCGTATTCTAAAACGTGCCATGATGTGCAATCTGTTCTGAAATGATTTTTCATGGTTGTTTCGGCATGTTTTACAGCAATATCATATAGCTTTTTATCACCTCCGTTTTTTGCTGCCCAAAACAACAATTCCAAATTTAGCATATTATCAATAATGGTAATATGCTGTTTCCAACGTGGATGCATTTTGTTAGACCATGATTTAATAGTACCAACATTAGGGTTAAAACGTGTAGCTAAAGAATTTGCAGACGTTATTAAAATATCTTTATATTCCTTTTTATCTCCTATTATAAAACCATTGCCATAAGCAGGAAACATCATAAAACCAATATCATGATGTACTTTAATATTTTTATAATCTTCAAAAACCTCTGTACGTTTTATAGCTTCATCTTTCCATTTTTTATTTCCTGTAATATTATAAGCATACCATAAAATACCTGGGTAAAAACCAGATGTCCATATAAGTTCATCATTGTCTACTTGTTCCCATGTTGTTTCATTGGTTTCGATTAAACGCGGGTGCTTTGTTAAATCTGTTAATTTAGGAACTGTAATTTCCAATTGGAACTCACAATCATCAATTTGTTTTTCTAAATCAATACTTACCTTATTATTCGTTACAACTTCTGCGACTAACTCTTTTTTAGGTTCTTTACAACTAAAAGTACAAATTAAAAGACCTATTAAAGAAAGATTTTTAATAACAAAATGAGCGCTATGGATTACATTTAAATGATTTTTCATTCTTAACTAATATTTATATTTTTCTATTCACGTATGATTTCTATAGCAAAGTAAAATGATACATTTATAGACTAAGCGGTGTTTCCTTACTTAGAAAAGGGGGATAACTAGTCTATTTAATGTTTTTAAACCATTTTATAACACTAATACCAAATAAACATCAAAACAACCTATATGTTTAGTTCACTATCTTTCATTTTAAAAACAGGTGTTCATGAATCTTCGATTTCTTTTTAGCTCATATTGCAATATAAAACATGTGCTCAGCTTCCTGCCTGCCGGCGAGGCAGGGACTGGGTATATAACCGTAACGAATGCTCAATGTCATTAAGTTAAGGCCGTAATGTCAGTCCGAGCCTTTCGTCTTTTAGTTTATACTGAGCGTAGTCGAAGTACTCAAGACAGGCTAAAGTCGAAGACCTATTGGTGTTCTAGTTTTATTAGCATTTCGACTTTAGTTTATGTGACAGACTGTGTCGCAATTACATTTCGCTTTTTTAGCAAAAAACACTCGGGGGGGACTCGAGAAGAAATTCAAATATAGCAATCTCATGCATGTGTTTTGAATTACGACACAGTCTGTGAGCGCAGCCGAAGTCAATGTGACAAAAATGAACAAATTACCTTAACTTAATGACATTGAACGAATGCTATGCTTAGGTACCCAGTCAAGCTGAGCACATGTTTTCTATTTTATCTGAACTAAAAATAACTCAAAATAATTACGGTTATTTTGAAATTCATTTGGTATAATAATCAACACTATAAATAATCGAAACAAATTAGCGAGTTCTAATACCAATTTGAATATAAATATGCTTTCTTCCTAAATAAACTAGAATCTACAGATCTTGATTGAACTTCTAGATAACAAAAAGAGGGTGTCTAAAAAGTCTTTATAATTTGATTTGTCAGGTTGAGCCTGTCGAAACTGATATTGATTATCAGTAAGTTAAAAATATTTCGACAAGCTCAATATGACATCGAACTTACTTTTTAGACACCCTCTTTTATTAATCTTGATGAGTTTGTAAATAATAAAATTATTTTACAACAATTTTTCTTGTTGCAATACCTCCATCTTGAGATTCAATTTTTAATACATATAACCCTTTTGAAAAGTTAGATACGTTGATAGTTTGATTATTTGATTGACTATAAATTATTTTTCCTGTAACATCAAAAAGATCTGCTCTTTTAATATTAATATCTGTATTGGTTTTATTAATATTTAGTATGCTATTTGTAGGATTTGGATATACAGAAACACTTGCATTCAATACACTGTTTTCTAGAGATAGCGCCGCTAAATCCGTCGATATCGCAACACTATTGATTTTTGCATTATCTATTGAAAAATTACGCGAAAGGTTTCCATCCTGATTTTTTACGTATCTCAATTCTAACACATCACCAGCATCTGTTGAAACAGCCGTATAATTTACTGTGACTTCTGCTACTGTACCACCACCAGCAAGACCTGTGTTAGGAGGTGTTGTTAATTGAGTACCATCTGTTACATTGTACAGATACACAGTAACTATACAATAAGAGGCACCGGAGTTATAAATATTTGTAACAACATTATAGACATCTCCCGCTTCCATTGTTTCATCAAAAGTAAAAGCAACTCCTTGTCCAATATTATCAGCCATAGTACCACCTTCATCTTGCCCATCTACATAAATAGCGCCATCGGCAACACCATCCCCATTATCAGCATCATCTGTAGTATTTGTTAAAATTGTTGTCTTAATCGGTGACCATACGCCTTCTGGAGACATTGAAGTTGTAGGTACTGTAGGTCCCACAGCAACTCCTCCAAGCTCCAAAATATCTACAGCATAATTACGATAAGCGCCAGCTTGAATTTTCACATACCTTACCTCTAAAACATCTCCCTCATCAGAAGCTACAGCTGTATAATTTAATGTAACAGCTTTAATATCATCTCCCCCTGCGTGTTCAAATGGCTGTACACCAGCATTTGCTGTCGCTAATTCAGTACCATCCGTTTTGTTATACAAAGATACCGTTAAGTCACAATAAGAAGTATTAACATTATATACCGTTGTACTTACCTCATATGCCATGCCATTCTCCATGGTTCCATCAAAAGTAAAATACGCAGTTTCATTTACTGAGCTTCCGTCAGACCCATCCATAAACTTAGCCCCATCATTAGCTCCATCACCATTATCTTCATCATTTGTAACATCGGTTATAGTTACAGTTGCATCAGAACTATACGCACCGGTTGCAATAACTTGTGCTTTCATTATTGAAATCCCTGCCAGTGTAAGCAGCATTAATAAAGTAATTTTTTTCATGATTTTCAATTTAAGATTAAAAGGATATATTTTATTATTTGTTTGTTGTAAAAATACACGTCAATCAAATAAATAAAGAGGTGGTAGCTGTTCTTAGAACAAGGTCTAACTGTTCAGAAACATGCTTTACACTAGGCTATGCAAGAGACATTAATCCTTATCTTAATTATAATCAAATTAGTTTATAACAATTTTTTTGTTGACTACTATCCCATTAATCATTTCTATATTTAAAATATAAAATCCTTTTGCAAAATGATTTACATAAATTGGTTTTGCACTTTTTTGGGTATAAATAGTTTTTCCTGAAATATCGATAATATCTATATTTTTGATTTGAATATCTGAACTTGAAACAGCTATATTCAATAAATTATTAGTCGGGTTTGGATAAATTGCAATTGGTGCTTTTTCAAAATCCCTATTACTTAACAAGCCAACTTCTTTTAGTAATACCTCTTTAGTTAATCCATTAACTAATGTAAATTCAATGACAGTTTGAGTACTGTTGGTAGATACTATTTCTACACCTGAATACGTACTGCTTAAAGCCCATTCTCCTAGAAGCGTAAGCTGTCTTTTTACTTCTATTGACGAAGTATAAGACCTACTCTCAAAACCTAAATCCGGATAATCTATAGAAACACGCAACTCCTTTTCAACTTCATCATAAGCAGTCATTACTAAACAAGAGGCATCAACACCAGTTACTTTGTCATATGCCAACCCAGATACGCCATTAAAAAAAGCATAACCCCATAGCTTTTTTGAAATTTGCTCCACAATATGGGCATTATTATCTTGTTGATATACCGTATAAGGTTTATTTGTATTTTGTATGGCCGTATCCAATAACTGCATTTCTGAAATATTACTATCAGGCATTAAAATATACTCATAACTAGCGTCTGATGGACTGCTACCATGATTTAAATATCCAATACAATATGTATCAACTGGATTACCACTAAAATCGACTGGCCATATTTGATTTTGATTAGGGTTTTGCTGCACTTCCTTTTTAACCACAAGTTCATCATTACCTGAAATAAAATAAAACCCTGTACCGTAATTACTGAGTAACCAATTTGCTGAACCACTGTTATACGACATTATGCCCATTCCCGATTGGCTTGTTCCATTTACATTTACATCACTCCCCGTATTATCCAATCTTTGAAACAAAGTCGTAATGGTTTCATTGGATGTATCATTATTACTAATTCCTGAACCAAGACAAACTATAATATCATCAAAATAAAAATTAGATTTTTTAAAAGTAAATGAGTTGTTATGATTTTCGGAATGATGCGTCTCTCCAAACCCTTGATTTTCTTTCTCTTGAAAATCCATAGCAAACATGCCATACAGACCATGATTATTGGTTAGTAACTCGCTATTATTGTTCTTAAAATTCAGGGAACCTACAAAGCGTTTTTGTTGTAACTCATCAATACGTCCACGTTCTGCATGCAAATCCTCCCATGACTTCTTAATTACGGTTGTACCAGGGTTGAAATTCCAATCCCAAGTATTTACATCATAACCATTTCCTATTTCCATATTACCTGGATAGATAATTTCCTGAGCACCATAACCTTGATATCTACCGTATCTATTCTGTTGTACATATATTTCACTACCCCACATATTACTAGAGAAACCTTTATTAAATACCAACCAATTATCCTTTCTAAAAACACTAGCCGAGGCATGATTAAACTGAAAAAAACCTTCAGAAAAAGGTGTGACCGTATTGTAATTAAAGTCCATATCCACACCATAAACCCTGTTGTACAATCCAGCTAAAACAGGATCGGCTGTGGATAAACCAAGGATACCACCTCCTGCGATCGCTAATGTTTTAAGTGCAGATTGCGTTAATGGCCTCATTCTATTTTGAGGATTTCTACCTGCGGTACATAATGCCTGTACTCCTGCGTCATTTGCCTGCATATACTGTGTATAAAACGCATTACGAAACACCATGTAATTAACTTGATCTACTTGAAAACCTGTTCCACTTAAATAAGATAATAAACTAGCAGCCGTATTATAAGAATACATGTAATTATTATATGCCGTCCAATGATGAAAACCTGTTCCATCAGGCTTTATACCATCGGTTGTGCCAGCGGTATAAGAAAAAAATCGATTTAAATAACGTTTGAATCCACGCATATATCTGTAACGTTCATCGGCTGTGTTGTGCCATAAACTATAAGCTAACATAACATCGGAAATATTATAAATAACATCGGTATTGATTGCTCCAAAGTTTTCTTGATAAGCAACATCATAACTTGGTTCCCAAAAATGTTCAAATTGAACTGAATGTTTATATAATGTATAGGCAAATAAATCTTGAACACCAGGTTCTAAAAAGTCTTTTAACAAGGATGCTGGTCTTGCAAATTTTTGATAATCATACAACTGGCTATCCAAAGCTAAAGTTCCATTACAAAAATATTGAGATGTAAGCCAAACAATATTATTTGCTTTTTCCTTAATGTCAGTATCAGTAGGGTTAAACTTTAAATATTCAGCATATTTTTTAAGAAAATCTACTTGATTAAAGTTTGTAATTGGAGTTGTAGATGAGATGACTCCAGAATTAACCGTAATCCCTAAAGCATTATATGAAGCATTTGCAGCGGTTAGAGCACCACTAAAACTGGTTCCTAAATAAGCATCGGAAAACTTATCAACTGCCCCTGCTATTTCTGCTTCAATTCCTCCATTTGATGGTTCTAGATCCAAATCCGGAATAACGGTAAAAGGGCAAGATGCTATTACTAAAGGTGTTGTAAATGTTAAATTATCAATAGCAAAGTCTCTTGCTATATGTCCGTTATCGGTTCTAATATATCGTATTTGTAATTCATCACCTTCATCACTGCTTGCTGCAGTATAATATAGAAGTGTATTTACTGGTGTCGCATCATTTCCATAATGTTCAACTATAGATGAATTTCCAATTACAGCATTATCCGTTTTATTATATAATTCAATTTTAAAACTTACAAAAGAACTATTTCGATTATAAGTGTAGGTACTAATGTTTATAGATTCACTTAACTCCATACGCCCTCCCAATGTATATGCAACTCCTTGGCCCACAACCGCCGATTGGCCGTCTACAAGTAAAGCTCCATCTCCAAGACCATCTCCATTATGGTCATCGTCATTAACATTACTTAAAACGACGTCTCCAATAGGCTCCCACACACCAGAAGAAATGTTTACCTGAGAAAATACAGTATTAACCACCAATAAAAAAAGGAGAACTAAGACGTATAAATTTTTCATTAATTATTTATTTTTTATTTATCAAAAGAAACTTCAACTATAGCCTAGTTACTCATTATCAACATACTACAGATATCTAAACGTGACAACACCAAGTGATTTTTAAATTAACAACATACACATTGTAAAAAATACTGTCTGTATTTTATTGAGATAAACTAATGATTACACAAGCGAAAAGAACCTCAATATTTAAATATTAAATTTAGGTCATTGAGGTTCTAAAAATACTCTAGAGAGAGACCAAAACTTATTTAACCTTAATCGGTTACAGTTATGGTGAATTCTTTAACATCGCTCTTTTTACCGTAAATGGTTTCATTACTACCAACAAAAGTTACTGTATAAGTACCAGCTTCTGTATAGGTATGCCTAAAAGTCTCTAGTTGTGCTGAATATGTTTTTAAAGAAATTCCTATATCTGGAGTGACACCAGTAAGGTTTATTGGCTCTGTAATTAACCAATCTTCATTGGTGTAATCAGCTTGTTCCCCTTTAATTCTATAAAAATCATTATCCCAAAGCACCCAATGATCGAAAACCGTATTATCGTTAAATCCTGCTACATTTACCATGTTAAAGCCAGGAGTTGTCATATCTGCTTTTGGCAAAGAATAAGATTCGCCACTTACAGCTAATTCAATATTAAAATTATCTAAACGATATTCACCTTGTCTATTACCTTCGGAGACTTTACCGATAGCATAAATTTTAAAAGCTATAAAAACAGGTTTTCCATCTGCCGCTAAATCGGTAATATCTGCAATTCCAGAATTAGTGTAATCATAAGTTCTGTCTGTAGCTAATGTAAATCGATCTGAAATATCTGTCCAAGTGGCATTTGCAATAGCTTCGGGAGTTCCTGTACCATCATAATCTGAAGATACTTGAACGGAAAGCGATTGGGTCGATCTACTAATTCCATTTTGCCAATTCTGGGAACTATCAAAAGACATATTAATTATGCCCTCAGCATTTGTTCTTGTTCTATTTTTATATTCATGACCAAATTCACCTGAATAAAAACTTAAGAAATTAGGAGCATTTTCAACCATAAACTCTATTGGTTCTCCAACTTTTGCTGTGGTACTAAAAGCCACTTCGTATTGGGGAGTTTCAACTTCTTGCAAATCTTCGCAACTTTCGACCAAAAGAATCAAAAGCAATAAACCTGATATTACATATATTGTTTTTTTCATTTTATATATTTTTAAAGTGATAGGTTATTACCAACCTGTCGTTTGTTTTAAGTTTGTATTTACACCCAACTCTTGTTCTGGAATAGGTAGTATATAGTGTTTACTAGGGTCAAAATCATTATACCCATCAAAATAGTCAAAAGACCCATTAAAAAAATTGTATTTTATGTCTCTTACTATTGGCTCATCACCACTTTCGGGAATACCATCATTTCCTAAATTGGGTTCTCCATAAGAGGTCCAATCTTGATTTTCAAAAGCTGGATTTGCTCCTAAAGTTTCCATGATAGATTTTGTTTCGTTAACTTTTTCTTCAAGAATTCCCCAACGTACTAAATCGAATTTACGTTGTCCTTCAAAACATAGCTCTAATAATCGCTCTTCTTGAATCAATTCATCTGTAATTGCTGTTAAAGGTGTTGCATTGGCTCTATTTCTAACGCGATTTACAGCATTTAAAGCTAAATTAGAACCAGGTGTTATTTTGTTAACAGCCTCTGCATACATTAACAATACATCGGAAAAACGTAAAATAGGCCAATGGTGCGAGCCATAACTTGTATTGGTATTATTGGGCTCTAAAAATCTACGGTATTTTGATGCAGGAATAGTAAATTGATTATTAATTGTACTTAGTCCACAATTATCAAGTCTTTTGTTATAATATGGATTTGTATTCCAAAAACCTCTTTCGTCCATAGGGTCCGACCTGTATTTTAAGATTAATGAAATAGTAGCATAGGTAAGTGCAAAGCCTTTTCCGCCGCAAATTTCATCGTCTATTTTCATGCCAAATTCCGATCCTAATTTTGATGATTGGTAAATATCTAAATTGTCAAAAGAAAAACCAATTTGAAAAATCATTTCCTTTTTTTCATAATTTCCCATAGCTAATTGGTCGAACACATCGCCATAACTAGGGTTTAATTCATAAAAAGGATCGTCCATAATGGTTTTACTCCACGCTATAGATTTTTCGTAAGCACCAGCTTCATTAAACGGATTACTTGCCATATATAAATATGCTTTTGCTAATAAACCACGTGCTATCCCCTTACCTGCTCTACCTAATTCTGCTTCCGAATCTGTAGGTAAGTACTGTTCTGCAAATTCTAAATCGGCAATAATTTGTTTAAAAACATCTATACCTGGCGTTCTAGGCAATAACTGTTTGTTGGTTTCTTCTAAAGGCATTGGGATTCCTTCAACACCTCCAAATGCTTTTTGAATATCAAAATAAAAGAATGCTCTTAAAAAACGACCTTCTGCGATATATTTTAGCTTTATATCTTCACTTAAAGTTGAATTATCTAAACCAATTAACAAGCTATTTGTTGCCGCAACGCCTTCATAATACGTGCTCCAAATTGAAAGTAACGTAGGCTCTGATGTTGTAAAATTATTTTTACGGATATCTCTTAACCCTTTTCTATTATAATGCCCCTCATCCGTCCAATCTGTTGGATATTGTGCATTGATTATAGCTGTTCTATAAACAGATACAATTCTACTGTATGCTCCAACTAATCCGGCCAAAGCACCAGATTCCGTGTTGTACAAGTTATCGGCAGTAATATTATCATTTTGTGATATTTCTAATTGATTGTCGCAACTCTGAAATATCAAAGCTGAAAAAACGGCTACTAATATTATTTTTATTTTCATGATTTTATTTTTAAAATGAAACTTTTAAACCAAGGCTTAATATTTTTTGTTTTGGATAGGCAGAGTAATCTATACCCGGAGTTATTAAAGAACTTGCAACAGAAACATCTGGATCAAAACCACTGTAATTAGTCCATGTAAAAAGATTTTGTGCTGCCAGATATAACTCAAAATTTGTTAAACTAAGTTTATCTAAAACATCCTCAGAAAAATTATAAGAGAAATTAACCGTTTTTAATCTTAGGTAGGATCCATCTTCAACAACTCTAGAAGAAACATCTTCAAAACCCTGACCTCCTGCTCTATGTAAACCTGTATCCTGATTTTCCAGCGTCCACCTATCAAGTGTTGATGCTAATTGATTTTGACCAGCATAAGACATACTTTCAAAAACCAATCTGTTTGCATTTAAAATATCGTTACCATAAGACCATTGAAAAAATGCACTCAACTGAAAGTTTTTATATTTAAATGTATTACCAAAACCTCCATAATGCTTTGGCATAGCATTACCAATTACTGTTTTATCGGCTGCTGTTATTTGTCCGTCCCCATTTAAATCCTTGTACTTTTCATCTCCCGCTTGGTGGCTTTTATAATAAGGTTCTGTTGCTAATAAAGTGTGTGTAGATGCTGTGGCATTGTAATTTTCAAAATCTTCTATTTGATAAACACCATCAGAAATATAACCGTATATATTTCCCAAAGATTTTCCTTCCTCAACTATAAATTGATTGGTACTTAAACGAAAATAATAATTTGGTGTTCCAAAAATCGGTTTTCCTTCTGGTAAGGATACAATTGAATTTTGATTAAATGAAATATTAAAATCCGTATGCCATTCAAAGTTTTTAGTAACCACATTTAAGGTGCTTAAACTAAACTCTAATCCTTTATTTCTAACATGCCCAGAGTTTATCCAAATAGTAGAAAACCCTTGAGAAGGTGCTGCATCGGCATTTATAAGTAAATCTTTAGTGTCTTTTTGGTAAACTTCAGTAGTTAATGATAATCTATCATCAAAAAAGCCCATATCTACACCTACGTTGTATTGCTCTGTGGTTTCCCAAAACAAATTAGGATTAGCTCCCGCACTAGTTGGGCGTTGCCCTTGTATAATATCACCTTCTATAAAATAAGAGGCATCACTATCTGTTAAAACATCAAATCTAGCAGAACTTGGAATTCTATCGTTTCCTGTTTTTCCATAACCTGCTTTAAATTTTAATTGAGAAAATACGCCTAAGTTTTCAATAAAACTTTCTTTATTGGCATTCCAAGATAATGCTGCTGAAGGAAAGTATCCAACTCTATTTTCTTTAGGAAAAATTGAAGATGCATCCCTTCTAATAGAAGCTGTAAAGAAATACTTTTGCTTAAAATTATAATTAACCCTACTTAATAAAGAAAAAATTCTTGTTTCAGTATCTCCAAAAATATCTCCCGAGCCATCTATGGTTCCTCCATCTATAGAGTTTACGCCTAAACCTTCTAAATATTGAGGGATATCTATATAACGTGCATAAGATCTAGAGTATTTTCTAATATTTAAAGTTGTTCCAAAAACAGCATCTATAGAATGATCACCAAATCTCTTTTTATAACTTAAGGTATTCACAGTAGAAAAATTATTCCATCTTATATTATCTGTAGAACCATTAATACCATCAACTTTATTTATAAGTCTACCATAAACTGTATTACTATTATTAAATACCCCTGTATGTCTAAATTGACTATTAAAACTTCCTCTAGTTTCAAAAATTAAACTCGGAGTTAGGTCATAATTCAATCTTAAGTTTGCAATAAATTGATCTGTTTTACTTTTTCTGTATTCACTTTCCAAGGATACAATTGGGTGCCAACTCACAATGTTTATTAAGTCGTAATCTTCACTTACTTGGTCCAGTGGATTAAATCCATCTTCATATTGAACAAATATATTAGCCACATTATTGTATGTGATTAAATTCCTCATAAAAGAGTAAGAAGATGTTCCTTTAGTATTAATACCTTCTTGAGTATAATTGGTATACATAACATCAGCAGTTATGTCTAACTTTTCACTAATTTTTTGATTCAACGTTATTCTACCATTTATTCTATTGTATTCTGAATTCAATAAAGAACCTTGATTTTCCACGGCATTTAAGGAGGCATTAACTCTTGTTTGCTCTCCCCCACTGGATATGTTAAGTTTGTGGGTTTTAGAATAAGCTGTTCTAAATGCAACATCTTGCCAGTTTCTACCTTCTACATTTCGATAATCTTCTATATCTCCAACTTGTACACTCTGTCCGGTTCCTTCATCGTAAGTTGAAAAATATCTTGTAGTTGTACTTGCTGGATTAATCTCAAAGGAAAGCTTTAAAAACTCATAAGGATCTAAAACATCTAATTTTTTTGTTACCTCTTTTACATCCAATCTTGCTTCATAAGAAACTTTTGTTTTTCCTGTTTTTGCTCTTTTAGATGTAATAATTACAACACCATTTGCACCTCGAACCCCGTAAATTGCGGTTGCCGATGCGTCTTTAAGAACACTCATAGATTCAATATCTGCAGGGTCTATAATACCAGGATTGAAATCTTCAATAATAAAACCATCTAAAACATATAAAGGAGAGTTATCACCATTCACTGTATTCCCACCTCTAATAATTATGTTTAAACCATTACCAGGTTCTCCATCTCCAGAACTTACTTGAACTCCTGCTACCCGACCTGCTAAAGCTTCATCGAAGTTTGCTACAGGTGCTTCTGTTAATCTATCCATTTTTACTGTAGCTACAGAACCTGTTAAATCTTTTTTCTTAACAGCTCCATATCCAATAATAACAATATCATCTAATTTCTGAAGGTCTGGTTTTAAATTAATATCTAATTTTGATTGATCTGTAATTACAATGGTTACTGTTTTATAACCAATATAACTAAAGCTTAAAGAAGCGCCTTGTTCTATACTCATAGCATAAGCACCATCAAAATCTGTAGTAACTCCATTTAGAGTCCCTGTTTCTGTAACATTTACCCCAGGAAGAGGCAAACCGACTTCATCTGTAACTACCCCAGTAACGGTATTTACTTGAGCATAGCCAGCAAAGCTAAATAGTGCTCCAAAAAAAAACATTATGACTATGATAATAGGTCTCATTGGTTTTGTTAATTTCTTTTTAAAATGATTTTTCATTCTCTTGTCAGTTAGGTTATACACTTTCATAATGACGAAATTAATTTGAAACAGTCCTAAATAAGGGGGCTAGAACGTTTTTTTAACAGTGGTTAGCTGTTCATTCCCTAAAACAAACCCAACAAACTAAAATCACAGAATAGCGTAAACACCTGTATAAAAAACATTTACGACAAGAGCTTCTTTGTTTTATGTTGAGTTTAAATTTTAAGTTTTATAAAGAACTAAGATATAATATTTACTAAATGGAAGTACTATCTCTATATTGAGAAGGGAGGGTGTTAAATGCTTTTTTGAATGATTTTCTAAAATGCTTTAAGTCATTAAAACCTAAATCGAATGCAATTTCTGAAATGCTCATATCCGTTTGTTTTATTAATTGTGCAGCTCTTTTTAATTTTATATTTTTTATGAATTCTGAAATAGACTGACCAGTTAATGCTTTTAATTTTCTGTATAAAACAGAACGACTCGCCCCCATGTCTTCTATAAAATTTGCTATTCCAAACTCTGGGTTAGATAAATTTTGTTCTAGAATATCTATGGCTTTTTGTAAGAACATTTCATCGGCAGAAGTTACCGTAAGCTCTTTAGGCTGAAGAATGATTTCTTTTTTAAATTTATCAATTAAGCTTTTTCTGGATTTTAATAAATTTACAACTCTTATCTCTAATATGTTAGCATCAAACGGTTTGGTTATATAAGCATCTGCGCCTATTTGGTAACCTGTTTTTTTGGCTTCTTGAGATGTTTTTGCCGTTAATAATATTACAGGAATATGACTGGTTTTTATATTCGTTTTTAACTCATTACACATTTCAACACCATCCATTACTGGCATCATAATATCACTAATAATTAAGTTTATATCCTGCGATTTAGCTATTTCAATAGCATCTTTACCATTTTCTGCATCAAAAACATTATATTTTCCTTTAAAAATTGATGTAATAAATGTTCTCACCTCCACATTATCCTCTACAATTAAAATAGATGGTAAAGTATTATCAATACTTATATCTTGATTATTATTTTGCTTTTTTAAAGCAATAATTTCCTTTTCTACATAAGCAGCTTTTTCAATATTATAGAAAGTATCCTGTTCGGATTTTATTGTATCATCAACAATTTCTTCCTTACTTAAATGTTCTTTTCCTAAAGGTAATTGCACAATAAAAGTAGTCCCTTTATTTTCATGACTTTTAACTTTAATAAAACCTTGGTGTAATTCAACAAGATTTTTGGTTAAAGCTAGACCTATACCCGTACCAGAACGCTCTCCTAGCTGGTAGAATCTATCAAAAATAAATTTCCTATTTGCTTTTGAAATTCCTTTCCCGTTATCTGACACCTTAATTTTTACATAATTGAATGAACCCTCTTTTTTAAGCTTATCTTCTGTGGAAATATCTATTGAGATCTCACCTTCTTCTCCTATAAACTTAAAGGCGTTAGAGAGTAGATTAAATATGATTTTTTTGAGTTTGGTCTGGTCAAACCATACATCAATAACATCATTGGAGGCTTTTAATGTAAAATCTATATTCTTGCTTCTAGCTAATCCTTCAAAAGCTAACTTTATGTCATTTACAAATGGTACAATATTTTTTTTAGATGCGCATAATTGTAATTTACCAGATTCACTTTTTCTAAAATCCAGCAATTGGTTTATTAATTCCATTAATGTACTGGCATTTCTGTACATAATTTCATGCTGTTCTTTAATAAAGTTATCTTTATTATCAACCTTCAACAGACGTTCTAAAGGGCCCAGAATTAAGGTAAGAGGTGTTCTAAAATCGTGAGAAATATTTGTAAATAGCTCCAGTTTCAATTTATTCACCTCTTCAATTCTTTCTTTCTCAAGACGTTCTTGTTTTAACTCATTTCGTTCTCTTATTCTTATTAAACTATATTTTCTAAAAATTAAGATTACACCTATAAATAGTAAAGTATATAATAGATACGCCCACCAAGTTTGCCATGGAGCTGGTAAGATAGTAATTGGTATAGAGGCCCCTTTTTCATTCCATAAACCATCATTGTTAGATGCCTTTACCTTAAAAACATAATCACCATCATCTAAATTAGTATAAGTTGCAGATTTTTTATTACCAATGTAATTCCATTCTTTGTCAAACCCTTCTAGCTTATATGCATATTGATTTTTATTTGGTTGAGAGTAGCTTGTCGCTACAAAATCGAAATTAAAAACATTCTGAGTATGTTTGAGGATTATTTTTTTTGTGGAATCTGTTATTTTTATATAGGGTTTATTATTAACGTTAAATGACGTTATAGTTACAGGTGGTACAAAAGTATTTTCAATAATCTCACTTGGGTTAAATAGATTAAATCCATTTGCTCCACCAAATAACAGCTCACCTTTTTTATTTTTTAAATAAGCACCATAGTTAAACTCATTACCTTGTAGACCATCTGACTCATCAAAATTTTTAATCTTAAGTGATTCTAAATTAATTCTACTTAACCCATTATTTGTACTTAACCAAATATGGTTATTATTATCTGGAACAATACCATAAATAACATCATTTGGCAATCCATTATTTGAATTAAATTTAGTTGTTTCAGAAGACTCTCCTTTATAATAAAACAAACCATTCCCTTCCGTACCTATCCATAGATGATTATTTTTATCTTCATAAATAGAAAGTACAACACCTGAATTATGTTCGGTCTTATTTGTTCCTAAATAATTAATGGAATCTAATTGATTTGTATTTATGTTAATCTTAGCTAATCCATTACCACCCCCTAACAGAAGATGATTTTTATCTGAAGTTTGAGTTATAACATGTACTATATCCCCTAATACATTTTTATTATCCACTATTGGTGTTATGGTTTTCGTTTTATTATTCAAAACATTTAACCCGCCTCCGCTAGTACCTATCCATATATTATGTTGACAATCTTCAAATAAAGATATAACTCGATTATTACTTAGACTATTTAATCTATTAGGATTATTTAAGTATTTTATAAATTTAAACGGTCGCTTATTCGGATTTAAAAAATTGAGTCCTCCATCATGTGTTCCAATCCAAAAATTACCAGCATGATCTTGAATAATTGCTTTAACATTATTGGCGCTTAGAGAATTTGAATCGTTAGAATTACTGGTATAGTATTTAAAAATGCCCTTATTACTATCATAAAAATTTATACCCCCACCTTCGGTACCGATCCATAAATTATTATTTTCATCTTCTACAATAGAACTTACTACCTTATAATTAAGTTTTGTATTATTAGTTCCCGAAGGAAAGTGTTTAAACACATCAAAACTCCTATCATAGTAGCTTACTCCCCCAGCATAAGTACCAATCCAAATATCGCCCTTAATATCTTCATAAATTTTATAAATAGAATTTTGACTTAAACTATTTGAATTATTCTCATCGTGCATAAACCGAGATATTCTAGACCTATCAGGGTTTAATATATAAAGGCCATTATATGTGCCTACCCACAAATTCCCTAAATAATCTTCCCAGATAGTACGAACTTCTCCTGTAATTGGACTTTCTTCGTTTGATTTTAAAACAAAATACTCAAACTTATTATTTCGTTTATTTAACATAGCTAATCCGCTATTAAAACCAAGCCAAATATTTTTTTTCTGGTCCTGGTACAATACAGAAACGCTACTCTTAATAAGTTCTTTTAAATAATTTTCTTTATATGAAGACAGCTTAACATTATACGTTTTCATATTATAAACTCCAACCTGATCAGTGGTTTTAATCCATAATTGATTTTTATCAACGATCAATAAAGATCGTATTGGTGATTTTAATAATGTACTTGCATGATTTAATTCAACAAATGAATCTGTTTCAATATGAAACTTTTTTAACCCTGCTTCAGTACCTATCCACAAATAACCTCCACTATCTTCTATTATATCCCAAATAACATTGCTCTCGTTGCTATTTTTATATCCCTTTATAAAGTATTTTTTAAATGAATCTGATTCAGGTTGATATTTATTTAGGCCATCTACAGTCCCTACCCATAAATTACCTTTTGTATCTTCATATAATATTTTTATAAAATTATTACTTAGGCTGGTACTATCTTGAGGGTTTTGTCTAAAAACTTTAAACTCATTTCCATCATACTTATTTAGTCCATCTCGAGTTCCAAACCATAAAAAACCTTTTTTGTCTTGTATTATACTTAATACAGAACTTTGAGACAAACCCTCTTTAACAGAAAGGTTTTTGAATTTTAAAGCTTCATAATTGTTCTCTTGTTCTTGAGCAAATACAAAACTGGCAACAAAATAAAAAAGGAATAAAACTATATATTTTTTAAAATTCATACATGAATTAGTGAAAGACTATAAATATTGAAACTAATATAATAATTTCTGAATGTCCGTAATCATACATAATGATATTTTTGTCATTCAGAACGAAGTGAACCTGCCTGCCGGCAGGCAGGGAATCTGTTGATAATCAATGGGGTCCCTCGAGATCCCTCGTTGCCTCGGGATGGCAAAATCAATATATTTTTAGGTTTATGACAAATTACGGACAATCAATTAATAATTTAATGTTTTTATTTTGCCAAATTCTATAAGCATTCCAGTATTTGATTAATGGTAATGTTTTCCAGTTTTAAGTTTCTGTAAATGATTAAGACAGCAATTAAAAATTGCTGTCTTAATATGATTTTTTTATTGAAAATATAAAGGAAATAGAAATCGAAGATTCATGAACACCAATTATAAAAATAAAAAATAGTGAGCTAAACGGATTTAACCAGTTATTTTGAAGTTTATTTGGTATCATTTCTAAAAAACGACCTAAAAAATCTAAAAAAATATTTTTTTTATTTTACTATAGTAACAACCAATGGGTTGTTAATTTGTTTAGCAAACTTATTTAGATAGTCTTCCCAAATTGATTTATTTTTAAATTGTCCGCTTTTTTTCCATCCAAAACCCGCATAATAAACCACTTGGTTGTTTTTTACATTTAAATGCGCATAAGCATTACTTAAATCTTTAGTTTCAATATCGTAATTTTCAAAACCAACAAAAGTCTCTTTAGGTGCTATGATAGCAGTACCCAATTCAGAATTAGCGTGTGGTTGCCAATAACTTAGCCATCCGTTTTCAGTATCTCCAGAAATAACACCATCTTTTTCATGTAAAGTCAAACCTGCGGAGATTTGATTTACACCATTTATTGATGTTGTGAATTTTGAAAAATTTTGACCTAAATCCAAACTAATAACTTTAGACTCTTCAACAATGTTTACACCCGCATTCCAATTTTCATATTTCAAATAAAAACTAGTTCGTAAGGGCCCTGTAGTTATGGTACGCCATTGGGTATAATTTTTAGAAAAGTAATAAGTACTATCACTTTTTACAGCAATACCACCTACACCTCGACTTACTCCTACATGAAAATTATCTAGGCCTTCACCAGTATCTTCATGATAAGTTCCATCGGTCTCCGTTTCTTTCTTATACCAATTATTAATAATTGGGTATTCAACCCTTTTTAACCAAGCATCAACTCCGCTCGATAAAGTACCACCAGGAATGCTATCTTCAATCATTTTTTGAGCTGTTGGTCCATAAACTCGAAAGGCTACTTTATTGTTTTCCCATGTATAATCATCTGTACGCTCTGGCACAAAACGGGAATAGCATAATTCTTGGGCTTTGGGTCGTTCTGTTTCTGTAATATTAACTATTTGAAAAGTAATTTCTGAATGGCCTTTTATCATGGGTTGGAACAATATAACATCCATAACACCATCCCCTTCATTATCAACCAACTGCGTTATTTGAAGTTGACCTGTTTCAGTATTTAGAATCCCAATATTTGAAAGGTCTACAACGTTTAAATCTATTTTAGATAATTCAATAGTTTCAAAAGTACGTTTAAAGTCAAGAGTATTTTTAACTAGAATCGTTATTGGTTTTTCTTTCTTAATACAAGATGAAATAATTATGAAACCAATTAAGCACCCTACTAGTTTTATGTTATTCATAACAGTATAGATTTATTAATTCTCGTTTGACGGTTTTCCAATTGTAGCTAATATACCCCCATCAACATATACAATATGTCCGTTAACAAAATCACTAGCTTTTGAGCTTAAAAAGATGGCAGCACCTTGTAAGTCTTCAGGGTTACCCCAACGTCCGGCTGGTGTGCGACCCATAATAAATTCGTTAAATGGATGCCCATCTACTCTTATAGGTTCCGTTTGACTTGTAGCAAAATAACCAGGACCAATCCCATTTGTTTGGATGTTAAATTTAGCCCATTCTGTTGCCATACTACGTGTTAGCATTTTTAAACCACCTTTTGCTGCGGCATAAGCACTAACAGAATCCCTACCTAATTCACTCATCATAGAACAAATATTTATAATTTTCCCACCACCACGCTTTATCATACCTTTAGCAACATATTTAGATACTATGAATGGTCCAACTAAATCTACTTTTACAACTAATTCAAAATCTTTAGTTTCCATTTCAACAATTGGAATTCTTTTAATAATACCAGCATTGTTTACTAAAATATCTATAGGGCCAACTTCAGTTTCAATCTTTGCTATAGCATCTTCAACAGCTCTATCATCTGTAACATCAAATACATAACCATATGCATTTAAACCACAAGATCTATATTCTTTTACAGCTTCATTTAAAGCATCATTTGAGTTGTTATTAACAATGATGGTAGCTCCTGCATTACCTAAGCCTTTGGCCATTGCCATACCTAACCCATGAACACCTCCGGTTACCAAGGCTATTTTTCCTGTTAAATCAAATAAATTTATTGACATTTTATATCTTTTATTAATTATTTTAATTCGTTTATTTTACAATGATCCATGTCACCATAGTCTAAATTTTCACCTGCCATACCCCAGATAAAAGAATAACCACTTGTACCAGACCCCGAGTGAATAGACCATGGTGGTGAAATAACAGCTTGATTGTTCCCCATCCATATATGTCTGGTTTCCTGTGGTTGCCCCATAAAGTGACAAACCGCCTGATCTTCTGGTACTTCAAAATAAAAATACACTTCCATTCGTCTGTCATGTACGTGAGCTGGCATAGTATTCCATGAGCTTCCTGCTTTTAATGTGGTCATTCCCATTTGAAGCTGGCATACATCCACAACACTATTTACAATATACTTTCTTAAAGTACGTGCATTTGCAGTTTCTGGTGTCCCCAATTCAATTGTTTCTACATCATTTACACCTATTTTTTTGTTGGGATAAGCTTTATGTGCTGGTGTTGAATTTAAATAGAATTTTGCTGGTTCATTTTTAGAGTCACTAGAAAACACAACACTTTTATGACCTTTACCAATATACAATGCTTCTTTGTGGTTCAACTCATAATCGGTACCATCTACAGATATCGTTCCTTTTCCTCCAACGTTAATAACACCTAATTCCCTACGTTCCAAGAAATAGCTTGCTTTCAACGTATCTACACTTTCTAAAATTAATGGTTTTTGAACCGGAACAGCACTTCCTGCTATATATCTATCATAATGTGTGTAAACCAAATTAACAACATCGGGTTCCATTAAATTTTCTATTAAAAAATGATCTCTTAGCTTTTGTGTGTCATACGATTTTACATCGTTTGGAGAAGATGCATAACGTACTTCATAGTTGGTATTCATATTTTAAAAATAATTTATATAACAATTTGTTTAACAAAATTAGTTAAAACAAAATTACAATTACATGCAAACAACTATAAGGGTATAACTAACCAACAAAGGGTGGTTTATAATTTTATTTAGATAATTAAGCCCCAAAAACCCAAAGTGTTTCAATGCCTATAATAAATAAATTTTATAGTAAATATTATTGGCTTCCATTCGAAGAAAAAATCAACAATAGCAGATTAACCCAGCATTGAGTTCTTTGAAATTTTTATCATTTATATGATACTGCAATGAAGTCTAAACGCCCACATAGGTCCGAATCCAGTTCCCATCTTTTACTTCCATTGAATTGGTGAAATGGTTTACTTTTGTTGAACCCGTTTTAATCAAAAAGTGACGTTGTTTTTTTCAAGAACAGGTAACCTAATAGGTCGCTTTTGCTCTGATTAACTTTAATTAAATGCAATATTATGAAATACAAAGGAATTAATTCCTCGTAAAATAGCTTAAACCCTATTAAAAGAAGCTCGTCAAAGAGATGTGATAAATCGACCTTTTCCGACCACCCTATTTGTTTCAACCAAAATATTGAAGGCCATAAACAATCATCCGCAAAAATTTTCGTTATCCAATCTATAAAATGAACCTGAAACACGTACAGGGCAGTTCAGGAAAACCGATCGGCGATCGGGCCAACTATGGTACTAGGTTTTGGTGCTTTTTAATAAATTATCATTCCTTTTTAGTTTTTTTTGAATTATTTTAGCCCTTTTGCAGAAAGTGCCCCGTTATTTATGTTAAATATAATCCAGATAATCGCCCTGATCCAGGGCCTGTTCCTTTTGAGTGTCCTGCTCGTCAAGCGGGAAAGTTACAAGCGGGTAAATTTCCTGCTACTTTTAGGTTCAATCATTGCATTGCTTTTGAATGTTATCGGAGATGATGATTTCAATCTGTTTTTTCCTAATGTTAATTGGTATTTTTTCCAATCCCCATTGATCATCACACTCTTCTTTTTACTAATAAAGTATCACAATTCCAATCAAGATAAATTTCAACTCAGGGACCTTCTCTATTTTATTCCCTATTTGTTTTTTATTACGCTCCAGATCGTAGAGGACGTCAACGGCTTTGGCGAAAACATATGGTTGATTATAGGGGAAGTCCTGGCAGGCGTCACGCTATTGGTCTATTTAGGGTATACCATCTATGACATCATCAAGAACAAAAAGGAAAGATGGATGCTGTTTTTTATAGTGCCTTATGCCTTACTGAACTT
>NZ_JAQZAT010000002.1 GCF_028736925.1 Flavivirga sp. 57AJ16 | reverse complement strand
AAGTGTAGATTATTGCAGAAAAGAGAAAGGTATGGAACTATATGCCTATTGCTTTATGCCGAGCCATATACATTTGATCTTTAGGTCGGCATATGAAGATCCATCAGGGCTGATACGGGATTTTAAAAAATATACAGCAAGGAAATTAATGGAAACTATAGCAAACAACTCTCAAGAGAGTAGAAAAGAGTGGTTGTTATGGCTATTTGAGCACGCAGGAAAAAAGAATGCAACGAAAAGTAAATATCAATTTTGGCAACATCATAATAAACCTATTGAGCTATGGAGCGAAAAAGTAATCAAACAAAAAACAGATTATATTCATAATAACCCTGTAAAAAGTGGTTTTGTTACTAATGCAATAGATTGGAAATATTCAAGTGCCAGAAACTTTCAAGAAGATAATACGGTTTTGGAGATAGATTCGGTTGGTTTTATAGGATAAACTTTGAATTAATAATATTCTGATTGGTAAATTTTTAGTTAGTTTGCCGCCACTAAACACAGTTTAGCGGTAGCGGGGCTACTGTAAATTGGTTGGATGTT
Source organism: Flavivirga sp. 57AJ16 (assembly GCF_028736925.1). GTDB lineage: Bacteria > Bacteroidota > Bacteroidia > Flavobacteriales > Flavobacteriaceae > Flavivirga. The sequence goes on along the minus strand of NZ_JAQZAT010000002.1, from coordinate 403,275 downwards.
TTTATAAGGCAAATTTATTTTGATGTATTGGCAAGAAGTGTAGATTATTGCAGAAAAGAGAAAGGTATGGAACTATATGCCTATTGCTTTATGCCGAGCCATATACATTTGATCTTTAGGTCGGCATATGAAGATCCATCAGGGCTGATACGGGATTTTAAAAAATATACAGCAAGGAAATTAATGGAAACTATAGCAAACAACTCTCAAGAGAGTAGAAAAGAGTGGTTGTTATGGCTATTTGAGCACGCAGGAAAAAAGAATGCAACGAAAAGTAAATATCAATTTTGGCAACATCATAATAAACCTATTGAGCTATGGAGCGAAAAAGTAATCAAACAAAAAACAGATTATATTCATAATAACCCTGTAAAAAGTGGTTTTGTTACTAATGCAATAGATTGGAAATATTCAAGTGCCAGAAACTTTCAAGAAGATAATACGGTTTTGGAGATAGATTCGGTTGGTTTTATAGGATAAACTTTGAATTAATAATATTCTGATTGGTAAATTTTTAGTTAGTTTGCCGCCACTAAACACAGTTTAGCGGTAGCGGGGGATATCTAAAAACTTGTGACTCGGTCTAACAACAAATCGTTCTACTAGTTCTTATTGTAACTTGCAATGTGTCTTTTCTAAATTTATGGAAAGCACAACGAAATGGCTTTCCATAAGGAGAAGCGCCCTAAAATTCATGAATTTTAGGGCGCTTCTCCTTTATTAAGGGTAAACTTTAAAATTCAATAAATACATTGCAGTGTCTCAATATTTCGATATGGAAAAATATTGTTTTTTGAGTTAATGCTTTATTTCAAGGCAGGTATAGATAATAATTTCTGTATCTGACTTTAGAATAATTTTTAATTAAAATCTTAATAAAATGAAAATAACACATTTACTTTTTGCCCTGTTACTCTTTTTTCCAATCAGAGAAATAACAGCACAGAACACACAGCTAATTAAGAAGAAAGGTATAAGCGTTCATTTAACCAATGAAGACCCCACGCTTTCAGATTCTATTATAAAACTGTATTTAGACACCTTTTTTAAAACCTATCCTAAATTGCGTCTAACCTATAATAAAAATGCCCCTAAAAAGGTGAAAATCAAAATTGATAATGCCTATGAAGGTGTCGCTTATGCTCATAATGGACAGATAACCATTTCTTCTAAATGGATGCACAAAAAACCAACAGATGCCGACCTTATTACGCATGAAGGCATGCATATTATTCAAGGATATCCAGGCAATTCGGGGCCAGGGTGGCTTGTTGAAGGTATTGCTGATTACATAAGGTATATTCATGGTATAAACAATAAATTAGCAGGTTGGTCTTTACCTAAATTTCAAAATACCCAACATTACACTAATTCATATAGAGTAACAGCACGATTTTTAGTTTGGACATCAAATAACTATAACAAAAACTTGGTAAAACTATTAGACAAGCAACTAAGAAATAAAACTTATTCCGTAGCTCTATGGGAAGCGTTCACGAATAAATCCTTGGTTGATTTATGGGAAGAATATTCAAAAAGACCACAACTTCATAAGTCTTAAAAAAACAGATTCTATGAAATCGTGACGTCCTAAAATATCGTTACAGAATTAATAAATTAAAGGTAGTGATTTAATATTGCTACCTTTTTTGTTTTTGTATTGTTTTCTTTTGAGCTTGTTCTGTTTATGCATATGATTAGGTGCTAGCATATGATTGGGCTCTTAAATTATGAATCTTGTATTTACTCCTTTTTCAATTACAGGCGCAATACAATAGTTGATCCTAGAATAAATTTATACCCCAAACTAAATAGAAAAACACATCCGCTATAGGCGCCCCACTGTTGGCTCACCTGTTTTATCAACAAAAAAGTTACCAAATACTTTTTAGGGAGTAAACGTTTATTTTTCTACAAATCGTAGCCCCCTCTTTACTGCTTAAAATAATTTGTTCATTATCATTAGTAATATTTACATTAACAGGCATGTAAAATACGCCGTTATCTGCAAAAATCTCAACTCCCGTTTTGTCTATAAAAGCAGTGAATTTTAGTTGGCCATTTTTTAAAGTTAATTTCTCCTTTACGCCATCAACTATTAGTTCCTCATTGTTAAAATTATAGACAATATCTAACCCTCTAATTTTAAACACAATCTCGCTCGCCGTATCGGATTCAAGCTCCACATGTACCTCCAATGCGTTCTTGGGGTTAAGTTTTAAAGGAAGTATACTTTTACCTATTACTTTTACATTTTTAAAAGTTTGTTGTTTTTTTCTTAGACTTTCTAGTTCTTCAACGGGTTTTCGGGACAATCTTAATCCATTGGTTGTAGTTACTAATTTTAACGCCATCGGAAGGCTCATGGACTGGTTAAAATAATTCTCTCCATGCGCAGTATTGGTTTGCCACCACCCAACTTCAATAATTCTTCCTTTTGGGTCGTTGCTAAATGTTTGTGCTGCATAGTACCCCCTACCATGAACACTTTTTAATCGGGATAATTCTGGCTGAAATGTTTTGCCGTCAAATGTCCCAATAGCATACTCGCTATTTGCGCCACTAAGTACCCATTTTTTATTGTTTTCATATCCATCTACAGGAAGTTCATAAAAATCCGGACACTCAAATAAAAACCTGTCGTTATCTTTACCGCCTTTCAAAATACTTAAAAGTGACCAATCCTTCAGGTTTTTAGAACCATAAAAATGAACCGTATGTTGTTTCTCCGGTTTTTCAACATACAACACCATAATCCATTCTTTTAAAGGCTCGTACCATACTATTTTTGGATCCCTGTTTCCATTGGTTACCTTTTTTACCACAGGTTTTTCAAACTTTGTAAAATCTTTACCGTTAAGGCTGTAGGCCAATCCTTGTGTCCACAATTTGTCTGAAGTATAGCTCACAACCATGGGAGCATTTTTTAAAGTACCAAAACCGCTTGTATTATTTTTGTCTACAACTCCGCTACCACTATACATGGTTCCAGTCTCGTCAGGATAAAGCGCTTCCCCAACTTCTTTCCAATGTACCAAATCTTTACTTATTGCATGTCCCCAATGCATATTTCCCCATTGCACTCCATACGGGTTATGTTGAAAAAACATGTGATATTCTCCGTTATAAAATGTTAAGCCATTGGGGTCGTTATTCCAACCCCGTTTGGGTGAAAAGTGAATCTTACCGCGTAAATCCTCTGCATACATATTACTTTTATCAAGTTCCTTATCACTTTGTTTTATAAGGGTTAGAGCCAATGAGTTTTGAGAAAGTTCATTTACTAAAATTTCAAGATTTTCGCCTTTCCAGGTTCTAATATCAAGATAAGCATACCAATCTGGATTGCTATCTGCCAATTCAATACTAAACGAACATACTTCAACGCCTTTAGCGAAAATAGCCACCTTCTTTTTTTGCGCACCATTTTTCACAGGTAAGAGCAACCACTTTTTTTGAGCCTTAATTTCTCTAGCTTTATTAGAAACCTGAGGATTAAGTAAATTTGCAGATACAGCATGATTACTAAAAATAGTTAAAACGCATAAAACCAAAATACACTTCATGGCACGTTCTATTGGGTTAAATTGTTTCATAATGAAAAACATATTATTTAAATAACTGATTTATTAGTTAATAAATTTTAGTATTATTTTATTAGATGATATTCTATATATTATATTGACTTCCTTTTTTAGGTGAAAATGTTTATCTCCAATCCACCAATCAATATCGGGTATGTTCTTTGCTATTATAATCAATAGTATAAATTTTCAACAACCCCTTAACTACAAAAGTTTCAAACCGACAAACTTCACCCTATCTTAAAGGAAATACTTTTTTTCGATTTTCTTTTGTTCAAAGGAACTATCTAAAACCTCAAATTCCTCATCGTTGCATTCGACATATTCTTCAATATTTTTTCTTAAGAGCCCTAAGGATTCCATGTTATCTTACATCTATCTATAGACCTTGACAAAGTTTCACTCCCTAACAAAAGTACAATAAAATGCTCTATTGCTGTTTGTTTATTAACAACAATGCCTTATACCAAATAAACTTCAAAACAACTGGTTAAATCCGTTTAGCTCACTATCTTTTATTTTTATAATTGGTGTTCTTGAATCTTCGATTTCATGGGAATGACAACCCTGCCTGCCAGGCAGGCCCAACGCAATGCGTCGAGGAATTCTTTTCGATTAAACAGCCATAAATAAGAAACTTTATAATTCACCTATTAAAAAATCCAACAATAAGCGCCCTTTATCCGGTAAAACACTAAAATAAAAATCTTCAATTGCTTTCGAAAATCTCCCATTTATGGCTTTAACACTATAGTTTTAAGAGTATGGATTAATGCCAGTAGACATGAATTGGGCTTTATGTTTAACCTTTCATTTTTATAATATTATTTGTATGCAATATCTAAATGTATGCCACTTTACAACACACCAAATTTTCGACTTAATTTATTTCTTCTTATACCAAGTTTCAGATAAAATCCAATTAAAACAAGGGCTTGTCCACTGTACTTTTGCTGTTTTATTGAAAACACCAAAACCATGTCCCCCTTCAGCATACAAAAACAGTTCTACTGGGACTTTATGTTGTCGTAAAGCGGCATTAAAATACAAGCTATTTTCGACTTTAACCACATCGTCATCTATAGCAGATACAATAAAGGTTGGTGGGGTATCTTTCGTTACTTGTAATTCATTGGAAAATTCTTTAATTTTTTCAGGTGTCATATCTGCCCCAATTAAATGCATTCTTGATTCCAAATGAGTCAGGTTATCTGCAAAACTCACAACGGGATAAACTGCCACCACAAAATCTGGTCGCAAATTTATATTCTCTGGATTTTCTAATGCCGTTTGGTTAAAATGTGTCGCAACGGTTGTCACTAAATGCCCACCTGCCGAAAACCCCATAATACCAACCTTATTTGGGTTTATGTTATAGGCTTTCGAATGCTTCCTAACATATTCAAGTGCTTTTTGGGCATCAGATAATGGAACTATCTCTTTATGAGCCATTCTAGAGGCATTTGGGAGACGATAATCCAAAAGAAATGCCGTTATACCCATCTTATTAAGTTCTTTACATGCAGGTATCCCCTCTACATTATTGGCTCTACCTACATATGAACCTCCAGAACAAACGATGACCGCTATGTCATTTTTCTTATTTTCAGGAAGATAATAAGTGAGTCTAGGTATTTCTGAACCTTCCTTTGCAAAAAGAATTTCATCTTGAGGATATAGCCATATAGGTTCTTGGGCCCTAACCCAATTATGACAAAATAAGAATAGCACATGGAACGCCAATAATATATGTTTCATAAAAAATCGTTTAACATTATTTTGATGTTCTTAAAATTAACAAAAAACGATTAGAATAAAATTTTCCTATCGAATTTATTGACACATTATACATACAGGTTTTCAATGTTTAAACAACTAATATCCCTCTTATACCAATTAAAAACTCTCCACAATGTTAAAAGTCAATAATCACATTTGTATCCTGTACTATCCTGTTCTAAACTATTACTTATAAAAAAGATTATTGTTGTCCGATAAAAACTATTGACTTTTATTTGAAGCCCATCTATAATAGTATTTGTAAAAGCATTACAGATTAGACGCCTTGCTTTTAATACCAGTTAAATCTATCAGGAAATATTTAGGTTTCTGGATGTAAAACAATAATGGTGTACCTGTTTGTCTGTTAGTTACAATCAAGTCTTTGTTCTTGATTCTAATAACGAAGCGGTCTTACGTTTTTAGTCGGACACTAATGATAAAAGATAAATTTATATTGAGTTTCTGTGAATTAAATAAAAAGGGTTTCTATGACTTCCTGTGAGTTTACTCTTTATCATCTCTGCAGCCATTTCTCCCATTTTTTTAAAATCGGTACTAACGACAGATATTCCTAGAAGTTCTTTTAAAGGTGTATCGTTATAAGAAAGCACCCCAATACTTTTCCCCATAATAAATCCTTGGTCCCGCACTTGTTTTATTAAATTCACCAAGTCATTTTCCTCTATTACAATGTAAGCATCTAAAGGCTTCAATTCCATTTCTGAATAAATCTCTTCTAAAATTTCAAATTCAAATTTATGGTGAATACAAAATTTTCTAAATCCATTGAGAATTCGTCTTGGATAAGGATAGATTACCTTTGTTGGATAAATAAGTATTAAATTTTTATACCTTCGAAGTTCATTTATACTTTTTACTAACGCATCATATAGATCATTCTCAAAATCCTGATAAACAGCCCTAATACTGTCCTTAATTATATTATTATCCAGTACGATAAGTTTTTCTGAAGGTATACTTTCTATAGCTCTTTGAATATCATCATTAATACTTAGGTGGTTTAAATTATCCGTCTTAAAATGCGGCATAATAACATAGTAATCGTAATAATTTTTATACTTTTCCAGAAGATTAAGGAAAATTTGAACATCGCAATGATAAATACTCAAATCAACATGTGCATCCACTCCTAGCCTATCTACAAATGAATTATAAATTCTCATTTTATAAGAACTGGGCTTATTAATAAGAAAAAGAACATTTTTTTTAGCTAGTAATACAGTTCTTGCAATGTAAAATCCTTTCCCCTTAACAGACGTAATAATTTTTTTTTCTTTAAGAATCCTATATGCTTTTTCCACAGTATCCCTAGAGAGGTAAAATTCCTCACTAATTTCATTTATAGAAGGTATTTTTTGATTAATTTCTAATTGACCATTAGAAACGCCCATTATAACCGATTCTACAATCTGTTGATATTTGGGTATTCTCGAATTTTCTTTAATTTTAAAAACAGTCAACATTATATTAATTATTACATTTACATAGATTTGATAAATTTATGACAATAAAAGAGAGTAAAAAAGTAATTTGTTCAAAGTATAGACAGTAAACTACAGGATAGTTTTAACCAAACGGTATTCTAAATTGCGCTAAGTTAAATATATTTATCAATATTATATCCATGGAAAAACTAATATATAAATTTACGCATGTGGAATATTTATGGGATGAGCAAAAAGCCGCTTCTTTAAAAAATGATGAAGTAGCACTCTTTTTATATAGATCCAATATATTAGGTGCAGATTTAAGAATAACCAATTACGGAGGCGGAAATACAAGCTGCAAAACTATAGAAAAAGACCCCTTGACCAATGAAGATGTTGAAATTATGTGGATAAAAGGATCAGGTGGTGATATAGGAACTTTGACCCGATCTGGAATTGCGGGACTGTATACAAGTAGATTACGTGATTTAAAAAACATTTATAAAGGTTTACACGACGAAGACCGTATGGTTGGACTCTTTGACCACTGTATATATGATTTAAATAGTAAAGCGCCATCAATTGACACCCCGCTTCATGGATTATTGCCTTTTGCCCACATAGACCATTTACATCCGGACGCATTAATTGCTGTTGCAGCTGCCAAGGACAGCAAAAAGATTACCAAGGAAATCTGGGGTGACACCATGGGTTGGTTACCTTGGCAACGCCCAGGTTTTGACCTCGGAATACAATTAGAAAAATGTTTAAACGACAATCCAGGAATCCGAGGGATTGTATTGGGCAATCACGGGTTGTTTACTTGGGGAAACACATCACATGAATGTTATGTGAATAGCCTAGAGGTTATTGAAATGGCTTCTGAATATATTGAAAATAAAATCAATGAAAAAGGCATTTGTTTTGGAGGGCAAAAAATACAAAACGTTCCAAAGGAAAAGCGTCTTGAGAAAGCTTCTCTATTAATGCCCATATTAAGGGGCTTGTGCTCGTCAGAAAATAGGATGATTGGCCATTTTTCAGATAGCGATGTTGTTTTGGAGTACATCAACAGTGAAGATCTAGAACGATTAGCTCCAATGGGAACATCTTGCCCCGACCATTTTTTAAGGACTAAAATTCAGCCATTGGTACTTACTTTAGGTACGGATGAAGATTTAAGCACCCCTAAAGTAATCGCTGCAAAATTAGAGCTCGAATTCGAAGCTTATAGAAAAGAATATCATAACTATTACAACACTTTTAAAAGAGATAATAGTCCACCTATTCGTGATTCAAACCCGGTAATTATTATATATCCAGGGATTGGTATATTTAGTTTTGCCAAAAATAAGCAAACAGCGCGTGTTGCAAGTGAGTTTTATATAAATGCTATCAATGTCATGCGAGGGGCAGAAGCAATTAGCACCTATACGTCATTACCAAGACAGGAGGCTTTCGACATCGAATATTGGTTATTGGAAGAGGCAAAACTACAACGTTTACCAAAAGAAAAACCACTATCGCGCAAAATTGCCTTGATAACTGGTGCTAGTGGCGGAATAGGCAAAGCCATAGCTGATAAATTAACAGAAGAAGGAGCAAATATCATCATAACAGACATAACAGAAGATAAACTTAAAGAGGTCAATGCGACCTATAAAAAGGATGTGTCTGCTTATGCATTATGCGATGTTACAAGTGTGGCTTCTATAAAAGAAGCTTATAAAAAAGCTTGTTTGGAATTTGGAGGTGTCGACATTATTGTTCATAGTGCAGGTCTGGCAATATCTAAACCACTAGAGGAAACCACTGAAAAGGATTGGGATATTTTACAAGATGTTTTAGTGAAAGGTCAATTCGAATTAATCAAAGCTGGTGTCGATGTGATGCGCAGACAAAATCTAGGGGGAAATATTATAAATATTGCCAGTAAAAATGGACTGGTTTCGGGACCTAATAATGTAGGTTATGGCACTGCTAAAGCTGCGCAACAGCATATGTCTCGTTTATTGGCAGCCGAATTAGCACCAGATAAAATTAGAGTGAATACAGTAAATCCTGATGGTGTCATTATTGGAAGTAAGATTTGGCAAGGTGAATGGGCTGAAGGAAGAGCAAAGGCCCATGGTATTACAGTAGAGGAATTACCCGCACATTATGCAAAACGAAATCTTTTGAACGAAATCATATACCCAAAAGATATAGCTAACGGGGTATTTACATTGGTAGCCATTTTAGATAAAACAACCGGAAATATTATTAATGTAGACGGAGGTATATCCAGTGCCTTTGTGCGTTGATTTTATCTGTTTATTTTAAATTCAAAGTTGTTAGTTTGATTGGTTAAAACTATTTACAGGTTAAAACTGTCTGTAAATATTACCTTAAAAGAAATTCCATGAATATAGATAAAGGACTTATACAAGAGCAAAATCGTAAAAAAAAAGAGGTACATGAAGAAAAATACCATTTTCTATCAAACAATCTGATAAGACAAGGAATCGATATACCATCAATTCTTCAAAAATTATCCGATTTTCAAATTGCAATCCCCAGTTGGGCCTTGGGTACTGGTGGTACAAGATTTGGGCGGTTTTCCTTTTATGGTGAACCTGCTACATTGGAACAAAAAATAGAAGATGTTGGGCTGTTACATATGCTAACTCAATCGGCAGGTGCCATATCACTTCATATCCCTTGGGATATCCCTAAAGACTTTAAAGCTATAGCAGAACTGGCAGCCTCCCACAACTTAATTTTTGACGCGGTTAATTCCAATACGTTTCAAGATTCAAAAAATGCCAGAGAAAGTTACAAATACGGTTCATTGAGCAATACCGATAAATCGGTCAGGGAACAGGCCATAGAACATAATATAGAGGTTATCAATATTGGCAAAAAATTAAATTCCAAAAGCCTTACAGTATGGCTTGCTGATGGATCAAATTTCCCTGGACAGTCTAATTTTCAAACAGCTTTAATGAATACTCAAGAAAGTTTAGAAAAGATATATCAATCTATGCCCGACGATTGGAAAATGTTTATTGAATACAAACCATATGAGCCAAATTTCTATAGTACGGTTATTCAAGATTGGGGAACTTCATTTATGCTGGCAAATGCATGTGGCGAAAAAGCTTATACATTAGTAGATCTGGGTCATCATTTGCCTAACACCAATATAGAGCAAATAGTTTCTACACTAATGTTGAAGGGAAAATTAGGCGGCTTTCATTTTAATGACAGTAAATACGGAGATGATGATTTAACTGTAGGAAGCCTTAGACCTTATACACTATTTCTTATTTTCAATGCCTTGGTCTTTGGTATGGAAAACAATCCTCAGAACCCCAATCCTGCTTGGATGATTGATGCAAGTCACAATATTAAGGATCCCTTGGAAGATTTGATGCAATCCCTAGAAGCGATTCAAGAAGCTTATGCCAAAGCCTTATTAGTGGACCAAGAAGCATTAAAAATTGCTCAATTAGATCATGATGTGGTCAAATGTCAAGAAATCCTGCAATCTGCTTATAGAACAGATGTTCGCCCTTTATTGGAACGAGCTCGTTTAAATAGTGGTGGTGCAATTTATCCCTTGGAAGTTTACAGAAATCTGTCCATACGAAAAAAAATAGTAGATGAAAGAGGCATGGACACTGTAGCATCGGGGTTGTAATACCATAAAATGAAAAAAGTAACAGCTGTATTTGACATAGGTAAGACCAATAAAAAATGCTTCCTTTTTGACTCGAATTATAATGAAATATATCGAGAATATAGTCATTTTAATCTTATAGAAGATGAAGACAGCTATCCAACTGAAAACCTACAAAGGCTTCAAATGTGGATAAAAGAAGTCTTCGACCAGATTTTGAAAAATGAAGAGTATCATATTGAAGCCATAAATTTTTCGTCATATGGTGCCAGTTTTGTGCACCTAGATGAAAATGGCGAAGTACTTACGCCACTATATAATTACACTAAGCCATTGGATGAGAGCATAGTATCTTCTTTTTTGGAAAAATACGGACCAAAAGAAGACTTTTTAAGTACCACTGGATGTTTTGATCTAAGCTTTTTAAATTCTGGCATACAACTGTACTGGTTAAAGCATAGCCAACCAGAAATTTTCAAAAAAATTAAGTATTCATTACACCTGCCACAATACCTTAGTTACATTTTTACCCGGATTCCTTTAAGTGAATATACAAGCATAGGTTGCCATACCGCCCTTTGGGACTATCAAAAAAAGGATTATCACGAATGGGTATACCAAGAGGGGATAAATAGCCTGCTCCCCCCTATAGTTTCAACAGAAACCAGTATAAATATGAACTATAATGGTAAACGTATAAAAATTGGCGTTGGCATACATGATAGTTCTGCTGCATTATTGCCCTATGTTAGGAGCATAAAGAAAAAATTTGTCCTAGTTTCAACAGGGACTTGGAGTATTGCCCTAAACCCATTTACAGATTATCCCAGTTTTGAAAGCGCCAAAAACAACACTTTTATAAACTATATGCGAATCAATGGAAAATCTGTAAAGGCCACCCGTTTATTTTTAGGAAACGAGTATAAAATTCAGGTAAGCAAATTAGATCAACATTTTAAAGTCCCTGAAGATTACCATCGTCATATAAAGTTCAATTACAATACTTATTTAAAAATTGTTCAAAATTTTAAGCACCTGTTTAAATGGGAAAGTATAAATGATGATGAGATGCCACCTCAAACCAAAATACCTTATGACAACTATGAGTACGCTTACCATCAGTTAATGACAGAATTAGTGCTCTTGCAGGTAAAAAGTATAAAAAATGTCATCGGCAAAGACGATATCCAGAGATTATATGTGGATGGTGGATTTAGCGACAATGATCTTTATATCAAATTACTATCTCATTATTTTAGGGATATGAAATTGAGAACTACAGACTCATCATTGGGTTCTGCCTTGGGCGCTGCTATTGTTATTTCCGATTCAAAATTGAATTCCAAGTTCTTGAAAAAAAACTATTCTTTAAAAAAACATGTTCCTTTTATCATTAAATAATTATGAAATCTCAAATAAATCCAAAATATCCATCTTTAGAGGACCTTCGTAAAAGAGCCATGAAACGAATCCCCCGATTTGCATTTGAATATTTAGATGGTGGGTGCAATGAAGATGTTAATATTAGTCGTAATACTTCGGATATTAGGGATATCTTATTAGAGCCAAGGTATCTACGTAATTTTGGCAAGAGCTCAATGAAAACTGAGATTTTTGGTATCGAGTATGATGCACCTTTTGGTATTGCTCCCGTAGGTCTACAGGGACTAATATGGCCAAATTCGGCCGAAATATTAGCTAAGGCGGCATTTGAACAAAATATACCTTTTGTTTTAAGTACCGTTTCAACAATGGATATTGAACGGGCAAGTGAACTTACTGAGGGCAAAGCATGGTATCAACTTTATAATCCTGTTGACCATACGATTAAAAATAATATCATTGAGAGAGCTGCAGCCGCAGAATGCCCCGTTTTGGTTCTTCTATGCGATGTACCAACTTTTGGGTACAGGCCCAGGGACATAAAAAATGGACTTGCATTACCTCCAAAAATGTCTTTAAACAATATATTACAAATATTAGGAAATCCAACTTGGGCATTTCATACTTTAAAAAATGGGCAACCTACATTTAAAACGCTCACACCTTATATGCCCGAAGGCCTTAACTTAAAACAATTGGGACTATTTATGGATAAAACTTTTTCAGGTAAGCTAAATTTGGAAAAAATAAAGCCCATTCGTGATAAATGGAAAGGTAAATTGGTATTAAAGGGCGTTTCTTCAGAGCAAGATACCCAAGATGCAATTAAAATGGGATTTGATGGTATCATTGTTTCCAATCATGGCGGAAGACAATTAGATGCTTCAGAATCGTCCATACATGCCCTTCAAAAGATAACAAAGCAATATGGTGATAAGATTGAAATCATGTTGGATAGTGGTCTAAGATCCGGGCCCGATATTGCCAGAGTAATGGCAAGTGGGGCTAAATTCACCTTTATGGGTAGGTCTTTTATGTATGGTGTTGCGGCTTTAGGAGAAGCAGGAGGCCATCATACCATTTCTATGTTAAAAATGCAATTTAAACAAGTAATGGAGCAACTTTGCTGCGAAAAAATTGAAAATCTGCCAGATCATTTAATATAAAAACCTAGACTCATGAGTGAATTTAACCATAAAGAGGAAATAGAAGAGATAGCTGGAGGGGAATTTGAAAGAACACCTGTACCTCCTTCAAAATTAAAGAGCTGGAAAAGTTTTTTGGGTATGTATGCTGGAGAGCATGCCGCAGGGACCGAGTTTATGATTGGCCCTCTTTTTTTAACGGCTGGTGTTAGTGCATTTGATCTTATTGTGGGCTTGCTATTGGGAAATTTACTTGCAGTTTTAAGTTGGCGTTTTTTAACGGCTGAAATTGCTGTTAAAAATAGACTGACTCTATATTTTCAATTGGAAAAAATCTGTGGGAAAAAGTTAGTTACTGGATATAATCTAGCCAATGGTATTTTATTTTGCTTTTTGGCAGGCTCTATGATAACGGTATCTGCAACAGCTGTTGGAATTCCATTTGATATGCCGATGCCCAAATTATCAGATACTATGCCCAATGGTATTACTTGGGTTGTTATAGTTATACTTATTGGAACCGTTATTTCCATTATAGCAGCACGTGGTTATGATACTGTTTCTAAAGCGGCAAACTGGATGTCTCCAATAATTGTTATGGCTTTTTTAGCTTGTGGTTTTGTGGCATTAAATCAATTGGGGGTTTCTAGTTTCTCTAAGTTTTGGGATATATGGGGAGCAGGTAGAGAACCTTTTCCGGGGCAAATAAAATACACATTTTGGCATGTGGTTATCTGGTCTTGGTTTGCCAATGCTGCTATGCATATTGGTATGTCCGATTTATCAGTTTTTCGTTTTGCAAAAAAAGCCAGTTCAGGATGGGCAACCGCGGCAGGTATGTATATAGGGCACTATATGGCATGGATAGCCGCCGCTTTATTATATGCAGTTTATTTACAATCCCCAGAAGCTGTAGGCTTTTTATCTAATGGTGAGGCCCCTCCTGTGGCTCCTGGACCATTAGCCTATAATGCCATTGGTGTTTTTGGGATTATAGCTGTTGTTTTAGCAGGATGGACTACAGCAAACCCAACAATTTACAGAGCAGGTTTAGCGTTTCAAGCAATTATACCTAAAGCATCTACATTTTGGGTAACAATCATAGCGGGATCTGTTGCTACTATTGCCGGTATATTTCCTGCTTTCGCTATGAAATTACTTGGTTTTGTAGCATTATATGGTTTTATATTAGCGCCATTTGGAGCCATAATTGTATTTGAGCATTTCTTTTATAAAAAAGCTGGAATTATTAAAAATTATGCAGAAGCAACAAATATTAAGTTTAATAAATCAGTTTTATTTGCTTGGGCTATTAGTTTTGGGCTATTCTATTCCATCTCTATACAATTTAATGTGTTTTTATCTTTTGTAACATTACCTGCATGGTTACTATGTGGTGTTTTGTTTTTAGTATTTAGTAAGTATTTTCAAAAAACTAAGCTTTAAAACAGATACTATGATTCATTTACCTCTCCAAGAACTGCCCGAAAAGGCAGTTCTGACCTCTCCTTTGGAGGACTACCGTGTGTACACATCTTTAAAAAAGACACGAATGGCACAAATTCACACGAATCCAATTCTTTACGTTATAGATTGGACTCTACATGAATATGAATCCCTAGACTATATAGGCTTGAAATCTGTCAATAGTCTGAATAATTAACGTGAGTTCGATTTAAAACCTGTCTGCCGACCAGGCAGGCAAGGGTGTTTTTAACAATAAATTCACTAATTATACGATTGTTGCCTTGAGTACTTCGACTCTCGGCATAAACTAAAGTCGAAAGGTCATTAAAACCAGCTATTTAAATGGGTTTCTACAGAGCCTGTGCTGAGTTTACCGAAGTACTCAACCTGACAACCAAGATTAAATTATTGATACTCTGCTCAATAATATTATGCTTACATCGAACTCACGTTAATTAGTGAAAATTTGTGCCATTCGTGTCCAATCTTTTTATTGTGCTTTATTTGTGTACACACGGTAGTTTGGAGAAGAGGTCATTTGGACACCCTGCCTTTGCCGGCTCTTAGGCCAGAGGCAGAGCCTTCGGGAAATTATTTAGAATTAAATAAAAAATGTTTTCCGAATGAGGCTGAAACCTTTAAATTCGAAAAACATTTTTAAATAAAACAAGTAAAAAGGCCCCTCTAGTCTCTAGAAGATAAATTTAATACTATAGTGTTCTCTTTTGGTGAAATTCTAAAAATTGTATTATTTGGGGTTGAAAAACCGCCCTTTTCTGCCTCAATTGAATAATTTATATTTTCAAATTTACTATTAATGATATTTGTCTTTATGCTTATAAAAGGTAATTCCTCTAAGCTTTTACTTGCTGTTAAATCTAAAAACCAATTTATTTCATTAGATCCATCATGAGTTATAGTTACTTTTCTTTCATCAAATTCCATTAATATAGATCCTTCTGTATTTGTTAGTGGCCATGATATAGCTAATTTTCCTTTTGTTGGATTTGTAATAGTAGGGCTTCCTCCTTCTAGAAAGGTTTCTTTTCCATTTATCAGTCCTTTAAATCTTAGTCCGGCTATTTCTTCTGGTGTACTCCAAAGATAGCCATCTACTAATGGCAAAGTAAAAAATAATGCTTGGTTGGATTCTAATTTTTTATCAAAATAAGAAGATTTTAAACGCTCATCAAATAAATGGATATCTCTAAATTTTAATGTTCCATCCTTATCCCATAACAAATTTGCTCTATAAAAACGGCTATTAAACCAAACTGTTTTACGATTATCATTCAATAAAGCACCATTACTATTATTTACTGTAACGGACGTTGCTGGTGTGACATCATAATTATTTTTAAACCATCTACCCGATTCTTCTAACGTTTCTACTTTTACTTTATTTTCATCTCTTAATTTTGAAATTAACGGCAACTGAATCTCAAAACCTTTTTTCATACCATTCCAAGTAAATGAGTTTTCTTGTCCTGCCTGAGTATAAGCATACTCCATGGACTCTCCTTCTATAAATTGATCTAAATACCATTTTACCCAATTTGCATCGCCACCTGCATCAGGATATACAGGCTCTAATGTAATAACGCCTTGTATGGTATGACCTAACCCAGTATCATACTGACGCAAAGGGTCACTGCCCAACATTCTAAAAATAGGCACAGGAATTTGATTTTCCTTATTTTGAGCAGGCATATAAGAATTTATCTTACTTGGGTAATAAGCCTGGTTCCAATACCCTCCCCACATTGTGTAACCATCTGTACCATATTGATCTTTACAATTTGCAGAGGCAACTATATGATATTTTTTATACAGATAATTTAAAGTATGTGCATCTATAAACCATGAAGCTACTGATTTAGGGTAATACCCAAAAATCTCTTTAAAATCATTCATATATACATCGGCAAGCTTTTCCCTTTCTTCTGGGGTGTAACCAGTTGAAAAACCTACATCAGCATGCCAATCCCAAGGAAATCGCCCTCTCCAATTTAGACCTGCTTTTTCTGCCATTGGTTGTGGAATTTCCCACCAGGCTCCTACTTCAAAAGCATCTCTTGGCAATTCTTTTAGTAATTCTTGGTAGCGTGAATCCATTAACGCATCATACTGTAATAAGAAAGTCCCCCCTAGATTGTATTTTTTCATCATAGAAACCTGATTAACGACGGTCTGATAAAGAACATCTTCTGTAATATTAACATCCCTAGGCTCTAGCAATCGAATAAAATTTACAATATTTACAATTTTTGGTTTGCTATTTACTTCGCTTTTTAATGTTTCAACATTTTTATTCTTACAAGAATAACCTAAAAACATACAGACACTAACTAAAAAAATCCATATCGATTTTTCTATGTATAATACATGACTTCTTTTATTCATATTTTATTTTTTCAAAGTTTTTACCAAATTTTTAAAATCAAAAAAATCTAGTATAATTAAAAATTAATTATCATTATAAATTTTAGTTACCATAAATATTAATCTCTCCCAAATGAGTATAATTATTTGGCCCTTCTACCGCAACATATTTCACATACCTCCCCACAGTATCATCATCGGCATCAACAATATAACCATTGTCTGACTCTAATTTAGCATAAAGTGTTGCTGCTTTGGCAAAGGTTACATTATCGCTGCTCACCCAAAACTCGTGAGTAATAGCTCCACCATCGTTACCACGTCTTCGAAAGATTTCAAAATTGGTAATAGTCTTTACCGATCCCAAATCAATTGTAAAGTAGTGCGGGTAGTTTGGCGATCCGCCTTGCCATTGAGAATGCCAAAAGCTATCAAGATTTCCATCAATAGCATCTGATGCAAAACCATTATTAGGACCTTCACCATTTGCTTCTTCAGAAGAAAAATCTACAATAGTCCATTCACTATTAACTAATAAAATTTTGTTGAAGGCAACAGATTCTGTATAAAAGGTATCTATAGCAGTTTCATTAGGAAGGAATGCTGTATTGTACATTAAATGACTAGCATAATTTGGTAAAACCGATATTTCTTCTGTTGGTAACACTTCTTTTGTAACCAGAGCATCATTAATATCTATATATGTTAAACTGCTTAAAAGCACATCTACATTAGCTACTGTCCAATTAATGGTTAATTCATTAGTGTTAGTGAATTTACCACTTATTATTTTTCTATTAAATAACTGGCTTTGGAAATTATCTCCATAAACTGTTCCTTCTGCTTCATAAGGAAGGGATTTATTCCCATTTCTATCTATACTGATAAATTTAAATACATACTGCTGTTCATCTAAATTCTCTATTATTTTATTGAAAACCCCTTTTTGCTTGCCAATTTCAATATCAATAGAATCTAAATTATTATTCCAAAAAACACGCATAGTTTCTATGTTTTCTGAACTTAAGTGCATACTCAATTGAATGCGTTCACGTCCAGAACCTGTTATAACGGTATCTACTTTTTCTGCATAAATATATTCTCCTTCATCTAAATAAGGTTTATGAAGATCGTTCATATCCGAACATGCTCCCATTCCAAATAAAAGAAACGTAAAGCAAACAATATAGGTTATTTTAAGGATATTTATTTTTAAATAATTTTGAGCACCCACCATAGAGTTGTTTTTACGCAGGTTCGTTTTATATAAATGTGTTTTCATAATATTCTTTTTAAGTTAAGGTTTCAAAACACTAGCGGTTATCACCAAAAATGTCCAATTCCATGATTTGGAAATTATCTCCTCCTGCCCAAGTTTCTTTAACTAATATTCTGATATATCGTATTTTTGGATTTGATGAAAGAAAAGAAAAATCTTCACCATTGTATGCAACTGCTTTGTCTTCATCTGAGAATTGACCAAAAGGTAATCCTGAGGGTTTTATAGATTCAAAATCCCCTAGCTTTGTCCAACTATCCCAATTGCCAGATAAATCAATAGTTTCAGCGCCCCAAACTTCAAACCTTTTAAGGTTTCCTTCAGCATAAACATATGCATCTATTTCTTTACGTTGGTAAACTTTAATTCTACTTAACCTACCAATCACTCCTAGGTCAATGGTAATAGACTGAGGCCAAATACCTTGGCCTCCTTGAGATGAATACCCATTAGGCTCTGCAGTACCATTCCATATATTACTTGGAACCCAAGCGTTATGATGGGGCCCATCACCTGGTAGGTTTACTAAAGCGAATTTACTTTTTTCAAACTCAGTTTCATAAAGTGGTGTTATGGTGTAATCTTTTATTGGTGAGCGATTCTCCCAGCGATCTTGAATAAAAGCTTGAATATTTCTAGGAATAGTATCTAGTCCATAAATAGAAAATTTCCCTTCTTGGGCACTTGAATAATAAGTTTCTAAAGGAACAAACTCATTAAGTAACGTATCTACTTCTTGAAGAACAATCGATATTTCTGCTTTATCCTCATTAAACCAAGTACTTGTAATCCCTCCAAAGTCTTCTATAATATCCAGTGAAGCAGCAATAGTATTAACTGGAGGTTCTAGAGGGGCAATGGTGACGTTAACTGGTTCAGATTCGTTTCTACTTCGATCTACCGAAACTAATTGTACTTGGCGCTCTATGGTACTTCCAAACCCTTCAATGACCAACGTATCTGCATATTGAGATGCTTTAGATTCGCTAATTTCTCCTTCTCTACGTGAATAAACTGCCTTAATATAAAGTAAGTCTTCATCTACAGGAGTAGAATATGTTATTAAAGCGCCGCCTGGTGTATTTATGATTTCAACATTTGATACTTGTCCAGGAGGTATACTATCTAATGCTTGTTGTCCTATAGACTCTTCCTCTCCACAAGAATACATGAACAGGCTAAGAATAGTTAACAAAAAAAATAATTTATTTTTCATCTTATGTTTTTTAGTTTATTAAAAGTTAAAGTATAACTACCAACCATAATTTTGAATTAAATTAGGGTTTACATTCAGGTTTGATTCTTTAATGGGCCAAAAATAATCTTTGGTAGAAAAGAATATTGGAATTTGAGGCAACGTTACTACTTTGTAGAAGTCTTCTTTAACCTCTCCTTGTATGTTCCATCCTTGCGGCTGGTCGTTCATAACACTAATTTTTTTCCAACGCCTAATATCCCAAAAACGTTTTCCTTCAAAAGCTAACTCTATGGCACGTTCTTGATGTATGATCTCTCGTAGACCATTTTTTGTATTTGGTTTATCGGGATTGGTAGAATGATTAAGCCATGATTCTTTAACGCCATCTAAACCAACTCTACTTCTTATAAGGTCTAAATAAGTAAAAACCTCATCAACAGGTCCATTCGCCTCGTTTAATGCTTCTGCATACAATAAATAAAGATCTGCTAAACGCAAAATAGGGAAAGGAAAGTATTCTGTAGATACAGCGTTTCTTGTTTGGGCATTTTTAAAACTATGCAATTTTTTCACAGAATAGCCAGTAATGGAGTAACCACTACCGCCTTGAAATCCAGATACGCCACCTTTTAAAAAATCGCAATATTTCACATCGCGCTGACTATCGGAAAATTGATAATACCCACTTCCATAATAGACGCCTTTATCAAAGCCTATACTAGCATAAAACCTAGGCTCACGATTAAAGTGCAGATTTGCTGTGTATCTATTTAACTCAACATATTTTTCTTCCTCTATTTGGGCTGGCTCTTCTCTTATTTTATACCTGTCGCTATACCATGCGTTATTTATCCAATCAATATCTTCCTCAATTGGCACACCATTTGAAGAATAATATTTTTCAGCAAACTTTATGGTTGGTGCGTATTCACTAGTTACATCATTCTGATTTTCCAAACGTACAAGTCTTACTGTAGAAGCCTTTGCTAGAAAATTGTTGTCGTATTTGGTATTACCCCAAATTAACTCTTGATTCCAACGAGCTGTTATAGCTTCTCGGTATGTCGTTTGTAATTGAAATATTGGGTCTGCTGTTAACACTAATGGGTCAATAAGATTGTAAAGAGACTTGCCTTGGGCATGACATTCGTCAATTGCTTCTTTACATGCTTCTGCAGCTAACACCCATTTATTTTCATCATAAGTTTGAGAAAATAACTGTACGCCTCTGTTATCAATCATATTTGCATAATCGCCATTGCCATTAAAAAGTGGACTAGCTGCAAAAACCAGTACTTTAGCTCTTGTACTTAAAGCTATTAGTTTATCTATTCTACCTGCTTCGGTTCCTTCAATAACTTCGGCCGCATCAGGCAAATCTTCAACTGCTTCTGCCATAAGATCGACAATAAATTTAACAACTTCATCTACAGGCTCTCGATACACCTGTACCTCTTCAGTAGTTGCATTAATGGGAAGATTTTTATCTACTATTGGTATAGGTCCGTAACTTTTTAAAAGGTAGTAATGATAATAAGCTTTTAAAAATTTTACTTCACCGATCCATCTTTTTTTCTCAAAATCAAGAAGATCGGGTACTTGATCTACATTTTCTAAAAAGATATTACATTCCCTAATACCTTTCCATGCAGATTTTGATGAATTCTCTCCATCCCATGTATTTAAAATGGGACTTGTAAGTGATTGAAAACCTCTAGCTATTTGCGTATTTGCCCATACAAAACCAGCACCATTAATACCATAACGCTTAAAGGTTTCATCGGAAGCCATTGCTGGATCCCGGTCTACTGAGCCTACATCTGGGCGATAGCTATAACATGAAAACAAATATTTTTCGGCTTCATTTCTATTTCTAAAAGCATACTCAATTGTTGCAATATTATCTGGGATCACATCCAAGTAATCACTACAAGACCATAGACTTACCAATGTAATTAGTTGTAATAAGATTATTTTAGTTGTTTTTTTCATAATTATATTTTTTTAAAATGAGAGTTGCATACCAAAAGAAATAACTTTTTGAATAGGGTAAGCTAATCCATTGCCCCCCATTTCTGGATCCCATAATTTAAACTTACTAAATGTAACTAGGTTATTACCTACCACGTAAAAACGACATTTAGTTATATTTGCTTTAGAAGATATTCTATCTGGTAAAGTGTAACCAACCTCAGCAGATTTTAACCTTATAAAAGAAGCGTCTCTCATAAACCAGTTAGAAGGTTTTAGATTATTTTCAATACGCGTTTCAGATAGACGCGGCCATAGTGCATATACATCGCGTTTATCCTCTGACCAATGGTTGTCTGCATAAACTTTTAATAGTGCATTTTGTTGATCAATAAATGGTGAAGTTGCGTATGTATCAATAAAAAGCGATGTACGAGCTACACCTTGAAAAAAGCCAGAAACATCAAACCCTTTCCAGCCTCCTGAAAACCCAAATCCAAAAACAATTTCAGGGCTGTGGGGGTAGCCCATTGGGACCATATCTAATTCTGTAATCTTTCCATCATTGTTAATGTCTTTATACTTAATGTCACCGGCCATATAATCTCCAAATTGAACTGGAGAATTTCTAACTTCTTCTTCATCAACAAATAAACGCTCGGCTACATAACCATAATTTCCTGCTAGCGAATTACCTATACGGGATTTCCATGGTTCATTAGGGTAATCAGGCTCTTCATATACTTCAAACTTACTAGTAACATAAGTAAAATTACCCATTGCTGTGACCCACAAATCATTATTAAAAGAATGGTTATAGTTTAAGGAAAATTCCATTCCTTTACTAGAAGCCTCCCCTACATTAGATCTAATAGGTGCCTGAAGCCCCATTGTTGTAGTTATTGCAGCTCGATCCATAAGTATATTTTTACGATACTCTGAAAAGAAATCTGCTTCAATATCCAGTTCTTTCCATAAACCTATTTCTAGTCCTAAATTATATTTCTCAGACGTTTCCCAAGTGATTTTATCATTTGGGTAACGATCAATAGACACTCCAGGTCGATAATAAGTATTTCCATAGGTACCAAAAGAAGAACCATTATTTTCATTATTTAGATTTACATTGGATAAGTAGAAAAACCTATCATTTGCATCACCAATAGCATCATTACCAACAAGACCATAAGTATATCTAAGTTTTAACTTACTAATGGTATTTTTAATTTTTCCTTGCCAAAATTTTTCGTTGGATACTAACCAACCATAACCAACTGATGGAAAAAAACCAAAACGTTCTTTTGCTGAAAAACGTTCTGAGCCATTATACCCAAAATTAAATTCAAAAAAGTACCTCGAGTCATAACCGTAAGTTGCACGACCAGCATACCCTAAATTTCTATACGGTAATGATCGTTGAAGATCTCCTGAATTAGCATATATCTGCTCTCTTGCAGTAGCAACCAATAAACCGCTAACTGCATGTTTTTCATTAAACGTGCTGCTCCAGTTTATGGCTCCTTCAAAATAAGTGGTAGAATTTATGTCTTTTCCTCCTTCATCATACCCCAAATATTCAGTTCCTGTATCTTCATTAAGTTCATCTAAAATATATGAATCATTCTCTTTATCATAAATACTAACTTTGTAAAAGAAAGGATTATAAAAACGACTTATATTATAATTTGAGTACCGGTTTGTATTGAACATACCTCGCACTGAAAGCCCCTCGAGAAGAAAACCTAAATCTTGTTTTAATTCAAACTGTGCTGAAATTTGAGAAGTTATAGATTCTCTATAACCTTTGGTCATATCGGCATAAGGGTTTAAAAAATTCCCAGTACCAGCGTTTCCAAAAAGAATATGTTGTGTTTTTTCATTTGCTAAATCTGGTGCAAAGGTTGCAGGAAACAAAACAGGATTTGTTCTCATTACTTTACGGAACAAATCCGACCCACCATCAATAGGTCCTGAATATTCATCAAAAGCCCCACTTAAACGTATGGTAGCTCTTGTTGTTTCAGTAACATCAATATTGATATTTGATCGTATCATATAACGATCTAATTTAATATTACTATTAAAATTGTTTTTTCCATCTACTTTTAGCATCCCGTTATCAGTAGAGTAATTCCCTGATACATAATACTGGGCTACTTTACCTCCTCCACTAATATTTAAATTTACCTGCCTATTATTTGATTGGTCCTTAAAAAGCATATCATACCAATCATTAGATGGATAAACATAAGGGTTTTCTCCTGCAATAGTATTTGCTATTTTTTGTGGAGAATAAGGTGTACTTCCTAAACGATCTCTTGTTCTCACTGCTTCATTATGTAATTGCATATAAGTGATCGGGTCTGCAAGTTCAACCATTTTTACAGGACTAGAAGTAGCCTGTTCCATTCTAATATTTATTCGTGCTTTTCCAATAGCGCCTTCTTTTGTTGTAATTAGAATTACACCATTTGCACCTCTAGAACCATAGAGTGCTGTTGCTGTAGCATCTTTCATTATCGAAAAACTCGCAACATCATCGGGATGCAAACGAGACAGCTCTTGAGTAGTCACCTCGTTATTATCGATTAATATAAGTGGATCTTTTTTAAACCCAAAAGTTGTTATTCCTCGAATGTAAAATTCTGAAGTATTCTGTCCAGGCTCTCCACTTCTTTGATAAGAAACCATACCAGGAATACGTCCTGCAAATGAATTTGTAAAATTACTTGAGGGAATTTTAAGACTAGATGGTTTAATTGTAGTTATAGCACCTATGACACTTTGCTTTTTTTGTTTCGCATAGGCTACAACGGTAATATCATCAAGT
Organism: Flavivirga sp. 57AJ16; assembly: GCF_028736925.1. Classification (GTDB taxonomy): domain Bacteria; phylum Bacteroidota; class Bacteroidia; order Flavobacteriales; family Flavobacteriaceae; genus Flavivirga. Next base: position 379,145 of record NZ_JAQZAT010000002.1, on the reverse strand, counting down.
TCGCTAACATCAGCTTCCATGTGAATTAAAAATTCTTTTTGTCCATTATATTCAATGGTAATTGGTTTTAACCCTATATAAGAAACTTTAATTTTGTCCCCAGTTTTCAACTTAACAGTGAATCTTCCATCAAAATCAGTTATAGAACCCTCGTTAGTTCCTAGAACTACAATAGTGGCACCAGGTAACGGTTCGCCAAATTCATCATAAACTATTCCCTTAATTTCATTTTCCTGAAAATTAATTATTGATGTATTAAATACTAGAGAACTAAAAACATCATTCATTTTTTTTAATGAATTTGTGTTTTTTGAATTTTTTAAAAATTTTGTGTTTGACGTCGCTCCATAGTTTGCATTTGCATTAAAGATGACGACACAGTATAGTACAAACATCCTAAAAAAATTACTCATTTTAAGATATTTGCCACAACTGTACAGTGTGGTAATTTTCATACTCATTTAGTTAGTTTTTTTAAATTTCAATTTTTGGTATACTATTGAAAATTGAAATTCGGGTTTAATGATTGGTTTTTAAATTTTGTATATTCAATTCATGGCCTTTAATTGAACTTTGTATGCATAAATTTGAACTAAATCGGTTAATTTATTAGTGTAAAAAATATATTTTCACAGCTTCCATTATTAGCAAATTTTCATACTCTCAAAAGTATTTTTATAAAATAATATATGTATCCTGTACCTACCTGATCTACTGAAATTAAATAAGTTACACCTTTAAGTTACTTTTAGTATTTTGACAATAAATAGTACTACTGCCTTACCAAAAAACGGATTAAATTAAAACTCAGAAATTATTAACCTACAGATTATTCAATTAGAAATAAACAACCCTATTTTTCATAGAATCAAAGTCTTCTATGCATTAAAAGTGAAGAAGTATAAACGAAGTACAAGAAAAGCATGCCCCCCTTAGTCTTGATATGAAAATGATAAAGTACAACATGTAAAAAAAAAATTAAATCCTTTCAACAAGAAATGTCGATTAGTTATACCAATTATGAATTAAAATGAGCTACAGAAAACGACATTGCTTATTTGTTTTTGCCTGCTGCGAGTTATTTGCATAGCCTAAGCTATGGAAATGATGAGTAAAGTGATAAAACAAATTAATGAATGAGTTTGAATAGCATATTTTAATTCATAATTGGTATTACTTAACCACTGTCACTAATGTCCTCATAAAGTTATAGGTTTGACTTATACCAATTTGAAATCATTAAGCAAGGGGCAATGCCAATAATAATCAATAGTTTTTCATTGTTAATTTCTTATTAGACAATCTGTGGTTTTAAATTTATATGACACTTTATCAATTATATAATTACGCTTGTCGTGGCCAATAAGCAATAGACCGATAGAAGGTTATAATACCACCAGATTCAATGAAGAATACGATATTGGATCTGGTGGTATTAATAAAAGTTGGTTAAATTGACCATCCCTTAAAAGTATAAGGTCACAACGTGATATTAAAATAATGTTTTCCTGAAGTTAAATTGACTAGGTAATCCCCTTCTTTAGTTTTTTTAACTTTCTTTCCCTTTAATTTAACTTCTTTAGCTTTAAGATATACCGATGCCGTACTATTAGGAGGAATATTAACGTAATAATCTACATTTTTGTCATTTGTTTTTTTCCAATTAGATTCAATTTTTCCATAAGGTCCATGATGGCTAGCATTAAAATATTCCAATCCATTTACAAAGTGTGGCTTTAAAATGACATTTTTAAATCCGGGATTATTTGTATCTGGAAAAATACCTCCAATTCCTTTAAACAACCAAGCTCCAATCTCACCAAACATAATATGATTTCTTGAAATATCTGATTTAGCATCAATAGACCAATTCTCATATAACGTAGTTGCTCCATTCTTTATCCACCACCCCCATGAAGGAAAAGTATCTTGAGAAGCAACTTCATAAGCCAGCTGTTCATATCCATTTTCACTCAAAGCATTCAATATGGATTTAGTTCCTAAAAGTCCCACATTTAAATGTTTGCCATCCTTTATGACTTTTTTAGCAAGATTAGCTGCTACTTTTGCCTTAAATTCTTCCGGCACCACGCCCCAATACAATGGAGCACTTAATTCTGTTTGAAACCCTGATCCATAAATAGCTGTTTCTTTATTTAAATATTTATCATTAATAGCCCTTTTTATTTTATCAGCTAACTGGGTGTACGTATAATAATCATCTTCCTTATTTAGCAATTTTGCTGTTTTAGCTAGTATAGTCGCATCTACAAAATAATATATGGAAGATGTCAGTTCTTTAGGAGTTTTATCCTTAACAGGAACCCAATCACCTAAGCCCCAGTCTGTAATTCCTTTTGGACTAATACTAGTAATATGATCTACATATTTTTTAATATTTGGATAATTGATTTCTAAGGCACGGGTATCTCCATAAAATTGATAAATCTGCCAAGGAATAATAGCTATAGTACTTGTCCAATCTGGACCATTTCCCCAATCATAACCCCAACCCCATGTAGGAATTATAGAGGGTAGAATACCATTCTCCTTTTGTTCATCTCTATGATCTGCTAGCCATTTTTCATAAATCGTAATCCCATCATAATTGTATAAACCTGTTTCTATAGCTATATGTGCATCTCCTGTCCAGCCATTTTTTTCTCGCTGTGGACAATCTGTTGGGTACCCAAACAAATTAGATAAATAAGACGCATTGGTAGCTGCCCATATTTTGTTTATAAGATCGCTTGAACTTTCAATTTTTCCAACGGGATCAACATCACTGTGCATGAAATAACCAGTAAGACTTTCTTTGGTTAGCTCAATAGGTTCATTACTAACAAGTTCTACATACTGAAAGCCTTTGTAATTAAATTTAGGCATAAAAGTCTCAAGCCCCTCGCCTTTTAAGGTATATATGTCTGTTTGAAAAGGGTCTAAATCGTCCTTTGGCCTATAATGTACATCAATATTAGACAGATCTATTTCTCCTGAATCACTTAATTGTTCCGAATGTGTTAAACGTAGTGTAGTTCCCTTATTCCCTTTTACACTTAATTGAGTGACACCAGATATATTTCTTCCTAAATCAAAAATATATTTACTATCAGAGATCTTACGAATACTTACAGGTTTAATTTCTTCAACATTTTTAATAGGCTTTAAAGCTTGAGCAACAATATTATTAGAAGGTGATTTTACAACTAATGAATGACTCCAATGGCTATCATTAAACTCTGGAGTATCCCATCCTAATTGTTCTTTTCCTGCATTGTAATGCTCTGCTGTATAAATACTATTAAAAACGATTGGACTCAAAGAGGTCTTCCAACTTTCATCTGTATGTAAAACTGTTGTTGTCCCATCTGCATATGTAATTCTTACATTAAGTAAAAATCGCGGTCGGTTTCTCCACGCTGCTTTATCAAAATCCCAAACCGCTGTAGATTGATGATTGTACCACCCATTTCCCAAAATAACACCAAGAGTAACCAATCCTTGTTTAAATACTTTTGTAATATCATAAGTTACATACAAATTTCTTTTGTCAAACTTAGTATACATAGGATCTAAGCGGTGGTCTCCAATTCTTTGCCCATTTACGTATAATTCATACAAACCTGCCGCTGTAATATATGCTACAGCTTTTTTTATAGGCTTTTTAATAGGATAGGTTTTTCTAAAATATGGAGCAGGTTTTACCGAAATATCATGATGATCGGAAATCCAAAAACCTTTCCAGTTCTTTTGATGCATCATGCCTGTTTCAAAACTTGATAAAGCCAAATGACTTCTTCTATTTTTATTATCAACCACTTGAACGCCCCAATAGTATTTGGTAAAAGGTTCTAACTGCTTACCATTGTAAACTACAAGGGATTTGGAACTTTTCTTACCATCAACTTGCCACATATCACCATTCCCTTTAGAAACTGCAACAGAATCTGTTCCCACAAATAAATAATAAGCTTTTTGTTTTGACTCCTTCCAATCAGTTTTCATATTCCATCTAAAACGGGGAGCCTCACTATCAATCCCAATGGGGGCTTCTAAATATTCACACAGTAAATTTTCTACTTCAATCTTAGTTTTTTCTTTATGGCTGGATAAAAAAGCCATTATTAACGCTATAAATGAAACCTTTAGGATAGTCTTACTTTTTAACAACATTTGATATTTTATTATATTAGATTGATACATTAATTTTTAATAATTAAATTATAGGTTCCTGATCCTACTACAACGATAACCGAAGATACTGTAGTACCTATAATTTCTATATCCTTACTGTCTGAGATTTTAGATTTTCCTTCAAATACTTTTTCTATGGTATCGGCAGGTATGTGTAATTCTGCCGTTGTATTAACGGGAATAGTAATATTTATCTTTATATGGTCTCCACTTTTCTTCCAATGTGAACTGATCTTTCCATAGCATGAATTTAAGTCTGCATTTACATAAGTTAATTGATCTTTTAAATCACTCTTCAAAAGTAGATTATTATTAATATATGGGGTGAGAATTATTTTCTTATACCCTACTTCATTTACCTTTTCACTAGTATTAATACCACCAAGTATTTTATACATCCAATCACCAATAGCTCCATAGGCATAATGGTTAAATGAATTCATACTTGGGGTTTGAAAATCTCCATTTGGCTTTTGCCCATCCCAACGCTCCCAAATAGTAGTAGCCCCCATAGTTACTGGATAAAGCCAAGAAGGATACGTTTTTTGCATCAATAATGTGAATGCCAAATCATGATAACCAAATTTTGTAAGCACATGACATAAATAAGGGGTACCTAAGAAACCTGTAGTTAAGTGATAATTATAACCTCTAATATTATCAGCTAATCGTTGAGCTGCCAACTCTCTTATGTTTTCAGGGAGCATATTAAAATTCAAAGCCAAAACATATGCTGTTTGTGAGTCAGAAGTAAGCTTTCCGTCTTCAGTAATATATTTTTCGGCAAAAGCTTCTTTAATCTTATTTAATAAAACGGTATATTTTCCTACATCCTTTTGCTTCTTCAATAAATTAGCAGTTTGAATCATTATTTGTACTGAATTTGCATAAAAGCATTGTGCTATTAAGAACTTATCCGTTTCAGCGGAGTTGTCATTATTTTCTGGAACATAATAAAGCCAGTCTCCAAAATGAGATCCCTTATTCCATAAATAATCTTCAGTTTGACTACTAATGTAATCTACCCAAGCTTCCATACTCTTATATTGCTGCTTTAAAATATTTTTATCGCCATAGTTAAGGTAAATACTCCATGGAATAATTGTAGCAACATCTGCCCAACCTGCGGACCCCGATGCGTTTGAACCCAGCACATTCGGAATCACATGTGGAACACTACCATTTTCTAATTGATCTGCCTCAACATCCCTCATCCATTTACTGAAAAAATTATCAACTTTCATGTTAAACGCCGCTGTATTAAAAAATACCTGAGCGTCACCAGTCCACCCTAAACGTTCATCTCGTTGAGGGCAATCAGTGGGGACATCTAAAAAATTGCCCTTCTGCCCCCATTCAATATTATGTTGTAGTTTATTAATCAACTCGTTTGAAGTTGAAAAGCTACCTGTCTTGGGCATGTCTGAATAAAGTGCTACAGCTGTAAAATCTTCAGGATTTATCATACCTGAAATTCCTTCCACTTTAACATATCTAAAGCCCTGCCAAGTAAAGTTAGGTTCAAAAATTTCTTCTTCTCCCCCTTTTAAAATATACTTATTTTCTTGTTTTGCAGACCTTAAATTTTCTGTATAAAAATTACCGTTCTTATCTAATACTTCTGCATGTTTTAAAATTATATGATCTCCGCTTTTTCCTTTGATTTTTACTTGCACAAATCCTACCAAGTTTTGCCCAAAATCCAAAACCTTGTCTCCATCAGGTGTAGTAATAACTTCAATGGGCTTAAAAACTTCATGTTTTCGAATAGGCTCATTAATAGTGGCAACTAAATTCTTTTTACTATAATTTACCACTCTAACTGGCTCCCAGTTATCATCATTATAACCTACAAGATACCAACCTTTCTTTCTTTTTCTTGCATCAATTATTTCTCCATGATAAATTTCAGAGTCTATTACTTCTCCGGTAGTAGTTTTCCAATTTTTGTTAGTTCCTATAATTTCTGAAGTACCATCTGTATAGTTTAATTTTATTTGTAAAAGCAACGCCAAACTTTCTCCATAAAAATTTTCATGTCCTTCCCAAACAAGATTTCCACTATACCATCCACTTCCTAACATAGCCCCAATTGCATTATACCCTTTTTGTATCATGGCGGTAACATCGTAGGTTTGATACTGCAACCTTTTATTATAACTTGTCCAACCTGGAGTAAAATAAGCATCCCCAATTTTATGTCCGTTTATGTAGGCCACATACAAACCATGGGATGTTATATTTGCTGTAGCAGATTCTATTTTTTTCAGAACCTTAAATTCATTTCTAAATATAGGACTTGAATGTTCAATACTATTTTCTGAATTCACTTGAATCCATTCAGCTGCCCAATCAGATATATCAATAGGTCCCATTTGCCACAAACCTACATCACTCCACTTTGAAGGCTTTCCATTTTGGTCCCATACCTTTACTCTCCAATAATATTTATTGTTTGAACTTAATTTTGGACCGGCATAGTTTAGTAAGACCGATAGCTCAGATTCCACTTTACCACTTTCCCACAGAGTATTACTTTCAAATCTTTCTTTATTGTTAGAAACTTGAATATAATAGGCAGATTGTCTAACGTTCCTACTTCTTGACGATAAAATCCAACTAAACCGAGGAACAGTAACATCAATTCCAATAGGGTTAACTCTATTTTCACATAGAATTTTATCTACCTTAATATTTTGACAATTGACGATGTTTACTAAAATTAGAAAACAAAACAATCCATACCTTTTTAACAATCTATTAAATCCACACTTCAAAATTGAACAGAGAATTATTACCATTTTTTTTATTAGTCATTTTGCTATTTAAATTCCAGTCGAAAATCACAACTATTTTCACAAAAACCTTTATTTAAACATTGCTTACGAGGTAAATTTCTATCTTTTGAAAAAAAAGCACATCCTGTACCTACCTGATTACTTAAAAAAATATATTCGAATATGAGTTATTAAAATCTTTTGCTTACAGATTGAAACCATATAATGCAATGCTATTTGTATCGTCCATCATCAAGTAATTACCATAACCATCTATGTCAAAGGCAAAAATCTCTCCAAATTTATGGTATGTTACTATAACATAATTCATACCTCTGAACTCAACTCTTTTAAGGTCTTGGTCACCTCAGTGCCCATTAATATTTCCTGCATCATTTCCGCCACTAGATCTAGACTAACTATCGTAAAAAGTTAGATGGTATTATTCTAAAATTCCTTTATTGCATTTTCAACCATCTCGCTTTTAAAATGTCTGTGAGGTACAACTCTAAGCATTGGAAATTCTTTCTTAGCTCCAGCTTGGGTGTTGATAGTTTCCATAGGATCAAGCATGGTATACCCTCTTATTAACACTGAACCCTTACAAATTTTCTTCTTCTCTTAATTAATTCAAATTAATAAAATAGTGAAATTATATCACTGTCTTGACTTTCATAATCTATATTTTTGTATATTGGCTTTTTCAGTAAAACGATTTAGTTATATTGTAAAAATATAACTACTAAAAATAATTAATGTATCTTATTGCATATGATTTTAGAATCTTTCCTTAGGGGGAAACATGTGATAATTATTACGAATATTTCGCATAATCATAGATAGGCATAAGCATTTTATTATTAATACATATTTTGGATAAGTTCTACTAAGTTTAAAAACTATTAGTTGAACATTATGGCTTCAAACGAAAATATTTTATTTATTTTAAATATGCAATGTAAGCTTCAATTTCAATTAATTACTTTATTCTTACTTAACCTGCTTTTTCATATATCTTTTTACGAATGTTTAAATATTTAATTCTCCCCTGTCTTTTTTTTAGCTTTATTCCCAAAACTTTTGGGCAATTAAATGCTGAACTAATTGGTGATGCTGTTAATCAGGGTAATAATTGCTATCTTATAACGCCAGATGCCGAGGGCCAACATGGAGCGGTATGGTATGGTAATCCGATAGATTTCACCACAGATTTTGAAATAGTTTTCGATGCTTATTTTGGTATCAATGATGCAAATGGTGCCGATGGAATAGCATTGGTCTTAAAACCTAATTCCACACCACAATTAGGAAATTTAGGCGGAGAAATTGGTTATGGAGGGATTTCGCATTCATTAGCTGTAGAATTTGATACTTGGCAAAATACGGAACATAACGATCCGATTGCAGACCATATTGGCCTGATGATTAACGGAAATGCTAATCATAATTCCGACCTGGCTATTGCCGAATTACCAAATTTGGAAAACGGACAGTTCCATGAGATTAAATTTTCCTGGAACGCCGCAACCCAAACCATAACAATAACTAAAGATTGTGTTCAGATAATAGCATATACAGGTAATATTGTCAATCAGGCATTAAACGGAAGTTCGACAGCCTATTTTGGATTTACAGGCTCTACCGGAGGATCTACTAATGAACAAAAAATTTGCTTTAAACGTATCACCTTTATTGAAAATTTAAACTTACAGGATCAAAATATTTGCATTGGAGATCATGTAGATACAATAGATGCTACCGTTACTGGGGCCATTTCTTATAATTGGACTCCAACTACAGATATTAGTGATCCAACATCCCCAACCCCTGTTTTCTCTCCAAGTACAACAACCACCTATCAAGTAGAGATTACCGAAAAATGTGGCGAGACATATACTGAAAGCTTTACTATAAACACATACCCTATACCCACTGCTGCCACACCCGAAAACATGAAAGCCTGTGGTGATATTCATGGGCTTGCTATGTTCAACTTAACTGACCAGGACAACGACATTCAAGAAAGTCAAACAGATGTTACTGTTACCTATTATACCTCGCAACCATTAGCCGAATCCGGAAATACCCCTCTAACAAGTCCTTTTGAAAGTGGAAGCACCACTATTTATGCACGGGTTGAAAACAAACTAAACCCATCTTGTTATGCTATTTCCAGTTTTAATCTGGAAGTTTACGAAACCCCCTTTCCTTTGGACGCTACCAGCATCCCTCACATAGAGGTATGCGATAATACTTCGGCAGGTACCGATACCGATGGCTTTGTGGTTTTTGATATAACACAAAGAGAAACCGCCATTTTAAACGGACAAGATCCGGCCGATTTTACGCTTTCTTATTACACTGATGACACCTATACCAGTCTAATCTCCAATCCATCAGCATTTGAAAACACGATTTCTGGCGGACAAACCATATATGTACGGGTTACCAATAATCAGTTTAACGATTGCCTTGCCGATACCGCAGTTCAAATTGAAGTATTCTCACTTCCTATAGCCAATAATCCTGGTGCCTATTTGCAATGTGATGATGCTTCTAATGATGGGCAAGCATTTTTTAACCTTACATTGGATAGTATTAAGGCTGAGGTCAATCCAGATTATGCTGCTGAAGGACTTCAATTCACTTATTATGAAGATCAAACCGAAGCAGAAAACAACGGCACTGCTATAACCAATCCTGAGGCCTACCTAGATGATCCCGGTTTTGTTCCTGAAACGATTTATATACGAATTGAAAATTCCAACGGATGTTACAGAGTCGTGCCCTTAACCCTAGAAGTAAGTCCTTATAGTGGTTCCTTAGCGCTTTATAATCCTGATCCTATCCATCAATGCGATGATGGCCTTGATCCCAGGGACGGCGTTGCCACTTTCGATCTATCTAATTTTAAAGACCACATAGAAAATGTTATTTTTTCAACATTTAACACCTCTGCACACCTTTATGAATCCCAATCGGATGCAGAACTGGAAATCAATGAAATAACGGATCCCAATAACCATCAAAACATGAGCTCTCCCTATAGTCAGAACATCTGGGTACGCGTTAAAAGTGATCTCAATAACAACTGTTTGGGACTAGAAGAATTTCCAGGTTTACTTATTGTGGAGGCCTTGCCGTTAGCTAATCCGATCACTATAGCCAGGCAATGTGACGACGATTTTGACGGCGCCTATCCCTTTCTTGTTTCTGCTGTGGAAACGACCGTGTTGGGAGGACAATCCTATAGTGATGTATCCATAACCTATTATGACAGCTCGGGCAATCCTTTAAAGGATTTTAATGGTAACGACGTAACCAGTCCTTTACCAAATACCCTTTTAATAGACAGTCAGACCATTACCATCCGAGTGACCAATAATAACACCAGTGACCCTGATGGCCCTTGCTTTCATGAAACTACTTTGGAGTTTATTGTGGATGCCCAACCAGTTGCTAACCCGTTAGCAGATCAAGTCGTCTGTGATGGCGATGCTGGAGATATAGATGATGATGGCAAATACCCCTTTGATACATCAAACTTTACAAGTACAATTTTAGGTGCTCAAACGGGCATGGAGATTTATTATAACTATACCGATGAAAATGGTATGCCTGTTACAGACAGCCCAACGCTGCCCAATACATTCTTATCGGGAGCACAAACTATTACGGCAGAGGTTATAAACCCGCTAAACACAGCCTGCTCGGCATCTACCAATATACAGCTCTTGGTTAACCAGTTGCCCGATTTCACCATCGAAACCCCACAAATCGTGTGCTCGTCCGACCCTACATTTACAATAGTATTGGATCCGGTCGAAGCTGATCCCAATGAAGTATTCGACTATGAATGGCACGATCAAAACGGTAGTGTACTATCCAACGATCCTACCTTATCCGTGTCAACACCCGGAACGTATACAATTACCTTGACCAAAACGAACGGTACCGGATGTTCCAGATCTAGAGAGGCATTTGTCAATGCCTCCGAACTGGCTACCATTGCCCAGGGTGATATTACCATTGTAGATCTTTCCGACAACAATACCATCACAATCAATGAAAACAACCTAGGACTGGGCGATTATGAATTTGCTCTGGATGACGAATTTGGATTTTATCGTGACGAACCTTTCTTTGAACAGGTAAAAGCAGGGATATATACGCTCTTTGTTAGGGACAAAAAGGGATGTGGTACGGCTTCTATTGATATATCCGTTATTGGTTATCCCAAGTTTTTTACCCCAAACAACGATGGGTTCAACGATTACTGGCAAATTAAAGGGGTTAATACCCAGTTCCAGCCCAATAGTAGTATATACATCTTTGACCGCTACGGAAAGCTTATTAAGCAACTGGCCACGTCCTCCAATGGATGGGACGGTTCCTTTAATGGTGAACGGTTAAGCTCTGACGACTATTGGTTTAAAGTTATCCTCCAGGACGGCAGAACATTTATGGGACATTTTACCTTGAAACGCTAAAAAAGATTTAATAAACTTAATTATTGTTGTCCGATTAAAACTATTGATTATTATTTGAAGCCCATCTATAATAGTATTTGTAAAAGCATTACAGATCAGACGCCTTGCTTTTAATACCAGTTAAATCTATCAAGAAATATTTAGGTTTCTCGAAGTAAAACAATAGAGGTGTCTCTGTTTGTCTGTTAGTTACAATCAAGTCTTTGTTCTTGGTTCAAATAGCGAAGCGGTCTTACGTCTTTAGTCGGACACTAATGAAACTTAATAAAAGAATTTCATAAAACGAACTATCCCTACTTAGTCGGAAGACAAGATCGAGGCAGAGCCATTGCGGTATGTTTTTCGATTAAAAATCTTTGTTTTGGATATCTGATAAATTTGGAGTTCTTATCCAAACTTCTAAGGAAATAGATCCTTTATAATTTTTTCATTTAGCCTTCCATATATTTTTTTTGATAAAGTCTTATCATTTGGACTACTTAAACCTTAAACAAACACGATATCTTGTTAAGTTCACTATAACACTAGATTAATTGAGAAATCTCAAGAAGAAACGTGCTAAAATTCATGAATTTTAGCATGCTTCTTCCGTAAAAGGAAAAACAATAGAAATCTTCTACATACTTTGCACAAGTAAATACGTAAGTCTATATTATACGTTTCAAAAATAAATACTGATCAAATTTTAACTCAAGTAATAAAAATCCAAAGTAAATTTTAGGGATTAATCATAGCCAATTTGATTGATTTCAATATGTACATATATTAAAAATTAAACATATCTAAAGTGAATCAGAAAAAATCATACCTTCCATCTTTTATTTTATTGACTACCTTATTCTTCCTTTGGGGATTTATAACGGTATTAGTAGATTCTTTAATCCCTCGCCTAAGAGAATTGTTTACACTATCCTATTTTCAAGCTGGCATGGTGCAATTCGCATTTTTTGGGGCTTATTTTGTTCTTTCTATTCCTGCCAGTTTCATACTTTCGAAAATCGGATACAAAAAAGGGATCATTTTGGGCCTAGCGACTATGGCAACCGGCTGTTTATTATTTTATCCTGCGGCATCATACCGTGTCTTTGGTATTTTCATGCTCGCCTATTTTGTCTTAGCCGGAGGCATGACCATATTACAAGTAGCTGCAAACCCCTATGTTGCTGTTTTAGGTTCTGAAGAAGGAGCATCAAGTAGATTAAATCTTTCTCAAGCTTTCAACTCATTAGGAACCGCTATAGCGCCGGCCGTCGGCGCATTATTCATTCTTAGTGATACCATAAAATCCAAAGATGAAATTGCGGCACTTTCAGCAATTTCAAAAGAAACCTATTTAGCCAGCGAAGCTTCTGCCGTTCAAACACCTTTTTTAGGCTTAGCGCTATTCATTCTCTTAATTGCTGGAATCTTTCTTTTCGCAAAACTACCAACGTTGATCAATGAAGCTTCAACAGGAACTTATACTGAAGTTTTTAAACAAAAAAATCTTATGCAAGGTGTTTTAGGTATCTTGTTCTATGTAGGGGCAGAAGTTGCCATTGGGAGCTATTTAGTTAATTATTTTCTAGATATGAAACTAGTAAGTGTCATTAAAGAAAATAATTTAATGACATCAATAGCCGAAGGGATACTTAATTCTGGGCTTGCCGATAACGACAATAAAGCCATTGTGGGAGTATTTGTAACGTTTTATTGGTCTGGAGCCATGATTGGACGTTTTATAGGATCATACCTTACCAAAATTATCTCCCCAGGAAAGGTGCTTGGCATATTTGCTACTATAGCAATTTCATTAATATTAATTTCAATTGGCACAACTGGCGTGGTCAGTATGTGGAGCATTCTAGCTGTTGGACTGTTCAATTCAATAATGTTTCCAACCATATTCACATTAGCTATTGATGGCATTGGAGAGCTAAAACCAAAAGCATCAGGGTTGTTGTGTACAGCTATTGTGGGGGGAGCAATAATTCCGCCACTGTATGGGTATTTCACTGATATTATTGGGTTTAAGCCTGCTTTTATATTCGTAATAACTTGTTATGCCTATATCTTATGGTATGGGTATAAAAATTCAAAAAAATCTATTTCACATGCTTAAAAAAATAGGAGTACTCCTTTTAATAGGAACGACTTTGGGATGTAAAGATGAAACATCTATTAGAGAGAAATCAGTGGACGGTATACCTATGAATACTTTAAAAACAGATTATACTCAATACGTAAATCCGCTAATTGGTACTAGTAAAATGGGACATGTGTTTCCTGGGGCAACAACTCCTTTTGGAATGGTACAGCTGAGTCCTCAAACCAATTTTGAAGTTATGTTTGATGACAAGGGGCGTTACAATGCAGAAACTTACGAGTATTGTGCTGGTTATCAGTATCGTGATACGACTATAATTGGTTTTTCGCATACCAATTTTAGTGGTACAGGACATGCCGATTTAGGCGATTTCCTAGTCATGCCAACTACAGGAGAACTAGTATTAGATCCATTAAAAACTAAAAATGATAAAAAAGGGTTTTATTCTTCATTCTCGCATGATAAAGAAGAAGCTTCTCCTGGCTATTATAAGGTTGACCTAGATAGCTATAAAATAAAAGCGGAACTAACTTCAAGTGATCGCGTAGGGTTTCATCAATATACTTTCCCCAAATCGAATGATGCCCATATTATTTTAGATATGGTTTACAATGTTTACCATCATGATAATAAAAATGTGTGGACTTTTATTCGCGTTGAAAACGATACGTTAGTAACTGGTTATAGACAAACTAATGGATGGGCAAAAACCAGAAAAGTGTTTTTCGCGATGCAATTCTCAAAGCCTTTTAAAAGCTATGGACATAAAAGATATGAAAAGGTAACTTATTCTGGTTTTTATAGACGTTTTAATCAATATAAAAACTTCCCTGAAATGGCAGGAAAAGACATAAGGGCCTATTTTAATTTTGATACAGAGGAAGGTGAAAAAATCAATATTAAGTTTGCGCTGTCATCTGTAAGCACAAACGGAGCCTTGAAAAATTTAAAAGCTGAAATTCCGCATTGGGACTTTAATAAAACCAAAAAGGAAGCTAAAACTAAATGGAATAACGAACTTTCCAAAATAGAAGTGACCACTTTAACCGAAGACGATAAGACCAACTTTTACACGGCCATGTATCACGCTAACCTTTCACCTATTATTTACGAAGATGTAGATGGTCAATACCGGGGCTTAGACCAAAATATTTATAATTCTGAAGGGTTTACAAATTATACGGTTTTTTCACTCTGGGATACCTACAGAGCTTTGCATCCGCTATTCAATATTACACAACCAAAGCGTAATAATGATATGATTAAATCGATGTTGGCCCATCATGATCAAAGTGTCCATAATATGCTTCCCATTTGGTCTCATTATGCTAACGAGAATTGGTGTATGATCGGTTACCATGCAACATCTGTTATTGCAGATGCTATAGCAAAGAATGTGGGCGATTTTGATTACAACCGAGCTTTACAAGCATCGACAAACACGGCCAACGTTAGGTACTTTGAAGGGCTGGGTGATTATATAGACAACAAATATGTACCCGATGACAAAAGTCATTCCTCTGTATCAAAAACATTAGAATATGCCTATAATGACTGGTGCATAGCTCAAATAGCGGAAAAAGTAAACGCTACTTCGGTAAAAGAAGCGTTTATGAAACGTTCAGAATATTATAACAACGTTTACGACCCTTCCATAGGCTTTATGCGCCCTAAATTATCTGATGGTACGTTTAGGAAAAACTTTGACCCAATGGATACGCATGGACAAGGCTTTATTGAGGGCAATGCCTGGAATTATGGATTGTATGTACCTCAAAATATTGACAAAATGATAGACCTCATGGGAGGTAAAGAACATTTTACATCGCAATTGGATTCACTCTTTACCATGGAAATTGAAGATAAGTACATTGAAAACCATGAAGATATTACACGAGATGGCATTATAGGGAATTATGTTCACGGTAATGAGCCGGGCCATCATATCCCCTATCTGTACAATTGGACAGGTCACCCAGAAAAAACACAAGCAAGAGTACGGATGATTATGGATACCATGTATGCGCCAACAGTTGAAGGTCTCTGTGGTAATGACGATGCAGGACAAATGAGTGCTTGGTACATTTTTAGCAGTCTTGGATTTTATCCTGTAACGCCTGGATCTCAAGATTATGCTATAGGTAGCCCCTTAGTAAAAGAAGCTATTATTCATTTAGAAAACGGAAAAACGCTCACGATAAAAACAGAAAACCAGAGTAAAGAAAATGTTTATGTACAGAAGGTAAATATCAATGGAAGACAAATAGACAAGCCTATATTGAGCCATAATGACCTCTTAGAAGGAGGTACTATGACCTTTTATTTAGGTAAAGATCCCCATTTATCAAGTACGCTATAAAGCTTTCAATATGAAAAAATTAGCATACTGCTTTATAGCTATACTATTAATAGGCTGCAAAGATAAAGTAGCACACACACCTGCCGACTATGTTGATGTCTTTATAGGTACAAAATCTCCTGGGCATACCTATCCTGGACCTTCGTTACCTTTCGGAATGGTTCAATTAAGTCCAGATACCAGAAACGACCATACAAGTTGGCCAGCATGTGCTGGATATGATTATACCGATACTTCTATCTTTGGTTTTAGCCACACGCATCTCTCTGGAACTGGTGTTCCGGATTTAGGCGATATTTTATTGATGCCTACAACGGGTAAAATACAAACTGAAACTGGAACCGTTGAAAATACAGAAGTTGGGTATCGCTCAAAATTCAGTCATGATAATGAAATGGCCTCTCCTGGTTATTATTCGGTTATACTCGATGATTATAATATAAAAGCTGAGCTGACCACGACTTTAAGAACGGGCTTACACCGTTATACTTTTCCAACAGCAAGTGCTGCCCATATTATTATAGATTTAGAACATAGGGACCCAGTCATTGAATCCGAGATCAATATGGTAAGCAATACCGAAATTACAGGTTATAGGAGATCAAAAGCATGGGCAGGAAATCAGCGTCAGTATTTTGTAGCTAAGTTTTCAAAACCTTTTGAATCTTACGAAATTCTTCATGGGGACAAAACATCTTCAGAAGGAAAAAAATTCAACAATAAAAAAATAATAGCGGCCTTAAATTTCGATACTTCCAATAATGAGGTATTGGTACAAGTTGCCCTTTCGGCTGTTAGTATTGAAGGTGCAAAAAAGAATTTAGATGCTGAATTTGCCAATTGGGATTTTGATAAAGTAAAAAACGAGGCTAAAAACATTTGGAACAAATCTTTAAACAAAATTGAAATAACGGATACTGATGAAGACAAAAAAGAAATATTCTACACCTCTTTGTATCACAGCCTTTTAACACCAAACCTTTATAGTGATGTAGACGGTAGTTATAGAGGTATGGATGATGCTATTCATACGGCCAATGACTTTAATAACTATACCGTTTTTTCACTTTGGGATACCTTTAGGGGGTTACACCCTTTGTTAACCATTGTGGAGCCTGAAGTTACTAGGGATATTGTTGTAGCACTTCAAAAAAAATACGAGCAATTTGGGGAACTCCCTATGTGGGAACTAGCAGCAAATGACACGCGTTGCATGATTGGATATCATGCCGTTTCTGTTATGGCCGATGCTTATGTAAAAGGAATTACCAATGTAGATGCCAGTAAAGTCTTAGAGGCTATGGTGAATAGTGCCAATGTAGAAAAAAGAGGCATAAATTATTATAAAGAACTTGGTTTTGTGCCAACTAATAAAAGTAGTCAATCTGTTTCAAAGACTTTGGAATATGCATACGACGACTGGTGTATTGCTCAAATGGCCAAGGCTATAGGAAATTCAGAAGTTTATGACGTATTTTCAAAAAGGGCTCGCTTTTTTGAGAACTTGTTTGATACCAATACCAATTTCATGCGTCCTAGATATTCGGACAGAAGGTGGTATGAAGACTTTGATCCGACCTCTGTCGGACAAACCTATAACTTTAATTTTACAGAAGGCAATTCATATCAATACAGTTTATTTGTGCCTCATGATATAGCTACTATGGTTGATTTAGTAGGAGGCAAAAATCAATTTGATGAGTGGCTGGACGACTTGTTCAAAGCCAAGGCAAAACCACAAGAAGAAGACTCCGATGTTTCGGGCTTAATCGGTCAATATGCTCATGGCAATGAACCGAGCCATCATATAGCTTATCTGTACAATTACATTGGCAAACCCTGGAAGACACAAGAAAAAGTGCATGACATATTGAACAAATTATATTCTTCTAAAGTTGATGGGTTATGTGGAAATGATGATGCAGGGCAAATGTCTGCTTGGTATGTCTTGAGCAGTTTAGGGTTTTATTCCGTGACACCTGGCAGTCCTTATTATGTTATTGGCAGCCCCACTTTTAGCGAAGCTACTATTAATTTGGACCATGGAAAAAAATTCACTATTAAAGCGAACAATGCTTCAAAAGAAAATATATATTTTTCTTCGTTAGAATTAAATGGTAAACCGTATCCATATTCTTATTTAAAACACGAAGATATTATAAAGGGTGGTGAACTGGTTTTTGAAATGACCAATAAACCAAACAAAGAATGGGGTGTCTCAAAAAAGCATTGGCCGCTTTCCGACACGCAAGAAACGGTTAAAATTCCTTATCTAAAATCAGATCATACGACATTTCTAAATGATATGGTTTTAGATTTAGATTGCGATACAGAGAATGCTGTCATTTTTTATTCTGTTGATGGGTCTGAACCTACTAAACAAAGTACTAGGTTTACGAAACCTTTTAAAGTTGATAAAACCACTTCTCTAAAAATAAAAGCCTATCGTAACGGTTTAGTTCCTAGTTATATTGCTACTTATACTTTGGAAAAACAAAAACCTGTTGGTAATCTTGATAAAAGCCTATTGTCCAACGGACTCCGCTACAGCTATTATGAAGGTATTTTCCGTTCTGTTTATGATTTTTCAAGAGAAAAACCATTAACAACCGGGACTGTTAACAATATCGAGATTTCTAAAAGATTAAGGGATGAATGGATTGGCTTTGAATTTGAAGGTTACATAGATATTCCCAAGTCGGGAACCTATAATTTTGAAATATCGGCAAATGATGGCGCTCAACTTTTGATCGATGGTAACGAACTATTTGAAAGTGATGGTAGAAAATCATTCAGTTTTACCCAAAAGAACGATATTATCCTATCCAAAGGGCTTCATAGGTTTGAAGTAAAATATTTTCAATGTTCTGATAATATAGGCTTATCAGCATTTTGGCAAGGCCCAAATTTAAAAAGACAGGAAATTCCTGCTTCTTCATTTTACAAATAAATATATTAAAAATATGAAAAATACTTTTTTAGTTTTAATTGCTTCCACTGTTATTATTTTTGGTTGTGAGGAAAAAGTCAAAAATACGGCTCCTTTTAAACAAGGCTATAAAAACATTGTAACCGAGCAAACAATTATTAAAAGTGAACAACCTCATTTTAGTGAAACTGAAAGTTTAGAAAAACTATTTGATGCAGACAAAAACACAAAATTTTTAGTAAATCACCCAAAGAATACAATTACCATAGAGAATAAAAATAAAACAGTATTAAAAAAATATGAAATAACTTCTGCCAATGATGCTCCGGGAAGAGATCCCAAGGATTGGACATTAAGCGGATCGATAGATGGTACTACTTGGGTGGTTATAGACACCCAGAGTAACCAAGAGTTTAAAAAACGAGGCGTAACCAACAGTTATAAATTAGAAAATAACAACCAAGCATATTCTTTTTATAAGTTAAATTTGAAACATGCGCACACGTCTGTTTATGGCGATGACTATTTACAAATTGCAGAAATTAAATTGGTTGCATTGACCAATGAACCTATTTCAGAATTTACATCTAATATGAGTCGAGCAAAAATTAATGACACCATTCACTTTAAAGATATTTCGGCTAACGCACCAAATTCATGGCTATGGATTTTTGAAAATGGAACGCCAGGTACTAGTACATTACAAAATCCCAAAATAATCTATAGCACGCCAGGCAATCATAGCGTTACTTTAATAACGAAAAATAAATTTGGGGTAGACACGCTGTTAATTAAACGAAAAATGAAAGTATATGATCCCGAAAACCCATGGGAAGGCTTTTATTATCCTGAGATAGCATTAACTCCAACCGATACTATCTCCAAGGGCTACAAAAGAGCCATTTCTGTAATTCCTGATTTTAAGAAAGCTATTAATGAAGTTACTTTAGGAGTATGTAAACAATTGTACCGAAATATATCTGAAGTTCCCGATTTTGAAAAAGTAAATTTCACCTTTAACTGGAGTGATGTTTTAGCAGCTAGAGGCGGTAATGCCTCTGCTATGGAACTTTGGTTTAGTACTAAGTACATACAAAATGCTTTAAAAGACGAGCCCGATGATGCTGTTAAATATGAACTTTATGGCGTTTTATGGCATGAATTAACACATGGATACCAGTTTAGCCCATTTACGGCAGACAATCAATATAAAACCGGATATGATTATTTCGCTTTTTTAGAAGGCGAAGCAGATTTAGTACGAATTAATGCTGGGTACCATAAAACTAGACATCCAGATTTAGGCTCTAATGGTCATAAATATCTTTCTGGGTATACAACAACGGGCTTTTTCTTAAAGTGGATTGTTGATACTTATGACAATGACTTTATCTATAAATTCAACGCTTCTGTGAAAACTATAAAACCATGGAGTTATAAAGCGGCAATGAATCAAATTTTAGATAGGGATGTCGATGAACTATGGGAAGAATATACTAACTATGTAGCCGAGTATAATAAACGTAACAAACCCGTTAAGAAGAAAAGAATCGATTGGATTAATATATAGAGTATATCTCATAAAATATCATTAGTGTCCGACTAAAGACGTAAGACCGCTTCGCTATTTGAACCAAGAACAAAGACTTGATTGTAACTAACAGACAAACAGAGACTCCTCTATTGTTTCGACTGCTCAACCTGACAGTCAATATTAAGTTGTTGATAGTCAGTTTAATAACATTATGCTTACATCGAACTCACGTTAATTATAGTCTATAGTTTTTATCGGACAACAATAATTAAATAGAGAACTCATCTTGACTTTTTCTATTTCCTAAAAAATGGCTAAAATCCGCCCATATTTCGTTACTTTTATTATCCGTAGCAATGCTATGCCTTTCAAAAAGTGCCTTATTTGGACAAATTTTATCTCATTTTCGGTTAAACACAAAAAGTCAAGATGAGTTCATATAAAAGTTAAATATAAAGAGAACTGCAACCCGCTTTATATTTAACTTTTTTACTATAACCAAAAAAGGTTTATTCAACCAATTTCCTTTTCAGACTCCTGAATAAGTTCTTTAATAAAATAAGAAGGCAGTATACCTTGTCTTTTCTTAAATGCTGCATTGAAGGTATTTAAATTATTAAACCCAACCGATACCGCTATATAACTTAATTTACTTTCTCTAAAATCCTTTTCTTTAAGTAATTTAGTTAATAAATGATTAATCCTTAATTCATTGATATAGTTACTAAAATTAGACTTCTTTTCTTGATTAATAACCTGTGATAGATATTTGGGATTTGTTTTTAACTGTTCGGCCAATTTCCTTAATGTACAGCCTTGATCTGTAAAAAAAAGTGTCTTTTCCAACTTATCAAGCTTGTTTAATATTATATTTTTTACACTTTCATCAATGGTAGAAAAGCCGATTTTATCTAAAATTTCATTATCATTATTATTATCTATATTTGGGTCAGTCCCAGGGCTTAAACGTTCTAGTGCCTCAATCTTATTACGCATATGTAATTGGACTTTAGCGAGTTCTACCGTTTTAGTATATAAAAATTTGTTCTTGCTTTTAACTTTTAAATAAGAAAACAAAACAATTAGGCTCAAGGCTAGAATTCCTAAAAGGACACTTACTATAGTTCGCATTTTTGTTTTTTGGGCTTCGTTTTCGAGGGCCAAAATTTTTTGTTTTTGGGTGATCTCTTTTATCTTTCTTTGAGCTTCCAAAATCACAAATTTTTGTTCTTTTTCATTTGGAAAAAGAGAATCTTTTATAGAATTATGCAACGCCATATATTCAAAAGCTTTTAAAGACTCCCCGCTCTTTTCATATAAATCACTTAAAATTTCACTGGTTGACTGGACAACGTCAAAGGCATTGATGTCTTTTGCTGCACTTAAACTTCTCTCATAAGAATCAATAGCATTTATCGTATCTTTTTCTTTTAAATATAACTCCGCCTGTAAAATTAAAGCCCTAGGAATTCTAAATCTAAAATTATTTTTATAGTTCAATTCTAAAGCCTTTGATATGTGATTATGTGCTTTTTTGAATTGATTGCTTGAAGTATAAATATCCGACATATTCATGTATACAATACTTTGTATATAATCACCCGGAGGCGTTATTTTATTCTCCAATTTTAAATAAAAATCATAGGCATGTAATGCTCCTTTTGTATTTCCTAGCTTAAATAAGAGCCGAGCAATTTCATCAATCTTAAAATACAAATACTGAACTTCTTCCAATTTAATCGTATAATCAAGCCCTTTTAAACAATGATTTAAAGCTTTGGAATAATCTTCTTTTCTTAAATAACAATGTAATAAAGCACCATGTGCCTTCATCAATGTATAATTGCTGTTATCTTTTTCTCCTATATCTAATAATTTAAGAGACATATCTAAAGCAATATCATACGCTCCCCTTTCTGTATGAATTAAAGATTTTAAACAAATAACATCAGAATATACATGGGGATAGTCCTTATAATTTGATGGCATATTAATGGTGCCCAATAAATCAGTGGCTCTATCAAACTGACCATTAACAAATAATTGATAAGCATTGTTATAATTAGCCTGTAACGCTCCTTTTTTATAGCCTGAGCTTAAAGAGAGCTGTAAAGCTTTATTGTTACATTTATTTGCATATTTAGTGTTCTTGTATTTATAAGTAGTGTAAAGGTTGAGCAACAAATCTACCTTCCGTATATCACTGTCTTTCGCCACTTTTTTATGTGCGATACCCTTTGTAGGTTCTTTCCTTTTTCCTTGGTTAACATTGTCAATTAAGGCCTCAATCCGTCTAAAATAATTTTGTATGGAATCCTTCTGTGTTATTTGGGAATATCCCGAAACACAGCAATGAAATATTATAATTATTACGACTATTTTTAAAAATTTATTCAACTTAAAATTTTATACTTATTATACCTATTTAATCTTAATTAATGTGGTTATCAATAAGGCCATGCTTCATTATGAAACAGTTTTTTTGAATCGATCTATGGCCCGACCTAATTAATCCTACAATCAGGATTAACAGTCATTTTATCTTTACAAGTTAGGAAATCGCTCTTGTTTTTTTAATTATTCATCACAATAAATTTTGCATCATTTTTTTGTGTAAAAGTTATTGATTGTCCGTAATTTGTTATAGACCTAAAAATATATTGTTTTTGTCATCCCGAGGCAACGAGGGATCCCATTGATTATCAACAGATTCTTCACTTCGTTCAGAATGACAAAAATATCATTATGTATGATTACGGACATTCAGAAAAAATTAAAATAATTAAATGAACGAAACCCTTTAAAATGTAAATTTAAAACATAAATAGCAAAAAATGTTGCTAGCTGATACAATAAGCTAACTACCATCTACCATTATATTGTTATAGATTAAATATCATATATCTTATTTACCGAGCACAAAAAAGAACAGCAACAATAATAAAATTGCCACTGTCCCTTGACTAACTCAAAAAAAGTTATTTATAGCAACCTCTAATAGCCCTGGTTTTAAACAAGATTAGGGTTGTTAGCTTTAGGGCTCAGGAATTGGGAAGCATTTAAACAACTTATTTTTTTATCTATATGTTCTTGTTGTACATAAGTATTGTACATGGTGCTATTGTTTTTTTTCCTTTTTTTGTTGTTACTAAGATATAGCTAAATCCATATCTAGAATTTGGATCACTACCATTAACTCTCATAATAACCAACCCCGCTACTTTACCCTCAACCAGATCCACAGCATTTCGAACCCGACCGTTATTAAAATCTCCTTCTTTCACACGAGTTATTGCGGAGGTCACTTCTTTTTTAAAGAATTTATACCAATTATGAATTAAAATGAGCTACAGAAAACGATATTGCTTATTTGTTTTTGCCTGCTGCGTGTTATTTGCATAGCCTAAGCTATGGAAATGAGGAGTAAAGTGATAAAACGAATTAATGAATGTGTTTGAATTGCGTATTTTAATTCATAATTGGTATTAATATGTCATGACAACGAATGTACATAGTAAGGGGTCAAAAATGAGTTTATAAATACAAAAAGAACCCTAAAATTCATGAATTTTAGGGTTCTCATCCACCTTTGAGGTTGCTCAAATATTATAAATCACTCTTTTTTACCAAAACATAAAATTAGAGCGATCTAGGTTATTGTCATTTTATTTTCTTTTATTTCCAATGATCTAAAACTAGGTCCCTTAAAAACTACATTTTTATTGTACTCTTTATTAAGCGCCATGGAGGCTGCTAGTCTTTCACCTACATCTTATTTGTTTTTGGGGTGAATATCCTTTGGGTATAACTCGTGTTTATTTAGACGTTGAAAACTTATAAATACAAATAGAATAATATTGTTTTCCGGGATTTAATACTGTAGAAGGAAAATGTGAGTTATTTGGGCTATCTGGAAAATGTTGTGTTTCCAAACAAAACGCTGTTCGGTATTTATAGGCTTTTCCGTCTTTACCTTTTATACTACCATCCAAAAAATTACCACCATAGAATTGTAGCCCAGGTTCGTTTGTAAAAACTTCCATGATTCGTCCAGAAACAGGTTCTTTAACCTTAGCGGCATAATTAAGCGCTTCTAAATTTTGATTTAATACAAAATTATGGTCGTAACCAAATCCATATTCTAATTGTTGATTATTATCATTAACTCGTTTTCCTATGGCCGTTAGCTTTTGGAAATCAAATGGTGTATTTTCAACCGTAGTAATTTTACCAGTAGGTATCAACCCCTCTTTTACAGGTGTATAGTACGGTGCATTTATAAGAAGTTGATGGTCATTTATAGTACCATTCCCATGGCCTTTAAGATTAAAAAATGAATGATGTGTAAGGTTAACAACGGTAGTTTGATCGGTTGTTGCCCAATATTCAACTTTTAATTCATTGTTATCTGTAAGTTGATAAATGACCTTAATGCTTAATGTTCCTGGATATCCTTCTTCTAAATCTTGGGAGATATAGTGCAACTCTAAAGTTTGTTCATCTAATTGGGTTGCTTCCCAAATGACTGAATCGTAACCTAAATTACCTCCATGAAGATGATTCTCTCCATTATTTTTTGCAAGATGATATTCCTTACCATTTATTGAAAACGTTCCATTTGCAATGCGATTTCCATAACGTCCAACTAAAGCACCAAAATATTTTTCTTTAGAAGTTAAGTAATCATCTATATTTGAATGTCCCAATACGATGTCTTCAAAATGGCCTAACTTGTCTGGAACCCATAGAGAAACCACCTTACCTCCATAGTTTGTGATTTCGGATACCAAACCATCTTTATTTTTTAAAACATACAGGTTTATTAGCTTTCCATCCACCTCTTTTTTAAAGGCGTCTTTGTTTAATAGCTTAATTTCATTTGTTTTAAGGCTTAAGTTTTGGTCTTTACAGGCACTACATATAAAAAGAATTGCTAATGGTAAAACTACTTTTTTTAAATACATTTTCTATAGGGTTTATTATTTAATACTACTATCTACTTTTTCACTATTTAATCCTTTGATTGTAAATTTGAGATCTCTAGCATCCAAATCGGTTATTTAAAAAAGGAATGATGCCCAAGCCCATAAGCACTAATATCAGGGTTAGAGTAAAAAACTGTATTAGCACTCACAGTCCACGGGTCTATTAAAAGATTAAAAGTATCGTCTATTGATAACATGCGTAGTTCATAATCTGGAGTCCAACACCCATTTGCTGAATACACCATAGATTGACCAACAGACAGATTATACAAACATAATGTAAATGAAAGAATTACATAGTTTCGTAATGAATTTTTCATAATTGTTTTCTGTCTTTTAGCTAAACAATGTCCCAAGTGTGCTAAGAACAAAATCTATAATTGTCCATTATCAATTATTAGGTGGTGTATTTATAGTTAGATTATGGGCCGGTATTGTAAACGTTTTCTCTTATTAATAAAACCTACTCGTTTATTTCCTGTATTTTTGAATTAGTGGTTCTAGAAATACAATAACTTCATTTTTTTATTTTAAACTTATAATTGACCTTCTTTGGTTATAAGTAAATTTTGTGGCTCGGTAGTTGGTCCCAAAACTTTTAAAGTACCATCTGGTAAGATTTCCATTTCATCTATAAATACAACTCGCTTTTCGCCTGTTTCTGTAGTTCTTCCATGATAAACACAGTACATTTTCCCTATACTATCAAGAAATAAAACGCTGTTATGTCCAGTCCCCGTTACATCCCCTCCTTTATCAGAGTTTTTTTCTAATACAGGGTTATTGCTAGATTTTATAAATGGTCCTAATGGAGACGTTGAAGTAGCATATCCAACAGCATAATTTTCTCCAGCATAGTAATTTGCCGAATACATAATATAATATGTGCTGTCTTTTTTAAAAGTAAATGAACCTTCTGTCCATCTTCGGTTAATTTCTTTAGATGTCACAGACCTACTTTCCCATTCGGCATTCACATCACCAAGTTTAACCGGAGGTCTTAAAAGTAGTTTAGGCGTTCCTATAACCGACATAAAATCTGGACTGAGCTCTACACCATATACCCAACTTTCTTCTATTTCTTCAAACAGGTTTTCTTTTTTAGCCCATTCTTGAATTTCACTTTCTACAGGGTGTTTATAACAAACCCTAGAATAGTATAAATAATATTTACCATCACTATCTTGAAATACATTAGCGTCTATAACTGGGTAGCCAGGTTCAAATAATGGTCCATCTTTTAAGTCTGTAAATGGCCCCGTAGGCTTATCGGAAACAGCAACACCTATATGGAAGTTCTCTTGTTCATTAGTTGGATTATGCCTCCAATTGGCACTATAAAACAAATAGTATTTACCGTTTACCTTATAACATTCTGGTGCCCAAAAATCACTTATACACCAACTATCTGCTTTATTTCCTTGATATATTTGATTCTCATATTTCCAATCAATCAAATTTTTTGATGCGTACACTGAAAAGCCATCAACAGCTCCTCCGCCAGTACCATATAAATAAAATGTATCGCCATCGTCCAGTATATACGGATCGCCAAATTTAACATTGAGTGGGTTCTTATAGGTTATGGTATCAATAGAAGCCATTTTATTTTCTTTATGTTTTTTTGCTTGCTTTTTACAGGAATAAAAGCTTGTTGCACCTATTAATCCAATAAGAATAAATATTTTATTAAAAATGCCGTGTTTCATGATTTTGTTTTTGATAGCGAAAAATCCTTTATTATATAACGATTAATCTTTTGATGTTAATTTTTTAATTAGGTCCACTTCATCTTGACGGTATGGTGTCCCATCTTTTCTAAATATGTCATGGAACCATTCGATAGGTTCTTCCCCACTTTCAATGGGCTTATCCCACTCGTATATAGTATTTGTCTTTCCCGCAACAAGTCCCCAATTTATAGCTCCAATTTTTTCTTCCTTTAGTATGGGGAGTATGTTTGAAAACCTACTGTTTCTTGTTCTTGCCATGTATTCTGTACATACCATTGGCCTTCCATGGGTTTTAAGTAGATTAAGTACCTGCAAGTGATCTCCGGGCTCACCATAATGATGATAGGTAATGATATCAGAATTTAATGCTTGAATCTCATTAACTTCTTGAAACCTTTTTTCCCACCGCCATATGCCAGCAGTTAAAGGCTGCAAAGGGTTCACTTCTCTTGCCCATTTAAAAACGGCATTTAAAAGATTGACCGAAGCGCTAAACTTCCCACTGTTTCCAGGCTCGTTATATAAATCCCACATTAAAATTCTTTTATCCTTCTTAAAAGTACCGATAACATCCTTCACGTACATTTCTAGTTCAGGAAAATTTTCTAACTCTTTTGAGGCTGGGTCTCCAGGGTCTTGCACCCATCCCGAATTATGAACACCAGGTTTAGGCTCAGGCTGTATTCCTATTTTTGGGCTTTTACCCCATACATCATCAAAAATGACAAACATTGTTTTTATATCATTCTTGTCTGCAATTTGAAGGTATGTCTCCATTCGATTTTTAAAACCCGATGGATCAACCTTATAAGCAAGACTATGGAGATAAACACGCATCGTATTAAAGCCTATTTCTTTGGCATACCCTAACTCTTTATCTATGGTTTCTGGATCAAAAGTACGCTCTTGCCACATCTCCAGTTGATTAATTGCTGTGCTAGGATTAAAATTTGCGCCTACTATCCAATTATGGTTGGCGTACCAAGAATTGGCTTTCTCTCTAGACCATTTATCGTTTATTACTGTGCTGGCGGTATCTGAATATTGAGAATAACAAAGCGTTGTTAAAAGCAAAATACACACGTTTAATAATAGTTTTTTCATTTTATTACTTTTAAAATTCGATTACTGATAACATTTTTACAGATAGCCCATCTATCCAATCCTGTATAGATGGGCCGTCATAATTAAAACTAACTCAATAAACTCAAATGCTAGTTAAGGGAAAGCAAAAAGCTTTATTCTCCACTAGGCTTTAATAAATCTTTATTAAGGGATTCGGGAATCCCTAAAACGGGGAATCCATTATTCTCCCAGGTCATTTTTTGCATTCTAACGGTCCTACTATTACCGCACCCTTGATTTGCTAATGGATTAGCATGGTACAAAATCCAATCTTCTGTACCATCAAGAGATTTAAAAAATGAATTATGACCAGGTCCAAAAGCATTACCCAAAGTATTTGAAACAAATAGAGGATTGTTATTTGCCCGCTCCCAAAGATCGGGATTAAGCAAATCGCTATGCTCATCAGTCCATATTAACCCTATACTATAACCATCGGTCCAACAGCCTCCTGCGGAATAAAATATGAACAACTTGTCATCCTTCTTTAAAAATTGAGGACCTTCCGTAACTGTTGGAAAGACGTTATTAGTTTCCCAAGAATCAGTTGGTTTAATAAGACAAACCCTTTCTCCAACTACTGTCAAAGGATCCTGCATTTTAGCTATATATACATTTTGCTGTACATTGGTATTTCCTTCCCAACCTGACCAGATAAAATAATATTCCCCATTTAACTCGAAAGGCGATCCATCAATAGCCCACTTGTTATCAGGAAGCAACAATTCTCCTTTATCTTCCCATGTTCCCTGAAATGGATCATTGGAGGTGTTCTCTAAGACCCACATTTTGTGGTTATCATTATTCCCGTCGCTGGCTGCATAATACACATACCATTTACCATCTATTTTGTGTAATTCTGGCGCCCATATTTCTTTGGAATTAAAACCAGAAGCAGGAGGTGTCCAAATAACCTTTTGCGCCCCATTTTTAAGATCAGACATTTTACTGGTTCTTCTTAAAGTAATATTATAACCAGTTGTAAACGTTACAAAATATTCTTCTCCATTTTTAAAAACCCATGGATCTGGCCCTGAATCCAAAATGGGGTTTCTAAATGTTGTATTATCTACTGGATTATCTACCGGATTCTCCTCAGGCGGTTTCTCTACCTCACCTGAGCCACTGCTACATGATACACAAGCACTAAAACATATTAGTGAGAGACATAGTATAATAAAATGTATGCGATTCAATATTTTTTTTATAAGTAGTTTCATGTAGCAATATTAATTAATAGGTATACTTTTAGCATTATATATATTCGGTTACCACATTGGGTTTTGATCCATATTAGGGTTAATATCCAAATCTCGTTGAGGAATAGGCAATAGCTCATGTTTACCAATTATAAAATTGTTAAAACCAGGATCTTTATCGCTTAATTGCGACCCTAAATCTCCCCATCGTTTTAAATCGTTCCAACGATGGCCTTCACCCGTCAATTCCATTAAGCGTTCGTGTTTTAATTGGTTTAAGAATTCTTGTTGGGACATCCCTGTTGCTAACGGAGCTAAACCAGCTCTGGCTCTTACTCGATCAACATATTGATAAGCATCATTTGTACTTCCAATGGCATTTAAGCATTCAGCATACATTAAAAGAACATCTGCAAATCGAATAAATCTATAATTATTGATGCCTCTAAAACCTTCGAAATCTCTTGTATGATCGTGAAGGAATTTTCTAAAAAATACTCGCTCACTATTACCATACCTATCTTGAAAAGATTGACCATACACCATAGTAGCAGTTGGACCAGCCTCATTAGTATGATCATATAAGAATGTAACAGGAAGCCTTGGATCTCTTTCATCTGAAATTGTTCTTTCAATTTCAAATTCGCCTACAACCCATCTAAGCGCCTCAGCATCAGTAAATCCTACACCAGGAGGTCCATAAAATTGTCCTATAGATGTACCGTAATTATGATTTGCAGTGTCTACATCATTATCTGTACCTTCAGTTGGGTTTTCTATATAACTCCACTCAATTATTGACTCTTGGTTAAATTCAGTGCTTACCTTAAAATTGTCATAATAATCTGCAACAAGATCATAAACATTTAAACCTTCTCCAGTAATAAAGTAATCTAGGGCTATTTTTGCCGAATTATAATCTTGCATTTGCATATAAGCTTTTGCCAAAAGAGCATTTGCTCCTCCTTTGGTTATTCTCCCTATATCATTATTATCACTATAACTTATGGGCAATCTATTAGCGGCTTCGGTTAAATCACTTGCTACCTGAGACCATACTTCAGCTTCAGAAGCGTTGGGTGATAAATCTGTTGGTTTAGATGGTTCCAATTGCAAAACTACATTACCCCACAAGCTCGCCAAATGATAATAGTGCATACCTCTAAAAAAATAAGCTTCACCTAATATTCTAGATTTTAAATTTTCATCCATATTGATATCGGGGACATTCGCAATGACTTGATTTGCTCTATTAATTCCAACATAATTATCAAAGTATACATCAACCGCAGGGCCAAAATTAGAATCTGGTTGTATAAAATTGTTCAAAGCATTTGCTAAATCACTCCAAGGGCTGAAACTTGCACCCACATCCGAACGCAGATCATAGAACATGGGTTGCCATCTTGAAAACCCTCCCCTATGAAGTGTACTATAACAAGCATTAACTCCTTTGATAGCATCAACTTCATCTTGCCAAAAACTCTCATTGGTAATTTCATTAGGGTTCACTATATCTAATTCGTCTTCACAAGAATAAAGACCAACAGTAACAAATAATAGAAATAATATTTTTTTCATTTTGTATTTTTTAAAATTCAACATTTAAACCAATAGAAAAAATTCTACTTGAGGGCCAATTCCCGTTGTCTACACCCCTTTCTAAAATTCCATTACCCTGTACATCAGGATCTAACCCTGAATAATCGGTAATGGTAAAAAGATTTTGTGCACTAGCATATAGTCTTAATTTGGACATTCCTATTTTATTAACTAAATTCTCATTCATATTATATCCTAACTGAATATTTCTAAGTCTTATATAAGAGCCATCCTCTAACCACCTGTCAGAACTAAACCTAGCGTTATCAACAAGTCCTTGATCTCCTGTAGCAACTCCGATTCTTGGGTCACTTGTATTTGTATTGGTTGGTGTCCATGGATTTATATCACTTCTAAAGTTGGTATTTTGATATGAATCCAACTCCCTTCTTACACTATTAAATATTTCATTGCCAAAAATCCCTACGAATTGCAAACTCAAATCAAAATTTTTATAATCTGCTGCAAATTGCAATCCTGTTTGCAATGTCGGCCAAGGAGAAGAGCCACTAAAATCCCTGTCTTCGTCAGTAATACTTCCATCACCATTAACATCAATAAACCTAATATCTCCTGGTTGAGCAAATGGTTGGATAGGATTTCCATTCAATGAATGTGCATCAATTTCTGCTTGACTTTGGAAAATACCGTCTGTTCTTAACAAGTACCATTGTCCAAGAGGTTGCCCTACTTTAGATCTGGTTAAGCCCGTTTGTATATAATCTATTCCTTCCCCTTGGTTTCCTACCTCTTCCACTCGGTTCTTTATTGTAGTAAAGTTCAAACCAATCTTCCATTTAAAATCTTTTTTACGGTTTGAATAGTTTGCATCGAATTCAAATCCAGAATTTCGTATTGAACCAGCATTAACAGGAGGGGTTCCACCTAAATTACCAAGATATTGGGCTATCGGTAAATTAGTCACCAAGGCATCCTCAGATAATGTATTATAGTAGGCCATTGATAATCTTAAACTGTTATCGAACAATGAAGTTTCTAATCCGTAATTTTGGGTTTTTCTATTTTCCCATCTTAAATCTGGATTAACCAAAGATGCTTGGTAGGAGCCGACTTGAGGAACACCTCCTAATATAGCTCTAGTGCTATTATTTATAGTGCCTTGCCAGTCAAATGATCCTAAGGTAACAATACCTAATTCTCCATAAGATGCATTAATTTTTAAATCATTTATCCAATTAGAATCAAAAAACTTTTCTTTACTTATTCTCCATGAACCTGCGATAGATGGAAAGAAGCCAGTTCTATTTTCTTTACTAAAACGACTATCTTTATCTAGCCTTCCTGTTAAAGTTAAATAATATTTGCTATCGTAGTCATAATTTATTCTTCCTAAATAACCAAAAGTCCTATAATCATCGGTAGTAGCTCCCTCACTGTTGGGAGTTCCTGTAGTAGAGTTTATCTCTGTAAAAATTTGGTCTCCCAATTCGGTTATCTCACTTCGAATAGCTAATGAAAAATCCCTCTTTGTTTGTTGATCTGAAATACCTATTACACCATTAAAGTTATGGTTCCCAAAACTTTTATTGAAATTAAGTGTATGCTCCATTAAAAAGCTTGCAAAACGAGATCTATTATCTGCAATAAAACTTGGTCTTTGAGCTGCGTTAAATTGGGTGATTCCATTACGTCTAATACCTTTTGAAAAATCAAAACTTGCTTCTACTCCTGCATTGAATTTATAACTCAATCCTTCAAGAATATCTACTTTTATAAAGGCATTACCAACAATTTTGGCATAGTTTATTTTTTCACGTAGAATATCGGCAACAGCAACTTGGTTTTTCGCAAATGTCACGGCATCAACATTACCAATTCCCCATCCTCCAGGGTTTAGATCACTAATAAAATTATCACCTCTAACAGGTATTACAGGTAACATAACTGCCATATCAAAGAAAGGGTTTCCTGTATCGAATGAGCCTAATGGCTGTCTTGTATTTGAATTTGAAAAAAGGATATTTTCTCCAAATGTTACTTTTCCCCTAGTCATTTGAGTATTTACCCTGAAGGAAGATCTTCTAAATGAACGCCCTATTAAAACGCCTTTATTTTCAAAATGACTTCCCGATACAAAATAAGAAGCATTATTACCACCTCCAGATAGAGAGATATTCAAATCAGTCGTATTACCTGTACGAACAATTTCATTTTGCCAATCGGTATTAATGCTTGGATCAAAATTCGATTCCACAGATGGTGGAGGTGTTAAACCGGAGTTGTTATAACTAGTTATTTGCATATCCGCAAATTCCCTATTATTCATTAAATCCCATGTTTTAGGAATTTCCTGAACACCTGTATTCACAGATAATGAAACCTTAAGTGGCCCTTCTTTTCCTGATTTAGTTGTAATGATAATGACACCATTAGCAGCCCTTGAACCATAAATAGCAGCTGCTGATGCATCTTTTAAAATTTGTATGCTTTCAATATCATTGTTGTTGATCGTTTGATTTGCATCAGCTATCATACCATCAATAATGTACAATGGACTAGAATTCACAAAACTCGATGTCCCCCGGATTTCTATTTGGGAATTTTGGCCTGGTTGCCCACCATTTCTAACAGTTACTCCAGACGTAAGCCCTTGTAACGATTCCGCTAAAGAGTTTGATACAATTTTATTAGAATCATCTGGATCAATGATTGAAGTTGCTCCCGTTAAATCCGATTTGCGTATAGATTGATAACCAATAACGACAATTTCATCCAAACTATTACTGTCTATTTCAAGAACAATGTTTATGGTTGTCCTACCATTAACTGGTATTTCCTGTGTCTTATAACCAAGATAACTAATACTTAATAAAGAGTTCGGAGAAACGCCGCTTAAGCTAAAATTCCCATCAAAATCTGCTGATGCCCCATTGGCTGTACCTATATTTATAACGTTAGCTCCAGCCAAAGGAACGCCATCTGTATCCTTAACCGTTCCTGATATATTTATTTCGCCTTGTGCAAAACTGTTTTGAAATAAACATATAAAAAGTAACATCAAAAATGTTCCTTTAAATGTTATTGTATTGCTTTTTTTCATTCGTTAAAAATTTAGTTGTTAGTATTTGTTTAGCAAGTAATGTCCAATATTAATAGATGATTCTAAAAAACAGTTTTCATTTCGTGTCATTAAATTAGTTAAATCATTCAAGCCCTCAATTTGTATTGTTAAAAACCTACATTTGACACGAATTGTAAAAAAATGAAAGAATTTATATGGTATTAATTCTTAAATTTAAATAAATAAAGAATCATGACGAGATATACACTGCTTTTTTTAATTTTCTTACAATTTAGTGTTGTTCAATCTCAAGAATACTACTTTAGACACTATAAAGTAGAAAACGGATTATCCCATAATACAATACTTTGCTCTTTACAAGATTCCAAAGGCTTTTTGTGGTTTGGGACAAAGGATGGTCTAAATAGGTTTGATGGTTATACTTTTAAGTATTACAAGCAAGATATTGCTAATCCAAAAAGTTTGGGCAGTAATTTTGTTGAATGTATTTTAGAGTTTAATGATATGCTATGGTTGGGAACCGACAATGGGCTATATAAATACAATCGTATTGATGAAAGCTTCGAGCTAATAGAAAGCTCCAATGGTCTATCAATCTTAGATATAGAAAGTGATAATCATGGAAATATATGGTTCGTTGCAGGAATAACGGTTTTTAAATACAATATAAAGAGCAAGAAGAGTAAATCTTATTCAAATAACCTCGTTACGGCTCAAGAAATAACCAAAACACCAGAGGGTAACATATGGGTTGCCATACATAATTATATATATGAATACAAAAGAGAAACCGATTCTTTTGTACAAAAGGAAATTAGTTTAAAAACGGATAATAACCAATATGCACTTATTAGCAAAATTTATGCTATTAGTGAACATGAAATAGCTTTAGGAACTCAAAACAATGGGACCATAATATATAATACCCAAAAAAATGAATTAAAAAAACTAGCCATAAAAACCGAAAAGCAATTGTACGTCAGAGATTTTCTAAAAAAAGAAAATGATTTATTAATTGCAACAGAATCTGGGCTCTGGATTTACAATTTAAAAGATGGATCTGTTAAGAATTTAAAAAA
This sequence comes from Flavivirga sp. 57AJ16, assembly GCF_028736925.1. Taxonomy (GTDB): domain Bacteria; phylum Bacteroidota; class Bacteroidia; order Flavobacteriales; family Flavobacteriaceae; genus Flavivirga. The sequence continues at coordinate 344,010 of NZ_JAQZAT010000002.1, read as the reverse complement.
GAACTACAATGATCCTTTTTCTTTATCCGATAATGCGGTCTATTGCTTAACCCTAGACAAAGAAGAGGGCATATGGGCTGGAACTTATTTTGGAGGCATTAATTACTTTCCTAAACAATATACCCCTTTTAAAAAATACATTCCAAAACTTGGCGAAAACTCAATAAGCGGTAATGCCGTAAGGGAAATTGAATCAGATCAATTAGGTAATTTATGGATAGGTACGGAAGATGCCGGTCTAAACAAACTTAATATAAAAACTGGAGAGTTCACTAATTATCTGCCTGATAAAAGTATACATTCCATTTCGCACGACAATATACATGGTCTTTTAATTAAGGACCATAAAATTTGGGTCGGGACTTTTGAGCATGGTCTTGACATCATGGATATTAAAACGGGACTTGTTAATGAACATTATAGTACCTCAACCAAAGGTAACCTGCGCAGTAATTTTATTTATGCTTTCTATAAAGATAAAAATGAAGACATTTACGCCATAACAACTTCAGGGATTCAATTATTTAATAACGAACAAAAGGAGTTTATTAAATTCAAAGGGTTTCCTGAAGGTTATTTTTACACATCTTTACTTGAAGACAGCAAAGGTAGGTTTTGGGCAGGCACCTATTGGGAAGGGCTTTACTTTTTTGATCCTAAAAGCAAAAGAGCAAAGGTTTTTAGGTATGACAAAGAAAATCTCAAAACTATTAGCAGCAATGCCATTAACGGTATTTTTGAAGATAGCAATAATAACGTATGGATTACTACAGAAAATGGTTTAAATAAGTATAATGCCCAAAAACAATTATTTAAACACTATACCACAAAAGAAGGCCTTCCAAGCAATGTAACCTACTCAATACTGGAGGACCACAGACATTATCTTTGGATTACCACATCTAAGGGCTTAGTGGAGTTTAATCCAAAAACAGAAGAAATAAACACCTATACAAAAGCAAACGGATTATTAAGTGACCAATTTAACTATCATTCAGCTTATAAAGCAGAAGACGGAACTATGTATTTTGGTAGCGTTGATGGCATGATTAGCTTCAACCCAATGGAGTTTGGTAAAAACGAATTTAAGCCTCAAATTTTTATAACCAAGATAAGCATTAATAATAAGGAGGTTTCCATTGGCAATAAAAAATCAGACATTCCTAAATCTGTTACTTCACTAGAGGAGATCACCCTTAACCCTAAAGATCTTTCAATAACTATTGATTTTGCGGCTCTTAGCTTTAATGCTCCAAAAATGACAGAGTACTGGTATAAATTGGAAGGGTTAAACGAAGGTTGGGTGTTTTTGGACAAAAATCACAGCGTTTCTTTTACTGGATTACCTTCTGGCGATTATAATTTTCATATAAAATCAAGAAATAGTAATGGCGTTTGGAGCTACGAATCAACCAATTTGAAAATCAATGTGCTACCACCTTGGTGGAAAAGCAACTTGGCTTATGCGGTATACTTCATTGTTTTTTTATTAGTTGTTTATTTATTATTATGGTTCTATCATTCTAGAACAAAGGCAAAAAATGACCGTTTAATTGTTGAATTAAACAGACAGAAAGAAAAGGAACTTTATAATTCTAAGATTGAGTTTTTTACCAATATTTCTCATGAAATAAGAACCCCTTTAACTTTAATTAAGAGTCCACTGGAAAAAATCCTTAAAAATACAGATCACGATGAGGATCTTTTAAACAATCTTTCAATAATGGGTAAAAATACAGATCGATTATTGAATTTAGTAAACCAGCTTTTAGATTTTAGAAAAGCAGAATTAAAAGGAACCAATCTTAACTTCATAAAGGTTAATATTTCTGAATTGATAAGAGACATCTATACCAGGTTTACACCTGTAGTAAGCAGTAGGAATATTGACTTCGTTCTAGATTTAGGCCCTACAAATATTTATGCTTATGTGGACCTTGAGGCGTTGAAAAAAATACTTAGCAATCTATTTAACAATGCCATTAAATATGCCGAAGGAAAGATTTTATTATCATTATCTAGTGATGAAGAATTTTTAGAACTAAAAATTAAAAATGATGGTAAAATTATTCCTGACCATTTAAAACATGAAATCTTTCAACCATATTTTATGGTTCCTGAGGTTGATTATGAAAATAAATCTAGTACAGGAATAGGCCTTTCATTAGCGCATTCTTTAGTCGAACTTCATAAAGGAAGTTTAAAATTGGAACTAAGTGATCCCAATTTTAACACATTTGCTCTCAACCTGCCAATTCATCAAGAAAACGAATTTAATTTGTTCGAAACAACTCAAGTAAGAGAGGAAGAATTAAATGAAGACAATATCATAGAGATTGAAGAAGATGAAAAATCAAAAATATTATTAGTTGAAGATAACCAAGATTTATTGGATTTTCTGGCAAACGATCTAACAAATAAATATCATGTAATCAAATCCATAAACGCAAATAAAGCCCTTGAAAAACTGAGTACCGAAAATATTCAATTAATTATCAGTGATGTTATGATGCCCGGAATGAATGGATTTGAATTATGTAAAGAGGTGAAAACCAACATAGAGACAAGTCATATTCCAATAATACTCCTTACGGCAAAAAATACGCTTACAGCAAAAATAGAAGGGTTAGAGTCAGGAGCCGATGCGTATATAGAAAAACCTTTTTCAATAGAGCATTTAAAGGCTCAAATTAATAACTTATTATTAAATAGAAAAACTCTTATAGAGCATTATTCGAGTTCCCCATTGGCCCACGTAAAAAGTATTGCCCACACTAAAACTGACGAGGTATTTATAAAAAAATTAGATGAAGCTATCTATGCAAACATTTCAGATGGCACCTTAAACGTTGAAAGGTTAGCAGAATTAATGAATATGAGCAAATCCACCCTGTATCGAAAGATAAAAAATTTATCCAACCTCAGTCCGAATGAACTTATAAATATTACTAGATTAAAAAAAGCAGCAGAATATTTAAGAACGGGTGATTATAAAATTTATGAGATCGCATACATGGTGGGCTATAATTCTCAAATAAGCCTTCTTAGAAATTTTCAGAAACAGTTTAATATGACCCCTAGTGATTATATTAATGCAGAAAATTAAAAAGTTCGGCTAATATCCTATTTAAAATATAGGAAGCAGGCAATGCCTTAATAACAAAAGAGATATAGGAAGTACTACCAAATATAAATGAAGAACACTCCTATAATTATAACTACAGGTCGTTAGCTCCTTTTATTTGATAAAGGCATATCTTATTTATTTTTTATAGAGTAATTACAATTACTTTATTTAATAACCTTCGGTTATTATTATTTCATGCTATGTTCATCCTGAAAATAGCCCTAAAACCTATATCCAAAGGGCATATCACAGCATAGAAAACGGAAATATTGATCTGGTGAACGTCTTTTAAGCCCAGATTACGAATGTGCAATTGTTCTTTACTATTCTTCACTTTTTAAGCTATTTTTAAACTTTAATTGGTAGTTTTGAGACAGGTTGTCATTATGCTTAATGCTGATATATTTATAAATTCAATTACGAGTAAAAAAAACATGAAAATATTGAATAAAATCTTTCTCTCCATAATTCTAATCATTACTGTAAATCATGTCTCCATTTGTCAAACTTCTCCAGAAAAGATAAACTTTGTTAGACAAGGGGTACAAAGAATGATATTTGACGAAAATCAAGCAATTCCATTGGCGAGCCTAGAACCTAATACAATTATTGGATTATCCTCAATGCACCCAGTAAAGAATTATTCTGACGAACATTCCAATATTGACATCCGTGATGGAAATCTTATCATTCAATCTAAAAAAGAAACCCAATCAGAAATATGGTTTGGCGGTTTTAACCCATTTGCAACCTATTCAATCGATCTACATTCTTGCGCTGGAAATGGAGAGATCGGTTTTAAATTTTCAAATACCAACGAAAAGGAACAGTTTTTTATTAAAATCGGATATAATGATTCTATTATCACTGGAGTAAAACTCAAAGTGATTAATAACTCTAAGGTTATTGTGGATAAATCAATTGCAGTTGACCTTGATAAAGAAGTAAATACTAAAGGTAAAATCATTCTCCAAATGTTGGGCAGTGGACTTACTTTGTATTTACAAGATAAAGGACTACCAAAAGTTATTGGTCAAAGTGATTTTAATACCTATATCGATTTGCGAAAAAAAGAACATATATATTCTTTCCAATCGCACCTCTTTATACATCTTAATGATGGGGAAGTTCAAATTAAAAAGGTTGAAATGGCGCTCACCACTGGCGTTGGATTGGCTGATATTAGGGCCATTACCTATGAAAACAACGATCCAATGCTTGACCAAGGACGATTATGGTATACCATGTCGATTCGCGGACGTGCCTTGCCTCATCATATTCAAGGTGTATTTAGCATGAATCCAACAGGATTTGACCTCAAACTTGAAGGAATCATATTGTTTGACCGTAATGATGGTTTACTCAGAAATGAGATTGCTTCACATCTTTTTTATGACAGAAAACAAGATATCTGGCGTGGATTAACAACAGGATTTAGCGCATATGCCAATCCTAAAAGTGAGAAAAAACAATTGCTCGCTATTGAAAGTAAAAGGGATCCTCGATTTGGGTTCTCTATAATGAATGCCGTTCCATTTGGTATGGTCGGGGACATTGAAGACCCACATATTTTGTTTGATTCAGAAGCTAATAAATGGCGAATGCTTGCTTGTGAAAACAACAATGGTAGTTACAAAGCTATTGTATTAGAATCGAATGATTGGAATAAAAACTATAAAAAGGTTCATGGACCTGTCGAGCACAATTCAACAGGGACCTCTATTCAAAAAATAGGAGGAAAATTGTATTGTTTTTCAGGTAGTAGTGAAAGAAAGATCTTTATATATTCCTATCCAGACCTTAAGGAAGTAGGATCTTTAATGATGGATTTACCTCCCTGGGATGAAACATCTGGCACAAGAGTATGGCCAAATATTGTCCAACTGCCAGATGGCTATCCATTTCGCTATGTAGCCCTAATGATGGACAGATTTAATTATCCAGGCCTGAACGGTTCTAATTGGTCTTATGGGGCTCTGTACCTTTATCATGGCTACGATTAATGACATGATGGGTGGTAGTATCTACACTAAGCAGGCTCATGTGATTGAGCTTGCGTGCCTTGCCCGGTTTCACACTGATTCGGGCATCGGGCGTCCTAACGCAAGTTGCTATGCTGGTTCAATTGCCTTTCGCTGATGATATTTTCTAAATAACCAACCAAACACAATTTAAAGAGCACCACGGGGTCGATACTCTTTTGTCCTCTTGAGCCATAATAGTGTGCGGTCAACCCATACAGGAAATCCAGATCTAGAGCCTCCTTTAATCGCCGATAAAAATTCTCCTCGGGAATATGCTCACTGTGCTGAAATTATGCAAATAACTTTTCTTGGTAATCTTTCTTGCCTTGCATAGAACTAAATACGAATTTTCTCTATCTTTAACAAGTCTTTGTGCAACAGGCACAATGTGTAAAAATAATTGCTTGGTTCTAGCCAACTTGGAAAATCCTGCGGTTTTTTAGTTTGGTGTGTACTTGATAAGCTAAGTGCTAAACCACGCAACTACTCATAGCCGAGATTGTTGTACAGTACAAAAATTTCAAATGGACATAATAATTATCAAGAAAGAAATAGAAAGAGTAATGCTTGAAGTTGCTAATCAAAATGAGAAACCAGATGTTATAATGGTATATATTGACACTTCTTATGATGATGAATCGAACATAGTTCCTTTCTTAAATGTATTTGGCAATAAAACCCTTGATAATGAGGATTTTGATGAAGCAATTAAGACTGCTTCGAAACAGCAAGATGAAGGCTTTATGTGGGATGTTTTAGATGAATTTTACAGTTCTACGTTTGACATAAATCTTTCTGTTTTCTACCCCCAATGGCCAAATAACTTTGAGGATAGCGACAAAAAAGTGGTGACTTTTATAAAAAATTTACTTAGTAAAGAAATGCAAAGGTTTGAGCATATTCGAAAACTGTATTTCTTCCATGTAGACTCTTTTAAATTCACAAAAATCATAGATAAATAGTATATATAATACTCAAAAAACACCTTATAACACAAAATAAAAAGCATTAAAACGACTTTTATTTGAGCCGTTGTGGTGCAAAAAAAAGCCAAGAACTAAAAGCAGAAATATGATACCAATTAACGATTTATTACTATTTGGGTTAGCGGCATTGATCATGGTACTTTCTCCTGGACCGAATATGATTTATTTAATCTCAAGGTCGTTGTCTCAAGGGAAAAAAGCTGGAATTATCTCTCTTTTGGGAGTCATGTGCGGATTTTTATTCCATATACTTATGGTATCTTTTGGTCTTACTGCAATATTTTTTGCTGTCCCTTATGCCTTTATAGCGATTAAATTTCTTGGAGTTGGTTACTTATTATATTTAGCTTATAATACTGTTAAATCTAAAAACAAAATTTTTGACGCTGACCAAAACCTGAAATCGGACAAACCTCTTAAACTCTTTAACATTGGACTTTTGACAAATATCCTAAATCCAAAAATGGCAGTATTTTATCTTTCATTTTTTCCTCAATTTATAAAACCTGAATATGGTTCTATCTTAGGTCAAAGTTTTCAACTCGGAATTATACAAATAATAATAAGTTTTTCAGTTAATCTTTTGATTGTTATATCGGCTGCTAAAATGGCAAGTTGGTTCTCGAAAAAGCCAATTTGGTTAAGAATACAGAAGTGGTTTATGGCTTCAGTATTAACTGGGCTTGCTGTAAAAATGGCATTGGCAAAAGCGAAATAAAAAACCGTTGTACAATAACTAAGCATATGGCGTGCCGATAGGCCAACGCTATATGCCTTGAACACCGTATCCTATGAAAAGCACTAACCTAGTTCTTCAATGTTAATATTTATTTTTTTAAATATCTCATATTAATGGTTTTTGGATATTGAAACATTGGTAGTTCCTTAGAATTATCAATACTTCAATACCACATATAACTTGCTCCGCATCTTATTTGTATTCAACTCATAATGGTCATCACCTGCATCTGTATGATTATAAGCTATAATTACCCCAGGAGTCTCTGTTTTTATTACGGCCAAGGTTCTACTAAGTAGCTTTGCTACTTTTATGATGATGCTCTTCATTTTCTTTCCAACTTCGTTTGTATATGTCAATTCCCATGTATAATTTAACGTGAGTTCGATGCAAGAATAATATTATCAATCTGATTATCAATAATTTAACCTTAGCTGTCAGGTTGAGCACTTCGGTAAACTCAGCACAGGCTCTGTCGAAACCCATTTAAATAACGGTTTTAATGTCCTTTCGACTTTAGTTTATCTTGAGCGCCCGCCTGCCGGACGGGCAGGAAGACGAAAGGCTCAAGGCGACAAATAGCATTATTAGTGAATTTATTGTTAAAAACTCCCTTGCCTGCCTGTCGGCAGACAGGCTTTAAATCGAACTCACGTTAATTTAGTGGAGGCAGTAATTAGAGTGTTCTTATCTTATTGTTTTGGTGAACTTTAAAGGTACTCGACTTACTGCTTTTTCATGGATGAAAAAATTAATTGCTGAGGTCTTGTCTACTCCTAAAATCCTATGGGTTTTCCTTTATTTCGTTCCAATTTTAGTAAGTTAGTTGTTTGCATACGCAACTATCCTTACACCAAACGTAGACTAAGTCAAAATCTAGTGTAAAGCATGCGACTTTAACTTTGTAAACTATGTACCTTAACGGGCATTTATAACGAACCGAATAATTAATTTATAACTGAATGATAATGAATAAAATTTTAAGAATATTATTAATATAGCTAAGTCGATATAAAATGGCATAGAATATTTAGATATAAAAAAATGAAGTTCTAGATAAAAAGCGCAGGCATAGCTTAGTTACGGCGAGTATTTTTAACGAAGAAATTCGGTTTTTTACTCTGAAGGTTCATGTTATTTTATATGGATTTAGCTATATGGTTGCCTTCAGTGGTAATTACATTGTTTTTTATCCCAAACGCATTGGATAAAATTCTTAACTCAAACCAAACAGATAAAATAGTAGCTAATAGCAGTATAATGATTGCCACTGGAATATTTCTTCTAGTATCAACAGCAATGTTCTTGTACAATAAAACAATACTTATCGGTACAACTCTTTTTAGCTCTTTATATGACTTTTATAGTGTTTATTCATATGTACAAAGGAAAACCCTATGAAGTAGCGATTTTAATTGTAACAACAACAATATTAGCTTCTTACGTTAGAAAACCTCAATTATTTCACCAGAAACAAAAATTATAGGTTTATGAATATTAGGTCTAAATTAGTAAATGATGAACTAAATAAATTCGGAAAACACTAACTTTAACTCCTTAACCGAGGGTTATAAGAGACCGTTTTGCATAAATTTGGCCTGTTTTAAAAACGGCTGTACTAAAATAAAATATCGATTATTATGAATTATACTATTATGAAAAAAAGCATTGTTTGTTTGGTTGTTCAATTTTTTGTCTTCTCTAATAGTGTTTTTTCCCAAAATGAACTTGAGACATTATCACTAAAGGAATCTTTCAATTACGGAAAGTCAGTAGCTGTTTTTGGTGGCTCTGTTTCGGTCATACCAGCAAGTGATAGCGCAAAAATCTTGTGGGAAGAATATTTGGGAATGACCATTACAAATTATGGCGTTCCAGGCGCAGGGTTTTCTTCATTGCAGGGAAAGTCTCTTCAATTGCAAGTTGATGAAGCTGGTGTGTTCGACATTTATATTTTGTGGGCATCAACAAATGATTATACAAATGACAGGAAGATTGGCGAATATACCGATTATACCGAATTTGATGGTTACGATGAGTCAAAACTAACGACTCAAGCAGGTGGAATAAATTATTGTATAAAAAAGATCTATGAGATAAACCCCAATGCCACGATTTACTTTTTTACATCAAGTAAGGCGTTTGTTGACAGAGGCGCATATGATCCTTTTCATGAACAAGGGATGGTTCAGTATGTTGAAATACAAAAAATGATTTGTGAACTTCACGGCATTCCGTTTCTTGATCAGTTTACTTTAGGTGGCTATAATATATTCAATAAGGATCTATATTATAGTGACCCTATTCATATGAATGCATTGGGCTACAAAAAATTAGGCAAATTACAAGTGTCATTTTTAGCTTTTCCATAGCTAAATACTTAGATTAATACAACGGGCCTATCGAAAGAGCATTTTCCAGTTTCTAACATATTTACTTCTGGAATAGTCTTATTCGCAGATCAAGTACTAAGTATCTGCAAGTAGAACAAACAAAACGTGTATACCTTAATGGAGACAGCTTTGTATCGGGAAAAAGCGAATACTACCCTATTCCCCTTGAAGCTATAAATACATCCAGAGATGTTTTAAAACAAAATCCTGGATATTAATATCATATCTTGAGTTTATTTTTTATTAAAAGAGGCTGTCTGAAAAGTGTCATTCAGAATATTACCGAGAAACAAAAAATATTTTGTTTAGAAGGTAGCAGCGAAGCTGTGATGAATCTCTTAAAAACATAATATATTGTTTTACTAAACTATAAGATTCTTCACTATAGCCTGTACTGAGCAAATTATATTACTTTTCAGACTGCCTCTTTCTTTTACAACGTTTTAATTATTTACAAAGAATTAATAAAATTCAAGCTTTTTAAAAACCTGTCTATAAAGCATAATTTATATATAAAGAAAACCTGTTTTTAGATTCTACATTTCCACCAAACAAATCTTGATTTACTGGTAAAGTATAATTAATACCTAAAATACACTTTGAAAAGGCAAACTCTGTACCTAAAGTTGCGTTTGTTATGCTTCCGTCTGTATCATTAAGAGTTTCTCCATATTGCGTAATCTTGTTGTAAATATCCCCTGACAAGCCAACAAAAGGCATAATATTTACTTTCTCTCTCGGAAAAGCTGTGTAAAAATTAGCTGAATAACTAAATTGATTTCCAAATTGATAATCGTTTTTGTTTTCTCCTTTTACATAATATGTCATAACCGTATTAATACCTAACTTGTTAGATCCATAATTATATCCTAACGAGAAAATACCATCTACACTACCTGTCCCTATTTGAAAACCTGGGTTAACATTATCTGCTAAAGACTCTTCAAACTTTCCTGTGGGCAGTTTAATACCAACACCAAATTGTAATGCGTGTCCTGATGCTGCCCTACCCATATTTACCATTGCAGAATCTTTTTGTTTCTTATAGAGCCTTAACTTGTACCAACCTATTAAATTACTATCGCCTATTCCGTTAATCTGCTCATTAGAATTATCTATTTTTCTACTTAAATCTTGATAAGGTAAGCTTACATTAATATAAAGAGCATTACTAATAGGAATTTGCGCCCATAATTGATAGGTATTAAAAGTTTCTTTACTTATGGGTGAATTTTCAAAAATCCCCTTTTTTGATTCAAATTTTTGATAGATGTATCTCAAACCAATAAAATTGGCGTTACCAAGTGTACCAAAACCAAAACTACCACTACTAGTTGAACAACTACATAAATCACAATCAAAACTAAAATATTCATGCTCGTTAAATGGTGGATCTATATTTCTTGCCTGAGTAATATATGGCAATAAAACAAGTATTATAAGTAATACTCCTATCTTTTTAATATTCTGAAAATCTTTCATCTGTTAAAAATTCGTTATCTGTTAAAGTTTTTAAAAAGGCTATAATACTTTCCTTCTCATATTCGTTTAGCGTAATTCCATAGGTATTATCATTTCTTAACAATGTAGGGTCTACATTTCCATTATTAACAAGTCCTGAGTCATAAAAATTTAAAACCGCTTCAAGAGTTGCAAACCTACCGTCGTGCATGTAAGGAAACGATTTTTCTACATTACGCAAACTTGGAACTTTAAACTTATATTTATCATTTGGATTTTCAAAGATGCTGTAACGCCCTTCATCGTTAAGTTTTGGATTTATTGACAAACCATTATTTCTATAACTTTGGTCTGTAAATAAATCTGTTGCATGACAAGAAGCACATTTATTTTGAAATGTTTCAAAACCGTCCAATTCTATTTGAGTAAGCATAACATTATCCTCTTCTCTAACATATTTATCGTATTTAGAATTTGAAGACACCAGCATTAACATAAATTGAGACAATGCTTTTAGCATATTTTCACTATTAATTTCACCATCTTCAAACGCTTTCTTAAACTGTTCTTGATAATAAATATCTAAACTTAACTTATCTATTACATTGGTTAAAGTTTCCCCCATTTCTAATTCACTAGTTAAGGGAATAATAGGTTGAAAATCCAAATGTGATGCAGCACCATCCCACATAAATTCTGATTGATATGCTAAATTTTGAAGTGGTTGTGCATTTCTTGTTCCTATTCCGCCATTAACCCCATGACTTACAGTATGGCCATGGTGTGTAAATGCAAAGGCCTGCTCATGGCAAAATGCACACGGAATGGCCCCGTTTGCAGATAATTTCCCATCGTAAAACAACCTCTTTCCCAACTCAAAACCTGCTTCTGTAACTAAGTTATTATCTAAATTATAAACAATATCCGGAAAATTCGATGGTTGCTCTACCTCTAGGGGAATTGGTACATAATTTTCTTGTATTTCTGATTTAGCACATCCTAACCAAAACATTAATGCTGATGCTAAAAGGAATATTTTTTTCATTGCAAAACATGATTAATCAATCTATTGGATAATGTTTAATTATCCAATAGATCTTATTTAATTCTTAATCATTGTGAACATGATGCACCATAAACATGTCCATCGCATTATTTGCAATAACACCTGTTGTAGTTTCGTCTACATGAACCTGGCTGTAACCTTCATCAAAACTAACCGATGTAGTACCATCAAATAATTTTGCAATATCGGCTTTAACATGAAGTTCGGGGGTTTTGTCTTCCCTCACAATAGCCATGTTCGGCAAACTTAAAGTTACTTCACGGTAATTATCTACAGCTGTACCTACACTTCCCATATGAATATTTAAAGCTTCATCTGTAACCGTGTCAGAGGAATATGTTCCGTCTAAGCGTGTAAACCTAAAGCCTGTTGCCCAACTCCACATCATTCCTTCTTCTTCAGCTTTAGCAAGAAAATCTCCTTGACCATCTGCTCCCAGAGCATAACGATCTTGATCTATTCCTATACCAAAAGTAATTTCGGTATAATTTGCAGCTGCTATATCATTTAGTGTCACCCATATCTCTCCTGCGTTATTTCCATCAGCTTCATCAATTATAAAAACATTTTTTTCTGATGGGTACATAAATGTATCCCCATTGTTGTCCTTAATTCTAATATTACTAATCAAGTATTTTAATGTTTCTAATTTATATGATTCTCCACTTGACGTGTTATAGGATGTACCAAAAATAAAATCTTGGTCATCAACACCATTATCAAATTTAATTATTATGTTTCCTAATTTCCCTGTTAAGTTCTCCGTATCATCATCAGAAGAGCAAGATGAAATTGTTGCGCATAGCAGTAGCGCAAATGTAAATTTTATGATTTTCATTTGTTTTTTTATATGTGAATATATAGCCTATACTAAAAAACAGGCTATGCATTAAAATTGTATTTTTTTGATTGAGAGTGTTTAACTCACTTTTATATAAGAAGTGATCTAAACTTTTTTGATTAAAGCTAAAAATAGCTCGTTTTTATTCATTTTGAAACCTTTTTTACACTTCATAGCAGCGTTACGAAGTAATAAAAAGACGAAAAAAGGGTGAAAAGGAGCATTCCTGCCTGCCGGCGAGGCAGGTTGCAGCCAATTGAAAAAAGTTTAAATCATCTCTAAATATAAATTATATTTTTTGGAGGCTTAAAGCAATAATTCTCAAAATTGTAAGTGTAATTCTGAGAATAGGAACTATTTATTTTTTTATTGTGCTTTGAGGTTAACTCAATTAAATTGTAAGTTGCATTTTTTTGATAAAAGACCAACGAAAAAAAATCATTAAAAAAATTTAAAGATTTTTTTTCATTTTGCTTATTGGTTTCAGATTGAAGTTGCTTTGCTAAATGACATTTACCGTTACATTTTAACTCGACCTTTTCTTTATTTACACAATAATTCTCTATTATAAAATCTATATTTAATTGATAATAAGCCAAATAACTTAAATCATATACAGGTTTTGCTATTAGAATGAGTAGCAGAATTATAGAGAATACTTTTTTCAATGTGTTAATAATCTTGCTACAAAGTTACTGAAAATTAATATATTATTTTTGATGAAATAATAAAAGGTTTTGTTCAAAACTTGATATTATCATAAAATAATATGATTAAACGGAATTGCACCAGTTATTAATATCTCGTATCTTGTTTTCAAATCTAAAAGTATAAATATTTTAAATTTTATAGAAGAATTTCCAGATGAATCATCCTGCCATGAGCATATGGTAAAAGCTCGAAATTATGAAGGTGTAGTTTGTAAGAAGTGTAGCTGTAAGAAGCATTATGGCTCAAGGGCAAATGGGCTTGGCAATGTTCGTCCTGTAATTTCAGAACCGCTCTTGGTAGCGGTACTATGATGGAAAATTCTAACCTTCCCATACGCACTTGGTATCAGGCGATGGCATTTATGTCTTTCTCCAAAAAAGGACTTTCTGCCCTTGGATTGCAAAGGCAACCAAACCACTCAAGATATTAAACGGTTGGTCGCTCATGCATAAAATTCAAGCCTCAATACCCCTTTAATAAGATATTCAGATGTATTATTATGGAAAGCAGAAATTCATGATGAAAAAGGTGAGCTAGATTTAACAAGAGATATTGTAAATCAAATAAGAAGACGTGCTGCAAACCCAGATGGGTTTGTAAAAAATCCTGATGGCATTAATGCAGCCAACTATGTTATTGGAGAATATGTTTCATTCCCAGATATTGATGATGGCATTAAAGCGGTTCGATTTGAACGCCGATTAGAATTAGCATCAGAAGGGCATAGATTTTTTGATCTAGTCCGTTGGAATATCGCAGATCAAGTACTAAATGAGTATCTGCAAGTTGAACACACAAAACGTGTTTACCTTAATGGAGCCAGCTTTGTATCGGGAAAAAGCGAATACTACCCTATTCCCCTTGAAGCCATAAATACATCCAGAGATGTTTTAAAACAAAATCCTGGATATTAATATCATATCTTGAGTTTATTTTTTATTAAAAGAGGGTGTCTAAAAAGTAAGTTCGATGTCATATTGAGCTTGTCGAAATATTTTTAACTTACTGATAATCAATATCGGTTTCGACAGGCTCAACCCGACAAATCAAATTATAAAGACTTTTTAGACACCCTCTTTCTTTTACAACGCTTTAATTACTTGTTAAGAACACCGCACGTTACCAAACCAAAAGCAATACCGAGGAATGGGTGGAGATGGTTTTGGAGGATTTGGTTGCTTACCGACTGGGTTCTGCTAAAATTGAATAAGAAATATATTGCTCTGCCAAAGCTCTAAAAAACTTTGGCAGCGCGACACTTTATTTCTTTTTACGTCTCAACAATATAAATATTGAAGTGGCGACCAAAAATATCGGAACCATCCAAACCAACACTACATTTATAAATTTTATTTGAGATTTACTAACGGTAAGCTTTTTATCCGGAGGTGTTTCCCGATTCACATTGATAGGAAATTCACCATCGCTAAACCAATTAAATAAAGCCGTAAACAATTTAAAGTTCTGTTGGGGTATATTGCTCCGGGTAAGTTCGCCATTACTAAATACATCGGCATCAGACATTACCACAATTTTTTGAGTTCTATCCTTTATAAAACGCGTCATCCCTACAGCTGTGGTTTTATGATCTGGGGTCAGTTCCGGCAAAGCTTCAAAATCGATGGTTTCTGTATTTAGTGGCACGGAATCAATGGTTTTTAAATTGGTTGCTTTAGATTGTAATAAGGGAAAGGTCTTAAAAGCAGGATTAGTCACTTTTAAATCGGTAAGCCTGGTCATGGTAAAGATAGTATCCTCTTTTACTAAATCTGAGAAAGTTTCGGATAATGCGGAAGTATTTTCAGTAAGTTTGGTTTTCAAAACAAAAGGCGACACATCTTTGGAGTCGGTTATTAAAAAATTTTTATGAATGGTAACGCCCAAAGTATCCAATAAGGGTTTTAAACGGATACTGTTTTCTGGCTCGGTTAGCACCAACAAATTTTTACCACTTTGGTAATAAGCTATAATCGCTTCCATATCGGCATCACTGTAACTATCAATAGGATCTGCAATTACCAAAATACTAATATTATCCTTATTAATTGCATTCGGCATTACTTCCTTAACCCGGAATCCCTGATTGATCAATGCATAACGGAACCCCTTTTGAATGGTCGGCAACGCATAATGTTTATCACCTATTTTATTAAGGGAACGCTCGTTATATCCTGTTAAAAAGCCAACTTCAGGGTTGGTCACTAACAGGCTTTTAAATGCAGCAGTGATTTCCTGTTCCATCGGAAATTTTATCTGATCTTGAAAAACCCTTAAATAGATTGCGGAGTCACCTACTTTTATTTCCCTAATAAAAGTATAATTTTCAGATTCCAGATCTTTAATGGCTTTCATTTTATTAGGTGACAGGAACATATCAAAATCCAGATCTTGGGTTTCGGCAATCTTTTTTGCCAGTTCTCTATCATTCAATCCCGGATTTCGCTTATAAATGGTATTAGAAGGACCTTTATCGTAATAATACACATATTTCATGTCTATTTGAGGTAAGAATCGGGTGTATTGTTTGAATCGGGAAAAATCGGCATTCCGTTGATCCGGCAAACCGCTATAATAATTAAAAAAGTCTAGAATATTAACATAGGTTGTAATAGTAATGGGCTTACCTTGTAACTGCTTCACCACTTTCTGGGAATTGGGCGTAAGAGTTTGTGTGTTAGTTTCGGTAGCGTCTATATAGCCAATAAACTGTGGTTTAGAAATAATATAGCCCAGTAGTAATAACACTGTAACCAGCAAGGCATACTGTCCGGACTTTATAGGTAAGGTATTGGATTCTGTACTGTGTTTTAATTTGAGATAGGTAAGACCTAAAAACAAGGTGATGACGATGATGAAATACAGGATATCTTTGGTGGTAATCAATCCTAGGATAAACTCGTCAGCTCTGCCTGAAATGGACAGAAAATAGGTAATATCACTCACAAATCGAATGTCTTGCCATATTTGCCCCACATAATTCAAAACACCCAATGTTAATAACGTGCTAATAGCTGCCACCACTTGATAGGAGGTTAAACTGGACATAAAAATGCCAATGGATGCATAAGCGCAAATCACAAGAAAAAGCCCAAGCATACCAGAGAGCACCAATCCCCAATCCATGTTCAATATCCA
This sequence comes from Flavivirga sp. 57AJ16, assembly GCF_028736925.1. GTDB lineage: Bacteria > Bacteroidota > Bacteroidia > Flavobacteriales > Flavobacteriaceae > Flavivirga. Next base: position 327,527 of record NZ_JAQZAT010000002.1, on the reverse strand, counting down.
AAAATTAGCAATAACCACAAAAAGCAGTAACATAAACATCATTAGAAAACCATATATAACCATGGCCGAAAATTTGCCCATAACAATTTGTAATATCTTAACTGGAGAAGATAATAATAACTTAATAGTACCTTGGCTATACTCCCTACTTAAGAGTCCCATGGTTAAAAGGGGGATAAATAAATATAAATTCTGTTGAATGCTTCTAAAAAGCCCCCAATCCTGTACAAAAATAATTTGTGTTAAATTAGTGTACTGTCTTCCTAAAAACTCTCCCTTGCTATAGACTTCAAACAACTCATTAAACTTCACACCTATTTGTATAAAAAATACGGTTAGAATTAACCAGGCCACAGGAGAATAAAACCATAGGTTAAGGTCGAGTTTTGCTATTTTAAATATTCGCTTCATTGTATTTATGTTGTTTATTTTTAATGCTTTAAGATTGTTTAACGGAGAGTTGGGCAAAGATTTCTTCCAGAGACACTTTTTCTTTAACGACTTCCTGAACCCCCCAACCTTTGGAAACACTAGTAGCAACGATTTGCTCGATGCGGTCGGCGTCTTTCGTGTCAATATCTAGTCTATAAAAATGATGTGGTAGGGTTTCTACTTTTGAAATGCCTTCCAGATTTGATAAAGCTTCTATATTAGGAAGTTTAGTCAATTGTATTAACAAGGTGTTGGACTGGATATAATTGTTAAAGGACGCCATGGTACCACTAAACACCATCCTCCCGTGGTCTATCATCCGAATCTCGTCACAGGTGGCCTGAACTTCAGGGAGGATGTGGGTAGACAGAATAACGGCGCGTTCTTGCGCGATGGACTTCATCAGTTTTCGTACTTCCAGGATTTGGTTGGGATCCAGACCATTGGTTGGTTCGTCCAACACCACTATTTTGGGGTTGTGGATAATAGCCTGAGCAATACCAACACGCTGACGATACCCTCCGGACAGGTTTTTAATGAGACGTTTACTAAAATGACTAATACCGCATTTATGCTTAGCCACTTCCACGGCTTCGGCAATCTTCTCATGGGAAATTAATCTTAAATTAGCGGTGTAGATCAAATACTCATCGACAGTCAAGTCGTGGTACAAAGGGGCATTTTGTGGTAAAAACCCAATAAGTTTTTTGGCTTCCTGACGGTTGGTTTGCATATCCACACCATCAATAAACACTTTTCCTTCTGTTTGGTTCAACACCCCACACATGATATTCATGGTAGTTGACTTACCGGCACCGTTGGAACCTAAAAGGCCAAGAATACCATGGGTTTTGATTTCAAAATTAATGTCTTTTATAGCCCAGGATTTAGAATATCGATGCGATAATCCCTGAACCTTTATTATAGACTCACTCATATACTAAGGGTTTAGATATTAGATTACCCGGGGATTGGAAATATGAATCCCCGGATAGATCCTAATGATTATATGTTTAACAGATTAGTTATTGTAGCCCGTGGTCTGTTCTAAATTTGGGTTTTTCTCCAAAATGGCATTGGGAATGGGCAACTTTGTTGTAAACAATTTAAAATTGGGTTTAATAGCAGATAGCACAGTGGTAGCACGGTCTGTGCGGATTAAATCAAACCAACGGTTGGCATTCTCAAACATGAGTTCGTGACGACGCTCGGTATAAACTACATTTAAGACTTCCGTTTTTGTAGAAGCGATTAACGGCGTGCTAATACCGGCCCGTAATCGTATGGTTTCCAAATCATCTACAGCAGCTTCCAAAGAGGCAGGAGTATCGAGATTGGCATTAGCTTCAGACCTTATAAGATACAATTCTGCCAATCGGAACAGGATTAAAAATTCTGTTCTGTTAGCATCTGCATTGCGCAAACGGTATTTGTATGGAAAGTAAACACTTGTATTGGTGTTTAAATCGGTGCCTTCTCCAATCCATACATCCAGTCTTTGGTCTTCTGCCTCAAAGGAATTCACTAAGGTGGGGCGTAATCTGTAAAACACGTTGGTAACATCAAAAGGCACGTAGGAAGCAGTGATATTTACATAATTATTCTCGTTCCAAAACTGCCAAAGCGTTTCTGTGCTCCCCGCAGTAAATACATCCAATAAATCCGGTTCCAGTTCATATTCTGGGGCACTGATAACCTGAGTCGCATAACTTTCGGCAGAACTCCATTCTTCCTGATACAGGTATACTTTGGCCAGCAGGGTTTTGACAACGTGGCTGTTGATCCTGAATTTGCCGGTTTCGGGATAGGTATTGTCTAAATACGTGAGGGCATCCAATAAGTCCTGTTCTATGTTTTCGTAAACAAATGCCTCGGTATCTCTGGGTTGTAAACCGCTAATGTAAGGATCAGTTTCGGTTATATAGGGAACATCGCCATAAAAGTTAACGAGTAAAAAGTAGCTGTAAGCTCTTAAAAAAAAGGTTTCTCCCAACACCTGATTCACCACATCAGTCGATAGCTTGGGACTAGGGTTTTCCAAATTCTTTAAAATGGCATTCGCACTGTAAATGGCATTGTACAAATAGCTAAAATAACCGTAATCGGTAGCATCGCTATACGAATTTTCTTGTGCTTCTTGCGTACTGCCACCGGCATTGGTAACAATCAGCTCATCGGCAAATAAGACCGGATAAATTTCTATTAAAGAAGCCCCGTTTGCAAGTCTTCCATATACGGAACGCAAGGCACTTACTAGACTTTCATTATTTTCGAATACTTGTTCTTCTGATATCTTATCAACAGGAAATTGGGTGTCCACAAATTCTTCACAAGACACTGCTAACAAAGCAAGTAAACATAGGATAAGCACATTTCTTACGGAAAGTACTGCGATGTGTTTTATATATTGCATGATATTATTTTTAAAGATTAAGATTGATTCCTAAAACAATAGTACGTAATGGCGGTACAACACCATTTCCTGTTAAGGGATCGTAACGCTGATCACGGTATTTGTCAAACACAAATACGTTTTGGGCGTTTAGGTACAACTTGGCACTCTCCAAATGTAAATCGCTCATAAGTCTCTTTGGCAGATTGTATGCCAGGGATACGTTACTCAGCCTAAAAATATTTTCGGTCACCCACCATAATGATGATTGAGAGAAGAACCGTGCGTTGTAAGTACGACTACTGGTTGTAAACTTCGGGATGTTAGTGGTTAGTTCATCGCCCGGTTGTTGCCAGCGATCTAAAAAGAACGTTGTGGTATTAATATTTAACCGCCCTATACGGCTGGCGGGAATGAAGTTTCTAAATTCATTAACACGGGTATAATCTATAAAGAATCCTAAGTCCCAATTTTTATAAGTGATGTTGTTTTGTATGCCGCCGTACAAGGGGTCGCTATCTCCAATAATGACTCTGTCCTCACCGTTAATACTTCCGCTATCGTCCAAATCAGTGTATACGGGAACTCCGGTATTGTCCAAACCTTCAAAAACATAGGCTTTACGCACGCTTAAGGATTCACCTACAGCGTATTGAGATGCATAGAAAGTATTTTCAATACCGTCAAACCGAGCTATTTTGTTTTTGCTTTTGGACAAGGTGAGGTTGGTAGTCCACCTTACATTTTGGGTTTTAACGTTGGTAGTGTTTAAAGTAATTTCAAATCCTGTATTCTCTACAGTAGCAGGGAAATTGGCCTGAAAACTAGTAAATCCCGATTGTGGTGAAAAGCTGTAACTGATCAGTTGGTTATCGGACTTGCTTTTAAAGTAATTTACATTTAATTGAACACGGTTATTTAGGAAACCCGTTTCGATGGCAAGTTCTGTTTTTTTAGATTCTTCCCATCGAAAGTTGGGATTGGACAGGCCACTAGGGGACAGCGCCACACCGTTATAGGCCAAGGATCCAGATGAGATACTGGAGTAACTGGATAAATAACCATAATCAGGAATCTGATCGTTACCGCTAATACCATAACTACCACGGAGTTTTCCGAAGGTAAAGACTTTACCTGTAGGAAAGAAAGTCTCTTCGCTAAATACCCAGGCGGCTGCAAGGGAACCAAAATTACCAAAACGGTTGCCTGGACCGAATTTAGACGATCCATCACGTCTAAAATTGGCATTTACCAAATACTTGTTGGCGTAATTATAAGACACCCTACTAAACACGGAGGCATAGTTGTACTCACTGGTAGTTCCACCCAGATTGGAAACACTTCCTGCTGAGCCCAAATTGTAAAGCAAAGCATCGTTAGGATAATCGCGTCCCGTGGCAGAAAAGGATTCTGTAAAAACGTTTTGAAAGGTAGAACCCACTAGAAAATTAAGTTTGTGAATACCAAGGTTGAGTTCATATTTCAATTGAGGCTCCATAATCCAGGTATTGTTATCGTAATTACCATATTGGGCCGATCCTGTGTTGAAGAATCCATTAGGATCTAAAGATGGTGTGGGCTGAATTAGTATTTGATCGCTAGTGGTGCTGTTAAATCCAGAAGTTAAAGCCACTGTAAAGTTTTTGAACAGCTCATAACTCATACTTAAATTACCACTGTAGTTTTTAGAGTCGCTGTTAAAAGGTTGCATACTATAAGCCAAAGGGAAGCCCCTAAACCCTGCCGCTGACCAATTGGGGGCGCCATTATTGTCGTAAATGGGGTAATAAGGTGCTAAGTCGGTTGAGTTAACCAAGTTTTGTTGGTTCAAATCGACATTGGAAATACCATAAGCCATAGCCAAATCCAATTGGAATCTACGATCTAAGGATATGTGGTTAATATTACCGCGGATGCTTTTTCGAATTAAACTACGATCGCCGGGAGATATGGAACCTTCGTCATGGTAACCGGCATTTAAATAGAAATGGGTGGTTTCGCTACCACCTTTTAAGGAGACGTTCAAATCTTTCGTAATATTGGTCTTTCCTAAAAAGAGTTCCTGCCAATCGGTAACATTAGAGGTATCCCAGTCCAATAGATCGGCTGCATTGCTCGTGGACGGTGTTAAATCGTCATTGGCCAAAGCTTCGTATCGCATATCCTGGTATTGTTCTGCGTTTAGATACTCTACACGATGGGGCAATTCCTGAATCCCGGTGTAAGTATTCACACTTAACTGCAATCCAGAGACGTTAGATTTTTTAGTGGTTATTAATATAACACCGTTGGCACCACGTGACCCATATAATGATGTAGCATCTGAATCTTTAAGTACATTGATTTCATCAATATCGGAAGGGTTAAGATTAAGCAAGAGACTAAAGGCGGAACCATCTAGGGATTGTGAACCAATAGTATTGATACTGGATTGAATAGGAACACCATCCAATAGAATAAGTGGCATAGTACCGGCAGCGATGGAGTTTCTACCACGTACCTGAATATCTGGCGCCGACCCGTAAGTCCCACTTCTTGGGGTAACTTGTAGGCCGGGAATTCGGTTTCTAAGAGTCTGCAACACATCTGTAACGGGTTGTTTTTCAATCTCTTCAGCCGTAATTTTAGAAATACTTCCGGTAGCTGTTTTTTGGGAAGTTGTATAATAACCTGCGTTGATAGTTACTTCACCCAGTTCATCTATATTTTCTTTTAAGGTTATGTCGATTGTATTTTGATTGCCCACCATCACTTCTTCTGTAGTAAAGCCTAGGGCAGAGAATACTAAAACATTTTCTGCAAAGGGGATATCAATGGTATAATAACCGTCCAAGTTGGTGGCTGTACCTCTAGCGGTACCTTTAATAAACACGGTAGCGCCAGGAATACCAAGGCCTTTTTCGTCGGTCACTTTACCCGATACCTGTATTTGTTGGTCATTACTCAACGATTTTAATTTGATGATGATGGTGTTATTAGTGGTTAAAATGACATTGAGGTCTTTATCGGCAATGCTTTTCTGCAACAACCTGCTCGCTGTTATAATCCCTTTATTTACCGCAACATGGGGAAATTCTTTAAAAATCCCTTCCTGGTAAATGAATTTGTAGTCGGTTTGGTTCATGATTAGGTCGAATACCTCATCAACGGTCAACACCTTATCGGCTGCAATTTTAATCTTCACGTTTTGAGATAAGATACGTGTTGGTGTCATACTGAACACCGATAAACAACAGAGGAAAATGAAGGTTTTCATCATAATCATTAAAAGCTGTCTTCTACTAAGAAAACAGGCATTGGTTAATTTAATTTTCATAAATTTACATAGTTATTAGTTATACAATTAATTAATAATGATAAAAGGGATGAAGTGTAACTTTTAGCGAGGTGTCCACTTTGTTCCTTTTCTATTCCCTCTAAAACGGGAATCTCAGGTTTTGAGATTAAAGTTTACCTACTCTTGCAATATTTTCTTGCAAACCACACTTTTTGGTATGGCAGGAGCGCAAAGGCACTAAGTTGGCTCACTCGTAACTCTAAACTCTGAACTTGTCTAAGTTGGGCATCGTTTCATAATTTGTGTTTTTTGTTGGTTTATTTTTAGTTGCTAAGATTCTAATTTTCAAAGTCGTTACCTAGCCGATTCTTCTTCGCTATGCTCAGAATAGCATACCGCTTAGCATGAACTTTCAATTATCAATTTTCCATTGTCAACTATTTAAGAATGACCGTCTTCCCATGTATCTCATAATTGTTGATAATACTCGAGCTTTTTATGGCATTTAATATCTCTATAATGCTTTGGTCCTTACCCAAAACCCCCTTAAAAGTGATGGTTTTCAAATCTTTATTTTCAAAAACCACATCTACATCATACCATCTGGAAATCACTTTCATGATCTCGTCCAGGGGCTTGCCCCGAAAGCCAAATATCCCATGGCGCCAGGAGGTTTCTGTAGTGGTGTTAACGGTTGCTATGGTTAAGCTGTTGGTAGCGGGGTTAAGAGTAGATTGTTGGCCGGGTCTCAGTATTTGTCCTTCGCCATCGCGCCGACCGGCTCCTTCGCTAAAATAGTCCTCAGGACTATTTTTTAACGCTTCGTCCCTGTTCAAGGTGACATTAGTGCTAACTTGAACTTTACCCTCTACTAACGTCGTGTATATGTTGGTTTCGTCTTTGTAGGCTTTGATGTTGAATTCGGTACCTAGGACTTCGACTTCCTGACCGCTATTCATGACTTTAAAATGGGAGCCGTCGTGGTCGGTGCTAGGGCTCACGTCAAAATAGGCTTCACCGTAGATAAGCTCAACGTTGCGGGGTTCTCCATCAACAAAGGCAACCGGGTATTTTATTTGGGTTTCTGAATTAAGCCATACTTGGGTGCCATCTGCCAAGGTGATCTGGAATTGGCCTCCTCGGGGAATGGTTAATGTGTTGGTTTCAGGTTTCAGGTTTCTTGTTTCAAGCTGGCTGTACTTGATTGTCTCTCCATTACTGGTGACGTTTTGGGTTTGGTAGGTGGTACCTTTTTCCAATATAATGGTTTCACCTGTTTCCAAAGTTAGGGTGGCTTTATCGGTACCGGGTTCTATTTGGTTGTTGACAATGGTGGGTGTTGTGTTTTCAATATTGTTATTAAATAAAGTGTTTCTTAAGAAGTAAGTTGATGTCAGGGCTATTACAAAGATGGCGGCTGCGGCGTATTTAATATATAGTTTTCTAATCGATGTGCTTCGTTTTTGAATTAACTTTCTCACCTTTTGTAGAGCCATTTCTTCATTAATATTATCATACACCATATTAATATTGTAATTCTCTTTTACAAGCGTTTGAAATTCTTTTAGGTTCTTTGGTTTTTCAAGCCAAATAAGTAACTGTTCTATCTCTAGATCTGTTAATTCATCTGTTAAATATTTTAATATTATATTTTTCATTAAATTATAAATTTGTAGCCTGTGTACTATTATATCGATACGAGTTTGTAAAAACCCCTAGTCAAAAATTAAAAAAAGTTATTTATTATGTATATTTCGATGCTTTATATTCATTAAATTATCATTTTCGTATTGAAAGACCTTGAATTATTACAAAAAATTAAAAACGATGATCGTGCCGCTTTTGATATGCTTTTTAAAAAGTATTACAAGTTGCTTGTGCGTTATATCAAATCGCTATCTCACAACATTAATGTAGCAGAAGATGTTGTTCAGCAGGTGTTTATGAACTTATGGATAAATAGGCATGAATTAAATATTGATAAAACCGTAAAAGGCTATCTATATTGGGTTTCATATACTTCCTATATAGATCAATACAGAAAAATTAAACGCAGGCAGAATTTATTGGACGACATTAAAGCACAAGCCTTGAGAGATTCTATAATGGAAGATACTGAAATGTTAGATAACCGAATTAAAAAATTAAAAAAGCTTATTGACTCCTTACCTCCTGTATGTAAAAAGGTATTAGAACTAAATAAATTAGATGGACTCAAGTATAATGAAATTGCTGAAAGATTGAATATTTCAAAAAAAACGGTAGAATCACACATGAGTTCTGCCTTTAAAAAAATAAGAAAAGGGTTTGACAATGATAAGTTAATCATGTTCTTTATTAGGAATGTGTTTGTTTATTTAAAATCTTAATTATTGTATGTGTTTTAATTAAAAAAATCCTGTCAGGATTAGAAATAGTCTGCATCAATGAAACAACAGCGACAATTAAACAGCAATATTCTATAAAAAATAACATTATTGACTACAAAAGACATCAAAAGCAACGACCGTGCAACGGGTACAACATTGAATCACTGCACCTTTAATTGATATAGAGCTTTAAATACAATATTAAACAAAACATGGACACTCCAGTTGGTCAACGTTCCCATACATGCCTAGAGCTCATTATGAAAAAACAATATACTGTTCTGCTTTAAAAAAACACGACACCCCATCACTGGAGTGCCGTGCAACTAATACCAATTATGAATTAAAATAATCCAATTTAAGTGACTAACTCAAAAAAACAACTATAAAATAATTTATGATCATTTTAAATCAACATGGTTATTTCGGGTTACTGTTTTGGTCTCTTATGCCTTAAAGGGAATGATCGCTTTAACTAAAATTAAGATGCATTATCAATCGTTTTCTGTTTTTTTGGATCTATACAAAAAAACCTGCTTCCCATTCCCTTTGTGGACATTTCAATTGTTCCGTTTACTGCTTTAAAGGCTTGAACACGATCTCATAGGTTTGTGCGCCGTTTAAAATCTTGCCCGCCATTTCCTGAACGTCCCTAGCGGTCATCCCATTTACGATGTCCTCAAAATTTTTGGGATCATCAATATTATAATTGTACATAAAGAAGTTGGTAAGCAATGCCATGTCATAACTATTTCTGTCTTTTGACTGTTCTCGCTCTTTTATAAAGTTTGTCTTAACTTTATTTAAATCTTCTTCTTTAATATTACCATTTGCAATGTTTTGTAATTCCTTCTTGGCTATTTTTGTTAATTTATCTGCTAGATCCGGATTACAGTCAAAACTAAAGTTAACATAGGCCACTGGTCTTGGTTCGCGTGATAAGCTTGCCGATACCCTTGGGCTATAGGCCCCTCCAGCTTCTTCCCTTATGGTTTCCGTCACCCTCAATTGTAAAATGTCCCCCAGTGCTTTTGTGCAAATGCTGTTTTTAATTGAATGGGGAATTTCTTTTTTATAGGAAATATTTACAGAGGCTTTTGGGTCTTCCATTTTAAAAAAAATGTCCTTATCGATATTGTCCGAAATCCATTCGGCTCCATTATCTTTATATTGCTCATGGATGTTGTTTGTAGGAATACTGGCCAGATACTTTTCCAAGAGGGGTTTTAAATCGTTTTCCTTGACATCGCCCACTATAAAAAACTCAAAATCGGAGGCATCCGCAAAACGTTCCCTGTAAATCTTTTCGATCCCTTCGAATGAAACCTTATCTGCATATTCCTGATTGAACAGGTGGCTTTTAGGGTTGTTCTCCCCATATATTGCAACTGTTAGGCTGTCTTTCATTTTTTCATTTATATCTTGGCTTCTTCGTGTTATATAGTTGCTTATGTTGCTGTTTAAAACTTGAAAGGCTTGCTCATCGAAACGGGGCTTTACAAAATACAGGTGCACCATTTGCAGCATGGTCTCGACATCTTTTGTATTTGAAGCTCCTGAAATACTCTCTGAAATACCTCCCAAACCGATCTTGACATTGGCCGTTTTTCCTGCCAAGACCTTTCTTAGGTCTGTTGCCGGGAAATCGCCCAATCCGGACATTGAAATCAGGTTCCCCATTAAACTTGCAGAGGGCAGGTCGGCATCAGCTAAAAGTGACATCCCTCCATAGCTCGTAGCGTATAGGGCTACATTATCTTTGTCTTTGTCCACAAACCTGTAATGTACCTTTACCCCATTGTCCAGTACAAATGTGGTAGACCCCAAATCGGTATTTGATGTTTCTTCTAAAATCGTTCCTTTTTTAATAGCTGTTCCAGACATTAGGTTCTTTCCTTCCATATCTTCTGAATATGGTTTTAGGCTGTTATTGTTTTCCACAAGGGCGATAATTTGTTTAGCTTCTTTTTCTGTTAAATTATCTTGCTTTTCTACTCCTGTTACATTTAAATACCTGTTCTTTTGGGCATATATTCTTTTTATGGCCTGGTGCAGTTTATCTGGTGTGATATCTGGAATCAACTGTGCCACTATTTCATACTCCTTTTCAACATCTGTAATGGTTTTGTTTTCTAGATAATTACCTTGAATAGCACGTTCAATTTGTCCATGGCCTATATTGTCCTTTTTGGCAATTTGATTCTCGTATGTGCTTTTTATTTGGGCAATGGCCCTATTGATCTCCGATTGTGTATACCCAAATTTCACGGCCCTGACAACTTCGGTCAAAACGGCCTCAAAAGCTTCTTTTTGCTGGTTTTCTTTAGGGCTTACTGAGATCGAAAAAACATTGGATGTTCTGGACAAGGGACCGTAACCTACCCTTGCCCCTAAAAATGGGGCTTCTGGTTTTTGGGCCTGTTCTGAAATTCTAGATGATATGGCACTTATTGCCACAGACCTTAACAACTGTTGCTTTAGCGTTTCAATGGTTTCCGGGTGCTGGCTTTTTTTATGGCGGATGCCAAAGCTTATGGATGCGGAGGACACCTCGGGATCCGTTCCCAAACTGTACAGCATCTCTTCATTATCTGGAATATTGACCTCAAACCGTTCTCTTGGATTTTCTACAGCTGGAATTTTTGAGAATCTTTCTATGATTTTCTGCTCGACCCCGTCTACATCGATGTCGCCTATTACAGCTATGGCCTGCAGATCGGTTCGGTACCAGTCGTGATAGAAATCGCGAAGTGCCTTGTATTCAAAGTTTTCCACTATCGACATCAGCCCAATGGGCATGCGCCGGGAATACTTTGAGTCATTATATGTTATTGGCATCGATGTTTGGTAAAGGCGCATCTGGCCGTTTTGCCGGGTGCGCCACTCTTCCTTTATAACTCCGCGCTCCGCATCGATCTCCCCATCTGTTAACAACAGGTAATTTGACCAATCCCTTAGAACGGCCAAACAGGTATCGACCAGGCCTTCTTTGGTGGGGATGTTGTTCAGGTTGTACACCGTCTCATCAAAAGCGGTGTACGCATTGATGTCCTTGCCGAATACCGCCCCGTGCTCCTGCAGGGTGTTCAAGATGCCCTTGCCCGGGAAATTTTCCGTCCCGTTGAAGGCCATGTGCTCCAGAAAATGGGCCAGACCCCTTTGGTCGTCGTCCTCCAATATCGAGCCCACGTTCTGGATGATGTAATAACTGGCGGCATCCTTTACCACATCGGTACTCTTTATATAATAGGTCATGCCATTGGGTAGCACGCCTTTTTTTATGGTTTTATCTACTGGTAATTTTTCATTATAATCCAGTGGTTGCGTAAAACCTTTATGGCCAAACACCATAAGTAATGAAAAAGTGAAAATTAAAATACGCTTCATATTATTTTATTTGCTTGTATTAATTAGGACGTCCCTATTTAATAAGTTTATTATATTTATGCCTTTTTGAATAGTGGACATACCATTTAATGCTTTGTTAAAACGTTATACATCTTGGTTTTTTTAGACTATCATTATTGATTACCATTGATTATATCAATAATCCCTTCGTTTTCAATGATCATCATGCCTTGCCTATCATCGGTGATCCCGTCTTCCAAAATATAGGGATATGTCGGTACCCTTCCCTTTACCACCGTTGGCAGGTACCTAAAGAACAACTTGTCGTTGCTCTTTCTAAGTGATTCCCCTGCTTCCATGATGTGGGTGGATATGATAAACGTTCCATCCCTTTTGGAAAAAGCATCCACTATGGCAATGGTCCCGTCTGAGGCGTCCTTGACATTCGTGCCTTTAAATAGTTCATCAAAAATGACCACTAATTGCTTGTTGGTAGCGACTTCTTCAGCCACATGCTTTACGCGCAGTACCTCTGCATAAAAATGGCTGTGGCCCTGGGTAATGTCGTCCGGAACATTGATGGAGGTGTATATGCCATCGTGCAATGAAAACGTCATCTCTTTTGCCGCCACCGGAAAGCCCATGTGCGCCAGGTAGACCGCCACTCCGAAGGACTTCATAAGGGTCGATTTCCCGGCCATGTTTGCACCGGTCAAAAAGAACACGTTCTGTTCCTTTCCTATATGTACGTCATTGGCAATGGCATTCGGGATACTGGGGTGGTAAAGCCCTTTGATGTTCATATATTGTTCTTCCTTATCCTCCGCTTGGGGATAGACAAAGCCATTTTCTTTTGAAACATTGGATACCGTGATGTACACATCGAGTTCATAAAGCTCTTTTAATAAATCTTCAAGCTGTTCATTTAATAAGCCCCTGAAGATATAATCCAGTTGCAAAACTTTTTTATAGGGCAAAGGGCTTATGCCAATGCACCCATATGCCAGATCAAAATGTTTATTGCTTAATAAGTCCTGTATCTTTTTTACTTTTTCCCGGTAAGGGGTGTCGTTTGACTGTTCTCCAATCGTTTTTATCAATCCTTTTAACTTTGAGAACACTGCTATGCTCTTCTCCAGGCCTTCCCGTAGTACCGGGTACTCTTTCTCGTTGGCAATGTAATTTGACAAACGGCTTCTTGAAATATTAAAAGCGGCTACAAGCCTGTTTTTGGTTTCCGCATTGCGGATATAGTTCTCCACGATTTCAAATTCTCCTGCAGTAAAGGGCAGCGAAACATTTATCTTCTGGAAAAAAGCAAATACTTTTGCCCGCTTATTGATATCTTCTGTTGTCGTAAAAGGGTTCTGGAACATTTTTTCCAACAGCCAGCTCCCTCCCGTGGTCACGGTGCGGTTAAACAAACTGAATATGGAATTGTTTTTATATTTACCTAAAATGTTCAAGTCGTCCAAGGTCTGTTTATCGGTTACAAATTCCATTATGCATCGGTTTTTAAAATGTCCAAGATCTTTTCATTTTCTATGATGAGCATCCCATGGCGATCGCTGGTTATGCCCTCTTTAAGCGTATAGGTATATTCGGGCCTAGTCCCTCTCATCACCGTTGGCAGGTACAGGAACCTTATATTGTCCTTCATGACCTTTAAATCCGCGCCTGCTTCAATGATATGGGTGGAAATAATGAACGTACACTTGCGCTTGTTGGCAAGGGCACCTACTACTGCAACTGTAGCTTCATAGGCATCCTTTACGTTGGTGCCCCTAAAGAGCTCGTCAAAGACCACGATCAAGCGCTCGTTGCCGTTTACGGCTTCTGCCACTTTCTTGACCCGGGAAACCTCGGCATAGAAATGGCTGAAGCCCATATTTAAGTTATCTGCTAGGTTTATAGTGGTGAACATGCCGTTTTGCATGCTCAAGCGCATTCGTTTTGCCGGAACGGGAAAACCGACATGTGCCAGGTACACGGCAATCCCGAAGGTTTTCATAAAGGTGGACTTGCCCGCCATGTTGGCACCGGTCAAAAAAACCATGTTGTTCTCCTCGGTGATAACAATGTCGTTGGCGACCGCTCCCGGTACCAGCGGGTGGTACACGCCTTTCATCTCTATAATGTTGTTTTTCCCATTCTCGATCTCTGCAAAAGTAAGGCCCAGGTTTTGGGCGACTTCTGCTACCGCTATGAAAACATCTACTTCATAGGCATAATGGAGCAGTTTTAGAATATCCTTTCTAATCGTGAAACGGAACAACTGGTCGTACTCTACCGTTTTGGCATAGGAACGTTTGCCAACTTTTTCCATACTTTTTATAAATACTATTGGTGGCGTATCAAGAATGGCCTTTACCGCACCCATGTCTTTATGTAGGTCCTCCTTTATTGGCTTGTTTCCCTTGGTGGCAACAAACCTGTTTAAATCAATAAGGAACTGAAGCGTGTCTGAAACACCTTTACTGATTTGTTGGTAATGGGCATCTGCTCCTATAATATGATCGAATTTACGCTTTACACCGTCTGAATGGGTCACAAGCCGGGTACGTTCGTCGGTATCGCCCAAATAAAGCTCAATGGTGTCGAAAATGGCATTGTTGAAAGGAAATACAGTGCCCTCTTCTTTAAAATATTTGATCGTGTTTACCCTATGGGTGATTTCATCGGCCCGGGAACGGGGGTACATAAACATGTCCTTGAGGATTTTTGCGCCTCCTCGGGTCTTGGTCTTGTTGAACAAGCTATAGATATCGTTCCCCTTGCCCTGGCCAATAATCCGAAGGTCGTTGATCGTCTGGTTGTCTGCTTTAAATGCCATAGATTAATCATTCAATTTTTTAAGTGAACGTACGTGGTAAAAAGTTTTACCACGTACGTTCTAAAACATATTACTAACGGCCTTTTCTGCGCAGCCAAATAAATAAGAAGCATAATGCCAACAAAGAAGGAATAATGACTTTATATAGAATCTTAAGGATGCCAACATCGTCTTTATTTAAATATATTTTATCATCTGGCGGGGTAGGCCTCCTAACGTCTATAGGCACTTCATTATCTGATAGCCAATAAAACATGCCCGCTACCATACTATAATTCATCGCAAAAAAACCTGTTCTTTGTTGCATTAATTCGCCATTGCTCAAACAGTCAGCATCTCCAAGAATCATAATCTTTTGCTCTTTGCCATTAACTTGTCTGGTTACTGCCAATGCCGTGGTTAATGCCCCTAGCGTTTCTCCTGTTTCAGGATTATATTGAGGCACATCATCAATAAAATCTGTTGTTTGCAATTCGTTCCAAGAACCTAAAGAGTCTAATGCTTTTTGTTGTTCCACAACATCTGAAGTCAATATTGGCGTATAACTATATCCCTTTTTTTCTTTATAGGAAATACCTACGACGCCATTCATGCTAACAACACCCCCTCTATCGGACAACTGGGAAAAATGATACATTAATTCTTTAGCAGATTTGGTAGGTTGGGCCGTCACCAAATCTAATGTATAATTTTTGTTATGCTCAACTATTTGTCCGTCCATAAATGTAACACCAAACTGATCTACAAGCGGATTCATATTTTCCTGACGCTTCAAATCACAAGCTATAATTAAATTACCGCCACGATTGATATAATTAGTCAAATTCTGCAACTCTTTATCTGAAAATGATGTCTTTACATCTGCAATAACCAGAATATTGATATTTTTTGGGACAGGAACGTAGAGTTCACATTCTTTAAAATCGAATCCATTATTTTTTAAAGCATAACGGAAAGGTTTTTGCTCTGTTATTGTGAAATATCCTCGAGAACCATAATCGTTAACATCTCTTTCTCCATGCCCTTTAACAAAGCCCACTACAGGCAAATCAGCTACCAGGTTTTTAAAAGCCGCTGTTATTTGTGACTCGTCCGGATAAACCATTTGGTCATCAAATAAACGTAGGTTGATTTTTTTTCCGTCTTCAGTTTTTATAGTAGTTACCATACGGTTTAATTCCACCTTCAAATCTATCTCCTCGGCATAAGCTGTGGCCGGTTTAAATTTATTTGTATTAACATCATAAATATCACATACTTTTTCAAGCGTTTGCTCCTCTGTAAGACCTTCGTATCGACTCTGATGACTTTTTAATGAACGCTCATCAATAGGAAGTGCATAATAATATTTATAGCTGAATTCCATATTAGGATAAAATCTACTGTATTGCTTATACCGATCCATATCGCGCTTTTGTGCGATGGGTGCGCCAAAAGAATAAAACCGATCGAATATGTTAACATAGGTGGTCAATTCTATTTTGCCTTTTAACTTCGATATCACTTCCTGACTGTTCTCTGTTAGGGTATTCATCTTGGTACGACTAGAGTCATAATAGGCCATTAAGGAAGGAAGCGTGCTAACATAACCAATGGCAGCTACTATTGAAAAGGCACCTAAATACCGTGCAAAAGAAATATAACTGGGGCTTTTTTCCCTAAGACCTTTTAAACGGAACAGCGTAAAGGCAATAAATAACCCCGTAACGAGTATAAAATACAGAAGGTCTTCACTACATATAAGGCCATTAATTAAGGTTCCCGATCTACCACTTATTGATAACCAATAAGTAATATCCCTAACAAACTCCACATCTTGCCATACATCTTTTACCTGACCCAAAACAAATAATGTTGCAAAAGTCCCTATAGCTGCTACTATTTGATAGGTCGTTAAAGAGGACATAAAAAGCCCTATAGCTGCGTATGTACATATTACTAAATATATTCCCAATATTCCCGTTAATACCAAAGGCAAATCAAAATCCTTAACAGCCGGAACCCCTAACAATACCTCTGTAAATATGATTAATACCATAGCTAGGCCAACAATCATCATGGAAACAAATTTCCCCAAAACAATTTGCAGGTTAGAAATAGGCGAAGAATATAAAAGTTTAATGGAGCCAGAACCAAATTCCCGACTCAACAATCCCATAGTTAGTAGCGGAATGTATAAATAGAGATTTCTTAAAATGCTACTAAATACTCCGTATGGACCTGAAAAAATATTAAATGTTATATTACTATTATTGTATCCTAAAGATGCACTTCTTACATAGTTACTAATCATGTCCATAAGAGCTATGCCAGATTGAATGCTGAAAATTATCAGAATCAACCATGCTATTGGAGAATAAAACAATTTTTGCAGTTCCATTCTCGCTATTTTCAATATCATTTTCATAAGCTTAATTTTCTTTTTTTGATAATGCTGAGAACACGTCGTTCATTGAATTCTTCTCAGCTCGAACTTCATCCAGTCGCCAATTGTTTTTGACACTTGATATAACAATCCGTTCTGTTGCACCATTTAAATTGTTAAATGTTAATCGATAGTTTGGCCCTCCCATTTCTTCCACGTGCTCTAATCCCTCTAGATTTTGCTTTAGAGACTCAACAGAGGGCATTTCAAGTAATCTAGCAAATATGGTATTGGGAGTTAAATAGCTATCAAAATCTTCTATCTTTCCTGAAAAAACCATTTTACCATGCTCTATCATATATATATAATCACAAATAGCTTGTACTTCTGTAAGCATGTGTGTAGACAATAAAACCGCACGATCTTCTGCAATTTCCTTGATGAGTTTACGAATTTCTATGATCTGATTAGGGTCCAAACCATTTGTAGGCTCATCCAGAATAATAAAGGCCGGTTGGTGCAAAATCGCTTGAGCTATACCAACACGTTGTTGATAGCCTCCAGACAAATTTCGAAGCAATCGTTTTCTAAAATGAAGAATGGAACATTTTTCCATAACCGATTCTACTGCATTTTTTATAGCCTTGGATTCGATTCGGCGCAAATGAGCACAGTTTATCAAATACTCTTCAACGGTAGTGTCTAGATACAACGGTGGATTTTGAGGTAGAAACCCCAATTGTTTTTTGGCTTCAATTGGATTGTCTGCGATATTAATATCATTTATATAGACTTGCCCTTGTGTCTGCTTTAATACACCGCTCATGATGTTCATAGTAGTTGATTTGCCTGCACCATTGGAGCCGAGCAAGCCATAGATACCTTTACTGGGTATCTCAAAGCTGACATCCTTAACCGCCCATTGCACATTATAGCGGTGGGAAAGGTTTTCCACCCGCACTAAAGAATTTTTCATAAATATGTTCTTAATAAATTTTATTAAATTATGTGTTCTGCTGTACTTTTTTTAGAGAGGTGCAACAAAACCCCTTTTCACTTTTTTCTTAAGACAAATTATTGTCTACGATTATTTTTAATCGGTTATCGATAATTCAGTGAAAATTTTTAGTTAAACCGTTGTGCATTATAAAAAATGCTGTCAATTTGGGCCATACCAAAAGGAGATGATATATCGAGAATAGGAATTTTAATATTTAAAAATATTCTCGATACCATTTTTGCTGGTCAAAGTCACTCGAACTGACATTTTATATCGTTTAGAATCAAAATGCACAACGGTTAGACTACTTATTTTGTGGTGCTTTTTTAAGTTACCCCCGTTCTCGATAGGACACACTTATAATTTTGCCAAATCCCGTCCATTGATTGGTTTGTATTATTTGCCCATTAACAGGAGGAATCGAATATTGTTCAAGTGTTCCCTCGGTACCATTATAAGATCCTACAGTAAGCCATTTTGCCCAATTTTCATAATTTGCATTTCCAGTTCTGTTAAAGAAATTTTGAAAGGAAAGGTATGTTATTTCATCGCCTCCTTTGTCAATCATGAGTTTACTGGTTTTTAATGAAAGGTCATACTCATATACTTTCCCATCGACACTATAAAATAAATAGCCTAAATCTGGACTTACCGCATAATGTGAGGCATTTTCAAACGCTGTCCCGGTTATTTCTTCAAAATAAGTCTGCTCTTGGCCTATTACAAAACGAAGTAGGTAGTTTTTTAAGGTACTTGGATGTTGTAATATGGCATAAACACTCCCTGAATAGCTTTGTTCCATATATAACAAATCATAACCCGTGGGATAGTTTAAAGACACAGAGACCTCTGCTGCAGAGCTCTTATTAAAACCAATAGTAGCAAAATTTCGGTTATCTACATCATACATTACCGTATTGTTTCCGGTTGTAACTATATAAGGAGAGGCAGTGAACGGGTCGTTAATATTTCCATAATTATTAATGGAAATATATCTAATAAAACTTGAGTTTAAAGGGTCCTGATTGCAGTAAAAATTTCCGTTTGTATATAGAAAAAACATAGGATAGGAATTATTATACAGCGCGGTCCCAGTCATGTGGTCTGCCTTAAAATCCGTGGGAACATCTCCCAGCATCTGATAACGGATATTGTTAATAGGATCCCAGCCAAAAGTTTCCCCTTCTAATCTGTTTGTTCCGGAATCTGTAAGTAGATAAATGCCATATGTTTCTTTAAACCGAGAAGCATACATGCACAGCACTTGATATGGAGTTCCTTGTTCCGGTAAGGAGGATTCCAGTTCTTGTAACACGTCTGTATATTGTTCAAAAGTCTCCGCTGAATTATCGTAGGATAACATATCCAATCTCGATTTTCCATCAACGTCATTAAGAACCATATAGCCTTCGTAAACAGGAGTACTTACGAGCAGGTTAGTTCGTATATGAAACAAGACATTGGTTTGGTTGTCGGTTACTTTATACTGTAAAAAATAATTCCCTGGGTTAAGTCGTATTTTTGTTTTTAGATTTTTTTCAGTAGAAATGATACTATCATATCCTACGAATGATGTAGGTATGTGTATAGACCATTCATAGGAATAATTATCTTCTTGCCCTTTTGACGAAATGAGGTCCGGACTAAGCTTTAATGAATCACCCGTAAATACATTATAACCATTTATAGTATCAAAGTTTTTGAAAGAAAGCTCATTAATATCACGATAATTGTAATTTCCTAAATCGGAGTCGCATGCAGGGAACATAATAGCTAATAAGCATAATATGAAGCTATTAACAACTATATATTTTATTTTATTTTTCATAATTTGAATAATTTAATTAATTGAAATTTAATCCGCTACTATCTAAAAAAACACGCCCATTCGCATTTCAGTTACACCGTCTTCTTCGTATATCGTATTATTTAAATCTTGCTGATCTAACAAATAGCGGTTCATGATTAAACCATAATATGGGATTAAACTATTGTAATCGTTATAGCTGGTGGGATTTACTATAAAATCAAGTGGCATACCGGTTACTTGATGCATGAGTTGTATTTTTTTTACGCTAAAATCCCCATAATAGTAAGAAAGACTCCCCCAATATCGTCCCGCAGTTAACATGTCTGAAACCGTTATTTTATATAAGACTGTAAATTGAGAGTCTTCGGATCCCAAATTTGTATCGAACTCTTCATTGCTTGTAAGATTTAAAATCAAGGTTTTCATGGTTGTTTGGAGATCATCCGTTCGCTCCAGCTTTATATAAATAGTATCGCTAACTTGCCCTTTATGTATTGTAAAGGTTTCTGGAAAACTATAATCTGTATTTTCAACAGCCGTTGACGAAGGATCTACCGACAGTGTGAAAATGCGATCCCTATCGGCAGGAACCCCTGTAACATATACAGGCATTTTTACTAATGAGTCTTGAACAGAGGCGTTGCTATAAGCAAATGAAACGTCTAAGCTATCGGGGAATTTTATAAAATAAATGTTATCTTTTATATCATAAGTCAATAACCCTTCCTTTGTACAGGAACTGAGTATTCCCAATAGTATTATTGAAAATAATATGTATGTGTGTTTTTTCATGATTGTAAATTTTTTAAAGAATTTTAAATTTTAACGAGGAGTTGTTTCTGATAGTGGTAATGGAACCACATAACTAGGTGCTATTGTCCACCATGGGTATCCATTTGTTGCTTCAGGAACATCAAAAATATTTTTTCTTTTATAATAGAAAAAAAGTTGTCCTTCTCCCCAAAACTCTTTTTGGTATTCTTTTCTAATTTCTGAATTTAGATCTGACCCACTTGGAAGATCGCCAAGTCCCCTGTTATTCCTTACAGTATTTAGATAGCTCAAGGCTGCATCAGGATCCGTTTCTGTTTCCGCCAAAATATAGTACATTTCTGATTTGCGGATTAAGGGCTGTACAAAACGCCAAGGTTTTGTTTGGTCTACAATGTCTGCAAATTTGTAAAATAAGCGAAAGCCTTTAATGCTGTTTAACCAAGTTGTGGTATAGCGATAATCGTTTTCGTTGTTTTCAAAAACTTGCTCTAACCTTTCAGGATGTGGAGCTAAAAGACTATTTTCTAGTAACTCGGGACTGAAAAAATTGGTGTAATTGGTGTACATATTCGAATTATAAACCCCAAATAAAACCTCTGTAGAAAAAATTCTGTCTGGATTGTCTGTTCCGGAAACAATATTGCTGAAATCCAACCAAGGGAACTGATTTTCACCCTCGTCTAGTGTTTCCTTAGCTAAAGAATGAGCTAGCATAGTGTTGCCCGCATATAAAGAAACACGAGCTCTAAGCGCTTTTATCGCATAAAAATTTAAACGCTGATTACGATAGCCTTTATAAAAATCTTGAGAAAAAACAACTCCTACCCCTTTTACTGGGTCATTTGCCATCAGTTCTTGAGCAGCCTCTAAATCAGCGGCTATCTTATTCACGACCATTTCTGCAGACAGAATAGGTTGTGTTTGAGTATCTGTATCTGTATAATACGGAATGGCTTCTTTGTCTGAATCTGTTTGATAGACAGGCCCAAATAATCGTAAGAGGTCAAAATGAAGCAATGCCCTTATTGCCACGGCTTCCCCTTTTAATAAGTTTGCTTTTTCAACAGAAATGACGCTATTTTGGCGCGCTTCATCAAGTTCAGAAATAAATTTATTGGTTTCTGAAATAGTAGCGTAGGCACTCACCCAAATATCATCAAAAATTGGTTGTACCATATTACTATTATAATTGTAACCTTGAAGTGAAGAATAGGCAGTTACAGATCCGATACGGGCAGTATGGTATCGCTGTGCTAGTAATTCTACCGTAGTTGTAGAAAGGTTGGCTCCGTATAATGAATTGCTAGCCAATTTGTTATAAAGTCCATTTAATACTTCTTGAATGGCCAATTCATTAGAAAAAACTTGGTCTTCCGTATATTTGTCTTCTGGTTGAAGATCAAGGTAATCCTCGCAACTCCCTAGTGATAAACTAAATATGCATAATAGGATAATGTGATTATATTTTCGTATCATAATTATTTTTTTTTAAAATGAAACATTTAGACTAAATGCCACTGAGCGAGAAAAAGGATAATCGATACCTCTTTCACTTTTAACAGTTTCAATCCTGAAAAGATCATTCAGGTATAAATTAAGGTTCAAGGTTTTGAAACCCAAACTCTTTATTAAGTCATCTGATTTCCGCCAGCTTAAGCTAATGGATTCACCGATAAGATGAGAATCTTTTTGAACGAATCTTGAACTAAGATTTGGGGTAAAATAATTAAGGCGCACTGCTGAAAATTGACTCACATCACCAGGGGCTTGCCATCTGTCGTACAGGGCACGTTTGTCTTGGTTGTAAATAATATTGTTATATTTAATATTTTCTACTTTTTCATATAAGGCACTGTTAAATACATAGCCTCCAATTCGATAACGCAAATTTGCGCCAAATGTAAAATCTTTATAGGTAAAACTGGTATTGATAACCCCTTCTAATTTTGGTCTGGTGTTGCCTACCTTAACCACATCTTGTGGGTCATAGACAGCTGTAAGCGATCCATCTTTTTTCTGGAAAATTTCCGTTCCAGTTGCAGGATCGATGCCTTTAGAAACAATCGCCCAAATATCATCTGGACTATAGCCATCTTTATATCTTAATAACCCTTGGCTTTCTTGTTGCGCCATATTGTATGAGTCTAATTTATTCCCAAGACCTCCATAAACACTTTTAGAAGTCCCTCCGGTTAGTCCAATAGTCCAGATAATTCGGTCTTTTAAATTGTAAATAGGAGATATACGTAAATTATAAAGCCATCCGGTTGTTGCTAAATTACCAACATTTAACACATAATTTGAATTTATTCCAACAGAAGAAGGCAGTATGCCATTAGCGGGAACAACTAGTGGATCTGTTAGTTTATCATAATATTCTACATACCCACTAACCCTATTTTGCCATAGTGTAAATTCGATTCCACTACTAATTTGACGTGTGTTTTGCCATTCTAAATTGGGGTTGCCCAAAGAAATTAAATTTAGACCGCCAATCCCAAAATTGTTTATTTCTGCGGTTGAGGTGTAAGTAGAAACCGATGTAAACTGGCCTAAGTTTTCATTACCGGTAAGCCCTATATTGGCGCGTAGTTTTAATAAATTTAACCATTTAGAGTTTTTCAAGAAGGGCTCCTGGTGTAGATTCCACCCCAGACCAGCCGAAGCAAAGGGGCGAAACACTTGGTTAGAACCAAAAACAGTGGACCCATCCAAACGGTAAACGGCATCAAACAAAAAACGCTGATCAAAAACATAATTAAAACTAGACATAAAGCCAACAGACCTAGAGGTTGTCGTTGAGGCAGATGGACTTCCATAAGGGGCGTAGCTACTGGCAAATATTAGGTTGCCGTTCGTTCCGTAAGGGAAACCTACCGCAGAAAAACCCGTCGATTCAAAATGGTCTTCTGCTATATCACCCCGGATATTGGCATTAAATTGATGCTTGTTTATAACCTTGCCGTAACTAAGCATTACATTTGCACTGTACGATCTATTTTCTATATGCGTGTTCGTATAACTTCCTTTTTGGCGGATATCAACACCTTCAAACTGCGTGTGCTCCGGAGAAACAAAGACGACTCCGGTTGTATTACTATTTGCTATTTGTACCCCTCCCTGCAATCTGAAATCATTGGAAAAATCCCATACTAATTGTGTGTTATTTGTTAATGAAAACCCTTTATTTTCATCGATACTCGAAAGCGAAGCATTGTATAAGGGATTGGGAGGTAAATTAGCGCCTCCGTATGCTATAGAATCAAGAAATTTAGGATTTGTTCCATCTAAGTTTCTTTTCCTATAATAGGGATTTGCCTGTGCAAAATTAGAAAAAGAACCATAAGGAGATTCTTTTCCCCTAGAACCATTAAAAGAAAGTAAGTTGGTGATATTTAATTTATCTTTTCGGTAGGTAACACTAATATTTGATCCCCATGTTTTCCTTACTGAACCTTTCATAACCCCTTCTATATTAGAAAGAAAAACACCTCCATTAAAAAACAAATTTTCACTCCCACCATACATTTGTACCGAATGCTTACTCGTAACGCCCATTTGAACAGGCTCACTTAACCAATAGGTGTCCACCCCTCTTTGTATCTCAGCTAATCTTCTTGCATAGACTTCATCTGCTTCCCATTGCAGGCTTCCTTGATCTGAATAAATACCAACTTGTTTTTCAAACTCTAATTTTTCTGCAGCATTCATTAAATTGTAACTGCGTAGATCGGGTACATCATAAGAAAAATCTCCAGTATAAGTGATACTTAATTTTCCTCCGGTCGGCCTTTTTGTCTCCACAACGATGACACCATTCGAAGCCCTTGAACCATAAAGAGCCGTAGAGGCAGCATCTTTTAAAATCGTTATTGATTTTACCCGGTTTATATCCAAATCGTAAATGGCTTGTAGCGTACTTTCAAAGCCATCCAGGATAAAAAGAGGCTGATTTGGGTCATTACCAAACTGGCTATTTAAATCTTCTGTACTTGCCGTATTGATGGTAGTTTTTCCTCTAATTTCAAAATTTGGTAATTGGTTGGGGTTTGATCCCTTAATATTATTTTCAACCATAACAAAAGAAGGGTCTAACGTTTGTAAGCTTGTCAACACATTTTTATTTCCAATGGTCTTTAGCTCATCTCCCGTAAATGTTGTTGCAGCTCCTGTAAAACTCTCTTTTTTACGTTTATAGATACCCGTAACTATTACTTCTTCCAATTTAGATGCCGCTTCTTTCATAATGACATCAATATTATTTTGATCCCCAACGACTATTTCTTGAGTTTCATACCCCAAAGCAGAAAATACCAAAACGTTTTCTGGATTTGGTACTATAATGGTATAAGAGCCATCAAAGTCGGTAGCCGTACCTTTGAGGGTACCTTTAATGAGTACCGTAACACCCGGTATGGGCTGACCAGAAGCGCCAGTTATTGTACCTGTTACATTAATTTGCTGTTGGGTATTGGCATCCTTAATTAAAATGGTATTGTTTTGGGTAACAATAATGTTTACATCTTTACCAGATAGGCTTTCGTTGATGAGCTTATTTAAGGATATCGTGCCCTTTTTAAGCATGACCTTGGGGAAGTCCTTGAAAATCTGATCTTCATAAATAAAATTATAGTCAGTTTGTTTCATGATGAGCTCAAACACTTGATTTACTGTTAGGGTCTCATTGACCGCTATTTTAATTTTGGCATTTTGAGAGACCAGGTTACCCGGGGCTATACTAAACACCGATACACAGCATAAAAAAATGAATGTTTTCATAAGGATCATTAAAAGCCGTTTGTTGTTTCCCGTGCTTGTGGGAACATTACGGAGGTTAATTGATTTAATTTCCATAAATTTGTTTGTTATTAGTTAGTTAAATCTACCTGTCGGTAGACAGGCTTTAAATTAATTGATAATGACAGGGGAATAATAGGTTTCAATTTTTAGCGAGATAGAACCTGTGTTCCCTTTCTTTTTTCATCCTCCGTAGCTTCATCCTCTATGTGCTCTAGCACTTCGAAAATCGTAGAACGTAGGAGTTTTTTTAGTTATTTGTCTTTCATATTATTTGTGTTTTTAGAGGGTTGTTTGTTTAGATTTTTAGATAGTTAGACATTTTCTTTATTCTTTAATTGGCTTTTGTGAAATCCCCAGCCTCGCCAGCAGGCTCCTGCAGTTGGTATGGCAATGACACCTTGTTCATGGTGCACCACACATCACTTCAGCACAATGGTCTTGCCCCGTATCTCATACGTTTCTATAGACACCGAGCCTATGGTGGCCATGATGGCTTCTATATTTTGGTTTTTTCGCAATACACCGGTAAAGGTGACGTTTTCCAGATCCTTGTTTTCAAATATCACGTCCATATCATACCAACGGGATAGGGTTTGCATGATGTCCTTTAACGGTTTGCTTACAAAATTGAACGTGCCGTCCTTCCATGCTATATGGTAGTACACATCGACAGTGGTCACGGTTGTTTGTTGGCTTAGCACATTAAAACCCAATTGTTGGTTGGGCACTAAGGTATGCTGTGCCTTGGGCGTGTTTACTGCTACTTTGCCTTCGACCAATGTCGTGTAAATGTTCGTTTCGTCTTTGTAGGCCTTGATGTTGAATTCGGTGCCAAGAACCTCCACTTCCTGGCCACTGTTAAATACTTTAAAAGGGGAACCGTTGTGGTCGGTGCTGGGACTAACGTCGAAGTAGGCTTCGCCGTAAATAAGACTAACTTCTCTGGGTTGACCGTAGGTAAAGGCTACAGGATATTTAAGTTGGGTCTCTGAGTTGAGCCAGACCTTGGTACCGTCGGATAGGGTTATTTGGAAATGGCCACCACGGGGGATGGTGAGTGTTTCGTATAAGGATTGTTGTGCCGGGTTGAGACGCGATGCTTTGCGTCTCTCCGTATTATACGTAATCTGTTTGCCGTTACTGCTGGCGTAGGTGGTTTGGTATAGGAAATCTTTTTCTAATACCACGGTGATGCCATCCGCCTGAGTAAGGATGGCTTTGTTGCTGCCTGTTTGTATTTGGTTGTTTACTATAATGGGTTGTGCCCCTTCAACTCCCTGCCTACCAAACGGGATAGTATTGGTCTGTAATAAGATGGTTAGAGTAGCTAATAATAGAATAGCGGCGACGGCGGCGTACTTAATCGGTTTTTTCTTGTAGAAAGGCACTACTTTGGGCGCTTTAGGCTCTTGTTGTAGTTTTGATTGTATTTTAGCATAAATATCTGCTTTGATTGGCGCTTTTAAGGCAGGGTCTAAGGGCCATGTTTTTGATGTTTGATGGCTTATAAAAAAGTTTGAAAGCTCTTTGAGTCCTTTATTGGAAATTGAACCTTTAAAAAGTTGCTTAATTAAACGGTTTAGATAGTTGTGGTCTTCCATTTTTTTTAATCTTTTCTATGGGGCTTTTATACAAGTCGAGAAAAAGAAAGGCATCCCTAATAGAAAACCGTACTTTTTTTAAAAAAATTTATTCTAGCTCTTTTTACCACCCGTTTATTGGTGCATATAATAGCTAATAAATATAATGAGTTCCATACCGGCTATGTTACTTATGGAAGCTTTGAGGAGTTTTAATGCTTTGGTAATGTGCGCTTCTACTGTTTTGGTGGATATTCCCAATTTTTCAGCTATTTCTTTATGGGTCAATTGCTCTTGACGGCTCAATATGAATACTTCTTTGATTTTATCAGGAAAGGTTTCGACGGTTCGATTGATATGCTCTAACAGTTCTTGATAGATGAGCTTTGATTCTGGATTCGAGGTTTGTATGCGCTGATTGAAGTTATCTAGTAGTTCTTCTTTAAAGGATTGTTTGTTTTTTCTGAACTGATCGTATACCTTATACATTACTGAGGTATATAGATAGCCTTTTAGGGTGGTTTTTACGTTTATATCGCCACGTTTGGTCCAAATATTAATGAAGATATCTTGTAGAATGTCTTCGGCAAGCACTCTGTCTTTTAAAAGGTTGTGGGCATATATAAATAGGGACTCCCAATACAAATCGTATAGTGTATTAAATGCTCCTTCGTCATTGGCATTTATGCGGTCTATTAGTTGTTGGTCTGTATGGTTTTGTGCTACCGACATGTTTAACCTGCGTTAAAAAATATACTATGCTTTGGCTGTATGGGCGCTAACACCTTTTTACTGTAAGTCGTATTTTGCCGATACGATAAAACGGTGTTACCTATTCCCTCTGTAACTATTTTTAATAGAAAATATGCGCTAATTGCTGCAATAGCTTTTACAATTTGCAACAATATTAAGTAATTTTTATGAATACTTTAATATTTTATACTTGTTTATGTTTTTGGGTGTAAGCTTTTTTATGGCGAATACCAAAACTTATAGATGCGGATGAGACCTCGGGGTTCATTCCTGAACTGTACAACATCTCATCATTATCTGGAATATTGACATCAAATCGTTCTCTTGGATTTTCTACAGCTGGAGTTTTCGAGAATTTTTCTATGATTTTCTGCTCAACCTCTTCTTATATTAATGCCACCTATCACAGCTATGGTCTGCAGATCGGTTAGGTACCAATTATGATAGAAATTACGAAGTACCTTGTATTCAAAATTTTATACTATAGACATCAGACCAATAGGCATACGTTAAGAATACTTTGAGTAATTATATGTTTTGGCATCGATGTTTGATAAAGGCCATGTGTTCTAGAAAATGTGCCAGACCTTGCTGGTCGTCGTTCTCCAAAATCGATCCCATGTTTTGAATGATGTAATAACTGGCCGCTCCTTTTACCACATCGGCTCTTTTGATGTAGTAGTTCATACCATTTTTTCCAACAGTGGCCTTAAATGTTCCTTGATAATTTTTGAGTGCTAGACAATTTTTTATGCCCCAGCATCTTTGATACAGTTTTAATAGGGACTTTATTTAATTCTCTCCCAATGGCACAAACCGAATAGGACACGAGATAGGACACACTGAAATATGGTCTCAAACCAATCCGAATTCTAAGCAAATCATTTAATTAACAACAAATGGAGGTAAATATGATGCCATTTATGCGTTCAAATTATTTTGTATATTTAACTCAACAATCTTAGCACCTTTCCTTCACAGAATAAAGAATTAATAAAATTTGTTTAATATTGAGCAATTTTATTATTTAGAGTTTAATTCTCTTAAATGAAATTATATTTAAATAAATTTCAATTGGCAGAATCAATAAAAAGAGCAGATAAAAATAGACTTAACGAAAAACTGTTAGTCCAGGAGCTTATTGAAGGCAATAATAAAGCCTTCCGTAAACTTTTCGACACATATCGAAACGATGTGTTCGCATATAGCGTTAGCATGCTGAAAACAAAAGTGCTATCAGAGGAAATCGTTCAAGACGTATTTCTGAATATCTGGAAACATCGGGATAGATTAAATCCCGATTTATCTTTCAAATCCTATGTTTTTACAATTACTAGAAATCTGACCTTCAACCTCATTAGCAAAGTTGCCAATAACAGAAAGCTTAAAGAAGAAGTATTTTATGTAAGCCAAAAGTCATACAGTCCTATTGAAGATAAGATGGCAGAAGCCGATTATGAGGCAATAAAAAACAAGGCTATCCAACAATTACCGCTCAAACGCAAGGTTATTTTTCAAATGTCGCGTGATGAAGGTAAGAGCTATGATGAAATTAGCAAAGAATTAAATATTTCGGTAAGTACAGTCAAAGGACAAATGAGTAAGGCTTTAGCAACTATAAGAGACTTTTTAGAAACTCATGGTGACGTAACACTTTTGATTACCCTTCTCTCATCCCGCTGGCTTGAATAATTTTTTTTTGATTGTCCGTAATTTGCTATAAACCTAAAAATATATTGTTTTTGTCATCCCGAGGCAACGAGGGATCTCATTGATTATCAATAGATTATTTACTTCGTTCTGAATGACAAAAATATCATTATGTATGATTACGGACATTCAGTTTTATTTTAATAAAATAAACTTCGAGTAGTACTCATACCGTCCTCATCTGTATTATATACACAAGATCGTATATTATGCATTCAGATTATCATTCTCGAAATAAATTAAATAAGTTTATTCTTAATCAATGCAGCAAAGAAGAAGCTGATGAAGTCATTACCCTTATACAGAATATGAAAGGGCCAGACCAACTACCAACTGTTGAAGATGTACTGAAACTCCTTGACAAAAAACCAACCATGACTTTGGTTGATGCAAATCGAATTCATGATAATATCATAAATATTGTAAAACAAAAAGAAAATAAAAGAAAAAGATTTTATGTTTGGAAGTATTCAGTTGCCGCTACTATTGCTGGTATCTTAGCTATAACCTATGTTTTAAGAGATGATTTATTTAACAATCCTATAGATAAAGAACAAACAATTGTAAAAACGAATGCTATTCAAACCGGGACAGACAAAGCAACTTTAACTTTAAAAGATGGTTCGGTAGTCGCACTGGAAAAAGGCACGTCCTACCAAACACAAAATATCAAAAGTAATGGAGAGGAAATTGTGTATGGAGTTGGAGATAAAAATTCATCTGAAATCGCTTATAACTATCTAACTATCCCAAGAGGCGGTCAATTCTTTATAAAATTATCAGACGGCACCCAAGTATGGTTAAATTCTGAATCCCAACTTAAATATCCGGTAACCTTTAGAGAGGGAGAAACGCGTGAAGTAGAATTGGTATATGGTGAAGCTTATTTTGACGTGAGCCCTAGCACCGACCACGACGGCTCCCATTTTAAAGTTATGAATAGCGGTCAGGAAGTCGAAGTCCTGGGTACCGAATTCAACATCAAAGCCTACAAAGACGAAACCAACATATACACGACGTTAGTAGAGGGCAAAGTATCCGTTAATAATAATTTTGAAAACAAAATACTAAGTCCAAATCAACAATCAACTATAAGCAATAATAGTAATGCTATTGTTATCGCAAAAGTAGATGTTAAAAACGAAACTTCTTGGAAACGAGGTTTTTTTAGTTTTAAAAATAAACCTTTAAATGAAATAATGAGGGTTTTATCTCGATGGTATGACTTTGATGTTGTATTTCTAAATAAAGATCTAGAAAATATAGAATTTAAAGGGGTTTTAAGTAAAAAACAAAACATTGAAGAAATTCTATTAAGCTTAAAAAATATAAATGTTATAAATAACTATGAAATAAGCAACAAAACAATAACCATAAAATAAATTGAGAAAGGGAACAAAGCGCAAACTGTCCAAGGTACAACGCTCCATTCCCAATTAATCAAAAATTACTAATTAATTAAAATGTATAACTAACTAATAACAATCAAATTTATGAAAATTAATTTTTTAAATGATTTTTTTGAATTCAAAAAAAAATCTATCCTTAACATTATGAGATCTTTTATCCTATTATTCTGCACAACAGCTTTTAGTTTAAATCCTGGGAATTTATCTTCACAAAATGATAAAATTGCAATTGATAAGGATATCGTTCTAACCGTGGACGAGGTTTTTGATCTAATAATGGATCAATCGGATTACACTTTTATTTACAAAGTGGATATGTTCAAAAATTTTCCTAAAATCCATCTAAAAAAAGGTACAATAAAAATAAGTGAGCTATTAGTAAAAAGCTTTAAAAAAGATGACTTTAATTTTACTTTTAAACCGAACAAAAACATCCATATAAAACAAAAAATCAAAGATATTGATGCATCATTGCCCCAGCAACAAATTACTGGGATAGTAACAGACATCGATAAGCAACCCTTACCTGGTGTTTCAGTTATCATAAAAGGAACAACAAGAGGTGTAGCAACAGATTTTGATGGGAACTTTTCCATTAGTGTAGAAAAAGGAGAAACTCTTGTTTTTTCTATGTTAGGTTTTGCAAATGAAGAAGTTGAAGTAAATGAACAACAGTCTCTAAATATTGTCCTGGAAGAAAATGTTAGTTATTTGGATGACGTTGTAGTTGTAGGGTATGGAACTCAAAAAATCAAGGATGTTACTGGTTCAGTTAGCCAAATTTCAAGTGAAGTTATTGAAGACAGACCCATATTGCAACTAACCGAGGCACTGGCTGGAAAAGCGGCTGGTGTAACTGTTGTATCTTCTTCTGGAAAACCACAATCAGGAAGTTTTTTGCGTATTCGAGGTACAACATCAATTAGTGCCTCAAGTGAACCATTATATGTGGTTGATGGTATTCCTGTAGAAGTTATTTATGATATCAATCCAAACGATATTGAAAGTATTTCTATTTTGAAAGATGCATCTTCTGCAGCAATTTATGGTGCATCTGGAGCAAATGGTGTTGTTATAATCAATACTAAAAGAGGAGCAAAAGGTGGACAAATAAGTTTTGATACTTATATTGGAGCATCAACAATAACCAAAAAATTAGGAACACTTGATCGATCACAATATATTGATTTAATGGATGATTTAGGTTTATCCGTTCCAGATTGGTCAATCTATACTGCAAACACCAATTGGCAAGATGAAATCTATAGAACGGCTCTAAGAAAAAACTATCAACTGTCTTTTTCTGGAATAGAAAATGGGATAAATTATTACATATCTGGAAATTATCAAAATGCAGAAGGCATTGTACGAACAAATAGTGTTGAAAGATACAGTGCTAAGTTTAACCTGAGTACTCAAATTAGAAAATGGTTAAAAGTTGGAACTAATTTAACATACTCCAAATGGCGAGATGTTGATGTTACTGATAATGTAGGTGCAGGCAGAGGAGGCGTAGTTTTAGGAGCATTAGTTACGCCATCTCTTATAAGTATTTTTAATGAGGACGGCACTTATACCGGAAATCCATTACAGGCCTCTTGGGAAAACCCTGTAGCAAGTACAGATGCCCCAGATAAGGAATACCTAAATTCAAGATTTTTAGGAACATTTTATTTTGATGCAGATATTACAAATGAAATTCAATATACAAGTAGATTTTCAATTGACGATACGCAAGGTTCTTTTTCAAACTTTTTAGACCCCTTTACTACAGATTTTGGTAGAGCAACTCAAGGAACCGCTTATGAAAGTTCTAACAAAAGTTTTTACTGGATTTTGGAAAACATGTTGACTTATGAAAAAACCATTGGAGATCATGAATTTAAAGTCTTGGGCGGATTTATTTCATCTAAGAGAAAAAACACTTCTCTTTCAGGAGAATCAAATGGTTTTGGAAGTGGTACGGTTACCTCTGTTGGTGGTGGCACCACTAATATCATAACTTCATCAAATGTAAATGAAAGATCAAATCAATCTTTCATTAGTAGACTTAATTATGATTATAAAGACAAATATTTATTAACGGCCAATTTCAGAGCCGATGCTTCTTCTGTTTTTGGGCCAAGCAACCAATGGGGTTATTTCCCTTCATTCTCTATAGGTTGGAGGCTTTCTAAAGAAAATTTTATTAACGAAAACGGTTTTTTCAATGATATAAAAATTAGATTTGGATGGGGTGAAGTTGGTAATGATAGAATAGAACCATATGCTTGGTATGGTCAAGTAGGAACAGGATATAATTATGTTATAGGAGGTAATATAATTCCCGGAATTGCTGCTGAAACTTTAGAAAATAAAGATTTAAAATGGGAAATATCTACACAAACGGATTTAGGTTTAGATATTGCCTTTTTAGACAATAGGTTAAATGTAATCATGGATTACTATATTAAAGACACTAAAGACCTATTAATACCTGCCCCACTTCCAACATCCTCTGGTTTTCTTAATTCAACACAAAATGTAGGTGGAATAAAAAACAAAGGGCTTGAGGTTTCAATTCTCGGAAAAATAATAAATACAGAATTATTTACCTGGGATACAAATTTTAATATATCATTTAACAAAAATGAAATAACCGACTTAAAAGGACAGATTTTCAATGATGGAGACATTTTTCAAAGAGGAAATGTGGTTCGTGCCGAAAAAGGACAACCTATTGGCAATTTTTGGGGGTTTATTTCTGATGGTGTCGATATAGCCACTGGAGATATTATTTACAGAGACTTAGACGAAAGTGGCGATATTACTGCCGAAGGTGACAAAACAATCATTGGTAACGCAAATCCAGACTTTACTTATGGCTTTACAAATACACTAAAATACAAAGGTTTTGGATTGAGTGTTTTTCTTCAAGGTGTTCAAGGTAATGACATTTTTAATGCCACTAGAGTTGAAACAGAAGCGATGACAGACTTTAAAAGCCAATCTTCTAGTGTCCTAAACAGATGGAGACAACCAGGTGATGTTACAGATATTCCTAGAGCAGTATTAGGCGATAAAACAAATTCAGATTTATCATCAAGATTTATTGAAGATGGTTCATATTTAAAAATTAGAACGCTAACATGTAGCTATGATCTAAGTAAAAAATTCTTAGAAAAAACATTTTTGACAAAATTGAAATTATACGTTACAGGCGAGAACTTAGCAACATTTACAAATTATTCAGGATACGACCCAGAAGTTAATGCATTTGGTTCGAGTAACTTAGTTCAAGGGGTCGATTATGGAACTTACCCTCAGATTAAAAATTTCATCCTTGGTTTAAACGCTTCTTTTTAATTTAAAAAAATATTATGAAAACGATTAAAATTTTATTAAGAACAATAATAGTATTTTCTCTTATACAGTCATGTAGTGATGAATTTCTCGATTTAAAACCAATTACCAACTCAACCACAGGTAATACATTTAATAGTGCTGATGATATTGAAGCGGCCTTAGTATCCGTTTATAATTCATTACACAACGAATTTTATATTTGGGATAATATTTTAATGGGAGATGTAAGATCTGATAATTGTTATGCTGGTCCTCCAGATGACGTAGATATCTGGGCATACGACCAATTAAAAATAACACCTAACAACGCAAGAATATTTAATAATTGGAGAGCCTTTTATTTAGGCATAGCAAGAGCTAATACTGTTTTAGATAAAATAGAAGATATTGCCGATTTATCTAGCACCAGAAAATCTGAAATTATTGCTGAGGTTAAATTTTTAAGAGCGTTCTATTATTTCGATTTAGTAAAACAATATGGAGGCGTTCCCATAGTAAAGAAAACTGGAACAGCAGACATTAGTAAGACTCAAATACCAAGAAACACTGTAGAAGAGGTGTATGCGTTTATTATTGAAGATTTAACCGCAGCCGAAGCAGGTTTACCTGATAATTATGAAGGAGGATCTAATGTTAATAAAGCAAGAGCCACTAAGGGTACAGCAAATGCACTATTGGCAAAAGTATGGGCACAACACCCTTCACATAATTATGAAAAGGTTATTGAGCATGCAGACCGAGTTATAAATAGTCCAGCTGGGTATCAACTTTTAAGTACTTACTCCCCTTTATTTAGTGTTGGAGGTAATTATAACAACTCAGAAGCAATTTTTGTGTCTCAATTTATAAAAGGAACTCCTCAAGGAAATTGGGGACCCCAATTGTTTTTACCACCTTCAATTAGTAATGACAGTTGGAGAAAGTATGGAACACCTTCCAAAGATTTAATAAATGCTTACGATTCTCAATCTGATCTAGAAAGGAAGAATCAAAATATCATTTTCGAAAGTGTCCAATGGGTAGATGAATATTATAACGTTAACAGTCCATCGACCCCTGTACCTTTTGCATATAAGCAAAAAGAGGCCAATGGCTGGAACAGTGGTGATCATATTTATTTTTTACGTTTAGCAGACATTTTATTATTGAAAGCAGAAGCTATGGCTCATTTAGAAATTGGTGATAGAGGAAGAAGTATTGTCAACCAAATTAGAAATAGAGCAGGTTTAAGTAATACCACCGCTACCGATAATGAAATGTTAAATGCTGTGTTATTAGAAAGACGTTTAGAGCTAGCTCTGGAAGGCCATCGGTGGGATGATTTAGTAAGAAATAATATGATTATTCAAACCATGAATAATTTACAGGAGTTAAATTTAATAACTAATGAATATGTAAATTATGATATGAACGAAAACAAAATATTATTACCAATCCCTTTAAATGAAATAGACAGAAATCCAGAGTTGGAACAAAACCCAGGTTATTAAAGTGAAAATTGTTTTGGCCTATTAAACATCAACCAAATGATAAAACTTTTTTAAAATTTGGTTGATGTTATTAAAAATAATAAAAATGAAAAAATTGTTCTCAAAATCTTATAAAATGATATATGTTTTTACATTAATAGTAACAGCATTATTTTCTTGTTCCTCTAATGATGAAAATAGTAAAGACCCGTCTAATAATAATCCTCCTCCTATTACAACGGGCAATCAAGATATTATACCGTCGCCAACAAAAATTACTTTTTCTGAACCAAATTATACTATAAGTTCAAGTGCATTAATAAAAGTAGAGGAAAATTATCTTAATGCAGCTAAAGTGATTCAAGACGAAATGAATAATTTAGGCATAACTTCTACTGTTACTTCTAACATTACAAATCCAAATATTGTATTTGTTTACGACACTCAATTAACTGGCAATGCTTATAAGATTGAGGTGAGTGCCACAGGAATTTCATTATTTGTAAATAGTGAGGAAAGTGCTTTTTATGCAGCACAAACACTAAGGCAATATATTTGGACATCTGATATTGATACAAATGCAAAAAACATAAAATTAAAATCAGTTATCATTGAAGATAAACCAGAAAATGAGTACCGGGGATTTCATATAGATGTTTCAAGACATTTTTTTCCAAAAGAATTTATTTTTAAGATTATCGATCAAATGGCTTTGTACAAATTAAATAAATTGCAAATTCATTTAACAGATGACCAAGGTTGGAGAATTGTTTCCGATAAATATCCATTGTTAACTCAAATTGGAGCTTTTAGGGAATTTAATGAGCACGACGAATGGTGTATTGAAAAAGCAAAAAGTGATGCCGATTATAATTTCAATCCAGCTTTTGTTAATGGTAATACTTATGGTGGTTTTTACACAAAACAAGATATTCGGGATATTGTCTTATATGCTTCAGATAATTATATAGAAGTTATTCCAGAAATTGATATGCCTGGGCACATGTCTGCAGCTATACGGGCCTATTCATGGCTTTCTTGTAATGGTGAAACAGGTATGGGAGAAGAATTTTCTAGACCTATGTGTGTTTGTGATGAAAACGTTATGCAATTTGCCAAAGATGTTTGGAGTGAAATGATTGAGTTGTTTCCATCTGAAACGGTTCACATTGGTGCTGATGAAGTAGATAAGTCTTTTTGGGAAGATGAAACCATATGTCAACAATTTATGGACGATAATAATTGGGCATTAGTTCACTACATCCAAAGTTATTTTGTAAATGAGATGACTACTTTTTTAGAAGGTAAAGGGAAAAAAGTAATTGCTTGGGATGATGTTATGGTTGGAAATGATGATGATATTGTAAATCAAGTAAGCGCTTCTGTGGATATCATGTACTGGAGAGATTATAAGCCAGATGGTTCTATTTATGCTGCACAAAATGGGAATGACATTATTTTAACCCCTTGGTCTTGGTTTTATTTGAGTTCAGATAATAACGATGAGAATTTCATAAGCATGTATAATTTTAGTGAAACCACTGAATTGGACGCTAGGGTAATAAATAACAAAATGGGGTATCAAGCTTGTGTTTGGACAGAAAGAATACCCTCCGAAGCTGTTTTTGAAAAAATGGTATTCCCTAGGTTTCAAGGGTATTCGGAAGTGGCGTGGTCAAAAACAAGAAACTTTAGTTCATTCAAAAAAAGGCTAAAAACACATCTTTTGTATATGGACGAAGTTGGAATAAACTATAAAAAACCTGGTTTTATGAATTAGGCTTTTAACAATATCATTTTTTTGCTTGAATAAATATATTTCAAGATTATGGTAAAAAAAAAAACACCATGATTTTGCAGGGAATTTATTTGCCAAATTTAAAATACCAAAACCCCAACCATAGCACTTAAAATACTCTTAATCAAATACTTAATAACTATTAAAAATTATTTATTATGAAAACAAAATTACTAGTATTAGCCTTAGCATTAACAGTACAATTTGTAAATGCTCAATTTAATTTTAAAGTTTTTAACAAGGACGGAAACCCACAGGAAAATGTAGAAATTGTATTTTCTCAACCAGGTTGGGCTGATCCAGTTGTAACGTATTATACAGATGCAAATGGTATTGCTGTAATACCTGCATCATCAGGTAATGATATTTATCAGTACGAATTATACTATACAGGTACTGAAGGTTTAAGGAATACTTGGGGTTGGGGAAATGCTGATTTTACTTCAAGTAACGATTTTGAAGTCAGCCAAAACTATCCTTTCTATTCTGGAGATAATATAAGTACCTTAACTTTTTCTGTTGGAAATACCAGTACAATAAATTTCAATGTTACTAATAACGATGTTAATGGTGATAACATTTGGTGTACTATAGAAGTATGGATTTCTCAAACAAATAATGAGTCAGACTTTCATTATACCATGGCTGCTACTGAGTGGGTTGGAAATAGCTCAGAAGTGACTTTCCCTTTCGACTTTACACCATCAGCTACTGGAAATTATAATTGGAAGGCTGTTGTTCACTATAACAATCCAACTGGAACACCTACAAGCGACTCTTTTGATTGGACAAGTGCTTTTAATGTAGGTACACTGGGAGTTGAAGACCAAGTCTTAAACAATGCCGTGAAATTATATCCTAATCCAGTGGTTGACAATAAAATAAAGTTTGATTTAAAAACAAACAACTTTATAGGAGGAGAAGTGGCGTTAATTGATGTTGTTGGTCGTACAATTGTCTCTAAAACCATCGAGGGTAATTTAGGTGAGATAAATGCTACTGGAACTCCTTCAGGACTTTATTTTGTAAAGTTTACAAAAGACGATATATCAGCAACACAAAAAGTTATAATTAAATAAAATTACTAGCACACATTACAAATATAAACTCAAAAATATAATAAAGAATGAAAACTAGTTTAAAGCAACAACATCATTTCCTTGTGTTCAATTTATTAATTTTCATTCTTTTTTTTATGTCTTGCCGACAAAAGGAGTACTATAATAAAGAGGTTTCAATTATTCCTAAAGTTCAAAAAATCGAAATTAAAGAGTCTTTTTACAGCTTAACTTCTAATACTGTTTTTGGAGTTCAAAATAAAGAACAATATAAAATTGCCAAATACTTGGCAGATAAAATAAATCAATCAAAAGGCTGGAATACAACGGTTGCTATTGATTCGCTTAACAAATCTGATATTCAATTCACTACCGATAATCAAATTCAAAAGGAAGGTTATCAAATCAATATTTCAGAAAAGAGAATACAAATTAAGGCTTCAACAAATGCTGGTTTCTTTTATGGCATGCAAAGTTTACGTCAATTGTTGCCACCAGAAATTGAAAGCGTAAATGCTTTTAAAGGAAGTGACATAAAATTGCCACAACTAGAGATTTTGGATGCTCCAAGATTTGCTTGGAGAGGTATGATGCTTGATGTTTCCAGGCATTTTTATACCACGGAAGAAGTAAAAGACCTTATTGATTTAATGTCATGTCTCAAACTCAATACTTTTCACTGGCACTTGGTGGACGATCAAGGATGGCGAATAGAAATTAAGAAGTATCCAAAATTGACAAAAGTTGGAGCGTGGAGAGTAGATAAGGAAACCCTGCATTGGAATAAAAGACCAACCCCGTTAAATTCCGAAAAACCAACCTATGGTGGTTTTTACACACAAGAACAGATTAAAGAAGTGGTAGCATATGCACAATCCAAGTTTATTACTATAGTTCCAGAAATAGAGTTACCTGCGCATGTAATGAGTGCCATAGCAGCTTACCCCTTTCTTTCATGTGATGAAAAACCGATTATGGTCCCCTCTGGTGGTGTGTGGCC
This sequence comes from Flavivirga sp. 57AJ16, assembly GCF_028736925.1. Classification (GTDB taxonomy): domain Bacteria; phylum Bacteroidota; class Bacteroidia; order Flavobacteriales; family Flavobacteriaceae; genus Flavivirga. The sequence goes on along the minus strand of NZ_JAQZAT010000002.1, from coordinate 288,005 downwards.
AATAACTAAAATTTATTGTGCAGGAAAGGAAAGTACATACACTTTTATTGAAGACGTTTTAGATGAGGTAATTAATTTGTTCCCTTCAAAATATATACACATCGGTGGTGATGAGGCAACAAAAACAAATTGGAAAATTTGTAAGCATTGTCAACAGAGAATAAAGAAAGAAAACTTAAAAAGTGTAGAAGAGTTGCAAAGCTATATGGTGAAACGAATAGCCAAATACATGGAATCAAAAAACAAAACTATGATAGGTTGGGATGAAATTCTTGAAGGTGGATTGGCCGATGGAGCTGTTGTAATGAGTTGGAGAGGTGCTAAAGGTGGTATGGAGGCTGCTGAACTAAATCACGATGTCATCATGAGTCCCAATACATATGTATATTTTGATTATTATCAAGCACCAAAGGAAACCGAACCCCTGGCAATAGGGGGGTATTTGCCTTTAAGGAAAGTATATGAATTTAATCCTATCCCCGAAGGGTTGCCCAAAGAATACCAACAATATATTTTAGGTGGTCAAGCCAATGTTTGGACGGAATATATGCCTAATTATAAACATTTGCAGTATATGGTTTTTCCTAGGCTTTTAGCGCTTTCGGAATCTGTGTGGACAGATAACCCAAAAAAAAATTGGAATGACTTTTCAAAAAGGGTGGAGATAATGATGGATCGATTTGATTTTATGGGCGTGAACTACTCTAAAAGTGCCTATAAACTAAGGTCGGACATAAGCTACGATCCTGAAAGTAAACATTTGGAATTACGTCTTTTCAATGAGTTTGAAGATACAGAGATTCGTTATACCACTGATAGTACATTGCCAAACAAAACATCAAAAGAATATAAAGACCCTATTACTATAACAGAGAATACCATTGTGAAATCTCAAGTTTTTAATAACAAAGAAAAGATTGGGAACACCATTACAGACAGTATAATCATGGTTAAAAATAAAGCTTTTGGTAAAAAGGTTATTTATAAAAACAAATACACCGAAAAGTATAATTCTGGAGGTGGTTTTGGGTTGGTAGATGGGTTACGCGGTTCAACAGCTTTTGATGACTGGCGTTGGCAAGGGTGGTTTGATGAGGGTGTGGAATTTACCATTGATTTTGGAGAAGAAATTGAATTGAATAAAATAGCTTTTGGTTTGTTGGTTGATAGGCAAAATCAAATCCTTTTACCTAAAAACATTAAGGTTTTTGTTTCAAATGACAACAAAGATTTTAAACAAATAGCTGAATTTAATAGCCTTGAAACCTTGAATAATGAAGTTGCCATCAGACATTTTAGCAAAGAAATAAACACGATTAAATCCCATTATATAAAAGTTGTTATTGAAAACTCTTCAAATAGCAGAACAGCAGAAAAAGGTTGGACGTTTATAGATGAATTTGTTGTACAATAAGAACTTGTTTAAACTTTTGGGATTATAGCGAAAATTAGACATTTTGTGACCAGTTGAAGGTTTTTATTTGCTGCATAGCATCGCTACGGAACAAATAAAAGGCAAAAAGTGGGTGCAAAAGGGCCATTTTTTTAGACAATTATAAAAAGTTTAAACCAGTTCTAATATAAAACTAAACTAGTCATTAATATAAAAACAAACTAATCATGAAAAATTATTATTACTTAATCACTTTTTTGTCAATTACATTTTGTACAAATTTATTTTCGCAAACTTCAAATGCGCCTTCACTGAGTGGAAAAATATTGTATCATCATTATTCTGATTATAGTGCTTGGGATGCAGAAATGTTTATTCTTGATTTATCAGATAATTCTGTTACCAATATTAGTTCAGGCTGGAATATTGACCATGAAATGAATGGTGTTTTCTCTCCGGATGGAACCAAAATCGCCTTTATGGGAGATCAAATCGGGGGAACCCGTAATTGGGATATTTTCTTGTGGACTGTTGGTGGAGGTGAACCTGTAAACCTAACAAATGGGGGCGGTAGAGACGAAGACCCTAAATTTTCACCTGACGGTACAAAAATAGTTTATAAATCCAATGGAGACATTTACGAAATGGATCTAAATGGCAATGTGTTAGGAAATTTGACTAATTCTTCAGAAGAGGAATCAATGCCATTCTATACAGCAGATGGTAGCAAAATTCTCTTTATGGAAGGCGTGGGTTCATCTGCCAATATTTCCATAATAAATGTTGATGGCTCCAATAGGAGTGTAATGGCTGATAATGTAAACATGCATGATTATTACCCTATCGTAAGAGATGCAAGCTCATTTTTCTATACTTCTTGGGTAAGTCCTTCTGATGGTCATGACCAGCTTCACTTAAAATATTACAGTGGATCAGACATACTACTTCCCTTCAATACTTCTTCTGCTGATTATTCTGATGCCACACCTGTGGGTTCTGACTATGTGGTATTGTCAAGCACCAAGTCTGGCGGACAAGGTGGTTACGATTTATATATCGCTAATATCAATACTGGAGATATCTGGTCATTGGATAGCTACAACAGTTCAGTCAATTCTGTTTATGAAGATTTGGGAGCATGCTATTTTACAAGTAGCACAGGAAACCAATCTCCAACAGTGGGGATTAACAGCCCTACACAAGGTACTACATATTCCGCTCCAGCATCAATAACCATCTCAGCGAGTGCATCAGATAGCGACGGAAGTATTGATTATGTAGATTTTTATGCTGGGACAACCTATCTGGGCACAGATACTTCCAGTCCATATAGTTATAACTGGAATGGTGTGGTAGCAGGGAGCTATAGCCTTACAGCCGAAGCTTTTGATAATGAAGGTGCTTCAACGGTATCAGAGCCTGTTTCGGTTACAGTTTCGGGATCATCTTCTTGTGAATATGTTTTGCCATTATTAATTCAAGCAGAAGATTATTGCAATATGAGTGGTGTCGTTTTAGAAACCTGTTACGATACTGGCGGAGGACAAGACGTAGGCGGTATCAATACAGGTGACTGGATGGAGTATGAAGTTAATGTACCCACATCTGCAACCTATGAAATCACCTATAGGATTGCTACTACTGAAAGTGGAGCACAGATAACGGCCTATGAGGATGGAATATTACTTAAGGCCACTTCATTACCCGCTACTGGTGGTTGGCAAACATGGCAATCGGTAACCGACCAGATAACATTGTCTGCAGGCGTTCACACTCTAAGGATTGAAAATACTGGATCAGCATGGAATATCAATTGGCTGGATGTCGCAAATATGCCTAATCAGGCTCCAACTGTTAGTGTTACATCACCAACAAACGGGGCCGCTTTTGGTGAGCCTGCATCATTTAGCATCTCAGCGAGTGCATCAGATAGCGATGGAAGTATTGATTATGTAGATTTTTATGCTGGTACAACCTATTTGGGTACAGATACTTCCACTCCATATAGTTATGATTGGAATAGTGTGGCAGCAGGAAGCTATAGCCTTACAGCCGAAGCTTTTGATAATGAAGGTGCATCAACGGTATCTGCACCTGTATTAGTAGATGTAAATGTGGTGTCTGGATGTGTAAAAAACCTTCCGCAGCAAATAGAGGCTGAAGACTACTGTGACATGAGCGGTGTGGCTACAGAACAATGTTCAGATACTGGTGGCGGATTGGATGTTGGAGGGGTAAATAAAAACGATTGGATGGAGTATGATGTAAATATAGCAAATACGGGATCCTATACTGTTACTTATAGAATAGCCACACCCCAAAATGCCAGTAAAATTCAAATTCAAGAGGATGGCGTAATTTTAGCAACCACTACTTTACCAAATACTGGAGGTTGGCAAAATTGGCAGTCTGTATCAACTTCAGTTAATCTATCTGCAGGGTTGCATACCATAAAAATAATCGACACAAATAGATCTTGGAATTTAAATTGGATAAGTTTTAGCTGGAATTCAAGCCAAAAGATGCAAAAAAAGCCTAAAAGTTCAAGTATAACAGATATAAATCTAAATAATACTATAAAAGTTTTCCCTAATCCAATTGCTAACAACAAGATAAAGTATAGCTTAAACTCAAAAGATTTTGTTAATGGTCAAGTAGCTTTGATAGATATTGTAGGTCGTGTGGTTATTACTAAAAAAATTGAAGCAGTTTCAGAAGAAATATCTATAGAGAATACGCCTTCAGGGCTTTATTTTCTTAAGTTCACAAAAGACAATAAAACAGAAACAAAAAAAATATTAATCGAATAAACTATTTAATACACACTTAATATAATTTAATAAAGAACTGGTTTAAACTTTTTTAATTGAAGCGAAAATTAATCATTTTGAGTCTGATTGAAGGCTTTTTTGAGTTGCATAGCCGGGCTACGGAAGGAAAAAAAGGTGAAAAGCAGGCTGAAAAGGACAATTTTTAGCCAATTGAGAAAAGTTTAAACCAGTTCAAAGAATGGACATTTATTGATGAATTCATTGTTAAATAAAAATTATGAAAAACCTATACTTAACAGCTTTGTTGTCGATTACTTTTTTCACAAATGTATTTTCCCAAATTCCAACTTTAAACGGTAAAATTGTATATCACACCTATTCTGGTTATGAAAACTGGGACGGAGAGATATTTATTCTTGACTTATCGGACAACTCAGTAACAAATATTAGTTCTGGGTGGAACATTGACCACGAAATTAACGCAATGTTTTCTCCAGATGGTAACAAGATTGTTTTTATGGGAGATATTAAAGGTGATGGCCAAAGAAATTGGGATATTTTCTTATGGACAATTGGTGGTGGTCAGCCCGTTAACCTAACGCCTTATGGAGGAAGAGACGAAGATCCAAAATTTTCCCCAGACGGCACCAAAATAGTCTATAAAAGTGACAATGATATTTTAATCATGGATCTTCAGGGAAATCTTTTAAGCAATGTAACTAATACTCCTAACATAGAAGAATCGATGCCATATTACACTGTTGATGGTTCAAAAATTTTATTTGCACCTGGTGCTGGTTCTGAATCTGATATTTATAGTATTAATGTTAACGGCACTAACAGACAACCAGTAGTTTCTCAGTCTAATTATCAAGAATATTATCCAATTACAAGAGATAATGAATCATTTTTTTATACAGGTTGGGTTAACTCTTTTAATTTAAACGATCAAGTCTTTTTAAAATATGACACATCCAGTACATCTGTTTATTTGCCATTTAACACTACAAACGCCAATTATTCCGATGCGACTCCAGCTGGCTTACAATATGCTATACTATCAAGTACAAAAAATGGTGGTAAAGGTGGTTATGATCTATATATTGCCGATATTAACACAGGTGATATTTGGTCATTAGATGATTATAACAATAATGTCAATAATGCTTACGAAAATTTAGGAGCCAACTATTTACCTTCAGGAACACTCTCCTTAAATAAATCAAAAAAACGGCAAATCAAGGTATCATTATACCCTAACCCAATATTACAGGAAAGGGCATTGAACATTCAAATCCAAGATTCGCAAATACAATATATTAATTTCATTCAAGTAATTAATATGCAAGGGCAAATTTTAAAATCTATTTTATTAGAAAATGAAAGTCATGTTAAGATTGAAATGAATTATCCCAAAGGCATCTACTTTGTTAAAATAAATCAAGGAGATATAACTCATGTAGAAAAAATAATAATAAATTAATGACCTTAAATAAAATGTTAAATGGAAATTTGTTTTTTCAATATGAAACAGATTTCATAAAACAACATTTAATTTAACATGAGTTCGATGTAAGCATAACATTATTGAACTAACTATCAATAATTTAATCTTGGTTATCTGGTTGAGTACTTCGGTAAACTCAGCACAGGCTCAGTCGAAACCCATTTAAATAGCTGGTTTTAATGTCCTTTCGACCTTAGTTTATCTTGAGTACTTCGACTTCGCTGAGTATAAACCAAAAGACGAAAGGCTCTGTATAAACTAAAAGACGAAAGGCTCAAGGCTACAAATCGCTTTATTAGTGATTTTATTGTTATAAACGCCCTAGCCTGCCTGTCGGCAGACAGGTTTTAAATCGAACTCATGTTAATTTAATAAAACTCCTTTATCTAATTAAAACAAAAATCGACTTCAAAATACACTAATAAACAAATGCTAATCTCTACACCACAAAGAACAATTCGGTCTCAGGTCTCCATCTTTAGCCTATAGTATACGTAATGAGCTTTGTATTCACTTTGTTAAAAAAATGGTGAGTACAAAGACCCTAAGGCACCTATCTTCCCTTTAAAATTTAGAAAGACGGATATAAACGATATCGTTGTAACCTTTTTGCTATGGACATGGTCTAAATAGTAATTAGAATAAATTAAACCAAATAGGATGTACATTAGATCAAAACCCAATCGTTTATTTCTCATATCTTTAATTTCATTTTTTCTTTTAGCCACCTCTTGTGGTGCGCAAAGATCCACAGATTTGAAGCTGCAAGATAATCAGGAAAACAACTCCCCAGCCACACGTCTAGATAGCCTTCTCATCAAACTGGAAAAGAAAGTTGCTCCCGGGGTCTCGGTGGCCGTGCTCCATAAGGGCAGAATCATATACACAAAAGGAACAGGGCTGGCCAATCTTGAATATAAGGTTCTCATTACCGATAGCACGATATTCCACGTGGCATCCGTTTCGAAACAGTTCACTTCATTTGCAATAGCAATGTTAGCCGATCAAGGGAAGTTGTCCTTGGAGGATGACATTAGGGAATACTTGCCTAGAATGCCCGATTTTGGACAAAAGATCACTCTTGACCACCTTGTGCACCATACCAGTGGGCTTCGAGATCAATGGGAGCTCTTGGTCCTGGCAGGGTGGCGTCCAGATGACGTTATCACGGATGAACAAATTCTAAACCTAGTATACCATCAAAAAGAACTGGACTTTAACCCTGGCAATGAGTTCCGGTATAGCAACACGAACTATACCCTGTTGGCAAAAATTGTAGAGCGAGTAACTGGAAGGAAATTTACGGATTGGACAAAAGAAAATATTTTCCAACCACTACAAATGAACAACTCTTTCTTTAACGACAATCACGAAAAAATTGTAAAAAACAGGGCATACTCCTATGCCGAAAACGAAGACGGTAGCTACAAAAAAAAGGTGCTAAATTATTCAACCATAGGAGCCACTAGTTTACTGACGACTGCAAAAGATCTTATGATATGGGCACAAAATTTTGAAAACATAAAAGTAGGCAGTCCATGGATTATGAAAAAAGTCCATGAAACTACGACACTCAATAATGGTAAGAAGACACATTATGCATTCGGTCAAGAAATCAGTACATATAAAGGGCTTCCCATTGTGGTACACGGTGGTGCTGATGCCGGATTTCGCACATATTTGGCAAGATTTCCCGAGCAAAATTTTGCAGTGGCAGTTTTAAGCAATGTAATGACATTTGATACAAAACAACTTGCCATGAAAATAGTTGATGAATGTTTGACTGAAGCCATAAACACAAAATCAAACTTTAAAAAATATACGGGAGAATACCTTCTTCAAAAAGGCCCAGTTCTAAACATTTGGGAAGATAATAAATCATTAAAAGTAAAAATTGCTGGAAAAAATGATAGTCATAATCTCGTCCCTATGACAGATTCACAATTCAACATCCCAACCCTTGGTGCTCATGTTGCTTTCATAAAGAACGATAACAATGACATTTTTCAACTCCATTTTATGAAAGGGGGACAAACTATTCCTGGATTAAAAAGTAATCCCCTCAAATCAGAAAAAAGTGATGTTGACCATAACCTAAATCAAACATTTCTTCCCATAGAAAAATTAAAAGAATATGTTGGCAAATATGTAGTAGACAAACCGTTGGTAATGACCATTTATCTTGAAAATGACACCCTAAAGGGAACGGTAACCGGGAGAGACAGCCATCACCCCTTACTACCCTTGTCGGAATCAGGTTTTGATGTCCCATCATTAAATGCCAAAATCTCATTCCAACGGGATTCAAAAGGAAATGTAGTACAAATGACCTTCATCAAAGAGGGCAGGACCATTAAAGCCCCAAAACTTGATAAACTTGTATTGGAAAACCTTGATAAAACAGCCTATATGGGCAAATATTACAGCAAAGAACTATCCACTTTTTACAATTTGATTGAAAAAGACGGAATCATAGTTGCCAGGCACCCACGACATGGTGATATTCCACTTGAAATAGCGGATCCTGACTATTTTACAAGCGATTGGTTTATAAAGGAAATGAAGATTATCAGAGATGCCCACCAAAATATTTTAGGAATCAAGGTATCTTCAAATCGTGTTAGGAACCTCTGGTTTGAGAAACTCGAACAGTGCCCAATGGCAACAATTGAATAAAAAATATCCTCCAAAAAAAATTATAAAATGGATGCTATAAGAGAAATTATTTTAACTGCTTTATTATTTAGTTCATGTGTGTTTGTAGTCTTTTTTTTGGCGAGATTCAACTACCTTATAAAAAAACTTGCAGCAGAGAAGGGATTCGACCCCATTCGAAATCGAGAAAAGTATGGCTTTATAGAAATAGGATGTATAATACTAGGGCTTGGCGTCGGTTTTGGCATTTGTGCTATATACACTACCATAAACTTACCCGAAGACACTTTCTATTTTATAGTTTATTCCACACTTTTCATATGTGGAGGAATAGGTCTTTTGGCAGCTCATTTTATGAGAAAAAAGTTTGGAAAAAAGGAATGAACACAACGATTTTGATATAATCAGACAGGTTGTTGATGGCAAAACAGATCTGTTTCGAATTCTTGTGGACAAATACAAAGACCAGTGCTTATCATTAGTTCACACCATCCTAAAAAATGAAGACAACGCACAAGATGTATTACAGGAGGGTTTTATCAAGGCTTATAAAAATCTATCCAAATTTGATTTTAAATCATCCTTTGCAACTTGGCTTTATAGGATCATGGTAAATACGAGCTATACATTTTTCAAAAAATCCAAGAGGGTGAAAACTGTAGATTTAAAAAAAGTATCGGCTGAAACTTCTGTTGACACGAGCAGTTTTGATTTTTTAAGGGAGGAAGAAAGAAAGGAATTTATCAATAAAGTATTGCAAAAAATGAAGCCAAATGATGTACTGGTATTGAAACTATTTTATTTGGGGGAACAAAGCATAAATGAAATCACAGAAATCACAGGGTTGAGCAATTCAAATATCAAAGTGCTCTTGCATCGATCGAGAAAAGAATTTCATAACAAACTGGAAGAATTATTAGGACCTGAAAAAAAACATCTATTATGGGAGAACGGGACATAACAAAAGAGTTGATCAATCATGGTAAATCCCATACCTCCAAGGACTTTACCAATCAGTTAATGAAGAAGATAAAAGAGTCCGAACAAACTGTTAGCACACCTTTTTGGCATCCTTATGCTTTGGCATTCAGTTTGTTCATCATCGCAGGTTCTTTATTTTTCATTAATAACGGTTTTACAATCAGTTCGCTTTTACCGCCCGTAAATCTTTATACAATACCAATGTTCTTTCAAATCTTGGCCATAATGTTTGTTGTATTCGCAGTTAGTAAATATATAAACCTGAAGTTATTACATAAAGCATTACAAAGCAATGAATAATCAAATTGCATGGGCAGTAAGAAAAAAGTAAAAACCTCTTTCTTCAAATGAAAGTCAACAAAAGCGAGCGAAACGGGGATTCGCGCTGCAAACATCCCAAACCTTACTAAAACCAATACTACTAGCACGGCAGTATATTAAATACAGTTCGGGAACCATCCATAGGTTTTGAAGGCTTGGTTTGTGAGCTTAATTGATATAAAAGCGAATAGCTCACTTTCCGTCAGGTAGTTCCGGTCGAATTTGGTAAACTTCAGGGAGTATTTGGAGAATGGGTTCTTCTCCAGCCATTCCAGTTTCACGGCAAGGTTCATCAATATTGTTAAAGGTGTATTCAAGTCCCGCTACTACAGCTATAAAATTTTGAAGTTCAGCATAGCGATAAATAGACCCTAGCTTCCATAAAAAGAATTATGTTATCAGTGCCCCAACTTAATTGTACCATTGGCTGCCCAAGTTTTTCTTCTCCATCAAAAGTTTCTACGGCATCCGTCTGGTTAATGATATCGACAAGATGATTGCTCTCAGTCACTCCCCAATAGATTTTTTTAAGCCCTAAACTTAACTCCCAGTTTTTTTTGCTTTTTGGTAATTGTTCATTATGAAAAAATATTTAGTTAGGTTTTTAAAATTTATACAATGTTATTTTTTTTCAATAAAAACATACTAAATAGTATGTTTTTGGACAAAAAAAATTAATTTAAACTCTGGAGATAGCTTTTAAGTTGTTTTAAATATGCATTATAACAAGGTCTCCCAAGTATCTTTCCAAGGTTTCGGATTCCTGAATAACCAGATAAAACAAAAATGGCTACTTGCCCACCGTTCACATTATCTCTTATCAACCCCTGCTTTTTCCCTTCTTCTATACAGCATTCTATAGCTTCCTTCCAATCTACAACAAGTCTTTTTAAGGCATTTGAAAAACTAGTATTATGAGGTGCCATTTCTTCTACTAAATTAACAAATGGACAACCATATTGAACATTAAAGAACTTTTCATCATTCAATAAATTCCTCATAATTTTATAGATTTCAAGTTGCGGTTTTTCTGCCCTAGCCAATGGTTGTATCGTACTTGAATACAATATTGGATACATTACCTCTTTTATGATTGAAAGTCCCATATCGTCTTTATTTTTAAAATGATAATATAAAGCTCCCTTAGTAACTTGGGTAGTGGCAATAATCTCGTCTATACTAGTTGCCTGATATCCGTTCATGTAAATCAATAAAAATGCTTTATTCAATATATTCATTCGGGTTGTATCGGCTTTGGACATACTTGTCATAATAATCAATGTTTATTCTTAGATAATACTCAAAAGGCTAACATAAATAAGTAAATAGGATTTGTCATACTCCCAAATACTATTAAATTTCGTGCGTAAAATACATTAATTTCCTTAATAGCCACTAAATTTTCAAACAACTTGTTAGACATATTTAAGTCATTGGTTTATACTCAAAAATGAATAAAAAGATTGACGTTTATAAAAAAAATTGGCGAAAATATAAAATATAATACTAAATAGTATGTTTTTAAAATTTTAATTATTTCTAAATATATCAACCTAATCTTGGTGCAAGATTCCAAATTAAAAAAATTTATATAATTATATAAATACGTTACCATTTTTAAAATACCCAATTTTTAAAATAATAAGTTAACTGTTTATCTGCAAAGTTTTAAAATTCATGATGCAGTAACCATAAAAAAGATACTAAACGGTATTTTTTTTGTATATATTTGTTTTCTAAACTAGTGACAGCTAATTAAAGAAAATGAAGAAGCCCCAAATAATAGTAACAACCATAATATTCCTTCCGCTTCTGATAATATTATCAAACCATAGGAGAGCAAGCTCCGAACTTAAAAATAATATTACATTTCATAATAAACTTTCTGATTATAATTTATTTGAAAAAAATCTGGCTGATTTAGAACCTCATAAAAAAGCAATAATATTTAATCTAGAGTCAACTCTATTTACTGATTATGCTGAAAAACAACGAATCATATTTTTACCTACAGATGACAAACTAATAGTTAAAGGAAGTGGTCTGCCTGATTTTCCAAGTGGAACCATAATAGCTAAAACTTTTTATTACCCCACTACAATATTAAATGATACAATAAGAAAATTCATAGTAGAAACCCGCTTACTTATTAAAAAAGAATCTCAATGGAATGGGGCAACTTATAAATGGAATCAAAAGCAAGACGAAGCATATCTTCTGGAAGAAGGAGCTACTGTTCCTTTAACCTTTGAAGACAATAATAAGACTACTAGGTCTATCAACTACAAAATACCATCAAAATTAGATTGTATTTCCTGTCATAGACAAGGTAACCAAATATATCCTATAGGACCTAAAATCAGGAACCTTAACACAGCTATAAATAAAGGTGGATATGAGATAAATCAATTGGAGTATTTTAAACAAAAAATGCTTTTAGATTTAGATTCTACGGATTATACACCTTCAATAGTTGATCATAAAAATGACTCTGTTCTCATAGCTAAAAGAGCAAGAGCATACCTCGATATTAACTGTGCACATTGCCATAACCCTAATGGAATAGCTTATTTAACTATGCTCGATTTAAGAGAAGAAACCTCTATTTACAAAACAGGAATTTTATTAAAACAAGGAAAGATAGTAATGAGAATGTCTACCCTTGGCGAATTACATATGCCTAAAATTGGAACCACAATAATTCACGATGAAGGATTACAACTAATTTTAGATTATATCGAAAATCTCAACAAAAATTAAAACTTTAAATAATAATGATAAATAGTTTAATAATAGGCACCGGAAAATATATTCCCGAAATGGAAATTGATGGGAGACAATTATCTCAAAAATCCTTATATGATGAAGACGGTAAATTAATTGAGAAACCATTTAATGAAACTCTTAAAAAATTCATTGATATAACGAAAATAGAAAAAAGAAGATATGCGCCAGATAGTATGTCAAATTCTGAGATGGGGAGAATCGCTGCTGAAAAAGCCATTGAAGAGTCAAAAATTGATAGAGAAAAAATTGATTATATTATCTATGCCACTAATTATGGGGAGGTTGGTGAAAATGGTCAGGCAAATTTTATGCCCTCAGCTTCAGCGAGATTAAAAAATAAATTGAAAATTGAAAACCGTAAATGTATTACTTATGACATGGTTTTTGGATGCCCTGGATTTGTAGAAGCTGTCATTCTTGCCAATAATCTCATTCTAGCCAATAAAGCTAAAGTAATCCTTGTGGTCGGTTCAGATTTTCTAAGTAGAGTTGTAGACCCTTTTGACAGGAATAAGTTGATTTTTGCTGATGGTGCTGCTGCAATGATGCTTATCAAGAATACCTCTCCCAAAAAAGGAATTATTCATTCAAATACTATATGTGATAATGGCGAAGAAATTGATTTTATGTGGAATGGGAATTCTTATAATAAAAATCATGATCAGAATAATTTATACATTAAGATGCGTGGAAGAAAAATATATGAATATGCTTTAAAAAATGTTCCATTAGCAATTAAAAATACAATTGATGAAGCTAAATTAACCATCAGTGATATAAAAAAGATTATTATCCACCAGGCCAACGCAAAAATGGATGAAGCAATAATCACGAGGCTATTCAAGTTGTATAACCAAGAATCCTATTCTCCAAACATACTCCCCATGACAGTCCACTTTTTAGGAAATTCATCAGTAGCTACCGTTCCTACCCTATATGATTTAATTGATAAAGGAGAGTTAGGCAACCATCGTTTTTTATCTGGAGACTATATTATTATGGCCTCTCTTGGAGCTAGTATGAATATAAATTGTATTCTTTATCAAATCCCATAATTTTTTATGTATAAGGCTTAAATCATAAATAATATTAAATATTATTGTTGTCCGATAAAAACTATTGACTTTTATTTGAAGCCCATCTATAATAGTATTTGTAAAAGCATTACTGATTAGATTCCTTGCTTTTAATACCAATTAAATCTATCAAGAAATATTTAGGTTTCAGGAAGTAAAACAATAGGGGTGCCTCTGTTTGTCTGTTAGCTACAATCATGTCCTTGTTCTTGGTTCTAATAGCGAAGCGGTCTTACGGCGTTAGTCGGACACTAATGTTTAAATATTATATACCATTATCTGGACTTTAGCCATCACCGCTAAGCATTACACAATAAATAAAACATACTAAATAGTATTTTTTATTTATTTTTCTTTAATTTTGCTAAAATTTAATTCTACTTGCTATCGTTATCGTTTTGCTTAATTAATATTCTTATATATGACATTTATATCAGTATATGAAACAAACCTGAATACAAAAACTGAAATTCTGAATATTCAATGTTTTTTAAATGATATAAAAGCAATTAAACAATGGAATTTTGACCTTGAAGTTGGTGGCAATATACTTAGAGTTGAAAGTCCAGATTCAGTGGATGAAAAGATTATGGATAGCTTTCATAAAAGAATAATTTGTGTACTGAAATTTTTCAAAAGGATAATTTATTTAATGAGGAGGATATTTACTAAAGAAAGTTTTTATACATTTTTTTTACATAAATAAATACTAATTAGTATGTTTTTAAAATACATAAGCAAACAATGCACCAGACACTCTTAAACATTCATTCAATTCTTAGGTGGCTTGTTCTTCTAAGCCTGATATACGCTATTTTTTTATCTGCAAAAGGATTCTTTTTGAAAGTCAACTTCACAAAGCTACATAATACCATACGGCACTGGACGGCCACAATAGCTCATATTCAATTAATGCTAGGGATATTATTGTATACACAAAGCCCAATGACCATACAGTTTTTTAAATACTATGATTTTTCTGAAGGATGGAACGAAGCGCTGTTCTTTGGATTGTTTCACATTCTTGTCATGCTAATCTCCATTGTGCTCATTACAATTGGTTCGGCATCTGCCAAAAGAAAGAAAAACAGCCAAGAAAAATTCAAAACAATGTTGATTTTTTTCTCTCTAGCACTATTGCTCATTTTAATAGCTATTCCTTGGCCATTCTCCCCTTTAGGAAATCGCCCATTAATAAGAACTTTTTAAACTATTTCTCTATATGAATTTATTAAAAACAAGCGTTGGAAGACTTCGTCTTATCGGTTTATTGGAAGGAATTTCCTTGCTAATATTAATTTTTATAGCCGTACCATTAAAATATGGATTTGAGCAACCAAATTTGGTCAAGACAATGGGACCTGTTCACGGCGCACTATTTCTCCTGTATATATTCAATACTTTGAGTATAGGAGTAAATCAAAGCTGGAAATTTACAGAAACCACTTGGAAAGTTTTGTTCGCATGTATAATACCCTTTGGCACGTTCTTCATTGATAAAAAAATATTATCAAAAATAAAAAATGACAATTAGAAAGATAAATATTTTGAAAATCAGCTTAATTCTTGCGGTAATATTTTTACTAGCTTCTTGTGGTAAAAAACAAGAAGAATATAAACATATTAATAAAATTTCTTTTAACCAGAACCTATCAGAATATAATTTGTTTAAAAAAAATATGAGTGAACTTATTCCAAACGAAGGGGTTATTGAATATAAATTGAATGCAACTTTATTTACTGATTATGCTCTAAAACAAAGGTTAGTTAAAATTCCATTAGAAAAGAAAATTGAGATTAGTAAAGAAGAAACCTTAAATTTTCCTGAAGGCACTATTATAGCTAAGACTTTTTACTATGAAAACAAATCGGCTATCAAAAATATTATAGAGACTCGTTTATTGATAAAATCGAATAAAGTCTGGAACGTTGGAGTATATCAATGGGATAATGAGCAAAAAGACGCCACTCTGATTAAAGAAGGGGCAACCGTCAATATTACGACCACTTTAGCCGATAATATACACAAAGAAATTAATTATAAAATACCATCACTTGCAGATTGCATAATGTGCCACAAACAAGGAAATGAAATAGTTCCTATTGGGCCAAAGCTACGAAACTTGGTTACTCCCATAAATCATGATGGCGTAACACAAAACCAAATAGATTATTTTCCAGATGAGAATTTATTGGTCAGTGCTTCACTGGATTCTATCAAACCTATGGTTGATTATAATAAAAATTATAGCTTAAATGATAGAGCCAGATCCTATTTTGATATCAATTGTTCACATTGCCATAATCCAAATGGAATAGCTAATATGTACAACTTTAATTTAAGTTATACCACACCTTTTTATAAGACAGGCATTATGGATTACAGCAATCATATTACTTTCAGAATGGGTGCCAAAGGACCGGTCCATATGCCAAAAATTGGTACTACAGTCACACATAAAGAAGGATATCGGCTCATTAAGCAATATATAGATTCCTTATATAACAATTATAATAAAAAATGAAACCACCTACAATCAAATATCAATTTGATAAATAACCAGCAAATAAAATTATAATATAAAAAATTATAGATATAGGTGCAAAACCGTATTCATAAGATTCTTGTACAATTCCAAAGCTTCTAGCAATATCTCCCTATTCTCCTGCACCTCTGTATCATCATCTTTTTTAAGCCATAATCCATCTCGCTCAATAGCACGCAAACACAAGAACATCCCCCACTATTTCATAGCCTTTATTGTCAAAGTGTATATCTTCAAAACGTTTCAGTTCCTCTTTGGACAAGACCCCCTTTATATGTCTATTGAATTTCAGCTTATAACGGGCAAATGGGTTCTTGTCCAACCATTCCAGGTCCATAGCGAGGTTCATGAATTTGCGTAAACGCTCTAGATGCTTCATCACTCCATTATTGTTCAAGGGGGTGGAGTTTTGTAGAGAAGGTCCCTTGCTTAGATATTGTTCAAAATCAATAATGAAACTGTACTTAAGATGCTTTAAAAAATATCGTCCGTTTTCTTCTTTTGTACCAAAAATTTCCTGATATAATTTTCCGTTGTATAATAATTTTGGCATACACTTGGTCCAAATAGGTGTTCAACGCCTTGCCTTCAGGCGTTCTAGAGGGGGTTTTCTTCGATTTGGTATCCCAATAGGCAACCGATGCTTGTCCTTGTAAACTGATTTCCGCCCGTTTCCCATCAATGGTAACCCTGGCATAAATGGGTGCCAAATCGTCTTTTTCTTGGCCAGATTTAGCCAAAAATGAATACTGAAAGTTCTTGAAATGCCCATGGACTATCGATTTAGATAAATACTCGATTTGTTTCCGAAAGTCAAATCGAAGCGAAAGTCAGACACTAATGAGTTACCAATGTAGTGAAAAATTTCGGTCCAAAATAGGTAACCGAATAGGTGACTTTTGTTTTGATATTAAAGCCAATCAAATAAAATCAAAAAAATGTAATTATTTAAAAATCATTTGATTGACTTTTTAATAGGTTCTCTTTAAACCCATTTTGTCGGGATGACAGGATTACCTTATTTTTTATAAAACACTGTTTTATAGCATTTTAAGTGATTTTATTTAAGTAGATTCACCTAATAGTACACTAAAGTCAAAAAGAGCTATTTAAAAACAAAATTTATTTGTTTTTATTAGTGTAAAGATACAAATTTTTCACATATCCATATAAATTATATTATAAGAGAATCCTTATAATATAAAATTTTATTTAAACACCTTACGACATCATTTGTTTCCATTCTTTCTTAAAGACAATAATTTAAGAAGTTTTCATTTGGTTTTAATACATAAAAATCTAATATATGCACAACACAAAAATCTAATTAGCGTACAGTGGACACACATACTCCGTCAATTAATGGCGCTGTCGTCTACTGGACTTTAAATTACCCTTATATCCACTATCATAGACAAGTCGCTATATTTTGGTGAATGCTGTTCTAATAGCTTCTTTGTCTCCTCTTAATTCCTTTTGTGAGTCAAAGATAGAATTCGTTAGTAGGTGTATAGACAGAATAAGCAAAAAGTGTCATTGCATTATAAAATAAAATTGCTCATAATTATTTTTCACACAATAATCCAACTCTTCCTTTAGCTTAAATTCTAAGTAAAATAGAATTTAAAGTTTTATTAATTCTTTTTTACTAAAAAAAAGAAACAAAAAAAATCAAGACTGTATATAATTTTTGAAACAATTACTGTTCGCTACGCTATATTTTTGGAAACATTGTAACTCGTTAAGATTACTTCTAAGTTATTGAATATCTCAACTATTAAGAAACTGTATTGCTAGACCCCTAAAATATATATGCTCCACTCGCCTATTGTTTTACCAAAATTTTAGGAGGTTAAAGAGCCCAAGACTATTTTTTATATATTTATAAAACTTTACAATTTAGAATTAAATTATGCTATACAATGAAGACTTAACTTTAGATTGGGAAGATGATGACTCCAGTTCGAACAAAAGAGTATTTACCAATAGAGAAAAGTTTAAAAAAATTCTTAAAAAGGCTGTTGAAGATCCTCAAGATATTAATGAAAGAAGGGTTAAGTTTTTTTTTGGCGCAGGCGGTCAAGGAAAGTCAGCCTTAAAAGATGATTTTTTTATAAAAGAATTTTTAACTAATTCTGAAAATGATAACTTCCTTTTTTCTGATAAAGTTGATTTTGAATTGAATGTAAATACCAGAATACCTGAAAATGCATTATTGGCAATTGCGGAAGATTTAATTGAAAAAGGCAACATACCTCTTCCTGCTTTTTGTCTTGGATTTTTAAGATATAGAATGCTCTCTCATTCGGAAAAAAATATCACGGAAACTTATCCATATTTACTTAAAACTAAGTTTTCAAGTAATGATGTTGCAAATGAAGTTTTGAATATAATTGTGGATTCAGCATTAACACTTATTGAAGCTGGAAGCGTAATTATTCCTGGTATTGGTCACGTTACCAAGAAAGCCACTGAATTTGGCAATAGAAAAATTGTCGATTGGTTACGAATGAAAGGCACAAAAAAAGTTTTAGGCGATATAGACGAATTAAATAAACATCAATTATCAAAACGGCTACCATTATTACTCGCATATGATATAAATATGTTTTTGAAAAAGCAACAAGAGATAAAAACATTTAATAAAAGGAAAAGAATAGTTATAATTTTTGATGGATATGAAAAACTTTGGAATGATGAGCAAAATTCAATAACAGACAAAGAAGCTTGGATTAGAAGCTTGGTCGCAAAAATGCCGGGAGTTCTTTTTGTGTTTTTTGGAAGAGACAAATTAAGTTGGGGTGAAGAAAACGAATTGTTCAATGAATTTATTGAACAATTTGAAGTGAAAGGTCTGGAGGACAAATATGCCCAAGAATTCTTAGAACTTTCTGGAATCGTAGAAGAAAATATTAGAACTCAGATTATAAAATCAGCTAAAAATAAACTTGACTCTGAAAACCTATCTTTACCGTTTTATTTAGATTTACAAAAAGAGACTTACTTTAAAATAAAAAATCAAGGAAAAGAACCTGTAGAAAATGACTTTAAAAAAACTAACGAAAAGTTAATTAATCATTTTTTAGAACATCTCAATCCTCAAATTGAAAAAGCTATTAAAATATTATGTTTAGCTCCTTACATTGATGATGAAATACTAGCAGTTTATGTTAAAGCAGGTTTAATACCTCCTTTTACTATAAGCCTAAAAAGTCTTAAACGCCACTCTTTTATAAAATTTGAAAACGATAAGGCTGCAATACATGGACTCATGAAAGAGTGTGTAACTACTCAATATAAGGAAGATTATTTTGCTGAATATCTCTCAGTTAATGAGACTCTTTTCGCTTACTTTAATTCAAAATTAGATTTAGAAAATAAGATAGATGAAATTAATTTAGGAGAACATATAGTAAGAGCATCACTCCATAAAGAAATATATGACAAAAAAAATTATTTCATATGGGCTAACGAATGTGCTATTGCACTTAAAGAAAAAAATTGTAACGAATCTTTAATATATGTATTACAACGTGCTGATTATTTTTTCGTAAACCAAAATTTAGAACAAGAATCAGAAAATAAAGTTATAATTCTAAAGAAATATTTCACTTACGAAGTCATAGAGAGACAATTCTTATTAAGTGATAATTATCATAATTTATTAGATTATATCAATGCAAAAAAATACATTTCTCTTGCCTACAATATTGTTGAGAAAATCATTGAAATTTCGATTAAATCGGATGAAGAATTATCATCTTTAAATAAGAATATTTTGCAATTGGAGCTTGAAATACTAGAAAAATATTCTGAAATTCTAGTTTCACTTGATGAATACGAACAAGCACAAAACATTTTTTTTAAGATTTATAGTATTAAAAATAAATATTCTTTCTTAGTTTCTAATGAATTGATTTATGCGAATTTTTTATATGCTATTGGAATGTTCGAAATGAGTGAACCAATTTTGTTTAACAACTTTATTTTGTGGAGAGAAAAACTTAGTAGAGAAGATTCAATCGAGAATAAGCAATTTCTGGGTTACAGTTTGAATAGATTGGCTAATTGTATTAGGAGCCAAGGCCGATTTGATGAAGCTTTAAAATATGCCAAATTATCCGCAGAAAACATTTTAGAAGTTCATGGTGAAAATGATAAAAATTATGTTATTGCTCTCTCAAGAATTGCACAAAGCCTTGTCCTTTTAAAAGGAGATCATAATGAAATAAAAAAAATATTTGACCTAGTATTTGATATTTTAAAAAATAATTTTAACGATGATAATGTACTTTTTGGACATTATTATAATGATTTGGCTAATTTTTATATCTCTAATAACCAACTAAAAATTGGTTTTGAATATTTTGAATTAGGACAAACAATTTTATCAAAAAAATTAGGAAAGCATAGTAGATCGATTTTAACGACAAATTTTGAAATGGCATTTATTATCAATGATAATCATAAGAAAAAACAATTATCTGAACCAGAATATGTCAATTTTTTATCCGATTTTGAAAATTTAATTTTAACAGAATTGAATATTTGTAAAATTAGATTCGGTATTTTCAATCCGATTCTTCATAAAGGGATGGCAATTGTTGCTCAAAGTGAATATGAAAAAGGGAATTGGGAAAAATCATTAGAACTAGAAAATAAAAAGAATGAATTTGTAAGAATATTGGAACAAAAAACCTCAATTAGAGCTTATTGTTTTGAGCAAAACAAAGTATTCAAAAATAAATCCTTTTTAGTAGACAAATTAAGAAATTTAATGAGTTTACCGCAAAATGATGGTTTGATTAATATTACTAAAATAATTTTACCTTTTTATAACAACTTTTCTCTTTACAAAATTTTATATAAAAACACTAATCAATTGGTAATTAGATACGCTTTTTCTGATATTAAAGATGCTTTTTTACTTGACTATAAGAATACATCTATATATAAAGTAAGCAAGTTAGATGGTAACTTTAATAAGGCTAATATTTTTGATTATGCCTGTTTTTTCTTTGATTTAGTTAGAGGATTTCATGGATTTTATCATATAATAAAAGAACCTGAAAATATTCCTTGGAGAGTTGATATAGAAATTTCAGAGCATTATAAAAAAATAATTACTTCAAATGTATTATCACATGCTATTGTAGAAATTGAGAATGATAATTTTATTTTAAAAGATGTATTTGTGCTTTTCCAAAATTCTATTTTCTTGACGGATATTATTGTAGATAAGATAGGGATTTGTAAAATACAAAATGAGAAATTATGTTTTTTTACTCGAATGGGTCAAATGTTTTTGGAAAGGGAAAAAGATGAGAATGGAAACACAACATATTTAGATATTAAAAAAAATATATTGGATTTGGATAGTATAAATGAAAAGTTGTTTAGTAAAATTGATGCATGTAGAGATCCTTTTTATGATAACAATTAAGGTTTTTTCTAAATTTCCTTGAAATAATAGTAACTTAATAATACATAAACTGAACTGCACCTTCCAAAGAATTCAACCATCCTATGTATTATTGATTTCGTTTGTTTGTTTTTCCCCAAATTCAAATGTGTATTTAATTCCAGTATCAATTGCTGAAGAAGTCAGTTGACATACTTTAACACCCGCATCATTTATTAAATTTGGAGAATTTGGATAAAAATCGCTTATAGCTCCTGCATTCATAATTTTGGCCGCTGCACATACGGCTTTTGAAACTGAAGGCTCTGGAATAAAACACATTGCATTGACTGATGCAATAACTACAAAAATTACTATTTTACATCCATCTTCAACATCTCCAGATTGTAGTTCTAACAAAAGCCTCTCTTTTATCTTATTTGAATCTTGGCAATTAGCATAAAATAAATAAAAACATTATTATACATTTTTTCATAATATCAATTTTATAAGGTAATTCTAGGAAGAATTTTCTTTACTTCTTTAACTACATTAATTGGTGTTCGTTCAATTTCATTACCAATATTTTTCAAAATTTTTACAGCGTCATTATTTGAACCTGGTCCAATTGTTAAGTCATTTACAGCATTATTCCAATTTTTCACTAAATCATTATTAAATCTTCATTATACATGAATTATATCTAAACAGCTCGAAAAAGGAAATTGTAATTCTCCTTTATCGGTTGGTTGTAATTTACAATTACTGAGGGTTTTCCCGAGTAAAAGATAACAAATCATTTAAGGATCAAATATCTTAAAAGAAAGCTCTATGTAAATGACATTGCGAATCTAAGGGAATAGCAAGAGGGTAACACGCAAAGCGGTGTTACTGTTTCATATTTCATTTAAAATCAATTATTTAACAATTTTAAATAGTTGATTTTATTTCAGATTTGCGGCATAAGCTCTTGAAAACCCATTAAAATGGCATTTATTTGCGGCAAACCCATAGGATTTCATATGATTTAGTGAATATTGAACCGTTGTAGTGTTTGCCAAATACGCATTATTTGACTTTTACAGTAAATGGTCCCGTAATTCCTATAAACAGGCAATAATTTACAGTAAAAAGTATGTGGCTTATTTATATTGATCGATATTGTCGGTTATTGGTGTTTCAAAGGTTTTAAAAAGGTATCGACTCACTGTTTTTAGTAAAAAACTCTCGTAGCCCAGTAAAATCAATGAATTTTTTAGTAAAAAGAGGAACAAGCCTCTTATTTTCCCAAAACATTGCATAGTATTAGCTCGATAGATGTTGGGGCTTTTAATCCGTAAAAAGAATTAAAAAATGCCAACATCTACCGTACTCACTTTTAATATTCATTAGAATTTTTAAATTTGTGAATGGATCTTACCAATAGACAAACCAACATTATAAATATTATTACCACTCAAGAAAAGGCAAGCTTATCTACAATTAGAACATTATTGCCAGAACCTATTAGTATTGCAACTCTTAATAGAGAAATAGACTAACTTATTTATCATAAGGTGCTTTATCAAATTGGTCGGGGAAGAACCAAGACCTATGCCTTAACCCCAAGTTACAATTAATAATTTTGTTTTAAATTGAAAATTTTATAAAAACTACCGCACTCGCTTTGGGCGAGCTTGCTTCATTTTTAAAGCATTGGATTCCCCTCGCTCAAAGTCGAACCCATACAAAAATTCGTTTTTAAAAAGCCAGCCTAAAAATCCATCGCTTTAAAAACGGATTACCCTCTGCACGGCGTGAAACACCTTTCCCCTTGCCGACCATGGACATTGCTTTGTTCGGTGTTGTGGGCATTCATCTAATAAAATTACCTTGGCTTTCCTTTTAATTATCCTTTTTTTTGTCCTTTGAAAGGATTTCAGTGACCTTATCCATGCAGAACATTTGGTCATGTGGCAAGAGGTCGATGACTATTTCGAGTACCTTGGTCACACTGGATATCGGTGTCTTATTGCTATGCTTGGGATAAATGAAAGTGCCATTGCCATCCAATGCGAAATAACACACCTCCAAAAGTGCCGAAATGCTACTTGTAATATCCTCATTATCGAACACTTCAAATCCGATAGTCTTTCTTGTCCTGTTTCCATAAGCCTCCGAGTTTACTCCAGGGAAGTTTTCAATGTGCTTCTTAATGGCCTTTAATTTGTTTCTATGTTTCTTTTTTTCTTTCATCAGCTGTTAGTTTCTGGTTCTAAAGTTAAATCTCTGATAACATCCAACAGTTCCATTTCATTATGGGGTATCATGTCCAAAACATAGCCTAAAACCTCTCTAATGTTATGTTCTGGATCAGGTATGGAACGTGTTGAACAGTAATCGGCTTCCATGGCAATGATGCATACCTTTAACAGATTCGAAATCATAAAAGAGGTTTCTAAATAGCCTTCCGTTACTATTCCAATGGTATAATGTCCCTTTTTAAAGGGATAGGGTGTTAAAAAAGAGAAATCCTTTTTGGATAGGGATTTTATGAAACTCAATAATTCTGTGTTATTTGGTACTGAACTTTGTTCTTTGGGAACTTTGATTTCTTTAATATTGACTACTTCAACAATACAGGCATCCAATTTGATTTTAAACAATGACGTAGCCAAGGATTCCATTTTATTGGCTTTCTCCAATATTCTATAGATTTGTTCCAAGTTGATATGGTAATTGTTTTCATAGCGTGTCGTTATATAAGCATCATCTAATAATTTTAAAAGGTGTTGCTCCTCCTCTATTTCTGTATTGAAAAGGTTGCCCGGTTCTGGATCAAATGTTTTTATATAGGTTTGAAGTTCCTTAATACTATGACATTTACGCTCTTTGCCCATTGTAAAAAGAGAGACAAAGCGAAACCATAGTTCTATATATTGATGCAGCATATAAGCGGCATGGGATAGATTATTTTTTTCAATAAAAAAGGTCGCACCGTCCAAAAAGGCTGCTATTTTATCTCGTTCCCTTTCGAAAAGGGATTGAATATTATTAAGTGTTTTTTCAGTAACGTAATACTCATGAAAGCTGTCTAATTCTAAATTAGTATTATGAAATATTATTTTATCCCAAGTACACCCATATACAAAAAATAGGTTTTCTTCTTTTAACTGTTGATAGGCATATTCAAAGGAGAATATTCGGTACAAAAAGTCCGTTTCATCCTGAAATATTTTTGCAACCATGGAGGATAATTCATTGGTTAAGGAAGAACAGTTTCCTTTCAGTATCACAATTAATAGAGGCTTAAAGAAACCTTCCTTTTTAGTTCTTGTTTTATATACATATTTAATTTCTAAAAGAGATTTTAGTTTATCTATAATCTGTTCTTGTTTAGTGTAAATTTCCTCGTCCATATCTTTTGCTTTTGAATGTTAGATTTCTTAAGTATTCTTTAGAATATCTAAACAAATCTATACATAATCTATCAAAATTCAAAATTAAACTTTAGAAATTCTACATTTTTATATATTCAAAGTATATTTATCTATATAAATTCGAAATATTCATGACATCTTTAGGATTATATCTTACAAAAAAATCTGTGAATAGAGCAATGGTTTCTAGGCGTACTGGAATAAGTCAGGCTAGACTTTCTCAATTGAGTTCTAATGAATCAACTAAGTTGCGTGCTGATGAACTTTATTTAATTGCTTTGGCTATTGATGTAGATCCAGGTGAATTATTAAAAGAAGTATATAAAGACTTAAAATTATTAAAAGAATAAACTTCTTGAAATAGAAATAAATTTCTTATTTAGTATTGCACAAACCTAGTGAACAAAGCTTTCTAATTTTTTTTTAATCCAACGAAGGCAAATTTTACCTACATAAATGAAACGAGAGTAAAAAATTACTATATTTACACTTGAACATAAAACAAGGGCGAAAAGCACCCTTGTTCAAGAGTGCAAGTATGAATAGCAAATCAATATATAATCCAGAAATACCATATAACAGTTTACCACTATTGCCACCTAAAATGGAAATAGAAAATATGGTCATTCTAAAAAAAACTATCAGTGCTAGTAGAGCTTTGTCAGAGCTAAAAGGAGCTATAACCAATTTACCTAATCCGACGTTATTTATTGACACCATCAACTTACAAGAAGCACAGGCCAGTTCTGCTATTGAAAACATCATTACCACCCAAGACGAATTATTCAAAGCTTCCATAGCCGAAAAGAAAAATGATAATCCAGCCACTAAAGAAGTTATACATTATAAAGATGCATTATGGTATGGGGTGGAACAAATTGAAAAACGTCCCATTTTAAACACGAATCTATTCATTGCTTTAGCACAGATTATTAAAGAAAATCAATCTAGTATTAGAAATGCACCAGGCACACAATTAAAAAACCCTGCAAATAATACAGTGGTTTATACACCGCCCGAAGGAGAGAACGTCATAAGAGAAAAACTAAAAAATTTAGAAGACTTTATCCATGCAGAAGACACTATTGACCCATTAGTAAAAATGGCAGTCATTCATTATCAGTTCGAAGCCATACATCCATTTTTTGACGGGAACGGACGTACTGGGAGAATCATTTTATTGTTATATCTCAAAATGACTGGTTTATTGGAATTGCCAGCATTATTTTTAAGTAATTATATTATCCAACATAAAGCCGAGTATTACACCAATTTAAGAAAAGTAACTGAAGAAGAAAATTGGCAAGATTGGATTATTTTTATGCTGGATATGGTAGAACAAACAGCATTAAAAGGAAGGGAGCAGATTGCTAAAATAGAAGAACTAATGAATCATATGGCAACAGAAATACAAAATAAATTGCCTAAAATATATTCCAAAGATTTAATGGAAGAATTATTTAGATTGCCTTACACCAAAAGAAACCAATTAGAAAAGGTAGGTTTAGGAAATCTAAAAACAGTGGGGAATTATCTTAAGGAATTAGAAAATCACGGGTTCTTAAAAAGTGAGCAAGTTGGCAAAGAGAAGTTATATCTGAATTTCAGACTATTAGAACTTTTAAGAGCAAAATAAAACAACAAAAATAGACTTCATAAACAATATTTAATACTGGAGAAAGGCTTTGAAAACCTACTAAAAAAGAGTTAATTAACCTAGAATAATAACAAATGTGGGATTCATTTAATACTTATAGAGGTAGTTACCAAAATTCATTTGAGACTTTATGTAACCAATTATTCGAGAGATATTTATCCAGAAACTATGCGGCTACATTAGATGAGTTTAAAGTAATAAATGGTGCTGGTGGAGATGGCGGAATCGAAGCTTATGGCAAACTATCAAATGGAAATTTCATTGCGATCCAGTCAAAATGGTTTAAACAAGCATTAGATAATAACGAAATCAATCAAATAAGAAAATCCATAACAGGAGCATTAGATATTAGACCAAATATCATCGAATATATCATTTGTATTCCTCATAATGTTAGTTCTATTAAAATTGGTAGAGGTAAAAAACCAACTCAAAACAGTGAAGATGTAAGGATTAGAAATTTTGAAAAAGAAATAAAAGCATCTTTACCCAACGTTAAAATTACTTGGTGGTTTGAGCAAACTATTTTAAACGAATTACAATTTCCAGAAAATGAGGGGGTAAATAAATATTGGTTTGAAAAAGAAGTAATTCATTCCAATTTTTTAAAAGATAAATTTGACTTGCAAAAAACTAATTACTGGCTAAAAGAAAGATATGTTGGCGATTTGCATACCAAAGGAGATATTCAAAATTTAATAGACAAACAACTTAATAGTTTACCGTTTAGAAAAAAAACAGTCACCAAAATACTTGACCTTAAAAATAAGATTAATTATACTTTAAGAATTTCTAACAGGTTTATCAATGTAACTTTAAATTCAGAAGAACTCAAGAAAAATCTTGAAATAATTAATTGTTTTCTTGAGGACTTAATAAAAAGTTCAACAGAATTACAAACAAAATTAATAAATGGAGTTGAAATAAATTTAAACATAAATGACGAGGAGGAACTAACAATTTTAAACACTATTTATGAAGCTGTTGAAATACTTGAAACTATAAATCCTACAGATCTTCAGAAACCTATTTATCAAAATTTAAAAATTTGTTTAAGAGAACTTAATACAGAGATTGTTAATAAATATTTAGAGATTGAAAACGATTTAACTCTAGTATCAACTAGTTTAATTTTAGGTAAGCCTGGAACAGGAAAAACACTTGGCTTGGCTTATGCTGTTGAAGAATGCGTAAAAAAATCAGCACCAGCTATATTAATTCAAGCAAAAGGAGCTAATTCTATAGATTGGACACAATTATTATCCAAAGAATTGGAATTGATTAATTGGAATAAAAACGAGATTTTCAATGCACTCGAAACAATTGCTGTTAGAAAAGATTGTCAATTAGTTTTTGATAATATTAAAGCAGCTGAAAATACAAAAGTTTTGATTTGTATTGATGGTCTTGATGAAGACTTTTCAAACGAAACAAATTGGTACGACAGAATTAATGAAACAATTGAAATAACTAATAAATTCAAAAGGATTCGTTTTGTTTTTAGCGCAAGAGAATATTTTTATAATAATCAAAAGTTACCAGCTTATAAAAAACAATACGGGGAATTAAGATTAAAAAGAGAAGGTGATGTAAAAGTAGAAGATGTTTCAAATGATTATTTCAAGAAATATAATATTAACATTGCAAATCATCAATTAGTAAAAGGATTAGATAGTTTATTTGCTTTAAAATTATTTTGCGAAAACTATAGAGGTTCAACAATTAAAGGTAATGATGTGGTTCAAACTGCCATTTCTAAACTTATTAATTTAAAAGTTGAAAGAATAAATGATGAATATTTAGAATCACTAGAAACTAAAAAATCTAAATCAATAAAACCTGTTCTAGATTTCTTAAACATAATATCTGATTTATTTTATTATAATTCAGAAGTAAGTCATACCCACATTTTTGATTTAGAAATCGAAAAGAAATTAAAGTATTTAGATAATAATGAAATAGAACTTTTAATTGAATTTTTATCAAATAACGGAATTCTTATAAAATATGAAAGAGAAAAAAAAACTAATTCAATATTAAAATCAAAAGAAAGTTTCTATAATTTTAGTTACCAATCAATACTTGAAACTATTGTATCAAATAAAATTAGTCATTCAATAATAAATGAGGAAATTGATTGTTTACCAGATTCTATTTTTAAGCCATTACCATTGTCAAATGAGTTAGATGATATAAATAATTCCTATATAGATTTTATACCAAATCGTAAAATCATCGAAGACATTATTACTGATGTATTTATAAAGAATCAAAAACTTATTGGTTTTGATAATTTTTTGACAAAAGGATTTTCTGAAAGTGAAATTTTTGAACTTCAATTAATCACATTGTCTTTAGCTCCAAATAAATTAAGTAATAAATTTAAAGATTGGATAACACAAATATTTAATGAAGATTACCTTAAAAGGTTTAAAATTTTACAAGATTTAATTATACCACTTTCTTATGATAATGAGAGTGCTTTTAATGCCATGTTTCTTCACAATATTCTTAAAAATATTCCAAGTGTTTTTGAACGAGATAAGTTTTGGTCGGGTCTTGATGGAACTGAAAAGAATTTAGTTTTAACAAAATTGAAAGTAAAAGAATATGAGCTGAATGATTGGTCTATAAAAAGCATTCTTAATGATAATTTTGATTTAGATGAAACAGATATGTTTAATGGACTTCCATTGGTATATACATGGGGACTTACAACTATTGACCAAAAATTAAGAGAAAATATAAGGATTAAACTAACTAAATGGGCTTTGATTTTACCTATTGAATTCAAGAAACTTTTAGATTTAATGGTGCCAATTAAAGATCCTCAAATTAATGAAGATTTAGCATCGATTACTTTGGGTGTTGCAACTAAATGCAAAGACAAGAATGCTGTTCTTGAAATTGCTTTGTGGTGTTTAAATAATGTTTTTAATGATACTAATAAATTTAGAAATGTCATTGTTAGATACGGCTTTAGATCAATAGTTGAAAGAGCATTTCAATTTAGCCTTATATCAGAAAATGAGGTTGAGAAAGCAAGACCAACCATAAAAGACGATTTTATAATTTTAGAAGTTGATGAAAAATTCATTAAAAATCCTAGAGAAGAGTTTTATCCTATTGCTCACGATTTATCTTGGTATGTCATAAAAGAAGCTTATGATGATTTTTTATCAATAGCTACTGGATTCAATTCACATTCATATGAAAAAAGTAATCCTTTTATTAGTGATTTTTATTCCAAATACAGTTCGGTTTTAAAAGGTAGTGAATCTTCAAGAACTTGGGGTATGTCAACAGCAATTGCGTATATTAAATCTTTGGGTTTTGATAGAGTAAAAGGAAGTTCATATACTGATGCAAGTCACGGAAGTAAAAGCAAAGAATTCACATATGAAGAAAAGTATGTTTGGTTGGCTGTTCATTATTTAAAAGGTTATTTATCAGACTATTTACCTTATAAATTTGATAAAGAGAGCAGGAAATTTGATTGGATTGATGATTATTCTAAAATTGTACATATTAATAATCCTATAGAAGATTTACAAAGTAGTCTTGAAAGCCAAGTGGATGAATACTTTAATCCTCCATTATGGGTAATAAAAGAAGAATTAGCTCCTGAAATTGACAATTCAAAAGATATTCAAGATGAAATAAATAAGATGGTTAGCAAAGACCCAAAAATAGATTTTAATAATTGGCTCATCTATAATAATCTTGATTTTGATTCGGAGATTGTAAATGAATATTTGTCCATCTATCAAAGTACAGCACTTACAAATTCATCAAAGACTATTAATTCTTTTATCGATTGTTATGGTTATTTAATTACTGAAGAAGATTTTAAATATTTTTCAAAACAATTGAATAAAAATTTAAAATCAATTTATATAAGTCATTTTGCAAGTCCAGATACAGATACTTATACTAATACATCTAATTTATTTTGGATGAATTGGATTGGCGAAAACAATAATGTGACTGAATTCGCTGAAAGCAAATTTGCTTTTAATTGTTTGACAAGAACAATGAGAAATAGTGTTGATGGTGAAGAAGAAATAATAATCCCATCAAAAAAAATTAGACAAATACTTAAAATTACGGAATTAGATAATAACACCTATTTTGACATTGACAATAATCAAATTGGATTTAAACATCAGATTAATACTGAAAGATATAGTTATGGTGATTCTCAAGAAATAATTTTACTTAAAAAAGATGTTTTGTTTAAAGAGCTTAAAAATAAAAAGATGAAGTTGTTTTGGTTAGCGACACATTTTATAAAAAAAAATCCTTTAAATGATAATATTAGAGAAGTTATTCATAATCAAAAGACTAGAAAATATATCCTTTGGTTTGATGATCAAAATGAATTGCAAAATCTAAAGTATTTCGAGGAAAAATTTTCAAATGAATAAAGACTACATCAACTCATGGATTACAATTGCAATTGAAGATTTAGAAACTTCAAAGATTCTATATGAAAATAAAATGTATTCTAATTCTTTTTATCATTTTCAGCAAGCTTCTGAAAAAGGATTAAAAGCTTATGCCTTTATAGTTAAAACATTTGTTTCTGAAAAAGACGCCAATAACACTGGGCACTATACTTTAAATTTGTTTATAAATTCCATAAAGGAAAGACAAAAAGAAATGGATTTTTTGAAGAATTATGAATTTGAAAAATTATTTGGAAGTGGAAATATGGTTAATTACTCAAATAACTTAGAAAGTGGTTTAACCTTATTACCAAAAAGAAAAGAAATATTTGAATATTCAAATGAAATATTAGATGAGGTATTAAAAACTCTTAATGATTTGAGTTCATACACTTTCGAACTTCCAAATGAATTTAAAGACTGTTTAATTGACAAGATGAATTTATTTTTTGATTTAGTTAATAAAATAAATCCTGAAAAGGCAATAGAAGCTAGAAATGAATTTAATGATTTAATGCTAAATGAAAATCAACTAAATGAGGTAATAGAGTATGCAAAAGAGCATTTTAATTATGCTTTAATAGAATATTATAATGTCTTAATTCTTTTTTTTTCAAATTTACTTTCACATAATCATAACAACAAATCAAGATACCCTGAGATAGATTTCAATCCATTAAAGTACTATAATTTAAGTTTGCCTATAATTCAAAAACTACCCGAATTAACAGATTACTTGAATTCAGCCCTATTACAATTAAAAAAATGGAATTAGTTAAATTAACCTGATTCTGATAAAATTGAAATGAATTATAATCTTGCTATTCCCAACATTAGTTCCATTTCAGCAATTTTCACAGAGATTCGTGTGTAAGTTTTCTATAATTCAGTAATTTATTTTTGGGAATACTCCTGATTTTTGTGTTCTGTGTAATAATTCTAAATTCACAATTATTTCTATCTTACAAGAGCAATTGCTTACTATTATTTAGTATATTTAACTTCTCCCTAATAGTAATTAAGCATTTTATTTCAGAACGCTTACGGTTTTCCGTATTCAATATTTTGTAAAGCAATACATTTGATATTTAAATTGTTTTTTATTCTTATTCGAAATGAAGAAAAATGGATAAAAAAAGAGAAAAACAACCGAAAATTCCGCATAGCCCACCAAAAATTATTGAATAAAAAGATAAAAGTTCCATATATAAACAAGTTGGCAACAAGCTGAAAAAATCAGATGAAAAAAATTTTAGAACTAAATCTATTAAGAATTTTCACATTAATTATTTTAATTTTTGGAACAAATAATTCATTTGGACAAAAGAATAATGCTATTGCATCTTGTTGTGAAGGTGAAGGGGGAAGATGTACTGGTTCATCTAATTGCTCAGCTTGTACAAATTGTAGCAGATGTAAATATTGCAATAGTGGTGGTTCTTGTGGTGTTTGTTCAGGTGGAAGTAGAAGAACATATACTCCAACTTATACTCCCAAAAGAAATACTTATTATTCTCCAAGTTCACCTTCAACTAGTACTTCTAACTATAATCAGAATAATAAAATAAAAACCTATTTATCAAATAATAATCTGAATTCAACTGAAATTTATGATTTACCTAATGACATTAATTCTGAATATTATTTAAAAACATTAATGGTAAATACATTGACCCTGAATTTAAGAAAAGGACCTAGTACGAGTTTTGACATTTTGGAAAGACTAAGTAAATACCAAGAATTAGTTTTGCTAGCTATGATAGGAGATTGGGTGAAAGTAAGAGTAAAATCAACAAATACAACAGGATTTGTTCATTACAAATATATAGTTGTATTAACAAAATAAAGCCAATTGCTAACACCGTTTAAAAATATTTTCTTGGTTCTCGCCCACTCGGAAAAATCCGTGTGGATTTTCATTTTGATGTGTACTTGCAAAATTAATTACTACCCACGCAACTATTCAAAGACGAACCGTTACATGAAACTACTATGAACAATTCGATTACATGGACTGAAAAACTTTATAAAGGACATTGGCTAGTAGACCTTGGTTATCGCGATTATATTGCATCTCGTTTATTACTTAATAACCATTTGATAATTCAGGGACTAACACTTGCAAGTACATCAGTCGAAAAATATCTGAAAGCTATTATTGTATTTAATCTCAAAAAAAGGGAAAAATATCATTTCCATTTAGACAGATTTGAATCACTCAAAAAACTTCTATCCACAGTTAATAATGATGTTACCGTAAAATTTGATCCTGTTTTCTTAGACATATTGCAAAATGCATTTAGGATAAGATATTACGATAGAATTGAAAAACCAATCTTTATGGGCTTTTACATAAATCAGTTAATTGGTGAATTAGATTATACAGTTGACTTTATGGAAAGATATATTGCCAACTTACAAAATGGAGGAAAATCTATGTCAGCATATTTCAGAGCAATCGAAAATAATGATTCACACCTATATAAAAATAACTTCATCCTAAGGAAAGAGAATAAAAAAGACTTCATGGAAAAACCTGATATTGGATTTTCAATCTACATTCGAATAGAATCTGTTGTTCAAGAAGAGAAAATAGTAAAAGGAGGAAGTACTAAGAATAATTATGAAGGTCAAATATCAAAGTTCACCGAATTCAATGAAAATTTAAATATTAACAGCAGGTAACAAAATGAATAGCTCATTGCAGCTGAATTTCCTCGCGGAAGATCATAGCTGATTTCCCAAAGCAAGTTTGAGAAACCATGAATAAACCAGAATATATTAAAAAAGGGAAATGTATTTGGTGTTTACAATCAAAGCCAGAAGTGGAATTCAACACAAAACCACACACAATTCCAAAGACTTTAAATCCTCACAATATAGGATTTGATATTTGTGATTCTTGTAATAGCTTTTTTGGTAGTGATGACAAATTCAGTAAAGTAACGTTTTCCGTAGATAAAGTCTTGAAAGAATTTTTCAATGTCCATAAATTTTTGCTAATACATAAGAAGGATTCAAATTCTTGGAAAAATTTTAAATCTCAATTTTTCAGTTATTATCACACAAGCAGAACACTTAAACTTAATGTCGACTATATTCGAAACGCTCAATATGCAAATGAGCTAACTCGAAAATTCAAAAGAGGCATTTACAACATTTTCCTTCAAGAATATCACAGAAACACTCAACTTGCACTTGATAATAAATTTGAAAGAATAAGGCAGTTTGTAAGACATGATAATGGTGAACTACCTTTATATTATTTAAAAAATAATGATGGAGTGAGGTTAATGGGAGATTTTGAAACGCCATTTGAACTTTCTTTTAATGATTACACACTTAATATTTTAGAAGAATACGGCTTTTATCATCTAAGTATGACCGGATTAAATTTCTTCATTGCAGCAACTTACAAAGCAGATTCTAATATGGAATATTTAATAAATCAAGCTAGAGAAATTATTGGAACAGGCTTCGTATTTACAGAGCTTATAGAATTGAAAAAATTGAATGAAATAGATTTTACACTTCGCAACTGGAATTAAAGACCTACTGATACTAACGGTTTTGAGATATTTCGCAAACCCGCGAAACGTTATAGCACATTCTACTAAAGCTGACTTTTATTACTTTATGAGCAGGATATCTATTAGAGCTTTTTTTTACCTTAAAAAGATTAGTTTGGTTTTAGTACTTGGTGCTGTTGCCTTTTCGCTTTAAATCTATCCAATAGATTATTTATATCCTCGCTTATTTTGGTTTCTACTACCCTAGCATAGATTTGTGTTGTAGATAGCTTTGTGTGTCCTAAAAGCTTTGATACGGTTTCTAATGGCACGCCATTAGACAACATAACAGTTGTAGCAAAGGTGTGTCTAGCAACATGGAAGGTTAGATTTTTATGAATACCACAATCTTCGGCTATATCCTTTAGATAAACATTAATTTTCTGGTTAGAGTAAATAGGCAATACTTTTTCACCATTATTATGTTTGGAAAAGGCTTTGTATTTGTTTATAATTTCTAGAGCTTTAGGCAAAAGAGGAATCTTAACCGTTTCATTTGTTTTTTCCCTTTTGGTAAAAATCCAATAATTGTTATCAATGCCCATAGTAATATGATTGCTCTTTAGCATTTTGACATCTACATAAGAAAGACCCGTATAGCATGAAAACAAAAAGCAGTCCTTAACTCGTTCTAAACCCTCTTTTGTAAAAAATGTATTTTCGATAAGTTCCAACTCTCTTTCTGAAAGATACTCTCTATCAAACTTTTTGAATTTTAACTGGAACATTTGAAATGGGTTTTTGCTAATCCATTCCAATTTACAAGCAAGATTTATCATTTTTTTAAAGCGTTCTAAATGTTTCATGACACCATTATTGGTTAAAGTAAATTCATTCTTGGAATTCTTGTTATTCCTTAAAAAAATCTCAAAATCACAAATGAATCTATGATTTAGTTGCTTTAAATAAATATCGCTTACCTTTAATTCATTATCCAAAAATTTATATAAATACTTTTCAGTAGTATAATAATTCTTCATGGTGCCAAACTTTAAAACATCTATCATGTTTGAATTATGATACTCAATAATATCTCTTAATGACTTATGATTTTCATCTTCACCCAAGAATCTAGCTTTTATTGAATTGGCAGAAACCATTTTATCTTCCGCAAATAATTGCTTATGGCAATCCAATAATTTACTATATACCTCATCGAGATAGGCATTTAAAAGTCTTATTTTTGATGTATTCCCCCTACATCTAGCCTTATTATTATCCCAATCGTTCACTAGAACGCTTCGTTTTAAACTAATTTCTGAACGCTTTCCATTAACTGTTACACGTGCATAAATTGATAATTCATCCGATAAACCTTTAGGTTTTCTTGTGAAGAAAATGATTGAAAAGGTACTGTTTGTCTGCATTTTACGAGTTTTAAGTTAAACAATTTTAGTTGTAAAACAAAAGTCAAATTGCTCTTAAAAGCTCTTTAAATTTACGACAATTCCGATTAGAAATGACTCACCGAATAGTACACCTTTTAGTTGATATTAATTGGTTTCTTTTGAAATCAAAAAAAATTAAAACACTGAAAATCATACAATTAACAATGTTTTAATTTTATAAAAATAGGGTTCGTCGGGATGACAGGATTTGAACCTGCGACCACACGGCCCCCAGCCGTGTACGCTAACCGGACTGCGCCACATCCCGAATTTATTTATCTTGAAGGTACCTTGCAATACCTCTCTTTTTTACTTTTCGTTCTAAACGGACAGCTTCTGAACGATCTGAACATCTATATGTTTTTATCAACTTCCAGGGAATACCCTTGGTCGTATATTTTTTTCCTCCTTGGTTGTGAACGGCAAGACGTCCAACAATGTCCTTTGTTTGACCTGCATAGTATCTGTCAAGTATTTCACTATACAATATGTAAACAACATAACTCATACATACTTGGACCATCACGCCACCGGCGTGATACGCTAACCGGACTGCGCCACATCCCGAATTTATTTATCTTGAAGGTACCTTGCAATACCTCTCTTTTTTACTTTTCGTTCTAAACGGACAGCTTCTGAACGATCTGAACATCTATATGTTTTTATCAACTTCCAGGGAATACCCTTGGTCGTATATTTTTTTCCTCCTTGGTTGTGAACGGCAAGACGTCCAACAATGTCCTTTGTTTGACCTGCATAGTATCTGTCAAGTATTTCACTATACAATATGTAAACAACATAACTCATACATACTTGGACCATCACGCCACCGGCGTGATACGCTAACCGGACTGCGCCACATCCCGTTTTAATATGGCAAAAATAAAACCTTATTAAAATATATACAATTTTATGAGCTCTTATTATAAAAATTTATAACACTAAATTACATATATCATAGCTTCCAAACTAAACACATTTTGTATTTATGTGAAGATCTTCATATTAGATATAATTTTAACCTACAACAATTAGTTTATACATGTTTTTTCGTAACTTGTAGTAATTTCATTTAAATCCTATATATTATGAAATCACTTCTTCTTCTTTTAATATCGACATCTCTTTTTATTTCCTGTAAAAACAACACTGAAACTGTTTCGAAAAAAAACAATATGGAAGTCACAGATAAGCCGCCTTCTCTTGAAGGAACATGGGAAATTGTTAGCTATTTAAATTACAGACAAGATGGTTCGGTAGATACCATAAAATCCTCAGCTACCACAAAGCAAATTAAAATGTACTCTGGCACTAAAGTCATGTGGAATAGGTTGCGAACTTCAGATTCCGTTGAATGGTTTGGCTATGGTGATTATAAGATTGAAGATGGTCAGTTAATTGAAGTTCTTGAATATGGATCTCGATCAATGAACATTACAGAAAATTCAAATGAATTTATATTTGATATTATTTTGGAAGATAACACCTTTACTCAAATTCAAATGGATAGTGAAAGGCATCCTATTTTTGCAGAAAACTATAGACGCTTAGAATAATACCATTTTCACTTTAAAATTGCCCACTAAAATTTGTTCTTTTCCGTTTATGCTTCAAAATAAAACTTAAACGCAGCTAGACTATGTTTGCTACCCAGTCAAGCTGATCACTTGCTTTTCTTTTTTGCCTTAACAAAAAAGAACTGTATTTTTTTTTGAGTAGTTTTAAAGTGAAAATGTTATAAAAAGCCCAGTTATACCAAATAACCAGGCATGTAAATAGTATTATTAATGCTCTTTAGCTGCTAAATAACGTTCAGCATCTAACGCTGCCATACAACCTGTCCCTGCTGCTGTCACTGCTTGCCTATACACATGATCTGCCGCATCTCCTGATACAAAAACACCGTCAACATTGGTTTTAGAGGTACCAGGCTTATTAATAATATATCCTGTTTCATCTAAATCCAAGAAATCCTTAAAAATATCTGTATTGGGTTTATGCCCAATGGCTACAAAAAATCCAGTTGCTGGAATGTCATGTTTTTCATTGGTTTTATTATTAAAAACCCTAACGCCAGTAACCACTTGCCCATCACCCAAGACCTCATCGGTTTCCGTATTAAATAGTATTTCAATATTCTCAGTCTTCTGAACCCTGGCAGCCATAATTTTGGACGCTCTAAATTCATCACGTCTTACCAACATGGTTACCTTAGTACACAACTTAGATAAATAATGGGCTTCCTCGCAAGCAGAATCCCCTGCTCCAACTATGACTACTTCTTGATTTTTATAAAAGAATCCGTCACACACAGCACAGGCAGATACACCTCCACCTAGTTTTAAATATTTTTGTTCAGAATCCAGTCCTAAATATTTAGCCGATGCTCCTGTAGAAATTATGACGGTATCACAATGAATTTCTTTGGTGCCATTAACCCATACTTTATGAACATCACCAGAAAAATCAACTTTTGTAACCCAACCATCACGTACATCGGTTTCAAAACGTTCTGCTTGTTTTTGTAATTCGATCATCATTTCCGGTCCGGTTACACCTTCTGGATAACCTGGAAAATTCTCAACTTCATTTGTTGTTGTTAATTGCCCGCCTGGTTGCGTCCCTTGATATAATATAGGTGACATATTAGCCCTTGCTGCATAAATAGCTGCTGTATAGCCAGCTGGTCCAGAACCTATAATTAAACACTTTATTTTTTCTATTGTATCAGACATAGTACTTGTAAAATTTAATTAAAACAAAAGTAGAATTTTTGGTGCAAATCTTACATAGAAGTTATTAACAGTTGTTATAACCCTATATATAAAATCTATAATGATTTTATGTCTCGTAATCAAGCGCAAGCTATCCATAAAAAGAAACCTTCAACACGCGAAATTATAAAAACAAAAATGTTTGAATTTTAGTAGTAGATAGATCTAATAAAGAGTTTCTTGAAACGAACCGGTAACACTTTCAACTTCTTTGTTAAAATTTCAAAAAAAAGCATAAAATAGCCAAAATAAATGGTGACCCTTTCTTTAGTTTATTGTCGTAATGTTATATATACTTTATAGATAAAATGAAAAAAGTAAAGGTAGATTTTAGTTATCTAGATCCAGAAGTTATAAAAGCAGTAGCACTAACTTACAAAAAAGGTTTTAAAGAAAGTGATGTTATTCGTTTTTCTGAAGTTGAAAAAGAAATGGAAGATCGTGTAAAAATAATAATAAATGACACTCTTTTTTTAATAAAAATGGCATCTGTTAACAATATAATTAATGATGTATATGACGATTCATTTCTAATCCCTCCAAACGATAATATAGATTGTGAAGGTGATTATTGTGAATAAATGTAGAAGACATTACAGAAATACCAACTCGAATTAATATTTGCCCTTTTTCATCTATGCTTCAAAAGAATAATACCAATTATGAATTAAAATGAGCAACAGAAAACGATATTGCTTATTTGTTTTTGCCTGCTGCGTGTTATTTGATAGCCTAAGCTATGGAAATGATGAGTAAAGTGATAAAACAAATCAATGAATGAGTTTGAATAGCGTATTTTAATTCATAATTGGTATTATATAGTTGAGGTTCTTGAAATCGAGCATTTTGCTTGATAAATCTGTTGAAGCCAGAATGCAAGTTCTGGCTTTTTGCAAATAAAACAATTTCTTGAAACGAACTATCCTCAAG
Organism: Flavivirga sp. 57AJ16; assembly: GCF_028736925.1. Lineage (GTDB taxonomy): Bacteria > Bacteroidota > Bacteroidia > Flavobacteriales > Flavobacteriaceae > Flavivirga. The sequence continues at coordinate 248,382 of NZ_JAQZAT010000002.1, read as the reverse complement.
GCAGAACCATAGAGGTTTACTTCGGCTATGCTCAACATAAATTAATGTCATTTCGCATTTGAAATGGTCAATAAAACTGCATATTTTTGTTTAAAAACCTTAACTAGAATATAAAAAAAAAGAGATGCCTTTTTTAAAAGCACCTCTACATTATTTAAAGAACAACTTTCCTATAAATTGGATTCATCATCCTCTGTTTGTTCTTTTTCAGGGATATCTTCAACCTCTTTTTCTATTGACTCATCCTCTACTTCGTCCTCTTCAAAATTTTGCTCGTACTCATTAATGTTTTCTTGAGCCGCTTCAGGCGTTTTACCTGTTTTTTCTTCTTTAGTTTGTCTACAAGATAAAACAGCAAAAGATATTGTCAATATTAAAAATCCTACAAATAACCTTTTCATTTTACCAAGAATTATAATTGTTTTATGGCTACAATTGTTCTAATATTAACAAGTATTTCCTCGTCATCATTATCTGGAACATTCTCATCGGAATAAGTGATTTCAAAAGTCTTACCTATAATTTTTTTAGAAAATAGATCATACTTCTTTTCTACTTCTGGAGATATGTTCTCAAAGCTAATGGTAGTTTCTTCATCATCTTCGTCTTTGTAGGTGAACATATACATGCCATCTTCAATACCCGCATAAACGGCAGTTATTGTCGATAATTCGTCTTCCTCGTATTCCTCTTCGTCTTCTTGAGCCATGGCCGTGTAGTTACAAAATAGAAATGCTACAAGAAATAATGGCACTAATTTTAATGTTTTCATTTTGTATTGTTTTAATGTTTTTAATTTGTTTTTACCAATAAGGTTTCTTGCCTTATTGAGCTTAATTATTAGACATCAAAAACAAATCGGGGTCACCCATTTGAGCGTTAATTTTTCTGTTTTTTTTAGTGAGGCGTATAGATTAAGGTTTGAATAGTAAAGCAAGGTTACTAAGAACTATTAGTTCTGATTTGTTCTGTTTGCCAAAAGAAGAGGCTATGGCATGGCAAGCTGTAAGAATACGGGTTAAAAAATCCTGGGAAAACATCTTTTTATGGTCTAAATAAAAATTTTTAAAAACTAAAAAAGCAGACTCGGGCTTTTCTTTATTTTTAATAAGTTCTCTCAATGTTTGGTATATTAACTCTTGACTGTTTGCATCATTTATAGATACTGTCCAGTGTTTTTTCACAAAGGCTATGATCTGTAATTTTTCCTCACGTGTCATAGATCTATCTATCGCAGCAATGGTATAAAAAAGATATGCTAAAGCTATATAAAAATCCGGATTTGAATAAAGCTGATTGCTCATCTTGTTTGGTATCAAATTAAGTTTTTAAAAACACTTCTAAAAATACATCTTTATTGTTTAAAGTTGTAATTATTCAAAATAGAGTCCATTTCAATCTCCCCTTTTTCTATCTGCAATACCATGTGCCACGTATCTTCATCTATCAAGGCTCTTAAAGGCTGATCTACTTTCGAAAAAGACTTGAAAGCAGAAATAAGCTTAGTGTCCCATACTTTGTGGTATTTTAGTAAATCGTCTGGATACACCGTTTTTCGTTTAGTACCTTCATTAATTCCTTTAAAGGGCTTGTCTATGTTGAGATAACCATAGTCGTCCGTAAGCTGTTCGCCTTCTTTTATATCTCTTATAGCTAGTTCAAAATTATATGCTGTTGTAAGGCAATTGGATTTAAAACTATGATTAACAAATCTACCATTATCCCAGCATAAAACAAGATTTCCCCTATTGTTTTTATAGGCATAGGTATCAAGAATGTTTTTATAAATAGGTTCTAGTGCATCAAATTCTTGTGTTGTAAACTCTCTATCAAATTTATCCAATACCCAAGTTATGGTGCCTTTAGGAATAAAAGACGTCGCTACCACGCCGTAGCCTACTTCTTTACTAATATGTTTTATTTCGGTGTTTGGGTGTATCATATACTAAAAATCATCGTTTATACTTTAGCTTTTTTTCAATAGCCTCGATCATAACATTGGCAATATCAAAACCTGTTGCGGCTTCTATGCCCTCAAGACCTGGAGAAGAATTTACTTCCAGTAACAATGGCCCTTTATTAGAACGGATAATATCGACACCGGCAACAGGTAAATTAAGGATTTTTGCAGCTTTAACAGCCAGCTTTCGTTCTTCTGTTGTAATCTTTACTTTAGCCGCAGAACCTCCCTGATGTATGTTTGCCCTAAATTCACCTTTAGCCGCTTGGCGTTGCATGGAGGCTACTACCTTCCCGTTAACTACGAAACAACGTATGTCTTGACCATTGGCCTCTTTAATAAATTCCTGCACAAGGATATTTGTATTAACGCTTTTAAAAGCATTAATAACACTCTCAGCAGCTTTATTGGTTTCTGCCAGCACAACGCCTTTACCTTGTGTACTCTCTAACAATTTAATGATAAGTGGTGCACCATTTACCATTTTGATCAAATCCCTGGTGTCTAGCGGAGAATTTGCAAAACCTGTAATAGGAATATGGATATCGTTTTTTGCAAATAATTGGGTTGCTAGAAGCTTATCCCTAGATTGGGTTATGGCTTCTGCTGAGTTTAAACAATAAGCCCCCATGGCATCAAATTGTCTTATCAACGCACAAGCATAAAAAGTCATGGATGGTCTTATACGTGGAATGATAGCATCAAACATATCGATCACATTACCGCCACGATAACGTATTTGTGGTTCTGTAGCATCAAATTTCATATAGGCCTGCTGTACATTGAGGAAGGCCATATCGTGGCCTCTGGCCTTACCTGCTTCCATCAATCGCTTATTGCTAAATAATTCTGGGTTACTTGCCAATAAAGCAATTTTAAGCCCTGTTTTTTCCTTTTGAAAAGAGGCGTATTTATTATCCAGGTCCTCCTGTGTAAACTCAGGCAACAAATAAGTTGCTGAAGGGTTTACGAGATAACGATTGTATAAAGCCTCTCGACCTAAGAGCATTCTAAACTCCATAGAATCACGATTTGCAAGGGTCAGCTCAATCTCAAAAGTACTGGCCCCCATAGTAATAGGGGCTTTGATAACAAGACGCTCTTCGGCAATACCGATAGAGCTTTTTATGGATCGTTTTGCATGAATTTTTGCTTCGCATTTAATACTGATACTTCTATTTACCTGAAGCGGATTTACCTCAAAGCGCACCCATTCTTCTGTTTCTTTGTAAAAGGTTTTTATGTTATTAGCTTGTATAGATGATGTTTTTGCACCTGAATCTACACGTGCTTTTATCGCTGGGATTCCAAAGCTCTCAAAAGAGCACCATTCTTCACTTCCTATAATAGTTAAGTCGTCCAATTATTGTATATATTTTATAGTATTATTATTTCTTTTTAATTTCAAATAGATCTTTTCTTCTATCTCTTAGGTTTTTTACAGCTCCAAACTGATGTAGTTCCCTAAGTAGATCAATATCTACATCGGCAATAAGTATCATTTCGGTATTGGGTGTCGCTTCTGCTTTGATTCCGTTTGTAGGGAAAGAAAAATCGCAAGGCGTAAAGACCATGGATTGTGCAAACTGAATATCCATATTCTCTACATTGGGTAAATTACCAACACTTCCGGCAATAGCAACATAACATTCATTTTCAATAGCGCGTGCTTGGGAACAGTGACGCACTCGGGAGTACCCATTTTGAGTATCTGTTAGGAAAGGCACAAAAAGGATATCCATGCCTTCATCTGCCAGCAATCTACTTAATTCCGGAAATTCAGAATCATAGCAAATTAGGATGCCTATCTTGCCACAATCTGTATCAAATGCTCTTATCTGGCTACCACCTTGCATGCCCCATACTCTGGCTTCATCGGGCGTTACATGTAATTTTTCATAACGTTCAACAGTACCGTCCCTCCTACATAAATAACCTACATTATAGAGACGACCATCTCGCATTTCTGGCATACTACCAGAAATAATATTAATGTTATAAGTAATTGAAAACTCAGAAAACTTACTTACGATGGCTTCGGTATGTTTTGCGAGTTCCCTAATGGCTTCAGGGGTACTTAAATGGTTATCTTTGGCCATAAGGGGGGCATTGAAAAACTCGGGAAACAAGGCAAAATCGGAACGATAACCAGCCACTGCATCAATGAAATACTCTGCTTGGTTTAGGAGTTCCTCTAAATCTTTATAGGGACGCATTTGCCACTGTATCAACCCCAAACGTACCACCCTTTTTTTGATAGTTGCCTTTTTTGTGGGCTTTTTATAGTAAATATTATCCCATTCCATCAGCATGGCATACTCACCAGAAGCCTTATCCCCTTCCAAATACCCTTTCATCACCTTTGTGGGGTGAAAATCGTTCGATATTTGAAAGTTCAATACAGAATCATTAATTTCTTTACGTTTTACTTTTTCAATATATTCTTTAGGCGATATGGCATCGGCATATTGATGGTAATTGGGCATTCTTCCTCCAAAGGCAATCCCTCTAAGGTTTAATTTTTCGGCTAATTCCTTTCGGTAGTCGTATAATCTTCGCCCTAATCGAAGCCCTCTAAAATCAGGTTTAATAAATACATCTATCCCATAAAGTACATCGCCTTCATCTGTATGCGTACTAAAGGAGTAGTTGCCCGTAATATCCTTATACGTATGCTCATCGTCAAAACTACCATAGTCTACAATAATCGAAAGTGCACATCCAGCAAGCTGCCCATTAATTTTTATCACCACTTGACCTTCTGGAAATTTTTTGATCAGGGATTCTATATGGTGTTCTCCCCAATAGGAATTGGGCATATTTGTGTATGCAGATATCATAGCCGATTTAAGTTCTTGATAGTCTTTTAAATCAAGAAACTTAAGTTCGATGTTTTCAATATCTTTGGTTTTCATCAATTATTGGCTAAAGATTTCTTTAGCATTTTTAAAGCTTTTAAATTCAATCAAGTACCCATTGGGATCTTTTATAAAAAACGAGATATGTTCTCCTATTTTGTTTTCCATAAAGGTAGTTTCTGTTGTTACCTCCTGGTTCGATTGTAATAATTTTTTATATAATCGACCCCATACTTCTATAGAAACAATAACCCCAAAGTGGAACGAAGGTAAAATATTATCGTCTAATTTATAATTTTTAAATTTAAAACTAAATGAACCCGCTTCGGTAAACGTAAGTTGGTTGTTAAACAGATCTATATCAATCCATTTATTTGACTGCCTACCTTGGGTAGCGCCTAAGGCATTAATATAAAATTCTTTTGTAGCCTCTAAATTTTCACAAGGTAAGGCTAGGTGAAATTGTGCTTTCATAATTATAGTGTTTTTACAAAACTTTTTTTTGAGCATACCGAAGTATAATGATACTGCTATTCGGTCTTTTTTATCTAAATATTCTAAAGTTTCATACCAAAGAATCCACAATACGCTTTTAAACTTATGCGATTCTAATACTTTATACCAATTATGAATTAAAATACGCAATTCAAACTCATTCATTAATTTGTTTTATCACTTTACTCGTCATTTCCATAGCTTAGGCTATGCAAATAACACGCAGCAGGCAAAAACAAATAAGCAATGTCGTTTTCTGTAGCTCATTTTAATTCATAATTGGTATTATATGTTTTGTTGTGATAAAATAATGTTTATAATGTCCTTCTTTATTACTATTTTTTCTGGAAATAAAATAGGTTAAATCATTCTTATCAAGAACCGGAACTTTTTCACCTTTAAATGCTATAAGACGAGATTTATCTATTTTTTTAACCTTTTCATGAATACTTTATAAACGACACTTGACCTAATGGCCTAAAACCTATTCTTCCTCAAAAGGGTTTTGGATGGCTTCTGGGTCATTATCTTCATAGTTTTCATAATCATCTTCGTCATAATCTTCCATTATTTTTTCAAGCTTAGCACTTACTTTTACCAAATACTTGGTATCTTCTGTGACAATTTCTACGGCTTCAATAAGTTCATAATTCGCATTCCTAAATTGAATAATATCATGGTCATTATATCCGTCTGGATATTTCTCTACTACAAGCGCCAAAATCTCTGGTGTTAATTTTTTAAAGTCGACGATGACTCTTCTAAAATTATGATTATTACTATTTTTCATGATTACATATTTAACAAATAAGCAAAAATTAACGGAGCAACTATGGTAGCATCACTCTCTATTAAAAACTTGGGCGTATCAATATCTAGTTTACCCCAGGTTATTTTTTCGTTTGGAACAGCTCCAGAGTAAGATCCATAGCTTGTAGTAGAGTCACTTATTTGACAAAAATAACTCCAAAAAGGAGTATCTGTACGTTCCATATCCTGATATAACATAGGGACCACGCATATGGGAAAATCGCCCGCAATACCGCCACCAATTTGAAAGAAACCTATCCCTTTTTCAGAGTTAGCGGTATACCAATCTGCAAGAAAAGTCATGTATTCAATTCCAGATTTCATGGTACTTGCTTTAAGATCTCCTTTTAGTACATAGCTCGCAAAAATATTACCCATAGTGCTATCCTCCCAACCTGGGCATATGATAGGCAAATTCTTTTCTGCTGCCGCATACATCCATGAGTCTTTTAAATCTATCTCATAATATTCTTCTAAAACTCCAGACAACAACATTTTATACATATATTCATGTGGTAAATAACGTTTTCCCCTGTCATCTGCACTTTTCCATATTTTATAGATATGTTGCTGTAACCTTCTAAAGGCTTCTTCTTCTGGAATACAGGTATCTGTAACACGATTAAGCCCCTGTTCTAATAAATCCCATTCATCTTCTGGTGTCAGATCACGATAATCCGGTATACGTTTATAATGTGAATGGGCCACCAAATTCATAATATCTTCTTCTAAATTGGCACCTGTACAAGAAATGATCTGAACCTTATCTTGTCGTATCATTTCTGCAAAAATCTTTCCTATCTCGGCCGTGCTCATTGCTCCTGCTAAAGATACTAACATTTTTGAACCTTTATTTAGCTGTTCTTCATAAGATTTTGCAGCATCAACAACCGTAGCGGCATTAAAATGTAAATAATATTTTTCTATAAAGTTTGAAACGGCTCCTTTAGTATTCATCCTGATTGTATTTTAAACGATTGATGTTATTTTCTTTTTGCGTATTGTAAAGGTTCTCGTTTTCGTCATCTGTATCTTGTTCTGCAAATTTATAGCTTAACATTTTGTAGTACAGTTTTGCTGCAATAAAATCTGAAGACTTATCAAATTTATTAGGGCATAACTCAACAATATCGAACCCTACAACGTTTTTTTCTTCAAATACTTTTTTAAGAAATTCTAAAGTTTCGTACCATAATAACCCACCTGGCTCTGGTGTGCCGGTTGATGGTAAAATGGAAGGATCCAAGGCATCTAAATCGAAAGTGATATATACATTATCCGTCATTAGCTCAATGGCATTATCCATCCAATAATCGTCATTTAGCATATCGTGAGCGAAAAACACATGATCTTCATTCATGACGTTTTTTTCGGCAATATCCATACTACGTATACCCACCTGTATAAGGTTTGTGCTTTGATTGGCTTCATACAATGCGCATGCGTGGTTGTATTGAGAACCTTCATAGTCTTTTCGCAAATCTGCATGTGCATCGATCTGGAGCACGGTTAAATTATTAAAACATTCATTAAAAGCACGAATGGCACCTATAGATATGGAATGTTCTCCTCCAAATAGCGTAACAAACTTATTTCGTTTTATATAGGATTTAATGGTATCGTGCACGGCCTCTACCATAGTATCTGGAGTGCTATTTTCTGTAATAGCTTCTGTAAGGTGAACCCCTTGTTTATATACTTCACTATTTGTTTCAATGTCGTATAATTCCATATTCTCTGAGGCATGCAAAAATGCCTCAGGGCCTTTATCTGCTCCTTTTCCCCAAGTACTGGTTCCATCATAAGGAACAGGAACAAGAACAATTTTTGATGATTCTAAACTGGCATATTTTTCTGGGATGCCGGCATAAGTTTTATGGGTACTCATTTTAATACTTTATTATTGATTATTTAATTCTGTTTCGTTTAAAGTGTCAAAGACTTTAATTTGATGTTGTGATTGTTTGTATCTTTAAAAGGTTTATCTTCATTTAATAAGGTGCCTGTTTTGGCTAATGCTTTATTAACATTAAAGTCATAACCTAAAATTGATAATAATTGCTCGGATGTTTGTTCTTCTGTAAATACCGAAGTCATTAATTGGCCATCCTCGCTACGGTCTATTAAAATGTGCTTGGGCGTAGGAATAAGACAGTGTTGTAAACCACCAAAACCACCAATGGTTTCTTGATAGGCCCCCGTATTAAAAAAGCCTATGTATAAAGGCTTCTCCTTATTGAATTTAGGGAGATAAATAGCATTCATATGTTGCTCACTATTGTAATAGTCATCGCTATCACAAGTTAAGCCCCCTAAAAGAACACGCTCATATTCTTTGTTCCAGCCATTTATGGCAAGCATTACAAAACGTTTGTTAATAGCCCAAGTATCTGGCATTGTTGTAATGAAGGAAGAATTGATCATGTTCCATTTTTCACGATCATTTTGTTGCTTTTGATAGAGCACTTTATAAATAGCGCCACCACTTTCACCAACAGTAAAGCTTCCAAATTCTGTAAATATATTAGGAACATCTACGCCAGCCTCATCACAGGTCTGTTTAATTTGGCTAATAATTTCGCTTACCATATAGGCGTAATCATAATCAAAAGCAAGTGAATTTTTAATTGGAAAACCACCACCTATATTCAGACTATCCAGACTAGGACATATCTTCTTTAGGTTCACATACACTTTCATACATTTTAATAGTTCATTCCAGTAATAGGCATTGTCCCGAATACCTGTATTAATGAAAAAGTGTAGCATTTTAAGGTTAACTTTTGGGTTGTCCTTAATTTCCTTGGTATAAAAAGGAACAATATTTTTGTAACCAATACCTAATCTAGAGGTATAAAATTCAAATTTTGGTTCTTCTTCAGAAGCAATACGAATGCCTATATTAAAAGTATCTTTAATAGTGTCACTTAAAAGATCGATCTCTTCATAATTATCTATTATGGTAATACAGTTTTTGTGTCCATTATTAATTAACCTTGCTATGTTTTGAATATATTGGTCACGTTTAAAACCGTTGCTTATAACAAACGTATTATCGTCTATTTTTCCATGTGCTTTAAGGTTCTCAACAATATCGATATCGAATGCAGAGGATGTTTCGATATGGATGTTATTTTTAAGCGCTTCATCCAGTACATGCTTAAAGTGTGAACTTTTAGTGCAATAGCAATAATTGTAATGGCCTTGATAGTTATGTTCTTTTATAGCGTCTTCAAACCACCCCTTTGCCCTGTTAATGTTATCTGAGATTTTAGGAAGGTATGTAAACTTAAGTGGAGCTCCATGTTTTTTGATAAGTTCCATTAAATCAATTCCGTGAAAGTATAACTCGTTGTTGTTTAAAGTAAATTCTTCCTGCGGAAAATCAAAAGTTTGATCGATAAGATCAAAATATTTTGTTTTCATTAAGATATAGTTGAAAAATTAGAAAATAAGGATTTTACTCTATGGAGTAAACGGTAAGGTGTTTCTAAAATTCAAATGCGAATAATAAAGAAGTTTGAAGGCGTAAAACTATGTCTCCCCAAAATAAAGCATGTAGTAACTATTTCAGAAGTCAGCCTGATAATTCGGTTCTCTATCCCTAGAGCAACTTTTGGAGTAGACTTCTTTATCCTCCTAAGCCCGAATCTGAAAAAAATTTTCATTTTAGTATGGCAATGCGTTCTTTAATTTAGAACTCGTCATTAAACAAACATAATAAAAAAATCAATTCGGTGATTTTTTATTGTTATCTTTAAAATTATACCATTTCTAACTTAAATTTACTCAATAAAACTGCATGTTTTTGCCTAATATTTCAAAATAAAATACAACCGTAGCCCAACTATGCTTGTATTTTCTTTTTCATCTAAGTCAAAAATCTACTACTTTTCTTTTGAGTAAATTTAAATCAGAACTGGTATTAAACGACACTTCTCCAGTTGAAATTCATCCAGGGATGTGTCGTTTAATTGTTTTAATAGTTAAGACATTATATTTTTATATAGGTCACTTTTTTTTTTGATTTTTTTTAACGAACTATAATTTAAAGTTAGAGTAATTGTTAAAAGAATCCATAATACATTTATTTTAAAGTATTTTCTTATATACCTTTAATACCAGATAATTACTAACTCTGGCCAAGAGATTTACAGTAATTATTGTAAAGTTTAATATTTTTTGATCAATAAAATGAGTTATTTTCAGTGACCCATTTTTAAGAGTACTGTCTTAAAAATTATAAACAAATTAAAAATGAAAAAAAATATATTTAGGGTTTCCATTCTTTTGGCACTTATAATTGTTAATATTATAACGGCTCAAACTATTTCTCCAGAAAAGATAAAAGCTCAAATAGATTTTTACAAAAACGACATTAGAGGGCCTTATAAGAATATCCAGTGGTTTTGTGACGATGGCACTGTACGCGCAGCAAAAGACCCTTGTCCGGATGCTGTAGGCGGTATTCAACATGCCACATATAAAGAGGATATTATTGCCCTGGGCAAACGCAATCATATCTTTTTAGGCCAGATTTTAGCATATACGGATAAGGCGGATTTTTTAGATGTTTCTAAAAACTATTCGAGATTGAAGCAATATCAATTGGGGCGCTATCTAGCTCGTATAGATGATGGCTGGATCAACCAAAAAGGACAATATTATAGAGGGGCCATTCAAATTGAAGATGAGGAACAATGGGGCGTTAATTTTTACAAATGGCTTTTTACAAAAGATGAAGTGCTCACTAAACATTATTTTCTGGTATTGCAATCGTTAAGGGATATTCCACATAAAGGAGATGATGATGTTTCGCAATCAATGCGTGCTCAGTCTAAAGTAATTTCAGACCAATACGGCAAGTTTATGGACTTGCGCGTGAAAATCCACAGCAATCCAGAGGAAAGCGATATTGAGAGGACCATACAATTTAAAAAAGCACATGAATCTAAACTAACACCTTTATTGGCAAAGAAATTTGATGAATTGGTGGCCACCATGCAAAAATTCCATAAGCCGATTGATTTACAGGACATTTTTACAAAAGCAGAAAAGCTATCGGCAACCAGTTCTTTAACGTCTGCCATTAAGGTTTATGTACAGAACAATATAAATAGCCCACCTGCAACATTAACCAAGGAAACTGCGTTGCTCTTATTTAATATTAGAAAAGATATTACTAAAGAAAAAAGCGCCAGCAAACGTTTACAGCTACTTGATATTGCCAACCAATTACAAAGCATCGTGTTTAAAAGCAGTGCTTCATGGCAGCCTGTTACGCTAGAGGAGCAACTTAATAAAATTTATGTACTGAGTATAGCAGCTGCTGGAAGCGGTTCTATTGAGTTATGGGAATGGGAAAAAGCAGCATCTATTTTAAAGCCAGACACCTCCAACAAAATAACTTTAGGTGAGCTCACTAAAAAACTAGAAACGGCAAGAGGTGTAGTAGAATGGAGTACAGCAATGGTGAAGGCGAGCTATCAAAATGTGGTTAATACCTATACCGTTTTTGAGCCTAAGGCATATGGATTTATCGATGACCGTATTCGTTCTTCTGTAGTTTTACAATTAGGAAAAGCGGTGGGCGACCTAGGACTCTTTATAGCCAAGGAATCATCATTATCCAATAAAGTGCTAAACCTTACAAACCAAAGTAGCATACGTGGGTTAAACCCTGGGTATGCTCTTGGGGAATTAGTGGTTATAAAAAGAAACCCAGATGACATTGATGTATCTGACGATAAGATTTACATTTTTGAACATGCGCCATCAGATTTAAAACCAGTAGCGGGCATTGCAACAGTAGCAGAAGGAAATTTGGTTTCCCATGTACAATTGCTTGCACGAAATTTAGGTATTCCCAATGCTGCCCTATCTGATGAAAATTTACAAGACCTATTGGTTTTTAGCGGGAAAAAGGTTTTTTATGCGGTATCAAATCGTGGAACGGTTATCTTAAAAGAAGCCATCAGGATGACTTCTGAGGAACAAGCACTTTTTGCCAAAAAAGTACGAAAGGAAGATAAAATTACCGTACCTGTAAATGATATACGGTTAGACCTTGACAATGTGTTGAACCTTCGCGAGGTAGATGCCAAAGATTCCGGAAAACTATGTGGTCCTAAAGCAGCAAACCTGGGGCAGTTAAAATCTATGTTTCCTGAAAAGGTAGTAGAAGGATTTGTTATTCCTTTTGGGGTTTTTAAAAGCCATATGGATCAACCTATGCCTAATCAGGGCAAATCATATTGGGCGTTTTTAAATGCCATATTTGCCGAAGCAGAGAAAAAACTTGCTCAGGGCATTTCGGAAAAAGAAGTAGAAAATTATCAATTACGTCAACTGGAAGTTTTAAGAACAGCCATTAAAACAATGCCGCTAAAATCTCGGTTTTCTTCTGAAATAGGTACATCTTTTCAAAACATCTTTGGAAAACCTATAGGTAACGTACCTGTTTTTTTGCGCAGTGATACCAATATGGAAGACCTAAAGGATTTTACGGGAGCTGGTTTAAACCTAACTATTTTTAATGCCCTTGAAGAAGATAATATTTTGCAAGGTATTCGTGATGTATGGGCCTCACCTTACACAGAGCGCAGTTTTAAGTGGCGGCAAAAATACCTGCTCAACCCCGAAAATGTATTTCCATCTATTTTGGTCATCCCATCGGTAGATGTAGATTATTCGGGCGTATTGATAACCAAGGGAATTGTTACAGAAAATGATACCGATTTAACCATTGCTTTTAGTCGTGGTGCGGGGGGTGCCGTTGACGGCCAAGCGGCAGAATCCTATACTATAAAACCAGATGGCAGTTATCAACTGGTATCGCCAGCACGCGAAACTTATTATAATACCCTACCTCCTACAGGAGGTACCGGAAAAAAAGTAGCTACGTTTGAAAAACCAATTCTCAACGCCGAGAATATTTCAGAAATAAACGAACTTGCAGCAACAATTAGAAAAGTATTGGCAAAGAAGACCAAATCGGGCTATAAGGACGCTTATGATGTAGAACTTGGGTTTAAAGACAATACATTATGGTTGTTCCAAATACGTCCCTTTGTTGAAAACAAAAATGCATTGGGATCTGACTATCTAAAATCGATTACCCCAAGTGTGAATACCCAAAAAGAAATCTTATTGAACACAAAATTATAAGAACATGAAATTATTTAAAATGACTATAATCACCTTTTTATGTATGTCGCTTAACATGCCTATAAAGGATACTATCTACCCCATTGACGGCTATCAATATTCTGGAATAAAGCGATTGAAACGCCTGCAATTATCCCTTTCCGGCGATTTACCAGATGCCAGATTACCTGCAGGTGCTTTAAAGAGCATCAATGATATTAAATTGAATTTACTCTCCAAAAAGCAGGTCAATACTCAGGATATTTTGGTAGAAGATGCGGTATTACAAAAGAAAATAGATGCCCTTTTTCCCAGATTGCATAAAAGTTACTCTATAACGATTTTAGATATGACCCATCCTGAAAACTTACGCTATGCACAACAAAATGAAACCAGAGGTTATCAACCAGGTAGTGTAGGTAAATTGGTCGTAGTAACTGCGCTGTTCGATCAGTTAGCCAAAATATATCCCAATGATTATAGCAAACGGGTAGAATTATTAAAAACCAAAATGGTAAAAGGAGGCCCTTGGGTGTTAACAGATGAGCATACGATACCAATCTTTAATATTGAGACCAATAAGTTAGTGAAGCGCCAGGCCATAGCAAGTGATGTATTTTCTCTTTTTGAATGGGCAGACCATATGCTTTCCGTAAGTAACAATGGCGCCGCAAGTGTCGTTTGGAGAGAGGCTCTTTTAATGGCCGCTTTTGGAGATAAATACCCCACAATGACACAAGAAGATGCCGATGCTTATTTTAAAAAGGGTTCTAAAAACGATATTACAGACCTTGCCATTACTGTAGCAAACCAACCATTGAGACCATTAGGCATTACAGAAGACGAATGGCGTTTAGGTACATTTTTTACCAGAGGAGCAAACCCCTACGTAGGAAGCAAAGGAGGCAGTATAGGTTCGCCATTGGGTTTAATGAAATGGATGGTACAGCTAGAACAAGGAAAGGTCGTAGATGTAAAATCCAGTCTTGAGATCAAACGTTTAATGTACATGACAGACCGAAGGATACGATATGCACAGGCCCCCGAATTACGAGATGCAGCCGTATATTTTAAATCTGGCAGTTTATACAAATGTGATAAAACAAAAGATGCTGCTTGTGGCAAATATAGAGGTAACGTGTTTAACTATATGAATTCCGTGGCTATTATAGAGCATACGGATGGTGCTAAATATATGGTCTGTTTAATGACCAATGTTTTAAGTAAAAACTCTGCTGGAGATCATTTGGCATTGGCAAGTAGAATTGACCACACTATTAGAGGTATAAAATAAACACAACCGTTATTGAATCGGATTCAGGTTGTTCTAGTTAATGTATGTTTACATGTATGGTGTTCATTGCATTTCTTGCAAAGCTCTTAACTTTATCATCATAACTATCGACAAGCGTCTCTAAAAGAGGCAGGTACTTTACGTGGGCCATCTGCTGGATTAGATAAAGTACGGCTAATTTTAATTTCAAGTCCCGGCCTTCTAAAATTGATCTAAAACAATCGAATTCCGTAATCTTGCTTTTACTTATCATTTCAATCACCTCTTCAGATGAAGTATCCAGTATGGTAGCCTCCACTATGGGAATTAAGGCACCTTTTAAGGAAGGGGTTAACAGCATATCCAAAAACTCGATAGCGTTGGTTCGTTTTTCATGTTCTTCGCTTAAAATACCCTCATAGGCCATTCGAATATCTTGAGAGGCATACCGTAGTTCCAACAATTTAAAAATTCGATTTAACCCATTTTCCAATCTTCGTTCCAGGAGTTCCATTAAACTTTCCCTGGCTTGCATTTCGTTTTCAGACAGTAGCTGCTTTAACTTCTTCCTACGTAGATAATGCACAATTATTTGTGTATGCATGGCGCTAATGGTACTATCGTATAATTTGCACTCTTCCAAAATGAGCTTGGCTATTTCACGTTCATTAAAGTGCAAACTTATATTTTCTTCCTTCAATTTGGCCAAGGCCGTAACACACTCCAGCCTAACGGATAGGTCTTGAGCTTCCTTAAAGCTCACAATTAAAGTATTTACGGCCGACTGTGAATTAAAAGCAGCCATCACTTTTGGTATGAATTGCTTTATTTGCAAGGTCACTTCGGTAGCTGTAATATTATTGCGCAATATAGGCAACATGCCTTCGTCAAATTGTAATAGTGCCTTAATTACCGTTTCCCGCTGCTCCTTGTTTATCATTTTTTCTAGAATAGGTTGTATAAAAACCTGATTCATGGTATTACCCGCAGCCAAGATGGCTGCCTTTTGTAACTGCAAATCATCGCTCTCTATAGCTTCTAAAAGCATCATATATCCATCTTTATAATCTGAAAAGCCTATAATTTCAAGAAGCTCTATTTGAAACTTTGTTTTAAATGCTCCTTCGAGTTCTTCAATTTGGAATGCTTTTTCCTGAATGCGCTTATACAAGTGATATTTTTTTTTAAGACTTTGGTTATCCCTTGATTCTTTAGCAAGACAGATTAACGCTGCATTAGCAAGACGTTCGTTAGGATGGTTTAAATACTTGTCAAAGACGATATCCTCGCTAGTATCTGCATGAAGCAGTAGGTATTCCAGGGCGGCAAGTACCACTTCATCATCTTCACTATGTAGTAATTGCTGCACTTCGAGGTATATGGTTCTATTGTTAAGAAAAAACAAGTTTTGTAAGGCAGCCGTTTTCACTTTGTTTGAAGGGTGGTACAACAATTTAGAAATGAGGCTTTCCAATCGACGATCATTGATCTCAAGGGTTTTTCCCAACATATAAAGAATTTCTCTTTCTTCTCCTTGTTGAAATACATGGCGCATCCCTTTAATAAAGGACTCCTTGGATACCATTGTTTCACGTTTTTTAGGGTGCGAAGCCATAGTGTTTAAGTTTTTTCTAAAAGATAAAAAATAGGCTGTGCGTAGTTTGAAAACAAAATATGCCCAAACAAAGGTAAGCAGTACAATAAGCATTATTATATACTTGGGCGAAACATCTAGCCCTTTAATAAGAAAAATGAGTATACATCCTGCAACTCCCGTAGCAATGCTATCTACAACCACGTCTATAAACGATTTCGTTTTCCTTTTAAGTTGGAATGGAAGTGGCAAAGCAATAAGCTCGACAGCAGATCTGTTAATAGACTGCTTAAAACTTGTATCTATAGCCCTTAAAAGTATAACAACCCATAATTCTGGAAAAACAAAAAAGAGCAAGCCCCCCATAAAAACAAGAACCGGTAATATTAATAATGAAAAACCAACGCCCCAAACCCCCACTATTCTCCGGGTTAAAAATAGTTGTAACAATAAGGAAACCACATTAAACGACGATAACCAAAAACCAAAAAAGGAAGTTAATTCGTCACTATCCGTAATACGCTCTGCAGCTATATAACTAAAGGTATAATCAACCAGCTTTGCAGTAATGACCCCTATACCAATAATAGCTGCCAAATATGTTAAATGCTTAGAGCCCAGTACCAATTTAAAAGGACTCTCTTTAGAAGAAGCTATTCGTTTTTTCTGTTTAAAACTATTGAGCAACAATACTTTGGTTTTCCAAATATGGGCCAATAACGGAAAACATAACACCAAAAATAAAGAAGCCACAAAAATGAGGTTTTCGTTACCTATAAGGGGTGCTAGCACCGTCGTTAAATAGCCTCCAAAAATGCCTCCTGCTATTGCGCCAGCTCCAATAAAACCAAAAAGCCTTTTGGCTTCCCTGATGTTAAATACCAAATTTGCCAGTACCCAAAATTGGGAGGTAGCCAGAACTGCATAAATGGCCACTCCTATATAAAAGCCATACAACAACCAGCCTTTAATGAGGTTGAGATATAATAAGGTGCCCAATATAAATAAAGACAAAATACTCAGTGCTAGTGTAAACCGTATGATACGGAGCAATGAAAACCGTTCGGTTGCCCTTGCATAAAAGAATGAACTTATTACAGCTGTTATTGCTACCAATAGATATCCGAATGGAAGATTTTCTGCCCCTACCTCCGATATAAATAGCGAGTTTACCGTAGGTTTAATAATAAGCAATGTTGTAATAATAAAAAAGATATAGCCCTGCATGAGCAAAGCTATTTTTAATTCTCCATCGCGGATATTGAAAATCTTTTTTATGGCTTTTGTTATCATTTTTTCAAAGGGTTACTTCGTTTCATTTACAAAAAATAATTAATGTTGTAAATGTAACTGTCACAAAAGTTATCTTTTGATTTATGAATTTAGAAACAATTTTTCAAATACCACTATTGGGATATCCTTTTTTTAAAATGTTTCTTTATTTTTAAGTACCCTTTCTAAAGGCTCTACCAGGTTTCTTATAATTTGTTCACCGTTGTTGTCTTCTATGAGAGCTACAAGAATATACCTTCTGTTCGGATCTTGTCCCCATACTAAAACAGAGTCTGAATGCCAATTTTTCCAGGAACCCGATTTACGGAACAAACGTGCATTGGGTGCTATTCTATTTAATGTATTTACAAACTTATGGTGCAA
Source organism: Flavivirga sp. 57AJ16 (assembly GCF_028736925.1). GTDB lineage: Bacteria > Bacteroidota > Bacteroidia > Flavobacteriales > Flavobacteriaceae > Flavivirga. Next base: position 230,590 of record NZ_JAQZAT010000002.1, on the reverse strand, counting down.
AGCCGGGTCTTCCATAATATCCAACATGAGTTTAGAACGCTGTTCGGTAACCAGTTTGCCTTGGGCAAGCAAATAATAGAATCTGCAAACCTGGGTCACAGATGCTGCATGACTTAAGTTTTTTAAGGGGTCCCTGTTAGTATCACCACCGCTACCGTAGCATTTGCCTACCCATAATCCACCGCCATATTCCTCATCATATAAATTATAGCGGTCGCTTGTTAAAACAGCTTCAATTTTTTCGTAGCCTATCCGGTTAATCATGCGCGTAGTCGCTGCATTGTTAGACTTGCTTATCATTATTTTCATATCTGCTTTTACCGCTTTGGTTTCAATAAGCTCCCCTTTTTCTATGGCATCGGTTGCAGCAAGTAGTACGGCAATTTTTGGTAAACTAGCGGCGTACATCATATGGTTCCCATTTACACAGGCGAAGCGTATGTTGTTTACATCTGATAAATCCACTACTCCAATAGCCATTCTTTTATTGGCTACAAGTTTTTTCCACCGTGGTTTTTTATTAATTTCTTGCTCTAATTTTTTCTGAAGTGTACTATCAATAAGTTTTCGTAATGGTATGGTATCATCTTTAATTCGTAAGGGCAAGTCTAAATTTTGTACAGGGGTTTCTGCCAATTCGACTTCGCTCGGAACAGATGCAGAGAGGGTATTATTTAAATTACCGCTTTCTTGCGCTGTACAAGAATGGGCAAATATGAAAACACCTAGTGCTATAAGGTAAAAACAATGATTTTTTTTCATTTTTATGTTTTTAATAATTGAATAGTAAAAGCGATGGGCACACTAACGATTAACCCTATTTTGATAGACCTTTGCGAGGTCTTTGAATATTAATTTATACGTGTGTTTCAATTTGTCTTTTTTTAACAGATAAATTAAAATAGCCAAAATATTGGAAGCTAAAAAAGTTCCTAATATTTTAATGACATCATTGGCTATAACAGCATAGGACATCATTACGAAACCTGAATACACGATAAACATGTTCATATTAGATTTTAAAAGTTATATTCCCATTTTAACAGGCTTTCTATTAAGACAGTTAAAAAAAAATTGGTCACTTTAATTTTGTACTGTCTAAATGGTGACCCTAATATTATATTTATGTCTAAAAAGTAGTATGCATCTTATTATTGTTCAATAACTTATTTAGATATGAAAAAAATACTCATACCAATCGATTTTTCGGACAGCTCCCTTAATGCGTTACATTATGGACAGTTCCTTTTTGAAGATTTTGAAGTGACCTTTTACTTGTTTTCTGCACATACGGTTTTACCATTAAATCTTTTAGAGGATGAATGGGGAAATGAATGGGTCGAAATCATATCTGTAGGCGTTAAAAATGATTTAGAAAGTGTTGTAAGTCAGATAAAAAAAACGAGCCATAACACGAAACATCAATTTAAAAGCATAAGCAAATTAGATCGTTTCATTCCATCAACGAAAAGCATAGTAGATGATTATGGCATAGACTTTATCATTATGGGGACAAAAGGGGCGAAAGGTTTAAAAAGCGTGTTTTTAGGAAGTCATGCCGTAAAGGTTATTAATGCCATCTCTAAGTGCCCAACTATTATAGTACCTCAAGATTATATACCTAAAAAGATTAAACAAATTGTTTTTTCTACAAATTATAAAAGACCATTTGTAAAAACCGAGTTAAAACCATTATTTAAACTATTAGAACACCATAAAGCAAAGTTAAAGATCGTGCAAATAATGGAAGATCGTATGCTTACCGAAAAACAAAAACGGCATAAAGAAGCATTGACCCATTTATTGGAAGGTATCCCATATTTTTTTCATAAAATAACGTACGAAACGTCAGAAACCAAAGCTATAAAAGACTTTATAAAGGAAACACAAAGTGATATGGTGGCATTCATTCATCACAAAAATAATTTCTTATATAATTTAACTAATGAAGATGTTGTTGATAAAGTAAGTTTTAATAGCCCAGTGCCTTTATTAATATTACCAGCAGTTGCTACTAATAAAATTTAATGTCCAAAGAAAAGTAACAGGTTTTTTTGAGCTAATTAGATGGCGGCTTATTTATTTTCCTCTTAAATAATGAGGACATGGCAGCTTTATGATTTTGTTTAAAAAGCAATTTAATTTTCATTAAATGTTTAGCCGTGGTAATGCTTTTCATAATATTATTCCTAATATCCTCAGGGACGTCATGTGGCGGCTGTCCGATATTTTTAAATGGGTTTTGTTTTTCCATAGCCAATATCACTTTAATCAGTGTTTATTATTCTATGACAGCAAAGAGACAAAAAAGTCACTTAAAAATATGTATCTTAGGTGTTGTTGGTATCTAAACCAGAATCGGATCCTTCAGCATTGGAGTCCTTTTTAGAATCTTCAATACTTTCTATAATATCTTCAATGATATTTTCTTTTAAGGTTTCCGGTAATATAGGGTCTGTCAATTCTATTATTTTAAAAGGGTTTTTCTTACTCATTAATCTTTAAGTTTATTGTGAGCTTTTATTAATTTTATGCGAGCTCTTTTAAGTCTCATTTTTACAGCACTTTCATTTATATTTAAAATAGCCTGTATATCTTTAACAGATACATTATCCTGATATTTTAATAAAAGCAAAGCCTTATCTGCGGGTTCCATAAGTTCTAAAGCTTTTTCAAGCTTAGAAGCCCTTAATTCGAAAAGATCATCTTCGTCAACATCATCTTCTGAGGCCAAATAATAATCGTATTTATTTAATCTTTCCCAACGTTCTTTTAGCTTTTTTGAAGTGTCTTGTTTCTTATAATTTACAAGAAAGTTATAAGTAAAGCTATATAGCCAGGTAGAAAATTTAGATTGTGCTTTATAGGTGCCCAGTTTGGTAAAAAGTTTTATAAATACGTCTTGGGCAAGGTCTTGAGCTTCATGTTTATCTTTTGAAAAACTATAGCATTTACTGTACACCTTTTTACTGTATCTATCATAAAGCTTACCAAAGAGAATGGCATTATTTGTTTCTACTATTTGTAGGACAAGTTCATCATCGGTAAGAGGTGCTGAGTCTTTTTTAGAGTTGCCTGGTAATACATTGACCAAGATTAAATTAAATTTATTCAATAAAGACATAGATAGACATAAAAACTAGAGTTCGCTTTTCAAAGTTAAAAAAAAAGGAGACTTAAGTGCCCAAAAGCGGCCATAATGTAAAAACACCTTAAATTTTCTAAAATTATATCAATTTGAGAATGATGCGAATCAGGAACCAAAAAAACATACGGACAACGCTCTTAACTCCTTGTATGGTGAAGTTTGCTACAAAAGGTTAGCCATATGCCACAAGCAGTAAAAAAACGCTTTTCAAGAACACAATGACCAAATAATCCTGTTTTCATATCAGGTTTGATATGTTTGCTCAAATATTCAGGAAGTTATTCTACGGCTCTAATTTCTGCAGTATTCTTATAAATATTGACAGCTTCATTGCAGCCGCCATCTAAATATTCGAAAGTAAATTTAGGAATTGTAGCGCTTACAGTAGCGAAAACATAATGACAATTTGTTTTAGATATTACTGGGTTAATGTCATTAAGTTAAAGGCGTTTATTTTATCACATGGTGTCCTTCAGTTTTAATTTGTCTCGAGAAGAGACAAGAGGTTCAGACCAACATTTTCATCCTTAACTTAATGACATTGCCTCTTTTTGTTTACATGTATTCTTCTATATCCATTATTTAAAACCTATTCACTTTTAAATGTATGCTTTGCATAATTTAAGCCGAGATTATCATATCTGTTTTTAAAATGCTCCAAGCGCCATTTAAAATCGTCCCAATCTTTAGATGCTTTTGTAGACCAAACCACTTCTGAAAGGGCAGTCATTCTTGGTAAAATCATATATTCAACATGATCGGTAGTTCCCATGTATTCTGTCCAAACATTCCCTTGTGCTCCCAAAATATATTTTTGCTCATCGGCTGCTAATTCCTTTGGAGTTGGCTCATAAGCATACACATCTTTAACAGTTGTTTTGCCTCCTATTGCCAAAGGTTCATTATCCTTATCTTTTGATTGATAATGATCAAAATAACATGAGTGCCCAGGAGTCATTATAACATCGTGATGTTGCTTTGCCGCTTCAATACCTCCTTTAGTTCCTCGCCATGACATTACCGTAGCATTTGGTGCTAAACCACCTTCCAAGATTTCATCCCAACCTATAATTTGCTTGCCTTTAGCATTAAGATATTTTTCTATACGCTGAATAAAATAACTTTGAAGCTCATGTTCATCATGTAACCCTTCCTTTTTAATTCGAGATTGGCAATTTGGACAACGCTTCCAATTTTCTTTCGGACACTCATCGCCTCCAATATGTATATATGTTGATGGGAATAATGGAATAACCTCATCTAATACGTCTTGTAAAAAAGTAAATGTTTCCTCTTTACCTGCACAGTACACATCGTTAAATACACCCCAGGTTTCCTGTACTACTTTTGGAGTTCCAGCAGCTTGTAGCTCTTTGCTTTTTTCAGACATCATATCATTAGTAACCACCGTAGGTTCTTTAGGGAAGCAGCTTAAATACGGGTAGGCAGCTATAGCCGAACTACTATGTCCCGGTAATTCAATTTCTGGAATAACGGTTACATGACGCTTGGTCGCATACGCAACAATTTCTTTAATTTGTTCTTGTGTATAGAACCCACCATCTTTTTTATTATCGTTTTCTGTTCCTGGATGATGCCCTACTATGGTGCCATTTCTAAAGGCTCCAATTTCTGTTAATTTTGGGTATTTCTTTATTTCTATACGCCACCCTTGATCTTCTGTTAAATGCCAATGAAATGTATTCATTTTATGCATGGCAATCAAATCAATATATTTTTTTATGAAATCGACATCGTAAAAGTGACGGGCAACATCCAAATGCATACCTCTGTATTGATATCTCGGGCTATCTGTAATATGTACTGCAGGAATTGTTAATTCTGCCACCTGCCCCTTTTCTATAGAAGAAGGCATTAACTGCCTTAAGGTCTGAATACCATAAAGCACCCCTTTGGCCGTTTTTCCAGCAATAATAATTTTATCGAATTTTACAGATAAGGTATAGCCTTCCTCATTTGTTATGGTATTGTCTAATTTCAACATAATAGTTCCTTGATCTGTATCAGCACTTGAAACAATGGTATTCCCAGTAGCAAGGCTTAGCATCTCTGCCAGATAACTGCCTTCATTTTTTAAATCCGAATCATACTGAATTTTGGTATCGGAGTCAACTAAAAATCTTCCATTAGACATTTCTAGTGTCACGGGTTTTGGAATGATTTGATAATCTTCTTCAGAATTTACTACTTGTTCGAACTTATTTGAGCAAGAAGTAACTAAAGAGCAGATTGTGATAAAAATTGCGAATCTCATTTTAAAGGTTTTTATAGTTTATAATTTAACTTATATATTCTATCCATTAGTAGCATTTTTCACCTGGGTTGGCTATTGGTGATGCTTGTTGGTATTTCCACATGAATATCGGCAACACCATACCCACCAGCATCTATAACCATTCCTTATAACTTAGGCATTAGCCCCCATAAGGCAAATAATGAGGTGAATAGAAAAAAAGGAATGAACACCTTTTTAAATACTACTGGCATTTTTTAGAGGTATTCATATATCAATTTTTATTTTAAAATTTTTATTTGCTATAAATCTAATAATATTTTTTCTACAAGCGTCAAATACTTCTATCTAAATCAACATACATTAATTGACCCATTATAAATTAGCCCCATTTGAATGTAGAATGTTGTAATAAAAGAATTTCTTGAAACGAACTATCCATACCTAGTCGGCAGACAGGCTCGAGACTGCCCCATAGTAGTATGCTTAGCCTTTGTTTTTCTTGTGTTCTTCGGCTGCCTGCCCGTCCGGCAGGCAAGAATCGGGTAAATTCAAGGTGTAAATGGTGTTATATTCAAATGGGTATTACTACTAAAAAAGAAAAACTTGATTTCTCAAGTTTTTCCAAACTAACAAACTGTTCAAAATAAACAAATAACAAATTAACACTTAATCGACATAAAATAATAATTTGATTTATTTTCTTTTGTGCTAAGGAAAGGAAAGACTGGAATAATGCGAATTTATTTCGACTAATAACATGGTTAAATAGACGGAAGATCATATAGTTTTTAACTTCAACTCTTTGTAAGAACACCTATTAAACCCCAACATAACATGTTTAGTTTAGATTAGCTCACTATTTTTATATTCAGATACGGCACTCGTCACAGGCGAAGTACTAGTGTACATGTGAACTAATATGGGGCTACTTACAGATAGTGAAAAATAACATTATTCTAAAGTAAACTCAATGGTTCTTGAATTCACTAATTTTTTATGTGAAATAAAATAGTCTTTATACGGTTTTCCATCAATACGAATGCTCTTAATGTAATTTTTATCTTTTGAAGTATTGGAGGTAATAATTAGCTTATCATTTTTATAATAATTGGTATTTAAATGAATGGTAATTTTGTTAAAGTGCGGGGTTGTTATTGTATAATTGGGTTTGGCAGGAACGCTGGGATATATCCCCATCATACTATAAATTAACCATGCAGACATGGTGCCCGTATCGTCGTTCCCTGGTAAGCCATCGGGCTTGTTGGTAAAATATTCTTTTATTAAACCTGAAACACGATCCTGTGTTTTTCGTTCATATCCCTTTGCATAATTATATAAAAAAGGATAGTTTATATCTGGTTCGTTCGCCATGTCAAATTGTTTATTATCAAACACTGCATCTAGTTGTTTTACAAACTGCCTTTTTCCTCCCATAAGTTTCATAAGTGTTTTTATATCATGGGAAACCATAAAAGTATACTGCCAAGAATTACCTTCTATAAAACCTACATTTTTTTCAAAATTGGCACCTGTATTTGGATTAAAAGGAGAGAACCAGGAGCCATCATGGTTTTTTGGCCTTAAAAGGTTAAACGCTTTATCAAATAAATTTCGATATGAGACAGATCGCTTAGAAAACAATTCGTAGTCTTGTTTCTTATTTAGCTTTTTGGCTAATTGAGCGATTGCAAAATCAGTAATATTGTATTCTTGTGTCGTAGATACCGATCCACTTTTGGTAGTCGTCGTTGTTAAATAGCCTTTTTCTACATAATCCTTTATTCCTGGCCTTAAAGGGTTGTTTTCTAATTGTAAGGCACTTTTACGCATGGCTTCGTATGCCTTTTCAACATCAAAATCCTGAATGCCCCGTAAATAGGTATCTGCTAATATAATCCCTGCAGGGTCTCCAACCATAGTGGTTGTTTCTGTAGCATTTAATTCCCATTTTGGCAACCAACCACTTTCATCATAAATATTAAGCATACTTTTTACCATATCGGACTGTTGCTTAGGGTATACCAAAGACATCAATGCATGTAAGTTTCTATAAGTATCCCAAAAGGAAAATACCGTAAACCGAGTACCTTTTGTTTTTGCAGTTTCTCGCTTGGCCATGGTTGGATAGTCACCATTTACATCGTTTAATGTATTTGGATGAATGAGCGTATGGTACAATGCTGTATAAAAAATAGTTTTGTCGTCTTCTGTTCCCCCTTCAACTTCGATTTTAGATAATAAATCGTTCCAGGTCGTACTCGTTTTATGATAAACATCATCAAACGTTAGGCCTTGCGTTTCTTTTTCTAAATTTTCGCGAGCATTTTCTATGCTAACATAGGAAACCCCGATTTTAACTTCTACGGTGGTAGGCGCTTTGAAATGATAGGTAAAGTAACTCCCAATACTGTCGCCTATTACCTCTTTTTTATATTGTTTATACAAACGTGTTTTCCCATTGTATCCCATCCATTGGCTTTCTATACCTTTTGCTTTTTTAGGCGTATTCCATACACCAAAATCATCTGCAGGATGGCTAAATTTAGCCACAAAATACACAGGATATGCTTCTTCTGGTTTATAATAACAAAAAGACCCCACATTGCGCATCCCCTCAATTTCGGTATCAGACACAATCTTAATGACGCCTCCTTCTTCATTAGTTAAACCTAACCCCAAGTTTATAAGCATGTTGGATTGCCCCTTAGGGAATGTATAACGACTCACACCTGTTCTCGTGCTGGCCGTTACTTCTGCCTTCACTTTATATTTTGAAAGATTGACACTGTAATACCCAGGTTTAGACACTTCGTTAGTATAAGTGGTTCCGTATTCTAAATGATTCGTTTTAAGTGCTCCTGTAGTAGGCATGGTTAAAATAACGCCCAAATCCGGACATCCAACACCGCTCAAATTAACATGACTAAAGCCTGTTAAAAATGTGTTTTCGTTAACATACGGATTAGACAGCCACCGACTATCCTTTTCTAAAGGTAAATTTGGTGCTCCTGCCACATTAAAGGGAGCCACACTTACCATACCTCTAGGTGCTATCGCCCCTGGATTTGTAGCACCAAAATTTGATGTCCCTATAAACGGGTTTACATAATTAACGGGGTTTTGAGAAAAGCCTTGAATTAAAAACAAAAAAACTATGGCTGCAATTACTTTTTTCATACGTTTAAATCTTTATAATTATTTGATTTGATGTTAATTATAAAATTGAGAACGTATGTAACCGCTACGCTCTCACATTAAACCTGCCGGCAGGCAGGCAGGAATTTTAAACATTATCTTCTGTAAAAAAAATGTCTAAAATTTATTAATGCTCGTTTCATGTGTTTATATTAATTGTTTTTTATTGATTGTCCGTAATTTGTCATAAATCTAAAAATATATTGATTTTGTCCAAGGTAACGATCTATTTTATTGATTTACAACAGGTTAATCACTTCGTTCTGAATGACAAAAATATCATTATGCATGATCACAGACATTCAGATGGTTTTTTATTTGTCGTATGTAACATCTAATGAACTCATTTAAACTTTTTCAATTGGTTAATTAAGGTCCTTTTACTTCTATTTTTAAACGGTTAGATTGATTTTTAATTACGAACGCAAGTGGCCTCATATTAAAGTTAGTTTTCAATTTTTTTAAGAAGTGTTTTGTTTTATAAGCAAGGTGGCTCCTTTTTAAGCATTGGTTGCAGATATTACCCGCCTTATAAAATTGAATACGTTCATCTAATTGCTTTCAATAACTTGCCCTTTTTCTCTATACAAATCTACTTCTCCATCTAACAATACAGCTATTACGGTCACATCTTTATCTTGAACTTTTTCAGGAACATCTATATACAACAAACCTGGAACAGCACTCCAATACTGTTTTCCAACAACTTTATGAGATAGTTTTGTACCATTACCAACAACCCAAATTCTATTGATCTTGTTCTTTAGTCCTTTTATTAACAATGGACCATTAGGCTTGTTATCTACATACAAATACAGCATGGTTTTATCTTTTGATAAAGCCGTATAACCGTTAAAATGCCCATAAGGGATCCCAGCTCTTGTACCATAAATAGCCTCTTTATGTTTGCTTGTCCATCTACCAATGCCTTTTAAAATAGCTATTTGTTCTTGCGGAATGGTGCCATCTGGTTTTGGGCCGATATCCAATAATAAATTGCCTCCCATACTAATACAATCTACTAAAATGCGAATTAGCTGATTCGTTGTTTTATATTCCATATCATTTGGTTGATAGCCCCAGGAATTATTCATGGTCATACATAACTCCCAATAATTATTATCAGGTTTTGTAATGGGGACACCTTGTTCAGGAGTTGCATAATCGCCATAACCTTGTAATCGAGAGTTTATAATGGTTGTTGGCGTTCTTTCTAATAATAATTCACGAATTTCTTTAGCCTTCCACATCTCTGCCGATTGTTCCCAATCTCCATCAAACCAATACAAATCTGGATTAAACGCTGTTAGTTCTTCTATTTGTCCGAAATTGAATTTTGTAAAAGACTTCCATCTTTTAGCATCTTTGGTATATCGTTTTTCGTGCCGTAAAAAGTTAGGGTAATCTGGGTGAGACCAATCCAATAAAGAATAATATAGTCCAATTTTTAGATTTTCTTTGCGCACGGCATTTACAAACGGTGCAATTAAATCCCGCTTCGCTTTCGTCTTATCTACGACATTCAAATGACCGTATTTGGTATTCCAAAGTGCAACACCATCATGGTGTTTTGTTGTTATTATAGTATATTTTGCACCACTTTCCTTAATAAGTTTACTCCAATATTCCGGGTCATATTCTTTAGCGGTAAAACCGTTTAATTGTTTCATATAATCAGGATATGAAATGTAATTGTTAAAAAACGACCAGGATTCATCTATCCCATTTACTGCATAGATCCCCCAGTGTATAAAGATCCCCAACTTGGCATCCTTAAACCATTCCAGCCTTTCTTCTTTAGTTCGCTTATTTTCCTGACTAAATATTTGACCACAGACCAATACTAATAATAGCAAGAAAGCTTTTTTATAATTTTTCATCTATTTATTTTATTGTTTTTCAACGGTCATACGTAATATTTGATGATAATGAACTCATTTTTAATTCATTAAAATTTCATCAACAAACAACCAGGCACCCCTTTTCTTTTGCGCCTGCACTTAAAGCAACTATTAATATGAGCACTGTTTTATTAAATACTTTCACGTATTTATTTGAAGGTTTTCACTATTTTAACTATCCCAGGTCATTTTAAATGGTGCATCTTCCATTCTATGCCCTTTTTCATCATCGCAAACAGCGTAATTAAAGCCTGAACGCAAACTGTATCCCCCATATTTACCTTGTTTATTAACGGCAATAAACCCCACTTGTAAATAGGCCATATCCTTATGGTTTTTATGCTTGTTGTAGATTCGTTCTACAATCTCCTTACATGCCTCAGCAGGAGATTTTCCTAATCTCATTTGTTCAACAACCATAGCACTTCCAGCTGTTCTAATAACAGCTTCCCCTAAGCCCGTTGCTGCTGCTGCACCTACTTCATTATCTAAAAACAGACCCGCTCCAATAATGGGGGAATCGCCAACACGACCGTGCATTTTCCATGCGGCACCACTGGTAGTACATGCTCCTGTTAAATTTCCGCTTTCATCTAAAATCAACATACTTATGGTATCATGATTTTCGATATTTATTACTGGTTTATACTTCGATTCCTCTAACCATTTTTTCCAATCCTTTTCAGATTCTGGCGTTAAAAGGTTCTCTTCTTTAAACCCCTTTGATAAAGCAAAATCCAAAGCTCCTTTACCGGATAACATAACATGAGGCGTCTCTTCCAATACTTTTTTAGCAACAGATATTGGGTGCTTGATACCTTGTAAGAAGGAAACAGAGCCACAGTCACTATGATGATTCATAATACAGGCATCTAAAGTCACTTTGCCTTCTCTATCCGGTAAACCTCCATAACCTACACTACGTTCCTTAGGGTCGGCCTCTGGTATTTTCACGCCTGCCTCAACAGCATCTAGTGCCGAACTTCCCTTTTTTAGAAACCTCCAAGCTTCTTCATTAGCAGGCAACCCATGTTTCCATGTAGAAATAATTAGAGGTTTAACGCCTGCTTGATGGCTTACTTTATTCTTTTCTTGAGGGGCTTCTTTGGTAACCTGATTGCACCCCACCACAGTACTAACTCCAATGGTACCTAAAGCTGCTTTTTTTATAAAACTCCTTCTATCTGACATAAGTTTGATTTTTATTAGTATGCTTTGATATAGTCATTGAACTCATTTAAATGACGCCTTGGTTTCTTTTATAACTTGTAAATAATCATCGGTTAAAGCGGGACCGTCAAAAAACGTAACGCCTTTGGCACCATTTTCTTTAGCCAATAATATGGCTTGCTTCAATTCTGCAGTCGATTTAAAAGGCGGTAAATAAACACCTGTATTGATATCAATATCTTTAGCTTTTACATCATTGACCCCTTGGCTGGTAGCATATCCAATCCAATCGATTTCTTCGTTATAAAAACCGTGATATATCATAGGATATACTTCATCTATGGTCCATTTGTCCCAACGCTGACGTACCATATGGTCTGCCATTTCTGGATAAGGAAATACCGCAGCAGTTAATTTTTTATTGTGGTTAGTAACTATTTTATAGGCATCATCCACTACAGACTTTATGGCATTTAGCCTAAAATTTTTCCATTCCATATCAAGCGCAGTATTTTTGCTCTCTTTAGGATTTTTATGATGTATTTTTTCGAACGCACCAATACATGCATCGCAATAGCAAAAATCGAATTCTGCCATCTCTGTATCTTGCTCTAAGTCATATTTTGGTAATAAACCAATAGGTAAAAAGATATCCGGAAAACGGATATAATCCAAATGTACACTCTCAATGCCTTCCACTTTAGCCAAGCCTTCAACCAAGCTTAAAACATGGTTACGGGATGCTTCTCTTGTTGGACATAACCATTGGTAATAATCTACATAGGGCCTAGTATCGAAACACGATTTCCCTTCTCTACTTACAACATACCATTCTGGATGTTTTAAAGCCACAGTGTCTCCGGGACGATTCATGGCCATAATCCACGCATGGACTTTTAAACCTGCCTTAGCGGCTATTGGTACTAAACGCTCTAACTCTTTTGGATCTGTTCCTGTGTTTATTAAGATTTCATCTATTCCAGCATGGCTGTACTTTTCAAATTCTGAGGCATAATCTTCATTCGATTTCTCTTTTTGGGATGTTATCCAAGTACCAAATCTAAAAACTTCTTTTACAGGTTCTATTTGGGTTATTTGAGCATTGTTGTTTTCTTCTTTTTTCTGATTGCAAGCCATAAAACTTAAAAGCAATACTAAAAGGAGTATGTGATTTGTCTTCATTATTGATCTATTTTGAAATAAATTTACCATCTTCTTTAAGGTTTAAGATTTTATTTGAAAAAGGGCTCTTTACGGTAATATTGTAGCCCATACTATGATTCTCTAGTTTTAGTTCTAATTTTTTGTCATCTATAATTATTGCCGAAGCGTTTAAACTATCAATACTTGTGGCATACCCTCCATGTTTCGCGTAGTATGCTTTTTGAGCCCTATACAGCGTATATAATTTCCATTTTATTTTTTCGTCTTGCGGTATTGTAAATGTATCATCACCAACGGTATTTGAAGAAAAATACACATAGCCCCATTTTTCTGGTTCGTGCATATTAATGACTCCCATTGGCGACCACACCCAATTATATTCGGGTAAAAACTTACCGTCTTTTCCTTTTTTTCTAGAGTAAGCCCCATGGTTAATATCGTGTTGCCAGTTTACTCTCGAAAAATTCACACGCCAAAACTGGTTTCTTGGTACATTATCTTGGTGGTATGCTGTTCTTAAGTCTTTAAAAGGAAGCGCTATCTCGAGTGTCCAACCTTTATCTGTATCATTGGGATCATTTAAAGTGCCATCAACACTTACTGCCGATTTCAACCCTTTATAATCCCAATCATTTAACACGGGGTTATTTTGCTCTCTATAAGGTTTGCCTATAAATAAGTCCCAGGCTGTATTTAGGGCATTTATTTCTAATTCGTAATAGTTATGTGTATCTCCATCGGGGTCTATAAAAATTTCAAAGTCATTATTATAAAAAATGATTTCGTCATGCAGTTTTATATCTGCCCAAACATGCGGTTCTTCCATTTTTACCAGAATGTAATAATAATTTTCATCCCAAAGCATTTTTACATTGGTGGTGTATTTGGGTGTTTTATCTCCTTCAATATCAATAAAATCACGAGTCCATTTTGCTTTTTCCCAAGCAGGTTCGTTTGCTTGGCCATCTATAGTTATAGTTTCTGTGATTTTATGGGCCACATACGTTTGGGGAGTTATTTCTTTTTTTGTTTGCGCACAACCAATTATAGAAAAACAATACATAAAGGTGAGAAAAAAATTAAATTTCATAATGCTAAATTTCAATACTTATAAACAATTATCTTTTGTAAATTGAATGATTCCAATCTATCTTCTGAATACCAGAACAACAACGGTATCTGCACTTCCAATCTATACTATTTTTGCTAAATCCTGCAAACATATTTATTTTCACTGTACTATAATTATTATATCTAAAAACTCCAACAAACACGTTGTCAAAAGGCTACATCGCTAATAAAAACCTTTTTTTAACACGAGCAGAAGCTACTTATTGATCATTGCTGAGCAGTTCCAAATAGTTTCTTTGCTACTTATCCGTCTATTCTGCCAAGGAATTGTACGCACTTCATCAAATTTTATGATTCTAATTCTGTAGCTTTTTTACTTTATCTAGCCATGTAAATTTAAGTATAACAGATGTAATTATAAATACTGCAAGGGCTATTAATGTTTTTGGATAATCCCTAATCATAAAATAAATTGGTAAAACAATCATACTGGATTGCCATATAATACCAACCGCACAGTTTAACATATCTAAAGCAAACCCTTTGTTTTTGGTAAAGGTCTTGTCTTCATTTTTCAATTCTTTAAATACGGGATGCCACCATCCCCATGGGCGTACATCTTTATAAAAGGATTTTAATACTTCCATAGATGTTGGCTGGGTTAAAAATGTTCCTAAAAATGATCCTATAAGCGATACAGAAAATATAATAGGAAATAAATAAATAGCATGTACATTGCATAAATCATATAATATGGATCCCTCTTCAAAATCGCCTTTGTTCTGATCCAATACAAACTGTAAAGTAGCTACAATTAAACCTGATAGCATTCCCCAAAAATATCCCCATCCATTAAAACGCCACCAAATCCATTTTAAAAAATTAGCAGCAACGTAACCTCCAAAAAGAGCACTTGTAATCCATAGTGTCAATGAATTTATTGAGTCGGCAAGGAAGCCCATAAAAACCCCAAGGGCAACAATTATAAAGGATGCCAGATGGCTTACTTTAATATAGTGTTTGTTCTCTGCCTGTGGCTTAAAATATTTCTTGTATATGTCGTTTACTATATATGCAGGTCCAGCATTAACAAAAGCTGAAAATGTACTCATAAAAGCAGCTAATAGTCCTGCCAACAAAAGCCCTTTAATACCTACTGGAATGTGAAAGTTAATCACTTTTGGTAATAGAATTTCTAAATCATTGCCATTTAAAAGGGGATTACTATTCATTTCGGGGCTTAAAGTAACTAAAGCAATAACAACAATTCCAGAAATTAATAGATATCTGGGAATAAAAAGAATGAGGTTTGTAAAACCGCTCATATATGCAGCTTCTTTTACTGTTTTTGTAGAAAGAATTCTTTGTAAATCAAAGCTTGGCGTAGGTCCTGCAATACTTCCAAAAAAACCTTTAAAAAGTGACATCCCAATAAAGGCACCAAACATTTTAAAACCTTCTGCGTTAATTAAATTATCAAAGGCTAAGTATTTTTCGCTCCAATGTTTACCTAATTCCCAATCGAAGAAAACGTTTTTCCATTCTTCAGAAATAACATTAGCTATCTCAATATCCGAAACCGTAACAAAAGCATAAACAGCTACTAAAAGGCCAGCAATAACCATAATGGCATATTGTAACACTTCGGTTGCCACCACAGAAAACATTCCTCCTTTTACCGTGTAAACAGTTGTTAGGAATATAATAATAAGTGCATAAGATTGCTCAGAAGTCAGTACGTGCATATTATTAAACTCAAGGGCCAAATCCCATGGTAATATTATAGTCATAAATTTTCCGACTCCTTCAAAAAAGTAGGCAATAAACCCAATAGCAGCAACTATGGCAAAAACCGCTACAATAATATGTGAAGCTCTACCGTCCTTAGCATCTCCAAAACGCGTTAAAATCCATTCTGAGCCCGTCATGATATTCGATCGCCTGATCCAAACGGCCAAAAACATCATAATAAAGATCTGATTCCAAATTGGCCATAGCCACATAAACATAAAGCTCTTAACGCCGTAAAGAAATAGTATGCCCACCATCCAAGCAGTCCCTGAAACATCGAACATACCAGACCCATTACTTAGTCCTAAATAATACCATTTAATAGTTTTACCTCCAAGAAAATAAGAATCCAGCCCTTTTGAAGCTCTTTTTGAAACCCATATACCTATAGCTAATGTTAAAATAACATAGACTATTATTATTGACACATCTATACTGTCCATTACTCTTCTGTATTTTTAATGACACCCCAATCCTTGTTGGGCTCAGGTCCCATAACAAAATGCAATTCGCCCCCTTTTATAAGGGTTTGATGTGATATAGAGGTTTTATTGAATATTTGGTTATTTAGGGTCGCCGATTGGATATATATGTTTTTATCTGAAACATTTTCTGCTACGATCACAAAAGATTTTCCTTCTGGAAGATTGATCGTTACCTTTTCAAATAGAGGACTTCCTATTTGGTACATGGTCGATGCCGGGTTTAATGGATACAAACCTATAGAACTTAAGACATACCAGGCAGACATTTGACCACAATCTTCGTTACCACTTAATCCATTTGGCGTTGTGTTGTATTGTGTATCCATTATTTTTCTAGCCCAATATTGTGTTCTCCATGGTTTGTTCGCACAATTAAATAAATAAGCTATGTGGTGACTAGGTTCGTTACCATGTGCATATTGCCCTATTAAACCAGATATATCCGCAGATGTATTATCACCGGTAATTTCTGAACTTTCCGTAAAGAGCTGTTCCAATTTATTAGTGAATGTGTCATGACCTCCGTGGAGCGAAATAAAATCTTCGATGGCATGAGGTACGAACCAACTATGTTGCCATGCATTGCCTTCTGTGTAATCTGTATGCTTTCTATGATTAGAATATTTGGGGTCAAAAGGTTCATTCCATTGTTTTCCGTTCTCATTTTTTCCGCGCATAAAACCTGTTTTATTATCAAATAAATATTGATAGGCTTTTGAGCGGTTTAAGAAAAACGTATAATCTTCTTCCTTTCCCAAAGCTTTTGCCATTTGCGCTACACACCAATCGTTATATGCATATTCTAAAGTAATGGATACAGATTCATCTAACAGGTTATAGGGAATGTATCCGTATTTTTTATAATGGTTTAATCCGCGCTCATCCTGCATCATCGTCGATTTCATAGTTTCATAAGCCTTTTCCGCATCAAATCCCTTGATCCCTTTTAAATAAGCTTCAACTATAACTGAAATAGAATGATACCCTGTCATTGTATTAGTTTCATTACCATACAGTATCCAAACAGGGAGTCTCTTTTTAATTTCGTAATATGCCAACATACTGTTAATGATATCCGAAACCTTATCTGGTGCTATTAATGTAAGTAATGGTTGCTCGCCCCTAAAGGTATCCCAAAGGGATAAGGTTGAATACGTCGTATAATTTTGGGCCCTTACAATACTATCATTTTCCATTCTAAATTGCCCATTTTTATCACTAAAAGTAACTGGAGCCAATTGTGAATGGTATAATGCGGTATAAAATATTGTTTTTAAGGAATCTATAGGTGTTTCAACGATGATGTTCGATAGAGCCTTGTTCCAGTTCTTTTTGGCTTCTTCTTTTGTTGTTTCAAAATTAAATGCTCCTGCTTCTAGGTTTTCTTTAGCATTATTTACACTAACAGACGACAAAGCTACTTTTACCTGTAGTTCGTCTGTATCATTAACTTTAAAAAATAATTGCAATGCTGCCCTTTTCCCTTCTACATCATTTTTTTCACTCTTGATCCCATCCGCAAAAAGATGGTGCTTTGCAATGGGTTTAGAAAATTTGGCAACAAAAAATACTTTCTCATTTTTTGCCCACCCATTACTAAAACGATAACCACTAATGGTATGTGCATCTTCAATAGTTAGAGACGATCTTTGTACTCTATCCCAGTTTATCTCAAACCCAAGATCAACCACAACAGCTTGTTCATCTCCTTTAGCAAATGTGTATTTATGAGATGCCGTACGCTGTGATGTTGTAAGTTCTACATGAATGTTATGATCTTTAAGAAACATGTGATAATAACCAGGAGAGGCACTTTCCTTTTTATGACTATAAGAAGATTTATAAGGTAAGCTATCGCGAGATTTAGGGCGTACCGATAAATCTACTTCTTTATTAATAGGCATAAACAATATATCTAACAAATCACCAATCCCAGTTCCACTTAAATTTAAATGGGAAAACCCTATGGCAATAGAATCTGAATAATGGTAACCAGAGCACCAACCCCATGAGCTAATTCCGTTTACAGGGCTCACTTGTAACATGCCAAAAGGAACCGTTGCTCCTGGATAGGTATGTCCATCCCCCCCTGTACCAATAAAAGGGTCTACTTGCGCTGTTAAATCGAATGATTCATTTTCTTTATTTGGTTTATCTCCTTTTTTAGAGCAACCCAATATTACAACTATGACTAAAAGGTATAAGTACTTTTTCTCCATTAAAAACTATTTAACCTATCTCTACTATATAAAAATTCATAATTTTAGCTTGAAATAAAATAAATTTAGACGGATAACGTTTGAACTCAGTCAAACATCAAAAAAAATCCCCTCAGCTTTATTGCATAATACCAAATGAATTTTAAAATGATTGATAATAAATTTGAATTATTTATAGCTCATTTTAAATAATAATTGGTATTATTTATTGATTGTGGTTTAAAAGACCCTTTGCTTTCAAGCACCTTAAAAATTAAAGAATTGACTTTATCAAAAAAAACTGCCGATAAGATTTTCTATTCAACCAGGAGAACACAACACTGAATATTGGACAGAATCTATTGAACGTGAGTTCGATTTAAAACCTGTCTGCCGACAGGCAGGCAAGGGAATTTTTAACAATAAATTCACTAATAAAGCGATTTGTCGCCTTGAGCCTTTCGTCTTCGCTCAAGATAAACTAAAGTCGAAAGGTCATTAAAACTAGCTATTTAAATGGGTTTCGACAGAGCCTGTGCTGAGTTTACCGAAGTACTCAACCTGACAACCATGACTAAATTATTGATAGTCAGATCAATAATATTATGCTTGCACCGAACTCACGTTATTGAGTATCATTTTGTCTATTTCAAGCAACATTTAAAAATGGAATAAAAATCCTGCGGTGAGGGCGCCGTAGAACAGTTAGCTATACGCCATTTTCCTATATGAAATAGTTTCCCTATTTTCACTCCACTAAACAGCGCATGGCTAGCGCGGACATTGCCAACAATTTGAATGAAAAAACCGTTAATCAAATCAATTTCAAAGTATGTAAAGTTAAATTCGGAAGAAGAAAATTTAATCGAAACATTTTGGATTGAGAAAACCCTTGAAAAGGGAGACTATTTGTTAAGAAACGGAGAAACTTGCAAAACCGACAATTTCGTTGTTAGCGGGACATTAAAGGCTTTTTACATAAATTCCGAAACAGGGAAAGAGGAAATCGTATATTTTGCGATCGAAAATTGGTGGGCTACGGATATAGATAGTTTTCAAAAACAAAAACCTTCGATTTACAACATTCAAGCCATCGAAAAAACCATATTACTACAAATCCACTACGATTCTTTTCAAGAAATGTTAAGGAAAGTTCCAAAACTTGAACGTTTTTTTAGAATAATCCTCGAAAATTATCTCGGCAGTCTACAAAGAAGAATCGTTTTGAACCATGTTCTTGATGCGGAGCAACGCTATTTCGATTTTATAGAAAAATACCCAAAAATTGCCAATAAAGTACCAAACTATCTAATCGCTTCCTATCTGGGAATCACTGCCGAATTTTTGAGCAGAATTCGCAAAAAAACTAGGACATCTTGAACTAGGTCAATTTTTTTCTCTTTTCTGAAAACGAACTTTGCTTCATAATTCAAAATCAAAAAAATATGAACAAAGTACTAATTATTAATGCTAGTGTTAGAAACGAAAAATCGTATAGCCGTAAACTAACTCAACTATTTGTGGAAAACTGGCAAAAGAAAAATCCAACCGACACTTTCTCTTACCGAGAAGTAGGACTAAAGAAAATTCCATCTATAAACGAAGAATGGATTGCAAGTGCTTTTGTCAAGCCAAAGGACAGAACAGAAGTAAATCAAATGGGTGTTGAATTTAGCAACAAGTTGATAAAAGAATTTAAAGAGCATGATATCTACGTTATCGGGACCCCCATGTACAACTGGTCAATTCCAAGTGGTCTAAAATCATATATAGATCAACTTATGCGAATTAATGAAACTTGGAAATTCCGTTCAGGTGTACCCGATGGAGATTACGTTGGACTTCTTAAAGACAAAAAAATGTTCATTTTATCAAGTAGAGGAGATACAGGTTATGGAGAAAACGAAAAAAATGAACATATGAACTTTCAAACAACCTATTTAAAATTCGTATTTGGAATAATGGGAATAAAAGACATTTCAACGATCTCTTTAGACAATGAAGAGTTTGGTGGTGAAATTTTTGAGAACTCTAAAAGAAAAATTCATCAAGAGATTGAGCAGATTTAAAAAACTGTACCAATAATGTATAAAAAATAGAGGGTTAACTTCGCAACCTTTCTTATGCTGTAAACATGGATCAATAAAAAGCTAAATCCAAGGATCTGGGTGTTTATTCTAAGATCCCGCTGAAAAAAGCGGGATTAGTTCAACTAGCTGTTTTGAATGCTTTGCTTCGCAACTTTTCTTATGCTGTAAACATGGATCAATAAAAAGCTAAATCCAAGGATCTGGGTGTTTATTCTAAGATCCCGCTGAAAAAAGCGGGATTAGTTCAACTAGCTGTTTTGAATGCTTTGCTTCGCAACTTTTCTTATGCTGTAAACATGGATCAATAAAAAGCTAAATCCAAGGATCTGGGTGTTTATTCTAAGATCCCGCTGAAAAAAGCGGGATTAGTTCAACTAGCTGTTTTGAATGCTTTGCTTCGCAACTTTTCAAAACAGAGTTTCACTAATAAAAAACTAAATATATTTTAGTATAAATAAGATTAAAATTTCATATTTGTACCTGCAAAATTAATTTAGCATATTTATAATGAAGTAAAGCTCACAATTTGTCAACAACAATTGTGAGAATGTGTTAATCTTACCTGACTGCTGCTAGTGTTAGAGCTATGAGTTCGAGCCCTGCCCAGTCACTAAGAACAAGTTAAACAACATGACTTAACTTTTTCTATTTTTGCGAAGTACACTTATGCGCACGTGGCGGAATTGGTAGACGCGCTGGCTTGAGGGGCCAGTATCCGTTTAGGATGTGGAAGTTCGAATCTTCTCGTGCGCACAAATAATTACCAGACTACTTCTTAACTTCACGCTATATTACCTTTTTCTTTTTGTATCTTCCTCGATCGAATTAAAGAATAAGCCTGATAAGGATCAATAAAAACATGTTATCAACCAGAAATGTCACGTTTTTATCCATTCATTTGTCTTTTCAATAAAACTTAAAAAATTTACAATTGAAAAATTACCGAAACGTATTATTTCCATATGCTTATAATATTTTAACGTGAGTTCGATTTAAAACCTGTCTGCCGACAGGCAGGCAAGGGTGTTTTTAACAATAAATTCACTAATAATGCGATTTATCGCCTTGAGCCTTTCGTCTTCCTGCCCGTCCGGCAGGCGGGTGCTCAAGATAAACTAAAGTCGAAAGGTCATTAAAACCTGTTATTTATATAGGTTGCGACAGATAATATCCCATTTATATTTCTCACTCACACTTGGACTTGCAACAAAAAACTGGACAAATAGTTGAATGACTAAGCTGCTAGTTTAAGGTTATACATGTCTAATTCAAATTCTCTTATCTTTTTTTATAATTCAATTTCACAATCTATATATTTTCTCTAGTTCAGAAAAGGACATCTCGTCTCTCGTTCTAAAAACACCAGTATTTATAGGTGTTTTCAGTATTTCACGTCAATCAATTCACTTATCCATAATCCTTAAAAGCTTCACTATAGCGTTACCAAAAGTGACAACTTTAACGAATTTAGAACAAGGTCTGCATTCCATTTAAGACATGAAAAAAGCAATTCCATTTCGGTCACTTTTGATTACCATTTCGGTAAGTTTTGGTTACTGTTTTGGAATGACCAATACACAGACCAAACTTTAAAGACTGAAACTATTTCAATGATATTTAGCATTATTATATAAACATACAGGTTTATATTTAATTCATATTTATAAAGTCATAAGTTTATATTAAATTTTTATATCATTACTTAAAGCTCCGCCACGTCTTTCGTTATTTCTAGTGGATAAGTACCGGTAATACCTGGTAACGATTTTTGTAGTTACGTGATTGCAAGAGATAAACCACAGGTATACAACACATTAAAACCATTAAAAATTTACTCAAAATTTTACACAAGTATTTAGATTAGTTTTTCACCCAGTTCCCAGCTTTATCGATTAATTTACATACTTTTGTTTAACTTAAATGAAATATTGATGAACAATATTCGGGTTAACTTTAGTATTAAGGACTTAGAGAATCTTACGGGCATCAAAGCCCACACGATACGAATTTGGGAAAAACGTTATAATTTACTAAGCCCAAACAGAACCGATACTAATATTAGAAATTATAGTTTAGCCAGTTTTCAAAAGTTATTAAATATATCTTACTTAAATAACAACGGATTAAAAATCTCGAAAATTGCTAATCTTAAAGAAGATGAAATACCTATCAAGGTTAAAGAAATAGCCTCAAGAGCCAAAATCGAAGATCACGCCATTAATGCATTAAAAATGGCCATGATAAACTTTGACCAGGCACTATTTTACAGCACATATAATCATTTACTGAAAAATAAATCTTTCAGCGAGGTTTTCTATACCGTTTTTTTACCGCTCTTAAATGACATAGGCCTTTTGTGGCAAACAAATACCATTACGCCTGCCCATGAGCATTTTTTATCTATCCATATTAAACAAAAAATACTCTTAAATATTGAGAGGTTACAAATTTTAGAGCCCAAACCTGCCTCTAAAACCTTTGTTTTATTTTTACCCGATAACGAAATTCATGATATTGGACTATTATTTATTAATTATCAACTAAGAAGCAAAGGATATCATACTATTTTTCTAGGCGGAAGTGTTCCTATGGAAAACCTTACGGATCTGCTAGGCTTCTTTGAGGATATCACCTTTATATCATACTTTACGGTATCCCCTCAAGCACAAGACATCCCAGGCTATATTAATAGATTTAATGAGCTATTACTAAATAAAGAAAATACCAAGCTTTTATTATTAGGGAAAAAGCTATCCAATATAAGTATTGAAGGCCTTCCTAAAAAAGTGAAGATCTATAATACTATTCAAGATTTGATTAAAGGTTTATAAATATTTTTATTTTGTTTAACTTTTAACTATATTCGTTAAACAATATGGGTTTATCAATAAATATAATAGGTTCAGGGTTTTCTTCTTTGGCAGCTTCATGTTACCTAGCTCAAGCCGGTTATAAAGTCACCGTTTTTGAAAAGAACAAAACTATTGGGGGCAGAGCAAGGCAGCTCATTAAAGAAGGCTTTACTTTTGACATAGGGCCAACGTGGTACTGGATGCCCGATGTATTTGAGCGCTTTTTTTCAGACTTCAATAAATCTCCCCAAGATTATTATTCCTTAGAAAAATTAAATCCTGCTTATCGTGTTTATTTTGGGAAAAACGACTTTATAACCATAGAAGACACTTTGGAAAAAATAGCCATAGCTTTTGAAAAAGAAGAAACAGGCAGCTCCAAACAACTCAAGAAATTTATAAGACAGGCAGAAGACAACTACAATATAGCTATTAAAGATTTGGTTTACAACCCGGGAATCTCCCCTTTAGAATTAGTGACTCCTGCAACTATTAAAAAGTTAAATCAGTTTTTTAGCAATATAAAAAGAGATGTAAGAAGAAGGTTTAAGAATGAAAGGCTCATTAAAATTCTTGAGTTTCCAGTTTTGTTTTTAGGAGCAAAACCTAGTGACACCCCTTCTTTTTATAATTTTATGAATTATGCCGATTTTGGTTTGGGTACGTTTCATCCAAAAAAAGGCATGTATCAGGTCATTCTAGCTATGGAAAAATTAGCTAAAGAATTAGGGGTCGTTATTAAGACCGAGTCGCCCATAGAAAAAATTGTGGTAAAAAATGGTGAATACAAGGGTGTCATTTCTAATGGGGAAATATACACTTCTAACATGGTTGTAAGTGGCGCCGATTACCATCATACTGAATCCCTTTTGGATAAACCATATAGGCAATACTCTGAAAATTACTGGAACAAAAAAACATTTGCGCCTTCATCCCTCCTATTTTATGTTGGGTTTGATAAAAAACTGAAAAACGTGAATCACCACACCCTATTTTTTGATGTGGATTTTGATAGGCATGCCAAAGCTATTTATGATGACCCACAATGGCCAGAAAACCCTTTATTCTATGCTAGTTTTCCAAGTAAAACAGATGCAAACGCTGCTCCCGATGGAAAAGAAGCTGGTATATTTTTAATTCCATTAGCTCCTGGTCTAGATGATACTCCAGAACTAAGAGCTGCCTATTTTAATAAAATCATGGTCCGTTTTGAAAGTTTAACCTCTCAAAATGTAAAAAAACATGTTATCTTTAAAGAGAGTTTCTGTATCAACGATTTTATTAATGACTATAATTCGTATAAAGGAAATGCATACGGAATGGCCAATACATTAAAGCAAACTGCCTTTTTAAGGCCTAAATTAAAAAGTAGAAAAGTTAAAAACTTATTCTTTACAGGGCAACTAACAGTACCTGGACCTGGTGTTCCTCCCTCATTAATATCGGGAAAATTAGTAGCCGATTTAGTAACTAAATACCATGATTGATTATGAAAATATTATTTGATACGGTCTCTTATAAGTGTAGTGAGCTTGTGACACAGACTTACAGCACTTCTTTTTCATTAGCGACAAAAATGCTCTCTAAATCTATTAGGATGGATATTTACAACATATACGGATTTGTCCGTTTTGCTGATGAGATCGTTGATTCTTTTCATGATTACAATAAAGAGCTGCTCTTCAATAAATTTTCAGATGATCTAAAACTTGCTTTAAAAGATAAAATTAGTTTAAACCCTATACTCAACTCATTTCAACACACGTTCCATAAATATAATTTAGATAAAAGCTTAGTAGATGCTTTTATGAAAAGTATGCGTATGGATTTACACAAAACCAAATATCTTACTGAAGAAGAATACAAAACCTATATTTATGGATCTGCAGACGTCGTGGGTCTTATGTGCTTAAAGGTTTTTGTAAAAGGGGACCCTATTAAATATGAAGCACTTAAAGATACTGCCATGTCATTAGGCTCAGCTTTTCAAAAAGTAAACTTTTTAAGAGACCTGAAAACTGATTTTGATGATTTAAACAGAACTTATTTTCCTAAAACCGATCTAAACAATTTAGATGAAAATTCAAAACAGGACATTATAGACGAAATTGAAGCAGATTTTGCAAAAGGTTTAAATGGCATTAAAAAATTACCCATAGAAGCTAAATTCGGTGTTTTTATTGCCTACAGGTACTATCGTCAATTATTAAAAAAATTAAAAAGAACACCGGCACTTCAAATAAAAAATACCAGAATAAGGGTTTCTAATCCTAAAAAAATAGAGCTCTTAATGCGTAGCTACGTAAAATATCAATTAAATTTAATGTAATTTTATAACATGCATACTGTGTTTTGGATATTGATTTTTTTAGGCACCTATTGCTTTATGGAATTTATGGCCTGGTTTACGCATAAATATATCATGCATGGTTTTCTATGGTCCTTACATAAGGATCACCACAAAAAAGACCATAATAGTTGGTTTGAGCGAAACGATGCTTTCTTTATTTTTTATGCCGCTGTAAGTATTGTTTTTTTCTTGCTATGGAAACATACTAGCTTTTGGGCTGGTTTACCCATTGGTTTGGGGATATTTGCTTACGGATTGTCTTATTTTATGGTGCATGATATTTTTATACACCAACGTTTTAAATTATTTAGAAATGCCAACAACTGGTATGCTAAAGGTGTAAGGCGTGCTCATAAAATGCATCATAAACATCTGGGCA
The DNA here is from genome assembly GCF_028736925.1 of Flavivirga sp. 57AJ16. Lineage (GTDB taxonomy): Bacteria > Bacteroidota > Bacteroidia > Flavobacteriales > Flavobacteriaceae > Flavivirga. The sequence goes on along the minus strand of NZ_JAQZAT010000002.1, from coordinate 204,536 downwards.
AAGAAGATGGGGAGTGTTTTGGAATGCTCTTTGTTCCCTTTAAATATTTTAAAAAGTAACGGATGGATTATTTATATCTGTTACTAAACCTCGGGTCTATTTCTGTTCCCTTTTTATTTAGTTTCCATCCTAAATTAAAATTTTATAAACGCTGGAAATCTTTATTCATAAGTACACTAATAAGTATGCTCATATTTATTCCTTGGGATATTATTTTTACTTTAAATGGTATTTGGGGGTTTAACGAAGCTTATTTTCTAAATATCAAATTATTTTCCTTACCTATTGAAGAATGGCTTTTTTTTATATGTATTCCTTATGCCTGTGTTTTTACACATTATGCATTATTATATTATTTCCCTAACCTGAAATTATCACAGGCAGTAACTAAAACAATAAGCTACTTACTTATATTGCTGCTATTAATACTTTCAATCTATAATAGCACCAAATGGTATACTTTTATAAATTTTATGCTTGGGGTAGTTTTAATGAGCATTGTCGTTAAAAAGAACAGTCATTTATTAAGTAGTTTCTATATAACGTTTTTAGTTATTCTTATTCCCTTCTTTTTAGTGAACGGCATATTAACTGGTAGTTTTATTACAAATGAAGTTGTTTGGTATAATAATTCAGAAAATTTGAATATCAGATTATTCACCATTCCAATTGAAGATACTATATACGCGTTTATACTTATTCTTTTGAATTTATTTATAATGGATCGTTTAGAGCTTAAAAGAAACCTTATCCTTTCAACAAGGCATCGATAGTTTTTCTAACGGTATCACTATCCCAATTTGCAGCGCCAAGTTTATCAATGACTATATGACCTTGCTTATCTATTAAAAAAGTCCTTGGAATACTTGTCACATCAAAGGGTTCCGGATACTTGGTTAATGGCATATAGACTTTAAAAGTATAATTGTTTTCACTTAAAAATGGGTTGGTTACCGTGCTATCTTCATTAGAAACAAAAACAAATTTAACACGATCCCTATAGTCATTATAAAGAGCTTGCATACTTGGCATTTCTGCAAGGCAAGGCGGACACCAAGTTGCCCAAAAGTTTACTAAAACGACTTCCCCCTTGGTTTCCTCAAAATTAAATATACTTTGCCCATTTTTAAGTTTCCAATTATAATTGGTCAAACTTGCCTGTTTAGTATCCTTAATTACCGAAGGAGCAAAAAGTGCCAATCCTTTATGTAACAAGATTTGTATAGGCTGCCGTGTTTGTGGAATAATTAAAACTGCAATAACAACTAAGTATATAACATTTTTTAAGCTAATTTTTTTTCTTCTTAACATATATAGAATTAAAAGGCATAGTTTCGATGTCGAAACTATGCCGAAAATATAACGAAAATAAAAATATTTTATATTGAAGTGATTTAAACTTTATTCAATTGGCTGCAACCTGCCTCGCCAGCAGGCAGGAATGTTCCTTTTCATCCTTTTTTCATCTTTTTATTACTTCGTAACGCTGCTGTTGCTGTGAAGTGCAAAAAGGCTTCAAAACGAATAAAAATCTACTATTTTTCGCTTCAATCTAAAAACATGTGCTCAGCTTGACTGGGTAGTTTAAATCACTTCATTCTTTATCGTGTCACTTTTCCAGATAAAGCAACTACAGGTCCTGCCCCCATAGATATAACCGTATGGTTTGCTGCATCCACTGGTACAACATGGGCCAATGGTTTTAATGTAAACGGTGCAGGATTATCATCTGGACTTGGTTCTATAGAAATAACAATAGTTGCTCCTTTTAGGTCTGTGGGGAATGTGACGCCATTAGGTGCATTCTCTAGAAAATCTTCTCCTGGAAAAAACCCATCTGCCCCATTAGGCGCAGGTAAAGCAACACTTCCACTAAAAGGCGCCGCATCATCGGTTGCTGCCACTTTAGTAAATGTACCAGTACTTATTGGTATGCCATTAATTACCGCCCATCCTTCATATTTCCATCCTTCTTCCAATGTTGGTAAATCTAATCCTGCAACTGGAGGCGGTGCATTGGTATTATCCAAAAACCAAACACCACTAGATTCATTTGTATCATCATTATCTGTAGGGGTCGCTAAAATATACTTACCTGTAGCATTACTAAAATCACCTACAATACCCGTGCTTACATTCGCTGTACTTCCAGAAAAGCTTCCTGCTAATAATTTTGTTTTTGCCGGTGTCCCAGCTTCAACCCCAGTTTCTCCTGCGGGTTCAATTGATAGTACAAAATCTGTTGCATTCGCTAATTGGGCGGCATCTACCGTAAAAGATTGTGGGAATGTAACCGAACTAAATGTTCCGGTTGAAACCGGGGCGCCATTGACAATTATCCAACCTTCATAAACATAATTGTCTCCTAAAGCTTCTAAACCATCTAAATCCAATGTTAAACTGGCTGTTGATGTATTATTATCGTCATCATTGCTACAAGAACTGGCAAATAAACCTATTGACAGTATTGTTGCCGTAAACATTTTTTTGATCATTGTATTATAATTTTTTAAGTTTTTAATATGTCAAAATTATAATACACGGATTTTATAAAATGTTAGCTATCTAACATTAAGCAATATTTCTATGGATTCTTATTTTTTTTCCAGAGAACTGAATCACTTTTTCCTTCTTTAATTCGTTTAAAAGTATATTTAATGTAGGTCTGGAAGTTCCTATTAAAGAGGCTATATCTTTTTGTGTATATGGGTGATGAATTACTTTATCGCCTGTTTTTTCACAATCGTATCCATAGTCTGCACACAGCTCACCTAAAAACTCAATAAGTCGTGTTTTGGTATCTTTAAATAAGAGCAGCTGTAATCGTCTTTCCAATTTTTTAAATTTGAAACCAATTATTTTGTACACTTTAAAACTGAAAGTTTGATCATTTCGCATTAAATCATGCATAGTATCCACCCCTATGGGGCAAATACTCGTAGTATTATCAATTGATTGGGCAAATTCTTCTCGCTTGGACTCTCCAAGTATAGCTGTTTCTCCAAATAGGTCCCCACGTGTTAAAATAGCCTTAATGACTTCGTCTCCTTCTTCACTATAATAGCCAATTTTGACTTTACCCCTTTCTATAAGATATACTTTGTTTGCCGAGTCTGCTTCAAAATAGATATAGTCTTTCTTTTTGTAAGTATCAAAATCATGGTCTGCTTTGTAGGCTTTAAATTTGTGGGGGCAAAGCACCTTGAAAAGATTGACATCATCGAAAAACCAAAGTGGTTTCATTAATTTATTCTTTTTTTGTTATTGAACTCGTCTTGACTTTTTCTATTTCCTAAAAAATGGCTAATATTCGTTCATATTTCGTTACTTTTATTATCCGTAGCGATGCTATGTCTTTCAAAAAGTACCTTATCTGAACAAATTTCATCTCATTTTAGTTCACTTAACTCTTATTATCATAAATCGGAGTTCATGAATCTTCGATTTCGGTTAAATACAAAAAGTCAAGATGAGTTCATTTCGTTTACAGTCGAGAAAGACCAATGAAGCTTACAAAAAAGCATAAAAAAACCTCCAATTTGGAGGTCTTAAATTTTATTCTTCTTCGTTGGATGCTGTATCGCTTTCTTCTTCAGCATCCGAAAAATTCAGCATATCGTATTTTTGCAATAAATTATACCACTGTATCACTTTTTTAATATCGCTTGCATAGACCCTATCTTCATCATAATCAGGCAATACATCAAAGAAATACGCTTCCAACACATCTTTACTGTCCTTGGGCTTTACAGAAGCTTGTTGGCCATTTTCCTTTTTCTTAATATTTTCAAAAACTTGCTTTAAGGGCACTTCTTCTGTTAAAGTATAAATAGCTATCTCGCTTAAAACACTCACATTATTCTGTACACTAACAGATATACGTTTGTTATCTATTAACGATTCTGCAACAAAACCACTTCGTGTTTGTGCTATTAATTTATATAATCCTGGTTTTCCTCCTATTGACAATACTTTATCTAAACTCATAATTAATTTTTGAAAGAGAGGGCAAATATCAACTGTTTATTGATTGCTTGCAAATATTATCGCTTCTTTTTTTGATCGGGAAAACGCATTTTATAATCAACATTAATCTTACCCTTAGATATGTTAACCAGTCTTCCTTTTATTAAACGTTTTTTTAAACTGGAAAGTTTATCTGTAAATAAAATACCTTCAATATGGTCATATTCATGCTGAATAACTCTAGCTATTAATCCATCAAAAGTTTCTGTATGTGGTTCAAAATTTTCATCTACATACTCAACAGTTATTTTTGGCTGTCTAAAGACATCTTCCCTAACATCCGGGATACTTAAACAACCTTCATTAAAAGCCCATTCATCACCTTCTTCTTTAATTATTTTAGCATTAATAAAAACCCGTTTAAAGTCTTTTAACGCTTTCTGTTCTTCCGCAGTCAAATCTTCATCTTCGGCAAAAGGCTTTGTATCAACCAAAAACAGTCTAATTGGTAATCCTATTTGTGGTGCCGCCAATCCAACACCATAAGCATTATACATGGTCTCAAACATATTATCTAAAAGAACATCAAGATCAGGGTACGTTTTGGTTATCTCTGTTCCTTTCTTTTTTAAGACTGGGTCGCCATAGGCTACTATTGGTAAAATCATTATTTGTTTCGTGTTTATTATTTGCAAAAATAATAATACTTATAATTTACCGGTCTTATTTATGCAAAATTTATTAGTGAAACTCTGTTTTGAAAAATTGCGAAGCAATGCATTCAAAACAGATAGTTGAACTAATCCCGCCTTTTTCGGCGGGATCTTGGATTTAACACCTCTAAAATTGCGAAGCAATGCGTTCAAAGCAGATAGTTGAACCTGCCGGTAGGCAGGCTAATCCCGCATCATGTGCTGAACTTGTTTCAGTATCTTGTGGGATCTTGGATTTAACACCTCTAAGCATGCTTCGGAAATTTAAAGGTGTTTTTCCTTTGAATACCTCGTGGCTTGCTCCGAAAAATATTTATCCCTAATGAAGTTTCTGTTATTTAGAATACAAATAACTCTGTAATATAAGAGTAGCACTAATTTCGTCTATGAGCGCTTTATTTTTTCGTTGGTTCTTTTTTAACCCACTGTCAATCATGGTCTGAAAAGCCATTTTAGAGGTAAATCGCTCATCTACCCTTTTAATTGGAATATTGGGAAATTCCTTTTTTAAACTATCTATAAATGGAAGAATGTGAACTTCACTCTCTGATACGGTATTATTCATTTGTTTTGGGGCTCCGACCAAAAATAATTCCACCTGTTCTTTATTGGTATAATCCTTTAAAAATTTTATAAGCTCTTTCGTATTAACAGTGGTAAGCCCAGAGGCTATAATTTGTAACGCATCGGTCACGGCTATCCCCGTTCTCTTTGTACCATAATCTATTGCTAAAATGCGGGCCATATATCTACTTTGTGCAAAAATAGTTTAATAAACTACCTGAAGGCGTTAAATTTTAAAAAAATAAAATTTCAATACTTAAAAATTCAATAAAATAACAAAGGCTGCCTTTTCAGACAACCTTTATCACATCGTTTCAACATTAATAATAATTAAAATCTATAGTATTTAAGCTTTTACCGGCTTATTTATTTTTGGAAATAACAATCTAATATTTTCAACATTTCTTACACGATTAAGATAAAGTCTAATATCACTAGTACGCGCCATAGACGCTCTTAATTCTTTAGCATCAATTAACAAGGTGTCATGCTCTTTCACAGTTTTTACTGCATTATCTTTAACAATCACTACTTCCTCATTATTTACAGAAACTGGTATAACACTATTAGCTTCTATCTTATTAGTATCGCTTTGAGCAATCCCGAAAGAAAAGGAAAGCAATAAAATTAACAGTATGTAAGTATTTGTTTTCATGTCGTTTATCATTGTTTGCATGTTCCAAATATATGTTCATACCAAAGTTCAAACACAAAAAATTAGTTATAAGCCAACGTATTTTCGATTAGTAGTGGAGCTACAAATTTTTATCGATAAACAGATTAAAAGCCTGTTTATCAAGACGAAATACAACAAAAATGCATTTCATCGATTTATTTTTTTCTTTCAAAGGAAAAACAGGCTTTTATTTTCATTAAATTTTGCATCAATAGATGAAAAATTTAAGGTGCTTCATAATTGATATAATGGCTTTTTCGTTCTATTTTTTAAATGATACCTATTATATTTGCTCAAAATTTAAATATCAATGACAGAATTACAACAAATCATAGAAAAGACTTGGGAGAACAGGGATCTTTTAAAAGAAGAAACATCAATTTCTGCTATAAGAAAGGTTATAGATTTATTAGATACAGGTGAATTGAGAGTAGCGGAGCCAATTACTGATGGTTGGCAAGTTAACGAATGGGTAAAAAAAGCAGTTGTTTTATATTTTCCAATTCAGAAAATGGAAACGATTGAAGCCGGCCCATTAGAATTTCATGATAAAATTCCATTAAAACGTGGTTATGCAGAAAAAGGGATTCGTGTGGTGCCTCATGCTGTCGCAAGACATGGTGCTTATATTTCCAGCGGTACCATTTTAATGCCCAGTTATGTAAACATTGGCGCTTATGTGGATGAAGGCACTATGGTCGATACTTGGGCCACGGTTGGCAGTTGCGCACAAATAGGTAAAAATGTACATTTATCTGGTGGTGTTGGCATTGGTGGTGTTTTAGAGCCTTTACAAGCAGCTCCAGTAATTATAGAGGATAACGCCTTTATCGGATCTAGATGTATTGTTGTTGAAGGGGTACGTGTTGAAACCGAAGCTGTTTTAGGTGCCGGTGTTGTTTTAACTATGAGCACTAAGATTATCGATGTAACTGGGGATACGCCTGTTGAATATAAAGGGAGGGTACCTGCGCGTTCTGTAGTTATACCTGGTAGTTATGCTAAAGAATTCCCTTCTGGAAGTTATAACGTACCTTGTGCCTTGATTATCGGCAAACGTAAAGAGAGTACCAACAAAAAAACGTCGCTTAACGATGCTTTAAGAGAGCATAATGTAGCTGTATAGACTAGCTAGCAGTATACGGTGGCAGTAGGTAGTATTTACTCTTTTGCAGAAAACATACAAAAAAATCGAAGTTGTAAATTTTGAAGATCTTAATCATACAACAAAAAATGATTGGCGATGTGCTTACAAGCAGTATTCTGTTTGAAGCACTTCGCTTAAAATATCCAAAGGGGCAATTGGATTATTTAATAAATGAGCATACCGTTGCTGTTGTAGAAAACAACCCAAACATTGATAACTTCCTTTTATTTACTAAAGAGACAGAACGAAGTAAAGCTAAACTTCTAAAATTTGCTAAGTCTGTAGAAAATAAAAAGTACGATATTGTTATTGATGTCTATTCTAAATTATCCAGTAATTTAATAAGTCTTTTTTCTGGAGCAAAAACTAAAATTTCATACCATAAATATTATACGACCCTTTTTTATCATTATAATATAAAAAGGAAAAAGAACAATAATGGCAAAACTGGATTGGCCATTATCAATAGAATGCAATTACTAGAACCTTTAGGTATTGAAACAACATTTATAAAGCCAAAAATATATTTGACCGAAAAGGAAATTTCTACCGGTAAGGACTTTCTTATAAAACACCAAATAGATTTTAACAAGCCTTTATACATGATAAGTGTATTGGGTAGTGGCGAAAAAAAAACGTACCCTTTTAGTTATATGGCAGAAGTCATTGATACCATAGTTAAAGAAACTTCTGGACAAATACTATTCAATTACATACCAAAACAAGAAACCGAAGCTAAAACCATATTTGATTTATGTAAACCAGAAACCCAAAAAAACATTTACTTTCATGTTTTTGGAAAGCGCTTAAGGGCCTTTTTAGCTATAACATATCATTGTGACGCTTTAATTGGGAACGAAGGCGGCGCTATTAATATGGCTAAAGCCTTAAACATTAAAACATTTGCTATATACTCCCCATGGATTGATAAAGCGACTTGGAACCTTTTTGAAAATAACAACAACGCTAGTGTACACTTAAAGGATTTTAAACCAGAACTATATACCAAAGCCGAAAAGAAATATAAAAAGGAAGCTCCTGCTCTATATAAAAAATTCGAACCACAGCTTTTCATTAATAAACTAAAAGCTTTCTTAAAGTAATAGTATAATAGCTATTTAAAATTATTGGCCATTTACTTTTTCTAATGCTTTCTTAACTGCTGTTTCTACAAACTGTCCTTTCATTACTTTTTCCTGAACACCTAGCACATTGTTTTTCATCAACGCATAATCTTCTGGTGTTAACTTTTCCAAAACAGCATTCAAATCTTTTAAGTCCGAAATACTTATTCCCAAATTATTGTCAACAATAAAGGAAGCGATGGCTGCTTGGTCCCAAACTATTACCGGAAGTCCGCACAAAAGATATAAGGATGTTTTATGGGGGTTATTGTATTTTAAATACGCCCCTAAATCTCCACTACAGGATGCTGTTGAGGTACCATCCCATACTAAGCCGAAATCAGCTTCTATTTTATGGGCTATTTGGTCTGATGGAAAAGCACCTTGATAAAAAAGAACAGATGCCTCTTCGCTTACCTTGCGTTTATTGGTATCGAAACCAACACCATATAACTTTAAATGGTATTTACTATGCGCCAGTATATCAAAATCGAAGATATATGAATTTTTGCCTTCACCAAATCCTCCAGCATAGGCTATACTATAAGTATCGCTTTTATTAATAGCTTTATTTTGAAGTGGTTTTTCTTCAGAGACATAATCAAATATCCCCAAAACCACAATAGGTATAGTCGTATGCTGTTCTAAAAACCATGTTTTCATAGCCTCGTTATGTACAATAATAACATCAGAGCATACTATTTTTGATAATTCAGCTTGAATATCCTTGGTCCTACCCTTTAAACATCTTACATCATGAACTATTGTTATTATTTTACAACCTTTTAATTTTGCAAAAAACAATATCAATTTTCTAAACTTATTATTAGGATATTGTGTACACAAAACAGATTTAAATGGTAATCTTAATAATGCCATCGAGATACCAAAAAAATTCTTAATTGTACCTATTGCAGAATTTGGTATAGATGATTGCTTAAATCCAAGATTTTTAAACCCCAATGCTTTCAACGAAAACTCACAATCTGTTTTTGCTTTTCCTGCAGCATTGAATAGCGATTTATAGTTTCTGGAAATGTAATACATTATATTGAAAAGTTTTTTTGTAGATAATTTATATCCTAGTTTTGCTAAAAAATTATAAAAGTATACAAATGTATGATTATTTAATTGTTGGTGCCGGATTATTTGGATGTGTATTTGCACATGAAGCGACTAAAAAAGGAAAAAAATGTTTAGTTATAGATAAAAGGGATCATATAGGAGGTAATGTATACTGTGAAAACATGGATGGCATTAATGTACACAAATATGGCGCACATATATTTCATACCAATGACAAGGCTATTTGGGATTATGTAAATCAGTTTGCAACGTTCAACAACTATGTAAACTCACCTGTTTCAATATCTAAGGGTAAACTCTATAATTTACCTTTTAATATGAATACTTTTTATCAATTGTGGGGAACGCAGACTCCCGAGGAAGCCAAAAAAATTATAGAAAGTCAAATTAAAGAATTTGGTTCTAAAAACCCTGAAAATTTAGAAGAACAGGCACTATCCTTAATAGGAAAGGATGTTTATGAAACGCTTATAAAGGAATACACCGAAAAACAATGGGGTAAAAAAGCTACCGAATTACCTGCTTTTATCATTAAACGCCTACCTGTGCGTTATACCTTTAACAATAATTATTTTAATGATGCTTACCAAGGCATTCCCATTGGTGGTTATAACAAAATAATTGACGGCTTATTAAAAGGGATAGATATAAAAACCAGTGTCGATTTTTTTAAAAATAAAGACGCATTGAGCGGTATGGCAAAAAAAATAGTGTTTACTGGAAAAATAGACGAATTCTATAATTGCAAATACGGCAACCTAGAATACCGTTCGTTACGATTTGAAAATACAAAGCTAGATACGGAAAATTTTCAAGGAAATGCTGTTGTAAATTATAATGACTCCCAGGTTCCTTATACACGAATTATAGAGCATAAACATTTTGAATTTGGCAAACAAAAACATACAGTGATTACCAAGGAATTCCCAGAACAGTGGACGCCTGAGAAAGAAGCCTATTACCCTATCAATAATGATGAAAATCAAAAAAAATTCCAGACATACAAAGCACTTTCGTTACAAGAGCCCCATGTTATATTTGGCGGAAGGCTTGCAGAATACAAATATTATGACATGCACCAAATAATAGCTTCTGCTCTACAAAAAACCAAAAAAGAGTTTAACTAATTTGAAAATTATTTATAGCGCATCAAATGATTAAATTATCCGGAGTCATAATTACATATAACGAAGAGGAACATTTAGAAAAATGCTTAAAATCACTAGTGGGGGTCGTAGATGAAATTGTTGTCGTAGATTCCTTTTCTACCGACAAAACCCCTGAAATATGCGAGGCATATAACGTGGTTTTTATTCAAAATGAATTTGAAGGTTATATTGAACAAAAAAACTATGCCCTTTCCCATGCTAAATACGATTATATTTTATCGTTAGATGGGGATGAAGCTTTATCTGATACACTACAAAAATCTGTTTTAAAGGCAAAAGAGCATTGGGGTTTTGACGGGTATTATTGTAACCGACTCAATAATTATTGCGGACAGTGGATTAAACATTCTGATTGGTATCCCGATAAAAAGTTAAGACTATTTAAAAAAGGGAGCGGTGAATGGAAAGGCATAAACCCTCATGATAGATATACATTAAAAAAGGGGCTCAAAGCGGGTAAGCTTAAGGGAGATCTATTGCACTGGATCTATAGGGACTATAGAGAACATAATATAAAGGTCGAAAACTTTTCTACTATTGCAGCTCAAGCGTATTTCGATTTAGGAAAAAAATCCTCTATTTGGAAAATACTATTCAACCCTACCTGGGCATTTTTTAAGGCTTACTTTTTAAGATTGGGGTTTTTAGATGGTTTAAATGGTTTTGTTATTTGCATACAAACCTTTAACGTTACTTTTTTAAAATACATTAAGCTTTATAGACTTCATCAAAATAATAAGTAATCATTTTATTTACGAAGCTTTTAATAACGAAGTTTTAAATAGTTCTTTTAATTAACTAAACGGTTATCTATAAAAACACCCTATAAATTTTTTGAAGATTCTTTTAGTTCATTCAAAAGAATTTGTCCGTAAAAACCCTTAATGATTTAGCCTCTTTCTTGTTTAAAATTTCTGTGATATAAAAAATATATCCCGTTACAGAACATTACCATGTGTACATATCTTTTCTTTAAAAGAGCACGAATGACACAAATCCAAACGAATCCAATGGTATTAGTTTTCAAAAATATTATACCCATCCAAAATAAGTTTCTCTTGTGGTACTAAGAAAACATTATCGATCGTTGTACACGCATTTAAAGAGGTAATACGTTTCCATTTTGAGCCATTTTTTTTATAAATATTATAATTTTCCGGAATAAGTGGAAAAAACCGTTCATCCAGCTTAACATGACGCGCTACATAATAAGGCTTATTAACTTCCATTAGTATAGTTGGACGATGCCTGCCAATGACCTCTTGCCCCCCCTCTAAACAAAAATCTTCATGGCCCTTAATATCCATCTTAATAAGATCTATTTTTCCATAGTGATTATAATTCTTAAGCCAAATATCATCTAATTTCTCAAGTTTAATTGGTGATACCTTAAAACCTTTATCCATTTCCCCACTAGTACGAATAGCGGCACTTCCTGTATTAGAACCGTGCTTAAAATCCTCCCCTAATGTAATCTCGGTTTCATATGCTTTATTTGATAATCCTAAGTGACTGGTTTGACAAATTTTATTTAGGTTATTGATTTCCAGGTTTTTGTTAAGCCTGAGATAATTACCTTCAAATGGCTCAAAAGATATGACACTTCCCGTAGCGTTTTTAAGCTTAATAACACGGCTCATCGAAACGGAATAAAATCCTATGTTAGCACCAATATCTAAAAAACAGCAATTTGGATTAAATAAAGAATGAACGACGGCAATTAAGTCAGGATCGTACGTACCCGTATAGAAAGGTATTCTTTCCGTTTTAGTACTTAAATCGACCAACATCGTCGTATCATCTTTCATTTTAGCCCTAACTATTGGTTCAGCGCCCAATGTTAACGCAATCCTATTAAAGGATTTATATAATTGGTTTAGTTTACGATGGTATCCCCATTTTCTGGTAATACCGGATAAAACATTCAAATATCGATTAGTCAATTTCATGTAAATATTTTTTAAATCCCCTCCCATATGCTGAGATGACCCTATCGATAATGATAACATTTGCTCCTAATCCTACTAATTTAATAGCCAAATTAGCCTCTATAAATCCCAACCCTCCAGTGATCAGGACATCCTTATTTTTAAATTTCATTTATTAAAAATCGCTGTTTAAATTATTTAAACAATTATCTATAAAAATACCCTACTGAGTTTTTGATTTTTTTTTGAATTGAAAATACCCCAAAGGTTTTGGGTATAAAAAGTTAAAACAAGAGCAGTTAGCTTACTGGTTATTTAACCTTAATTTTTTAAGTTTATTAGGCTTATGGTACTACTGGTAATTCTTATTTCTTCCAAAACTTAAGTTTCTTTTTAAGCCGTCTTTTTCGATGGTATCTATTTTGAAAAGCTTCAGTCTCTTTCCACATTAAATTGAATATCCTATTATAATCTTCACCGGTGCATTTTGCATATTCATCACTCATAACCTCCACCATGGATTTATGAATGGTTAACTTGGAAAAATTCTTAATTCTGGTTTCAAAATCAAGCGGTTTAAATTCCATACGGTTTAAATCAACTAAATAAAAATCGTAACCCTTATCGTTTTTTTTAATCAGTGTATTCCCTGGTGAATGATCTAAAAAATGAATGCCTTTTTCATGCAGATCAAAAGAGAATCTGCTAAAAGCCCTAAGTATATTTTCGTGATCGGGATAATTAAAGTCCGTTGTTAATTCCCTATAAGTTAAATCGCAGTCAATTTGCTCACTTATATAATAACTTTTTTTAAACAAAAAAGGGGTTTTGTATTCGTAAAAAGCGATAGGTTCTGGAGTTCCCACTTGTAACGTTTTAAGTTTGTTAGCATACTCATAGGAACGTTGTGCTTTACTTTTTCTTAAAAAACGATAAGCTATTTGGTTTATAATATTGGGTATTCTAAAAGACTTTACATTAATTACCTTTTCGTCTAAATTAAATAATTTTAAAGAATTTCTATCTTGATTGCCAAAGGGTTCGCCTTTAGTATCGAAATTTTTAACAATGTCATCAAGCACCAATTTATGACTTTGAAATTCTGCTTTAATTTCTGAATACTTCATAGGACAATATTACAATTACTTTTTATCTTTTTAAATAATTACACCGATATATTATGGCAATTTACTACTTTGCCAAAAAGAATTATGCAGACTGTTTTTTTAGAATCCCACAATATAAAAAACCAACATTTTGGTTTTGGCCAATTCAATTATCATTTAATCAAAGGCCTATATAATGCAAATGTGAAAGATTTTAAAATGACACTCCACGCAAAAAGCGCACAGCCATTAAAATCTGAATACAAGGCTTATTTTAACTACAAAAAATATTATTCTTTAAGAAGACATACGCTGTTCCGAATTAGAAAAAAATACGATTTGTGGCATTGTCTTAATCAAAATATCAAAATTGAACCTTATTATAACATCCCCTACCTTTTAACGGTACATGATGTTAATTTTATTGAAGAACGGTCTAGCGACCTATCCCATGATTGTAATGTTCGGTTTCAAGAAAAACTAAACAGAAGCCATGCTATTACATATATATCAAATTACGCAAAAACTTCCACGCACAAGTACTTTAAAGTTCCAAAGGTTCCCGAATATGTCATTTATAACGGCAATCCTATTTTAGATATTGAAATCCCACAAAATTATAAACCAAAACAAATATCCAATGCTCCTTTTTTATTTAGTATTGGTGAGTTTACCGAACGTAAAAACTTTCATACTTTGGTTAAAATGTTAGAGTTTATACCTGAATACAACCTCATTCTTTCCGGTAATAACCATACCGCTTATACTAGTAATATACTACAAAAAACGATCAAGCAATTAGGGCTGGAAAACCGTGTATTAATTACTGGTAAGATTTCTGAATTAGACAAGCAATACTACTTACAAAATTGCGAAGCTTTTGTTTTTCCTTCTTTGCGGGAAGGTTTTGGTATTCCTCCTATCGAAGCCATGCGTTTTGGAAAACCTGTATTTTTATCTAATAATACCTCACTTCCTGAAATTGGTGGAGAACATGCTTTTTATTGGGATCATTATGACCCAAATTATATGGCAAAAGTTCTAGAAAACGGATTAAATACGTTCAATAAAAATAAGGGCATATTATCGCAAGGTTATATAAACCATGCGAAAAGCTTTAACTGGAATGCCTCAGCATTGGCATATATTAAAGTCTATAGAGACATCCTATTTAGTAAATAATATAGTACAGCTAAATCAATATAAAATAAGATGACCCTTCAGAGTAAAAAACCGAATTTCTTCGTTAAAAATGCTCACCGTAACTAAGCTATGCCTACGCTTTTTGCCTTGAACTTCAATTTTTTATTTCTAAATATTCTATGCCATTTTATAGCGACTTAGCTATATCTGATTTTACAGCGTCTTTTAATTTGACGTTCGACGTAAAAAATATTATTTAGATGCCGTTTTATTCATGGCGCTTTATTTTATATTCATGCATTCATGAATCTTGCGATTTCACAAAAATAATTTCAACGGAAACCCTGCCTTTGCCAGCAAACAGGCACGTAGCAGAGCCAAGGAATGCTTTTCGATTAAACTTGGGAGTCCGCAAGATACTGAAACAAGTTCAGCACATGAGGCGGGATTAGTCGGCAGGCAGGTTCAACTATCTGTTTTGAATGCATTGCTTCGCAACTTTTCTCACACAATAGGCATGGACTAATAAATATTCTCGAGGGCAAGCTCAAGAGATGCTCATTGGAAAAATACTTTTATATTTTCGATGCTATCTTCAAGGTATTAAACCTAAGATCCCGCCAAAAAAGGCGGGATTAGCCTGCCACGACAAAGGCGTGGTTCAACTATCTGTTTTGAATGCATTGCTTCGCAACTTTTCTCACACAATAGGCATGGACTAATAAATATTCTCGAGGACAAGCTCAAGAGGTGCTTATTGGAAAAATACTTTTATATTTTCAAAGCTATCTTCAAGGTATTAAACCTAAAATTGAACTTTATTTAAATACATTCTGGAACATTTATAAAAGTAAATACTAAATTTGCGACTCAACCTTTACAAAAACATTCATAAATGATATTTAAAATATTAGTAATCGTTTTACTTCTCGCTATTGTTATACACTTTTCATTAAAATTTATAAAGCACAAATCGTTATATCCATTCATGCCTTTTAAATATAATTTTAGGAGACGGCGGGTAACGTTTGCCAAAACATTGAAATTACTTGATGAAAGAAAGGCTAAAATGATTGTTGAAACCGGTACTTCAAGAGAAGGGCTTAAAAATACTAAAGGAGATGGTGGGGCCACTATCGTTTTTGGCAAATGGGCACAGCAAAACAATGCTAAAATGCATTCCGTCGATATTAGTGAAGATTCAGTAAAGGGAGCACAAGATGAAATCAACGTCCAAGGTTTAAACCAAACAGTAACCGTACATTTAAATGATTCTTTGGAATTCCTTAAAAATTTTGAAGACACTGTAGACTTTTTATACTTGGATAGTTATGATTATTCTAAAACCGATACAGACATCCAAATTAAAAGTCAAGAACATCATTTAAAAGAATTTAAACTTATTGAGAATAAATTGCACGATAATTCAGTAGTATTAATAGATGATTGCGGATTACCAGGTGGCGGAAAAGGAAAAACAGTGGTAGAATACATGCTAAAAAAGGACTGGAAAGTGTTAATTGATGCTTATCAAATCCTATTAGTTAAAAACTAAACCTCTAATCTGTATGCAAAATGAAATAAACAATGCTTTGGACATACTTAAAAACGGTGGGCTCATACTCTACCCTACCGATACAGTTTGGGGCATCGGTTGTGATGCGACAAATCCAAAGGCCGTTAAAAAAATCTATGAGCTAAAACAACGTGAAGACAGCAAAGCTCTAATATGCTTGGTGGCAGATGATAGAATGTTAAAAAAGTATGTAAAAAGAATCCCCGAAGTCGCTTTAAATATTATTGAGATCTCTGAAAAGCCAACAACCATCATTTATGACGACGCTCAAAATTTGGCCACTAACCTAATTGCTGAAGATGGGACTATAGCCATTAGAATTCCCAATGATGAATTTTGTTATCAACTCTCAAGAAAACTTAATACTGCAATCGTTTCGACATCAGCTAATATAAGTGGGCAAGCCACCCCAAAATCATTTAAAGAAATATCCCAAGAGGTTGTAAAAGGTGTTGACTATGTTGTAAATTTGCAGCGTGAAAAAATCTGTAATAAACCGTCATCTATTATCAAGTTAAGTAATAGTGGCATTGTTAAGATTATACGTGAGTAAAATGAGCCACTAATACACAAATATTTATGTCTAACACTATTTATGAAGATGCCATAGAATACAAATTAAAGAACTATTCGTGCATTCGTGGCAATTAAAAAATGAACTACAAAAAGGCATTACAACATAAAATTTTCAAAATTATATCTCAATCTGCTAAAGAGTTAAGTTTAGACAGCTACGTTATTGGTGGTTTTGTACGTGATTTTATATTAAAACGCGGTAGCGCAAAAGATATAGATATTGTTACCGTTGGTAATGGTATTAAACTAGCTAAACAAGTCGCAAATAATCTACCGACCAAACCAAAAGTACAGGTTTTTAAAACCTATGGCACTGCCATGTTAAGATATGATGATATAGAAATTGAGTTCGTAGGTGCTCGCAAAGAGTCTTATAATGAAGGCAGCAGAAACCCTACAGTAAAAAATGGCACTTTGGAAGATGACCAAAACCGTCGTGATTTTACTATAAATGCATTAGCCCTAAATTTGAATGCATCCCATTTTGGTGATTTACTGGATCCTTTTGATGGGATCAAAGATTTAGAAAAGCAAATAATCCGTACCCCTTTAACGCCAGACATTACATATAGTGATGATCCATTACGTATGATGCGCGCTATTCGTTTTGCTTCTCAATTAAATTTCACAATAGAAAGGGCCTCCCTAAATGCTATTACCAAGAACAGTCATCGGATTAAGATTATAACCAAAGAACGTATTGTTACCGAATTAAATAAAATTCTTGAAAGTAAAAAACCATCCATTGGATTTCTTTTATTGGAAAAAACCGGATTGCTGGATTATATAATACCAGAGCTTACAGCGTTAAAAGGTATTGACGAAGTTGAAGGGCAGCGACATAAAGACAATTTTTACCATACGCTGGAAGTCGTTGATAACATAGCAAAAAATACCGATAACCTTTGGTTACGCTGGGCGGCTTTATTACATGATATTGGTAAAGCGCCAACCAAAAGGTTTAGCAAAAAAGTTGGTTGGACATTTCATTCGCATGAGTTTGAGGGCTCCAAAATGGTGTACCGTTTGTTTAAAAGATTAAGAATGCCTTTGAACGAAAAAATGAAGTTTGTTCAAAAAATGGTCTTTATGAGTTCGCGTCCCATTGTATTGGCACAAGATATTGTAACAGATTCGGCCGTACGTCGCTTAATTTTTGATGCTGGTGATTATGTTGACGATTTAATGACACTTTGCGAAGCAGATATCACAACCAAAAACCCAAAAAAATTCAATAAATACCATAACAACTTTAAGATAGTTCGGGAAAAAATAATTGAAGTTGAAGCACGCGATCATGTTAGAAATTTTCAACCTCCAATTACCGGAGAAGAGATCATGAAAACATTTAATATAAAACCATCACGCGAAATCGGTTTAATAAAGGACGTTATAAAAGAGGCTATTTTAGAAGGAAAGATTCCAAACGAATACGACGCTGCCTATAAATTAATGATTAAGGAGGGAAAGCGATTGGGACTAAAAATAATCGATTTAAATGATTAAACTAGTTAGAACCAGTTCCGATAATAACGATTTTGTCAATTTAGTGACATTATTAAATAACTATTTGAAGGTTGTAGATGGGGATGACCATGAGTTTTATGATCAATACAACAACATAGATGTATTAAAAAATGTCATAGTTGCTTATATAGACAACACACCTGTTGGCTGCGGTGCTTTTAAAAAATATACCGAAAATGAAGTTGAGATTAAGCGTATGTTTACACTTCCAGAAACCAGGGGGCAAGGAGTCGCTTCAAAAATTCTAAAAGCATTAGAAAACTGGTCTAAAGAATTAAATTTTGAAGCATGTATATTGGAAACAGGAAAGAGACAAATAGAAGCTATTCAGTTTTATAAAAAAAACGCTTATACGCTAACACCTAATTACGGACAGTATAAAGATGTCGTTAATAGTCTTTGCTTTAAAAAAATGCTGTAAGAATATGAAAAAAGATAATAAAAGGGTTATTTATTGGTTGTTTACAGGATGCCTACTTATTTTTATTATGGTCGTTGTTGGAGGTATTACAAGATTAACCCATTCGGGTTTATCAATTTCTAACTACAAACTTATTTCTGGAACAATTCCGCCTATGAACGATGTTGAGTGGCAAGAAGCCTTTAACCTATATAAACAATACCCTGAGTATCAAAAATTAAACAATCAATTTACCCTTCAGGATTTTAAGGATATTTATTTCTGGGAATGGCTACATCGTGTTATCGGTCGATTTATCGGACTCGTATTTTTTATTCCTTTTCTATACTTTCTAATAAAAAAACAACTTTCAAAAGCCATAGTAAAAAAATCTATCGTTTTACTCTGTCTTGGAGCTTTTCAAGGTTTTTTGGGGTGGTATATGGTTAAAAGTGGCTTAGTAGATAATCCCGATGTGAGTCATTACCGCTTAGCTGCACATTTAACAACGGCCTTTATAACATTTGCATATACCTTTTGGGTGGCTCTTGATTTAATATTTCCACATAGAAAGGAAATAAATACAACATTTCGAAACCTCGTACGGTTAAGTCTCGCCTTTTTGTTACTACAAATTATTTATGGCGCATTTGTAGCTGGATTAGACGCTGGTTTTATCCATAACCATTGGCCCATGATGAGTGAAGGCAAGTTTATGCATCAAACTGTTTATATTGAACAAAGCCCATGGTACAAAAATTTTATTGAAGGGAAAAGTGGCGTTCAGTTTGTTCATAGAATTTTAGCATACATAGTTGTTTTGTTCATTTTTTTAATTTGGAAAAAATCAAAAAAGCTAAACTTAACCATATATCAATCAAAAGGCATAAACCTATTGTTAATAATAGTATGCATTCAGTTTTTATTAGGTGTATTTACTATATTATTACAAGTACCCGTTTGGCTAGGTGTCGCACATCAAATAGGCGCTTTCTTTTTATTAAGCGCCATGACTTTTACTTTGCATCGTTTTTCCAAATAAGTCAAAAAAGCTTACCTTTGTCTCATAATTTTTCATCAATGATTTACAGATTTAGAGTTATTTTAGATAATGACACCGAAGATGATATTTTTCGTGATTTAGAAATTCGCGAAACCGATACGCTTGAAGATTTACATAATATCATTACGCAATCCTTTGGGTTTAATGGCACGGAAATGGCCTCTTTTTATTTAAGTAATGAGCAATGGGATCAAGGTGAAGAAATTTCGTTGTTCGATTTAAGTGAAAATAACTCTGCACGCTTAATGAATGAAACCAAAATTAATAGCGTAGTACACGAGGTACAGACAAAACTGATTTATGTGTACGATTTTTTAAGTATGTGGACCTTCTATGTTGAATTAGCTGAAATTGTTGAAGAAGCTGAAGGCACAGATTATCCTAATTTAATGTTTGTAAAAGGGCAAGTACCAGATGAGGCTCCCGATAAGTTATTTGAAGCAGATACAGATGACGACAACCTTAACGAATTTGAAGACGGTATTGATGTTGACGATTATGGCAATTTAGATTTTGATGAAAACTGGAATTAACGTTCCTCTGTTCCGTGAAGTGACTTAAACCCCCTATTTTAAATTCTCCAATTTTACATTTTCATAATTACGGCTTAAAAACGCCAATGCATGCCTAAGTATTTCTCCCATATTCTTGCTGCGTTTAAAATTTACATCATGCGTATAATCAAAGATTGTAGTCTTTAATAATTCTATATTTTCCTTATTGGAAATAACATCATTAACCATACAGTCTAACAATTCTTCTATTCTTATAGCAAAACTTTTTAACCGTTTCACTAAAATAGAGCGCTCTTCTGTTTTATATTGATCGATAGAAAGCTTTTGTATATTATCAGCGACCAATTCCACCATTTTTAAATTTTCTTTAAAAAACTGGGGCCTATAAATATTAAACTTTCCTTCATAACACTGTTGGTCAAAATCGATCGCCCTAATATTATACACAACATGGTCAAAATCGTGTGTTGGCACAATAACATAGTTATAAGAACGCATATCCCCTAAGAGCCTGATCATGCACCGCTCATTAAACTTTACAAATTCTTTTGCAATCTGCGCCTTTTCGGACTTACTGCACTTAGGCAACATATTTTTTATAAACTCATCGCCCGGTATACCAGTAATATGTTCTTCTATCAACGTATTTTTATAAACTAAAAAATTAAGATTATAGGGAGATAACATGTGTTCCAGTTCCAAGCCATAAACACGAGAAGCATCGGTCGTCTTTATATAAAAATAGGTATAGTTATCATTTAGAACATTTCTAATCTTTATCCTAAAAGGCTTGGAGTTTCCAAATGTGCAAAAATCAATGGCATCCACATTTAAAAAAGGAAGTATGCTCTCATTTCCATCAGAATGTAAAATGGTATAAACCTTTTTTAAGGATATATCTATTTCCTCTCTTTCAAATTCATTATAATAAACCCTAATCCAAAGGGTGTCATTATCTTCCTTGTCGTATATTACCACAGAACCTTGAAAACGCAATAGATCGTCATAAAATATAGGGATTTTTGTATTCCTATCGTACCTGGCTAAGTAATTATGTAATTTAATAGTTACGGGATACGATGGTTTTCTTTTCGATATCTTTAAATCTTGCATGATGAACTATTTAAACTTTTATAATGGGCTAAAAAGGTCCCTTTTACATCCCCTTTTTGTCTTCTTTTATTCCGTAACGATGCTATGCAACTCAAGAAAAGCCTTCAATTGGTTATAAAATAACTCATTTTCGCTTTAATCCAAAAAGTTTAAATGAGTTCAAGGGTATAATTATTCAAATTTAAAACTTTTATTTAACAAGCCTGTAACAAAACAACCTGACCATCGTCATACTAAATAAACAACCAATGCCATGACACATACGGCAATTAAAACCTAATCATTTGGAATCCATACTAACAATTAACAATCTTACTAAAAAATTTGGGTATTTAACAGCAGTAAAAGATTTATCATTCACTATAAACAAGGGTAACGTTTATGGTATTTTAGGGCCAAATGGAAGTGGAAAATCTACGACTTTGGGTATTGTCCTAAACGTTGTAAATAAGACGCAAGGTAACTTTCATTGGTTTGATGGTACGACATCTACCCACGATGCTCTAAAAAAAGTGGGAGCTATCATTGAGCGTCCAAATTTTTATCCATACATGACGGCAGCTCAAAACTTAAGATTAGTTTGTAAAATTAAGGGGGTTGCGTATAGTAAAGTTGAAGAAAAACTGGGAGTCGTTGGGCTTTTAGAACGAAAAGACAGTAAATTCAGAACCTATTCTTTGGGCATGAAACAGCGTTTGGCCATCGCATCTGCACTTTTAAATGACCCTGAGATTCTCATATTAGATGAACCGACCAATGGATTAGACCCTCAGGGAATACATCAGATTAGAGAAATTATAAAGCAAATTGCAGCAAAAGGAACGACCATACTTTTAGCATCCCATTTATTAGATGAAGTTGAAAAAGTCTGTTCACATGTTGTTGTATTGCGCAAAGGCGCTAAGTTATATTCTGGTCGTGTAGATGAAATGATTTCCAGTCATGGCTTTTTCGAATTAAAAGCGAACAAACAAAACGAGCTAATAAGGTTATTGGAAAATAATACATCGTTTAAAAAAATCAAGGTTGAAAATGGTTTAGTAACGGCCTTCTTAAATACACCTATGGCCTCTGAGGATTTCAACAAATATTTATTTGAAAAAGGTATTATACTTACTCATCTGGTACAGCGTAAAGAAAGTTTAGAAGAACAGTTCTTACAATTAACAGACCATTACTAATACAACCAAAATATACCGCATGTTACGACTTTTAAATTTAGAATTACAAAAACTACTCCTTAACAGAACCAGTAAAATACTCATATTTATTTCGTTTATTTTACCTTTTTTTGTTATCCTTTTATCGTCATTAAAGATTAATGTATTTGGTTTTTTTACTTTAGAACTGGGTGAGTTAGGCATTTTTAATTTTCCTATAATCTGGCATTTAACTACTTTTTTTGCTTCTCAATTTAAATTCTTTTTTGCTATTGTGGTAGTTAGCATGATTGGTAATGAGTATAGCAATAAAACCATAAAACAAAACCTTATTGATGGTTTAAGTAAAAAAGAATTCATTCTTTCAAAATTTTATACGATCGTTTTCTTTTCTCTAGTTTCAACGATCATAATAAGTTTAATCTCTCTTTGTATTGGCCTTTATTATTCTAGCTATAATGAAGTATCAATAATTTTCAGACAGACCGAATTCTTATTAGCATACTTTGTAAAACTTGTTGGCTTCTTTAGTTTATGCTTATTTTTTGGAATGCTTGTAAAACGATCTGCTTTCGCTCTGGCCTTTTTATTTATACTTTACATTTTAGAATGGATACTATTTGGATTGATGGCATGGAAACTCAATACAGATCTAGCAGAAAAAATACAAAATTTCTTCCCTTTAAAATCCATGTATAAATTGATCGATCAACCATTTCAAAGAATAGCCATGACAAAATTTCCCGACAAAGTTGACCTATCGTACGATTATGGAGCTTACTGGTATGAAATAGCTATTGTTTTAGGTTGGACTGCTCTATTTGTCTTTTTATCGTATAGATTATTAAAAAAGAGAGATTTGTAATATCTTTGTAAGCTATTGTCATAGCTCTATGAGAAAAATTATCGTATTGACATTATTCATTATTACGAGCCATACGGGTTTTTCTCAAAATGAGGCTGCAAACTGGTATTTTGGAGCGAATGCTGGCATTCGTTTTAATGCTAATGGCACCATTTCAGACCTAACGGATGGCCAATTAAGTACAGATGAAGGCTGTACTACCATTTCTGATGTCGATGGTAATTTATTATTTTATACTGATGGTATAACCGTGTGGGACAGATTACACAGACCCATGCCTAACGCTAATAGATTAGTGGGAAATGGTCTATATGGAGATCCTTCCAGTACGCAATCCGCCATCGTAATTCCCAAACCTAAAGATCCCAATATATATTATATTTTCACTGCAGATACCTCTTTAAATGGTGACCCAGATAGAGGATTTCACTATTCTGAAATTGACATGAGACTCAACGGAACATATGGAGATGTTACATCAAAGAACATTAATTTACTTCCTAATAGTACCGAAAAAATTAGTGCCGTTGTAAAAGATTGTAAAACACAGGCCCTTTGGGTTATAACTCTCTCTTCTTTAAATGGAGATCCTACAGATACTGTTTTTAATACATTTCACGCTTACGAAGTCACAGATATGGGCATAAACACAACACCTGTTTCTTCCACTTTTACAAACCTATTTGTCTTCGATCAAAGAGGCTACTTGAAATTGTCTCCAGATGGCACAAAACTGGTGTGTGCAAATTCAACAAGCGGTTTATTTCTTTACGATTTTGATGTAAATACTGGGGTTGTTAGTAATCAAAACCAAATAAACATCAACTATTCCCGACCAGGAAAAAGGCAATCACCTTATGGTGCCGAGTTTTCTCAAAACAACAAGGTTTTATATGTCTCAACTTATTACGATCCTCAAACAGATGAAGAATTTCGGAATCCTGCAGAGCAATATAGTGCACTGTTACAGTATGACCTAACCGCCTCTAATATAAGCGATACTGAAGTTGTCATAGACAACAGACAAATGTACAGAGGGAGTTTACAATTAGGCCCGGATGGTCGAATTTATAAGGCCATGAGTGCGACATACTCTATTGGGTCTCCCTTTTTATCAGTTATAAATAACCCCAATGTTTTGGGAACTTCATGTGATTACGATCATAATGCGATACGTTTAAGCCGTAACTCCAGACAAGGCCTGCCGCCTTTTATAACATCTTTTTTTGCTGAAAAAATTGATATTATAAGAAACAGTACCGTAACTACAACAAGGTTGCAATTATGTGATGGAGATACTTATACATTAAGAGCAGATAACATTCCCGGGGCCATTTACTCATGGTCTTTAAATGGAAGTCCTTTAGCAGAATCGGATTTCGATCTGGAAGTCTCTACTCCTGGGCTCTATAAAGTATTTATTGATTTAAATACTGGTAAATGTGATGATACTTTTGAAGGCATCGCAAATGTTAGTTTCAACCCAAACCCCGTGGCTCATGATGCGACTTTGACTCAATGTGATGAAGATGGGGTGTTAGGAGGTTTTACAAGATTTGATTTGACCCAGGCCAACGCCAACCTTACTGGTGGCATTCCGGAACTGGCTACTAGATTTTTTACGGATAGTAGTAGAAATAATGAAGTTCCAAATAGCAGCGATTATAACTTTAATGCAGATGTTCCAAGTCCTATATATGTTGAAGTTTATAATACCGATACAAACTGTTATGATACCGCTGTGTTAACCTTGAATTTAAGTATTGAAAACATAAAAGCCTATATTCATGATGCGTGTGATGAGTTAGGATCTGAAGACGGCATCAATACATTCAATTTAAATGATATCACGGCAAATATCCAAACCAATAATGGCTTCGTTTATCCCATCACTTATTATGAAACCTATGAGGCTGCCCTTCTAGAAGAAAACCCATTAGATATCTCATATTCAAATAAAAACAGTCCCTATAACCAAACAATTTATGCACGTGTAGAAAATAACAATGCCTGTTTTGGTATTGCGGAAGTAACCCTCATCGTCAAAGAATTACCAAACATAGATACAGAAGATCTCACGTATTATTATTGCCTGAACACATTTCCCCAAACCATTCCAATTAATGCCGATATTTCAAATAATTTGCAAAACAATTACACCTATCAGTGGTCTACAGGGGAAAATTCTTATGAAATTCCTGTTAACGAACCCGGCACCTATCAAGTAACCGTTACCAGTATTGATAATGGATGTTCTAAAAGCAGAACGGTTATTGTTGAACCTTCTAACATAGCGACTTTTCAAGAAATCAAGATCGTTGATGCCTCCCAAAACAATACCATTACTATTATGGTATCTGGAGAGGGTACCTATCAATATAGGTTGCTCGACGAAAACAATATGGTGGTATTTCCATATCAAGAAAATAATAGCTTCGAAAATGTTTCCCCTGGAATCTATACGATCACCGTAAAAGATGTAAAAAATGATTGCGGTCTAACTAACGACAAGGTTTCGGTTATTGGTTTTCCCAAATTCTTTACACCAAATAACGATGGTAAACATGACACTTGGCAAATACATGGGGTCTCAAGTATGTTTCAACCCAATACCAAAATTCGGATTTTTAATAGATACGGTAAATTAATAAAACAAATAAACCCTATTGGTCCAGGTTGGGACGGCACCAGTAATGGTAAAAGATTACCTGTTGATGATTACTGGTTTGCTATTGAACTACAAGACGGAAGGGTCTTTAAAAATCATTTCACCCTAAAGTATTAAACTCAAGATGGGTTCATTAAAAAAGACCTCAAAACTAATAAAAATGCGTTTTGCTGTGTTTTTTTTGTGTTTCATCCAAAAAACAGCTACTTTCCATGTATAATTTTCCCTCTATCCTATTTATAGTACATATTTGTCTAAAAGAATAAAAATGAATACCTACAAACCATGAGATTTATTTACTACTTCTTACTTACATTCATTTGTGGTGGCAGCTTTATGTTTGCCCAACAAATATCTGTAGATAGTAGTGTGGGTTTGCAGCAACTCATAGAAGATAATCTGGTGGATGGCTGTGTAGATATTTCTAATATAACATCGTCTGTTAATGGCAATGCCCACGGTTTACCAAGCTACGGCTATTTTGAGCGTGCCGGTTCTAATTTCCCTTTTGAAAATGGTATTATGCTTTCAACGGGCAGTGCAGCATCCGGCGGAAATGGCTTAATCACGCCTACACTTAGTGAAAGTTCTACAACTTGGGGAACAGATCCAGATTTAGAAACCGCTTTAGGTATTACAAATACGCTTAATGCCACATCCATAGAATTTGACATCGTATCCATATCCAATCAAGTCCAATTTAACTATTTATTTGCTTCAGAAGACTATGATGGCATTAACCCCTGTCTGGTTTCCGATGGCTTTGTATTCCTTATTAGAGAAGCGACCAGTACGGGACCTTATCAAAATATTGCTTTGGTTCCTGGCACTTCAGATCCTGTTAACACAAACAATATACGTCCTAATCTACTACCAGCCTGTGCACCTCAAAACGAACAATATTTTGATGGTTACAACATAGGCGACACGAATTATGTGGGGCGGACCAACGTATTAACGGCATCGACAACCATTACACCTAATGTTCAATATCACATTAAAATAATTATTGCAGATCAAAACGATGGTTCTTTTGATTCCGCAGTGTTCATTGAAGGGGATAGCTTTAAAATTTTAGACTTAGGTGAAGATATAGAAACTTGTGCCAGTGCTACGCTTTTAGATGCCGATATACAAAATCCTCAGGCCACCTATGCCTGGTATTTAGATAACAACCTAATATCTGGCGCTATAAACCCTACCTATAATGCCATAGAAAATGGGACCTATAGAGTGGTTGTTACTGTAGACCTGAATGGCTCGAGTTGTCCCGAAGAAGACGAAATAAACGTTACATTAAACACAGAAGAACCTATTACACCTATTAGTGATTATGAATTATGTGATGATGCCAGTGAGGATGGTTTTGAAGTATTTGACCTTTCAATAAAAGACCCTGAACTCATCAATAACATCCCCTTTTCAAATTATACGTTTTCATATCATTTTTCTGATGCAGATGCCAGAGCTAATGTTAATAATATTACTTCCCCCATTCCCAATACTGTTAGTCCACGACAAACTATTTATGTTAGAATAGATGATTTGGACAGTAATTGTTTTGCTTATACTACTTTCGATTTGGTGGTGAATCCAGTACCGAATATCACTGCGCCAACAACTTTAGAAATTTGTGATGACGATGACTCTCCCGATGGTTTTACCATCATAGACCTAACACAAAAGGATGATGAAATAACCAATGGTCAAAGTAACCTTATTGTATCTTACCATCGTAATCCTACCGATGCCAATACAGGCAATAATCCTATACAATCACCTTATGTCAATAGCAATGCACCTCCAAACCCAGAGGTTGTTTACGTTCGTGTGATAAATGCATTAACAGGCTGTGTTAATAGCTCTGAAACATTAACGGTAGACATTACGATAAGCCCCGTAGTAGATAGAGAGACCTTATATCTGGATGCTTGCGATAGAGATTTGGACGGCACTGCCAATTTTGATCTAACAGAGGCTCTAAACAATATTGTTGGTGGTTTACCTGCTAATGTCACTACAACATTTCATGAGAGTTATGATGATGCTAATGCTGGCACTAACGCTATTTCCAATGAAACCAACTATGAAAATATAAACCTCGAACAACAAACCATTTATATAAGAGTAGAAGATAATACGACGCTCTGTGCCTCTATCATCCCGCTTGAAATTCACACCAACCTGCTTTTAACAGGCACAAACCTGGGGGATTTTGCTCTATGTGATACCAACGATGACGAAAATGATACTTTAGAGTTTAACCTAACAACCATTGAATCCTTTATATCTGATGACTTACCCAACCCCGTTACTGTAACCTTTTATGAAACGGAACCAGACAGGGACAATAATACCAACCCTATTCCTAAAGGCGTTTTATACGAAGCCACAAGCCCTAAAGTATTGTATGTGAGCCTAGATGATGGCAACTGTACAGAAGTTGGCGACATCACACTTCTTGTAAACCCCATATTACAATTTAATCCTGCAAACCCCATTCCCTATTGTGATACGGATGATGATGGTACCGTTAGCATTGACCTTCACTCACTTGATGAGATGGTAACCAATGGTAATACCAATTTTTCGGTGACCTATTTCCCTACTGCTGCTGATGCAGACAATAATAATACGGCAAACCAATTACCCGATTTTTATACAAACACAAATCCTACAGAGCCAATTTATGCTCGTATTGTAAATAATGATACGGGATGTGCCACAACTAATTTTTTCGAAATCGAAGTTGTTTTAGCACCAGCGGCGGCACAACCCGCACCTTTTCTAATTTGTGATACAGATGGCGATGGTTTTTCTATAATAAACCTCGAAAATAAGATCCCTGAAGTAGTAGCAGATCCCACTGGGTTGGACATAGATTTTTTTACGTCTTTTGATGATGCTAATAACTTTACTAACCCTATTAGTGATACGACGACATTCAATGCCACCACCCAAACCATTTATATAAGAGTAGAAAGTTCTATAAATGCTTCTGGGTGCTATAATATTGTTGAACTTCAAGTCATTGTTAATACATTACCCAATATTCCTGCCATTAGTAACTTTCAAATTTGTCAAGCAGGAGGCGGTAGTACGGCTGATTTCTTATTAGCCGATAAAGATGCAGAAATTTTAAATGGGCAAACGGGCAAAGAAGTCTATTATTTTGAGGATGAAATGGATGCAACATCTGGTAATATTGCCAATGCCATAGACAAAAACACCGTTTACCAAAATACATCCAGCCCCCAGACCATTTATGTACGTGTAGAAAACATAACCGATGCCAATTGTTCCGACACCGCATCATTTATATTACAAGTGTCACCAGATCCCGTTTATAATGTCCCAACGCCTTTTTTAAGATGTGATGACATTAGTAACGATGGTATAGACACGTTCGATTTAAACGAAAAAATTCTGGAAATTCAAGGGGCTAACCCTCCAGAACCACTAAATATAACATTCCATCTTACCCGAGGAGACGCCGATAATAATGATAATGCACTATCACTTACTTATACAAACACGAGAAATCCACAAACCTTATATGCCAGGATTGAAAGTGATGACTCTTTATGTTTTGTCATTGAAGAAGTGGGCATCAATATTCTTGCTGCCCCGGATATTACCACACCTTCCCCTTTAATTCTTTGTGATGAAGGTTATGATGGAGCTACCGTTTTTGATTTAACAACGGCAGATTTTGAAATTTTAGATAGAATACAAACCAATCTTATAACAAACTACTTTGAAGATTTTGATGATATCAATCAAAGTGACGGTTTAGATAATACCAATGAAATACCAGACCCGACAAGTTTTAATTCAAGTGCCAAAACGGTCTATATTAAAGTAGCAAATACTTTAACCAGCTGTTTTAGTGTTGTGCCACTGGAATTGGGAGTCAACCTCCCCCCTGCAATTAATAATGTAGGAACGGTACCCATATGTGATAATGACACGGATACCTTTGATTTATCTACAGTAGATGCCATGATCGTAGCCGACCCCAGTTCAGTGAATATTTCATATCACAATACACAAAATGATGCCGATAACAATGTAGCGCCCCTAAACAATATATTTAATTATACGGCCAGTAACCATACCATATTTATAAGGGTATCCAATATAACAACGGGCTGCTTTATCACCTCTTCATTTAACCTGCAAATAAATCCGAACCCCATGGCGAATGGGGCACCCGATCTGTATTATTGTGATGATAATACTGATGAAACCGATACACGGGCATTTAACCTAAACGATAATGATGCTATCATTCTAGGAACACAAGACCCTAATCTGTACACCCTAAGCTATTATGCTTCTATAGAAAATGCACAGGACAAGGAAAACCCTTTGAACAATCTACACGATGGTAGTGATAATGAAACTGTTTTCGTAAGAGTAGAAAACAATAACACCACATGCTACGCCACCACACAGTTTAATTTAAATATAAAACCATTACCCAAAATAGACCTAGAGGATATGGTTCCACTATGCAACGATACAGCCATAGCTATCACTGCAGAAACAGGCTTTTCTAGTGATAATTACGAGTGGTCTACAGGAGAAACAACACCCATAATTATTGTCGAACCTTCAGATTTAGCTAACGGTACTTTAGATTTATGGGTAAAAATAGTTAGGCCATATATTACCGGTCCCTGTGAAAATACGCATACTTTCAAGGTTATAGCCTCAGATGAAGCCATCATTAATTTTACTCCCACCATAGACTTTGCAGATCCGAATAGAATAATAGTGGAAATAGACCCCGCTAAAATTGGGGATTATGTTTATATTTTGGATCATGGAGAAGCCCAAACTTCCAATGTATTTGAAAATGTGAGCTATGGTGAACATACGGTTACCGTTAGGGATTTAAATGGCTGTATGGATGTTTCCAAAAGTGTATTTATTTTCGACATACCTAAATTTTTCACACCAAATAATGATACATTTAATGATCATTGGCATATCATTGGAATAGAGCGCCCAGAACTTACGGGCTCTATAGTCTATATTTACAATAGACATGGTAAACTTCTCAAGACTTTACCTCACACTTCCATTGGTTGGGACGGTACATATAACGGACAGAACATGCCCTCTGATGATTATTGGTTTTCTGCCAATATTATCCAAAACGGCAGCGCTTTTAATATTAAAGGACACTTTGCCCTAAAGCGCTAGTTTTATAATACTTATGGATGACAACTATCTACCTCTGGTAGGTATCCAGTTCCTTTAACCAAAACTCATGGTGCCTATTGCTCCAAAACCTTGACTGTTGCTGTAAAAGTTTCAGGAAAAGCAACCATTACCCAAGGTGATGTTACTATTACAGTCCACTCTAAGAACAATTTAGTGATCATCGATCCTATTAACTCGAACTTGATAATTATGAATATGCTTAAAGAGAAGAAGACGGAGAATATTTAGGTCATTTTACTTTAAAGAGATAGCATACTTTTTTTGCTTAATTTTGTAGGATGCAATTTAAAATCGAATCAGAATTTAGCCCTACGGGAGATCAGCCACAAGCTATAAAACAATTGGTTGATG
Organism: Flavivirga sp. 57AJ16; assembly: GCF_028736925.1. GTDB lineage: Bacteria > Bacteroidota > Bacteroidia > Flavobacteriales > Flavobacteriaceae > Flavivirga. Next base: position 172,868 of record NZ_JAQZAT010000002.1, on the reverse strand, counting down.
GCATTATTTCCAATGAAAAATATCAAACATTGTTAGGTGTAACAGGTTCTGGAAAAACCTTTACCGTTGCTAATGTTATACAAGAGGTACAACGTCCAACTCTGGTCCTGGCACATAATAAAACACTGGCAGCTCAATTATACTCGGAGTTCAAACAGTTTTTTCCAAATAATGCCGTAGAGTATTTTGTTTCATATTATGATTACTACCAACCAGAGGCCTATATTCCTGTTTCTGGCGTTTATATAGAAAAGGATTTATCTATTAACGAAGAAATTGAGAAGATGCGCTTAAGTGCCACATCTTCCCTCCTATCTGGTCGACGGGATGTTTTGGTGATTGCATCGGTTTCATGTATTTATGGTATTGGAAATCCTATTGAATTTCAAAAAAATGTGGTGGCCTTAAAAAGGGACCAGGTTATTTCCAGAACAAAACTATTACATCAATTGGTACAAAGTTTATATTCCAGAACAGAAGCCGATTTTAAACATGGAACCTTTAGAATAAAAGGTGATACGGTTGACATTTTTCCCAGTTATGCCGATGATGCCTTTAGAATTCATTTTTTTGGAGATGAAATTGAAGATATTGAATCTTTCAACGTTCAGACCAATAAGGTTATTGAAAAATACGATCAACTGACCATTTATCCTGCAAATATGTTTGTTACCTCACCCGAGGTGTTGCAAGGTGCTATTAAAAATATTCAAGATGATTTAGTAAAACAACATGATTATTTTAAAGAGATCGGTAAACATTTAGAGGCTAAACGACTTAAAGAACGTACCGAATTCGATCTAGAAATGATCCGTGAATTAGGCTATTGTTCGGGTATAGAAAACTATTCGCGCTACCTTGATGGCAGATTGCCCGGTACACGTCCTTTTTGTTTATTGGATTATTTTCCAGATGATTATTTAATGGTTGTAGATGAGAGCCATGTCACTATTTCTCAAGTACATGCTATGTATGGTGGTGATAGAAGCAGAAAAGAAAATTTAGTTGAATACGGCTTTAGGCTACCAGCTGCGATGGATAACCGTCCATTAAAATTTGAAGAATTTGAAGCTATTCAAAATCAAGTCATCTATGTAAGTGCTACACCTGCCGATTATGAACTTCAAAAAACAGATGGCATTTATATAGAACAAGTGATTCGTCCAACTGGGCTATTGGATCCTATTATTGAAATAAGGCCCAGTTTAAATCAAATTGATGATTTGATAGAGGAAATACAACAACGTGTTGAAAAGGACGAACGTACATTAGTGACCACCCTTACAAAACGTATGGCCGAAGAGCTGACCAAGTATTTAGACAGAATACAAATACGTTGCCGGTACATCCATAGTGATGTAGATACTTTAGAGCGTGTTGAAATTATGCAAGATTTACGCAAAGGATTATTTGATGTATTAGTCGGCGTGAATCTTTTACGAGAAGGTTTGGATTTACCCGAAGTGTCTCTTGTTGCTATTTTAGATGCCGATAAAGAAGGTTTTTTACGTTCAACACGTTCATTGACACAAACTGTAGGTAGGGCCGCAAGGAACTTGAACGGTAAAGCCATTATGTATGCAGACAAAATTACCAATAGCATGCAAAAGACCATAGATGAGACCAATTACAGACGTGAAAAACAAATGGCTTATAATATAAAACATCATGTGACGCCCAAAGCACTCAACAAAAGTTTGGATAATGCTTTGTCTAAAAATTCGGTAAGTACCTACAGCTATGCATTAGAAGCCTTAAAGGCCGCCGAACCAGAAAGTGGTTATTTAACGAAACCAGAATTAGAAAAGAAAATCCGCGAAAAACGTAAATTAATGGAAGAAGCGGCCAAAGCCTTGGATTTTATTATTGCAGCAAAATTACGTGACGAAATTAAAAATTATCAAAATAAACTAGAAAAGCTAAAAGTTTAAACTTTTAGCTTTTCCAATACCCTCTCAAAGAGGGCCTCAAATAAAACACATTATTATAATAAGAACTTAGCAGATTATTATTAATTGTACTGTGTTTTAAAGATATCAATCAACACATCAGGCGGTACGATTTTATTTGGAAAACTCTCCATTAAATATAGTACCTTAGTAATGGACTCATGGCTTAGTCCCATACGTAAACCAAAATTATATAATTTTATAGCACTAGAAGGGCTACCTTCATTTTCTTGATCAATATTCATTAATAATACCAATCTATGAAACTGTACAATACGCTCACTATGGGATTTTAAATGCGTATAAGTAACAGGGTGCTCTATTAAATATTCAAAATCTTCCCGTGCTATATCAAGTTGCTTTGCAACACCTAATAAAAAATTATATTCTATATTTTTTATGTCTTTATCATATTTTGCAAATGCAATCATTTCGGACAAAAGGCTTAATTTTTCTACTCTATTAATCATTTTTAAGGGGATTAATTAATTATACTATAAAGGTACACACAACAGTAATTTAATAATCGTCTATATAATGTAACTTATCGAAAAACATAGGGTATTTGATCGTAACTTTTATTTATTTCGTCAATAATAGCATTTTATTCATCTAATAAAACTGCATTTCATCATTTGCCACCATTTACTTTCGTTAAAAAAATACACCCATAAACCATTAATATACAACATTTTAGTCGTAAAAAATTTATTTTTTATACAGATCCTTAAAAATTAATATTTAAGGTATCTTTGCAAAAGCGAAGAAAACGCGAGAAAAACAGATGCTTTTTAATTAATTGAACTATTTTAGATATTAAATCCAAATTAAAAAAAGTAGAAATTAATTTATGACAAATAATGATATTTTAAAAAAATTACGCGTTGCTTTAAAGCTTCGTGACGATGATATTGTAAAGATTTTAAGCCTGGTCGATTTCAGGATATCCAAAAGTGAACTGGGGGCATTTTTTAGAAAAGAAGATCATCCTAAATATATGGCATGTGGTGATCAAATTTTACGTAATTTTTTAAATGGACTTGTGATTCATTTACGAGGGCCATTACCAAAAAAAGAAACTAAAAAAGAGGGTGTCTAAAAAGTCTTTATAATTTGATTTGTCAGGTTGAGCCTGTCGAAACCGATATTGATTATCAGTAAGTTAAAAATATTTCGACAAGCTCAATATGACATCGAACTTACTTTTTAGACACCCTCTTGTAATAATTATATTTCACACCCCAAAAGGAACAAATTTAACAGGAAGTAAATAGGTTTTACCCTTTATAACTTCGTTGTTGGAAACTTTAGAATAATTTAATTTTTGTCTAATATAATGTACCAATTCTTCCGAATCGGAATCTACTGACAAAACAACGATTTCTTTATCCTTATTTACAGTAAATAACACATTCACTAGCTTTTCTTCTTTAACAATAAAATATGGGAAATCTAAAAGATTTACTATTTCGCTTGTTATAGTTACTGGTTTATTCCCTCTATCTTTTACAGGATCCGTGTTGTGAGCGAAAACCATACTTGAACATACCAAAAGAGCCGATACTAATAATACTTTAATTGTTTTCATAGTTTATAATTTATTGATTTAGAACTTCAAAATAGTTGGCAAGCGTTGATTTTTTTTAAATGCCTTACTATTTCGGTTCAAAATTATGCAATAAAAAAGAGCAGCCTTTTAAGCTACTCTTATATAAAAAATACTACAATGTTAAATATTATCTTACAATGTTAAACTAAGTTAACTTAGCACTTTCTGAACTTTATCTGCCGCCTCCTGAAACTCTGTGGCACTCATCACATCTAAACCAGAATTATCTATTAATTCCTTAGCGATATCTGCATTAGTTCCTTGCAAACGTACAATAATTGGTACATTTATCGTTCCCATGTTTTTATAAGCATCAATAACACCCTGTGCTACACGGTCGCAACGTACTATGCCTCCAAATATGTTTATTAAGATGGCTTTTACCGCTGGATCCTTTAATATAATTTTGAAAGCTGCTTCAACGCGGGCTGCATCTGCAGTACCACCAACATCTAAAAAGTTAGCTGGCTCTCCTCCCGCTTGTTTAATTAAATCCATAGTAGCCATAGCTAATCCCGCTCCATTTACCATACAGCCAACATTTCCATCCAGATCTACATAGTTTAAACCAAGTTCTCCAGCCTCTACTTCAATAGCACTTTCTTCGCGCACATCACGTAAATCAATGTAGCTCTTATGTCTGTAAAGCGCATTATCGTCAATAGTTACTTTAGCATCTACAGCCATTATTTTATTATCACTTGTTTTTAAAACAGGATTGATCTCAAATAAAGACGAATCAGATTTTACATAGGCTGTATATAAAGCAGTAACAAACTTTGTCATCTCCTTAAAAGCCAAACCAGATAATCCCAAATTAAAAGCGACGCGTCTCGCTTGAAATGGTAATAAACCAACAGTTGGATCAATTTCTTCAGTAAATATTAAATCCGGTGTTTCTTCCGCAACAGTTTCAATATCCATTCCACCTTCTGTAGAATACATGATCATATTGCGTCCTGTGCCTCTATTTAATAACACAGACATGTAGAACTCATTTGTTTCACTTTCACCTGGGTAATAAACATCCTCAGCAACTAAAACTTGATGGACTCTTTTACCAGCAGCAGATGTTTGGGGAGTTACTAAGTCCATCCCTATAATTTTTCCAGCAATATCTTCAACCTCTTGCAAGTTTTTGGCCAGTTTTACACCGCCTCCCTTACCACGTCCGCCTGCATGAACTTGGGCCTTAATAACATGCCAACTTGTACCTGTCTCATTTGTTAATTGTTTTGCAGCGGCAACTGCTTCATTAGCATTTTGAGCCACGATACCACGTTGTATGCGTACTCCAAAACTGCTTAGTATTTCTTTACCTTGATATTCGTGTAAATTCATAATTCGCGTAATCGTTTAAGAAAGGCAAATGTAAATAATAGCTATTACTTACCCTAATATTTAATTATGAAAACTTATTAATAAGTAGGTTGACAAAATCCTAATGTTAAATAATTAACATATTGTTTGATTTGTATAATTTTTTAATTATTTGCTTTTTATTTATTCGAATAAAATATCTTTGAAGAAAATTAGAAAATTATGTTAGAAAGTCAGTTGCTAAAAATTGCACAGGATTTTGGGAGTCCCGTTTATGTATACGATGCCGAAAAAATTGAAAACCAATACAAAAGGCTTACAAGTGCCTTTAAAAATGTAAAAAAGCTTAAGATTAACTATGCAGTTAAAGCATTATCTAATATATCTGTATTAAAACTTTTAAACACACTAGGATCTGGTATAGATACCGTATCTATTCAAGAGGTTCAACTTGGTCTGGCAGCAGGTTTTTTACCTGAACAGATTATTTTTACGCCTAATGGTGTATCCTTAGCTGAAATAGAAGAAGCAGCAAAATTAGGAGTTCAAATTAATATTGATAATCTTTCAATATTAGAACAATTTGGAACAAAACACCCAAAAACACCTGTATGTATTCGTATTAACCCACATGTTATGGCAGGTGGCAATAGTAATATTTCAGTGGGACATATCGATTCTAAATTTGGGATTTCTATCCATCAAATACCGCACATTATACGTATTGTAGAAAATACTAAAATGACTATTAACGGTATACATATGCATACAGGCAGCGATATTTTAGATATTGAAGTCTTTTTATATGCCAGTGAAATATTATTTGAAACTGCTAAACAATTTAAAAACTTAGACTTTATTGATTTTGGTTCTGGGTTTAAAGTACCTTATAAACAGGGAGATATTGAAACTAATATTGAAGAATTAGGGAAAAAACTATCGGCAAGATTCAACGAATTTTGTAAAAACTATGGAAAAGATTTAGCCTTGGCTTTTGAGCCAGGTAAATTTTTGGTAAGCGAATCTGGAAGCTTTTTAACTAAGGTAAACGTCGTAAAACAAACAACCTCAACAGTATTTGCTCAGGTAGATTCTGGTTTTAATCACCTTATTAGACCTATGTTTTATGGTTCTCACCACGATATTGTAAATATCTCTAATCCAAAAGGGCGTGAACGTTTTTATACAGTCGTAGGTTATATTTGCGAAACAGATACCTTTGGAAACAACAGACGTATCAATGAAATCAATGAAGGTGATATCCTATGTTTTAAAAATGCAGGGGCTTATTGTTTCTCAATGACCAGTAACTATAATTCCAGATACCGCCCTGCCGAAGTTTTATGGTATAAAAACAAAGCCCACTTAATTAGGGAAAGAGAAACTTTTGAGGATATTACCAAAAATCAAATTGAAGTGGATTTTACTCAAAAAACAGAAAAAGTTTTAGCAAAATAAATATTTATACAAACACTATACGTCTAAATAGCCAGTATTTATTATTGGCTATTTTTTTTGTGTAATAAATTCACTAACATTCGGTTGTTTCGAAAAATTAGCAATTATAGCCAGTAGCGTTATGTTAATGGTTTATTTGGGTGTAGTATTTTCTGTTATTAAACTGCGAAAGTACCAAAAATCAGAAAAAAAAATTTAAAATTCCAGGAAGATTAGCAGTTCCTATACTTTCTATTATTATCATTTCATACTTTTTGTCTAATTTATCAACTGAAGAAATGATAGCTACAGGTATTTTTATAACTGCACTAACAATTATTTATGGAATCATTAGGATAATAAAAAACTAAAGTTGATTATATAATTAACGTGAGTTCGATCTAAGCATAATATTATTGAGCTGACTATCAATATTAGATTATTGATAGTCAGGTTGAGTACTTCGTCTGCGCTCAAGGCGACAAATCGTTTTATTAGTGAATTTATTGTTAAAACTTCCTTGTTTTAAATCGAACTCACGTTATAATTAATGAATACCGTAACCAACATTCCTACAAATATTTATTGAAACATCTTACTGAATACAAAAAAAGTAAGAAAAAACAATATATTAAGATTAATTTTTGTATATTTCATCGATGATATCATACAGTTAATCGATTATATGGATTAATAATACTAGAATTTTATCCTACTAATTATGATGAAACAAACCTTATTAAACACATATTCACCAGATGAAGCCATTTGTTTATTCAATTTTGTACAAGAGGAGGCTACAATTGGTACGTGGGAAGTAGACTTAAATACTATGCAAACAACATGGAGTCATGTAACTAAGCAAATCCATGAAGTTGATATTGAGTTTGAGCCCAATGTTGACAGTGCGATTTTATTTTATAAAGAAGGCTATAGTAGAGATACCATAACCAAACTGTTGAAAAATTGTATTGAAAAATTTGAAAAATTTGATACTGAGTTACAAATAATCACTGCCAAGGGCAGTGAAAAATGGGTAAGAGCCATAGGAATCGCTGAAATTAAAAATGGAAAAGCTATTAGAGTATGTGGTGCTTTTCAAGATATAGACGAAAAAACAAAGGTATCGAAAAAAATAGCTTTAAGAGAGGAGCAATTTAGAAAAACCTTCGAATCTGCTAGAATTGGTATGGGAATCGTTAGCCTTGACGGAAAATGGATTAAGGTAAATGATAGTATTTGTAATATGCTGGGGTATACACAAACGGAATTATTATCAATACCATATGCTGATATAACTCATTCTGAAGATTTTGGTATTAGCAATAGAGCCTTAAGTAAATTGATTAAAGGCAAGTCGGACAGTTTTGAGATTCAAAAGAGGTACATTCATAAAAATGGCTCGATTGTCTCGACTATTTTGTCGATAGCTTTGGTAAAAAATGATGTAGGTAAGCCCATACATTTTGTGTATCAAATTAGTAATATAACAAAAATCAAGAAAGCTAAAGAAAAAGTAAATCATCTTTTAGAAATTTCAGAAAAACAAAACAAAAGGCTTTTAAATTTTGCACACATAGTATCCCATGATTTAAGGTCGCATTATAGCAACTTGGATATGTTACTCAATATTATGAAAATTGATGAGCCCCAAGCAACAAAAAACAATATTTATCCTTTAATAAAAGATGCCATCCAGCATTTGGGAGAAACCCTAGACAGCCTAAATCAAGTTGTTATATTAAAATCCAGTGCCAAAATAAGCACAGCATCTATAAATTTAAGTGACGCATTAAAAAAATCCATTTCCAGTGTCAATGCTTTAGTTCTTAAAAATAAAGCTATAATAAACATAGACATTGATAAGAATTTAACGGTTTTTGCAGTAGCCGCCTATTTAGATAGCATTTTAATAAATTTACTCACAAATTCACTAAAATACAAATCACCAGAAAGGCAGTTACAAATTGATATTAGTGCAAAAAAAGAAGGCAATTATATCCTTATAAATTTCAAAGACAATGGATTAGGGATAGATTTAAAACTTCATGGTGATAAAATTTTTGGAATGTATAAAACTTTTCATAACCATAAAGATTCTAAAGGTCTAGGATTATTTATCACAAAAAATCAAATTGAAGCCATTGGGGGTGATATTAATATAGAAAGTAAAGTAAATGTTGGAACTTCATTCTTAATATCTTTAAAAACATGAAACAAATTGGCATGACTTGTATCATAGATGATGACCCTATTTTTGTGTTTGGTGCAAAAAGAATTATGGAAATAGCAAATTTCTCTAAATCGGTTATGATATTTAATAATGGGAAAGAAGCTCTAGATAACCTCAAATCTATAATAACGCATGATGAAGATGTACCAGATATTATTTTACTAGATATAAACATGCCCATTATGGATGGCTGGCAGTTTTTAGATGAATTTATTAAAATTAAAACCAAAAAAGCAATTAAAGTCTTTGTAGTAAGCTCCTCTATTGATCCTGCAGATTTAAAAAAAGCCAAAAAGTATGAAATTATTGAAGATTACATACTTAAACCTATTTCTGTAGAAAAGATAAAAAATATTTATAAAAATTTATCAAAACTTTAAAACTTACTCTCCTACCTTACCACTAAATACATTTACTTTAGAATTAAAAGGGTTGCCCGAAGCACGACGAAGCATAACTATTTGGCCACAATGCCATAAAGCATCTGCTATAGGACCATTAATAATATTCCAAAAAGGAAATCTTTCATTATCAAATTGGGACACATCATCCATGCTTCTTAAAATATCGGAGGCCCTTTTTAAATTTAATAAGGTCTGCTTTCTTTTATCTTCAAAAGAACGCTCGGTTTCTTTACTTCTTTCTCCTTGTTTAGAGACTGAATTAAGAATAAAATTTGAAAGCCCTAATATGTGATCAAGCGTTTCTGCACTGGTACGCCCCGTTTCACTAGGCTTATAAATAAGATCTTCGTTACGCAAACCTTCAGTAGCCCAATAATAACGAAACCCCAATCCATCTACCATTCTGGCAGCAACAGTTCCTGCAGTATAACTTTCTGGATGTTCTGGTATTTGATAATAAGGTAGTTTCTCTTCTCCGGATTGGGCCATTACAAATGTCGATAATAGTAAGGCAAAAATTATAGTCGGTTTATTCATTTTATTTTGGTTCTAGTGATGTGACGTAATCGTAGCTTTCATTTAAATAATGTGATACATTATCCAAATCCTCTAACATACTTTCTGGTATCAATACGTAGCCTTTCATAATGGCGCCGTATGATTTATATATCGATGAATTAAATTCCTTTATATATTTCTCTTGTACTTCTTTTGAAAATCTGATGCCTATTTCTCCATCTTTATTAAAGAGAGAAAACATATAGCCGTTGGCAGAAGTATAGGGCATTGTTTTCCCTTTTCGTCCAAATCTCGGGCATTTGTCAATGAGTTGGTCATAAACCTTTAGTTTCTCATCCCACATAATCCTTATAATTATTGTTTTATTTGTTTCTCATTTACAATGGGGTTGACGCCATATTTATCAAACAAATAAACTAACGCTGTCATGGTAGCGGCTCCTAATTCCAATTCACGTTTATTAACAGCATCAAATGTATCATTACTGGCATGATGATGATCAAAGTAACGTTGCGAATCAGGCCTTAGCCCTGCCAATACATTGGTCTCTGTTTTAAGAGGCCCTACATCTGCTCCACTGCCTCCTTTCTCAAAAAAATGAATTAAATAAGGTTTAAATAACGGTTGCCAACTTAATACCTGGTTAAAACTTGCATCATTACAATCAAAAGAAAACCCTCGTGGTGTAAACCCTCCTGCGTCACTCTCTAGGGCAAATACATGGTTTTCTCCTTTTTGTTTAGCTTCTTCCGCATATTTATTTCCACCCCGCAATCCATTCTCTTCATTCATAAACAATACAACTCTAATACTTCTTTTAGGTTTTATTCCAGATTCTTTTAATAAACGCAATACATCCATAGATTGTACGACACCGGCACCATCATCATGCGAACCATCACCTAAGTCCCAAGAATCCAAATGTCCACCTACAATCATATATTCCTCGGGAAACTCACTTCCTGTTATTTGTCCAATAACATTATAGGACAGAACATCTTTTAGCTGTTTACAATTTTGTTTAAAATAAAATTTTATTGATTTATTGAGCTTTAGCATCGTACTTAATAACTCGGCGTCATTAGTACTAATAGCAGCAGATGGAATACGATCTGCAACAGGTAAATCCTCATAAGTCATACTTCCTGTATGTGGTAGATCGTCCAGTCTTAAATTCATAGATCGAACAATAATGCCAACAGCCCCGTACTTTGTTGCCTCAACTGCTCCTTTATAACGTTGGTTTACACACCCGCCATAAGCCTCAAATGTACTAATTAAATCAGCCTGCATGGGTCTGTTAAAAAACACGATCTTACCTTCTATATTTTCTTTACCAAGCATTTCTAGTTCTTCGAAATTCTTGACTTCAACAATAGGCGCCTTTAGACCAAGTGCCGGCGTAGCAACAGAGCCTCCTAAAGCACAGATATTAACGGTTGTTGTTTTTCCTTTTCCAGATTCAATGTATGCATATTCTTTAAAACCACGTACCCATTTAGGAACCATTACCGGTTGTAGCCAAACTTTATCCAAACCTAATTTATCGAGTTCTTCTTTGGTATATTGAACTGCCTTTTCAGCATTTAAAGATCCTGATAAACGTCCCCCTATCTGGTTCGATAAATGGTTTAACCAATCGTAGCTTTTTCCATTGGTCAAAGATGTTGTATAGATTTTTTTCAGGACTTGGGCATCACTTTGGGAGTATACACCTACCGAAGATATGAAACCCAAAAGACATGCCAGCCATTTAAATTTATTCATATAACAATTTTTAAAATTTAAAGATACCATTTCTTAAAAGCTTAAAATCTAAAAAAAATCATAAAAAATTGTAAACCGTTACCATGCATTTATTCATTATTTAATTCTTCTTTATAGATTTCAAGATTGGCCTTAACATCCTCATCAAGCTCAGGCTCTTCTATATCATTATATCTACTTAAAACATCGTACATTATTTTTGCCACTATATAACGTGCTGTTGGTTTATCATCAGCAGGTATAACATACCATGGTGCATGTGGTTTAGAGGTTCTGTTTATAGCATCTTCGTAGCATACTTGATACGTATCCCAAAGTTTACGCTCTTTTAAATCTCCTGGAGAAAACTTCCAATTTTTTTCTTTTTTTTCTAAACGACGAAGCAACCTGTTTTTTTGTTCTTCTTTTGAAAGGTTTAAGAAAAATTTAAAAATGATCGTTCCATTTTCGGCTATATGTTTTTCAAAATTATTAATTTGCTCAAAACGCTTGTCCCAAAACCTATCATCAATATCATCTATGGAATTTACTGTTGGAATATTTTCCCCTAAGATATACCCTGGATGTACTCTTGTTACCAATACATTTTCATAATGCGTCCTATTAAAGACCCCAAATTTACCACGGGCGGGAAGCGCTATATAATGTCTCCAAATATAATCATGCTTAAGTTCTAATTCCGTGGGCACCTTAAAACTATGAACCACAACGCCACGGGCATTAAAATCTTTGAAAACTTCACGTATTAAGCTATCTTTCCCAGCAGTATCCATGCCTTGTAAGCAGACTAAAACGGCATATTTACCATGCGCATAAATGGTATCTTGAAGCTTGCTTAATTTCTTTCTAACAATTTTTAGTTCTTTCTCTGCCTTATCGGTTATAACTTTAGTTTCAGAATTTTTTAATACTATGTTTGTGGTTACTTTATAATCGTCCATTCTATAAAATTTATGTGGATTAAATATATAAAAATACAATCGATTATATCAAACTGGCTCTTAATTGTTTCTATTGAAAGTAGTTTAATGAGCACCTTTTAAATTGTTACTTTGCTATGTCTTTTGCAGAATCCGCAAATTATCTGGGTATGACTTATTTAGGGGATATTCACACCTACATTAAAAGCGATACTATTAATAACGAAGTAAAACTTAGAATGGATACGTTTATAAAAACGATAAGTAGTACTATATAAATTTTTATCTTTTTCAACCATTGTTTTGAAGTCTTAATCTTACAATAAAAACGTAAAAAGACGATTTATCGCATGAAATACGTTTTATTACGCCAAAATGCATGGAAATACGTAATGTTTTTAATACATTGCACACCCCTATTTATGTTAAAAACCCAAATATTATGAAAAATTATTACTTATTATTATTTCTAATGACATCGTTAGTTATTAATGGGCAAAGTAATTATGATGATGCTAATTCTTATCTTGTTAATGCTTACTCCCATGTTAAAGATTCATATGAATCCAACAATATAAATCATTTAAAATATTATGCTAACAGGTCATTAGAATCTTTTAAACTTGCAAAAGAACCATTGACCAAGTGTAATTGTGAAGTTGTAAAAGAACTTACTGATAAATGTATTGACTTATTATCGAAAGTCGATGATGCCGAAACTTTTGAAAATGGTCGTTTTTATGTAAAACGTGCCAGAGATTACAGTAAAAATACTGTTATAGAAATCGATAAATGTTCTGTTTCCAATCCTTCACCTTCTAATGGCACTACTGAAAGTTTTGAAAATCTAGACCAGAACAGTGACCTTTCTGATTTACAAAAGGAGCAATTAAAATTAAAACAGCAGCAAGAAGCATTAAAACTTAAAGAACAACAAATCAAGATGCAATTAGCTGAGCAAAAAGCAAAGGAATTAATGATTAAAAAGAAAAAATTAATTCTTTCTTACGAAAATGCCATTTCTTCCAATATCAACACTTACAACGAAACATTAAATGCTTGTGAGTGTATCAATTACAAACCTTTTAGAGATAACAAATCGCTTGAGGATATGACGGAGAAAAGTATCGAAGATGTAAAAACCCATTATATAGAACGTATTAAGTCTATGGCTTCAGAGTATTCATCGCTACTAAACAATTGTGACAAATAAGCAGCTATATACTTAAATCATTATAAAAAGTCATTTTTATTTACTACAGCCCAGACCTATCAGGTTTTTAAAAAACCTGATAGGTCTACTTATGTGTCCCTTCGAGCCTTTCGGCTTCCTGCCCGTCCGGCAGGCGGGCGCTCAAGATAAACTAAAGTCGAGAACTTTTAATGTTATGCCTTTTTTAAGGACATCTCGACTGCGCTCGATGAGACAACTTTTAGTTTATAATACTTTTTTAGCCGTCTTTTTTATAATGAACTGGTTTAAACTTTTTTAATTGAAGCGAAAATTAATCATTTTGAGTCTGATTGAAGGCTTTTTTGAGTTGCATAGCCGGGCTACGGAAGGAAAAAAGGTGAAAAGCAGGCTGAAAAGGACAATTCCTGCCTGCCGGCGAGGCAGGTTTTAGCCAATTGAGAAAAGTTTAAACCAGTTCAATATCTACTTAGAAGCAAATAACTTTACATCTTCTTCACTTACTTCACTGCCTCCTAGAATAATTAAGCGTTCCACTACATTTCGTAGCTCTCTAATATTCCCTGTCCAATCATAATCCTGAAGTAATTTAATAGCTTTATCTGAAAACGTTTTTTTCGCAGTTCCTTGTTCGCTGGCTATCTTATCTGTAAAATGATTTACTAACAAAGGAATATCATCGCGCCTATCATTTAAAGGTGGTACTTGAATTAATATAACGGCCAGTCTGTGATATAAATCTTCTCGAAACCTACCCTCAGAAATTTCCTTTGCTAAATCTTTATTCGTCGCCGCAACAACGCGAACATTCACCTTAATATCCTTATCACTACCTACTCGTTGAATCCGACTTTCTTGCAAAGCCCTGAGTACTTTTGCTTGAGCTGACAAGCTCATATCTCCTATTTCGTCTAAAAAAATAGTTCCTCCATTAGCTGCTTCAAATTTCCCAGCCCTATCTTTAACCGCGCTTGTAAAAGCTCCCTTAACATGACCGAATAACTCACTTTCAATAAGCTCACTGGGTATCGCTGCGCAATTAACTTCTATCATAGGGCCTTTAGCTCTCTCACTTTTTTGGTGCAACCAATGAGCCACTAACTCTTTTCCTGTACCATTGGGCCCTGTAATAAGTACCCGAGCATCTGTTTGTGCTACTTTTTCAATAATATCCTTTATATGAGAAATGGCCTTACTTTCTCCAACCATCTCAAAGTTTTTGCTTACTTTCTTTTTAAGTAATTTGTTTTCAACTACTAGTTCTTTTTTATCCAAAGCATTACGAACCGTGTTCAAGAGCCTATTTAAATCTGGCGGTTTAGATATGTAATCAAAGGCCCCCAAACGCATAGTATTTACTGCTGTATCTAGATCTCCATGTCCCGAAATCATGACAATAGGTATTTCGGGCTTTATCTTTTTTACTGCTTCCAATACTTCAACACCATCCATTTTTGGCATTTTAATATCACAAAGTACTAGATCAAAATCATCATTTTTAATTTTTTCAATACCTATTAAACCGTTATCGGCTTCTTCTACTTGATAGGTATCATTTTCTTCCGAAAGAATTTTCACCAACACCCGTCTGATGGCTGCTTCATCCTCTATTACTAATATTTTTGGCATATCTATATTTTAAATTTAATTCCACTTCTCAGATAAAACGCATTGACATTATCCAGTTTAAAAATTTCATCTCTATCCTTGTTTCTTAATACGTTATTTAATCTAAACGTATAACCTGTATACAAATACCCTACCAAATGTCTATTAAAAAGATACTCATATCCCAAACCTCCAACTATAACTGACATAGAAATGTTATCAACATGCTGTCCGTTGACTATGGAAGGTTCTTGTAAATGTGCCAAATAACCATCCAGACCAACAAATATCTGAATATTACTTTTATTATTTATTGAATATTTTAGATTAGATTTTGGAACACCTGCACTAAAACTCCATGTTTCATTGATCTCACGATAATAACTTACAAAAGGTAATGGGAAAGGCAAACCTGTCGTAGCATTATAAGTTAGCCCTAAAATCAACCGATAAGGACGCTTCAAGCTTACCTCCTTCATTCTATCATTTACAAAAAACAGACCCCCATTTATAAAAAAATCGTCAGACACTAAACTTTTGGTAAGTGTTGAAGCTATTCTGGGATTGAACTTAGCGCCAAAACGCCATTTTTCATTCAATTTAAATGTATATCCAAGGTTTAAATCTATGATGTGTAGAATGTTTAATCCTGAGGTATCAAAGGGGTAATCCTGCTCAAGATTTAATAAAATACGATTATACTCTGCCCCTACTATTAAATAAGCGTCCTTTTTAATTTTAACAGGATAATTTAAAAGGGCCCGTAATCTTGTATATTGATCTTCTGAATTACTTTTTGGAATGAAAGAATATTCCAAACGTGCTAAATCCGTGAGTTGGGCATAAGTAGTTTGAAAAACAAAAAACAGTAATAACATTAAAAGATATCTAGTTCCCTGTTTTGTCATATTACCTTTCATTAATTCCTGAATCTGCTTTTATTCCTGTTTTTGAAATAATATGGATATCTCGCTGTGGAAATGGTATAGTAACGTTATTTTCCCTGAATAATCGGTCTATTTCAAAGCGAATATCGCTTTTTGGGAATTGTGCCTTAAAACTGTCGTTAATAGTAAAGACAATTTTAAAGTTCAGGGAGCTATCCCCAAAATCCATAAACACGACAGTGGGTTCTGGTTCACTAAGGACATCGGGATGGGTACTGGCTGCCTGAATCAATAACTTTTTTACCAACTGAACATCACTACCATAGGCCACACCAACAGAAACAGATTCCCTGGTTGTGACACCATTTTGAGTCCAGTTATATAAACTATTGGTTAAATATAAATGATTAGGAATGATCAATACTTTATTATCAATGGTTACCGCCCTTGTAGTACGAAGCTTGATTTCTTCAACCCGACCAACTTTACCTTCCAATTCAATAATATCACCAACATGAACAGATTGGTCTACCAGAATAAAAACACCAGAAATAATATCCTGAAATAAGGTTTGCAGCGCCAGACCAATACCTATCAATAAGGCGGCTGATGCTGCAAAAATAGCCGTAACATTAACTCCCACTGAATCAAAAACAATGAGCATGACAATAATGTAAATGATCCATCTGGAGAAAGAAAAAACCGTATTAAATTTCGCTTTATCCTCGGGAGGCATCTTCCTTGTGACCAACCTCTTGATCCATCTTAAAAGATAAGTAGTAACAATAAAAACAACAGCTATAAGTAAGAGGTACTTAACCCTGAAAAAAACATTATGTACTTCGTCTCCGGTACCGTATGTAAAATCTATAATCTTAAATTCCAGAAACTCAACAATTTTTTCCCACACAGAACTTTTGGTAATAGCGTCTCCTATTACTTCTGCACTTTCCTCTATTTTATTAGTTATTTCTTTTTGCATATTAGTATTTAATCCACTTTATCAATTCCTTATAACTTGGTTTTTTACCATACATTAAAATACCGACTCTGTATATTTTTGCTGCTATCCAAACCGCAAACATAAAAGAACCTATTAATATCAATAATGATACCAATTGTTGCCACACAGGTACTCCAAAAGGAATACGCATAAGCATAACCACCGGGGACGTTAAAGGTATAAAAGAAAATACCGTAGACACCGTTCCGTGTGGATCTTCAATAACCGTAAAGATACCAATATAAACCGCTAAAATTAAAGGCACTATTATCGGCAATAAAAACTGCTGCGTGTCTGTTTCGTTATCTACCGCTGCTCCAATAGCAGCATACAGCGAACTGTATAACAAATAACCCCCAATAAAAAACAATATAAATGCCATAATAAGGTTTATTAGCGGTAAATTTTGCATAGCTGTTTTAAAAGATTCAAAATAAAAATCCATACTAGAACCATCTGAAGCCAATTGCATTAATTCCTGTTGTGGCGTAGTTGAATCAAATAAATCAACACCCATCACCAATGAAACAACAGTCATTAAAAGACCTCCAAAAATCATCCAAATAACAAACTGCGTGATGCCTGCCAACGAAGTGCCTATAATTTTCCCAAGCATTAATTGCACTGGTTTTACAGAAGAAATAATAATTTCTATAATTCTACTTGTTTTTTCCTCTATCACACTGCGCATAATCATATTACCATAAATGATGATAAACATAAACAACAAATAGCCTGCTGCAATTCCAAAACCAAGTTTGGCAAAACTATCTATTTTTGATGTTTTTTCACCTTTAAAGCTTTCCTGGGCTATATCAATTCTTATTTTCGAAGCATTAATTAAATCAAGATCTATGCCTTGCTGTTGTAATTTAATATTTGTAAACGTCTTCTCCAATTGCCCCTCCAAATTAGACATTAAAGTAAGCGACGGTGATTCTTCTGAATAGAACTTAATATGATTACCAACAGTTTCTATAGCGTCAAACTTATCTATATGCAACAATCCATAAGAAGCCGTCTCTTTTGATACTGTTTTAGCTTCCTCTAAGGACATATTCTCTAGCATATGATAGGTTGTTTTTTCTGAGTTCTTGAAAACGCCTTGTACGAATCCTGATTCATCCAAAACAGAAATAACACGTACTTTATCGTTATTTAACTGTGATAAGTAGGCAACAACAGCAATGAGCACTATCATTATAATAGGGCTTAAAATAGTCATCACTATAAATGATTTATTTTTAACCTTTGTTAGGTACTCGCGCTTTATTATAAGTGATAAATGGTTCATAAAATTAATTATTCCTTACCGTTTGAATAAAAATATCGTTTACACTTGGTATCAATTCAACAAAATGTGAGACCTCTCCTTTTGAAGTCAAATAACTTAATAAATCATTTGGTTTATCAGTTTCAGAAAGCTTTATATTAAGTTTTAATTCGTCTTCTAAAGTCTTAAAATTGGCTGTCGAAATATCAAACTTATTTGCTAGTTCTTGTTCTAGTTTTTTTTTATGTTCTGTTCGAATACCAACCTCGTAAGTATTTATTTTATAGTTTCGTTTTACATTGATTAGTTTACCTTCAAGAATTTTATTCGATTTATGTATCAAGGCTATATCATCACAAAGTTCCTCTACGGATTCCATTCTATGGGTCGAAAAAATAACGGTAGCCCCCTCTTCTCGCAAACGTAGGATTTCATCTTTTATTAAATTGGCATTTATAGGATCGAAACCTGAAAAAGGCTCATCAAAAATTAAAAGTTTTGGCTGGTGTAATACCGTAACGATAAACTGTATTTTTTGAGCCATTCCTTTGGATAATTCCTGAATTTTCTTGTTCCACCAGTCTCCAATCCCTAAACGTTCAAACCAGTACTTTAGCCTTGTTATGGCTTCTGCTTTACTCAAACCTTTTAACTGAGCCAAATATAAAGCTTGTTCCCCTACTTTCATAGACTTATAAAGACCGCGTTCTTCTGGTAAATAGCCAATATCCTTAATATGTGCAGGTTTAAGTAATTCACCATCTAAGTGTACCTTTCCTTGATCTGGCATTGTTATTTGATTTATAACTCGTATCAGTGTTGTTTTCCCCGCTCCATTTGGGCCTAACAGACCAAAAATACTGCCTTTAGGCACCGTAATCGACACTTTATTAAGCGCTATAAAGTCTCCGAAGTTTTTAGAAACCTCCTCAACTTCCAGTAAGTTGTTCATTCTTATTTTTTAATTGACTTGATGGATGTAAATATATTAAATGTTATACACTAACATACTCAACTCGTCTTGACTTTTTATGATGCTCTGCAAAATCTTTCCTGTTCTACAGCTACCGTGTGTGTACATCTTTAAAAAGGGCACGAATATTACATGGCAGAAAAAACCTGTGATATTCGTGTCCAATTTTTATTTGTTAATATTTATGTATCCCCTCTATGTTCTACAATCGACAGGCTATTTTAGCCTCCTATTCCATCTTTTTAATTCTAAATAAAAAAAGGGAACTTTATAAAAAACAAAACCCACCCTTAATAAATTAAGGATGGGAAAAAAATTGCTATGAAAAAGAAAAATTACCACTAAAATAAATTAGTGATAATTCAAATATAGTTATTTTTTATATACTAATAACAAAACTATAAGAGAACTTCTTTTATAATTCAAAAATTTTACGTATATATACTTAGTCCTTTATTACTAAAAATGTTCTGCTTTTATGAGAACATATCTTTTACTTTCTCAAAAAATGATTTATCAGAACTTTCTGGTTTTGGTTCGAAATGTTCATCGTTTCTCATAGATTCAAAAAATTCTTTTTGCTGCTTACTTAACGTTTTTGGGGTCCATACATTTACATGCACCAATAAGTCACCTACCCCATAACCGTTTATACTTGGTATCCCTTTTCCTCGTAAACGCAAAATTTTACCAGATTGCACACCTGGCTCTACCTTAATACGTACTTTACCTGTTACAGTATCAATTTCCTTAGACGTTCCTAAAACAGCATCTGGATAGCTTACATATAAATCGTAGTGTAAATTATCACCTTCTCGCTGTAATTTATCATGTATTTCTTCTTCAATAACAACTATAAGATCTCCCGAAATACCATTTCCTGGAGCTTCATTACCTTTCCCTGATACTTTGAGCTGCATACCATCTACAACACCTGCTGGTATTTTTATAGAAACCGTTTCTTCGGCAACTTTCAGTCCTTGAGAATCTGCATCACTTGGCTTTTTATCTATGGTTTGCCCAGCACCACCACACACATTACATGGTGCAGACGTTTGCATTCTACCTAAGATCGTATTTGCTATCCGTGTTATTTGCCCACTACCATTACACGTTGAACATGTTTTATAGGTTGTTCCTGGTGCTTGAACCTTTCGTTTTACTTTTACTTTTTTCTCTACACCATTGGCGACTTCTTCTAGAGTCAATTTAACACGAATACGAAGGTTACTCCCTTTGGTACGGCGCTGGCCACCGCCACCACCAAAACCTGAGAATCCGCCACCGCCAAAACCACCGCCAAAAATATCACCAAACTGGCTAAAAATATCTTCCATATTCATGCCGCCGCCACCAAAGCCGCCGCCGCCATTTTCAAAAGCTTGGTGACCAAATTGGTCGTAACGTGCTTTTTTATCAGCATCACTCAATACCTCATAAGCTTCGGCTGCTTCTTTAAATTTAGCTTCAGCTCCTTTATCATCCGGATTCTTATCTGGATGAAATTCAATTGCTTTTTTCCGATAAGCTTTCTTTATTTCAGCCCCAGTAGCACCTTTACTAATTCCTAATATCTCGTAATAGTCTCTTTTTGCCATATCTATATTTTATTGCCCTATAACAACTTTTGGAAAACGAATTACTTTCTCACCAAGTTTGTATCCTTTTTCAATAACATCAATAATTTTTCCTTTTAAATCGTCACTAGGAGCTGGTATTTGAGTAACAGCTTCATGATCGTCAGCATTAAAAACATCTCCTTTTTCTACCATAACAACTGTCAAGCCTTTTTGTTCTAAAGTTTTTACTAATTTCTGATAAATTAATAAAACCCCATTGCGTAATTCTTCTGCTTCCTTATCTTCTTCTATATGGGTCAATGCACGTTCAAAATCATCAAGAATCGGCAATAACGTTTTCATTACATCCTCACTTGCTGTAGAAAATAACTCAAGACGCTCTTTAGAAGTACGGCGTTTATAGTTCTCAAATTCGGCAAATAGGCGTAAAAACTTATCTTTTTCTTGTTTTAATTCTGCTTGAAGCTTCTCTTCTACAGTTTGTTCTTCTACAACTTGCTCTTCAACTTCAATGGTTTCATTTTGTACACCATCTATTTGATCGTTTTCTATATCGTTTGTTTTTTCTTTCTTACTCATTGCTGCATTTAAATTTTATACAAATACTAAAATTAGTTGGCAAAAGTACTGCCAATATTATAAAAATGTCATAATGTCACTAAATATTTTTTGTCTTAAAAGACGTTTTTTGAAGTTAGACTAAGCATCGTCTATATTATTGAAGAAGAAAGAGAAAGAAAAAAGGTTTATTTTCGGTAAGTTTAGCATGGAAATAGGTCATACCTGTTCTGATTTAAATTTACCCATAAGAAAAGGAGTTGTTTTTTGACTTTGTTGATAAAGAAAATACATGCATAGCAGGGCTACGGTTCTTTTTTATTTTGAAATTTTAGGCTAATATTTGCTGTTTTATTGAGTAAATTTAAGGTAGAAATGGTATTAGCACGTAAAACGTTCTTTCAATCAAGTAAATTTTCTAAAGCAGGTCGCAAATAATAGTATTTGAAAAGAAAACCTTTATTTTCAATTTTTTTGGCACTTACCCTTTGACTTTCAAATAACAGCGTATGCATCTCCCCTAACACTATCTTTAAAAAAAATTTAGGAACACTCGGTAAAAACAAGGGCTTGCGCATCACACTAGCTATGGTTTTTATTAACTCATTGTTAGTAACAGCGTTTGGAGCAACACCATTATAAACACCGCCTAGATTAAATTTTAATATATATAAAAACATATTTGCCAAATCATTAATATGTATCCAGGATTGCCATTGTTTACCACTACCAAAAGAAGCGCCCATGCCAAACGAAATAGGTTTTACCATTTCTTGCAATGCCCCACCTTTTTTAGCTAAAACCAGACCTATTCTTATTTTGGAAACAGTGATGTTCAGTTTCGCAAAGGCATCGACTTCTTGCTCCCATACCTGTACTACTTCACTTAAAAAAGAATGGCCAAAATCCCTGGCTCCCTCTTCATAATAATTAGTTAGGGAATCTGAATAAATTCCAATAGCGCTTGCAGAAATAACTTGTTTTATGGTATGGGTCTCTCCTTTTAAAGCATTAATTAATAACTGGGTCGTTATTTTTCTACTGGATAAAATTTCTTTTTTATAGGAGGGTGTCCAACGCTTAGATACGGTTGCACCTGCCAAATGTATAATGGCATCAATATTTTTAAAACAATCTGGATCTATATCTTGGGTTTTCGGATTCCAATAAAACCCTTGGTAATTCTTTGTTTTGGATATTTTAGAATGACTGGTCGTTAGATAATTAACTGCAATATCCCTTTTTTGACAAAGCTTTACAATTTCCTGCCCTATTAAACCTGTAGCACCTGTTATTAAAACTCGCATTTCTTTTTTTATTAAAGTTACAAAAAGACCTATCGGTTTGCTAATGATTTATATTAGGTTTAACAGTCTGTTGATATTCCAGGTTTAACAACACAGTATAAATATCAAATCTTTTTACAAGTATCTAGCATTTAACTCCGTTGAATGTCACGCTTCTTTACAAGCGCGTAACATTTGGATGAATCCGAATGCTCAGCTCCTTTTCGTGGCTCTGAGCATTTCACGTTTACCAGGAGGGCCTGGTAAGCGCTCAACCACGAAACCTACAGCTTCCATGGCACGACGGACGCTCCCTTTTGCTGAATAGGTCACCAAAACACCTCCTGCTTTTAATGCATGGTACATTTTCAAAAATATAGGCTCTGTCCATAACTCTGGTTGTACTCTGGCACCAAAGGCATCAAAATATATAATATTGTAGATATCTTCTTCTTTAATTTCTGAAAAGAAACGATGTTGCTTTTCTATAGAAAAATTTTCGGAAACTATATGTTTTTCCTCCCAAGAAACTTCGTGAAGTTTTTTAAAAAGAGAGGCTTTATTTTCAACGTTTAATTCCGTGGGGTAATTTAACTGATTGATTTCATCCATTAAAACAGGATAGCCTTCGACACCAAAATAATCAATATTAACCTTTAAATTTTCTGCTTCTAATAAGGTAATAAAAGCATTTAACCCTGTACCAAAACCAATTTCCAGAAGGGATATATTTTTATGGGATCCTGAAATATGCTTCGACTCCGCTTTGCACAAGGGCTCAGAATGGCAAAAATGATGTAAGCCCTGTTTTATAAATACATGATAGGCTTCCTGTATGGCACCATGCTTGGAGTGGTATTGCTCATTCCAATCAGGTAAATGAATGGTCGATGAACCATCGGCAGTTATGACTATTTCTCGCTTCACGTATTTATATCTATTGCATTTTTATTTGTCACGCCTACCCGGCCATAAGCGGGATGTAACACCCACCATGATTATAGTCCCATTAAAAAATAAGTCAGGATTATGTTTCAAATTATTGCTTTAACAAGACCCCATCAGCTTCAAACGAATAGGTTCTTTTGGGTTTGGTAATAGCAGCAATTTTCTCAGCAGATTTCCCCGCATCTTCTGCATAATGTCTTAATTCCTCAATGGACACTTCTTTTATATAGGCCTTTCCATTTACGATGACCTCCTTACCGGCAATATCTTTAGGCACAAAAAAGCCATAATCTTTAAACTTTACCATGACTTCATTGCCATTCTCTAAATTTAAAATCATCCAACAGCCCTTTGCTTGACAGACACTATTAACTTTAGCTATCATTTTAGAATGGATGGAATCCCCTGGATTCATATTTTTATAATGTGCTGCCATAGAAGTAGCTGTTATGGCATCATCGGCTATCATCTCTTTTCCGAAGGAGACATATTCAACAGGCTCTATATCAGGCATTATCCGGGACTGTTCCTTACTTTTATTTTTGCAAGAATTTAACATTAAAACACAGATAATTACTAAAGCAACTGACTTCATGTTATGAATATTTCAATTTTAAACGATTTATGTAAATATGCCGTTTTTTTAAAAACGTTTTTACTTAAATTTGTATCAATAAATAACTAGACTTATGAACGCTATAATCAACAATATTGAGATTATAAAAGCCAAAACTACAAAAATTAATGATGTAGATTTTGACAATTTAAAATTTGGGCATGTATTTTCTGATCACATGTTGGAATGCAATTTTAAAGATGGTAAGTGGCAAGCTCCTAAAGTTGTTCCTTATCAAGCTATTAGCTTAGATCCATCTTCTAAGATTTTTCATTATGGTCAATCGGTCTTTGAAGGTATGAAAGCCTACAAAGATGAGAATGAAGATGTCTGGTTATTTCGCCCCATAGATAATTTTAAGCGTTTAAATATTTCATCTAAACGTTTGGCAATTCCAGAATTACCTGAAAGCTATTTTATGGATGGACTTAAAGCATTATTGCAAGTTGACAATGCGTGGATCCCTAAAAAAGATGGAAGTTCTTTATATATAAGACCTTTTGTTTTTGCCTCTGGAAATGGTTTTCATGCGTCTCCCGCCGATGCATATAAATTTATCATAGCTTGTGCGCCTTCTGGTTCTTATTTTTCTGGAAAGGTGAAAGTCTTAATCGAAGAAAAATACTCGCGTTCTGCTAATGGAGGTGTTGGTTTTGCTAAAGCTGGAGGCAACTATGCCGGGCAATTTTACCCAACACAATTGGCTATAGAAAAAGGGTATCAACAAGTTATTTGGACAGATGACAACACCCATGAGTACATTGAAGAAGCTGGTGCCATGAATATCTTTGTTCGTATAAATGACACACTTATTACGGGACCGACTAGTGATAGAATTCTAGATGGTATCACTCGTAAAAGCATTATTGAATTAGCAAAAGCTGAAGGTATTCCTGTAGAAGTTAGAAAACTATCTGTTCATGAAGTTGTTTCTGCTGCAAAAGATGGTTCTTTAAAAGAAATGTTTGGAGCAGGGACTGCTGCTGTTATTTCTCCTATTTCAGGTTTCGGTTACAAGGACACTGATTATGATTTACCTGAATTAGAAGATACCTATGCAAGTTCTTTAAAGAAACGCATTACCGATATACAAACCAACAAAGCCGAAGACCCTTTTGGTTGGAGGTATAAAGTGGAATAATATACCATTCTTATAAACAAAAAAAGATTACCTGAAAATATTATGCTTTGTCATTCAGAGCGCAGCGAAGAATCTCTTAAAAATGTAGTGTCTTAATTTATATAAATATTAAGATTCTTCGCTGCGCTCTGAATGACACTTTTAAGGCAGCCTTCCTTTTTATTTGTCCAATATAGACTCAATATTTGGTTTAAAGTAATTAGGTCCTTTGAGGACTTTGCCGTCTTCCCTATAAATAGGTTGTCCGTCTGCTCCTAACTTACTCATATTACTGCGTTGGATCTCATCAAACACCTCTTCAATTTTATATTGCATACCATGCTCTATAATGGTACCACACAAAATATAAAGCATATCTCCTAAAGCGTCTGCAACTTCAACTAAATCATTATTGTTTGCTGCTTCTAAATACTCTTCGTTTTCTTCTTTCATTAAATTGAAACGCAAGCTATTTTTATCGATTCCCAAATCTGCCTTGGGCGATTCCCTATGTCCTATTTTAAATGCTGTATGAAATGCCTTTACAGCTTCTATTTTATTTTTCATTGAAATTTTAATTTTCATTCCCATGAAAATGGGAATCTAAGTTTTATTAAATTTGCATAAAAATAACCATATGTTCAGTAAAGGTCAAATCATTTTCGGAGTTTTATTTTTTATTGTCTTTGCTATTATCATAGGATATACTTACCGAAAGGACCTAAAGCTTCATAAGCGCTTTTATGCTGGTAGCATATGGATTCTTCTCGCTTTTATTGCTTTTATTTTATTTATCGTGGCTATAAAATTCTTTTTTAAATAAGTATCTTACCTCGAACACCCTACATGAAAGTAGGATATTTCTTCTGTATTATATGCTTTTATATCTTAATGGGTCGATATTCCCATTATAGGGTATTCTATTTGCATATCATAATGTTTCACTTTTGTAACATTAATAATTAACCCAACACTTGTAAAAAAAATACTATAAAACAACAATAAAAACCTCTCTTTATATATAGGAAATTTATTGTTAATTGGTATATTTATCATTTAAACCACCCAAAACAACATATTAGTTGTGTTTATAGTAACAACATGGTAGGAAAAAGAACATTTAAGCTGTTATATAAATAGTTGTAAGATTTTAACGCAACCTTTTTAATTTTTTTGCATCTAATGTTTAACAAACAAACTCAAAAAATGAAAATATTAATTATAATTAGCATTCTTATAGTTGTTAATTTAATTCTTTTGACTTTTAGTGTTAACAAAAAAACCGATCCTTGATCAAGGGTCGGTTCTTTTGTTTTTTATATTCTAAAACAATCTAGTTTACCTCTGGTAAGAAATTATAGTTGTTGCTATAATCTAACATCTGACCTGCAAAGGATTCTGGCTGAGTTACTTTTACCCCAATTATTTCCCCAGCTTCATTTTTGTCCGCTACCAATACTGGGTTTACAAAACCATTATAAGGTGCCGATAAAAACTGCTTATTACGCTCTAATACTTCAGCATGTATAGCTTGGTCTACCTTTACGCCATAATTTTCTACCAGGGCCTCAACTGCTTCGTAATCCCCTTCAGATTTTATACGTTGCGTTTCACGTAATAATTGCCCGAAAAGTTCGTGCAGTTTATCATAATCATTAATATTGAAATAAGTTTTTCCATCACGCACCACTTTTTCAATAACATGATCTGCTTTACCTTTTTCAAATACCCATGCACTTACCCATTGCCTATTTCTCATATGTGCTTCTTCAACATCATCACCCAAGTTTAAACGAATTAACTGCGTTAAAAGCCCATTTCTAATATAGCCATCATAAGCTGTTTTCCCTATACTTTTCCAATCATCGACTAGCCCCAATTCTTGTAATTTAGCATCATACAAATAATACAATCCAACTAAATCTGCACGCCCTTCTTCTAAAGTTGAGGCATAGTTTTTTAAGGTTTCCTTGGTCTCTCCCACTCCCGGATTTAATTGTCCTGAGGCATGCCCTATAACTTCATGCAATGCTGTATGCAGCTTATCCGCTAATTGTCCATATTTTTCTTCTAATTTTAATTCTTCTTCATCATGAACGAATTCTTTTAAACGCTCAGAACCGCCGGCATTATTATAGGCATTTATAATATTTCCCAGGGAAACAGATTTACTTCCCACTTCTTTTCTAATCCAGTTGGCATTAGGCAAATTCACCCCTATTGGCGTACTTGGTGAGGCATCCCCGCCTTCACCTGCGACTGTCACTACTTTATAAGTAACACCGACAACACTATCTTTTTTATGGGCTTCCATGAGAGGAGAATGATCTTCGAACCATTGTGCATTATCCGACAGTACTTTCATTTTTTGAGACATATCAAAATCATTAATCTGTACAATACTTTCGTAAGACCCTCGATATCCTAATGGATCGTTATATACTTCAATAAAACTGTTTATATAATCGATGTTTCCTGCCGTAGCAGAAGTCCATGCAACATTGTAATCATCCCAAGTTTGTAAATCACCCGTTTTATAATAATCGATCAACAGGCCTAAAGCATGACCTTGGGCCTCATTTTCAGCAACCCCTTTCGCTAATTCCAACCATTTAATAATTTCATCAATGGCCGAACCATATAAACCTCCCGATTTATAAACACGTTCTTTTAATACGCCATTTTCCTTTACCAATTGTGAATTCAAGCCGAACGATAATGGTTTATTGGGATCTGGGGATTGCTTTGCTGCATAAAAACTTTGTACATCGCTATTAGTAACATCTGGTCCGTAAAAATTAACGGCAGAAAGCCCAACGTTATCAATCCCTTTTGCCTGGTTTACTTTTTTGGCATCTTTATCATTAAAAATAACATCAAAAGGTTCGCCTTCTAATGTGGTATTGGTATCCACTAATAATTGTTTCAAATAATCTGAAGAAAAGCCGGGTTTCAACTTATCATTCGAATAATGATGATGAATCCCGTTACTAAACCAAACACGTTTTAAATAAGTTTCAAAAGCTTTCCAATCTGCAGAAGTTTTATCGCCTTTGTAATTTGAATACACATGCTCAAGTGCTTTTCTTATTTTAAGATTATGTCTGTAGTTTTGATCCCACATAATATCCCTTCCTGCCAAACCGGCCTGGGTAAGATAATATACTAGCTTCTGTTCTTTTAAAGTTAAATTTTCCCATCCTGGTATTTGATATCGGAGTATTTTAATATCAGCGAACTGCTCAACATTATAATTAAAAGCAGTGTTTTCTTTTACACTTAAATCTTCTGCATTTTCTTTAGATTTATCCTGACCACAAGACAAGAACAATATGGCAACTAGTACCAGATTTAGGATTGATTTTAGTTTCATTTTATAAAAATATTTTTAATTATTGTTCAAAAAAACGATTATTAATAGCCTTTAAATTACCGATTCGTTGAAAAAACAATCTTTTGATTAATAAAAATTTATTTATGATGCAGCAAATATAATAATTTATTAAACGACGCATAAAATGATTATATTTGATTTGTGTAATTTTCCAAAAAAATAAAATGAAAGCTCTCAAGTATCTTTTGTTCTTATTACTCATCATAACTATAGGAACTGCCATTTATATTGCTGTACAACCAAACTCATTTGAAGTGACTAGAACCAGAACAATAAAAGCACCTGCCGCTGTTATTTATAACAATGTTATTGATTTTAAAAACTGGGAATCTTGGTCATCTTGGGCTGAAGCCGATCCTGATATGAAAATCACGCTTGGAAAACAAACTAAAGGTGTCGATGGCTCCTATTCTTGGGAAGATAAAGATGGCGTTGGCACCATGACCAATATAAAAGCCGAAGAAAATAAGTCGATCACTCAAGAAATGCAGTTTGCTGATTTTCCAAAATCTGATATCTCTTGGCATTTTAAACCAAATGAAGATGGCTCAACAGATGCTACCTGGACAATTTCGGGCAAAGACTTACCTTTTGGTTTTAAAGCATTTGCTACTTTTATGGGTGGCATGGAAAAGCAAATAGCACCTCATTATGAACGAAGCCTTGAAAAATTAGATAGCATTGTGATTTCTGATATGGAAAAATATAGTATAAAAATAGATGGCATTACTCAACATAGCGGTGGTTATTACTTATATAATACAGCTTCTTGTAAGATAACCGAGCTAAAGGATAAAATGACCGAAATGCTTCCCAAAGTTGGAAGTTATGCTATGACCAATAATATTAACATGGCCGGAGCCCCTTTTGTCTATTATCACAAATGGGATGAGGAAAACAATGCGGTTATGTTCTCGACCTGTGTACCGACCACAACGAAGGTGATCAGTAATGATAGTGACATCCTTACAGGACAGTTGAAACCTTTTAAAGCTATTAAAACAACGCTTAAAGGCGATTATGAAAATTTAAAAGAAGCCTGGGAAACAACCATGAAATATATCCCAGAAAATGATTTGGAATTTACAGAAAATGGGCCTATGCTAGAGGCTTATTTAACAGATCCCATGAGCCATCCAAATCCTGCGGATTGGGTCACCGAAATATATATCGCCGTAAAATAATATATGAACCATTTGTACCTAACTGTTCTTACTGCTATAAGCATAAAATAAATGCACCATCAGACCATTAAAAAACAAATTAAATAAGCACTGATGAAACATCTTTTATTCGTTTTTTTAGGTGGGGGCTTTGGCAGTGTGCTACGGTTTATTATTGGCAAATATCTAAACAGCTCAGAAACCGGGATTCCTTATGGTACGTTTGCAGCCAATATTTTAGGAAGTTTACTTATTGGTATCATTCTTGGCCTAGCCGCAAAAAATGATTCGCTTACACAAAACCAAACCCTGCTTTTAGCCACTGGGTTTTGTGGCGGTTTCACCACCTTTTCAACCTTTGCTTACGAAAATCATGTGTTTTTAAAATCTGGGGACTTTACCAGTTTTGCTATCTATACCATTGCCAGTTTTATTATTGGCTTTTTGGCTGTTTTTGCAGGGATGTATTTGGTGAAGTGAGGTTTTGACTTTATTAGAAAGATACACTGAATTTATTTAACAGTCGATATAGTTTATTTTAACATTAAAACACCTGTATATATCGACTTAGCTATAGAAGCAGACACAATTTTAATACATTTATCCAGAAACTTTAAAGGGATAAGCACCATATGATGCTTATTCAATAGTTCTCCATTTGAAAACCAACTGTACGTTCAAGCACATTGGCTGTTCCACTGTGCTCCACAACAAAAGAGCTTTCACTTCTCCATCGCTCAAAGGACAATAGCCTAAATTATGTTTTATATCATATAGGACAGATTTAAACTGACTTTTTTACGACAAATAATTGTTTTGAATTTTATTATTTGTATCATTTTAGTCAGCTAATATCCTGTCCCGTAATAAGGTAAAAACCATTAATGCTTCCCAAAAACCTTAACCCCAGCCTCTACTCTAGTCTTTAAATAATTTCTCCTCGGTACTATAGGACAAGAATATTTATCATTATAAGCACAATACGGATTATAGGCCTTATTAAAATCGATGATCATGGTATGACCTTCTGGAATCCTAGCATCGATATAACGTCCGCCCCCATAACTTTCCAATCCATTGGTTTCATCTAAAAAAGGCAGAAATAAATAATCTTTATAACCTTCTTTTTCCACCAAACCTAGGTTTTGATAAATATTCAATGAGAAGCTTTCTCCTTTTAAGTCAAACGTTAATTCTCCATATTTCACATACTCTGGAAGTCTGGTAGTCGTTGTTTTCATTTTAAAAGACTTTTCATTTGGCGTTCTTTTAAATTGGGCCTTTACAACATAAGCAGAATCAAATTCAAAGAAATCCAAACCTTCAAAATGCTTTCTATCTTTAGCTTTTAATGGTGATGTGGTGGCATCTTTATATTCTGCATTTATTTTTCTTTGAAACGCGGTCTCTCCTAAAATAGGTTTCTTTTCTTGGGCGCAACTAAATAACGATACTAAAAACAATAACATTAAAAGATACGTTCTCACTATGTTTTTTATCTTTTTAAAAAAGGTCGTATTATTTTGCATGTTCTTTTTTGAATGTCTGAAATTAATTTATGAGACCCTGAAACAAGTTCAGGGCTGAGGCACCAAAGTCACTTTTAAATTTTCTGGATACATCGTGAACTCAAATCGTTCTCTAATGGCTTCTGGTTCTACTTCTAATTTAAAGTCAAAATGCTTACATAAGGTAGAAATTAAAGCAATCATTTCTGTTTTTGCCAAATGCATGCCCGGACAATATCTTGGGCCTGCTCCAAAGGCTCCCATAACATTAGGAGCATGATTTTTATGCATCGGACACGCACTAGCCAGCCACCTTTCTGGAACAAAATCATTAGGATTAGAGAAATAATCGCTATGCGTTTGCGCCACTTTGTTCTGTAAAATAATACGAGTGCCTTTTGGTATAGCTACATTATCTATAACAACATCTTTATTGGATTCCAAATATAATTGAGGCGTTGTTGGTTTTAATCGCATCGCTTCCTGGACCACTGCGTTTGCATATTTTAAGTCCTCTATATTTTCATAGTTATTTGGTGTCGCTTCGGCATATACTTCCTTAGCTTCTTCCCTAACCTTGGCAACAATCCCAGGGTGCTGTGCTAAATAAAATAGCCCCCAGGATAATGAATTTGATGTTGTATCCTCCCCTGCCAATAACATGGTAAACACATTACCGTAAATTTCTTCATCTGTAAAATGAACACCCTCATTTTCTATTAATAAAGCTTCTAAAAAATTTGAGGGTGCTTCTTTTAATTTCGGATGCTCCGTTAGTCTCCTTTTGGCTCCATCAATAAACTCATAGATGATTTTTTCAATAGATTTTAACGATTCATCAAGTGTTTTATCTTTTTCTCTTTTGAAATACCTCCAAATAGGAATGGGTGCAGTAACACGCGCGTTGATCATTGGAAAAATGACCTCCAGATGCTTTTGAAAACTGTTTGCCTTATCATTTATAGTATCCAGCTTATGCCCAAAAGCAATCTCCGTAGTAATATCGATTGTAAACGCCATAAATTCTTTTTGTACATCTACTACGGTCTTTTCCTGGGAATAATTTTTAAATTTTTCAAGAATGCGCTTGGTCTTATCCAAAATAATGGGATAATACGCTTTAACATTTTTTACATTTAGGGCTTCAGCTGTTGGCTTTCTATGCCGTTTCCATACAGCGCCTTCTGCATTAAAAACACCATCAATTCCCATTTCTTTTAAAATGTCATCGATCTTGGAAAAGCGTTTAAAACCTTCTGGTCTTAATCTCAACATTTTGTTATTAAAATCCGGATTTGCAGAAACCACAAATGGCTTCCCAACAAAATGTATTTTAAACAACTCGCCGCACTCTTCAACCCAGCGTTCTAAAACTTGATGCTTATTATAGGTATTAAATTGAGGTAAATGCCCTAATAAAAATGTTCCTTTTGGGGATTTTAAATCATTAATTTTAATTATCTGATTATCAATCATATAAATGGTTTCGTTTTAAATATAATCAGGTTTAGAATACGCTATTTTTTTCATTATGTAAAAATATTCACATTTCAAAAATACAACTTATACCAAATGAATTTTAAAATGGCTGATAATAAATTTGAATAATATTTTCTTTAGATGAAATAGAAAATCGAAGCATAGCTTTTGTTATGGTTCTATTTTATATTGAAAGATAAAGGAAATAGAAACTAATTTCTGAAGTTATTTTAAGGTTCATTTGGTATTACAAATATTTTATATAGTTTTGTGACTTGAAAATAAATAAAAATGCGTAGTAACGTCACAATTTATAGAAAGCAATGGACCTCTTGTTTAAAGACAAGGAGCTGGGCTTATGATATATTGTGGTGATATGAATATAAAATATTACAATATTAAAAAGTCCGACTTCTCAGTCGGACTTTTTATTTTTAGTGAAACTTGGAATTTGACTGTTGCCTAGCAACTGAATAAATTTAATTAGTTGAACTAATCCTGATAAAGATCAGGGACTAAACTAAGAATTATATGTAAAAAAACAGAAACTTGAACAATTAGAACTAATGAAAAAATTATTCAACAATTACCTAAACACATTTAAAGGCCTTTCTCAAGAAGTATGGTGGCTGGCATTAATAACACTTATTAATAGAGCCGGTACCATGGTGATTCCTTTCTTATCATTATACCTAACAAAGAGCCTTAATTTTTCTTTAAATGATGTTGGGTGGGTTATGAGTGCTTTTGGTTTAGGTTCTGTCATTGGTTCCTGGTTAGGTGGAAAATTAACCGATAAAATAGGATATTACAAAGTGATGGCATTTAGTTTACTGGCCACTGGTCTTTTATTTATAGCCTTGCAATTTCTAACGACCTTCCCAACATTTTGTTTAGGCATATTTTTAGTCATGCTTGTCGCAGATATGTTTCGTCCAGCCATGTTTGTAGCACTAAGTGCTTACAGTAAACCAGAAAACAAAACCCGATCTGTTACTTTAATTCGTTTGGCAATAAATCTTGGGTTTTCCGCTGGTCCTGCTATTGGTGGTTTTATTATCACTGCACTTAGTTACGGCGGTTTATTTTGGGTAGATGGTATTACATGTATCATGGCTACTTTGGTTTTGATAAATGTTTTGAATCCCAAAAAGGCAAAAATACTGGACAATGTAAAAACGGAAAACCCGAAATCCGCTTATGGCGATAAAGCTTTTTTAATTTTTCTCGCTGCCATGATATTATTTGGAATTGTATTCTTGCAATACTTCTCTACGATGCCCCTATACTATAAAGACGTGCATCAATTAACAGAATTAGAGATCGGTATTATTTTAGGAATGAATGGGTTTTTAATTTTTGTATTCGAAATGCCTTTAATAAAATGGTTAGAAAATACCAATTTCACCAAAACTGGATTGATGCTCTTTGGTGCTATTCTTACAGGGTCGAGTTTTATTATATTAAACTTTACGCCTTGGGTTGGAGTTTTAGTTATTGGGATGCTTTTAATGACTTTTGGCGAAATGATAGCCTTTCCATTTTCAAACGCATTTGCTATGGATAGAGCTAAAAAAGGAAACCAAGGTGAGTACATGGCCCTATATAGTATTGCGTTTTCGATAGCCCATATTTTTGGTCATAACGCAGGTATGCGAATGGTTGATGCCCTTGGCTTTGACAATACTTGGTATATTGTTACGTTGCTTGCTGCACTATGTGTATTATTACTATTTATACTAAGACAATATTTGAACACAAAAAAGAGACGTAAAGAAAAAGCGAAAAACGAAGAAAAAGACATTTTATGGATTTAAACCAAGTTACTATACCAGCATTAGATGTTGAAAAAACAGATATTGAATTTGAGCAAGACATTCAAGCTGAAATGATAAAAAAACAATATCGGTTATATGTAATAAAACCCATTGATTATTCCTGCTAAAATGGCTGGTGTTTTGGGTGAAGGATATGTTATACGATTTAAAAATGGAAAATGCTGCCAACATCCGTAAAGTGGCACAAGAGCTTATTAATAACTCCCATGGCATAGAAGCACCGTTTTAAGGATATTGGATATTTAGATTTATTAAGAACAGAAGTCGAAGCGTTTAGAATCTTGTTTGCTGAACGGGTAAAGACGTTCGATCCATGGCATTATATTATTGACCGTTGGGGGCTTTTAAGCCTCCGGTGTCAATGATGATGATAAAGCCCCAAATAATAACATGCCTCTTAACCCAGACGCCTTTTTTGAAGATCTTTATTTTCTATTTCAACGATTTTATCTCTTTTTGTTTTACAACATCAGACAACACTATATGTGTTTTGCTCTCACCGTATACAATAAGTTGGTCTATAAATGATTCCATGTGTTTTTGATTTTTTAAAACGACCTCCATAACAATGTTTTCATCACCAGTAATACGATAACAGTTAACAACCTCATCATAGGCCTTTACTTTTTCTAAAAAAGGTTTCAACTTTCCCATAAAGGCACGTAATGTTATAATCGCTTTAAGTTGATAACCAACCTCTAACGGAGAAACAATCGTTTTATGCCCTTCTATAACACCCAAGTCTTCCATCTTTTTAATACGTTCTGAAACCGCTGGAGAACTTACGCCAACACGTCGCCCAATTTCAGCATTAGAAAGACGTGCGTTCTCTTGTAAACACCTTAAAATCTTCCAATTAAGACTATCAATATCCATTTAATGAAATTTAACCATAAATAATTAAAATTTAAAGTAAATATACACTTTTACTTTAAAACCTAAAGATGAATATAAATTCTTGTGAGTAATTTTGATAAAAACGCTAAGAAAAAAAAGATTATGTCATCGAATACCCCATTAAATCTATCGGAATTACCGATTTATAAAAAAGCTGTTGAGATTTTTACACTTTCTCAGAACATCTCCATGTATTTAAATCATGATTTATCAGTTTTAAAAAACGATGGCACCGAAGATTCTAACATTTATTTCTCTGGTGATATTGTCCAACAATCCGTATCATTGGCCCCAGAAATTTTAAATGCAGAATTAGAGCGTTGTTCAGACAGAAAACATAAACACATTGCTTCGCTCAAACGGCTTACCAACATGCTTTATAAAAACTCATATCGCTTAGAGCGTTCAAATAGCAACGGTAAGGATTTCTTACCCATTTTACGTAGCGAATTGAAAAAGTTTAAAAAGTTGCAACGTACTTGGTTGTTGACTCTTTAGTGAGCTTAGTTTCACAATACAGAAGTTCCAATATTAGGTATAACTTACTCATCTTTAAATTCATTTCCCTTAATAACTAATGGGTCAATCCCAAAAGTTGTATACGGTATGAAATCATTTATAACAGGACATGTTTAGTTCATAATAGCCACTTCAAGATAAATTCAGATAATCTAATTAACGTGAGTTCGATTTAAAACAAGGGGGTTTTTAACAATAAATTCACTAATAATGCTATTTGTCGCCTTGAGCGCAGTCCGAAAGGACATTAAAACCGTTATTTAAATGGGTTTCGACTGCGCTCAACCTGACAACCAAGGTTAAATGCTGATAATCAGCTTGATAATATTATGCTTACATCGAACTCACGTTAATTATATTGAGAGCGCACCATAAAAACAAAACATCTCTTTCTTCCAATTTTAAGCTTAAAATTGGAATTCATCTCCTCTTAAATTTAAAACAGTACCAGAAAATACCAGCCGGACTTGTTCCTCCCTTTTGAAAAAAAAGGGAGGATAATTTCGACTTTGTCGAAATTTAGGAGGGTTAAAACAGGATAGGTCAACGGCAGGCCTTCTTTTCAGATGGATCAAAACTTTTGCCTAAATACAGCTTTTGAGCATGAACCATAATTTGCCCATCTTTAAATTCATTTCCCTTAATAACTAATGCCAGTTCTTATTTGATATAAGCGACTCACACACTTTTTGCTTGGGCAAAAAGTGGTCGTTAATTCATAGTCCTCTTCAATGAGATCCTTCGGCTCCGCTCAGGATAAGCGATTCACACACTTTTTGCTTGGGCAAAAAGTGGTAATAAACTTATAGTTTCTGTTTATGAGATCCTTCGACTCCGCTCAGGATAAGCGACTCACACACTTTTTGCTTGGGCAAAAAGTGGTAATAAACTTATAGTTTCTGTTTATGAGATCCTTCGACTCCGCTCGGGATAAGCGACTCACACACTTTTTGCTTGGGCAAAAAGTGGTAATAAACTTATAGTTTCTGTTTATGAGATCCCTCGACTCCGCTCAGGATAAGCGACTCACACACTTTTTGCTTGGGCAAAAAGTGGTAATAAACTTATAGTTTCTGTTTATGAGATCCTTCGACTCCGCTCAGGATAAGCGACTCACACACTTTTTGCTTGGGCAAAAAGTGGTTCGCTGCTTACATATTTCGTCTGTACTGCCCGCCTACTTCAAATAACGCACTTGTTATGCCTCCTAATGAACATACTTTACAAACTTCCATTAACGCTTCAAAAATATTTTCGTTGTTAATGGCTTTTGTTTGTAGTTCTTTCAACAATGCTTTTGTATTATTTGCTTTATGAAGGTTTTCCAAAGTTTTTATTTGAAACTGCTTCTCTTCTTCTGTTGCACGAATCACCTCTTTAGGAAGCACTGTTGGTGAGCCTTTAGAGCTTAAAAATGTATTCACGCCAATAATCGGAAAATCACCATTATGCTTTAAGGTTTCGTAATACAAACTTTCTTCTTGAATTTTACTGCGTTGGTACATCGTTTCCATCGCCCCTAAAACGCCGCCTCTTTCAGTAATTCTATCAAATTCAAGCAATACGGCTTCTTCAACTAAATCGGTTAATTCTTCAATAATAAAAGATCCTTGAATGGGGTTTTCATTCTTAGCCAATCCCAATTCTTTATTTATAATAAGCTGAATGGCCATGGCACGACGTACCGATTCTTCTGTTGGTGTTGTAATGGCTTCATCGTATGCATTCGTATGTAACGAGTTACAATTATCGTAAATAGCATATAATGCCTGTAAAGTAGTACGAATATCGTTAAAGTCTATCTCCTGTGCATGTAAACTACGCCCCGAAGTTTGAATATGATATTTAAGCATTTGTGCTCTGGCATTTGCACCGTATTTGTACTTCATGGCTTTCGCCCAAATTTTTCGGGCTACACGACCAATGACTGCATATTCCGGATCGATACCATTAGAAAAAAAGAACGATAGGTTGGGCCCAAATTTATTGATATCCATACCACGACTTAAATAATACTCTACATAAGTAAACCCATTAGAGAGTGTTAAGGCCAACTGTGTAATGGGATTAGCACCTGCTTCGGCAATATGATAGCCAGAAATGGATACCGAATAAAAATTGCGAACATTATTTTCAATAAAATATTCTTGAACATCCCCCATCAATCGTAATGCGAATTCGGTTGAGAAGATACAAGTGTTTTGAGCTTGGTCTTCCTTTAAAATATCAGCTTGTACCGTTCCCCGAACTTGCGCAATGGTTTTTGTTTTAATAGTATTATAAATATCCAATGGTAGTACTTGATCTCCAGTAACTCCCAGTAACATCAATCCTAAACCATTATTACCTTCTGGTAGCTCACCATGATATTTTGGCCGTTCTTTACCTTTATAAATAGTAGCTATTTTAGCTTCAATGTCTTTTTCTAAGCCATTTTCTTTAATATAAATTTCGCATTGCTGATCTATAGCAGCATTCATGAAGAAACCTAATAACATAGGTGCGGGACCATTAATGGTCATACTCACAGAGGTCATAACATCTGCCAGATTAAAACCAGAATACAGTTTTTTGGCATCATCTAAGCAACAAACCGAAACACCTGCATTTCCTATTTTTCCGTAAATATCCGGGCGATGATCTGGATCGTTACCATAAAGCGTCACACTGTCAAATGCAGTCGATAAACGCTTTGCTGGCAGCCCCATACTTACATAATGAAAACGACGGTTGGTACGTTCTGGACCTCCCTCTCCTGCAAACATACGTGCTGGGTCTTCGCCTGTTCTCTTAAAAGGATACAATCCAGAAGCAAAAGGAAACTCCCCTGGAACATTTTCTTGTAAACACCAACGCAAAATATCTCCCCATGCTTGGTATTTAGGCAATGCTACTTTTGGAATTTGAGTATGTGATAAGGATTCTGTATGTGTTTCAATCTTAATGTCCTTATCCCTAACTTTAAATGAATAGATGGGGTTTTTATAGGTATTTACTTTTTCGTCCCAACCTATAATAATCTCCCAATTATAAGGGTCTAGATTTAATTTTACCCTATCGAATTCTGCAATAAGAAGTTTAACAAAACCCTTATTGTCATCCCGAACTCGCTTTTGGACCTCATCATTATTAACACCATGCTTATCAAGTAAAGATTGCTTTGCCTCGCTCGCAATAACATCCAATACAGATTCTAATGTTTTATAAATGCCATAAAGTTTTTGTGCAACTTCAACTTGACCATGGGCTTTTTGATCATAAGCTCGATTCGTTTCTGCTATTTCAGATAAATATCGTGTTCTTGAAGGCGGAATAACAAAAATCTTCTCACTCATTTCATCAGAAATGGTAAATGTCGATTTTAAATCTGCTTCAGCTTTTTCAACCAACAGATCTATAACGGCCTTATAAAGCGTATTCATGCCCGGATCGTTGAATTGGGACGCAATAGTCCCAAAAACCGGCAATTCGTCTTGTGGAATATCCCAAAGATTGTTATTGCGCATGTACTGTTTTTTAACGTCTCGCAAAGCATCTAAAGCACCACGTTTATCAAATTTATTGATAGCTACTAAATCTGCAAAATCCAACATATCGATCTTTTCCAACTGTGTTGCTGCTCCAAACTCAGGAGTCATAACATACAACGATACATCAGAGTGTTCTATAATTTCAGTATCAGATTGCCCAATACCAGAGGTTTCTAAAATAATTAAATCATATTCGGCAGCTTTTAAAACCTCAACAGCTTCATTTACATATTTGGACAAGGCCAAATTAGACTGGCGTGTTGCCAAACTTCGCATATAAACCCGAGGGGAATTAATAGCATTCATACGAATTCTATCCCCTAACAAAGCACCCCCGGTTTTTCTTTTTGAAGGATCAACCGAAACAATACCAACCGTTTTTTTGGGAAAGTCAATTAAAAATCGTCTTACCAATTCGTCCACTAAGCTAGATTTCCCAGCCCCTCCTGTGCCTGTAATCCCTAAAACGGGGGTTTTGGAATTCTTATTTTTAGAATGAATTTTATCCAAAGTATCTTTTGCTACTTCTGGAAAGTTTTCAGCAGAGGAAATAATACGGGCAATAGATTGTGGGTGCTTTTTTTCTAAATGATCGATTTCTCCATTTAAAGTATCTCCAATTGGAAAATCTGATTGCTTGACCAAATCATTAATCATGCCCTGTAATCCCATTTCACGTCCATCATCAGGAGAATAAATACGTGTAATGCCATGCCCCATCAAATCCTTAATTTCTGATGGCAAGATAACACCGCCACCACCGCCAAAAATCTTAATATGACTGGCCTTCTTCTCCTTTAATAAGTCATACATATACTTAAAATACTCATTATGTCCGCCTTGGTAAGAGGTTAAACAAATAGCATTTACATCTTCTTGAATCGCAGTATTTACAACTTCTTCCACACTCCTATCATGTCCCAAGTGAATTACCTCGACACCAGTGGCTTGAATGATTCGGCGCATAATATTTATAGAGGCGTCATGACCGTCAAATAATGATGCGGCAGTTACTATACGTACTTTATATTTGGGTGTGTAAGGTGCTTGTTGTTTCATTCGTAAAGAATCTTGGTTTTAAGTGTTGCAATTTACGAAATATTCAAAAAAATAAGTCATTTACGTAAGATTATATAAAATTATAATAGCAACTATTTCTTATCTATTTTTTAGATTAGTTTTGGAAAGAAATTGATTTTGAGTCCTATGAATAAAATAACACTTTTAATCCATTGTAAAGACCGTTCCAATATTATTGCTTCTGTAACACGCTTTATTGCTGAAGAAGGTGGCAATATTGTTTATATTGACCAACATGTAGATAGAGAGCAGGATATTTTTTTCATGCGTTTAGAAAGTGAATTCAATGATGATTCCTTCTCTCTTGATGGTTTTAAGGAATCATTTAAGAATACATTGGTTAATGGGTTTGAAATGAAGTGGCGTATTTATTCTTCAGAAATTAAACCTAAAATGGCCTTGTTTATTTCTAAATATGACCATTGTTTATATGATTTATTAGGTCGCTACAACTCTGGGGAACTTCATTTGGAAATCCCGTTTATAATAAGTAACCATTTAGATCTAAAACCCATTGCTGATAACTTCAAAATTCCGTTTCATCATATTCCTGTTACAAAAGACACTAGAGAAGAAGCTGAAAACAGGCAACTGGAATTATTAGAGTCACATGATATAAACTTTATAGTTTTAGCAAGATATATGCAAATAGTTTCTGGAAAACTAATCAATAAATACCCAAATAAAATAATAAATATCCATCATTCTTTTCTTCCCGCCTTTGTAGGTGCAAAACCATACCATTCTGCATATAAACGTGGGGTTAAAATAATTGGAGCCACAAGTCACTATGTCACCGAAGAACTTGACGCTGGGCCAATAATCGAACAAGACGTAACACGTGTATCACATGCACATTCTATTCGGGATTTAATAGCTAAAGGGCGTGATTTAGAAAAAATTGTTTTGGCAAATGCTGTTAAATTACACGCCGATAGAAAAGTGATGGTTTACAATAATAAAACGGTCATTTTTTCTTAGGAAATAATATTTAATGTGGATTCCTTAAGCAATTATAACTATTACTGTCGAGAGATTCTTAAATAACCTCAAACTTTCATAGATCTCGACTTTAGCCTATCAAAAGGTTTGACCCGACAGCGCTACAAGCTCCTAAAAATCGATCTGATAACAAGAACATTAGAAACTCAGGTTATAACCTTTTTATAAAGTTGTGACTTTATGTTCTCCTTTTGTGTCTAATAAATAAAAGACATTAAACCAGGATCCCGCTATTTACATGAAAGACACCTTACTCTCTGGGTGTCTTTTTTAGAAAATATAAAAAGGCAAGATGCGTCCCATAATAAAATAAAACCAGAGCCCAGATTTTATTTTTCATCTGTACAAGCTATATGCTAAATTATTTTTACCCTATTTTAAGATCTAAAACATATATTTGTCATATCAATTCTGATTTAAAATGGTTCAAATTAAAACACAAAAGCTCCATTAGTGAGTAATTTTAAGTTAGAAATGGTATTAAACATATAAAAATCAAAACTATGATTCGTAAATTTTTAGCATTTGTCTTCATTTTTAATCTCACTGCATGTGCAGAATTACAACAAGTCGTTAATCAATTACCTCAAGGTGGCGGTATTATCGGTAATGCGGAAATTGCTTCTGGATTAAGACAGGCATTGGATTTTGGAATAGACAAGCAGGTTACAAAACTGACACAAACTGACGGCTTTTTTAAAAATGAACTAGTAAAAATACTATTACCTCAAGAATTACATAAAGTTGATAAAGCGCTTAGGGATGTTGGTCTAAGCAAACTAGCCGACGAAGGTTTAAAAGTACTTAATAGAGCTGCCGAAGACGCAGTAAAAGAAGCAACACCTATTTTTGTTGATGCAGTTAAAGGGATTACATTCACAGATGCTAAAAATATTCTACTTGGTAATAATGATGCAGCAACTCAATATTTAAACAGT
The DNA here is from genome assembly GCF_028736925.1 of Flavivirga sp. 57AJ16. Taxonomy (GTDB): domain Bacteria; phylum Bacteroidota; class Bacteroidia; order Flavobacteriales; family Flavobacteriaceae; genus Flavivirga. The sequence goes on along the minus strand of NZ_JAQZAT010000002.1, from coordinate 130,318 downwards.
AAAACCCATACAGCTCTATACAATAAATTTAGCCCTGTTATAAATAACTCATTTAGTAAGGTTGGAGCAGATAAAATTTGGAGCAACTTAATCAATAAATACAATAACCTTCCTTTTACCAATAATGTGAACCCAGATTTAACCGACTATGTTACCGGTGAAGCTTTAAAAGGTGTATTTACCATGATTGCTATTGAAGAAACAGAAATCCGAACTAAACTGTCTTCAAGAACGACAGATTTATTGAAAAAAGTCTTTGCCTTACAGGATTAAATGAGTTTGGATTGACGATTTTGGATTGACGATTTTGGATTGACGATTTTAGATTGACGATTTTGGATTGACGATTTTGGATTGACGATTTTGGATTGACGATTTTGGATTGACGATTTTGGATTGACGATTTTGGATTGACGAATTGGGCCCTCGGTCTCCCGTCTCCCGTCTCCCGTCTTTAAAACTATTGTTTTCTGTATAGCCCATCAAAGGCTACGGTAATATCTTTATTATTGGTAACGGTTTCCCAATATTGCCTTATTTAAAGTCCATGTAATACGATGATAAAACGGGTTTCCATCTTTATTAACAGCTTCATCTGTTTTTAAAATCATCTGGTTACCGACTCTATGGCCTTTTAGATGTGAGCTTCCCCCCTGGTTATCAATCCAAATTTGTTCCCATTGCTTTGTAACATTGTTATAAAAATTATGACTTGTTCCAGTAAATTTTCCTTTAGAGCTTGTCCTATTTTCTCTCAAAGCACAATGATCCTGAATTTTATCAATCACATTTTTACCTACAATTTCACCCTCTGCATTGGTAACCGTCCAGGCACCTACCCAAAAGTCAAATTCATTATACAACATTTACAACTAGCTTCTTGGGCTCTATTCGAAAATGAAAACAATAAGATAAAAAAACACTTAAGAGCAACTTCATGATCAACGGTTTTTGTTAGTTCTCTAAAATTATTGATTTTTTTATAACCAGCAAGTCAAATAAAATAATTTCCTGAAACGAACTATCCTTAAAGCAGAGCCATAGAGGCGTGCCGCCCGTTTTGTACCCAATCCCTGCCTTGCTGGCAGACCCCAGGCAAGGTCTCGAGGAATTCTTTTCGATTAACAAATATATAACTACCTGAAAATGAAAAACATTTTCAAGAAATAGTTAGCATATTCTTTTTAATTTCTAAATAAATAATGTATATTAGTTATTTTCTATCCCGTGGGAAAATACATGGAAAAAATAGATAACATACAAATTCATCAGAGAAAACTCAATCAGCGTTATAAAGAACTTATTGAGCAGGCTTATAATTTTCGCCAAACAGATTCTGCTTTAAGTGATATTTCAGAATATCGTGCCCTCAAACTACTTGATAAACTTAACAAGTTGACATACTTATCCAGAGAATGCCCTAACCAGCTTCTATACAAAATTTAGCTATTCCTTAACTTTTTTATTACATCCAAAACATACTATTTCTCGTACTTTATAAAAAAAACAAGTTATGAGTACACATTTTTGTAGAGTTGGTAAAATAAAGCCAAACTTAAATAAGCTAATTAGCTTAAAAGAATTAGAAAATAAAATTGCGAACTTTGTAGAAGACGCCACTAAAGTTGATTATTCTCAAGACTTAGGCGCAAGTTTTTAAAATATTTAAAAGCTTTCGTTAACCTGGAACCATACCAGGAAAACATCTCTCCATCTACTAATACAATAGTTGCGTTGGGATAAAACTCTTGTACGTCTCTCCTATGGGGCTCTTTAAACGGATAAGGCTCACTAGATAAAAGCACACTATTTACATCTTTATTAACAGTCGATTCGTTAAGCACTATCTCTGGATAACGACTCTCCTTCTTAAAAACATTTTCAAACTTATTAAGCTTCAATAAATAATTAATAAACGTATTATTTGCAGCAACCATCCATGGGGATTTCCATATAAAATAAACTACTTTTAAACTTGGCTTATTTTTAATGAACGCATTAAAACCCTCTAGCTCCTTTTTAATAGTATTGGTTATTGTTAAAGCTTCTTTTGTTTTATTAAAAATCTCGCCGTATTGATGAATTAATTCCAAACTATCATCAACGGTAAAGATATCTGAAATGTGCACATTACAAATGGTCTCACAGGCTTCAACAAGTTCTTTGGTATTCTCCTCTTTATTACAAAGAATAATGTCAGGTTGCAACGCTTTGATTTTCTCTAAATGAATTTGTTTTGTACCACCAACAACATTGGTATTTGCCCTAATATGATGCGGATGAACACAAAATTTGGTGACACCAATAAGCGCGCTTTCTAAACCCAAATCACATAATAATTCGGTTTGACTTGGTACTAACGAAACGATACGCTTTGGGTTTTCCTTTAAATGAATATACCTGTTTAATTGATCTTTTATTGTTTTAGATTCCATTATTGGGAAGAAAATTTACAATTTTCTGAAGTAATAGTAGAAAAGCTACCCAGTATAACGCACCAACTCAATTTCCATATCTCGTTGAAGTTCTTGGGCTTTTATAGCAGCAGCTTGGGCAAAATCACCTTCTTTAGAGGCATAAATAATACCACGGGAGGAATTAATAAGTAAGCCAACCTGGCCATTCATACCATATTTACAAACATCTTGCAAATTACCCCCTTGTGCACCTACTCCCGGCACTAACAAAAAGCGATCTGGAATAATCTGTCTGATATCTGCTAAATATTCTGCTTTGGTAGCACCCACAACATACATTAAATTTTCTGAATGTTCCCAGACTTTGGAAGTCTCTAAAACTTGTTTATATAATTCTTTTCCATCAACTGTTTTTGTTTGAAAATCAAAAGCTCCCTGGTTGGATGTTAAAGCTAAAAGTATGGTGTGCTTATTTTCAAAAGCCAAAAATGGCTCAACCGAATCTTTGCCCATATAAGGAGCGACAGTGACGGAATCAAAAGCTAGATCTTCAAAAAAGGCTTTGGCATACATCGTACTGGTATTCCCTATATCGCCTCGCTTGGCATCGGCAATAGTGAAAATCTCTGGATGCTTTTCGTTTAAATAATGAATGGTTCTTTCTAACGCTCTCCAACCTTTTAAACCATAGGCCTCATAAAACGCCGTATTGGGCTTATAAGCGACACATACATGATGTGTTGCATCAATAATCGCTTTATTAAAAGCAAAAATAGGGTCTTCTTCTTTTAAAAGATGTGATGGTATTTTATTTAAATCAACATCTAATCCTATACATAAAAAGGATTTCTTTTTTTTGATTTCCTGAACGAGTTGGTTTGTTGTCACTTAGGCTATTTTGTCATTCCTGCGAAGGCAGGAATCTTTTGATTGAACTAAATTAATTTTAAATAGATTCCTGCCTTCGCAGGAATGAAATTAAATCACATCATCACTAGCTTTTAACTTTTCAGTATTTTCAGCTAACATCAATTCATCAATTATCTTCTGGATATCCCCATTTACAATATTACTCAAGTCGTAAAGCGTTAAACCAATTCTATGGTCTGTTACACGTCCTTGGGGATAATTATAGGTTCGAATCTTAGCACTTCTATCACCCGATGATACCATGCTACCACGTTTTGCAGCATCTTCTTCCTGCTTTTTTGCCAACTCTAAATCGTATAAACGAGAACGTAGTACCTTAAAAGCTTTCTCTTTATTTTTATGCTGCGATTTTTGATCTTGACATTGCGCAACTAATCCTGTTGGGATATGCGTTAAACGCACCGCCGAATAGGTCGTGTTTACAGATTGACCTCCCGGACCTGAAGAACAGAAAAAATCTATTCTTACTTCCTTTGGGTTAATCTCTACATCGAACTCTTCAGCTTCCGGAAATACCATCACCGTTGCTGCACTTGTATGCACACGCCCCTGAGTTTCTGTTTGTGGCACACGTTGCACACGATGTACCCCAGCTTCAAACTTTAAAGTGCCGTAAACATCTTCACCACTTACTTCAAACTGAATTTCCTTAAAGCCACCATTGGTCCCTTCGCTAAAATCTACAGTGTCTACTCGCCACCCTTTACTTTCACAATATTTAGTGTACATTCTAAATAAATCACCTGCAAAAATACTGGCTTCATCCCCACCAGTTCCCGCACGTAATTCAACGACCGCGTTTTTAGAATCTTCCGGGTCTTTTGGTATTAAAAGAACTTTTATTTCTTCTTCTAACTTAGGAATCCCTTCTTTGGCTTCATCATACTGCATTTTAGCCATCTCAACCATTTCAGCATCACTTCCATCGGCAATTATAGATTCGGCTTCCTTTAAATTATCTGTAAGTTCTATATATGAAGCTCGCTTTTCCATAAGGATTCGCAAGTCTTTATATTCTCTGTTAAGTTCTACATAACGCTTTTGATCTGTGATTATATCGGGTTGAATAATCAAATCACTAACCTCATCAAAACGCTGTTTTACTATTTGTAATTTCTCTAACATCTACCTTTTTAATTGGGAATCAAAAATACGATAATTTATGAATTTTTAGTACGAATACACCCATCTATTCATCATTAGATTAGAATAATATGTAACTTCCAACGTTTCTAATCATATATATGAATCAATTATTTTCCATATTCGTTTTTTACAGGCCTTTTATTTTTTGGTCTTTTGGTTTAAATATTATTTTTTCATTTCTAAAATATGATATCGTTCCCATTCTTATTGTTAAACTATTATTGGTATTTTTCCTATGGTTTTTTATAAATGAAACAAATGCAAAACGAAAACTGGTATTTTACAAAAATATCGGCATTTCTACTTTCAAGTTGTTTTCATTATTATTTATGATTGATTTATTTTTAAGCATTCCCTTTCTTTTGCTTCTTAAGGAATTTGTATGATTTATCCTCCCTTTTGAAAACTACCGTGAGTACACATCTTTAAAAAAGACACGAATGGCACAAATTCACACGAATCCAATACTTTATGGTATAGATTGGACATAGTATGAATAATAATCCCTAGGCAATATAGGCTTGAAAACCTGTCAATAGACTGAATAATTAGTGTGAATTTGTGCCATTCGTGTCCAATCTTTTTATTGTGCTTTATTTGTGTACTCACGGGAGTTGCTAAAAAGGGAGGAGCTCGTCTGATTTATATTTTCGAGTGCTATTTTTAATTTTGATATCATTTTAATCAACACAGGTTGTACCTATTCAAAACTAAAAAAGTGTCACAGCGAGTACAGTGAAAACGTTTTTTTCAAATTTAGATATTAAAAGTTCTCGACTGAGCTCGAACAGAAAACTATGTACTTTTAGGCAGCTTTTTTTAATTGTACACGCTAGGCATTAGCCACATTTTGAAGACCCGCAATCCTTACAGGTTAAACAGCCTTCTTGATAGATTAAATTTCCCGATTTACAGGAATCACACTTCTGCCCTTTAGCCTCCGTACCATCTTCTACGTAACGTTTTAATGCACGGCCTACGCCATTTTTCCATGTATTAATAGACTCGGTATCCAGTTGCAAGCTATTAATTAAATCAACAATTTTATCAATCGGCATCCCATGACGAAGCGTGCTGGAAATAAGTTTTGCATAGTTCCAATATTCAGGATTAAATTTATGGGACAGGCCTTCTATGGTCGTTTTATACCCTCTTTTATTTTCATATTGAAAATCGTAACGAGACGTACCATCATCGTTCCTGTTCTTTATTATCAACCCACTGTTTACCCAACGAGGAATTAAAATACCATCTTCATCGTCTGTTAAACCTGTAAAAATCTCATAGGGCTTCTCATCAATGATCCCAATAAAAGCAATCCATTTCTCTTTATTATTTTGAAAACGAACCACATCGGCCTCCAGTACTTGAGGGCGTTTTACAGGAAATGCCGTTAATGAATCTTTGCTTTTCTCCTCTTTTTTATTATCATTGGAAATTAATACGCCAGAACGAGAACCATCCCTATAAACGGTAACCCCTTTACAACCAGATTCCCAGGCTTTTAAATATAATTCTCCTACTAAATCTTCAGAAACATCATGAGGCAAATTAATGGTAACGCTTATGGAATGATCTACCCATTTTTGAATAGCCCCTTGCATACTTACTTTACTTAGCCAATCCACATCATTTGAAGTCGCTTTATAGTATGGAGACTGCTTTATTAAATCATTTAACTCATCTTGAGAGAAATTTTTAGAGGTATCAATGCCATTGACTTCCATCCACTGCTTAAATCTGTGATGAAAAACAACATATTCTTCCCAAGAATCACCAACTTCATCAACAAAATCAACGCGGGCTTCTTTATCGTTTGGATTAACCTTTCTTCTTCGCTTATAGACCGGTAAGAATACAGGTTCTATACCAGAAGTTGTTTGCGTCATTAAACTTGTTGTACCAGTTGGAGCTATGGTTAGTAAAGCAATATTTCGTCTACCATATTCCAGCATTTCATAATACAGTTTATTATCTGCATCTTTTAAGCGTTGGATAAATGGATTATTTTTTTCACGCGCTGCATCAAAAATAGAAAAAGCACCTCGTTCTTTTGCTAAATGCACCGATGCTCTATATGCTTCTATAGCAATTGTTTTATGGATTTCCAATGAAAAAGCATTACCTTCTTCACTCCCGTATTGAATACCTAATGCAGCTAACATATCCCCTTCTGCCGTAATACCAATACCTGTTCTACGTCCTTCTTCTGCTTTTTGCTTTATATTAATCCACAAATTACGTTCTGGCATTTTCACCTCGCTCAACTCTGGGTCTGCATCGATTTTCTGTAAAATAGCATCAATTTTTTCTAACTCCAAATCAATGATATCATCCATAATACGCTGAGCTGCTTTAATATGTTTTTTGAATAAAGAGAAATTAAACTTAGCGTGTTTTGTAAAAGGGTTTTCTACATAAGAAAATAAATTTATAGCCAATAGCCTACAGGAATCATAAGGACACAAAGGAATTTCCCCACATGGATTTGTAGATACTGTTTTGTACCCCAAATCGGCATAGCAATCCGGAACAGACTCCTTTATTATAGTATCCCAAAATAGAATGCCTGGTTCGGCAGACCTCCAAGCATTATGTACAATTTTTTTCCATAGATCATTTGCCTTTATTGTTTTGGAAACTTTAGGGTTTGCACTAAAAACCGGATACTTTTGAACATAATCGGCACCAGTTTTCACCGCTTCCATAAAATCATTATCTATTCTAACCGATACATTTGCACCTGTAACTTTGCCCTGCTCCAACTTGGCATCAATAAAATCTTCTGAATCTGGATGGTTGATGGAAACAGATAGCATCAAGGCGCCTCGTCTACCATCTTGTGCAACTTCTCTGGTGGAATTAGAGTAACGCTCCATAAAAGGAACGATACCTGTGGATGTTAATGCAGAGTTTTTAACCATGGAGCCTTTTGGTCGAATATGGGACAGATCGTGCCCAACGCCTCCCCTACGCTTCATAAGCTGCACTTGCTCTTGGTCAATTTTCATGATACCTCCGTACGAATCTGATTCTCCTGAATTACCAATTACAAAACAATTTGAAAGGGATGCTATTTGAAACGGGTTCCCTATTCCTGCCATCGGGCTCCCTTGTGGCACTATGTATTTAAAATCTTTAATGAGATTAAAAATAGCATCAACAGATAATGGATTTGCATATTTTTTTTCAACTCTTGCTAACTCGTTAGCAATTCGAAGATGCATATCATTTGGAGTTAACTCATAAATGTTTCCTTGAGAATCTTTAAGCGCGTATTTATTTAACCATACGCGTGCGGCTAAATCGTCATTTTTAAAATATGCTAATGTGGCTTTAAGGGCTTGATCTTGAGAGTACGTTTTTGGCTGTTTTATTGTCTCATTGTCGTTCATTGGTAAGCTGCTTTTTTGGATTATTTAATTAAAACATAAATAAACCACAAATATACAACTTAAAATATGACAAAAATCATAAAGTTTACAAGTAAAACGTATTAATCAATTGATAATAAGTGTTTTAATTATTTATCAACATTAAAAAGTTAACAAATTTTTGAAATAAAAAAGATAAACCTATGTTAAAAATCGACAGCAAACCCAACTCCTAAAATCTGTTTCCACTGCACCTTAGCACCAGCTTCATCAAACTCCCCTTCAACATCCGAAGGCTCCTTCGTTTTTACATCATCATCATATTTTAAATGAGAGCCCAAGTTAGCCCTTATAAAACTATTTACTTTAAAATTAAAATCTATCTTCCAATCTAAATCTACATTTCCAAAATTATTCACATAATCAGAATATAAACTCACAACATGTTTCAGGTTAACATTATTAGCTACTTCCATTTCATAACTATTGGTCATCAAAATACCAACCTCTTTTCTTACGTGATCTCCTGGCGTAATAACATTTCCATCCGCATCCAAAACCGCAGGAGCAACTCCAAAAGAACCGGCATTGGCCAAATCTTCATCCAGTACAAAAGTGGCTTTTAAAGTTAATGGAGAAAAGTAAAACGACAATTCTTCGATATCTTTCCCATACTCCATTCCACCACCAAAGAACAAATATCCGGGGGCTAATAATCTGGAAATTGGGGTATCTTTATTTGGATAGTGATAACCATTTGTAAGCTGGGTTTTAAAATTAAGTCTTGCAGAATAAAACCAGTTTGATTTCTCGTCTGGCTTATAACCTAAATTTGAGGTAAGCTCAAATAAATCATCCGTTTTTCTTAGTTCTCTGGCTTGCTGTTTATTTATCCCATAACGCAAGGACACATCATTTCTCCATGAAAAATATTTGTCTTTATAATTTGCAGAAGATTGCACGCCGAAGAGTCCGGATATTGAATTACTACCACCAGAATTCCAATTAACAAATGAAACTTCGCTTAAATCTACGGTAGCTTTATTTTTTTGAATCCATTCTGGACGTTCCATCTTTTTTTCGGCCTTTTTTTCAGTGTTCTTTTGTAAAAAAAGGGAGTCTGGTTGTGCTGAAATTAATTGAAAAAAGAAACAAAGGGAGACAAAGAATACGTTTTTCATGCTTTATAACTAAGGTTGATTATACAAATTAAAATTCTCAATCAATAATCATTCCATTTTAATAGTGAACAAAAAAGTTTAGTAATTAAAGACGCCAAATTCAGATTTTATCGTCAATTTTTTTGTTTTTGAAGCTTTCACCCTACCAATTATTTTTGCGTCGACATGAAACGATTTAGAAATAGCTATAATAGTCTCGGCAACTTCTGGAGTTACATATAATTCCATTCTGTGGCCACAATTAAACACTTGGTACATTTCTTTCCAATCTGTTTTAGATTGCTTTTGAATGAGTTTAAATAATGGTGGCATTGGAAACATCCGATCCTTTATTATATGAAACTCATCTACAAAATGAAGCACCTTCGTTTGAGCACCTCCACTGCAATGAACCATACCATGAATAGTTTCGCTATTAAATTCTGATAATATTTTTTTAATGATCGGCGCATATGTTCTTGTTGGAGATAAGACCAGTTTACCTGCATCTATTGGAGCGCCCTCAACAGCATCGGTCAATTTCACACCTCCAGAATACACTAAATCTTCAGGAACGGATGCATCAAAACTTTCAGGATATTTTTCCGCCAGATACTTACTAAAAACATCATGTCGGGCAGAGGTCAAGCCATTGCTCCCCATCCCTCCGTTATACGCTTTCTCATAAGTTGCTTGTCCAAAAGATTCTAAACCAACTATGACATCACCAGCCTTAATATTTGCATTGTCAATAACATCATCTCGTTTCATTCTTGCTGTTACTGTAGAATCCACGATAATAGTTCTTACTAAATCCCCAACATCGGCTGTTTCACCACCCGTAGAATGAATGGTTACACCATACGATTTTAAGTCCTCAAGTAATTCTTCCGTACCATTGATAATGGCAGAGATCACCTCACCCGGAATCAAATTTTTATTTCTTCCAATGGTTGAAGACAACATAATATTATCGGTTGCACCAACACATAATAGATCATCAATATTCATTATTAAAGCATCTTGGGCAATCCCTTTCCAAACCGAAACATCTCCTGTTTCTTTCCAATACATATAAGCCAAGGATGATTTTGTTCCAGCACCATCTGCATGCATAATCAAGCAATAATCATCATCATTTGTTAGGTAATCGGGCACTATCTTACAAAATGCTTTTGGAAACAATCCTTTATCTATATTTTTTATAGCATTATGTACATCTTCTTTTGATGCGGAAACCCCACGTTGTGCGTATCGTTTAGAAACTTCTTGACTCATAATATTTTATTGTGGTGCAAAAGTAAAGGAATATTTTAAAATTAACCATCCTTAACAATAAGTATGTGCTACATTTTATTCCTACTAAAAAATTAAGATACCTATAATACCAAATAAACTTCAAAATAACTGGTTAAATCCGTTTAGTTCACTATCTTTTATTTTTATAATTGGTGTTCTTGAATCTTCGATTTCTATTTCCTTTATATTTCAATAAAAAACATATCCTTAACTAGGCTATGCTTATGTTTTTTATCTCTTCTAATGAAAATATAATTCAAATTTATTTCCTATCATTTTAAAATTCATTTGGTATAAGAGCTTTAAACGTTAAAAAAACTATCTTGTAAATAATAATTCCCGATACTTTGTTAATGGCCAAATCTCATCATCTACCAACAATTCCAACTTATCACAATGGTAACGAATATCATCAAATAAAGGTTTTACCTGATTACAGTAAGCAAGTGCCTTTTCTTCTATATCTTCAAACACATTCGCTTTTTTACGTTCGTTTATCATTTTTGTAACATTCGCATTGATACCTTCAATATGACTGGAAATCTCTTCAATTAAATTAATCTGCTCTTTAGAAACTGAATTAAATTTTTTGTCGAATATTTCCTTTAATCCCCTAACATTTTCAATTAAAATATTTTGATACTTAACAGCCGTTGGCACAATATGGTTACGTGCAATATCTCCCAATACACGACTTTCAATTTGGATATGCATGATATAGGCTTCAATCTCTATTTCATAACGGGCTTCCGCTTCCACCCTACTCATGACGTTCATTTCTTCAAATAATGCAATGGTTTGCTTAGAAATTTTGGCCTTTAAAGCTTCTGGCGTCGTTTTGTTATTGCTCAAACCTCTTTTCTTAGCTTCTTCTTCCCACTCCTTACCATAACCATTTCCTTCAAACAAAATATTTTTTGTCGATTTAATATATTCCCTCAGCACATTAAATATGGCCTCATCTTTCTTCAAGCCTTTCTTATCGATCAACTTATCAACCTCAATTTTAAAATCCCTTAACTGCTTCGCCACTATGGTATTTAAAATAGTCATCGGGTTGCCACAATTCGCCGTAGACCCTACTGCCCTAAATTCAAATTTATTGCCAGTGAACGCAAAAGGAGATGTTCTATTTCTATCTGTATTATCAAGCAAAACATCAGGTATTTTTCCAACAACGTTAAGTTTAAGTTCTGTTTTTTCCTGAGGTGACAATTTCCCCTTGGTCACACCTTCCAGCTCCTCTAAAACTTTGGTTAATTGCTTCCCTATAAATACCGAAATAATGGCTGGCGGTGCTTCATTGGCTCCTAACCTGTGATCATTCCCGGCAGATGCAATCGCTGCTCTTAAAAGTGCCTCATGCTCATGAACCGCTTTAATGGTATTAATAAAAAATGTTAAAAACCGGAGGTTACTCATTGGGGTTTTCCCTGGCCCCAGTAAATTAACGCCCGTATCTGTAGACAAAGACCAATTGTTATGTTTACCAGAACCATTAATACCTTCAAATGGCTTTTCATGCAAGAGCACCTTAAAATTATGACGTGATGCTATACGTGCCATAATATCCATTAAAAGCGAATTATGATCTACTGCCAAATTTGCTTCTTCATAAATGGGGGCTAACTCAAATTGATTAGGGGCCACTTCATTATGCCTGGTTTTCACAGGAATACCCAAAAGCATACATTCTGTTTCCAATTCACGCATAAAACTCAACGCCCTACTGGGAATAGATCCAAAATAATGGTCATCCAATTGTTGTCCTTTTGCAGGAGAATGCCCCAATAACGTCCTTCCTGTCAAGGAAATATCTGGACGACTCGCCGCCAACATTTTATCTATTAAAAAATACTCTTGCTCCCACCCCAAAGAAGAAGACACTTTCTTTACATTCTTATCAAAATACCTACAAACTGCTGTTGCTGCTCCATCCACCGCATGCAGCGCTCTTAACAAAGGCGTTTTATAGTCTAATGCTTCACCGGTATAAGCCACAAAAATGGTTGGAATACATAGTGTTGTACCGTATATAAATGCAGGCGATGTTGGGTCCCATGCAGTATAGCCACGAGCTTCAAATGTATTTCTAATACCTCCACTTGGAAAACTGGAAGCGTCTGGTTCTTGCTGTACTAATTGATCGCCTCCAAATTTTTCAATAGCCATACCATCCCCAATGGTTTCAAAAAACGCATCATGCTTTTCTGCCGTAGCGCCTGTTAATGGCTGAAACCAATGTGTATAATGGGTAACTCCTTTTGATAAGGCCCAATCTTTCATAGAAGATGCTACTTGATTTGCTATACTTCTATCTATTTTTTTACCATATTGAATAGCATCGATAACACCAACAAAAGCATCTTTTGTTAAATATTGACGCATGGTATTCTCATTAAACACATGCTTTCCAAACAGGTCTGATCGACGTTCTTTCTCTTCTACAATAACAGGTTTATAAGACTGTGATTCTTTAATAGCGTGAAATCTTAATGTTGACATTTTTAGAAACTTAATTAAGTTGACAATGATTATATTTTAATTACAAAAATAACTAGTAAGAAGCAATAAAAACATGAAAATACAAAAATTTATTGTTAGCATTTTTGCAATTTTTATATAAAAAAATATTCTTTTTTTAAAATAAACCCTAAAATAATGGGGGATAAATAAAAATAACAAATACTTTTATTAAAAGCTCCCCTATAAATATGATGTATTTATATAATAATTTATATTTGTGCATATTATTAAAATTTCACTCATAAAATATTCATTATGGCAAAAATTAAATTAGAATACCTTTGGTTAGATGGTTATAAGCCCACACAAAATTTAAGAAGTAAAACCAAGGTAGAAGAGCATGAAAACTTTAAAGGAACATTAGAAGAAATAGGTAACTGGTCTTTTGATGGTTCGTCGACGCAACAAGCTGAAGGAGGATCTTCAGACTGTTTATTAAAACCTGTTGCAATATACCCAGATCCTGCCCGTACTAATGGATATTTAGTAATGACTGAAGTTTTAAATGCCGATGGAACACCACATGAATCTAACGGAAGAGCTCTTATTGATGATGATAACAATGATTACTGGTTTGGATTTGAGCAAGAATATTTTATCATGGATTCACATACACAACTGCCTTTAGGGTTTCCAATTGGAGGATATCCTGGACCACAAGGGATGTACTACTGCTCTGTTGGTGGAAAAAACACACATGGTAGGGATTTTGTAGAAGAGCATGCTGATCTATGTATTGAGGCTGGTTTAAATTTTGAAGGGATCAACCAAGAAGTTGCCAGTGGACAATGGGAATTCCAATTATTTGCCAAAGGTGCCAAAAAAGCTGGCGATGAAATTTGGGTTGCTAGATATTTACTAGACAGATTAACTGAAAAATACGGGTACTATATTGAATACCATCCAAAACCAGTAAAAGGTGACTGGAATGGTTCAGGGATGCACGCTAACTTCTCTAATACCACTTTGAGAACTTGTGGTTCGCAAGAAGTTTACGAGAAAATATGTGAAGCATTTAGACCTGTAACTAAAGAACATATTGCCGTGTATGGTGAATTTAACGACCAACGTTTAACAGGCTTACACGAAACAGCTGCTATTACCGATTTTTCTTATGGTGTATCAGACAGAGGAGCCTCTATTCGTATTCCTATTATTACTGTAGAAAAAGGATGGAAAGGATGGTTAGAAGACAGAAGACCTGCTTCAAACGGAGATCCATACAAAATTGCTGGTAGAATCATTAAGACTATTAAATCCGTTGAGATCTAAATAATGCCTATTTTGTTCATAATAAAAAAGGTCATCTAATATAATTTTTAGATGACCTTTTTTTACTTCAAAAGAATGCAAAAAACTATCTTCACTAACAGTTTTTAGATCATTTCAAAAAAGTATCGTTTTATCTTAATAACTAATACCTCATTAAAAGGTCCCTATATTCTTTTAAGTCGGATATATTTACTTTGTTATTGAGGTTCTTTATAAGCGCTATTAAATACTTAAGACTTTCGACAGGAGAAACATCTTCTTTTTCCTCAATATAACCATCTTCATCCACAGGTTCATCATCTAGAATAGGGATAAGAAATGAATTATATTTTTCTATGTGCTCATAGGTATACCTAAGAACCTTTACGACTAATGGAATCTGTTCTTCTAATGCATAAGATCTTAATTCTTTAATGTCGTCTATTAATGTCTCTGTATTGATACCTGTTTTGTCAAGATTTCCCAGGATTTTATCGATTAGTTCAATTGCTTTTTTGTTTTCCAAAGGGTTAAGATTATATTGTTGAATTATTTATTTAGATTCCCGTTTTATTCATTGTTTTCTATTTTATATCAACGAATTCATGAATCTTACGATTTCACGGGAATGACAATCTTTTCTATTAAACTCGTCTCGCTACAGGACAGGTATTTTATTTCCATATTTTGTCATTCTATGCATGATACACAAAAAAGACAATATCCAGAAACACCTACATACCTATCCATGAAAGCATGACCTTCCACTTAAAAAAAGTCTAGATGAGTTGTGAGTGCAAATTTATATTTTTAGAAATCAAATACGAATACTTTTTAAGATTTTGTTTATTAAAATTGCCCCCTTTTAATAATTTCTCTCACGTTAAAAAACAGTATAATAAAATCACAAAAAAAGCCTCTCAGTCCTGAGAAGCTTTCAAAATATTTTAAAGCTTTAAAATCTAATTAAAGTGCAGCAACATGTTTAGCTAAACCTGACTTTAGGTTTGCAGCTTTGTTAGCATGAATAACATTTTTCTTAGCTAATTTATCTAACATAGAAACTACCGAAGGAAATAAAGCCTCAGCTTCTTTCTTATCAGTTAACTCACGTAACTTTTTAATAGCACCACGAGTCGTTTTATGCTGGTACTTGTTTAATAAACGCTTAGATTCGTTACTTCTAATTCTTTTTAACGCTGACTTATGATTTGCCATCTGTTCTTTTTATTATTAAAATATTGTAGCCCGTAGGGGAATCGAACCCCTCTTACCAGGATGAAAACCTGGCGTCCTAGCCGATAGACGAACGGGCCATTTGTTTTTTGAGTGCGCAAATATAAACATAAAATTTAAACTTGCAATACTTTCAAATAACCAACAATGTCTCCATTGCGGATGCAAAAATACAACTATTTTTAAATGTCACAATAGCTAGATGATTTTTTTTGAAAAAAATTTGAATTACACCAGTTCTGATTTAAATTTACTCATAAAAAAAGTAGTGGATTTTTGACTTAGATGAAAAAGAAAATACATACATAGCTGGGCTCAATGTCATTAAGTTAAGGCCGTAATGTCAGTCTGAGCGCAGTCGAAGACCAATTGGAGTTCTAGTTTTTATTAGCATTTCGACTGCGCTCAATGTGACAAATAAAGAACAAATTTCCTTAACTTAATGACATTGAGCTGGGCTATGGTTGTATTTCATTTTGAAATATTAGGCAAAAAAAAAGCCGTTTTATTGAGTGAATTTAAGTTAGAAATGGTATTAGTATGCTTTTGCAAACAACACTCTACCTTTAGAAGGATTTCCAGAATACACACAGGTGCCTTCTACGGCCTTCATATCTAATGGAATACAGCGAATAGTTGCTTTTGTTAGTTCTTTTATTTTTTCTTCTGTCTCACTTGTGCCATCCCAGTGTGCAGCAACAAATCCTGTTTTGGTTTCTAAAACCTCTTTAAACTCCTCAAAAGTATCCACTTCCGTAATGTGGGTGTTTCTAAAATCTAAAGCTTTATTAAATAAAGCCTTTTGAATTTCTCCTAATAGGCTCTCAACGGTCTCTGTTAAATCTTCTAAATTAACAATTTGTTTTGTCAATGTATCTCTACGGGCAATTTCCACAGTGCCGTTCTCTAAATCCTTAGGCCCGATAGCAACACGTAATGGAACGCCTTGTAATTCATGTTGTGCAAATTTTGCTCCAGGTCTTCTAGTTGTTCTATTATCGAATTTTACAGATATATTTTTGCCTCTTAAATTGCTTAAAATACCGTTTGCAACTTCAGTGATAGCATTTAAATCTTCTTCACTCTTATAAATAGGCACGATAACAACTTGATTTGGAGCTAAGTTTGGTGGTAAGACCAATCCGTTATCATCACTATGCGTCATAATTAATGCACCCATCAATCGTGTTGAAACACCCCAGGATGTCGCCCAAACATAATCTTGCTTCCCTTCTTTATTAGCATACTTAACATCAAAAGCTTTTGCGAAATTCTGACCAAGAAAATGAGAAGTCCCGGCCTGAAGTGCTTTTCCATCTTGCATTAAAGCTTCAATACAATAAGTTTCTTCTGCTCCAGCAAAACGTTCGCTTTCTGTTTTCACTCCTTGTATTACAGGTATAGCCATGAAATTTTCGGCAAATGTGGCATATACATTATTCATTAATTTAGCCTCCGTTAAAGCCTCTTTTTTTGTTTCATGTGCGGTGTGTCCTTCTTGCCATAAAAACTCTGCTGTACGTAAAAATAAACGTGTACGCATTTCCCAACGCACAACATTGGCCCATTGATTTATTAAAAGTGGTAAATCTCTATAAGATTGAATCCATCCTCTATAGGTGTTCCATATAATAGCCTCACTTGTTGGTCGTACAATCAACTCTTCTTCTAATTTCGCTTCAGGGTCAACCCGTAGTTTTCCTTTCTTATCAGGATCATTTTGCAACCTATAATGTGTTACGATCGCACATTCTTTTGCAAATCCTTCAGCATTTTTTTCTTCTGCTTCAAATAAACTTTTAGGCACAAATAATGGGAAATAAGCATTTTGATGCCCTGTTTCTTTAAACATTCTGTCTAACTCTGCTTGCATTTTTTCCCAAATAGCATAACCATAGGGTTTGATGACCATACATCCTCTAACTGCCGAATTTTCAGCCAGATCAGCTTTTACAACCAATTCATTATACCATTTTGAATAATCTTCTGCTCTACTAGTAAGTTTTTTGCTCATATCAATTTTTTGGCACAAATATTGTGACTCTGTTAAATAAAAGAATAGTTTAGCAAAACTAACTATTTTTGTTACGTTCAACAATTAAATTCTAGAGATATGCAATTTAATAACTACATAAAAGAAAAAGTGTCATTTGTAGCCATTCTTGGTTTACTATTTGTTTTAGCATCATGCGGTTCTTATCAATATGTTGGTGTGGATGATGATGGCATTTATGGCAATACACAAAGACAAGTAACTATTGAAACACCTTCACCAGGCAGAACAGTTGTTGAAGTGCCAAACAATTCTAAAAGCAATTACTATCAAAATCATTTTAGAAATAAAGCTATAGAAGCTGACAACATGTTTTCCGACGACGCCATTTTTACTGATATTGATTCTTATGAAGGAAACAAC
Source organism: Flavivirga sp. 57AJ16 (assembly GCF_028736925.1). Lineage (GTDB taxonomy): Bacteria > Bacteroidota > Bacteroidia > Flavobacteriales > Flavobacteriaceae > Flavivirga. The sequence goes on along the minus strand of NZ_JAQZAT010000002.1, from coordinate 112,563 downwards.
TATGTTGAAAATGATACCTTGGCCAATGACTATCAAGGTTATGCTGGTTGGGGACAAAACAGCAATAGTGTTACCATAAACTACGTAGACAACGGATGGAACAACTGGGGTTGGAATACAGGATTTGGCTGGGGATGGAACAACTGGGGTTGGAATAGATGGAACTACTGGGGATATTATGATCCTTTTTGGTATTCTCCTTATTATGGAGGTGGGTTCTACGGAAGCTATTGGGCATATAATAGCTACTATCGCCCTTATAGATATTATGGCTACTATGGAAATAACAGATATTACAGCAGAAGAAATATGGCATACAGTGCCAGTAGACGAGGTAGTTACTACGCGAACAACTCAAGAGGTCTAAATAGAAATAATATGAGTTCGACCACACGTCGTAGCTCAGAAAGTAATCTAAACAGACGTACGACCACTTCAAAATACAATACGTCAAGAAGAAGCAGTACTGGTACTATAGCAAGGTCAAATAATACAAGAGACTACAATTCTAATGGAACCCGTAGATATACTACCAATACTCAAAGAAGAACAGTTGCTTCCAGAACACCATCTGCAAATTCAGTAAAAAGGTCTTCATCTTCAGCAGTAAGAAGAAATTCAAGTACTGTTTATAGACCTACCACGACTAGCAGAGGGGCATCTGGCAATAATGTTTCTAGAAGATCTTCGTCTTCCAGAAGTTCAAGTTACACACCAAGTAGAAGTTCCAGATCTAGTTCTGGCAATGTTTCTAGATCTTCGTCTAGTAGTCGTAGCTCAGGAAGCAGAAGTTCCGGATCTTCAGGAGGAAGACGTCGTTAAAATTTTAAAAAAGAAAAAAAAATACAATCATATGAAAAAGTTATGTTTACTATTCATAGGTATCCTATCTATGTCCACAATGTACGCTCAAGACATTAGTGATGCTATAAGGTTTTCTCAAGATGAAATACAAGGAACAGCGCGCTTTAGAGCATTAAGCGGTGCTTTTGGAGCATTGGGAGGCGATATGAGTGCTGTTAGCTTGAACCCAGCTGGTTCTGCTGTTTTTAGTAGAAGCCATGCTTCTTTTACCGTATCAAATATAGATACCGAAAACAATACCCGATATTTTAATGGTGTCACTCATTCTAACGATTCCAATTTTGATATCAATCAAGGTGGTGCCGTTTTTGTATTTGCTAGTAACAATAGTTCCCCTTGGCGAAAATTCACTATCGGGATTGCCTATGAAAGGACTAATGATCACGATTCTAATTGGAGAGCAAGTGGTTTAAACACAAATGACGATGGCAATTTTAGCAACTCGATTGCTAGTTATTTTTATGATTTTGCTGACGGCAAAAGATTAGATGAGATTTCTGCTTTGCCAGGTGAATCATTAAGCGATGCTTATCAGGACATTGGAGCCGTTTATGGGTTTGCGAACCAACAGGCTTTTTTAGGTTTTGAATCATTTATTCTTGAACCGGATGATGTCAATAACGATGCCAATACAATATATTCTTCTAACGTAAGCCCTGGGAATTTCGACCATGATTATTCTTATTTAGCAACAGGGTATAATGGTAAATTAACATTTAACATAGCCACTCAATACGAAGACAATTTATATCTAGGATTAAACCTAAACTCTCATTTTATTGATTACCAAAGATCCAGTCTGTTGTTTGAAGATAATTCAAATGCAGGATCCATCGTTAATAGCATAGAATTTGAAAATAATTTGTCTACTACTGGAACTGGTTTCTCTTTTCAACTGGGAGGTATATTAAAACTATCAAATGAGTTTAGAGTTGGTGTTACTTATGATTCCCCTACCTGGTATACCATTGAAGAAGAAACGACACAATACCTAGCCACCGTAAGGGATGATGCAGGTTCTAACGTGACACAAGTTATAAACCCCAATGTCCTTAATGTTTATCCGCAATACAAATTACAAACGCCTGCAAAATTAACAGGAAGCTTGGCATATGTTTTTGGAAACCAAGGGCTCATTAGTTTTGACTATTCCCGTAAAGATTATAGCCAAACGAAGTTTAAACCAACTTCAGATGCCTTTTTTGCCGATCAGAACGATATTATGAGCAATATATTAACCGATGCCGCTACCTATAGGCTTGGTGGCGAGTACAAATACAAACAATTTAGTTTTAGAGGTGGTTACCGTTTTGAAGAAAGCCCCTATGTAGATGGTTTCACTATGGGTGATCTAAATGGCTACTCTTTAGGAATTGGCTATAATTTTGGAAATACTAAATTAGACATTACTTACGATCGATCTGAGCGTTCTTTGGAAACACCTTTATACAATGTTGGATTAATAGATACTGCTAATATAGACCGAACAAACTCTAATATAACGCTATCTTTAAGTTTCAATATTTAAAAGATACCTGAACCTCTAGGACAGGCCTTGGGTTCTGAAAATCTTGAGAGATTAGGGATTAGGGAATAAAAAATTTCTTGAAACCGACTATCCTCGAGCAATTCTTTAGATTAAAAATACTGTTAAAAAGCTTGAACTATAAAAGTTCAGGCTTTTTAAATTTTAATTATTGTTGACCGCTTAAAACTATTGACTTTTATTTGAAGCCTATCTATAATAGTACAAGTAAAAGCATTACAGATTAGACACCTTGCTTTTAATACCAGTAAAACTATCAAAAAATAGTTAGGTTTCTGGATGTAATACAATAGTGGTGTCTCTGTTTGTCTGTTAGTTACAATCAAGTCTTTGTTCTTGGTTCTAATAGCGAAGCGGTCTTACGTCTTTAGTCGGACACTAATGATTTTAAATGTAGTTTATAAGCCTAATGAGAGACAAACACCCATATATAATAATTTGTTAAGACAAAACATAACAAAAGTGTTTTACTTATCTTTGCAGACTAAAAACATCACTTTTTTAGCTAATGAAAATTGAAAACAACATAGAACAATTCGAATCTTTAGGGGATAACCATATTGGAACTTCTTCAAACACACCATTACGAAACGACGCCTTTAAACTTTCCAATGAAGAAAAAATAGACATTATTAAAGATGATGTGCGACATATTATGGAAACTTTAGGTCTTGACTTAACCGATGATAGCTTAAATGGTACGCCTAACCGTGTTGCTAAAATGTTTGTTAAGGAAATTTTTGGAGGGTTAGACCCAAAGAAAAAACCAAGTGCTTCCACATTTGAAAACAAGTATAAGTATGGGGAAATGCTGGTTGAAAAAAACATTACCGTTTATTCAACCTGCGAGCATCATTTACTACCTATAGTTGGAAAAGCGCATATTGCCTATATTTCTAACGGAACCGTTGTTGGCTTGTCCAAAATGAATCGTATTGTAGACTATTTTGCAAAACGTCCGCAAGTCCAGGAGCGCCTTACCATTCAAGTCGTTAAAGAACTTCAAGAGGTTTTAAAAACCCAAGATGTGGCTTGCGTTATAGATGCCAAACACTTATGTGTAAATTCAAGGGGTATTAGGGATATTGAAAGCAGCACAGTAACTTCGGAATTTGGGGGGAAATTTAAAGAAGAAGCAACACGTAGAGAATTTTTAGATTACATAAAATTAGATACTAAGTTTTAATTTATTTTTAACCATAACCAAATCACCATATAATAACATGCAACTTTTTAAGCATCAACAAATAAAACTATACAATTCACTTACCGGTAAAAAAGAAACATTCAAACCAATTAACGAAGGCTATATAGGGATGTATGTTTGTGGGCCAACCGTATACAGTCATGTACACTTAGGCAATGTAAGAACTTTTATGTCTTTTGATATGGTGTTTAGATACCTCAAACATCTGGGATACAAAGTACGTTATGTTAGAAATATTACCGATGCAGGTCATTTAGAAAACGATGCTGATACAGGTGAGGATAAAATCACTAAAAAAGCGCGTTTAGAGCAAATCGAACCTATGGAAGTTGTGCAGCGTTATACCGTTGATTTTCATAACATTCTTAATACATTCAATTTTTTGCCTCCTAGTATTGAGCCTACCGCTACAGGGCATATTATTGAGCAAATCGAACTGATAAAGAATATTATCGATAATGGGTTTGCATACGAGGTAAATGGTTCTGTTTATTTTGATGTCCATAAATTCAATGAAACCAACGATTATGGAAAATTAAGCAAGCGTAAACTTGAAGATTTAATTCATAACACACGCGAACTTGATGGGCAAAGCGATAAAAAGAACCCACAAGATTTTGCACTTTGGAAAAAAGCGGAGCCACAGCACATTATGCGTTGGCCTTCCCCTTGGAGCGATGGTTTCCCAGGGTGGCATTTGGAGTGTACAGCCATGAGCACTAAATATTTGGGAGAACAATTTGATATTCATGGTGGCGGTATGGATCTAAAATTCCCGCACCACGAATGTGAAATTGCTCAAAACGAAGCTGCTAAAGGGACATCTCCCGTTAATTATTGGATGCACGCTAACATGCTGCAACTTAACGGACAACGTATGTCCAAAACCACAGGAAATACCGTTAACCCTGATGAGTTATTATCTGGAAACAATAAATTCTTTAGCAAAGCCTATAGCCCTAGTGTTATTCGTTTTTTTAATGCACAATCGTCGTACCGAAGTGTTTTAGATTTAACTGATGATGGCTTGTTAGCAAGCGAAAAAGGCTTTTATAGATTGATGGATGCTATTGATCTTTTAGATGATTTAAAACCTTCCGAGGCTTCTACAATTGATATAAATGCATGGAAACAGGCATGCTATGATGCCATGAACGATGATTTCAACTCACCTATTTTGATTGCCCATTTATTTGAAGCTGCTAAACATATTAATCAAATTAAAAAAGGTTCTGAAACGTTATCTACCGAAGACTTAAACGCTTTTAAGACGACCATTAATCACTTTGTTTTTGATGTTTTAGGTCTTGAAAATGCTAGTAAAAGTGACTCTGGAACCCATAAATTATCTGGAGCTGTAGATATATTGATTAAATTAAGGCAAGAGGCCAGAGCAAATAAAGACTTTGCCCTATCTGATAAAATCCGGGATGAACTCGCAGAAGTTGGTATTCAACTTAAAGATGGTAAAGACGGGACGACGTTTACGACTAACTAAATTCCTGCCTTTCGTCTTCGCTCAAGATAAACTATGGCAGGAATCTCATGTTTCGAGTACTATTTACGGCGTTTAACCTGAAACCTGTTTAAGTTTGGTTGAAGTGATTTATATGATACATTGGAACCATAATTAAAAAGATTCCCTCCTACGAGGGAATGAGAGATGAAAAAAATACTCATTGCACCGTTTTTGTTTTTAATAAAAGTGTATCAAACATTGATATCTCCTTTAACACCTGCAACCTGTAGATTTCAACCAACATGCTCTCACTACACTAAAGAAGCACTGCAAAAACATGGGCTATTTAAAGGTGGTAAACTGGCTATAAGGCGGGTTTTTAGTTGTCATCCTTGGGGAGGTTCTGGTTACGATCCTGTTCCTTAAAAAGGATGGCAACTAAAAACTCCCTACGCGCCTGCTCGCCTGTTCCCTAAAAATGTACACCGTACATTTTCTTAACGGTCCATCGCCTTGGGGAGGTTCTGGTTACGACCCTGTTCCTTAAAAAGGATGGCAACTAAAAACTCCCTACGCGCCAGCTCACCTGTTCCCTAAAAATGTACACCGTACATTTTCTTTTTAAAAACCGGACAGGTCTAAAAATTTATGATATTTTTATTGATTGTCCGTAATATGTCATAAATCTTAAAATATATTGATTTTGTCATCCCGAGGCAACGAGGGATCTCATTGATTACCAACAGATTACCCACTTCGTTCTGAATGACAAAAAAATCATTATGTATGATTACGGACATTCAGATATTTTTATCTTGATTCAACTATAGGATTATATAAAATCAAAAAAGAGGCTGTTTAAAAAGCATTTAGTTCCAATACTTTTTAAACAGCCTCTTTTAACTTAAAAATAAACTAAAAAGAATCAAAAATTAGGTCCACCGGTATCCCACCATAAGCGGGTACCTCCATTATCTTCACCCCCTAGTAAATTAATGGCTGCGGCAACGCCTTCTGGATTTGTTGAGAGTTCGCTATCTACAAAGGGGATTCTTCTAATTTGAATATCTGTATCTATCTTTCCTCCGCTTTGGTTACTAACCACAGGGAAAATTTTCGGATATCCTGTTCTTCTGTATTCGCTCCAAGCTTCTTGTCCTTCAGGAAACATAGCTATCCATTTCTGGGTAATAATACGTTCTAAATTTTCTTCATTTGTACCTCCGGCATCCCAGGCTATAGTAATATCGGTCATTGCAGTAATATTATTAGCAGCATTCACAGGGTCTACATAATCTGAAGGCGTGGAAGTATTATCCGCAATATAGGCAGCAGCTCCACCAGCTCCATGTTGAGCAAATGACATGGAAATACCAGTCTCGTAATTAGCTTGGGCATCGCCTGCACCGCTCCAACCTCTTAGGGACGCCTCTGCTTTTAAGAAATAAACTTCGGCAGCGGTCATTAATTGAACGGTCGATGTGTGGATATCGTCATTGATTACAGCAAAATTAATATAGTCTGCTTTTTGTTCGAGCTCATCGGCATAACCTGCTAATAAGGGCAACCCAGCGCGAACACCTTTTAAAGTGCCCGGAACCACCGGTACCGCTACATTATCATTGGGGTTTTTTTCAAGGAAAAAGGCATCAATCCGGGCATCATTATATCCAGATAGGATAGATTCCATAGAGGCATTCATTCTTATATCTCCCCAAGAGTTATCTATAGTGAAAAGTGGATGATCCAATGCACTTTCCACAAAAAATCCATCTGTATTTGCTTCCATAAGTCCTAAAGACTGGGATAACGCTTTTTCTCCTTCAGACTTTGCTTTTGCAGGATCTACCTTAGAAATACGCATGGCCAAACGCAATCTTAAAGAGTTTGCTAGTTTCACCCAGTTCGTATAGTTCCCTCCGTACGACAAATCGAAAGCTGCAAATTTTTGACTATCTATATCTGCCATCAGGTTGGCTACTGCAGTATCCAAATCTGCAAAAAATGCATTATAAGCTTCTTGTTGAGAGTCATAAACCCCTGCATTCGCTAAATCCCCAAAGTTTGTATATACTATAGGTCCAAAAACATCCGACACCCTATGCATCGCTTCTACTTTTAAAATAAGTGCTATCGCATATAATGTAGGAAAGTCCGTTTCCGTCAATTCCTTAATGGCATCAACATTATTCATGACATTAGAATAAGGTACAGACCAAATAAAATTATTCCACCCACTTACCAAACTATAGGTCGTATTGTTAGCTCCGGCAACAAAAGGCCTTGGGTTTGTTAAATACCCTGAGTACACATCGGCATTTAAATTTTGTTGCAACTGGTAAGACCAGGCTGGCGTATATTGGTAGATACTTTCAAAAATAGGCTTATACTTTGAGCCAACATGTTGAAAATCCACTATTAACTGCTCCTCTGTTATATTTCTTTCATTTACATTGAATTGTTCTAAATCACTACAGGATGTACCAATCAGCCCCAATACAATCAAACACGCTAATATTTTACTTATATGTTTCATTATTTTATTTTTTTTAGAATGTTAAATTAAGATTTAGCCCTATGCTTCTTGTAGAAGGAAGTCCTAATGCATCTACCCCTTGTAATGCATTCCCCGTACTAAGGGATACATTAGGGTCGTGTGGCGCATCTTTATAGAAGAAAAGCAAATTATTTCCTACCACTGAAGCTTTCACCCTTGAGAAGAATGAATTTTCGGCCAGATTAAAATTATAACCTATTGCAAATTCTGCCAATCTAACATTAGTAGCACTATAAATATACTCACCTGTAAAACCATTTCTTCCGCCTACTTTACCATAATACTCTTGAGCTGGCATGGTGGTTTCCGATCCATCTACCTGAACACTTACCAGACCATTAGCGGTCTCTCTAGCTGAATTATTACTGAACCCTTCTACAATGGCTTCTGTCATGCTCATGGTTTCACCGCCAAATTTCCCATCGATCAAGAAATCTACAGTAAAGTTTTTAAACTCGAAAGAGTTGTTCCAACCTAAGGTAAAATCTGGATTGGCATTCCCCACCTTGGTTAAACCATCCACTGTATTATCATCGTTCATGACTACGGCATCAGATTCTATAATAGGTAACCCGTTTTCGTTTCGTCTCACCACCTGTGCATAGATATCTCCAAAAGAGCCGCCTTCGACCAAATACGATCCAAAAGTATTGACGCCTTTACCTGAAAGTGTAAAGAACTCAGGTTCGATTAAGCCTTCCAATACCTGACCATTATAGATTTTTTCAATCTTATTCTTATTAGCCGCAAAGTTCACTGTAGTCGTCCATCTTAAATTATCCCTTTGGATTGGAATGGCAAACACAGAGGCCTCAAAACCTTTATTTGAAATCTCTCCTGAATTTAGGTATGCCTGTGGTGCTCCAATAATAGAGACAGATGTTGAGAACGGATAATACTGGTCTACAGTTTTAGTTGCATAATACCCTAAATCTATACCATATCTGTTATTACTGAATTTCCATTCGGTACCGATCTCAAAAGATTTTTGTCTTTCCGGTTTTGGTGTCGACCCAGGGAAAGGCTTAATAGGATCTGTTGGGCTTACACCTCCGCCACCAAAAATAATAGTCTTGTTGGGCGCTATTCGGTCGGGTGCAAAACCATTACCTACCTCGGCATAAGAGGCTCTTATTTTTGCAAAGGATACTGGCAAATCCAATAATTCACTTAAAATACCAGTAACCCCAATGGACGGGTAAAAGAATGAATTATTAGATGCTGGTAATGTAGAGGACCAGTCGTTTCTTGCTGTCAAGTCCACGAAAATTTTATCTTCAAACCCGATCGTGGCACTGGAAAACACCGAATTAACCCTCGTCTCCAATGAATTTTGCGTAAAATTCACTGAAGGGTTACCGTTAAAATTTTGGAACGAAAACACATTTGCGAACTGTAAACCACCGTTGGTTCCAGAATCGGCAAAAAAGGATTCCGTAGTATTTCGTGTTGTACTGGTCCCTACAATGGCAGTGATCGAAATACTTTCGTCAATCTGTGTGTTAATATTCGCAATAACATCACCATAATATTGTGTGAAATCATTTTCAAATACGATATACCTTCCGTTTAGCGGTGCCAAAGTAGCCTCGGTAGTAGCATATATTTTCTTTTCATATTCCAATAGGGATTTATCATAAGTTCCCCTGGTTTGAATCGACAACCAATCATTGATCTTAAAGTCCAAACTTAAGGATGCCACTAATTTATTGTTACGATCCTCTGAAACATTTCTATTGATGATCCAATATGGGTTTTGCTCAATATCCGACGTTCCTCTAAACCATCTTTGGGCCATTATAAACCTTGATTCATCAAATGTTTCAAAATTAGCATAATCGGACAGCTTTTCAGTATCCGATTCAAAAGCATAAGCTCCCACCAACGGATTAAAATACAATCCAGAAACCGGTTTGTTCTTTACATTTTGGGACGATGCCATCACACTGGCACTAACATTTAACCTGTCATCAAAGAGCTTTGCAGTTTCCCTTACATTAAAGGTATGTTGTTTTAACCTATTTGTTGGCAACACCCCACTGGCAAATGTATTACTATAAGAAAAATAGGTTTGTGCTTTTTCGGTACCACCTGAAACAGACAACGAGTTAATGTTTGTAACACCCGTTTCTAAAAAATCATCAATGTTACCTTGTGCCTCACCATTAAAATCCATAGAATAAGCCGCACTATCTACCGTTAGGTTTGAAGAGAAATCAACCTTAAAGCTTCCTGCGCGTCCTTTTTTAGTTGTTATTAAAATAACGCCATTTAAACCTGCACTACCATATAATGCAGAGGCAGATGCTCCTTTTAATACAGTTAAGGACTCAATATCGTCAGGGTTTATTAATGCCAAAGCATCTCCACCATCTCTATTTCCTCCACTAAGATCTCCAAAAGTATCACCAGGCTGTCCACTGTTTCCTCCATTATTGTTTCCATCACGGCTCGGTGGTCCTCCTCCAGACGGATTAGATAACGGGATGCCATCTACCACATATAAGGGCTGGTTATTTCCTATAGATGAATTACCTCTTAAAGTTACTTTAACAGACCCTCCAACACCAGAAGCACTTCTGGTTATAGATACACCAGAAACCTTACCAGATAAACTATTAATTGGGTTCGTCTGTTTTGCCTTGTTTAATTCATCTGCATCAATATCCTGAGCAGCATAAGTTAAAGACTTTCTTGTTTTTTTAATACCTAAGGCTGTTACAACAATCTCGTCCAATTGACTGGCATCCTCTTCCATAGTCACATTAATAGTATTAGAATCACCAACAGTAATAGTTTGTGTTTTAAAACCTATATAAGAAAACACTAAAGCGGCACCATTATTAGCTTGAATACGATACTCACCATCAAAATTTGACTGTGCCCCTGTGGAAGTTCCTTGAATAATAATATTTACACCAACTAGTGGAACGCCTTTTGCATCTACTACTTTTCCTTTTATTTCATTCTGAAGAACATCTGTAATAATGGTTGCTATTTCCTTATCTAAATTCTCATTATTAATTAAACCCTCAATGACCTTAATAACAGATTTGTCATTCTTAGGAAATAGTATGATTTGATTTTTTAGAAATCTATAATCTATATCCGTGCTCTCAAATAAACTGGCAAGAACCTGATTTAAATCTTGATTTTTAGCCTTTAAAGAGACCTTCTTGGTAACGTCGACCAAACTGTTGTTATAGAAGAAATTAAATTTAGTGATCTTCTCTATTTTATTAAAAACAGTTCTAAGTTCTTTATTATTGACATTAATAGTTACATTTTGCCCGTTGGCATCAACCGCAAATAGCTTAGCCATGGTAACAAAAAGTAAGAGGGTATAAATTTTCATAATTCGTGAAAGAATTTTTTTTGACAAAAATTTAGTGTCATTTTTTTTCATAATTTTGCATAGTTTAAATAGTTATTACTTTCTGAAGTAATAATTTTAATCGAAAAGAGGATGTTACAGCATTCTCTTTTCTCGTTTATTATTTCAGAGTGATTTATTTTAAAAGAATTAAAAAAGCCAACAAGGAAAAGAAATAATGGTTTTAGTGACCCATTACTACCTTAAATTGCCTTTTTGGGAAAAATCAAGGGTCGTTTTTTATCATAGTCGGTATAGTTTAAATAGTTATTCATTATTTTTAGAGTTATAATTTTAATCGAAAAGAGGGTATTTACAGCTACCTCTTATATGTTTATTATTGCTCCAGAGTTATATGATCGCCTTCAATGGTGTACTTAATTGGAGAAGAAATGCTTAATAGCTTAAGTACCTCATGAATACTTAAATTGTCAAATGTGCCTGTATACTCATAGTTTAATAGTTTTAGTGAATTAATATTAATTTCTATATTATATTTTCTTTCCAAATCAATGACAACTTCACGTAAGGGTGTTTTGTTAAATATTAGCGTTCCATCTTTCCATGCCACCACATCCAGTGATTTCACTTCTTCAATTTCTAACTTATTTTCTTTTTTATGGAAGACAGCCTTTTGAGAAGGCGCTAAAACAATAGGGGTTTCTTCATCTTTTATTAATTCTACTTTTCCTGTAACCAAGGTAGTCTCAACTTTTGTATCTTTAGCATAGGACTTCACATTAAACGATGTTCCTAAAACTCGAATTTTAATACTATTTGTGTTAACGATAAAAGGCTTGTTTTCATCTCTTTTAATATCGAAAAAAGCTTCTCCAACAAGTGTTACTTCCCTAATACTATCATTAAACTCCTTGGGGTAAGTTAACTCACTATCTGCATTTAATACTATTTTAGAACCGTCTGGAAGATATACTTCTTTTTTGTCTCCCCTAGCGGTAATAAAACTAAAATGATCATTTGAAGCAGGTTGACCAATTTGAGTAGATTCTTGGGAAAGTATATTATTCAAACTATCCATACCTTTGTAATTAAATATAAATATGGCTATGATAATTATTGAAACAGCAATGTAAGAAAATTTATCTAATCTTCTCTTTTTAATGCTGTTTTTAAATCTTTCAAAAAAGAAATCGCTATTAACATTGGGAACATCCTGAAAGGTAGAAGCAATGTATTCGGCCTTTAAGGCATTATACATTTTTTGATTTTCGGGGCTTTTTCTTACCCATTCTATCGTTTTTCTTTTTTCGACAGAATCCAAATCGTTCTTAAGGTATTTTAATAGTTGTTTTTTATTCATTATAAATTAACCTGTTATATATATGACGTATTTAATTAGGAACACCCCTTAGCTAAAAAGTGATTTTAATAAAAAATTTCTTGAAACAGCTATTCTCTAAAGGCAGCGGAGCCAAGGAATTCTTTTGAATCAAAAAGAGTTTATAAAAGAGAAAGGAATTCGCGAAGGGATACACGCAGATGCTTAAGAGCCTTTGTAATATGTGTTTCGATCGTTTTTTTGGAAATATCCATTTTTTCGGAAATCTCTTTATGGTTTAGTCCCTCAATACGGCTTTTCACAAAAACATCCTTACATTTTGGTGGAAGCAGGTCTATGGATTTTAAAACAGCCTGGTATAATTCTTTTTCAATAACCAAAGAAGCGGCATCATCAGAAAATGCGTCATAATTTATGGAAGCTTCTAATTGCGATAAATTATTTTCAATATTTAATAGCTGTTTTTTAGATCTTAAGTAATCCAAACATGCATTTCGTGTAACTCTATATAGGTAGCCATTAATATTCGATTGAATATTTTTTTTTGTCCATACTTTAAGGAATACGTTCTGTATTATTTCCTCGGCATCTTCTCTGCTCGAAATATATTGGGAGGCAATGTATAATAGTTTTGAACGATATAATTTGAACAAGATTTCAAAAGCAGCAACGTCCCCTTCATTTAATAAACTAATGAATTCTTTGTCGTTTATGCTAGTCATCATATTCAAATAAGAACAAAATTAATACTACGTCTAGAAGCTATTCAACAAATAGCGTTACCAAATTTAATAAAATTCATTAATTAATTAACAATTTACCAACAACTTATTGTTAATTGCCTTGAATAAAAGGTATTAACCCCCAGTGCAAACCCAATGTCATTAAGTTAACGTCTGTTCGATATATTACAAATTGGTAATCAGGTATTTAAAATATTTTAACAAAGAAACCTTGTCATTCCGTATCCTATAGCAAGGAGCCGGCAAAGGCAGGGAATCTCATCATATTGAGATGCCTCGTCGCTTATCCTTCTCTCCCTACCTGCCGGCCAGGCAGGTGTCGACATGGCAAATAACTGTTTTCAGGTGATTAATTAATTCTTTTCAATAGAATCATTTGCAAAAAAAGTTTACATAAAGAACTTATTGGATAAAAAGTGAGGATAATTCCATTATTTGACCGGAATATGCTTCAAAATCTCCAATACAAGCCTCCAGTATTTTTGTACTGAAGAAATTTGAGCACGTTCATCCGGCGAGTGTGCACCTTTTATATTTGGTCCAAAGCTGATCATATCCATATCTGGATAGTTTGTTCCTAGAATACCACATTCTAATCCTGCATGGCATGCAGCTACATGGGGCTTTTCCCCGTTTAAATCTTCATATAATTTTTCCACTACTTTTAAAATAGCAGAATCCATATTTGGTGTCCATCCTGGATAATCTCCAGAAAGCTCGACTTCACAACCTGTTAGCTCAAATGTGGCACGCAAAGTATTTGTTAGATCCATTTTAGAGCTTTCAACAGATGAACGCGTTAAGCAACCTATATGGATATTTCCATCTTTAACCACAACCTTAGCGATATTATTTGACGTTTCAACTAATTCTGGAATATCGGCACTCATTCTGTACACACCATTATGAGCTGCGTATAAAGCTCTGGTCAACCCTTCTTGAACGCCTAAATCCATAATCCTTTTTGGTGTTTCCGTCTTAGAAATTATAATTTCTAAATCCGGTTCCATCGTTTTAAGTTCCTTTTTAATCATATTAGAAACCAAAGCGATTTCTAATAAAAAAGCATCTTCATGTAGTGCATCAATAGCAACAATGGCATGGCTCTCACGGGGAATAGCATTACGCAAGCTACCGCCATCAATTTCAGAAATTCGTAACCCGAAGTTTTCAAAACCATCGAACAACACACGGTTCATAAGTTTATTGGCATTCCCTAAACCTTCATGAATTTGCATCCCTGAATGCCCACCTTGTAACCCTTTAACAGTAATCTTATAGCCTATTTTAAACTCTGGTGTTTCTTCTTCGTTGTAAGTTCTCGTTGCTGTAACATCCACACCTCCCGCACAACCTACGCCAATTTCATCGTCTTCCTCAGTATCTAAGTTTAAAAGAATACCACCAGAAAGCAACCCGCCTTTTAAGCCCATGGCTCCCGTCATACCAGTTTCTTCATCAATAGTAAACAAAGCTTCGATAGCTGGATGCTCAATCTCCGTACTTTCTAAAATAGCCATAATAGTAGCGACTCCTAGACCATTGTCTGCTCCTAAAGTGGTCCCTTTTGCACGTACCCAGTCACCGTCTACATACATATCGATCCCTTGAGTATCAAAATCAAAATTGGTATGACCATTTTTCTGGTGTACCATGTCCAAATGTGATTGCATGACTATAGTCGTTCTATTTTCCATTCCTGGAGTCGCAGGTTTCTTTATAATAACATTTCCAACTTCATCCTCCATGGTTTCTAAACCTAGATTTTCACCAAAATCCTTCATGAACGCAATCACGCGTTCTTCTTTTTTTGATCCTCTAGGTACAGCGTTTAAATCTGCAAATCTATTCCAAAGCTGTTGTGGTTGAAGTTGTCTTATTTCTGTACTCATAGCATTATTTATAAAGTTGTGCAAAGGTAGCAAAATTGATTTGACATTAACCACCACTTCTAATTGGAACATCATTTTTCCTGAAAAAACAGACTAATTATCTTCTGTATTAAATATTTACAGTTTGAATGAACATTGGCTGGAAGTTGGAAGTTGGAAGACGGAAAACGGAAGTTGGAAGTCAGAAGACGGAAGACGGAAGACGGAAGACGGAAGACTGAAAAAGTAACTGAAATAAATTACAGGGTTTTATCCTTTAACTTGATAATAAACAACTACCATTCGGTGTTAATTTTTATTATTTTTGATCCATGCTGAAAAAGAAAAAAACCTTATTGGCTTTGTCGCTCATTCCACAATATTTATTAATTGCAGTGCTATCTGACCATCCTGAGTTTATAGAACGGTTTTATAGTCATGGCATGTACCCTTTTATTTCAAAAATCTTCAGATATACCTTAGGCTGGTTACCCTTTTCGTTTGGAGATTTAGTTTACACGCTTTTTATCATTTATATAATTCGGTGGTTTTATAAAAACAGAAAAAAACTGAGAAAAAACACAAAGCAATGGTTTATTGATGTGCTTTCTGCATTTGCGATCATGTACTTTGCATTTCATCTATTTTGGGGGTTTAACTATTACCGGTTGCCATTGCACAAAAGCTTAAATATAGCTAATGATTATACTACGGAACAACTAATTTCGGTGACCGAAAGGTTGATTAAAAAATCGAACGCCCTTCATTTAAAAGTCGCTAACAATGATACCATTAAAGCCCATTTACCATATAGTAAAAGTGAGGTGCTAAAAATGGCTCCTATGGGTTATGAAAATCTAAAACAGGTATTCCCTCATTTAGAATACCATCCAAAAAGTATAAAAAAATCATTATATAGCTATCCTTTAACCTATATGGGGTTTAGCGGCTATTTAAACCCCTTTACCAACGAAGCTCAGGTAGATGGATTAATTCCTATTTATAAAGTACCTACAACGGCTTCTCACGAAATTGCCCATCAATTGGGTTACGCGGCCGAAAATGAGGCCAACTTTATTGGATGCATGGCCGCCATAAACCATGATGATATCTATTTTAGGTACACAGGTTACACCTTTGGTTTACGCTTTTGCCTGAATGAGATTTACAGACGTGACCCCTGTTTATTTGAAGATATGGTTGCAGATGTTAACAAAGGTATCTTAAAAAACTATAAAGAAGTCCGTGAATTCTGGGAAGCACATGAAAACCCTACCGAGCCTTTATTCAAATTATTCTACGGTAACTTTTTAAAGGCCAACAAACAAAATAAAGGTATGGAAAGTTATAGTTACGTAGTCGCCCTATTGGTCAACTATTTTGAGGCCAAACCATTTACCAATTAAAATTAACGCCTTTTTACTGTGTTAAAAAATTCTTAATAAATAACATCTGCCTACAATATTTATATCTTTAGCCCTCTAATTTCTTAATTAACTGCTCTAAATGAATAAAATATATCTCGCCATACTCACTTTTTTGTGCAGCATATCTTTTTACGCACAAGATTATTTTCCGAAAAATAGTGGTGTAAGTACAGATAATACAAATTATACGGCCATAACCAATGCTAAAATTTTTATTACGCCTACGCAAGTTATTGAAAATGGCACCTTGTTAATAAAAGATGGTAAAGTTGTAAGCACAGGAGTTTCTGTAGTCCTCCCAAAAAACACAAATACTATGGATGCTTCGGGAAAAAGCATCTATCCTTCTTTTATTGATATATATTCAGATTTTGGAATTAAAAAACCGCAATCAGCGCCCAGAAGCCAAACACCGCAATACGAAGCAAGCAGAACAGGCTATTATTGGAACGACCATATTATGCCCGAAAACAAAGCTATAAGCAAGTTTAATTATGATTCTAAAAAAGCAGACGAACTTATTAAAGCTGGTTTTGGTGTTGTAAATACACATATTCATGATGGTATAGTTAGAGGGAGTGGTACTTTGGTGGCCTTAAATAATCACAGTGGTAACGAAACCAGGGTCATTGCCGAAAAATCCGGTCAATATTTATCTAGTAAAAAAAGTGTGACCTCCAGACAATCTTATCCAAATTCCCTAATGGGGTCTTTGGCTTTACTTCGTCAAATGTATTTAGATGCAGATTGGTACGCAAAAGGTTATAGCAAAACAAAAGACTTATCGCTTGAAGCATTAAATAACAACAAAAACCTTGTTCAGATTATAGAAGCAGGAAGTAGAGCCAATGTTTTAAGGGTCGATAAAATAGGTGATGAAAACGGTATTCAATATGTTATTCTTGGAGGTGGTGATGAATATGAACGTATCGCTGACATAAAGGCTACGAATGCCCCACTAATTATCCCCATTAATTTCCCCAAGGCCTACGATGTTGAGAACACATTTTTGGTGTCATCGCTTTCATTACATGATATGAGGGCATGGAACCAAAAACCTTCAAATCCAAAGTTACTAGCCGAACATGGCATCCCTTTTACACTGACGATGCATGGTTTAAAATCTCCAGCAGATTTTAAAACCAATTTGCTAAATGCTATTAAGCATGGTTTATCTAAAGAAAAAGCATTAGAAGCATTAACAACCATTCCTGCTCAACTATTGGGAAAATCTCATGTTATTGGCTCTCTTGAAAATGGTGCTTACGCTAATTTTTTAATTACTTCTGGAGATATTTTTAATAAAAAAACCATACTTTTTGAAAACTGGGTTCAAGGTCGACAGAATATCATTAAAGATATGAACACTATAGATATTAGAGGTGATTACCATTTTTCTTTAGCAGGAACCTCCTATCAAATGTCTTTAAAAGGGGAACTATCAAAATTAAAATCGGAAATTAAAACAAATACGGATACTTACGGGTCCAAAATATCGTATAATAAGGATTGGGTACATATATCGTTAAAAACAAAAGACTCAACAAAACAGGAATTTATTAGAATTACCGCTCATGTAACCCCTAATAAAGATCTTAAGGGAAAAGCGATTATATCTGATGGAACCGCGCTTCCATTTTCGGCAACATATTCTAAAGAAGATCATGATGAAGCTCCAAAAGATGAGAAGGAAGCGGACATAAAAGTAACAAAAATGTTTCCTGTAACCTTTCCCAATAATGGTTATGGCTTTACAGAATTGCCAAAAACCGAAACGCTTTTATTTAAGAACGCCACAGTTTGGACCAACGAAAAAGAAGGGATCTTAAAAAACACCGATGTATTAATAAAAGATGGGAAAATTTCTAAAATCGGGGAAAACCTTTCAAGTAAAAATGCCAAACTAATTGATGCCAAAGGTAAGCACTTAACCGCAGGCATTATCGATGAACATTCACACATTGCAGCTGCTTCAATTAATGAAGGGGGGCAAAATTCCTCTGCCGAAGTGACCATAGAGGATGTGATTAACGAAACGGATATTAGCATTTACAGGAATTTGGCGGGAGGTGTCACATCCATTCAAATTCTGCATGGATCGGCAAACCCTATTGGTGGACGTTCCGCTATTATTAAATTAAAATGGGGAGCATCTGCAAACAACCTTATTTACAATAACAGTCCTAAATTTATAAAGTTTGCCTTGGGTGAAAATGTTAAACAATCACGTTATAACAACGGAGTTCGCTTTCCACAAACACGAATGGGCGTAGAACAGGTTTATATCGATTATTTTACTCGGGCAAAAGCATATGATGCCCTAAAGAAAAGCGGAAAACCATACCGTAGAGATATTGAATTAGAAACTTTAGCGGAAATTTTAAATAAAGAGCGTTTTATCTCTTGTCATTCTTATGTTCAAAGTGAGATTAATATGCTTATGAAAGTTGCCGAAAATTTCAACTTCAACATCAATACATTTACTCATATTCTTGAAGGTTATAAGGTTGCCGATAAAATGAAAATGCATGGTGTTGGTGGTTCTACATTTAGCGATTGGTGGGCCTATAAATACGAAGTGAACGATGCCATTCCATACAATGCTTCTATTATGCATAACGAAGGCGTTACGGTAGCCATTAATAGTGACGATGCCGAAATGTCCCGTAGACTAAATCAAGAAGCTGCCAAGTCTGTTAAATATGGAAACGTTAGTGAAGAAGATGCTTTAAAGTTCGTAACCCTTAACCCTGCAAAATTGTTACATATCGATCATAGGGTTGGCAGTATTAAGGTTGGCAAGGATGCCGATGTTGTCTTATGGACCGATCATCCACTTTCTGTTTATGCCAAAGCAGAAAAAACGATT
This sequence comes from Flavivirga sp. 57AJ16, assembly GCF_028736925.1. Lineage (GTDB taxonomy): Bacteria > Bacteroidota > Bacteroidia > Flavobacteriales > Flavobacteriaceae > Flavivirga. The sequence continues at coordinate 93,347 of NZ_JAQZAT010000002.1, read as the reverse complement.
ATTGAAGGTGTTACCTATTTCGATTTAGAAACGGATAAAAAAATACGTGCTAGAATAAAAGAAGAGAAAAGTGAACTTATCAATATGATGATGCAAGCCAAAAACAAAGGCTTAAAAACGCAGCCTATAAAAAAGAAAGAAAAAGAATATTTACACTGCGATTCTATTGATAATGAGCATCTTTAGTGTTCAGTATTCAGTGGGCAGTATTCAGTGAACAGTGTTCAGTGTTCAGTTGAGAGTCTTAATTCTAGATAGTTTAAAAATAAATATTCGTGTATTTGTGGCGAAAAAAATAATACAGATGAAAAATTTAAAAACAGCGTTCTTACTAATTATCATGTTATGTGCCTCTATTATTACGGCACAACAAACACCCGCGCCAAAGCAAACTAACGATATTGCTATTATTGGTGCTACGGCCCATATTGGTAATGGCACTATAATTAAAAATAGCATTATAGTTATTAAAAACGGAAAAATAGATTTAATTGGTGATGCTGAGAAATCCATAATAGATCTGAATGCCATTGAAACCATTAATGCCAAGGGAAAGCATATCTATCCAGGTTTTATAGTTCCCAATTCAACTTTGGGCTTAATAGAAATCGATGCCGTAAAAGCTTCGGATGATAATGCCGAAATGGGATCGTTAAATCCACACATAAGAAGTTTAATTGCCTACAATGCTGAATCGAAGGTTATTGAAACCATGCGGCCAAATGGTGTCCTGTTAGGCCAAATAACTCCAAGAGGCGGACGCCTTTCCGGGACTTCATCTGTCGTACAATTTGATGCGTGGAACTGGGAAGATGCTGTTATAAAAACAGATGAAGGCCTACACTTAAACTGGCCTGGTAGTTTTTCCAGAGGGAACCATTGGCTAGGTGAAGCTGGTTTGCAGCCTAATAAAAATTACAACAAACAGATACGCCAATTAAAAGATTATTTTAATGAATGTAAAGCTTATAATAGTGGCAATAAGACTAAAATACATTTACCATTTGAAGCGGTGCAAGGTATTTTTGATGGGGCAAAAAAATTATACATACATGTTAATGACGAAAAAGGGATCATAGATGCCATGAATTTTGCTGAGCAAAACAATATAAAAAATATGATTGTTGTTGGCGGTCGCGAAGCATACAAAGTCGCAGATCTATTAAACAAAAATGAGGTTCCCGTCATATTACAACGCGTACATTCTACACCAAACAACGAGGACGACGATTACGATTTGCCCTACAAAACGGCAAAGCTATTAGTAGATCAAGACGTATTGGTTGCCTTAGAAACCAGTGGACAAATGGAACGTATGAACACCAGAAATCTTCCTTTTTATGCCGGAACTACTGTCACTCATGGTTTAACAAAAGAACAAGCCCTGCAATTAATCACCCTAAACCCTGCTAAAATCTTAGGAATAGATCATTTATATGGTAGTTTAGAAAAGGGCAAGAGTGCTACGCTGTTTATTAGCGAAGGTGATGCCATGGATATGCGAACCAATAAACTAACCCATGCCTTTATAGATGGACGGGAAATAAGTTTAGAAACCCACCAAACTGAGCTCTGGAAACGGTATTCTGAAAAATATAAGCACCCATAATAACAAAGAGGGTGTCTAAAAAGTAAAGGTAATGTCACATTGAGTACTTCGGCTCCCTGCTCGTCCGGCAGGCGGGCGCTCAGCATAAACTAAAGTCGAAATGTTTTAAATCACTGATAATCAATAATAGGTTTCGACAGAGCCTGTGCTGAGTTTATCGAAGTACTCAACCAGACAAGGGAAATCAAAGACTTTTTAGACACCCTCTTTTTATTTTACAATAAACATTATGCTTACGCTATTCAATTATTTTGGCACCTTCTGGCATTTCAAATAAAATAGGGGCAGGTTTCTCTCTTGAGAGCTTGATATTCATAAATGTCACATCATCATCATGCCTTGTGGTTGGTAAATTATTTTCGTAATGATACCAAGTTAAAGTTTTAGGTAACAACAGACCTTCCACGGTTTGCCAATCGCTATATTTTATAAATTTAAACTTTTTACTTTTTTCTTTTGAAAAATAAGTCACCGTATAACTTAACCATGCCATTTGATTGGTTTCAGGATCATAGTACAAAACATACTCATCTTCTGGAGATTCCCCTACCCCACTTTCATAAGAAATCTTAATACCGGGATATGATTTGCCTTCAAATTCCAAAGGTTCTGCTTCTTTATAAATAATACCATCATCTGCCAATACAAAAGGCATCGCGTAAAAGTAGAACATTAAATTATAGTAAAACTTGGCATTGCCTTTATAGGCCGTTGTATCCTTAGCATGTAACCAAATATCCTTACCATTAAAACCTATAGTATGCTTTGGCATTTCAATAAGTGACTTTCTACTTTTTAAATCGGTTGTTGTCACTTCCTCTCCGTTTGGCTTTACCATCGTAAACGTTAAAGATTGCATAGTGTTCCACGCATCTATACCGCCATGCGCTTTAAATACTCTTGATATTTTTTCTGGGTAGGCACTTGTAGTAACATTTATGTTTTCTTTGGAATAGCTTACAGCTTCTTTTGCTTTGTTCTTACAGGAAACAAGTAAAATGATAGTTGCTAAAAAAAGTATATTTTTCATTTAAGTTTTTCTGATTTTATTGCTTTGACGAAGTTATTCAATATAAATTACACAAAAACAATTACTTTTGTTTTTATTTTTATGAAGGAAATAACAAGTATTCAAAACTCATACATAAAACAACTTACCCATTTAAAGGATAAGTCACGTGAACGTAGAAAAACAGGCTTGTTTTTAATTGAAGGCGTCCGGGAAATCTCATTAGCCCTAAAAGGCGATTATGAAGTAGAAACCATTATATTTTATCCGGATTTATTTTCTGTAGAACAGCTAAACGAATTAACAAATCAACAAATAAACCGAATTGAAGTATCAAAAGAGGTATACCAAAAACTGGCCTATCGTGAGACAACCGAAGGTATTTTAGCCGTTGCAAAAAGCAAAAATCACGACATAACTAATTTAAAATTCAAAACAAAACACCCTCTGGTTTTAGTTGCGGAGGCTCCAGAAAAGCCCGGTAATATTGGTGCTATTTTAAGAACTGCCGATGCTGCTCATGTAGATGCCGTTATTATTGCAAACCCAAAAACAGATTTTTACAACCCCAATATTATTCGTTCTAGTGTGGGTTGTGTGTTTACTAATCAAATGGCTACGGGTAGCACGTCCGAAATTATTGATTTTTTAAAAGAAAAGAACATCAATATCTACTGTGCCGCCTTGCAAGCATCTGTAAATTACGACACACAAGATTTTAACAAATCTACAGCTATTATTGTCGGTACCGAAGCAACTGGACTGAGTAATGAATGGCTTAAAAGTTCGACTCAAAACATTATTATCCCCATGCAAGGTGAAATAGACTCTATGAATGTGTCCGTTGCCGCTGGAATTCTTATTTTTGAGGCCAAAAGACAACGAGGTTTTTTATAAAACGCTATTTGCGAACGTAATGCATGGCGTTCGGCAATCTTTAAAAAAAGTTATCAATAAACAGGTTGCCACGTTGCTCAAATAAGCGCCTCGCAATGACAATAATATAATTATATGACATCAACAACTTTATTTTACATCATCATCGCTATATTGATTATCAACTTCTTAGTCGATAAAATCCTAGATGCTTTAAACGCAAAGCATTATAACGATGCGCTTCCCGAAGATTTACAGGATGTTTATGATGATACCGAATATAAAAAATCACAAAACTACAAAGCAACTAATTATAAATTTGGGGTTTTGACTTCAACATTCTCCCTTCTTTTAACATTAGTTTTTTTACTTTTGGATGGTTTTGAGTTTGTAGACAATATAGCAAGGAGCTACAGCGACCATCCCATTATTATTGCACTTATTTTCTTTGGTATTATTATGGTTGGTAGCGATCTTGTCTCTACGCCATTCTCTTATTACAGCACCTTTGTCATTGAAGAAAAATTCGGGTTTAACAAAACAACCATCAAAACATTCATTCTGGATAAAATTAAAGGTTGGTTAATGATGATCATTGTTGGTGGCGGTATTTTGGCGCTTATTATTTGGTTCTATCAAGTTACCGGAAGTCATTTTTGGCTGTATGCCTGGGGTTTGGTTGCAGTGTTTACTTTGTTTATGAATATGTTTTACTCAAAACTTATCGTGCCTTTGTTTAATAAACAAACGCCCTTGGAAGGTGGAAGCTTACGGGATAAAATTTCTGAATACGCACAAACCGTTGGTTTTAAGCTTGATAAAATATTCGTGATAGATGGCTCTAAACGTAGCACCAAAGCCAATGCTTATTTTTCTGGGTTTGGTAATGAAAAACGTGTGACACTCTACGACACTTTAATTAATGATCTAGACGAGGAAGAAATAGTAGCTGTACTGGCACACGAAGTTGGCCATTATAAAAAGAAACATATTATTTTTAATTTGTTTGCTTCCATTTTATTAACAGGATTAACACTTTTTATTCTGTCCCTTTTCATTTCAAATCCTTTATTATCAAATGCTTTAGGCGTAGAAATACCTAGTTTCCACATCGGGCTCATTGCTTTTGGATTATTATACTCACCTATTTCTGAAATTACTGGTTTAATCATGAATGTATTTTCCAGAAAATTTGAATACCAAGCAGATGACTATGCCAAAAGCACATACAAAGGCGAACCTTTAATTACATCGCTTAAGAAACTTTCCAAAAATAGTTTGAGCAATTTAACACCGCATCCCGCTTATGTATTTATGCATTATTCGCATCCTACTTTATTGGAACGGATTAGGAATTTAAGGAAGTAAACTTAGTAATGTGCTATCGGTTTGCCTAAAGAACCCTTGCTTTAAAATCTGATTTTATTTATCTCTATATTGCGGCTCACCCATGCGATAAACACAATAGCACAAGAGTATTATTCAAGTACATAAAATCATCATTAGAACTTCCATTTACGAGATTCCTGCCTTCGCAGGAATGACAAGTCAAAATTTAAAAAGATGCTCTCTTTTGAGGGAATAACAAATATTAGTGTATCTTTGCCGCTTGAAACTCAGAAAATGAGTTAAATTCCTCAGAGAGAGGATGTGTTACTAGAAGTTTAAGGTTAAGTATGTCGATTCGCTTCTTTATGTAACACTACATAACATAATCGCATACATAATACAAGAATGAGCACATTCCAAGAATTGGGTCTTAATGATGACCTATTACACGCTATTACAGATTTAGGTTTTATTAAACCAAGTGAAGTACAAGAAAAAGCCATCCCTATTTTATTAGAGTCTGAAACAGATTTGGTTGCATTGGCCCAAACGGGAACTGGTAAAACAGCAGCTTTCGGTTTTCCAATGCTTGAAAAAATTGATGTTGGCAGTAGAACAACACAAGGCTTAATTTTATCGCCTACAAGAGAACTTTGTTTACAGATTACCAATGAAATGAAACAGTACGGCAAGTACTGTAAAGGCCTTAACGTCGTTGCTATTTATGGTGGATCCAGTATTACAGATCAAGCCAGAGAGGTGAAAAGAGGCGCACAAATTATTGTGGCCACTCCAGGTCGTATGAAGGATATGATTAGCAGACGCATGGTCGACATTTCTAAAATTCAATATTCTGTCTTAGATGAAGCCGATGAGATGTTGAATATGGGCTTTAAAGAGGATATTACCGATATACTTTCGCATACGCCCGAAGATAAAAATACTTGGTTGTTTTCTGCAACAATGCCAAGAGAAGTGGCATCCATTGCTAAAAACTTTATGAACAATCCCCAGGAAATTACTGTAGGAAATAAAAATGAAAGTACAAGTAATGTATCACACGAATACTATTTAGTAAATGCCAGAGATCGTTACCAGGCTTTAAAACGCCTATCGGATGCAAATCCTGATATTTTCTCGGTAGTATTCTGTAGAACCAAACGAGATACACAGAAAGTAGCCGAACAACTTATTGAAGATGGGTATAGTGCCGGTGCATTGCACGGTGATTTAAGTCAGAACCAACGTGATCTAGTGATGAAATCGTTTCGAAATAAACAGATACAAACACTGGTAGCTACAGATGTTGCTGCTCGTGGTATTGATGTAGACGATATTACCCATGTAATAAACTACCAATTACCAGATGAAATTGAAACATATACCCACCGTTCTGGTAGAACTGGACGTGCCGGGAAAACAGGAGTTTCTATGGTGATCGTTTCGAAAAGTGAAGTACGTAAAATAAAAAGTATTGAGCGCATTATTAAACGTCAGTTTGAGAAAAAGGATATTCCTGATGGAGCAGAGATTTGCGAAGTACAGTTAATGTCTCTTGCTAATAAAATACATAACACCGAAGTTAATCACGAAATTGATAAACATTTATCAAATATTAACGAATTGTTTGAAGATACAGATAAAGATGAACTGATCAAAAAGTTCTTCTCTGTAGAGTTTACACGCTTCTATAACTATTATCAAAAAGCTAAAAATCTAAATGTTTCTTATGATGGCAGTCGTGATCGTGATAGTGGTCGTGATTTTGGAGGCAATTCCGATTCTACACGCTACTTTATTAATGTTGGCAGCAAGGATGGTTTCGATTGGATGAAGCTTAAGGACTTCTTAAAAGAACAGCTACAGCTTGGAAGAGACGACGTCTTTAAAGTTGAAGTAAAAGATAGCTTTTCATTTTTTAATACTGAAAATGAGTTAAAAGAAAAAGTATTAGCATTTTTCACGGACTTTAAACACGAAGGCCGTTTTGTAAATGTTGAAGTATCTGAAAACCGTGGTGGAGGAAGACGTAACGACAGAAATCGAGGCAGAAGACGCGACGATAGAAAAGGAGGCGGCAGACGCGATGGCAGAAAATCCAGCTCTGGCAATAGAAGCGAAAGACGACATTCTGAAGGGGCATCCAAACCAAGACGTTCTGATTCTGGTAATTCCAATGCTTTTAAACCTAGACGCTCAAGACGATAGCTCGTATTGATATTTCTACTCTATACTCCTAAACTAGTTTGGCCATTCCTTGCTAGTACTACCGTGTGTACACATCTTTAAAAAAGACACGAATGGCACAAATTCACACGAATCCAATACTTTATGGTATAGATTGGACTCAGTATGAATATGAATCCCTAGACTATATAGGCTTGATATCCTGTCAATAGTCTGAATAATTTGTGAAAATTTGTGCCATTCGTGTCCAATCTTTTTTTTGTGCATTATTTGTGTACTCACAGTCGTTGCTAGTAGAGGCGTATGGCGTAAATTTATTTATAAAAATCAATTTCATTTTTTAAGTTAATGATATCGTCCCGTAAAGTATTAATTTGGTTTAACAGGTTATCAATAATGTCTATGCCTTCAAAATTGACATTTAAATCGTAATGAATTCTCATAAGTTTTTCTATTCTATCAATTTCTTTAACCTCTACGTACTTTACCCTTTCAAGTTCAATTAAATCTATCAAATCAAAGTGGGACAATGAATTTACAAATGACTGAGGGATATTATAATACCAATTATTACTCAAAACAACCCATATAATTTGTTTAGTTCACTATCTTTCATTTTAAAAATAGGAGTTCATGAATCTTCGATTTCAATTTCGCTCATATTTCAATATAAAACATGTGCTCAGCTCGACTGGGTATAAAACCATAACTAAGGCTATGATTGAATTTTCTATCTTATCTGATCAAAATATAATTCAAATTATTTATAGCTCATTTCAAATAATAATTGGTATAATAACCACATAACTGTTCTATTGAAATTATTTTCATAACCTATTTAATTTTTGATAATTCTTTAAATAATGCTATTTCTTTTGCATTTAAGTTTGTTGGAATTTTAATTTTATAGGTAACGTATAAATCCCCATAATACCCTACTTTTTTATAAATAGGCATTCCTTTTCCTTTTAACTTTATTTTGGTTTCATTCTGGGTGCCCGGTTTCACCTTTAGCTTTACCTTTTTTCTATCAATGGTATCTATAATTAAATCTCCGCCTAATACAGCATGGTACAAATCTAAATCCTGTGTGATGTACAGATCATTTCCATCTCTCTTAAAAGCTGTATTATTTATAATGTTAAATTTTATATACAAATCCCCATTTATAGCTTCTTTGCCAACTTTTTCTCCATGGTTTTTAATTTTTATAACCTGACCATTCTTTACGCCTGCAGGAATACTTAAACGAATATTTTTATTGTTTACCGTAAGTGTATGCTTCTTGCTTGTTAAAATATCTGTTAGGTTAAGCTGTAATTCGGCATGGTAATCCCTTCCTTTAAACTGGGGGCTTTTTCTGCCCTGACCTTGAAAAGCACCACCAAACATAGCATTAAAAAAATCAGAAAAATCATCTTCATTAAAATGAGCGTAAGCATGATCCCTGTTATTGTTGGGCTTTTGGTAATACTGTTGTTCTTTTGCTCTTTCAAACGCTTCTGCATGTTGCCAGTCTTTACCATATTGATCATATTTCTTTCTGTTTTCGGGATGCCCCAACACTTCATTGGCCTCATTAATTTCTTTAAATTTTTTTTCGGCTTCCTTATTGCTCGGGTTAACATCTGGGTGGTATTTACGGGCTAACTTTCTATAAGCTTTTTTTATATCGTCTTCGGTAGCGTTTTTATTAACCCCTAATATTTTATAATAATCTATGTATTCCATAAAATGTATACTATTTAAAAAATGGGTCATTGAAATTCAAAAAAAATGAGGATGTCTAAAAAGTAAAGGCTATGTCACATTGAGTACTTCGGCTCCCTGCCTGTCCGGCAGGCGGGCGCTCAGCATAAACTAAAGTCGAAATGTTTTAAATCACTGATAATCAACAATAGGTTTCGACAGAACCTGTGCTGAGTTTATCGAAGTACTCAATGTGACAGATCAAATTATAAAGACTTTTTAGACACCCTCATTTTCAGAATGGTTGAAAAACCACTTAATCAATCTGTCTTTTCTTTTTCGCTTTCTTTTATCGGGTACTCTTTTAAGAAAAACTCGTTTTTAATAGAATCCATTCTCGAAAACATTTTATTCATTATGTCTTGGTTTCTTTCTAAATGACTTCTAAAAAAATCTTCACTAAAAAAATGATCTTCCGAGAAACTTTCCTTAGTAAAAAAGTCATCAAAAAAAATGTCATTACCCAAAAGACTTTTCATGTGAAGATGCTCATTAAGCCTTTTAAAAACACTATCATTCCTCATCATGTTCTTATCTATATTTGAATAATAGTAGGTGTAAGTAGAATCATATTTAATCAAATTTCCATCTTCGTCATATTCCTTATCTACCTTATAATCTACTTTAGGCTTAATGGTATCCTGTTTTGTTTCTATTTCTTTATTTGTTTTTTTATCCGTTTGAGCATTACAACTGCTCAACATTAATAAAGATATGAAGGTTATTATTAAATTTTTCATATTATTAAAATTTACTAGTTATAAAGCATACGATTAAAGTTAGTTGGTGCAATACGCACCAACTAACTCTTTTTAACCTCTTATTTAATCTTAATTTGTTTTACTGGCTTAGGTTTAGCCTCTTCCTTTTTAGGGATAGCTATAGACAAGATTCCGTTTTCATATTTAGCCGAAATTTTTTCGTCCTCAACCAACTCAGGAAGTGTAAATGAGCGTTTAAATGATTGGTAACTAAACTCTTGTTTAGAAATACGTTCATCATCTTTAACCTCATTAGTTATCTTTTTTTCTGAAGATATTGTTAATAAATCATTATTGAGCTCAATATTAAAATCTGACTTCTCAAATCCAGGCGCAGCCATTTCAACAAAATAAGCATCTGCATCTTCCTTTATATTTACAGAGGGAAGTGTTGTATTTGTATCCGAAAAATTATTTCTATTCCAGCCTTCAAAATCATTACTAAACAATCTATCAAATAAACTTGGTAATTGGTTTTGATATCTTACAAGTGTCATAATAATTATTTTTTTAAGTTAAACATTTAATTTTCATTAACTTATAAACAAAATAAATACCAAGGTTAAATTCATGACATTAAGTCATTTTTTTAAAATATTTTAATGACTTAATGTCATGTGTCCATGAAACATTTTAAGAAAAAAAGAATACATGACCAATCTTCGTAAAAAGTTTAAATTCATGTTTAAGATTAAACTTTTTTGTTAATTTTTAGTCAAATTACAAGTTAACTCGCTCTTTTTGCCAATTTGTTTAGTATTTTAGCTATTGGATTTTAACAAATGAAATGAATCGTTACCAATGAAAAACTACCTGCTTCTTTTTGCTTTTATATTTACTTCTGCTATTTGCATGGGACAAGAAGCTGATAAGGTTATGGGTGTTGTTATTAATTCATCAAATGATTCTCCCCTCGAAAACGTTAACATAGTTAATCTTAATCAAGTAGTTGGTACAACAACTAATAAAAAAGGGGCATTTGAAATTTCTGCCAAAGCAAACGATACACTACATTTTTCATATTTAGGTTTTAAATCTATAAAAGTTAGAGTTACCAATGACTGGCTAAAGTTTGGAAGCTCTAAAATCGAATTAACAGAATTAGCTTTAGCTCTTGAGGAGGTGGTCGTTAACCAACTAAAGCTTACGGGGTATTTAGAAGTTGATATAAAACAACTGCCCGCAATCAATAATAATTATCGTTACAGCATTTCCGGATTACCAAGTACAGGTTACGAAGCTGGCTCTAAAGGAGCTATAACCAAAATTATTGGATCCATTTTTAATCCTGCCGATTTTTTACATCGTATGTTTGGCAAGAAACCAAACGAATTACGGAAGCTGAAAAAGATGAAGGAAGATGATGAAATCAGGAACTTATTGGCATCACGGTTTGACAGGGAAATGCTTACCGTTTTATTACAGGTAGACCGTGTTGATCTGGATGAGATCGTAAGTCAATGTGACTACTCAAAAGGTTTTATACAAACCGCCAACGACTTACAAATACTGGATGCTATTAGTGAGTGTTATGAAGAATACAAATTACTAAGTCGAGGCAGAAGCAAAAGGATATAAATCCTGTACTTGTATTTTTATTCTGAATATTGTATAGCTAAATCAATATAAAATAACATGAACCTTCAGAGTAAAAAACCGAATTTCTTCGTTAAAAATACTCGCCGTAACTAGGCTATGCCTACGCTTTTTGCCTTGAACTTCAATTTTTTATTTCTAAATATTCTATGCCATTTTATAGCGACTTAGCTATATTATAAAAAACGATGGCACGATCCATATCAATGACAGGAATCTCAAACCAACCTACCACATTATTTTCCATGATTTCTATTTTTCTAAAATCGTTTTTAAACTTGTTAAGCCTTCTTCAAAATCTTTCCCCACATGCTTATCAACATTGTAAAGTAGCATAAAAATATTTGTAGGCACTTTATTTTTCCCTGAAAACCCCCAAGTTACTTTCGTTTTTGCTCTACCAACATCTTCAACGCTAATAATAGCATCCGACTCAGATTTCCATGGTCTAAAAAATCGTAATCTAGTCTCCACACGGTCATTCTCAACAATATTCGTAATTTCCTGTTCTCCCAGACCAACATCCTTATTGCCGTCCCATTTGGCTACAAACCCAATTTCACCATCATTACCAACAAATTCTTGTTTCATATTTGGATCTTTCTTTTTCCAGGGCGACCAATCATCTTGATTTTTTATATGCTTTAAATATTGAAATACTTCTGGAAGCGGTTTATTAATAATAATACTTCGATTCACCTGATACTTTTTAGGAGCTATAAGCACCAAAAGAAAGAACAGACCAATAAATGCAAGGAGAAGATAAAGAACAATATACATGATGACAGGTTAGTGTAATTAGTGATTTAAAATTACAAAAATTATTGTTGATTATAAAAACGTTCTACGATCTCATCATAACTTTTAATGGTTTTTGTAATCCAATCTAAACGTTTTTCCAACAACTCTTCTTCAGTTAATTGCCAGTTAATAGTCGTTTGTCTTAATTTGGTGGTAACATGTTGTAAAATGATTGCTGCAGATACCGAAATATTTAAACTTTCCGTAAAACCAACCATGGGTATTTTTAAATAACAATCGGCGGCATCCATCACCTCTTGAGATAACCCTTCCGTTTCTCTTCCAAAGAAAAAGCATGATTTCTTAGTGATATCGAACTCATGCAACTCACAATCATTTGTATGAGGCGTAGTAGCCACTATTTGATATTTTTTTTCTTTTAAATCTAAAATACAATCGCTTACTGTGCTGTACCTATTTAAATCCACCCATTTTTGAGCACCCATTGCTATCTCCCTATCAATGCGTTTTGAATTTCGTTCTTCAACAATGTGTACTTCCTGTATGCCAAACACATCACAACTACGTATTACCGCACTTGTATTGTGCAATTGATAAACATCTTCGGTTGCCACAGTAAAGTGTTTGGTACGTTGCGATAAAACACGATCAAAACGTACTTTGCGGTTTTCTGTAAGGTAGGTTTCTAAATGTTCTAAAAGTTTTAAATCAATCATGTCTTTTTGCTAATACCAAATAAACTTCAAAACAACTGGTTAAATCCGTTTAGCTCACTATCATTTATTTTTATAATAAGGAGTTCATGAATCTTCGATTACTATTTCCTTTATATTTCAATAAAAAACATAACCATAACTAGACTATGCTTATGTTTTTTATCTCATCTAAAAAAAATATAATTCAAATTTATTACCAATCATTTTAAAATTCATTTGGTATAATTCCCGAATTTAATAAAAAAGTATGGATTTCAGCTATAGTTTATCTTGACACAAAACGAAGGGCAAGAATAACAAATAATAGCTATTTTTACGATATGAAAAAACATTTAGTGGTACTTACAGGAGCTGGAATGAGTGCCGAAAGCGGCATTAAAACCTTTAGGGATGCTGATGGCTTATGGGAAGGTCATGATGTTATGGAAGTGGCGACACCTGAAGGCTTTGAGGCGAACCCTGAATTGGTTTTAGACTTTTATAATCAACGTCGTAAACAACTTTTCGAAGTGGCACCTAATGCAGCTCATTATGATTTAGCTAAACTTGAAAACAACTTTAATGTTACTATTATAACACAAAATGTGGATGATCTACATGAACGAGCCGGAAGTAACAACGTGATTCATCTACACGGTGAACTTTTAAAAGTAAGAAGCACCGGTAATGAAAGCGATGTACAAGCCTGGCAAACCGATTTGGTTTTAGGAGACACCTGTCAAAAAGGCTACCAACTACGACCACATATTGTTTGGTTTGGTGAAGATGTGCCTATGATCGAAAAAGCGGTTTCTATTTGTGAAACTGCCGATATCCTACTCGTTATCGGCACATCTATGCAAGTATACCCTGCTGCGGGCTTGATACACTATGTTCCCCATAACACACCCACTTATTTTATAGATCCTAAGCCAAATATTAGCAGTAAGGAAAATCTAACTGTTATTGCAGAACGGGCTACGATTGGAGTCTCAAAAATCTTGAATACACTGAATAACAATAATTGATAAGAGATTCATTTATGGTCTTTTACAAATAGTCAAGATTAATTTTAGGGAATCACTTTGATGGTAAATAAAAAAATTCTTGAAACAGACTATCCCTACCTAGTCGGCAGACAGGCTCGAGGCAGAGTCATAGAGGTATTTCGGCTGTTTCATACCCAATCCCTGCCTCGCCGGCAGCTACGGTGTACCCGCATCTTTTTTAAGTTATTTTTTCTTATCGGCTTTATGGAATTTAATCTATATAAACAACGACTGCAAACTAAACCCTGAGCATCAAACAATAGTTAAGACACGAATGGCACAAATTTACACGAATAGAGCCTCTTGGGTTGAGGTCTGCCCAACAAAACACGAATCAGACTTTCAGTCTGTATTAAGCCTATACAGGCTTGAAACCTGTCAAACCTTTGGCTTGGTAGACTCGTCGATAAGGAAAGTTCTTGAAATTAATATGTGCCTTTTTATATCTCATTATTTTTTAAGTTTGTCTATTCATTAATATTTGTGGGTACACCGTAGCTCGCCGGCAGGCCCGAGGCAGAGCCTTCGGGGAATCATTTAGAATTAAACAATAAACTAATCCTTTTCAACAACAGTAATGGGCAAATCTTCTGTTCCTGCATAGAATACCACAATTTCGGCTGGCTTATTGCCTTTATTGATACCGTAATGTATTTTGTTTACAAGTTCCACAATAACATCTCCCGCTTTAAGTTCTAAAACCTTTTTATCCTTATCCACAACGGTCAACTCACCTTTTAGCAGAATACCCGAATTAATAACCGGGTGGTAATGTTTATGTAATGTCATTTTGGGCGGAATGGTTATTCTTAAAACCGTAATTTTGGGGTTTCCTTCTGGGTAATTTGGAAGTTTGTCTCCATTCCAACTTTTAGTAGTTTCGATTAACTTGACAACTTCAATTTTTTTTATTTTACTGGCTTTACAAGATGATAATACTAGTACTAAGCTTAAAATAAAAAGTATTCTATTCATTTTCAATTAATTATTTTATTTGTTCTTCTCTTCTATCCACTTGCTCATAAACTTAGTACTTTGCATGTTATGATGTTGTAACATTTGACCTGTGAAGTTGTTAAATCGGTTTTTACTGAGCTCTTCTGCCATTTGTTCTATTTTATCAGATAGTTCTTCCTGAAAAGCTTCTTTATTAAAGCGTCCGTTTACAATTTGAACCCCCTTTTGCTGTTTCTCTTTCCAAAGGTTTTCATTGGTATATAATTCAACAGCTTTCTTCGCAAATATTTCCGGGGCATCCTCTATAAACCCATTAGGCTTTAAATCTCCATACATCCCTTCTGCCCCAACGGCCGTGGTAACACAAGGCGTTCCATTTTGCATGGCATCTATCAATTTTCCTTTTAAACCTGCCCCAAACCTTATAGGCGCTAAAGAGACCCGGGCTTGCTGCATAACTTCATTAACATCATGGGCAAAGCCTTTAATTAAAAACCGTTCTTTATCATTATGAAGTTGATTTACTTTTTGAGATGCATAGGCGCCATAGATATGTAATTCTGCCCTTGGTAATTGATTTTTAATGAACGGCCAAATAGTTTCTTTTAGATACAATACCGCATTGTAGTTAGGTTCGTGCAAAAAATTACCAATGGTTATAAAATGTTGACGTGCTTGAAAATTTGGAAGTTTTTCAATAGTTGCCTCCAACACTTCGTCTAACATAAAAGGCAAATAATGCAATAAAGCAACATCCACCTTAAATTCATTTTTAAGAATTTTCATTTCAACCTCTGAAATAATCAAACTTAAATCACTTCTGTAAATACTCGCTATTTCCCGTTTTGCTATATCGTTGAATAAATAAGTTTTATTAAAACCTTTACCTTCTTTAAAAGCCTGCTGCCTTCCTCTTCGTAAGCAATGCAAGTCTTCGGTATCTAAAATTCTCAATGTATTAGGACATTGTTCTGCTACACGCCAACCAAACTGCTCCTCCATCATAAAACGATCGAATAAAACGATATCAGGACTGAGTTCTTTGATAAAAACATTAAAACTGGGATTGTTTAATTCAATGGCAATTTGATCAATTCCTATACTGGTTAAATCAAAAGCACGATCACTTTTAGCACAGGGACTGGAAAATATTATTTTATAATTCTGAGCCTGAAAAAACCGAATAAGCTGCATCATTCTACTGCCCGCTGCAGAACTTTTGGGCTCTGGCCAAACAAAACCAATAATTAAAAGCTTTTTTACCACAAATTCAAACATGTTTTAATTAAACCACCCACACCTAACACCTCATACCTATTGCCTAATACCTATTTTACTCTGGCTTAGGCACCAAGCTATACTTAAAACGTACTTGTTTTGCCCAATCAATAACAGCGGTTATTTGTTCGTCCGTAAGCTTAGCTTCTGTATGCGTCCAGGTATATGAGTTAAGAGGCATGCTTTTATCCTCAACCATTTCTATAAGTTCTTCAAATTTATGATCTTTTCGCTTTACGGAATTCCCCTCCCAATCGGATACATTAAAATGTTTTTTTCCATGTTTTATATGATCTGCCAGCCAATAATTCACAGGTGTGATATGATTGTACCAAGGATACCTTGTAACATCACTATGACAATCAAAACAACTCTCCTTTAAAATAATCTTAACCTTTTCCGGCGGATTTGTTTCATTAAAAAAAGCTTCTATAGATGCTATATCACCCTCATTCTTTTCTGGATTGAAAAATTGAGCGATAATAAATACAATCAATAACAGTAAGAATATTTTTTTTATTATTTTCATGCGTTTAAATTTTTGTAATTGAAGTGATTAAACTTTTTTGATTGAAGCGAAAAATAGTTAATTTTTATTTGTTTTGAAGCCTTTTTTGCACTTCATAGCAGCGTTACGAAGTAATAAAAAGACGAAAAAAAGGATGAAAAGGAACATTCCTGCCTGCCGGCAGGCAGGTTGCAGCCAATTGAAAAAAGTTTAAATCACTTCATTTTTTGATAATACATTAATTAAAAAGTTGAGAACGTATGCAACCGCTTCGCGCTCTTATTAAAATTTTTATTAATATGGAGTCCTATGCAATGCTTATTTCATTATGGGTATTTTAGGTATCTAAAATAGATAAAATTATCTTATGTCTTTTGAAGAATTCTATAAAGAATTAAGCTACATAAATGCTTCTCGCGAAAATCGATTGAAATATGCCCATATGGTTTTAAACGATATGAGCTTATTCCCTAAACTCATGGACATTTTATTTATGGTCGATGACAAAGTATCGTCCCGTGCAGCTTGGGTTTTTGAGTTTGTTTGCGAAAAGTATATTTATGCTGTTGTACCATATTTAGATACATTTACCAAAAACATTCATAAAATTCATTTAGACTCGTCTGTACGCCCCGTGTCTAAAGTTTGTGAATATATTACCAAGGCATACTATTCTAAAAATCCCAATACGATAAAAAACACATTAAATCCAGTACATAAAGAGCGTATTATTGAAGCCTGCTTTGATTGGATGATCAGTGACCAAAAAGTAGCACCAAAAGTATATGCTATGGAGTCTTTATTTCTTTATGGAACTGATAATGATTGGATTTATTCCGAATTAACACAGATTTTAGAGCAAGATTTCCAAAAACAAAGTGCTGCTTTTAAAGCACGGGCCAAACGCACGTTGCTTAAAATAAAGAAAAGCAAGGCTTCCTAAAAAATCGTAAATCAGATACCTGAAAACGCAAATCAAAAACGTATCTTTGCATCTTCAAAAAACACATACGAATGTCATTATCATCATTAAATGCCATCTCTCCTATTGATGGGAGATATAGGAGTAAAGTTAACGAACTAGGACCTTATTTTTCTGAAGAAGCACTTATAAAATATCGGGTTTTAGTAGAAATCGAATATTTCATTGCGCTTTGTGAAATTCCATTACCACAGCTTAAAAATATTGATATTGCCATTTTTGATGATCTAAGAAAAATTTATAAGGGTTTCTCTACAGATGATGCTTTAGCTATCAAGAAAATTGAAAGTGTTACAAACCATGATGTTAAAGCTGTTGAATATTTTATAAAAGAAAAATTTGATGCTTTAAATCTATCACAGTATAAAGAATTTATTCACTTCGGATTAACTTCGCAAGACATTAATAATACAGCTATTCCTTTAAGCATTAAGGAAGCAATGAACGATGTATATGTTCCTGAGTACTATCATGTTTTAAATAGATTAAAAGAACTAACCAACGATTGGGCCTCAGTTCCCATGCTTGCAAGAACACATGGGCAACCTGCTTCCCCTACGCGTTTAGGAAAAGAAATTGAAGTTTTTGTAAATCGTTTAGAAGAACAATTTAATTTATTAAATGACATCCCAGGCGCCGCTAAATTTGGAGGTGCCACTGGTAATTTTAATGCGCATCATGTAGCATATCCAAATATCGATTGGAAAGCATTTGGTTCCAAATTTGTACAAGAGAAACTAGGCTTACAACATTCATTTCCAACTACTCAAATTGAACATTACGACCACATGGCTGCATTGTTTGATACCTTAAAACGTATAAACACAATTTTAATTGATTTAGATCGAGATATTTGGACCTATGTTTCCATGGATTATTTCAAGCAAAAAATTAAAGCAGGAGAAGTTGGAAGTTCTGCTATGCCCCATAAAGTAAATCCGATTGATTTTGAAAACAGCGAAGGGAATTTAGGTATTGCCAATGCCCTTTTCGAACATTTATCGGCAAAACTTCCTATTTCCAGATTACAGCGAGATTTAACAGACAGTACTGTTTTACGTAATATAGGGGTTCCTTTTGGACATACACTTATTGGATTTAAATCCACTTTAAAGGGGCTTGATAAGTTGCTTTTAAATGAATCTAAATTTGCTGAAGACTTAGATAATAATTGGGCTGTAGTTGCCGAAGCCATTCAAACCATTCTACGTCGTGAAGCATATCCAAATCCTTACGAAGCTTTAAAAGGCTTAACAAGAACCAATGCTAAAATTAACCAAGATTCTATTTCTAATTTTATTGATACATTAGAGGTCTCAGACACAATAAAAGAAGAATTAAAACGTATTACACCTAGTAACTATACAGGAATCTAAGAATTAGGCAGATGTTAAATGACAAACAATCTTTATTACTTTGCGGCCTTATGGTCTGTGGTATTTTTGTTACCGGAATTTTGGATATCTTGAATAACTTTATTGTTTTAACGTTCCTTACCATTATATTTTTAACAATTATTGCTAATCTGGTGTATTCAAAGCTGAATCCGAACGAGGATGCAGAAAATAAAAATGATGATCCAAAATAAAAAGGCCTGTCAAAATATTGACAGGCCTTTTTTGTTCCTCGCTTAGCAAGAGTAAAAATCTTTAAGATACCGGTTCTGATTTAAATAACATTACTATAAATTATTTAAAGAAATTCACAATATCTTGTAGTTGATTTTCATCAACGTTAGCCTTTTGTAAAGCAGTCATTAGAGTTACCATTTTATCTGGACTCATATCATCTCCCAATACGCGAATAATTGCAAAACCGAGTTCTTTAGCATGTCCAAAAACAACCACTTCATCCGCATTATCATCAGTACCAACATACTTTACAATAATTTTTCTTCCTTTATCGTTAAATTCCACTAAATCCTTATACTTAGAGTCCTTTAAAATAGCTTTTACTATTTTTAACTCTTCCTTTAACGCTTCGGCGTTATTTTCATTAGCTTTATATCCTAAGAAATTCAATTTATTTACTGAATTATAAGCCTCTTTTTGTTCTTTAGAAAAAGCCGTTTGATCTAATTTGACCATGGATAAAGGCAGATCTTGCGAAATAAAATTTGACGCTTCTTGGTTATCTACAAAATAGGTTTGTAAACTGGTATTAGTAGCACAGCTTACTAAAATAACTGTTACAAATAAAGTATATAAAATATGTTTGACTGTTCGTTTCATCTAGTTTCTATTTAGTTTGTTGTTTGAGGTCGGACTCATCCCGACAGATGCAATTTGCCTATCTAAAAACCTCAATATTTATCGAGGTTTTTAGAAAGACTATTATCATGATTGATGAATTGTTTTTAATTCTTTTTTTCCAAATGTTTACCACCTGGAATGTTCATTTTATCAGTAAGCTTAGAGATTTCATTTAGATCTATATCTCCCGTAAGTGCTACTATGACTGTTTCAATTTTTCTGTTTTCACCATTAATTTCAACACCCTGCCCCTTCATAGCCTTATCGATACCATTTACAAAAATTAAAAGTTCTTTTACATGGTCTGCATCTTTACCTTCTTTTACATAAAACTTTACTTCGGTACCATCATCTTTAACTTCCATTAATTCCTCTAAAGAACTTGAATGGGATTTCACCCATTTTTTGATGTCTCCAGAAATAACCTTATTATCTGTTACAATGGTTTTAAAACTAGTAATACTTTTTACCATGTCCATATAAGCTTTAGCCTCTGGATCTTCTACATTGATCCCCATTTTAGCTATCATTTGAAACATTTTAGGCTTTATGGATACATATGTAACATCCGAGTTATCACTATACTTATCAAAAATGCTCTGGGCCATTCCTGTTAATGGTAATAGTACCATTGCCAATATAAATGTAAATACTTTCTTACTCATCTTTTCTTTATTTATTATTGTCTTCATTTTTTCCTTTTTTAATTTTTAAAAATTATACTTGTTGTATTTTCAATCTCATTAAGGTAACCCAATGTAGCCGTTCCTTTATTTACTTCGTTTAGATAATTAACAGTAGAGGTTCCTTTATTAAAATGGTCTGAAATCATGGCCAACGACTTGGTTACTTCGTCAAGAGCTTTTTCAGGGTTACTATAAGTCCCATATGCATATTCTTCATAAGAATTAACTATTGGGGCTTCAAAATAAAATCCTAACATAAGAACGGCAACTGCAGCAACATAAATCCATTTGTAATTAGTACGCTTCCTTTTTAATGGTATGTCTTTAGTAAATTGTTCTTGTTGGTTTACCAAAAAATACGCAAACATGGGTTTGTACATTTCTAAATGTGGCGCTACAGTCTCTTGCGAAAAATAGTGTTTTAACTGCTGCTCTTCCTTTAGTGTTGTTTCACCGTTTTCATACTTTTCCAGTAATCTTTCTATATTATTTAATACCATAGCTATGTGTATTAGTTAATTTTTCCCTTATTGTTTTTCTTGCTCTCGATAAATTTACACGTACTGCCGTATTATTCATATCCAGCATTTTTGCAATCTCATCAAAATCGTATTCTTCTATATCCCGTAATTGAATGATCATTCTTTGTTGTTCGGGCAATCCTTCTATAATTTTTGAAACCCAATCTACACTATCATTTAATTCAATTTGCTTTTGTAATGGTGTATTTCCGTCTTCATAATTGCTATGCACAATTTTTAAATTTTGGGCTTGTTTGGATTTCAATTTATCAAAACAAAAATTCTTGGTCATGGTCATAGAAAAGGCTTCTACATTTTTATATTCCTGGATCTTCTTTTTATTGTTCCACAATTTCAACAAAACCTCTTGCGTTGCATCTTCGGCTTCCTCGGTAGATACAAGTAATCGTTTTGCCAAACGAAAGACTTTATCTTTAAAAGGCATGACAATATTTAAAAACTCTGCTTGAGTCATTGGTGGTTCGGTTTAGTTAGCCCCTTTGTTTTTCCAAACATTTCCCTAGGGAAAATTGCTTTATTGTTGCTATTTGATATTACGACGACCTATAATGTATTTTGTTACATCGAAAATAAAATTTGTTAAGTTACCTTTTTAAAAGGCTTCTATTTTCAATAGGTTACCTCTTTTAAGAGCCTGACAAATTCAATCGAAACTTAAAATTTAAAAATTTAAGTACTTATTATTTTTTTAATTATATAATAATGTAAGTAAATTTAGGGTTTTAAAGACTAAACGTTGGACTGGCTTCATTTTTTTGATTGAAGTGAAAAATATCATTTTGTCGCCAATTTAAAAAAGTTTAAACCAGTTCGTTTATAAAAAAATAGCTATGAAATATTTTAAATCCCTAATTCTATTGCTTACGCTTACCTTTTTAACTACTAGTTGTTTTGAAGATGGTGATGACATTGTGGTTACCGCAAGTGAAATAAATGATTTTGTTTGGAAAGGCATGAACGCCTTTTACTTGTATAAAGAGAACATTCCTAATCTTGCTAATGACAGGTTTTCCAGCAACCAAGATTATGCTGATTATTTAAATAGTTTTTCCAAACCTGAAGATTTATTTGAAAGTTTAATTTATGAAAGGGAAACCGTGGATAGATTTAGTTGGATCGTTGACGACTATATTGCACTAGAACAACTTTTTAGCGGTATAACGACAAGTAACGGCATGGAGTTTAAAATATTCCGGTTTTCTTCAACAGATACTGATATTTATGGTTTTGTAACGCATGTTTTACCTAATTCTGATGCGGCTTCAAAAGGTGTTAAACGAGGAGATATCTTTTATGGGATTGATGAAACACAACTTACTATTAATAACTATGTATCTCTTTTAAGCCAAAAAAACTACACCATTAATCTAGGTAGTTATAATGATAATAATACCCCAAACGATTCTAACGATGATTTTATAACTCAAAGCCCTCAGAGCACTCCGTTATCTAAATCCCAATACACAGAAAATCCTATTTTTATTAATTCTATATTAGATGTGGCGGGAACTAAAATTGCTTATTTAATGTACAATAGTTTTACAGGAACTGAACAATTTAATGCTGAATTAAATGATACTTTTGGAACATTTAAAAATGCTAATGCCACAGAATT
This sequence comes from Flavivirga sp. 57AJ16, assembly GCF_028736925.1. Classification (GTDB taxonomy): domain Bacteria; phylum Bacteroidota; class Bacteroidia; order Flavobacteriales; family Flavobacteriaceae; genus Flavivirga. The sequence continues at coordinate 70,905 of NZ_JAQZAT010000002.1, read as the reverse complement.
AGTTCTTGATTTACGTTACAACCCTGGAGGATCTGTCAATACTGCTATCATGTTATCTAGTTTGGTTACTGGACAGTTTGATGGAGATGTTTTTAGCACAGAACAATGGAATAGCGAATTACAACAGGCTTTTCAAAATGAGGACCCCGAGTTACTGATCAATCGATTTGTAAATAATAATGAGGGGACACCTTTAAATAGTTTAAATCTAAGTAGAGTCTACGTGTTAACTACTAGCAGTAGTGCTTCTGCCAGCGAATTGGTTATTAATTCATTAAAACCGTACATTGATGTTGTACAAATTGGAACAACAACAACTGGTAAATATCAAGCGTCGACAACATTATATGATTCTCCTAATTTTAGACGTAGCGGAGCGAACCCTGGCCATACATATGCCATGCAACCATTAATATTTAAATCTTTAAATGCTAATGGTGTAACCGATTATTTTGATGGACTTTCTCCCGAAACCGGAAATGTATTATCGGAAAGCATAAATAATTTAGGCGTTTTGGGCGATATAAATGAACCGCTTCTTGCCGCCGCAATTGCCAAAATTACAGGTACTGGGCGATCTATTAATGAAAAGGCCACATCTGTAGATTTTATAGGGGATAGTAAAGATTTAATTCCTTTTTCTAAAGGTATGTACACAAACAAAAAACTACCAACCGGATTATAATTTGAATAAAACCAAAACCTATTTTAATTGGAGCTCTGGTAAGGACTCTGCACTGGCGCTTTATCATTTATTGCAAGACGAACGTTATACTGTAGAAGAACTTATTACCACAGTTAATAGTCATTACAATCGAGTCTCCATGCATGGCCTTAGAAAAGAGCTATTGTTAGCACAAACGAAAGCTTTAAATATAAAATCGAGCCTTATTGAATTGCCCGAAATGCCAAGTATGGAAATCTATGAGCAAAAAATGACAGAAGTTGTCACTCGATTAAAAGAAGATGGTTTTACACATAGCGCCTTTGGTGATATTTTTCTTGAAGATTTAAAAAATTATCGTGAAAACCAATTAGCTGAAGTAGACTTAAAAGCCCTATTCCCTATTTGGAAGCGAGACACTAGAGAACTGATATACGAATTTTTAGACTTAGGCTTTAAAACGATTATTGTTTGTGCCAATTCCAAATATTTCGGAGAGGACTTTGTTGGTACCGTTATAGATAAACATTTTATTGATAATTTGCCTGAAGGTGTAGATCCGTGTGGTGAAAATGGGGAGTTTCATACGTTTTGTTTTGAGGGCCCCATCTTTAACAAACCTATTCCGTTTACCATAGGCGAAAAAGTGTATCGAGAATACAATACACCAAAAACAGATGATTCTATTTGTAAAGCTGATAAGTATGGGGTTTGGTATTGCGATTTAATACCATAAAAAAATCGGACACGAATGACACGAATTTTCACTAATCTATCTGTCGATAGACAGATTTCAACCCTGCTAAAGTTTAGTGATTCAAGCTTATATTCAGCCCAATACCACGTAAAAATAAGGCAGTGGATTCGTGTAAATTCGTGTAACTCGTGTCCTTTTTAAAGGTGTCCTCCAAATAACCAAAATAGTGGTACTTAATAGAACAATGACAACACTTTTTACAAGTTCAATTGAAATCCTAATCTAACATTTCTTCCTTTAGATACATACCCTGGGACGTCCTGGTAATCTTCATTTAAAATATTATCGATACCTCCAAAGAGTTTTATTTTGTTTTTTAAGGTGATATGGCTAACATATAAATTAAATAAGCTGAAACTATCCAAAAGAGGCACAAAACTACTTTCAAACCTATCGTGTGTATACTGGTACGACAAAGAAGCAAAAGTCTTTTTAGAAAAATCATAACCTAATTGTAAATTCCCTTTATGCTTAGGGATTCTACGGGCCAAGCTTTCTTTGTATTCTGTAAATGCATAATTGGCTGTAATAGATAGTTTTTCTAACGGTGTTGTGCTAACTTCAACTTCAACACCTCTTGCATTCAATTTATCTGTTGCGTTTAGATACCCTCCGTTTATCCATAATACGGTATTTTTTTCTTCCCTATTAAAGAAAAGTCCCGTCATTCTAAAATTATTATTCAATTTAAACTCCACACCAGCCTCTATAGTTCTATTCTCTTCTGGTTCTAGATCTGGATTAGGGCCAAAAGAACCAAACAACTGTGATAATGAAGGCGTAATAAAAGATGTACTAAAAGATCCAAAAACTTTTGTATAACCATTATCATTGGATTTAATAGTAAAAGATGGGTTTAAATTATATATAAAATGAGACCCATATTCACTGTGATTATTTAATCTTCCTCCAGCATTAACATTTAATCCGAAATCTGATACATAAACAAAGTTTGCATAAGGATCTATGTTTGTAAATGATACTTTTTCAGAAAAATAAGCTTTATTTTCTATAACATTCAATCCAACAATGGTATAAAACATTTTATTAAATACATATTTATTATAAGCATCCAACACATAGTTTTTTGACTTGAATGTTGAACTAGAAATAAATTCCCTGTCGTATTCACTAAAAGCAGCATTTACATTAACACTTCCGTTTTTATATTTGTATTTTGAAGAGAGCCCAGCCCTAGACTGTTCGCTATTAAATTCATCAAATGTGTCAACTAAATTAAAGTTGGCATCATACCCGTCAATATCGGATTTTGTATTAGTAAGGTTCCCATAAACATTCAAAGAAAAAGCATGGCTAAACTTGTACCCTAAATTAACATCAACATCATATTTTGAATAGGCGTCTTTCTCGTTAGTATCACTTATAGCCGCAGAAAGTCCATCAGAAAATTGATTACTAAACGCTGCACGGTACGTAAACTTATTTAAGGTTCCACTAACAGCAGCACTATTATTAAAATCGGCAATATTGTAATTTTGATCCGACTCAGATTGATTGGTTCCTAAAATTGATGTAAAAACGGCACTTACTTTTTTAGTGTCCGCTTTTTTAGTGGTAATATTAACAACTGCCGATGCAGCTCCGCTACCATACAAAGTACTCGTAGCCCCTTTGATTATTTCAATAGACTCAATTTGACTTAAATTTAGAAGCCTAAAATCATACTCAATATTAATCTGGGACGGATCACTTACCTGAATACCATCAATTAAAACCAAAACCTGGCGATTATTCCCCCCACGGACATATACCCCTAAATTCTGACCTGCATTGCTCCTACTACCATTAATTTCGATACCGGACTGTGCATTTATTAATTCTGAAACCGTTCTTCCTTGATTTCTTTCAATATCGACCTTCGATATTTTAATAATGGATTTCCCTGAATTTTCACGCTTTAATCTAAAACGCGAATCTGTAACGACAACTTCATCCAGCGTTTTTAATTTGGTTGAATCTTGCTCTTGTTGTGCAAAACCGATTAATGATACCCCAAAACATAGAATACCAAAAACATTCATCTTTTTGTTCATTTTAATGACTAATTAATCGAGAGTCGTATGGATGTCATACGCAAACTTTTATCCCGAAAGTTTAACTTATTTGTTTTGAAAATGGCAGGTCTCCTGACTTGTTTTATGTTACTATACCTTCCCAGCAATAAAGCCAGTGGTTATGAAGTTAATAACATCCTATTAGAGGTGCTGAAAAGAATTCAGCATAAACTTACAGTTGCGGGAACAGCTCAGGACTGGAGATTTTAGATTTTGGACTTTTGATCTTAGAATTTAAAAATTCGTAAACCATCAATCGACAATCGTCAATCGCTTCACCTGATTCCCTTTTAATCCGTTCAATTAAAACTGAACAGAACCAAAATTCGCTGCAAATATACTATCAATTTTAGAATTTAAGAACACCCTTTAGGCTTTATTCATATAAAATATTTAATCTTTGCAAAAGCATTAAAATAATTCCTTGATATGATTTTTTATATAACCGGAGGTGAACGCTCAGGTAAAAGCAGCTATGCACAAAACTTGGCTCTGTCCCTTTCAAATACACCTAAATACATTGCAACATCGCGTATTTGGGGTGATGACCATAGAAAACGAATTGATAGACATATTGCCGATAGAGATGAAAGGTGGACATCTGTTGAGGAAGAAAAGGTCCTCTCCAAAATGATAGACCCGAAAGATGTGGTCGTTATTGATTGTGTAACACTGTGGCTCACGAATTTCTATGTCGACACAAAAAATGATATCGAAAAAAGTCTAGAATTAGCTAAAACTGAATTTGATAAATTACTTGGCATAGATGCGACCATCATTATAATTTCCAATGAAATTGGTATGGGCGTACATGCCCAAACAGAAATAGGTAGAAAATTCACCGAACTTCAAGGTTGGATGAATCAGCATATAGCTAAACATGCCGATAAGGCAACTATGATGGTATCAGGAATCCCTTTAACTCTAAAATAATGACACATACCACAGTACCTATAAACAATTCTGAATTAAAACTGGAACTTCAAAAGAAAATTGACCTTAAAACAAAACCTATGGGCGCTTTAGGTATTCTGGAACATTTAGCCACTAAAATTGGCTGCATCCAAAATACTTTAAATCCAAAAATATCAAGCCCCTCTATTGTTGTATTTGCAGGCGATCATGGCATTGCGACTAAAGGGGAAGTGAATCCCTTTCCACAAGAAGTAACGGCTCAAATGGTTTATAATTTTGTGAATGGTGGCGCTGCCATAAATATTTTTAGCAACACCAACAAGCTAAACTTAAAAATAGTTGACGCTGGAGTGAACCATACGTTTCCTGAAGCACTTGATATTATTAATGCTAAAATTGATTTTGGCACGAACAATTATCAGGAAGCACCGGCCATGACATTAACACAGTGTGAAAAGGCTTTTAAAAAAAGTGGCGACATTATTTCTAAACTTAAAAATGAAGGCACAAATACTATTGGTTTTGGTGAAATGGGGATTGGTAACACCTCGTCGGCAGCTCTACTTATGGCCTATTTTACAGAAATACCAATTTCTGAATGTGTAGGTGCCGGTACAGGGCTAAATAAAGAAGGGATCCGTAAGAAACAACAAATCTTATCTGAGGTTTTTAAAAAATACCATCCTAAAAATGCATTAGAAGCCATGTCTATTTTTGGCGGTTTTGAAATAGCCATGCTCTGTGGTGCTATTTTAAAAGCAGCAGAATTAAAAATGATCATAATTATAGATGGTTTTATAGTAACTGCTGCCCTTTTGGCTGCACAGGCAATAAACAGAAACGTTTTGGATTATTGTGTATTTGCCCATAATTCAAATGAAAAGGGACACATAAAAATGTTAGGGTTTCTAAAAGCAAAACCACTACTGTCCTTAGGATTAAGGTTAGGCGAAGGTACGGGAGCTGCATTAGCAATACCGCTAGTACAAGCATCAGTGAATTTTTTAAATAACATGGCAAGTTTTGATACTGCTGGGGTAAGCGAGGAAACCAAAACTATTTAGAAATGCGAAAAGAACTCCAAATTTTCTTAACGGCCATCCTGTTTTTCACAAGAATCCCTTGTCCCAAATGGGTAGACCATAACCCCGAATACCTTTCAAAAAGTGCTAAATACTTTTCGTTAGTTGGTATTATTGTTGGTGGTGTAAGTGCTGCAGTATTTTATGGTTTTTCTTTTATTCTTTCTACCGAAATAGCACTTTTATTAAGTATGGTAGCAAGCATATACACAACAGGCGCATTTCATGAAGATGGTTTCGCAGATGTTTGCGATGGGTTTGGAGGTGGATGGACTAAAGAAAAAATCCTTCTTATCATGAAGGATTCCCGCTTAGGTACCTACGGTGTCATAGGCTTGATTTTAATACTTACCGTTAAGTTTTTTGCATTAAGAGACATGCCGCTTCCCTTTATTCCAATAACGATCATTGTAGGTCACAGCCTAAGTAGATTTATAGCGACCACATTAATTTACACACACCCTTATGTTCGAGATACCAAAGACAGTAAAGCTAAACCAGCGGCCAAAAGCATAACCACAGGCATGCTTCTTATTAGTGCTGTTTTTGGAATAGCTCCCATACTATTTTTTAATAAACCTTTAATGTTTATAAGCATTATTCCATGTTATTTAGCAAAAGTCTATCTAGGTACTAAATTTAAAAAATGGTTAGGAGGACAAACAGGCGATTGTGCCGGGGCTGTTCAACAATTATGCGAGGTTGTATTTTATTTAAGCGTTATAGCTTTATGGAAATTTATATAATTAGACACACAACTCCCGGCATTGAAAAAGGAATTTGCTATGGACAAACCAATTTGAACTTAACAGATACCTATCTCGAAGAATTTAAAAAGATCAAACAACAAATCCCTAGCAATAAAGCATATCGTATAAAGAGTAGTCCATTAAAACGATGTGCATTATTTGCAGATTATATAGGATCTGATGTTTCTTTTGACGACCGTTTAAAAGAACTTGATTTTGGAGACTGGGAAATGAAACCATGGCATATGATCCCTGAAGAAACATTAAGTCCATGGATGAAAGACTTTGTTAATGTTAGAGTGCCCAATGGCGAGTCCTATATTGAACTGGCGTCCAGGGTAACTGCTTTTTTTGAAGAAATCATAAATTCACATAATGAACAAAATCTAATAATTGTAACCCATGCCGGTCCAATAAGAGCTTTTCTTTCGTCTATTTTAGACGTGCCTTTAGAAAAATCATTTAGCATTAAAATTCAATACGGTGCTATTTTTCATCTTAAAAAAGCAGGGACATCCTGGGAGCTTCTTTCTGAAATTGAACGAGCCTGAATCAGGTATAAGTTATATTTTATTTGCTGATATGATTTGCTTTAAAGTTATTTTGTTATTATTCCTTATTGCTAAAACAACACTTGTCATTCCTGCGGAAGCAGGAATCCACTCGCATACCAAAAACATTAATATTTCCTTTATTTTTCATTCAATCAAATAAGTCCAATCCTTAGACAGGTCTTTCTAATTTGGATTCTCTTTTTCTATTAAATCTATTTTCCATTGACGCTTCCATTTCTTCATGTTCTTTTCCCTTTTAATAGCATCATCAACATATTGATAAGTTTCAAAATACAACAATTTGTATAAGCCATATTTCTGTGTAAAGCCCTTGACCAATTTATTTTTGTGTTCAAACATACGGCGTTCCAAATCATTTGTTACCCCGATGTACAAAGTCCCACAAGTTTTATTTGTTAAAATGTAAAGGAAGTATTGGTGAATTGTCTTATACATAAAATATTTATTAAACCAGTGGATTCCTGCCTCCGCAGGAATGACAAAACTCAAAATTTTGAGCTTCGTAAAAAGAAGGTTAAAGATTAAACAGTGTTATTGTGTTATTATTCCTTATTGCCAAAACAACACTTGTCATTCCTGCGGAAGCAGGAATCCACTCGCATACCAAAAACATTAATATTTCCTTTATTTGTCATTCAATCAAATAAGTCCAATCCTTAGACAGATCTTTCCAATTTGGATTGTCCTTTTCTATTAAATCTATTTTCCATTGACGTTTCCATTTCTTCATGTTCTTTTCCCTTTTAATAGCATCATCAACATATTAATAAGTTTCAAAATACAACAATTTGTATAAGCCATATTTCTGTGTAAAGCCCTTGACCAATTTATTTTTGTGTTCAAACATACGGCGTTCCAAATCATTTGTTACCCCGATATACAAAGTCCCACAAGTTTTATTTGTTAAAATGTAAAGGTAGTATTGGTGAATTGTTTTATACATAAAATATTTATTAAACCAGTGGATTCCTGCCTCCGCAGGAATGACAAAACTCAAAATTTTGAGCTTCGTAAAAAGAAGGTTAAATATTAAACAGTGTTATTGTGTCATTATTCCTTATTGCTAAAACTTGTCATTCCTGCGGAGGCAGGAATCCACTCGTATACCGAAAACAATAATATTTCCTTTATTTGTCATTCAATCAAATAAGTCCGATCCTTAGACAGGTCTTTCCAATTTGGATTCTCTTTTTCTATTAAATCTATTTTCCATTGACGCTTCCATTTCTTCATGTTCTTTTCCCTTTTAATAGCATCATCAACATATTGATAAGTTTCAAAATACAACAATTTGTATAAGCCATATTTCTGTGTAAAGCCCTTGACCAATTTATTTTTGTGTTCAAACATACGGCGTTCCAAATCATTTGTTACCCCGATATACAAAGTCCCACAAGTTTTATTTGTTAAAATGTAAAGGTAGTATTGGTGAATTGTTTTATACATAAAATATTTATTAAACCAGTGGATTCCTGCCTCCGCAGGAATGACAAAACTCAAAATTTTGAGCTTCGTAAAAAGAAGGTTAAATATTAAACAGTGTTATTGTGTCATTATTCCTTATTGCTAAAACTTGTCATTCCTGCGGAGGCAGGAATCCACACGTATACCGAAAACAATAATCTTCCAAAATCAATCCTCAATAAGCACTAATTCAGCAAAATTATAATTACTGGAAACCGCCTTTTTAATAACTTCCACATCAATCCTATTCTTAAAAAAAGGGGCGTTGGTAACCAGTGTGTGGTATTCTCCATTTTCTCCACAAGCATCAATACCCATAGATTCAAAGGTTTCAATAATGGATACATCAATAGTTCTTCCTAAAAAGTCGGATCCCAAATCGTTATTACAAGATACAATAATAGCTTCTAAGCCATCCGAAATCATATCTAAGACCAATTGTTTTCTATTTTGTTGCCACAAAGGCAAAATAGCCTCTAAACCTGAGGCATTAGACACTTTTTCTTCCCAGGATCGATGCGATTCAATATCAATATCTCCAAAAACAGTATGTGTTATTGGGTAATCCTTAACCAGTTGTTTTAGGTTTTTGATATACTTTACTTCATAATCTGTCCATGAACTGCTAAAAAAATGAATTGGTAAATCCAGAGCCTCAGCCTGCGCCTTTAAAATTGGTTTTGTAATACCATGGGAACGGGAACGATCTCCAAATTCATTCATTACATTTAATAAAACTGTTGGTTTATATCCTAATCTCATCGCTTTATAAAAGGCATAGCAGCTATCTTTCCCCCCACTCCAGGAACACAAAAAATGACTCATAATTTATTTTAAAGCATCAAAAATAGGTTTAATTACCAGAAGATTCTAGTTTTACAAAAAAAATAAAGACCTTTAGACCTTAATTACTTTTTCATGCGTTTTTTAACCCTTTTAGTAACATGTTCCGTACTCCTTACTTCCTGTAAAGAGGAAAAAAAGCAAACAGTAGCTTCCATAAACAAATCAGAAGGAATAGAAGAAATTATACGCTATGCTGAAGGTTTCTCTATAACTAAATATAAAGATTACAAAAAAGTAGTTGTTAATTCAGCATGGCCAAATAGCAATAAAACCTTTACTTATTTTTTAGTAAATAAAGGCAAAAAACTGCCGGCACAAGATGCAAATGCCAAAATAATAGAAGTACCTATTAAAACAATTGTTGCTGTTTCCACAACCAATATTCCTGCTTTAGAATATTTAGGAGTGGACCGTAGTTTAATTGGTTTTCCTAACACAAAATACATTTGCTCTAAAAAAACCAGAGAGCGAGTTGATAATGGGGACATTAGAGAACTAGGCAACGATTTGGAACTCAATATCGAATTACTTTTAGAGCTAAATCCAGATTTAGTAATGGGCTTTTCTGTTAATGGCGTCCATAAAAAATTAGATCAAATAGAGAAATTAGGTATTCCTGTTGTCCTTGATGGTGCTTGGACAGAGCAACACCCTTTGGGAAAAGCTGAATGGATAAAATTTGTAGCGGCATTTTACAATAAAGAAAAAGAAGCCGATTCTGTTTTTAAAACTATAGAATACAATTACTTAAAAGCAAAAGAGACAGCAAAAAAGATAGCCAGAAAACCAACAGTCATGTCAGGATCTACATTTAAAGATGTATGGCATGTTCCTGGTGGCAAAAGTTTTCTTGCGAAATATTTAGAAGATGCTAATACCGATTATATTTGGAAAGAAAACAATAATAATGGAAGTCTACATTTAAACTTTGAAAATGTATTGGAAAAAGCTCAAAATGTAGAACTATGGATAGGTGCTGGAAACTTTGATACTAAAAAAGAAATGCTACAAGATCACAAAGGCTATGCCTTTTTTAATGCTTATAAAAATAACCATGTATATACCTATACCGAAAAGAAAGGTGAGAAGGGTGGACTGCTCTATTACGAACTGGGAACTTTACGCCCTGATTTAATTTTAAAAGACGTTATAAAAATGGCACACCCAGAGCTATTAAATGATTATGAACTTTTCTTTTTTAAACGCTTAGAATAATTGCCACATACTAAAACATATAAACGTTCATTTATAGTATTAATCCTATTACTTTTCCTGTGTTTTTGTGTAAACATTAGTTTAGGTTCTGTTTTTATCCCTTTCCAAGATGTTTTTAATGGCTTAATTGGGAATCCAACAGGAAATGAATCCTGGCAACATATTATTCATGAATACAGGTTACCAAAAGCATTTACAGCCATTATCGTTGGTTCTGGCTTGGGCATCTCCGGCCTGCTCATGCAAACATTATTCAGAAACCCACTAGCTGGTCCTTTTGTTTTAGGAATTACATCCGGTTCGAGTCTGGGGGTGGCTTTAGTTATTATGGGCGCATCGATTTTTGGCGGTACTTTTGCCGAAATACTTGTTTCTAAATGGAGCATTGTCATTGCCGCCAGTTTAGGTAGTTTTATAGTACTTCTATTTGTTCTAATAATATCTAATAAAATTAGGGACACCATGGCCATATTAATTATAGGCTTAATGTTTGGCAGCATTACCACAGCTACAGTTAGTGTGCTCTCTTATTTTAGCTCTGCGGAAGAGTTACAACAATATATTTTTTGGGGGTTTGGTAGCATAGGGAATCTTACATGGCATGAATTATTTATTTTATTTATAATTTATATATTAGGCATATTAATGAGTTTGGTCTCCATAAAAGCATTAAACACATTATTATTAGGAGAAAATTATGCAAAAAGCTTAGGGTTGGATATAAAAACAAGCCGATTGTTTATAATTATTGCTACCAGCTTATTAGCAGGAACCATTACAGCTTTTGCGGGACCTATAGTATTTATAGGATTAGCTATCCCACATATGACGCGGCAAATTTTTAACACCTCCAACCATAAAATATTATTGCCCGCAGTTTTTTTATTTGGTGCTATTGTGATGCTTATTTGTGATAGCATTGCACAGTTGCCATCGAGTGACCTGACCTTACCAATTAATGCCATAACTTCTTTATTTGGAGCTCCCGTTATTATTTGGTTATTAGTTAGAAAACGAAAAATGATGTTCTGAAATAGATAAAAAATGAAAGGCACAAGACAAAAGACCCCTATTGTAAATATTTGAAATTTGGAGTTTTCCTATTGGAATTTATGACAAAAAATGAATCACATATCGTTTTAAAAACCCAGGATCTGGCCATTGGCTATACTTCTAAAAAAGTAAAAACCGTTATAGCTTCTAACATAAATGTTGAATTACATAAAGGAAAACTTGTTGGGCTTATTGGAGCAAACGGTATTGGAAAGTCCACTTTGTTACGAACACTTACAAATGTTCAGCGTAAACTAGGTGGGAGCATTACCATTAATAATACCTCTTTAGAAAACTATTCGAATATTAATTTAGCCAAAACATTAAGCTTGGTACTTACAGAATCTCTAGGATCTAAAAACCTGACTGTTTTTGAATTGGTAGCTCTAGGTCGCCAACCTTATACCAATTGGATTGGAAATTTAACCAGCGACGATTTTCAAATTATAAAGCAATGTTTGCTTCAAACAAATATGGATAGTTTAAAACACAAAAAATGTTATGAGTTAAGTGACGGTCAACTACAAAAGGTTATGATTGCTCGTGCTTTGGCTCAAGATACCGATTTAATTATTCTAGATGAACCTACCACACATCTGGATATGTACCACAAAGCCTATATTTTAAAACTACTTCAAAAACTGGCCAAAGAAACAAACAAAACCATTCTTTTTTCCTCTCATGAGATAGATTTAGCCATTCAATTATGTGATACTTTAATTGTGATGACTAAAGATACCGTTATTACAGACCAACCATGTAACCTGATCGAAAAAAATGTTTTTAATGATTTGTTTCCAAAAGATTTAATAATTTTTGATGATAAAACGGGGAGCTTTCGGGTGAAGAAATAAAATTCTAAATTCCAAAATATTTAGTACCCACCTTCTATCTTCCGTTCAAAAAAATTATCTTTGGTTATATATTTTTAAAATAAATGAACGACCATCCCATTCTTATAATAGCCATACTCATTTCTGCAGCCATTGGAGGTTATTTAGGCATCTTATTTACCAGATTAAAAAGTAAAAGCGAAAAAAGTACTCTGGAAGAACGCCAAAATCAAATGCAATTAACAATTGATGAGTTAAAGCAAAACTTAGATAAAACTAAAAATGAACGTGAAGACATAAGAAGGGAAAAAGAGTTTTTAAATGCTGAATTAATCAGAAAAAATACCGAGTACGAAAACCTTCAGCAATTAAACTTAAAACGCGATAAAGAGCTAGAAGAACGCCAAGAACAATTGCGCAAGGATTTCGAATTATTGGCCACTAAAATATTAGAAGAAAAATCTGAAAAATTCACACTTCAGAATAAAGAGAACATCAAAAACATCTTAAACCCTTTACAAGAAAAAATACAAGGTTTTGAGAAAAAAGTAGAAGCATCACAAAAAGAAAGTATTAGTATGCATTCTGCTTTAAAAGAACAGTTGTTAGGCTTAAAAGATCTTAATCAACAAATGGCCAAAGAAGCTACCAACTTAACCAAGGCCCTAAAGGGCGATAGCAAAATGCAAGGAAATTGGGGCGAATTGGTTTTAGAGCGTGTTCTTGAAAAATCTGGATTAGAAAAAGATAGAGAATATTTTGTACAACAGAGTTTCACTTTAGAGAATGGTTCCAGGGTCTTACCCGATGTTGTTTTACATCTTCCCAATAATAAAAAGATGATAATCGATTCTAAAGTATCATTAACGGATTACGAACGTTTGGTAAATGCTGAAGATGATGATAAAATACCTTTTTTAAAAGCACATGTTAACTCTATTAAAAAACATGTCGACCAGCTTTCAGAAAAAAACTATCAAGATCTGTACGATATAGAATCGCCAGATTTTGTGCTCATGTTTATCCCTATAGAACCTGCTTTTGCTGTTGTTGTAAACGAGGACAATACCATATACAATAAAGCTTTCGAGAAAAATATTGTTATTGTAACGCCTTCTACTTTACTAGCCACCCTTCGAACAATCGATACCATGTGGAACAATGAAAAGCAACAACGAAATGCTATAGAAATAGCCCGACAAGCAGGCGCCTTATATGATAAGTTTGAAGGTTTGGTTAAAGATCTAACAGGTGTCGGTAAAAAAATCGATGCTGCAAAAACCGATTATTCCGCAGCCATGAACAAGTTGGTTGATGGTAAAGGTAATCTGGTTACAAGTGTCGAAAAACTTAAAAAAATGGGTGCTAAAGCTAAAAAAGCCCTACCAGAAGCCATTATAAAACGTGCAGAAGATGATAAATAAGCTCCTTATTTTATCACATAAAAGCGTGATATCACTATTTATCATCTAAAAACGTGATATATTTGTTTATCACATAAAAACGTGATATATTTGTTTATCACATAAAAACGTGATATATGATATCTAATACCATAACAAGTGTCCTAACAGGCGACATTATCAAGTCCAGAGATCAGATAAACCCCGAAGTATGGATAAAAGTACTTAAGGAGGCGTTATCCTATTTAAGTAAAGATAAAGCGTACTGGGAAATATACCGTGGCGATAGTTTTCAAATAGAGATTAAAGATATTCGTTCTAGTTTTATAGCCGCATTATACATAAAAGCCTGTATAAAATCCATTCACGGTTTAGATGTTAGGTTGGCCATTGGCATAGGCAATAAAACCTACGAAGGTGAAAATGTAACGGAATCTAATGGAGAAGCCTTTGTGTTTTCTGGAGAAACACTGGAAACCTTGAAAAAGGAAAAGCAAAATTTACGTATAAAAACCAATAATCATGAAATTGACGAAATATTAAATTTATATTTCAAGTTAGCGTTAATAACTATGGATAGTTGGACCATCAATTCTGCCGAAATAGTTAAACTAACCATCGAAAACCCCAATATACTACAAAGTGAATTAGGTAAGCTTATCGGCATTAATCAAAATGCTATAAGTTCTAGACAAAAACGGGCCCACTTAGACGAACTCATGGCGCTAGACCTTATGTACAGAAAAAAAATAGATACTTTAACATGATACTACTTAAACTTTTATTGGCACATTTAATTGGTGATTTTTTTCTGCAACCTCAAAAATGGGTTCGGGAAAAAGAAAAGAAAAAATTAAAATCCCCAAAACTGTATTTGCACATATTAATCCATGTGGTTCTAATAATAGTACTACTTTGGGATACATCCCTGTGGCCCATTGTGGTAACTATAGGTGTTTCACACCTTTTAATTGATGGTTTAAAGTTGATTATTCAAAAGAAAAAAACAAAACGATTGTTATTTTTTATAGATCAGTTACTTCACATTTTAGTGATTATGGGATCTTATTTTCTCTATACAAACCATACATTTCATCTAGAGGCTTTTATAAACGAGAACAACCTTTTACTATTAACCTGTTTGGCATTTTTAACAATCCCGGTCTCTATAATTATGAAAACTATTTTTTTTAAGTGGAATATTTCAGAACTCACTAAAAATAATGAGTCGCTTAAGGATGCAGGTAAATATATTGGTATTTTAGAGCGCATTTTAGTGTTTATATTTATAATTTTAAACCATTGGGAAGCCGTTGGTTTTTTAATTACTGCTAAGTCGGTTTTTAGATTCGGTGATTTAAAAGAATCCAAAGATAGACAGCTAACCGAGTATATTTTAATAGGCACTTTAATTAGTTTTGGAATAGCAATAATTACAGGTATTATCTACACTGTGTTAACTTAAAGTATATGTTTAAAAATATAAAAGAATCTCAAATTACCATCTCGGAACTCATGCTACCATCGCACTCAAACTTTAGTGGCAAAATCCATGGGGGCTATATTTTAAACTTGATGGATCAAATCGCATTTACCTGTGCTTCGAAACATTCCAGAAACTATTGTGTGACTGCATCTGTAAATAAAGTAGATTTTTTAAACCCTATCGAGGTTGGCGAATTGGTAACATTAAAAGCATCCGTTAATTATACAGGTAGAACTTCTATGGTTATTGGGGTTCGCGTTGAATCGGAAAATATCCAAACAGGCCATACAAAACATTGCAATTCTTCTTACTTTACCATGGTTGCCAAAGACAAAAATGGAAAAAACGCTCCAGTACCTGGTATTATATTAGATTCAGAACAAAGTATCCGTCGTTTTTCAAGAAGTATTGCAAGGCAAGAACAAGCAAAGAACAGATCTAATCGTTTTAAAGCTTCTGAGTTTAAAATTAACGATTATCTAGATCTTCTAAAAGGCCATAATACCAAAGTAGAATATTAAAAATGTAATCTTAAAATGGCATTAGGTATGATTCCTAAAGATTGCCAAATGGTTTCGTTTACCACATGATCATTTATACAATAAAAATTATTAATCTCATTTTCTGTACTTAGTAAATTCCAAATAGAAATACCTATGTTGGCTTTTGTCTTATACCAATTATGAATTAAAATGAGCTACAGAAAACGACATTGCTTATTTGTTTTTGCCTGCTGCGTGTTATTTGCATAGACTAAGCTATGGAAATGACGAGTAAAGTGATAAAACAAATTAATGAATGAGTTTGAATTGCGTATTTTAATTCATAATTGGTATTATTACCTCGTTTAAAATCATAAAGCACAGAAACATCTAATCTTAACGTGAGTTCGATGTAAGTATAATGTTATTGAGCTGACCATCAATAATTTCATTACCAATAACAGGTCTCGTTGTAGGATAACGACATGTAGTGTAAAAAGACACATTTTATTAGGTGAATTCAAGGTGTAATACCAATTATTATTTAAAATGAGCTATAAATAATTTGAATTATATTTTGATCAGATAAGATAGAAAATTCAATCATAGCCTTAGTTATGGTTTTATACCCAGTCGAGCTGAGCTCATGTTTTATATTGAAATATGAGCAAAATTGTAATCGAAGATTCATGAACTCCTTATCAAATTAGATCTGTGAACTAAACAAATTATAGGGGTTGTTTTGAGTCATAATTGGTATTAGTTATAAATACAAAAACCTAACTCAATTTAAATCATTATTCTAAATCGTATATTTGTTTAAAAGTATATTATCCCATTTTAACTCCCAAATCCTATGAATTTTAAAAACGGCATTTATTTATTCACTACCATACTAGTATTTAGTTGTTCTAACGGGAGTGACGATACAGTATCCCAACCAGATCCAAATGCAAAAATCACCTACAATGCGAATATAAAAAGTATTATAGCCAGTAACTGTTTACAATGTCATGGAAACCCAACAGCAAATGGTGCTCCTTTTTCTTTGGTGACATACACCCAGGTTAAAAATAAAATAGATGATATATTACCTCGAATTAAAAGTGCTTCCAGTCCTATGCCTCCTACTGGGCAAATGCTGTCTAAAAACATAGAACTTATTGAAAAATGGAAAGATGATGGGCTTCTGGAAGATTAGTTTCACGAATCATTTTCTACTGGTACTAAAAACTTGGAAACTGTTATTCTGGACACTTCGTCTTTAGTTTGTCTTGATTGCCCACAAAGTTTTGGCCTCAGGCTCAAAAATCGAAATTTTGTATTTTGGTTTTAAAAAGCCTAAATAAAAATGCCGCTAAAAGCGGCATTTTTATTATTTACTTAAATACATTTTTCGTCTGGAATACAAATCGTAGAATTCATCATCTTTTAAACTATCTATGAACAATATACTTTCTCCAGTACTCTTCATTTCTGGTCCTAATTTCTTATTAACATTAGGGAATTTATTAAATGAGAATACAGGCTGTTTAATAGCATAACCTTCCAATTGAGGGTTAAAATCAAAATCTTTGATTTTCTTTTCGCCTAACATCACTTTAGTTGCATAATTCACATAAGGTTCACCATATGCTTTTGCTATAAAAGGTACTGTTCTAGAAGCTCTAGGATTCGCTTCAATAATATAAACAGTGTCATCTTTAATTGCAAATTGAATATTTATTAATCCTACCGTATTTAATGCTAAAGCAATTTTTTTAGTATGGTCTATTATTTGTTGCATTACCAAATCACCAAGATTAAATGGTGGTAACGTCGAGTTACTATCTCCAGAGTGTATACCGCATGGTTCTATGTGCTCCATAATACCTATGATATAGACATCCTTGCCATCACAGATAGCATCAGCTTCAGCTTCTATAGCACCATCCAAATAATGATCTAATAGTAACTGATTCCCAGGCATTCTACTTAACAGGTCAACCACATGCTTTTCTAATTCTTCCTTGTTAATGACAATCTTCATGCCTTGACCTCCAAGTACGTATGAAGGGCGTACCAAAATCGGAAAATCCAATACATCTGCTATTGCTGCCGCTTCATCCGCAGTCGTAGCTATATCAAATTCAGGGTAAGGAATATTATTCTCTTTTAAAAGGTTTGAAAACAACCCTCTATCTTCTGCTAAATCAAGGGATTCAAAACTAGTTCCTAATATTTTAATACCGTATCTCGAGAGTTTTTCTGCAAGTTTTAAAGCCGTTTGACCTCCTAATTGCACAATAACCCCTTCTGGCTTCTCATGCTTAATGATATCGTAAATATGTTCCCAAAAAACAGGTTCAAAATATAACTTATCAGCGGTGTCAAAGTCTGTGGAAACGGTTTCAGGGTTGCAGTTAATCATAATAGTTTCGTACCCAGACTCTGCAGCTGCCAGTACACCATGTACACAACAATAATCAAACTCAATACCTTGTCCTATTCTATTTGGTCCCGATCCTAAAACAATAATTTTCTTTTTATCTGAAACGATACTTTCATTATCAGCATAGCGTTTACCATCTGCTGTTTCCATATCACTTTCAAACGTTGAATAATAATACGGTGTTTTAGCTGTAAACTCAGCAGCACAGGTATCAACTAATTTGTAAACACGATTAATACCTAAAGTTTCGCGCTTATTATAAACCTCACTTTCCAAACAACCTAACATATGCGCTATTTGTCTATCACCATAACCTTTTTGCTTTGCTTCCAGCAATAAATCTTTCTCTATCGTATCAATATTAAAAGTAGAAATTTCATTGTTAAGGAAATGCAGCTCTTCGTACTGCTTCAAGAACCACATATCAATTTTTGTGATTTCATGAATTCGACTTAATGGAATCCCCATTCTAATAGCATCATAAATAATGAATACACGATCCCAAGACGCATAAGTAAGCTTCTCTATAATTTGGTCGTAATTCTTATTTTCTTTTCCATCGGCACCAAGTCCATTACGTTTAATTTCTAATGACTGAGTTGCTTTATGGAGCGCTTCCTGAAACGAACGACCAATTCCCATAACTTCTCCAACAGATTTCATTTGAAGCCCTAAAGTTCTATCCGATCCTTCAAATTTATCAAAATTCCAACGCGGTATTTTTACGATCACATAATCTAAAGTAGGTTCAAATAAAGCCGATGTAGATTTTGTTATTTGGTTTTCTAATTCATCTAAATGATAACCAATAGCCAATTTAGCAGCAACCTTCGCAATTGGATATCCCGTCGCTTTACTTGCCAATGCTGAAGAACGTGATACTCGAGGGTTGATTTCAATAGCAATAATATCTTCTTTTTCATCTGGACTTACGGCAAATTGTACATTACAACCACCTGCAAAATCTCCAATACTACGCATCATATGAATAGCCATATCACGCATTTTTTGATACGTTCTGTCGCTTAATGTCATAGCTGGTGCTACTGTAATAGAGTCCCCTGTATGAATTCCCATGGGATCCATATTCTCGATAGAACATATAATGACCACATTATCATTAGCATCCCTAAGTAACTCTAATTCATATTCTTTCCAACCAATCAATGCTTTATCTATCATAACCTCATGAATTGGAGAGATCTCCAAACCACGGGTTAACAACTCATCAAATTCTTCTTGTTTATGTACAAAAGATGCCCCTGCTCCCCCTAAGGTATATGATGCTCTAATAACTAAAGGAAAACCAAATTCCTGAGCAATTTCTTTTCCTTTTAAATAAGATGTCGCTGTTGCTTGAGGGGCCATCGGGATACCAATTTTAAGCATCAATTCCCTAAATTGTTCCCTGTCTTCAGTAATGTTTATGGCATCAATATCAACACCTATAATTTCAACATCAAAATCTTTCCAAATACCTTTTTCATCAGCTTCTATACATAAATTTAAAGCTGTTTGACCTCCCATTGTTGGTAAAACGGCATCAATTTGTGGATGATCTTTTAAGATTTTAATAATCGATTTTGTATTAAGCGGAAGCAAATAGACATGATCCGCCATAGAAGGGTCGGTCATAATTGTTGCTGGATTGGAATTGATAAGAATGGTTTCAATCCCATCTTCTCTAAGCGATCTCAACGCTTGTGTTCCAGAATAATCAAATTCACATGCTTGTCCAATTACTATAGGACCAGATCCTATAATGAGTATCGATTTTAGATTTGAATTTTTTGGCATTTTTTACTAGTTATGTCGTATAATATAATTTGTTACAATATAATATTCGGTAGATATAAAAAAAGGCGTTACACTTAAGTAACACCTTTAAATTATAAACAATTGTTAATCATTATTTCTTATGTCTTATTTCAGATGACACAGATATTCTTTTTCTTCCTTTAGCTCTTCTACGAGCTAATACCTTTCTACCATTGGCAGAAGCCATTCTTTCTCTGAAACCGTGTTTGTTTCTTCTCTTTCTTTTAGAAGGCTGAAATGTTCTTTTACTCATTATCTTGTATCTTTAAATCTGAAATTGTATTTTTCTTTAGTTTGGGCTTCCTCCAAAACCGAGGGCAAATATACAAAGCCTTTATTACTTTGCAAACCATTTTTAAAAAAATATTTTTAATTATTTTTTTGATTAAAATATTCCAACAACACCTTTATTTATTTGGGCTAACCACTCCTTTTTTGTTAAATATCTATGGGTTGGTTTTAATAAAAATTTAGTTTCTTTGCAATAGAAAACATAAGAGACCTTATTTGAATATAAAAATAACGTCTATTCTTATTTATAAACTTATTAAAATGTACAATAAAATTATAAAACTAATTATAGCAGCTGGTATTATTGCTTATGCTGTATATCAATTTACTGAAGGTTATATAGGTAATGGCATTATGCTTATACTCCTCTCTTTAATTTTTGTATTCCTTTACTTCAAAAATGAATTTATTTTATTAGCTTTTTTAAGATTGCGCAAACAAGATTTTGACGGTGCAAAAAAATGGCTTAACAAAATTAAAAACCCTGAATCTGCTCTGGTAAAAAAACAGCAAGGCTATTATAATTATTTGCATGGTATTATGGTATCGCAAAGCAATATGAATGAAGCCGAAAAATATTTTAGAAAAGCCATTTCTTTAGGGTTATCTATGGATCATGATCTAGCCATGGCAAAATTAAATTTATCTGGTATTGCTTTTTCTAAACGTAGAAAACAAGAAGCCCAAAAACTACTATCTGAAGCTCAAAAGCTAGATAAACAGGGGATGTTAACCGATCAGATAAAAATGATGAAACAAAATATGAAACGTTCTCAAATGCCTAACCAACATTATGGTAGCGGTGGTTCTTTAAGAGCACAGAAAAGAAGAGGTTGATTCCTTTTATTTTCAAAACCCTGCAATTTCATTGAAATTACTTTCGTTTCAATAAATTTTTAACCGCAATTTTATCATCCCCGCACTTGACATATAGATCCTACTGGAGTTTATCTTGAACCTAAACGAAAAGCAGGAATAACAAGCTTTGTTCAGTAAAAAAGAATTGCGTTCTTTTTGTTAAAAACTATAAACTTTAAATCCTTAGCGGTTTTTTTATTGTACATCATGATAATACCCCGCTTTAGGTATATCTATAGTGTATAATTTTCTTGTTTTATTATTTAAATGTGGTTCGCGTAACCAAGGATTATGTAATTTTAATATTTTGTAGTTAATACCAAAACCTTCAGCAAATTTAGAGAAATCGGTCACTGCCGTATCAACAGTAACTTCATAAGTAGGAACATTTGCATACAGATCCTTTTCCCTAAAATTAAAACCATACTTAGCAGGATTTGATAAAATTTCTTTTAATGCCACTATTCTAAATATATAACGTCCCGTTTCCTCTCCCAGTAGTAAATCATAGTAATTAGACACATTTTGCTCTTTCAGTCTTCTAGAAACCCCCGCATTACCCGCATTATAAGCTGCTGCTGCCAAAGTCCACGAACCTAATTCCTCTTTAGATTTTAATAAGTATTTACAGGCTACTTCGGTAGCTTTTTCTAAATGATAGCGTTCATCAACATTATCATTAACTTCCAAACCATTTTCTCTTCCTGTAGCTTTCATAATTTGCCAAACACCTCTGGCTCCAGCTGGAGACACTGCATTAGTTAAACCACTTTCTATAACCGCTAAATATTTAAAATCATCCGGAATACCATGTTTTTTTAAAATAGGCTCTATAATTGGGAAATACTTTTTGGCACGTTTAAACATTAATAATCCGTTAGATTGCCAATAGGTGTTAACTAATAATTCTCTATCCATTCGCTCTAAAATATCAGGATTTTTAAGCGGCATCTGTTCTCCTGCAAAATTTAAGTCATCTGGGACTTGCAATGCATAAACATTATAATCATTAATTAGTTTTTTTTCAAAATTCTCATCCGTTGGAGCGTCTTGTAGGGCATAAATAAACAGGGCCGATAAACTTAATAATCCCACAAACGCTAATAATTTCTGTACTGTCTTCATTTTTAATAAGTTTTGCTTAAAGGTAAAATTTTTATTCAGGTTTCTAAAATTATATGTGGTAAATTCTTATTAAACCATTTATATTTATTTATAATCATAATATGTGTGCCATTTTTTATGGTGATGCAATTCGTTATATTTTTAATGGGAAACACGGCATCATTATCTCCATGAATGTGTACAATACCTGGTAGGTTTTCGTTTTGGTCCCAACAGACCATTTGCTTAATAGCCCAACTTAAATATTTGCTGTCATTCACAGATAAATATTTCTTATACAAATCTATACGTTTTTTTATAATGCCACCAAAAACATATTTTGCCAGTAAATCAATATTACTGGCCAATTGTATTGGCACTAAGGTATAGGCCTTGGTCTTTTTAGCCAAGATCATGTGCGTGGGTAATTCGTGTTTTGATTTAACACTAGATATTATAATGAGTTTTCTAACATGTATATGTTTACTCATTTCTTGAACCAAAACACCTCCAAATGACACACCTATCAACACAATATCTTTATGCTTTATATTATTTATCATTCGTAATGCATAATCGTTAATAGATTCATCATTAATGGGCAACATCCACTCAAGCCAATGAATCTCAAATTGATTTTCCGGTAATTTTATATACTCAAAAATTGTAGGGTTTGCTGCCATCCCCGGCATTAAATAAACATGTATTATTTCTTCTTCCATTTCTATTGTAAAGAATTTAGTAAATCACCTCTGAACAAACTCACAAAGCATAATATAGAAAAATAATTTAAAAAATTTCGAAACAAGTTCGGGATATTTGATCCAAAAAGCCCACGAGAGATCTAAAATACCAAAACAAATTCAGCACATAAAGTGGGATTAGCCTGCCACGACAAAGGCGTGGATCAACTAACCTGTTTTGAACGCATGGCTTCGCAACTTTTCCCACGCTATAAGCGTGGACTAATAAAACTTACCCCCTAACGGTTTATTTTATAAGGTATTAACCTTGATTTCTCTTTAGAATGACAAATATTTTTTGTACTTTTGCAAAACAAAGTTATATAAATAGTACTCACTATTTAAGATTCCTAAAGAAATAAAACAAAAATAACCATGGTTGAAGCTGCAGAACTAATTGATAATGATTTTTTACGTCAGTTTGAAATAAAAATTGATGACCAATTAGCTAAGGTTGAATACTCTTTACAAGAGCGAAAGATTTTCCTAACGAAGTTAATTATCCCAGAAGGCATTAAAGACCAAGAGTTTAGCAAAGAATTTCTAGTAGCTGTTTTCGAACAAATTGAAGAACGTAATTTAAGCGTTGTACCTACAAGTCCTGAAATTGCTAAGTTTGTAAGAAGCAATAGAAAATACAAACGCATGCTTCCTGTTGGAGTAAGAATTTAATTTTTAAAACAAAAAATTAATAAAAAATCCGAAGTTAATAGCTTCGGATTTTTTATTTTCTGAACTTTTTTAAAGAAATAATAGATCTCCGTTCGCGTTCAGTATATATAGTTAAGTCGATATAAAATGGCATAGAATATTTAGATATAAAAAATTGAAGTTCATGGCAAAAAGCGTAGGCATAGCCTAGTTACGACGAGTATTTCTAACGAAGAAATTCGGTTTTTTACTCTGAAGGTTCATGTTATTTTATATGGATTTAGCTATATTTATTGCTTCGTATAAACCAATGTTAAATCCTTAGTAGCCAATACTTCTGTAAAACCTGTATTATATATGGTTATGGCTTCTTTCAATACCCTAAATAATTGATCTCCTTTTATAGTAGATTCTTTATCATTAAATATTAATGTATCTCCATTTTGGGAATATGTCGTTGCAAAGCCAATAACACCTTCTTGATCGCACATGACGTTAAACACATACTCATCTGTAGTTCCCTCTAATAAAGTAATATCAATATCCAGACTAAAGGTTTTATTTGAAGACATAACGCCATTAGGCTCGAAAATTAAAGTTTCATTATTTACACATTCAATTTCATCTAAAATATTAGTGCTAACAGTACCATCATTATTAATATCAAACCCGCCTACTACATCCCAAGCTGTAAGTTTCCAGGTACCTACAACCGACAAATCATCATTATCCTCACTAGAACAACTTGTAAACAATAATAATGCAAAGCATAAAATAAAAAGTAATTTACTCATATTTGGGGCATGGTTAATCCCTGTAAATGTAAAGTGAGCAACTCTATTTACACAATAAATAAGTTAAAGTGAGTGAAACTCTGGCTAATATGTATGGCAATTATGGTTTTCTAGCTTGAAAAAGCTTTTACAAATTCAAACCTTACTAAGCCATCTGTGTCAATTTTGGTAAGATGCACCCGGTGCAATGTATTCATCAATTCAGGATCCCAAGGTGCTTTTACTTTTACGTAGTTCGCGGTAAATCCATGAATGTAGCCTTCTTTATTTTCACTTTCAAATAATACTGTCCTTGTAGTACCAATTTGGCTTTCATAAAAAGCACGACGTTTTTTAACCGATAAACCTCGCAGCATTTTACTGCGCTTACTTCTTACATTTTTAGGCACTACCCCATTCATTTCTGCAGCTTCTGTATTATCACGCTCAGAATATGTAAATACATGTAAATATGAAATATCCAATGTATTTAAAAAATGATACGTTTCTAAAAAGTGTTCGTCTGTTTCTCCTGGAAAACCAACAATAACATCTACACCTATGCAAGCATGAGGCATCACCTCTTTTATTTTAGAAACACGATCTACATACAATTCCCGCATATAACGACGTTTCATTTTTTTTAGAATTTCGTTACTTCCAGACTGCAATGGAACGTGAAAATGAGGTACAAAGGCTCTCGATTTAGATACTAAATCTATCGTTTCGTTTTTTAAAAGATTAGGCTCTATGGATGAAATTCTTAATCGTTCAATACCTTCGACATCATCTAACTTGGTAACTAAATCCAAAAAAGTATGTTCGTGCCTTTTGTTACCAAACTCCCCTTTACCATAATCACCAATATTAACCCCAGTGAGCACAATTTCCTTTATATTCTTCTTGGAAATTTCTTGAGCATTTTTTAAAACATTTTCCATGGTATCACTTCGTGAAATACCACGGGCTAACGGTATGGTACAATAAGTACATTTGTAGTCGCACCCATCTTGGACTTTTAAAAAAGCGCGCGTTCTATCTCCAATGGAATAACTGCCCACATAAAAATCTGCTTCTTCTATCTCACAAGAATGTACTTGTCCAACCCCTCGACTCCGCTCGGGATGACTTAACAAATCATTAATATAGCTTGTAATATTGAATTTTTCAGTAGCCCCTAAAACCAAGTCAACACCGTTTACATCGGCCAATTCTTGGGGCTTTAATTGTGCATAACAACCTACCGCTGCAACAAACGCTTCTGAATTTGCCTTCTGAGCTTGCTTGACAATCGTTTTAAAACGTTTGTCTGCATTCTCGGTAACCGAACAGGTATTAATCACATAAAGATCTGCTTTTTCAGAAAAGTCCACGCGCTCAAAACCTTCATCTGTAAAATTCCTGGCAATAGTTGACGTCTCTGAAAAATTTAGTTTACAACCTAAAGTATAAAATGCAACTTTTTTCTTCATTTATTCCTTTTCATTTCCTTTATGATGGAAATGTATTTATATTTACATGCCTTCTAACTTATAAGCCTGCAAATTTACATAATTGCTACAAGTAATACAATCTAAGTGCGAAGACTTGAACTAAAGCCAAATAAAAAAATTCTTGAAACAGACTATCCCTACCTAGTCGGCAGACAGGCTCGAGGCAGAGCCTTCGGGGAATTATTTAGAATTAAACCTTAAAAGGATGACGCATATAATTTGTTTCAATTTATTGGACAGTTTAAATAGATATAGGAGTTATGTCCTTTTCAGAATTAATTTATATTTATTCTGGGGTGATAAAAAAATAGAAAGCACTTCCTGAAGGATAAACCGCTATTTAAATAATTACAAAAATTAAACGTGTGAAACTTATAAAAACCAATATAAAATATTCAACACCCTACTTAATTGTAGTATATATTATTTTATTATTAAGCGCATGTGCAGATAATACACACAAAAATAAAGATCATTTAGTTTTTAGGTATAATGAATATGCGAACATAAATACTTTAGACCCTGCATTTTCTAGAACTTTACAAGACAATTCTGTTTGCAATCAGTTATTTAATGGCCTTGTACAATTAGATAGTAATTTGAATATCCTACCGTGTATAGCTAAAAACTGGAATACTTCAGAAGACGGCCTTACTTACAAATTCACATTACGAAATGACGTTTATTTTCACAAGCATGCGTTATTTGGAAAGGATTCAACCAGAACAGTCAATGCCAAAGATTTTGAATATAGTCTCCATCGTTTAAAAGATAAAAAAATCGCTGCACCTGGTAGTTGGGTTTTAAATAAAGTGGATTATTTTAAAGCTATTAATGATAGTATTTTTCAGATTACCTTAAAGCAGCCATTCCCTGCTTTTATTGGCTTATTGACCACGAAATACTGTTCGGTTGTCCCAAAAGAAATTGTTGAACACTTTGGTACAGAATTTAGGTCCCACCCTATTGGTACTGGTCCTTTTAAATTCAAACGTTGGGAAGAAAACATTAAACTTGTTTTTAGAAAAAATCAGAATTACTTTGAAAAAGACGAAACTGGTGCATCCTTACCTTATTTAGAGGCCGTAGCACTTACTTTTTTACCAGACAAACAAAGTGAGTTTTTACAATTTGCCCAAGGTAATATAGATTTTGTATCTGGTTTAGATGCCTCGTATAAAGACGAACTATTAACAGCAGATGGCCACTTGCGGGATTCCTATAGTGAAACTGTAAATATGATTCGTGGCCCTTATTTAAACACAGAGTATTTAGGCTTCTATTTAGATTCTAAAACCCCTGAAATTCGATCTGAATTAATACGCAAGGCTATTAATTATGGGTTTAACAGAAAAAAAATGATGATCTATTTACGTAATGGTATTGGCAATCCTGCCAATGGTGGTTTTATTCCTATGGGCTTGGCCGGTTACAGTAAATCTATTGGTTTTTCTTACCAACCAGAAAAAGCAAAACAATTGGTAAAGCAATTTAAAAAAGAAAGCGGTATTGCAAATCCAGAAATCACGTTAGTAACAACAAGTAATTATTTGGATTTTTGTGAATTTATACAACGGGAACTTCAGAAAACTGGATTGACAATTCATGTCGATGTTATGCCAGAAGCGACTTTAAGGTCGGCGAGATCAAATGGAAAAGTAGACATGTTTAGAAGTTCTTGGATTGCCGATTATCTGGATGCCGAAAACTATTTATCTATATTCTATAGTAAAAATTTTGCACCTAGCGGCTCAAACTATTTTCACTTTAAAAACACATTATTCGATAGTTTATACAATAAGGCCTTTACTGTTACCAATATTGAAGAAAGAAAACATTTATATACCACCATGGATTCCCTAGCCATGCAAAATGCTATTATAGTACCCTTGTATTATGATGAAGTGGTGCGATTTACAAGAAAAAATATTTCTGGACTTGGTATTAACCCCATTAATTTATTAGACTTAAGACGCGTTAAAAAGAATTGATGCCATGCTCTTTTTTATGCTCTTTTACAATTCCAAAAATAATAAGGTACACTGCTATACCATAAAACAGCATAATTAAAATATCCTGCATTGGCAAATCCATTTTAAACGTTTTTATCGCCATCATACTCTCACAAAGTATATAAAAAATAATTCCAAAAAACACATATAAATAGCTAGCCCTACCAACAACTTCTTTTCTTAAAAAAGCAAATTGAATAAGTAATAATGATATAAAAAAACTAACTAATGC
Source organism: Flavivirga sp. 57AJ16 (assembly GCF_028736925.1). GTDB lineage: Bacteria > Bacteroidota > Bacteroidia > Flavobacteriales > Flavobacteriaceae > Flavivirga. Next base: position 42,900 of record NZ_JAQZAT010000002.1, on the reverse strand, counting down.
TGGCACAAAAAAGGCCTTTAAGCTATTGTAAAGAAAACTTACTATAAAAACCGTATAGGCAAATATCACAATAGAAAAGGGTAATAGTCTTATAATATTAAAATCTGATTCATGGGAAAGTCTCAAACTTAAAAAGATTTTTGCCAAAGCAAAAAAAAGCAAACTAGTGCTCAAAAAAATAATATCAGTATGTTTTATAACCAGTACATCCCCTATTAAAAAGCAAGACAATGCCAGAATGACCCATAGCTTTTTTTTCTTTCGCTTCTCGTTAGTATTAATGCAGTAATAAAAAAACAAAAGTAGCATTAAAGGTGGCTTGGAAATATATCGATATGGAAAAGCACTAAGATTTAGTTTAACCAAAATATCCATAGTCAATATAACAAAGAAAAGAATACTGGCCTTTTTCTCATTTTTTAAAGTATGTAACACAGTTTATTTTTTAGGGGCAATAACAAATCTACAGATTTTAAAATCTGTAAACCATAGCTAATATAGAAAATAGGATTATAACTGCCAATTCCCTTCAAATAGAATGTCATTAGATTTCCTAACACAAGATGAGTTTAATAGATAGTAGCTATACCCATAACTATAATAGGCTCCTATTTTAATGATGGTCTTTCAATATCCTTCCCAATATTATTGATTTCATCTTTTACGACAACGACTGCTTTTTCCCATTTTCTCTCTAGCAAAATGTAAAATAAATACACGGCACCAAGTCCAAACGGAATCGCTATTATATTTATCATAAGGCTATTTTCCAGATCGACATCCATTATTTCCAACATGACTAAAACCCCTAAAACTAATCCAACAAAAAAGCTTCCAGCATAATAAACGACAATACTCAATATTGCATACAGCCATTTATTTTGGTTATATGCTTCAGATAAATCATAAAATCTTTTTCCAATAAAATAAATAAGTAAAATCCCTAACATAAATATTTTTAGTTTTGTTGAAAATAATAAATATCATCATCGCCTTTACCTCCAGAACGTTTCGACGAAAAATAGCCTGTTTTATTCTCAGCATCAATAATAAAACAAAAATCGTCCTGCTTACTATTTATTGGCTGCGGTAACTTTATAGCTTTTTCAAAAGTCCCATCGACATTCATCGTACTTTTATAAATATCGAATCCACCAAAACCATTGGGTCTATTCGATGCAAAATACAATGTGTTATCAGCACTTATAAAAGGAAACATATCTCGACTATAAGAATTGATTTTACTTCCTAAATTTTTTGGTTCGCTATAAATACCATCATCAAGGATATTTACCTTAAAAATATCAGAACCTCCCCTTGTGGTCTCTTTACCACCTCTAATATTTGCCGTAAAATATAAAGTTTTTCCATCTTTACTTAAAGCAGGGTGCGCATAAGAATATTTAAGTTTACAGAATGGTAACACTTTAAAGTTAGTCCAGCCTAAACCTGCTTTAAATTCGCCTACTGCAATATGAAAATTAGCTTCGTTAAAATGGCCTTTCGGCATATTTTTTCTAGTATAATTAGTAGCTAAATAAATGCGCTTCCCATCTGGGGACATAGTGGCACTTGTAATATGGGATATATGCTGCTTAGGATCGATTTCTATAGGCTTCACATTAACTATACGGCCTCCATCTAAAAAGTCACCTTGATAAATAGTTAATATAGGCTTCCCTTCAAATCGTTCTAACCTCTTCTTTTTATCTAATAAATACGACGTGAAAATAATTTTTGAATCGCTAATCTTCATCAAACCAAAATGCGGATATTTTGTGTTAATTTCTACGTTCGTAACACTGTAGTCTTTGGTTTGGGAAAAACTTATCAGTCCAATTAAAAAGATTATGTAATGAATTAACTTTGACATAAGAGCAATGTGCTATAAACAAATATAATCATTTGAATTCAAACCTATTACAATTGTCTATTGCTAATACCAATCGAATTTCAAAATGACGCATAAATAATTTGAAATATACTGAAATAATTTCAGCACAGTTTTTTTGCTTAGATGAAGTGATTTAAAAAAATCTAAGTATAGCCAAGGTTATAGTTCTATTCTTTGAAGAAATATAAGTGAAAAAGAAGCAAATTATATGTGTCACCCTTTTGGGGTTTAATTGGTATAATACCAATTAGTCTCTTCTGTATGCCTTGGTTTTTTCAAATATACATTCCAAAATAGCGCGATCTTGTTCTGTGAATTGCTCTTTACGTCTGGACATCACAACACTGGCTACTTCAAACGCTTTCTTAGTTAAATACGTTGTGAAGCCACTACTACCTCCCCAACTAAAACTTGGCACAAAATTTCTTGGAAATCCACTACCAAAAATATTGGCACTTACCCCTACAACTGTACCTGTATTAAACATCGTATTGATACCACATTTACTGTGATCTCCCATCATTAATCCGCAAAATTGCAATCCTGTTTTAGCAAAACTTTCGGTTTCATAATCCCACAAACGCACTTCTGCGTAATTATTTTTCAAATTAGAGGTGTTCGTGTCTGCACCGAGATTACACCATTCTCCCAAAACAGAATTTCCTAAATAACCTTCATGACCTTTATTTGTGTTGGCAAACAAAACAGAGTTCGTAACCTCTCCTCCCACTTTGCAATAAGGTCCAACCGTTGTTGGCCCATAAATTTTCGTACCCAATTTTACAACGGCATGTTCACATAAAGCAAAAGAGCCCCGTATGGTAGCCCCTTCCATTATTTCAGTATTTTTACCAATATAAATAGGACCTTTACTGGCGTTAAGCGTGGTAAATTCCAATGTAGCCCCCGCTTCTATAAAAATATTCTCTGGAGCTATAATATTATTACTTGGTGGTATGGGTTGTGATATTCTATCTTTTGTGATTAAGTTAAAATCTTCTTGAATAGCCTCACCATTTTTAGAAAATATGTCCCAAGTATTTTCAATCTTTATAATAGGTGCTCTAAATTCGAATGTTTCAAAACTGTTAAAATCAATATCGTCTTGGGCTTCTTTAGCAAAAAATGCAATAATAGCTTCATCTTTAAAAATGGCTTGATTTTCTTTTAAATCTTTTATCATTTCAACCAATTCCAAATTTGGAAGGCAAGATGCGTTAATCATCACATTTTCTTCCATTTCAACCATGGGATATTTATCAGACAAATAGTCTTCCGTAATAGTAGTCGTTGTTGTCTTTAAAAAAGTTTCCCACTTTTCGCGAATGGTTAAAATCCCAACTCTTATATCTGCTACAGGTCTAGTAAATGTAAAGGGTAACAAATTATTACGGGAAGGGCCATCAAAAAGAATGTAATTCATTTTTTATTTAATTTATAAACGCCAAATATAGACAATAGAACCTGTATGTGTAATGCATTTCACCAATTAAAATAGCAGCTGGTCGTTGTGTTCGAGAACACTAAAAAAAGGCATAAAAAAAAGCCTTTCAGAATTCCGAAAGGCTTTAGATTATATTTATTAAGCTAATTTTATTTCTTAAATTTAGCGTATTTAGTTTTGAATTTGTCAATACGACCAGCTGTATCTACTAATTTAGATTTACCAGTATAATATGGATGTGATGTTCTTGATATCTCCATTTTAACAAGTGGATACTCAACGCCATCAACCTCTATTGTTTCATTAGTATCTGCTGTAGATTTTGTTAAAAACACATCTTCATTAGACATATCTTTAAATGCTACTAATCTATAATTTTCTGGATGTATACCTTTTCTCATCGCTAAATGCTTTTTATTCTTTACAATTTTGGAAGTGCAAATTTAAGTATTTTTTATAAATGGGCAATACTTTTTATTATTTTTTATTTTATCCCGTATGTAACGTTTTAGTATATTTGGATACTAACAGATCAACTAACATTTTTAAATAAAATATTTATGGAAACAAAAAGCGTTACACCTGGTAAATTTGCTACTAATTATGGGCTCATTTTAGGGTTAATCCTAATCCTAATAAGCATCATCATGTATTTTACCGGCATGCAACTTGAGGGTGAACAATGGCCTATGTACTTATACTACATTATATTTCCAGTAGTAATAATATATGCTATTAGTCAGTTTAAGAAAAATAACCTAGGTCTCCTCAGCTTAAGTGAAGCGTTAAAAGTTGGATTGATTACCGCCATAATTAGTGCTTTAATTTTTGCTGTATATAATATTATTTTCAATTACCTTATAGATCCTGAATTTATAGGTAAAATGATGGAAGTTACCAAGGATAAAATGCTGGAAAATCCAAACATGACAGAAGAAGCTGCTAATAAAGCCATAGAAATGATGGAAAAATTTTCTAATCCATTTTTAGGGAGCACCATTTGGGTGGCATTAAGTGCTGTATTTGGGTTAATTTATTCTCTTATCGGTGGATTAGTAATGAAACGTGAAGCATAGAATATTGGTCAAATAAATTCAGTATTTTTGAAGTATCAAATTTTGAAATTTCATAAATGAATATATCCGTAGTTATACCGCTACTAAACGAACAAGACTCTTTAATGGAATTACACGATTGGATTGCAAAAGTGATGCAATCCAATCATTTTTCATACGAAATTATTTTTATTGATGACGGTAGTACTGATAATTCCTGGCAAATTATCTCTCAACTAGCGTCTCAAGACAATTATGTAAAAGGGATTCGTTTTTTTAAAAATTTCGGAAAATCACAAGCACTTCATGCCGGTTTTGAAAAAGCAAAAGGCGATGTGGTCATTACTATGGATGCAGATTTGCAAGACAATCCTGATGAAATCCCGGAACTTTACAACATGATTACGAATGATGGTTTTGATTTGGTTTCCGGATGGAAAAAAAAGCGTTACGATTCTGTTATTGCCAAAAATTTACCATCAAAACTATTTAATTGGGCCGCAAGAAAAACCTCAGGGGTAAAATTAAACGATTTTAATTGCGGTCTCAAAGCATATCGTATAAATGTTGTTAAAAATATTGATGTCAATGGTGAAATGCATCGTTACATCCCTGTACTATCCAAAAATGCCGGGTTTACAAAAATTGGCGAAAAAGTAGTACAGCACCAAGCCAGAAAATATGGTGAAACAAAATTTGGAATGAATCGTTTTATCCATGGTTTTTTGGATTTAATTACCATTTGGTTCCTATCACACTTTGGTAAACGTCCCATGCATTTATTTGGTGCTTTAGGGTTTATTATGTTTACCATCGGTTTCGGGTTCTCATTCTATCTGGGCATAGATAAATTGTTTTTAAATCCAACGGGCAGACTTATCACGCAACGGCCCCAATTTTATATTGCACTTTCAACCATGATCATTGGTACACAATTTTTTGTTGCTGGCTTTTTGGGTGAAATTATTTTGCGTACCAAACAGGATAAAAAGCGTTATTCTATTAAAAATGAACTAAACTTTAATTAGAATTATAACTTTTTCTCCAAAAACGTAGCATCGCAAAGCTTTATAAAACACTAAAACGTTTGCGTTATTAAATATTAGTTCGGTTAAAAAAACGAAGACATTATCTGACTAATTGATTATTTTTGCACTTATTTAATTGACATATGATTTATATAGAACCAAAGATTTTAGATAGAATAAATACATGGTTAACACCAACTTTTGATGATGATACACAAACTTTCATTAAAGATAGTATTGCAAATACCCCAAAGGATATTCAAGAAAGCTTTTATAAAGATTTAGAATTCGGAACAGGTGGTATGCGTGGTGTTATGGGGGTTGGAACTAATCGTATAAATAAGTATACCCTTGGAAAAAGCACTCAGGGGTTGAGTAATTATTTACGTAAGTCCTTTCCAAATGAAAATCCAAAAGCGGTTATTGCTTACGATTGTAGACACAATAGCAAAACCCTGGCTAAAGTTGTTGCTGATGTTTTTTCCGCAAATAATATTGACGTTTATTTATTTGAGGATTTAAGGGCTACACCAGAATTGTCTTTTGCCGTTAAACATTTAAACTGCCATTGTGGTATCGTTTTAACAGCATCACATAATCCACCTGAATACAATGGATATAAAGTGTACTGGCAAGATGGCGGTCAATTAGTACCACCACATGACGATGCTTTAATACAAATTATAAATGACCTCGATTATGCCGATATAAAATTTGAAGCCAACAACGATCTTATTCATTATATAGGAAAAGATGTTGATGATGTGTTTATTAATGCTTCAGTAGAAAATGGAAGTTGTGGGGCTTCACAAGAAGCCAAAGACCATTTAAATATTGTTTTTACATCACTTCATGGCACTTCAATTACAGCGGTTCCTGAAACTTTAAAACGTGCTGGGTACAAAAATGTTCATATCGTAAAAGAACAAGAAGTTCCTGATGGCGATTTTCCAACGGTGGCATCACCAAATCCAGAAGAACCAGCAGCATTAAAAATGGCATTAGAACTGGCCGAAAAAGTAAATGCGGATATTGTTATAGGCACAGATCCCGATTGTGACAGATTGGGTGTTGCAGTGCGTAATTCTGAAAATAAATTACAGCTACTCAACGGAAATCAAACCATGCTGATGATGACGGATTTCCTACTAAAACAATGGCAAAACGAAGGAAAAATTAAAGGAAAGGAGTTTATTGCCTCAACCATAGTATCAACACCAATGTTGAGCAAACTTGCTAAAGCCTACAAAGTAGATAGCAAAATTGTTTTAACAGGCTTTAAATGGATTGCTAAGCTGATAAAAGATTTTCCCGAACTTAATTTTATTGGTGGTGGTGAAGAAAGTTTTGGTTTTATGGTCGGTGATTTTGTTCGAGACAAAGATGCCGTAACGTCAACGCTTTTAGCTTGCGAAATAGCTGCGCAGTCTAAAGCCATTGGAAGTTCTTTTTATAGCGAGCTCATTAAACTATATGCTGAACATGGATTCTATAAAGAACGTTTAGTTTCTCTCACCAAAAAAGGTATTGAAGGCGCAGAAGAAATTAAGCAAATGATGGTTGATGCACGCGAAAACCCATTAACGGTAGTCAATGGATCGAAAGTTGTGAAAGTTGAGGATTATCAATTATCTATTACCAAAAACATGATTTCTGGTGAAGAAAGCACCATTGACATTCCAAAATCGAATGTATTGATCTATTATACAGAAGATGGTAGCCAAATAGCACTAAGACCTAGTGGAACAGAACCTAAAATAAAATTCTACATTAGTGTCAATGACCGTTTGGAATCTGTTGATGCTTTTAATGAAACAGAAGCGAAACTAGAATCTAAAATAGATGCCATTTTAAAAGATATGAAACTTAATTAATGAATCATTTTGTAAATATCTTACGGTATGCAAAACCGTATAAGCGATTTGCTATCGGGCATATAATTTGTAACATTTTTTTTGCTTTATTCGGCACCTTATCATTCGTGGCTTTAAAACCTATGCTAGATGTTATCTTTAAGCAAACAAAGGACCGTGTTCCAACTGTGAAACCTGCATGGTCTGGATTAATGGACATGGGTGACTATACTAAAGACTATTTAGCATTTCAAATGAATTACTATACAAATGGAGACAACTCTAAAGCGCTTATTTTTGTTGTTAGCCTGATTATAGTGATGTTTTTATTAAAAAATATTTTTGGCTATTTTGCTAATTATTTTTTAGTATTCTTACGTAATGGGGTTATAAGAGACCTTAGAAATGAGGTCTATAAAAAAACAGTTGAGCTACCGCTTTCTTATTTTTCAGAAAAAAGAAAAGGAGACATTCTATCCAGGGTAACAAGTGATGTTTTAGATTTACAATATTCATTTCTGTCTGTTTTAGAACTTATCATTAGAGAACCCCTTACTATTATTTTCACTATAACGGTCATGCTTTATATAAGCCCGCAACTAACCCTATTTGTTTTTGTATTTATTCCGATAATGGGATTCGTTATTTCCAAAATAGGTAAAAGCTTAAAAAGAAAATCAGACCGTGTTCAAAAAGAACAAGGCACTTTTCTCTCAACGTTAGAAGAAACCTTAACAGGATTACGCATTATAAAAGGATTTAACGCCGAAGAGAAATTCAACAATAAATTTCAAGAATCTACGTCGCGTTTTTACCATTTCTCAAACAAATTACTCAACCGTCAAAACCTGGCATCACCAACTAGCGAGTTTTTGGGAATTTGTATTATAGCTATTATTTTATGGTATGGAGGAAATTTAGTATTAAATGGCGCTTCCTCTAGTTTAGATAGCAGTATGTTTCTTGTATATATGGGGTTATCCTATAATGTACTAACCCCTGCAAAAGCTATTTCAAGGGGCTTATATAATATTAAAAAAGGAGGTGCCGCAGCCGAAAGAATACAGGAAATTATCGATACCAAAAACCCTTTAAAAGACAAAGAAGGTGCCATCGATAAAAAAGGATTTGAGACCAATATCGTGTTCGATGATATTTCGTTTAAATATGAAAATGAATATGTGTTAAAAAACTTTTCATTGACCATTCCTAAAGGTAAGACAGTAGCGCTAGTTGGGCAATCTGGTAGTGGAAAATCAACTATAGCTAACTTAATTACGCGTTTTTATGATGTAAATAAAGGTCAGATCTTAATTGACGGTATAGATATTCGTGATTTAACGACAAGCTCTTTACGGGCTCAATTAGGTATTGTAACCCAAGATGCTATTCTTTTCAATGATAGTATTAAAAACAACATGAAATTAGGCAATGACGAAGCTACAGATGAACAAATAATTGAAGCTTTAAAAGTAGCTAATGCCTGGGAGTTTGTTAAAGATTTACCTGAAAGCCTTAACACCAATATTGGAGATGCGGGAAACAAGCTTTCCGGGGGTCAAAAACAACGGTTAAGTATTGCTCGGGCAGTCCTTAAAAGCCCACCTATTATGGTTTTGGACGAGGCGACCTCTGCTCTCGATACCGAAAGCGAACGACTTGTACAGGTGGCTTTAGAAAACATGATGAAAAACAGAACCTCTATTGTTATTGCCCATAGGTTATCTACCATTCAAAATGCAGATGAGATCATAGTTTTAAATAAAGGTAAGATAGTAGAACAAGGCAAACACCAAGATCTTATTAGCAAAAAGGGCGTTTACTACAAACTAGTAGAGATGCAAAGTTTCGGGTAATGTCATAGGTACTAATTCTGATTTAAAACTACTCAAATATAGGGTGAAAAGGAATTAAAACATAAAACCTGAGATCCCGCTGATACTGAAACAAGTTCAGCACAGGAAGCGGGATTAGCCTGCCTGCCGGCAGGTTCAACTTACAATTTTGAGTGCATCTTTTACAGACTACTCAAAATTGAGTTTTCCTGCCACGCAATATGCGTGGACTAATAAAAAAAGGATAGAGATTTGGGTTTCTATCCTTTTTTTTGTTCATTGATAGACTTGGGGACGACTAACAACATAAATAGGTTTCTGATACAAACATAAAACAAAAAACGAATTAAACCAAGAAAAAACGCATTTAATCGTAATTTTCATACTTTTCATCGATGTTTTTTAATACAAATAATTGATTATCAATATATTAATATTTTTAAATAAAACTGAAAATAAAGTTTAAACTTTCTATATATTTATTAGTCTAAAAACTAAACCGTTTTTGTGATCGACGAAACACAATTATTAGACCAATTAAAGTCAGAAAATCAAAAGGACAAAGCTTTTAGAGCACTTATTACGCTTTATAAAGAACGTTTATATTGGCACATTCGTAATATAGTAAAGTCGCATGATGATACCGATGATGTACTCCAAAATGTTTTTATTAAGGTTTATAAAAATATTGATAACTTTAAAGGAGATAGTAAATTGTTTTCATGGTTATATCGGATTGCCACTAACGAATCCATCACATTTATTAATAAAAATGCTAAACGATTACAAGTGACCAATGAAAAAGCACAACAATTAGCTATAAACAATTTAACATCAGATGTCTATTTTGAAGGGGATGCCATTCAATTAAAATTGCAAAAGGCTATTGCTACATTACCAGAAAAACAACAGTTAGTATTCAATATGAAATATTTTGAAGGCATTAAATATAAAGATATGGCAGACATCCTAGAAACCAGTGAAGGTGCGTTAAAAGCCTCTTACCATATCGCTGTTAAGAAAATTGAAGCGTATTTAACTAAAAATTAAACCTTTATTAAAATTATAAGTCTTATTAATAAGATAATGAAACAGGATAAACTACATAACATCAAAGAAACCGGATTTAATGTTCCAGATGGTTATTTTAACGCTTTAGAAGATGCTCTTTTAAGTGATATAAAGCTTAAAAAAATGGCAAGTGACTCTGGCTTTAAATTACCTGAAGGCTATTTTAGTACTTTGGAAAATACTATTATAGACAAAGTTTCAATAAAGGCATCCACAAAAGTTGTTCCCTTATTTAGAAAAAGAGCTTTAATTTACATATCTGGTATTGCCGCAGCGGTATTACTTTTGTTCAATCTTTCAATATTTCAAAATAAACCAACTTTTAATTCTTTAGATTTTGAAACAGTTGAAAACTATATTATGAATGAAAATATTGGTTCTTATGAAATTGCATCATTACTATCTGAAGAAGACCTCTTAGAAGAAAACTTTGTAGATTATCAAGTAGTGGAAGAAACCGTAGAAACCTATATCTTAGACTATCTAGATGTTGAGGACATTATTCTTGAATAAAGCATAAACACGTGCAACTTCCATAACGAACAGTCGGTGTACAAAGAAGTGACTAAATGGAAGCTACATGTGACCGATAAAAAATAAATATTATAAACACATGAAACGAGCATTAATAAATTTTAGTCATTTTTTCACAGAAGATAATGTTTAAAATTCCTGCCTGCCGGCAGGCAGGTTTAATGTGAGAGCGTAGCGGTTGCATACGTTCTCAATTTTATAATTGACATCAAATCAAATAATTATAAAGATTTAAACGTATGAAAAAAATCATATTTCCCATATTGCTATTTTTATTTTCGCTAAATGCTTTAGCACAGCACAATAGAGAGAAAATAAAAGCGCTTAAAATTTCATTTATCACAGAAAAGTTAGATTTAACAGAGCAAGAAGCCCAAAAATTCTGGCCCATTTATAATGACTACTATAAAGCTTATTCTAGAATAAGACATGAAGAAATTAGAAGTATCCGTCAAGAAATTAGAAAAAACATTAATACCCTAACAGATGAAAAAGCCAGGGATTTAATTACTAAGTTAAATGAATCTGAAAGTGAGCTCCATGAGCAGCGCATGGAGTTATCAGCTAAATTATTAAAAATCATTCCTCCTAAAAAAATAATTTTATTAAAAATAGCTGAAGATGATTTTAAAAGAAAAATGTTAGAACGTTTTAAAAATAATGGGTATCAAAAAAGAGGTGGGAAATAAATAATGCGCATTCGATCCAACAAATTTTTAGCTTTTATTTTATTCCCTAAAAGTTAATTTAGATATGCTTCCTGCACCAGCCGCATAAGCAATTGAGTCATTTAAAAATCGAATGGTATAGAAACCTTCATCGCTTAAATGTTTCCACGAATTTCCAGAATCGTTACTGTAATCGATTCCTTTAAAACCAATAGCAACTAGCTCCTTCCCTGCGCTGTTTGGGATATATTGTACACAACTCCTATAGCCTGGGTTTTCATTTTGAGCAACCAACTCCCAAGTTTTACCACCATCAACCGTTTTTATTTTATTAGCCGAATTATCATTCGGTTTTGTATAATCACCACCAATAGCAAAACCAATATGGGCATCATAAAAATCAACAGAATACATACCTGTAGTTTCCAAACCTTGAACTATGGGGGTATTGTAAACTTCCCAAGTTTTTCCTTTATCGGGGGAATATAAAATTCTACTTGATTTTCCTCCTGTGGCGACCCAAGTATGGTCCCCAACTATAGCAATATTAGTATCACTGGCCGCAAAAGCGGCTTCCCCTTCTTCTGCTTTGGGCAAAGAATCGCATGATAATTTTTCCCATGTTTGCCCACCATCCCGAGTAATGATAATACTCATACAATTATCTGTAGGATCTCCTATGGCAATACCTTCTTTGGCATTCCAAAAATCCATAGAATCGTAAAAAGCCTTAGGGTGGTCTTCTCTATATACTATGGTATCTTTTCCTACTTTCAATTTAAACAATAAAGCAGGAGAACCTACACTTAAACCATACCCCTGCTTCCTGGTTCCCGCTAAAGCTCTAAAATTAGGCGTCACCGAATCGCTCTTAACCTTAATGGGATACATGACATCGCTTTCAGAATATGCACCATCGTCCGTTGACACAACCCCCATGTTTCCGTTAGAATCCAAAAAAACACAAACATTGGCGTCTTCAATAATCTCTAAGGCCCTTACATTTAATAGTGAATCTTTAATAATCGTTTTTATTTCAACATTATTAATATTTCGGGACTCAAATAAATAACTCTTTTTAAATCCAAAAAGAAGAATCATGACTATTAATAATACAGATGCTTTTTTCATAAAACCTAAATTTCTATAAAAATAGAAAAGCTTTGTGAAGAATCATGGAACTTTGTAATAAAATAATTGCCAATAAAATATTTATGTTTATGTACACAACTCATATCGAAATAAAATATGACATAAATCCGTAAAGCTTATGAAATAAAGTGAGCATGCAATAATACCAATTATGAATTAAAATACGCTATTCAAACTCATTCATTAATTCGTTTTTTCTCTTTACTCTTCATTTCCATAGCTTAGGCTATGCAAATAACTCGCAGCAGGCTAAAACAAATAAGCTATGTCGTTTTCTGTTGCTCATTTTAATTCATAATTGGTATAAGAGATCGTTAAATTTCTTTTCTTAAAATCCCTATATGCCGTTTTAAGCGATCTACATCAATTTCTAAAGTACCATTATAAACACCTCGTATGTAACCTTGTTTATCTATTAAAATAAAATTTTCGGTGTGTATAAAATTGCTTTCATCTTGCGTTTTTATAAAATCTTCATCTGCAAAATAACCCGTTCTTGCAATATGGTACAAGGCATCTTTGTCACCTGTTACCAGATGCCACTTTGTAACATCTACATTATTTTTAGTAGCATAGTCTTTTAAAACAGCAACCGAATCTTTCCAAGGCATCACCGTATGTGAAAGTAACATAATGTCCTTATCATTTTTGTACGACTCCTGAAGATGGCTCATATTTTTGGTAAGTTTTGGACAAATACCGGGGCAGCTGGTAAAAAAGAAATTGGCTATATAAATCTTGCTCTTATAAGTTTTATTGGTAACAGTCTCTCCATTTTGATTTATAAAAGAAAACTCTGGAATTTTATGTGTCGCCTTGCCCCATTCGGGAGTAAAGTCTGTACTGTTAAAATAGGGCAATTGTGTGATCCCATAACTTTCCGCTTGCTTATCTTTACAAGATGCCATCATAAAAGCCAATAGTACTAAAATAGAATATTTCATTTAACCTCGTCGCTGTTTGTGGTCACCGTATAACATTTTTTTAATCCTATTAATCCAAACCGTTCTCCATGAACCACTTCGTAATTCGCTTTAATGGTACCATTAAGTTTCCAAAGACGTTGACGACCAACTTCTTTTCCATTTAAATAGTTAAAATCTCTATACAACTGCTTGGTTTTATACCATTCTTTTACCATACCATGATATTCCCCTTTTTCATTAAAATGATATTCAAACTTAAGAACGGTATCGTTCCACCAAGCTTTATGAATTCCGGATTTAAGTCCTTTTATATAATAGCGTTCCATCGATATTGAACCATTCTTAAACCAATGCTTCTCGTAACCTTCCTTTTTACCTTCTACATATTCAATATCAGATTTTAAATTTTTGTCAACATAATACGTTTGCAAATGACCAGTAAAGGGCACTTTTTTATATAATAAAATACCATTATCAAGTTTTAAATTGGGGTTTGATGCTTCAATAATCCCTACGGGGGCTATGGCATCGCAAGCATAAAGGACACCAAAAACAAAAATTATATATACTAATTTACCTAACACTTAATTTGAAATATTTCCAGGAGTTCCAAAATAGCCATTCCCGTTAATATATGGGTCTTGACTCGTAATATGGTAATGATAGATGCCATCGGGGAAATCTGCAGTAGCAGACGTATGCCCATGATAGCTATCTAAATCATCATTAGTAATTGTTTTACCATCTTCCAGTGGGCCATAAACAGGAAATCCATCAGCTAAAAGGCCTAAAAAGGCATCTTCTCCAAACTGTTGTGTCAAATAAATGGGTTCCATATGATAATGATATTGTCCAGTGCGCTGAGGGTGCCCCAACCATTGGTCGAATGAATCTATTTCATTTGTTAATGGCTGATCTGGTCCCGCGTACTGATTAAAAAACACCACGCCATTTCTTGAAATACCAATGGGTCCTAAACCTGTTGCTTGCTTATTTAAAGCCTCAGATGGATTTAGTGATATTGTAAAGACTATATTTTGCTCGCTAATAGTGTTTGGATTTATTCTCCAATTAGAATTCGTACCATTATAAGCTTCGTATAATGGATCGTTTGTCGGCCAATATGGACTTGTGTGATTAGGTAAATCCTGTGTCGTAAATGTAACGGTATTCCCATTTACAGCATAGGATAATCCTGTTCCTTCAAATTTTGAAAGAATAATACTTATATCATAATCTGTATCAGCTGGTTGCTCCTTCTCATCTTCACCAGGTACGGCTGTTGCATCGTCTCCATTAGAACATGCTATGAAAATAATTATAGTTAATAAAGGTAGAATTAATAAAGTTTTTAAATTTTTCATAGGTCTATTCTTTTTAATATGATACGCTCGCCTTGACTTTTTCTATTTCCTGAATTTTTGGTTAAACACATAAAGTCAAGATGATTTCGATGAAAAAATAACCAAAAGGTTTAATATCAACATAGAAATTACTAAAAGTGAAATACTAATTATCAAGGCTCTTCTTTTAATTTTCATTACTTTATTTGAGATTTGTCTTTTTAGATGCATTCCATCTTAAAACCTTGCGCGAAATTTTATTTTTTTTCAAAAAAAAGGCTCTCATTGTTTGAAAGCCATTACGGATTGGTATAATAAAGTGATTTAAACTACCCAGCAAGCTGGGCACCTGTTTTTATAATTGGCTACAAAATGCTCTTTCACCCCTACATTTTGTCTGTTTATTACTCCGTAGCGAGCTATGCCATTCAAAAAAGCCTTCAAATGGAAAATATCTGTACGGCAGGCAGGAAATGGTTATTTTTCGCTTCAATCAAAAAAAACTTAAGCTACTTTAATATCAATACCTTGGCGGTGGTCTGTGGTCCTTACCCCCGCTTCCCAAAGGAGGTCTTTGTTCTTTTTCTCCTGCTTTATGAAGTGCATCATTAATAATTTTCTTAAACTTTTCTTTTTGTTTATCATGGCACAATGCTTCAATGCTTTTAAAATGATAAAAAGTTTCTATATCTCTTTCTTTAACTTTTTCACCTATTAAGTTCGTAATAGAATCTATGGTATTTTCACTTAATGATTTATTAAATATTTGATTAAACAAGGCATCCTTTAATTGCTTGATCTCACCACCAATACGCCTCATTTTATGATGATGTTCTCTATTAATGCTTTCAAATTGAAACATTTGATCGTTATTAAAATCCAATTCTTTAACAATAAAATTAGCAGGTCCCTTTCCTCTAGGTCTATTTCTACTTTCTGTTTCATTAGAGCCTCCCAAATAATTAAATAGGAAAACCCCATTAACCACAACTAAGAAGACTAATAAAACATATAAGAGTAAGTTTTTTTTCATAATGCTTTATTTAATTAAACAATGATGTACCTAACCCTGAAGACAATCCATATGTTTCTGCAAACTCATTGATATTACTATCATATTTGTTAGAATTTAGCTGCGTAAACGCCAGCACATTTAAAACAACAATACAGACTAACGTTGCCAATTGTAACTTAGGAGAAAACCAAGACCAAACTAATGACTCATCTTCTTGCCCAACAAACAACCTTTGCATGGTTTTATCCTTGAAAAAAGGAGATACTTGTACAGCTTCAGTGACATCCATAGCATTTAAAGTATCGACAACCTTGTTCTTTATGTCTTTATTTACTTCCATAGTATATATAGTGTTAGATGCAATAATTTATAAAATCTTGCGTCACTTTTCATTTTTATAAAAATTTTGTAATAATTCTTGTAAATTTTTCTTCGCTCTAAACATTAAAGATTCAACCGAAGACACACTTTTATTAATAATTTCTCCTATCTCTTTGTGGCTCATCCCGTCAATCTTACTAAGTGTAAATACGGTTCTTTGTTCTTCCGACAATTGATTTATGGCAAGAAACAATGTTGCGCTCTTTTCCTTATTTTCTAAAATAATCCCAGGGTGATTCATCTCTGTAAAGTATTTACTTTTATCCATAGGTATGTCGTTACCCATTATAGATTGCAAAAAGGCAAACCGTTTTTTAGTATTCTTTTTCCTTATAAACTCTAAACATTTATTGGTTGCAATACGATATATCCAGGTTGATAACTTAGAATTTCCTTTAAATTTTCCAATCGAATTAAAAACCTCAACAAAAACATCCTGAGCAATATCTTCGGCATCTTCTTTATTGGGCACAAACGATAAACAAGTAGCAAATATTTTATCCTGAAAATCATCAATCAGCTTACCATACGCATTAGCATTATGATTTTGTAGTCCTTTAATAAATTCGCTTTCAGTCAAAAAATTACAGTGTTAAACTTTTGTAAGTTTAGATATCTTAAAATGAAAACTTACACCATGGCATAAGGAGTTTTCAAATTTATATAAAATATGGAGGCATTACCAATTAACTTATCAACGATTGAACAAATACACATTTAAAACGTAACTTTGCAGCCTTAATAATTTTAAATCGTTCTACTTTAGTTTAGCCTTTGTAACCGCTTGCTGAATACTGAACACAGAAAACTAAAAAATGCGATTACATAGAAACCTTTGTTTTTCTGTTATAGACGGACTCACCTTAATTTTTAATGAAGGTAAATATGCCGATAAAGTCATTCAACAACTACTAAAAAGAGATAAACGTTGGGGTGCTAGAGATAGAGCTTTTGTTGCCGAAACTACTTATGATATTGTACGGTGGAAACGCTTGTATGCCGAAATTGCTGAAGTAAAAGAACCTTTTGACAGAGACAATCTATGGCGCTTATTTGCTGTTTGGGCGACCCTAAAAGGTATAAAATTACCCGATTGGAAATATTTTGAAAGCACACCGACTCGAAAAATCAAGGGGCGTTTTGATGAACTATCTAAAATTAGAAAGATTAGGGAATCCATTCCAGATTGGATTGACAATGTAGGCTTAAAGGAATTGGGTGAAGCTACGTGGACCAAGGAAATAGCCATGCAAAACGAACAAGCAGACGTTATTTTAAGAACCAATACACTTAAAATTACTAAAGAAAAATTACAAGATGTCTTGCATGATCAAGGTATTGAGACCGAATTCATAAAAGGTTACGATGCAGCACTTAAACTAACAGAACGTGCCAATGTTTTTGTGACAGATGCTTTTAAAAATGGATTTTTTGAAGTTCAGGATGCATCATCGCAATTAGTGGCCGATTTTCTGGACATAAAGCCAGGCATGAAAGTCGTTGATACTTGTGCCGGTGCTGGTGGTAAAACCCTGCACATGGCCTCATTGATGGAAAATAAAGGCCAGATTATTGCCATGGATATTTACGAAAGTAAGCTTAAAAAATTAAAGATTAGAGCCAAGCGAAATGGTGTTCACAATGTGGAGTTGAAAGTTATTGATTCTACTAAGCCCATTAAAAAATTACATAATAAAGCAGATCGTGTTTTAATTGATGCCCCTTGTTCTGGATTGGGTGTTTTGCGCAGAAACCCAGATGCTAAGTGGAAATTGGAACCTGAGTTTTTAGATAATATCAGAGTGACTCAACAAGAAGTATTACAACAATATTCCAAAATGGTGAAACCGGAGGGCAAACTGGTTTATGCTACGTGCTCGGTACTACCTTCCGAAAACCAGGAACAGATAAAAACATTCTTAAAATCGGAAGCTGGTGCTAATTTTACGCTTATCAAAGAGAATAAAGTGTTCGCACATAAATCTGGATTTGATGGGTTCTATATGGCTTTGTTGGAGAGAAAGGGTTAAGTTTTTTATAATGAAGTGGTTTAAACTTTTTATAATTGGCTGCAAAATGTCCTTTTATCCCCATATTTTATCTTTTTATTACTCCGTAGCGATGCTATGCAGTGCAAAAAAGCATTCATTTGGGAATAAAATCACTATTTTTCGCTTCAATCAAAAAGTTTAAACCACTTCAATGAATTCATTAATCTTTGATTCTCCTTAGCGACTAGAAGTACTCGCCATATCTTTCGGGATCTTATACCATTTCTAACTTAAATTTACGCCATAAAACGGCATCTTTTCTTTTGAGTAAATTTAAATCAGAACTGGTATTGTTTAGATAAAACTTCCTTATTTTTAAGTCATGAATAAGGACTTAAAAACACATCTTTCAAGCCTCTTAAACGAATCTATTACTAAAATCTCGGCTCTTCATGGCGGTGATATTTCAAATGCTTACAGAATCGAAACCCCAAACAATGGCTACTTCTTAAAACTAAACAAAGCTCTAAATGCTGCAAGGATGTTTCAAACTGAAGTTTATGGACTTCAATTGATTAGAAAAACAAATACCATAAAAACACCTGGGGTTATAGCTTGCGACACTTTTCAAGACAGTGCTTTTTTGCTTATGGAGTTTATTGAAAACAAATCACCATCGCCTACAGATTTTAAAAATCTAGGACATCAATTAGCACAATTGCACACATGTACTTCTGAGTATTTTGGTTTAGATCGAGATAATTTTATTGGGAGTTTGCAACAAAGCAATAAACCCAATACCACCTGGTTAGAGTTTTATGCTACAGAACGTTTGCTACCGCAACTGGAATTGGCTAAACAAAAACAATTGCTTTCTACAGATATATGTCCGCGTGTACAAGAAATAAAAGAGGCCCTAAAACCTATATTTAAAGATATAAAACCAGCTTTATTACATGGCGACCTATGGAGTGGCAATTACTTAATTTCCAAAGATGGTGTGCCATACCTCATAGACCCTGCCATTTATTATGGGCACCACGAGACAGATATTGCCATGACTAAATTGTTTGGTGGTTTTAATGACTCTTTTTACGATGCGTATAACGCCCACTTTACAAGAGACAAAAATACTTTTCATAGAATAGAAATCTATCAACTGTATTACCTTTTGGTCCATTTAAATTTATTTGGTCGTTCTTATTATGGTTCTGTAGCTTCTATCTTGAAAAAGTATTTTTAAATTCCTGCGCAGGCAGGGATCTTATAGATTAAAACTGAAAATACAAAAATGGATTCCTACCTGCGCAGGAATTAAAAACGTACAAAAAGTATTACCTTTGAATATAATACCAATTTGAATATAAAATGTCGTATAAAAGCCTCAACTATTGAACAGTATACCAGCTTATAAAACCGAACAGCTTAAATCCAGAACAAGAAAAATTCAGTACTTATTTGAAAGTAAAGGACGCAAATCAATAATTAAGGCCATTGAATATACGCCAGTTGCCAAAAGAAATGGAAAAGTAATCTATAATTTAGGGTTTGGAGACTTCAACGAAGAAAACGGCAACATCTTTGACGATTCAAATAGTAATAATGGCGATATGAGAAAAGTATTCAGTACCGTTTTAAATACCATCCCTAAGTTCTTTAAAGAACATGAAAACGCTGCTATTTGGGTTCAAGGTAGTGATAGTGCAGATGATTTCAAGGAACTTTGTGAAACTGCCTGTAAAAAGAACTGTGAAAACATTTGCAAAAATTTTAATAGAAGAATTAAAACTTACAGATACTATGTAAATAGACATTTTACCGAATTAAGTAAAGAGTATCTGTTTTTTGGATTAACAAATGAAAAAAAAGCTACTTTAGCACAATATACTACTGATAATGAATATGTTGGTATTTTGGTGTTTAAGAAAAAATAACCTAAATTTGTATAGCAAATAATTATGGAACGAAAAAAACAAATATTAAAAGCAACAAAGGTACTTTCAATGTCTAAAGCGACAAAAGAGAGAATCTCTAGTATTGCCAAAGATATTAAAGGCAAAGAACTGTTTCCTGAAAAAATAAAATTAGCAAAAAAAACATTAAGTAAGATTAAATCACTTCCTGTTTAAAATAGTACCTCATCACATATAGAGATAAGAGCAAATCTAATAGTTAGCTTTTTTTATAAAACAAGGTGGTTCCCCTTGTTTAAAACCTCGTGAATAACTCTCCATTTTCCTCGTTATATTTTTATAAGAAATTCGATTAAAAAGAAGTAAATTTGCACTTTCTTTAAACACACAAATCAAGACATAATGATTCATTTCTTTGGAAACGTAACCAGCAAAGTATTTGCTGTTCAAACAACAAAAGAATTATCAACTGAAACCACTTTAAAATTAGTATGGTTATTTGGCAACCAGCCAAAAATAGAACAAGCATCTCTCGATGCTTTTTTTGTTGGTCCGCGTGCAGCCATGATAACGCCTTGGAGCACCAATGCTGTAGAAATTACCCAGAATATGGGAATTTCCGATATTATTAGGATTGAAGAATTTGAAGCAGTCCCTAAGGATTTCAAAGCATTTGATCCTATGATTTCGGAAAAATTCAATGGATTAAATCAAAATTCTTTTACCATAGATATTCAACCAGAGCCTATTCTTGATATTGAAGATATTGCTTCATATAACAAACAGGAAGGTTTATCTCTAAGTGATGAAGAAGTCATTTATCTTGAAGGCGTTTCCAAAAAGATAGGACGACCATTAACAGACTCTGAAGTTTTTGGTTTTTCCCAAGTAAATTCCGAGCACTGCCGTCATAAAATCTTTAATGGCACTTTTGTTATTGATGGTATAGAAAAACCAACATCGCTTTTCAAATTAATTAAAGAAACATCAAAACAACATCCAAACGATATTGTTTCTGCCTATAAAGATAATGTGGCTTTTATAAAAGGGCCCAAAGTGGAACAATTTGCGCCTAAACGTGCCGATGTTCCAGATTACTATACCACAGAAGATTTCAATTCCGTGATCTCGCTTAAAGCAGAAACCCATAATTTCCCAACAACCGTAGAACCTTTTAACGGTGCTGCCACTGGTTCTGGTGGTGAAATTCGAGACAGATTAGCAGGTGGAAAAGGCTCTATTCCATTGGCTGGAACTGCGGTTTATATGACCTCATATTCGCGATTGGAAGAAAACAGACCTTGGGAAAATGGTGTTGAAGAACGCGATTGGTTATACCAAACACCTATGGACATTTTAATAAAAGCTTCTAACGGCGCATCTGACTTTGGAAACAAGTTTGGGCAGCCGCTTATTTGTGGCTCTGTTTTAACCTTTGAGCATGAGGAAGAAGCCAGAAAAATCGGTTTCGACAAAGTTATCATGCAAGCAGGAGGTATTGGATATGGCAAAAGCGAACAAGCATTAAAAGACACACCACAAACAGGCGATAAAATAGTTATCCTTGGTGGTGAAAATTACCGTATTGGTATGGGGGGCGCTGCTGTTTCTAGTGCTGATACTGGAGAGTTTGCCTCGGGCATCGAATTAAATGCCGTACAGCGTTCTAATCCAGAAATGCAAAAACGAGCGGCAAATGCCATACGGGGCATGGTAGAAAGCGACGAAAACTTTATAGTTTCCATTCACGATCATGGTGCCGGTGGCCACTTAAACTGCCTTTCTGAATTAGTTGAAGATACTGGGGGAAAAATAGACTTAGATGCCTTACCTGTTGGTGACCCAACATTATCAGATAAAGAAATCATCGGAAATGAATCGCAAGAACGTATGGGCTTGGTAATTTCCGAAAAACATTTAGAAACACTTAACAAAATAGCAGATCGCGAACGTTCTCCAATCTATACTGTTGGAGATGTAACGGGAGACGATCGGTTTACCTTCCAATCTAAAACCAAAGGCAACAAACCAATGGATTTGGCTATGGAAGACATGTTTGGTAGTTCGCCCAAAACAATCATGACAGATAAAACTGTTGACAGAAAATATAGTGATGTCAATTATAATTCTGATAATTTTTACGATTACCTCGATCAAGTATTACAATTAGAAGCAGTAGCTTGTAAAGATTGGTTAACAAATAAAGTAGATAGATGCGTTGGTGGAAAAGTTGCGAAGCAACAATGTGCAGGCTCCCTACAATTGCCTTTAAATAATGTTGGCGTCATGGCTTTGGATTATAAAGGAAAAGAGGGTATTGCAACATCTATTGGTCACTCCCCTATTTCTGGGTTGATCGATCCAGTTGCAGGTAGTAGAAACTCTATTACCGAAGCCTTGACCAATATCATTTGGGCGCCTTTAAAAGATGGATTACAATCGGTTTCATTATCTGCAAACTGGATGTGGCCTTGTAAAAATGAGGGTGAAGATGCTCGCTTATATGAAGCCGTAAAAGCGGTTTCAGAGTTTTCAATCGATTTGGGAATCAATGTTCCAACTGGGAAAGATTCCTTATCGATGAAACAAAAATACCCTAATGAAGAAGTAATCTCTCCAGGAACCGTTATTATTTCGGCAGCAGCAAATTGCAACGACATTTCCAAAGTCGTGGAACCTGTTTTCAACAAAAATGGTGGAGATATATACTATATCAATATATCACAAGACCATTTTAAATTGGGAGGCAGTTCATTTGCCCAAATAGTCAATAAAATAGGTAATGAAACACCTCTTGTAAAAGATGCTGCTTACGTTAAAAACGTATTCAATACCATTCAAGATTTAATAAAAGATAAGAAAATCGTCGCTGGACATGATGTCGCTTCTGGCGGCTTGGTTACAACACTTTTAGAAATGTGCTTTGCCGACTCTAATCTTGGAGCCGAGTTAGATTTATCTAATTTAAATGAACCAGATTCATTCAAATTATTATTTTCTGAAAACCCAGGCATTGTTATCCAAGCAAAAGATCATGCCATCGAATCTGTTTTGAATGGTGCTAATATTGAATTTCATAACATTGGAAATGTTACAGAAAGCGATACTTTAAGTATTATTAATAACGCTGAAACATTCACAATGACCGTTTCTAGATTGCGTGACGTTTGGTACAAAACATCATTCTTATTAGATCAAAAACAAACAGCAAACGGTTTAGCAGAAGATAGATTCAATAACTATAAAAACCAACCGCTTCAATATACTTTTCCAAAACAGTTTACAGGAAAGCTCCCTGCTGCTTTAGGGAAACGTCGGGAAGGAGCTCCAAAAGCAGCCATTCTTCGTGAAAAAGGCAGTAATTCTGAACGTGAAATGGCAAATGCTATGTATTTAGCTGGTTTTGATGTAAAAGATGTGCATATGACCGATTTAATTTCTGGTCGTGAAACCTTGGAGGACATTCAGTTTTTAGGTGCTGTTGGCGGCTTTAGTAACTCTGATGTTTTAGGATCTGCCAAAGGTTGGGCCGGTGCGATTAAATATAATGAAAAAGCTAATAAAGTTATTAAAGATTTCTTTGCAAGAAAAGACACCCTATCTGTTGGGATCTGCAATGGTTGCCAACTTTGGATGGAATTAAACCTCGTAAATCCAGAACATGAAGTACATGGGAAAATGGATTATAACGACTCTCATAAACACGAAAGTGCATTCACTTCTGTAAAAATTCAGGAAAATAATTCTGTGATGCTCTCAACATTAGCAGGCAGTACTTTAGGTGTTTGGATTTCTCATGGTGAAGGGAAATTTAAATTACCATACGCTGAAGATAAATATCATATCGTTGCTAAATATGGTTATGAAGGGTATCCACATAATCCAAATGGATCTGATTTTAATACCGCTATGATGTGCGATAAAACCGGAAGACATTTAGTGACCATGCCACATATAGAACGTTCTACGTTCCAATGGAATTGGGCGAACTACCCCGATGGAAGACAAGACGAGGTATCTCCTTGGCTAGAAGCTTTTGTTAATGCCAGAAAGTGGCTTCAGAAATAAATAAAAATTTAATTTTTCATCTATTCTTATACAGGATAGATTTAAAATTTGCTTTTTTAATACAATTAATGTCAATAGCAAATAGGTCTTTTATCGACTTATTTTCTATTATAGCTAAATCAATATAAAATAACATGAACCTTCAGAGTAAAAAACCGAATTTCTTCGTTAAAAATACTCGCCGTAACTAGGCTCAATGTCATTAAGTTAAGGAAATTTGTTCTTTATTTGTCACATTGAGTACTTCGGCTGCGCTCTGCATAAACTAAAGTCGAAATGCTAATAAAAACTAGAATTCCAATTGGTCTTCGACTTTAGCCTGTCTTGAGCGGAGCCGAAAGGCTCAGACTGACATTACGGCCTTAACTTAATGACATTGAACTAGGCTATGCCTACGCTTTTTGCCTTGAACTTCAATTTTTTATTTCTAAATATTCTATGCCATTTTATAGCGACTTAGCTATACATTCATTTTTACTGATCTCTTTTCCTTTTTTAATTTTTATTACCAGAGTAAATCGTTGGTAGTGCTATCTTAAACTTCACGGCCAATAACCTGACTACAATCACAACAATTCCTGCTATTATAAAAACAATATTGTTTTCTATTGGTAGCTCTCTTAATAAAAAATAGATGATACCGCCAAGTATGCAAGGAGTCGCATAAATTTCTTTTCTAAAAATAACAGGGATTTCATTACATAAAATATCACGTATCACACCCCCAAAACTAGCTGTCATAGTTCCTAGAGCAATACAGATTATTGGGTGCAAGCCTGCATGCAACCCTTTTTCAATTCCTACTAAGGTGTATAATCCAATACCAATAGTATCGAACAAAAACAGGGACGTTCTTAGATAGTTAATCTTGCTTCTAAAAAGGATTGCAAAAACTGCCGACGCTATAATAACATAGGTATAAGTGATATCCTTCATCCAACTTACGGGAGCATTACCTATAAGTAAATCTCGAAGTGTACCTCCACCAACAGCTGTAACAAATCCAATAATCAGGATTCCGAATAAATCCATTTTTTTATTAATTGCCACCAATACGCCTGAAATGGCAAAAGCAATGGTTCCTAAAATATCTATGGTATAAAACATAATATTTTTAATTTAATCTTAAAATTGTTACTAGCTATCTTTATTTTCAATTGTTATATATAGAAGTGATTTAAACTTTTTTCAATTGGGTGCAACCTGCCTGCCGGCAGGCAGGAATGCTCCTTTTCACCCTTTTTTTTTGTCTTTTTATTACTTCGTAACGCTGCTATGGAGTGCAAAAAAGACTTCAAAATGAATAAAAATCAGCTATTTTTCGCTTCAATCAAAAAAGTTTAAATCACTTCATAATATGGCACCTCTCAACAGACAGGCATAACAAAAACCCCATTCTTAAGAAACATGCAATATCCTTATCCTGAAACACGTCGACGTAGCTGTCTTAGCGAAACCGAAAGGCTCAGGATAAGCGATTCACACACTTTTTCTGAAAAAGAAAAAGTGGTTCTCTGCTTACATATCTTGGGTGTAAAAATTATAATCCTTTAAAATAACATCAATAAACTGAATGTCATTTGCTTGTTTCACCTCCTTTATACCAGCTACTTCTATTATTTTTGACCTTAACTTTATTAATGTTTGATGATCTTTTGAGGCTCTTGCCGTAATAAACGTATCTTTTATAATACGTGCATCATTATCAGACAATTTAATAACATTAGGGTAGGTAGGCTTATAGTCTTGTCTTAAATCCTCTAAAATAGTATGGCTAATATTCACCTGATCTTTTAATGCAATTACAGCGGTTCCTGCTGCCATGTCCCCTAATCTTTGTGTTTTTTTATTAGATAACATCACGAAAAAGCCCAATCCAAAAATATAAACATCAACAATTCTAAAAAACCAACGTACTACATAATCAGATAGCGATGCTTGATACCCATCAATTTTAACAACTCTAATTTTAAGAACACGCTTACCAATAGTTTGTCCCTGAAAAAAAGACTCCAATGCCAAAGTATAAAACATCACAGGAAAACTCAAAATCGTATTAATACCTATTTGAGACCATTCGTCCATCCCTTCAAAAACACCAAATATTTTATTTAATATTAGTAAATACCCCATTTTAATAACCGTATCAAGGATGAACGCTAACAATCTTTCTCCACCACCTGCAGCATTGAACGTTATTTTTACATTTTGGGTCGTGTTAATTTGTAACTCTGACATTTTATATTTTATTTTATCAAATATATGAGGGAAGTTTCATTTATCAAGCAAAATAAAGAAAAATGGCTAAGTTTTGAAAGGGCAGTCTTTAATAATGACTTTGAAGACCCCGACGAGCTTGCGTCACAATACATTCACTTAATAAATGATTTAGCATACGCCCAAACCTATTATCCTAAAAGCAAGGTCATTCTATATCTTAATCAGTTAGCGGCCAAAGCTTTTCAAAAAATTTACAAAACAAAAAGAGAAGACACTAATAGGATTTTTGGGTTTTGGAAAACTGAAGTTCCTCTGATTTGTTATCAATACCGAAAATTTATTTATATCGCTTTTGCTGTCTTTTTTGCATTTACTTTTATAGGGGTTATTTCTGCTGCTAATGATGGTGAATTTGTCCGTTCTGTATTAGGAGATAATTATGTAAATATGTCTTTAGAAAATATTGAAGCTGGAGATCCCGTAGCTGTCTATAAAAGTGGTAGTAATTGGGGAAGCTTTATCGGCATTACCATAAACAATCTACGCGTTGGTATTATTGCTTTTGTTTTAGGTGTTTTCTTAGGGATTGGAACACTTTACATTATGTTTAAAAATTGTATTATGTTAGGGTCGTTTCAATATTTCTTTTATGACAAAGGTGTTTTATGGGAGAGTGTTCGTGGCATTTGGATACATGGGGCCATGGAAATTTTTGCTATAGTTATTGAAGCTGCTGCTGGGCTTATTCTAGGCGCCAGCATTTTATTTCCTGCTACACATTCCAGATATACCTCTTTTAAACAAGGTGCAAAAACGGGTATTAAAATATTAATAAGTACGTTTCCTTTCACTTTTTCTGCTGGATTTTTAGAAGGTTTTATTACGAGATATTCCAATATTATGCCTAATTGGTTATCGACAGGTATCATATTAATTACGTTAAGTGTTATTAGTTATTATTATTTAATATATCCCTTCAAAGTCCAGAAAAAAATTACTCAACTTCAAATGATCAAGTTCGACTCTTAATTGAAAATAAACAAATTACATATAACCTTTTTTTTGGCTGTTATGGTTTGCTGTTTTCAAACTGTTTTTGGCTCTAACGTACTACAAGGTCCTGAAAAAATAAGGTCTTTTGATGACCATTTTAAAGACCGATATACTAGTGACAAATACAATTACGAAGGAAGAAAAATAGTCTCCAAAACTCCAATGGGTTCTGGCAAATATGAAAAATATGAAGATTATAAAAGCAAAAAGCCAAGACAAAGGGAAAAGAACAATACAGATGATATAACCATAAATCTTGGTCCTTTAGGTTGGCTGTTTTATCTAGCTATAGGTATTGCTGTTGTTTATCTGGTTTATATATTACTTAATGAAGGTGGTTCAGGATTGTTTTCTTCAAGAAAAAACAAACCTCTTAATAATCATGAAGACATCACAGCAGAAAATATTGAACATGCAGATATACATGCTCTAATAAAAAATGCCGAAAATGACAATAATTACAGACTGGCCATTAGATATTATTATTTATTGGCCTTAAAAACACTCAGCTTAAAAAACCATATAAAATTTGAAGACGACAAAACCAATAGTGAATATTTAAACGAAATAAGAGAGAAGCCTTTTAGTGAGAAATTTGCATACACTTCTTATTTATACAATTACATCTGGTATGGTAAATTCTCATTAAATATAGAGCAATATGACAAGGCAAAAAGTAATTTTATAACGCTTTTAAATTTGGTAAAATAATGAAGAAAATTTTACCTATACTCATTATAATTATTACCCTGATAGTTACTACTGCTGTGCTAGTTGGTATTAAGAAAACTAAAACCGTTAATTGGGAAGAGTCTTTTAACGAAAAAAGCAACGAACCTTACGGTGTTAGTGTATTTTATAAGGAGTTATCAAATATTTTTAAGGATTTTAAAATTAGAACGGTTTTCCATCAACCTGCCAGTTATTTAAGAGCACATTCTGAAAACGGTTATGGAGAGCATGTTGCAAAGGGAAGCTATATAATTATTGGAAATTCAGATTATTTAGAAAATGATTCCGTAGATGAATTATTAAATTTTGTTGACGCCGGTAATACATTGTTCATATCCGATTATTATTTTTCTCAAAAAATTCATGACACCCTGGATATTGATGTTGAATATATTTTAAATGAAAAGAAAGATAGTATTTCACATCAATACCTTAAATATATAGATATTGAAAGTACTATTATAGATAAAAACGCAGGAGATTATTATTTTTCCCGTTTCGATTCCATAAACTTTAATATCCTTGGGTATTCTAAAATTGATTACAAGCATGTTAATTTTATTCAAGTCCCCTTTGGAAACGGAAACATCTATTTGCATCTCGAGCCAAAAGCTTTTACAAATTATAACATTTTAAAGGAGGACAGATACAAATATGTTGAAGGCCTCATCTCTTATTTACCCGAAAACAATGTGTATTTTGATTCTTACACAAAAATACAAACAGGCTATGATGGTGAGGTTGAAAAAGAATCTAATTTAAGTTGGTTTCTGGAACAGTTATCTTTTAGATGGGCTTGGTATACTGC
Source organism: Flavivirga sp. 57AJ16 (assembly GCF_028736925.1). Classification (GTDB taxonomy): domain Bacteria; phylum Bacteroidota; class Bacteroidia; order Flavobacteriales; family Flavobacteriaceae; genus Flavivirga. The sequence goes on along the minus strand of NZ_JAQZAT010000002.1, from coordinate 13,916 downwards.
CGTTATTTTTGGTATTTTATTCATGATATTTAATGCAAAACGCAGACAACGTATTATAAAAACCATAAAACCATTACAAAACACCACCATAGCTTTCGTTAAAACCGTATCTAATTTATATTTTGACACTCAAGACCATAAAAACTTAATTGATAAAAAAATAACGTATTTTTTAGAAAAAACAAGAACTGATTTTAATTTAGACACGTCTACCTTAAATGATGATTTTATAGTAAAGCTATCGGCCAAAACCGGCAAGAAAAAAGAAGATGTTAAAAAATTAATCAATTATATTAATTGGCTAAGATCAAAAAATGAATTTTTTGAAGAAAACCTAATCAAATTAAATAAGCTCATCGAAGCTTTTTATACTACATAATTATGGACGAAAATAGAGAATCTCAAGACCATCAGGATTTTTTACCAAAATCAGACGCTATATCATCAATTGATAGTAGCGCCTTGGAAAACACCAATAATTTACAATTTCAAAACCGCTTGGATTTATCAGAACTTCAACAAAGTGTCAATAAAATAAAACAAGAAGTTGGTAAAATTATTGTCGGTCAAAAAAATATGGTCGATATGTTAATTGCATCACTTTTGGCAAAAGGACATGCCCTTATAGAAGGCGTCCCTGGGGTTGCAAAAACAGTTACGGCCAAACTCTTAGCAAAATCCCTAAGTGTCGATTTTAGTCGTATACAATTCACCCCGGATTTAATGCCTAGTGATATTTTAGGAACCTCTGTTTTTAATTTAAAAACATCGGAATTTGAATTTAAAAAAGGGCCTATTTTTTCGAATATGATCCTTATTGACGAAATTAATAGAGCCCCTGCCAAAACGCAAGCTGCCTTATTCGAGGTTATGGAAGAACAACAAATTACCATTGATGGCAATAAATTTAAACTAGATGCCCCTTTTATCGTTCTGGCAACCCAAAACCCTGTAGAACAAGAAGGAACGTATAGATTGCCCGAAGCTCAATTAGACCGGTTTTTGTTTAAAATTGATGTAGATTATCCTAATCTGGATGAAGAAATAGAAATACTTTCACGAGAACACAAATTAAAAGACACATCTAAAACAGAGGTTATTACATCATTTCTAACTGGAGATCAAATTATAAAATATCAAAATTTGGTAAGTCAGATCGTTGTAGAAAAACATTTGCTTAAATACATCGCAGAACTCATTGTTGCTACACGTAGCAATCAATTTTTATATTTAGGTGCATCCCCAAGAGCCTCTATTGCTATATTAAAATCCAGTAAAGCATTTGCTGCCATGTCTGGTCGTGATTTTGTAACACCAGAAGATATAAAAAGAGCCGCTATTCCTGTATTACATCATAGGGTTATTGTAACACCAGAACGTGAAATGGAAGGTGTTTCAAGTAAACAAATTATAAAACAAATTATTGAAACTGTTGAAGTACCGAGGTAGTAGGCAGTTCGCAGTGTTCAGTGTTCAGTGTTCAGTGTTCAGTGTTCAGTGTTCAGTAAAAATAAGAAACCGTGTCATTCAGAACATTCCGAATATATTCGGAGTTGAAGAATCTCTTTTTAACTTTTAACTTTTAACTTTTAACTTTTAACTTTTAACTTTTAACTTTTAACAAATCTTGAAATTCTTTAAACCATTCTACATACAACCCCGTTTTTTTTATGCAGGCATCGGCATTGTGGTATTGTTTGCTTTAAGTTATTTCATTCCCCTTTTATTCAACATTGCACAACTTTTTATATTAGTGCTTGCGCTTTTATTCTTTTTAGATTTTCTAATCATTTTTATCGGAAAAAATAAACTTGAAGCGACCAGAATATTACCGGACAAATTTTCAAACGGAGATAAAAACCAAGTAAAATTAAATATTGACAATAATTATTCTATTTCGGTTTATTTAGAAATCATAGATGAAATTCCAGAACAATTCCAAGTTAGGGATTTCAAAATCAAAGAACATATAGCTTCTCGTAAATCAAAATTAATTCCATATAATTTAAAACCGACAGAGCGTGGTGAATACCATTTCGGGCATTTAAACGTGTATGTATCTTCAGTTATTAGCTTAGTTGCTAAACGTTTTACTTTCAACGATGGAGCCATGGTCCCCACCTACCCAAGTTTTAAACAATTAAAAAAGTTTGAGCTTTTAAATATAAATCAGAATTCATTGGAATACGGACTTAAAAAAGTAAGACGACTTGGACATACTATGGAGTTTGAACAAATTAAGGATTATGTTCTAGGGGATGATTTACGTACTATAAATTGGAAGGCTACAGCAAAGAAAAATCAATTGATGGTCAATCAGTTTCAAGACGAAAAATCACAGCCAGTTTATTCCATTATTGATAAGGGCCGCGTAATGAAAATGCCCTTTAATAATTTAAGCCTTTTAGATTACGCTATTAATGCTGCTCTGGTAATTAGCAATGTTGTTTTAAAAAAGCATGATAAAGCCGGTATGTTTTCTTTTTCCAAGCACATAGATAATGTAGTAGTTGCCGAAAGAAGAAGCTCACAAATGCAGCTTATTTTAGAATCACTATACAATGTTAAAACCGATTTTTTTGAAAGTGACTTTAGCCGATTATACGGAAGTATAAAGCGTCACATTACACATAGAAGCCTTATCTTAATGTACACTAATTTTGAAACTCTTGATGGCTTAAATAGACAATTACCTTATTTAAAAGCCATTTCTAAAAGTCATTTATTAGTGGTTGTTTTCTTTAAGAATACCGAATTGACTAGCTTAATTACCGATAAAGCAGAAACAGTACAACAAGTTTACGATAAAGTCATTGCTGAAAAATTCGCATTTGAAAAACGCCTTATTGTAAACGAATTAAAAAAGTATGGGATCCATTCCATTTTAACCACCCCTGAAAACCTGACTATAAACACCATTAATAAATACCTAGAAATAAAAGCTCGGGGATTACTTTAAAATAGTTACCTGATATTCACATTTTTTAAAGAGACACGAATTACACTAATTTTCACTAATGAATCTGTCTACCGACAGATTTCAAGTTTTACAGACAATGATTCGTGCAAATTCGTGTAATTCGTGTCTAAACTTTTAATGATCCATTACAACACACCAATAGGTGTAAACCCAGTAATTACTTAAATCGCTTTTCTTCTATTTACAAAACCTAAACTGTTTCGTTTAACCAAGCTTTCATCATCCAAACTGTTTTTTCTTGCTCTGTAATAAAATCGCTCACCATTGAATTGGTGCCTTCATCATTCGCATCATCGGACTTATCCAAAATGAGTCTTTCTATTTTAAGAAGTGCTGTTAGGGAATCTACAATTAAGCGTACTGCTTTATCGTCCTGGGAAATATTTTTACCAACTGGTACTTTTGCATTTCCTACATAATCTTCGAACGTATGCAAAGGTGTTGCTCCTAATGTTAGAATACGTTCTGCAATCAAATCAACTTTCATATTGGCATCTGTATATAACTCTTCAAATTTCACATGTAAATCAAAAAAGCGTTTCCCTTTTATATTCCAATGGATACCTCTTAAATTCTGATAGTATATTTGAAAATTAGCCAGTAAATGATTCAAATCATCCGTTAAATCTTTAGTTTTTTTAGAGTCTAACCCTAAACTATTTAATACCATATTTTTATCTATTTTTAATGTTTATACCATTTATCATCTGAATTTATCGTAACAAAACGCCCTTTTTTCCTTTCTATTTCAATAGAAAAAGAAACCGTAACTAACAGCTATACTTTATTTTTGTATTTTATATAAAGAAAAAAATCATCATTTTATTTTACAATAAATTCAAACAATAACTGGTGTTACTACAAATTTAATTTATAATTAACAATTACTTCTATAAATTTTATCGATGGTTTTTATACTTTTATAGTCTAAATTGATTATTATGACCATTACCCAATTATATTATGTTTTGGCAGTCGCCGAAAACCAGAATTTCACTAAAGCCGCAGAAAAGTGCTTTGTGACACAACCTACTTTGAGTATGCAGATTCAAAAACTTGAAGACCAACTGGATGTGCTTATTTTTGATCGTTCAAAAAAACCTATTGAATTAACCGATGTTGGTAAAAAAATAGTAAAACAAGCAAAAAATATCGTCAATGAATCTTACAGAATTCAAGATATCGTAGACCAGCAAAAAGGCTTTATTGGGGGCGAGTTTAAACTCGGTATCATACCAACTGTCATGCCAACCTTGCTGCCTATGTTTTTAAAGAATTTTATAAAAAAGCACCCAAAAGTTAAGCTTAAAATTGAGGAGCTGACAACAGAAGAAATCATTACGAGAATTAACGACGGGCATTTAGATGCCGCTATAGCGGCTACACCTTTAGAAGATGAAAACATAAAAGAACGTGTCCTGTATTTTGAACCATTTATGGGTTACATCCCTAAAAACCATAGATTGCACAGCCATAAAACGATAGATGTATCGGATTTAGATATTGATGATATGCTCTTACTTGAAGATGGCCACTGTTTTAGGGATGGTGTTATTAATCTTTGTAAAGCATTTAAAAACCAAACAGATGATCAGTTTCAACTAGAAAGTGGCAGTATTGAAACACTTATAAAACTTTCTAATGAAGGATTAGGGATGACACTCTTGCCCTATTTACATACTTTAGATATTAACGATAAAGAAAAAGAAAATCTACATCATTTTACCGAACCCTCTCCAGCCAGGGAAGTAAGTATTATATATCATAAAAGTGAACTAAAAATGCAAATTATTGAAGCTTTACAAGATGTTATATCTGGTATTATTAGAGGTGCCATTGCATTTCAAAATGTAAAAATTATTAGTCCTTTACCTAAATAACGACCATAAAATAATTTTTATATAAACTAAAAGAGGTCGCCTAAAAGTAATTTTTAGGCGACCTCCAATTTTCAATAAAAGTAGTGCTTACTTTTTCGTTGCTGGTGCGTTTAATTTTAAACTCATTTCCATGGAAATAGCAGAACGCTCATACTTAACTTTTCCGGACATAGTTTCTATAACACAGCTTCCATCTTTATCATTTAACTCTAAGATCTTACCATGCAATCCGCTTTTGGTAATAACTCTATCACCTCTTTTTAATTCTGCAGCAAATTTCTTTTCTTTTTTTGCTCGCTTCATTTGTGGAGCAATCATAAAAAAATATACGACTACAAACATTAATATAAATGGCATAAACTGCCCTATTCCTTCTCCCATCTTATTTATTATTGAGCTTTAATTGTTGGTGTTGCAGGTTTTTTGGCTGCTGCATTAGGATCTGGTTTTACAAAAGCTGTAATTTTTACAGTTTCTGTTCCCTTTTCTGTGTTTGCTGTAATCGTTATTGTTTTAGAAACCTTGTTGGCTCCACTTCCATTAAATTCAACAGAAAACTGACTTGACTCTCCTGGTGCTAAAGGCTCTCTACTCCAATCTTGAGGCACTGTACAACCACAAGTACTTTTAATATCTGTAATAACCAAAGGAGCATCTCCAGTATTTTTATAGTTAAAAACTGTTTTAACTTTTGTTTTAGATTCTATTTCGCCAAAATCGTGTTCTTTTTTATCAAACTCAATTACCGGGAATTTAGAAGCACTCGCATCCCTTGCTGCAGCTTCAGCTACATTTTTATCATCAATTTTCTTAGCAGCATTTTCTTTACAAGAAGTAAATGCTATTAAACATAAGGTACTTAATCCTAATATTATTTTTTTCATTGTTAATTTTTTTGTCATTTGCGATGTAAAAATAGTAATTATTTGATCTATTAAAAACTTTTAACAGAATTATAGCAATCCTCTACCTATCTTATTTAACCTTCCATCGGCATCATATTCTTTAACCAATTTATCCAGTATACCATTTATAAATATGCTACTTTTTGGCGTGGAATATTCCTTAGCAATTTCTAAACATTCATTAATAGTCACTTTAACAGGTATTGATGGAAAGTTTTTTAATTCACAAATGGCCATTTGTAGTAATACATAATCTACATTAGCAATACGTTCCGAATCCCAATTTTTGGTTTTCATTTCAATCTCTTTGTTGATCAGTGACCTATTCAACAAAGTTTTTCTAAACAAATCGACAGCAAATTTCTGATCTTCTGAATCTTTATATAGTTTAGGCGTAAAATAACTATCATCCGAAGTTGTTTTAACCTTTCTTAATAATTTTAATATAGTCGTGTTTACTGTAGGAAGATCATCCAGCCAAGTTAGGTTTTTATCTTCTAAATACTCATAAAGCTTCTCGTTTGGCGCAATAACCTCCTTAAACACATCTACAATAAAGTTTTTATCCTCTTTGAAGTCGGATACCCTGGTTTGCATATAATCTTTGTACAAATCGCTTTTAACAATTGCTTTAAAAATAACATCTACATATTCATCATCCAACTCCCAATCATTTATTTTATGGGAATCTAATTGATCTTTTAACCGCAAATTATCCCTTAAAGATTTAAGTAATTGATTATTTACAAATTTCTTGTTAGGATCTCTATCTTCTTTAGTAGCTAAATGCTTTTTTTTCTTTTTTTGTAAATCGTCTTCAGCTCTTTTTTGCACTTCGAGCAATAACGAGATCAATAAGAGGTACAGGTTGTACATATTATCTATACTAAATAGTAAAAATTTCTGATCTTTAGTAAAATCATCACTCTCCCCGCCTTTAAAGGCATATAGAGTTTGCATTACTTTTACACGAATATGTCTTCTATTTAGCATAATTACAAAGAACTTAAATTAAAAAGTATGAATGTGTTTCACTGTTTTTTCTGCTGCAAAAATAACACTATTTTGAAAAGTAACTCTATATTTTATCTTAATTATTAGTATAATAATTTTAAACTATATTTAACAATTACCTGTTACCAATACGTCCACTTTATTCTCATTAATACATTATATTTGCTCTTCCATTACTACAAGGTAAATGAAAGAATTACAACATTTAAATAAATACTTCTTAAAATATAAGACACACCTTTTAATAGGTATGGTCATTACCGTTGTCGCTAGAATTTTTCTACTTTTTACACCGCGTTATGTAAAAAAAATATTTATTGTGGTGGAAAACGCTTTAGACGGATCGATTTCCCGAGAGGTTTTTAAAGCAGAATTATTAGAAGCCATTCTTTATATTATAGGAGCAGCTATAATAGGTGGAATACTTACCTTCTTTATGCGCCAAACCATTATTAATGTATCACGTTATATTGAGTTCGATTTAAAAAATGAAGTTTACGATCAATACCAAAAACTCTCTTTAAACTTTTATAAGAAGAACAGGACAGGAGATTTAATGAACCGGATCACTGAGGATGTAGGAAGGGTACGTATGTATGCAGGGCCAGCTATCATGTATAGTATTAACACATTTGCATTATTTGTTGTTGTTATTATTTATATGATCAATGCCTCCCCAAAATTAACACTATACACCATTTTACCTTTACCAATTCTTTCCGTTATAATATATAAGTTAAGCAAAGAAATACATAAGCGCAGTACTATAGTTCAGGAATATTTATCAAAACTTTCTACGTTCACACAGGAATCTTTTAGCGGTATTTCTGTAATTAAAGCCTACGGTATAGAACCACAAACATCTACAAACTTTAAATCACTCGCCTTTGAAAGTAAAGAAAAGCAGATCCATTTAGCCAGGGTACAAGCTTGGTTTTTCCCAATGATGATTTTACTTATTGGCACAAGTAATTTGCTGGTAATTTATGTTGGGGGTATGCAATATATTAATGGTGAAATTGAAAGTGTAGGAACTATCGCAGAATTTATTATTTATGTAAATATGCTTACATGGCCAGTGGCAACTGTAGGCTGGGTAACTTCAATTGTGCAGCAGGCAGAAGCGTCCCAAAAACGAATTAATGAGTTTTTAAAGATCGAACCAGAGATTAAAAACAACATAAATACAGATACAGATACAGAAATCACTGGGGACATTAGTTTTAACAATGTTTCTTTTACGTACGATGATACAAATATCCAGGCACTAAAGGGGATTAGTTTTAATATAAAATCGGGTGATACGTTAGCTATTATAGGAAAAACAGGATCTGGAAAATCTACTATTTTAGATTTAATTGGTCGACTCTATGATATAGATGAAGGTTCTATTACCATTAACGAAGTAAAAATTGACAAACTTAATTTATATCATTTAAGGGACAACATTGGTTATGTACCCCAAGACGCTTTCTTATTCTCTGATAGTATAAAGAACAATATTAAATTTGGAAAAGAAAATGCAACTGACAATGATGTTATTGAAGCTGCCAAAAATGCCCAAGTACATAAAAATATTGTCAAATTTAATAATGGTTATGATACGGTGTTAGGCGAGCGGGGCATTACCCTTTCTGGCGGACAAAAGCAACGTGTTTCCATTGCAAGAGCCATTATAAAATCACCTAAAATATTACTTTTTGATGATTGCCTATCTGCTGTTGATACTGAAACCGAAGAAAAAATATTGAAAAACCTTAATAAAATTTCTAAAGGAAAAACAACAATTATTGTCAGTCATAGAGTTTCTTCTGCTAAAAATGCTGATAAAATTATTGTATTAGACGATGGTGAAATAGTACAAAAAGGAACCCATGACAAGCTTATAAATATAGATGGATACTACAAAGATTTGTATTTAAAACAATTGAGCGAAACGACTTCAAACTAGTTTTAAATTTACTAAACTCTAACCATTTAACTTGATATTATTTTTTTTATTAAATGCAATAAAATACAACATTTAAAAAAGAAACTTCATAATTTGTTGGTTAGTATCGGTTTTTTTTAGATTTTTGATAACCAATTTAACGATAATTTAAATAAATTTCTATACACTATGAATAATAATGATATAATGGAGAGAGAAGAGATTTTTTCGAAAGTATTAAGAGCAGGAAGACGTACCTACTTCTTTGATGTAAGAGCAACAAAAGCAGATGATTACTACCTAACTATTACAGAAAGTAAAAAGTTCACAAACGATGACGGATCGTTTCATTACAAAAAACATAAAATATATATTTATAAAGAAGACTTTTCTGAATTTAAGGATATATTAGCTGAAATGACCGACTATATCATAGAAAAGAAAGGTAACGAAGTTATTAGCGAACGTCATCAAAAAGACTTTAAAAAGAGCTATGAAGTTGAAAACACATTAGAATCATCGACAAATGACAATACACATAAATCTACCGAAAGTTTTACGGATGTGGATTTTGATGATATATAATTAAGCTACTGTTTTATTATAAAAACCGCTTCAAGTTGAAGCGGTTTTTTTATGTCCGACTTTTAAACTATTAATATATCAATATCATTTATCATTGAGAACAAATCGAACCTACCTGTCACATGCAAGAAACCTCACACTTTTAATCATGCCATTTAAAGATTCTGCAATCGTTCCTCTTACTGAATGATACAACGAACTGATTAAGCTACTGGTGTTCCATTTTTTACTTTATTTTCTGGGTTTAGAAGTATGACATCTTTGCCATTTACAGCTCCTAACACTAAACACTCACTCATAAATTTAGCAATTTGCTTTTTAGGAAAATTCACAACTGCCACTATTTGTTTTTGTTGTAAATCCTCTTTTTTATACAGCGTTGTGATTTGTGCAGACGATTTTTTAATTCCTAAATCACCAAAATCTATAGTAAGTTGATAGGCAGGGTTTCTCGCCTCAGGAAAATCATCGACACCAATAATGGTTCCTACTCGTAAATCAACTTTAGTGAAGTCTTCAAAAGTTATGGTATTATTCATTTTTCAAAAATACCACTAAACAAATGAATTTTAAAATAACGTTAGCAATTATTTTTAGGTGTATTTCGTATTAAATAACGAACTTTGAGATAAATTTAAATTTCTTATGGCCAGAACTCCATCCAACATGCTTCCTCTAGGAACTCAAGCCCCTTCGTTTAATTTATTTGATACGATATCTGGAAACACCTTATCCCTTAATCAATTAAAAGGCAGTCAAGCTACGGTAATTATGTTTATATGCAACCATTGTCCATTTGTTGTTCATGTAAACCAAGAAATAGTTTCAATTGCAAATTTGTATACAAAAAAGGGCATTGGTTTTATCGCTATTTCTAGCAACGATATTATTAACTATCCACAGGACAGCCCCGAAAACATGACCATTCATGCAAAAAACGAAGCCTACCCATTCCCTTATTTATATGATGAAACACAAGATATAGCAAAGGCCTATGATGCAGCATGCACTCCTGATTTTTATGTTTTCGATACCAATTTAAAACTAACGTATAGAGGCCAGTTGGATGATTCTCGCCCAGGAAATGGTATATCTGTTACTGGTAAGGATTTAAGACATGCTTTAGATTGTTTAATTGAAAACAAAGATAACATGACCCCACAAAAACCTAGTATTGGTTGCAATATTAAATGGAAAAATAAATAAAGAATTTCTTGAAACAAACTATAGCTAAGTCGATATAAAATGGCATAGAATATTTAGATATAAAAAATTGAAGTTCAAGGTGAAAAACGCAGGCATAGTTTAGTTACGGCGAGTATTTTTAACGAAGAAATTCGGTTTTTTACTCTGAAGGTTCATGTTATTTTATATGGATTTAGCTATATCCTCAAAGCAAGTTTCAGAAAGTGACTTTCCTTTAAAAATTTAGCTGCCAAAAGCCAACATCTAACCACTTACCAAATTTTAATCCTACTTCTTTAAAATGAGCCACTTTCTTGAACCCAAATTTCTCATGAAGCTTGACACTTGCATCATTTGGTAAAGTTAACCCCCCAAGAACGATATGATAATCCTGTGCCTTTAATTCGGATAATAGTGCTGTATATAATTTAGTGCCAATCTGTTTTCCCAGTGCATCATGTTTCACATATACCGTAGATTCTACGGTGTGTTTATAAGCAGGTTTTGGGCGCCATCTGCTTCCGTATGCATATCCCAGAATGTCATTATTATCTTCAAAAACAATAAATGGATAGTCTGCATTTATACGTACTATTTTATCTTTAAAAGCATCTAAAGACAAAGCCTTATCATCAAAAGTAACTATAGAGTTTAATACATAATAATTGTAAATATCCAAAAGTTCTTCTGCATCATTTAAATGTAAAGGTCTAATCATTTTTCAATACTTTCTCCTTTATGGTTTTCTGTTTTTAAAAGCGTCCTTTTATACCATAACGATTCAAGCTATCATTCCCCCGCGAACTATGGGATCTTTATTTAATGAGCAAGTATAGTTGCTGCTTATATGGTATAACGGTCCATTTTAATAATGAACTCGTCTTGACTTTTTCTATTTCTTATTTAAATCCAACCTTTTCTTCTTAACAAATTTTCTATGTGTGCATAATGATGGTTACTATGCCACGCGTAATTTCCAATATTATAGCCCAATGATATATCTGAATTTGTTTCAGGGTGAACAAAACAGGTGTCCAAATCATCTTGAGATAACATTTTTAGTAAATAAACGAGTTTAAAGTGTATCGCTTTTATATGATTTATTGACATCTCTATTGGAGCCGTTTTAGAATCTATAAGTTCTGCCCAACGATCTTCAAAATAGGCCTTTATAACAGGCTTATCCTCTGTCAAAGCCCATTTAAACCTAGTATAACTATGATGGTGACTATCAGACACATGGTGCACGACCTGCCTTACTGTCCAACCTCCAGGCCTATACGCCGTATCCAACTGTTCGTCTGTTAAGTTTTTAACAAGGTTTTCTAAACGGCTTGGAAAATATTCTAATATAGAAATCCAACTTTCAATATGTTGCTTAGATATATTTGCTGGACATTCAAACACCCCTATCGGGTATTTAAGTGTTTCTATGTGTTGCTTTGTCATAAGCAAATGTATAAATAGTTATTTAATTTCAATTAAACCACTTTTAACATAATTGACAGCTGTATACAACGAATTAAATTTTTTAATTTTTTTATTGAAGAATAAATTCTCCGTCATGACACCCAAATTCGCTGTTTTTTCATTTGATACTATAAGATAATCTTTTAAATTATAGCCATTTCCAAAAAACTTTAGCCAGTCTGAAGCGATAACTGAATAAGAATTAATCCTATTAGAAATAAGAATAAAATCCCTTCCTTTATTTCCTGCAAATTTTTTTATGTCAGTAGATAAAACTTTTACATGATCTTCCCAATTAACAACAATGCCTTCTTTGATCTCCACAACCATGTATCCTTGAAATACAAACATATCACCAAAAGAATGATTGAATTCCTTGATAACCTCTGAATATAAACTTGTGTCCTTAATGCTAACCATGGCACAAAAATATCCTTATAAAAACTTAAAAATGAAAATAATCGACAAACAAAGTAAATATGTGCTCCACAAGATGAAATCAATAATTGCAAGGATTAAAGTTAAATTATTGCATAAAAAAACACCTACAATTAGGTGTTTTTCTTTATTATATTAAGATCCTTCGGCTATGCTCAGGGTTAGAGATACATTAAATTTGGGTTAACCAAAATTTATTCTCTGCTTATTTTACATCCATCAACTCTACATCAAAAATAAGAGTTGCATCTGGTGGTATAACACCTCCAGCTCCTCTACTCCCGTATCCTAAATGGCTTGGTATTACAAAACGTGCTTTATCGCCTACTTTTAGCAAACCAACACCTTCATCCCAACCAGCAATAACTTGACCAACACCCAATGGAAAATCAATTGGTTGATTACGTTTATATGACGAATCGAAGACCGTTCCATCTGCTAATTGTCCTTTATAATGAACCGACACTGTTTTTCCTGTCTCTGCATTGACTCCGTTTCCTTCCTGGATTATTTGGTAACGTAAACCACTTTCTGTTTTATTAAAACCAGTAGCTATTTTATCTAATTCCGCTTCGGCAGCTTGTTTTGCTTCGGCCAATCTCTTTTCTCTAGATCCTTCAAAAGTTCTAAAAGATTCAATGGCATTATAAGTTTCTGCCTCACTACCTACACGTATAATTTCCAAACTATCAATAGCATCGCCTTGCTCTATAGCATCAACAACATCCTGACCTTCTATTACTTTACCAAAAACCGTATGGTTATTATCTAACCATGGTGTTTCGACATGAGTGATAAAAAACTGACTTCCATTAGTTCCTGGTCCTGCATTTGCCATTGATAAAACCCCTGGAGCATCATGCTTTAAATCTGGATGAAATTCGTCATCAAATTGATATCCTGGATTTCCAGAACCTGACCCTTGTGGACAACCTCCTTGAATCATGAAATCCGGAATGACTCTATGAAATTTTAAACCATCGTAATAGGGAGTTCCTTGAGGTTTTACTTTATTTTCAAGATTACCCTCTGCTAAAGCTACAAAGTTACCCACTGTTCCTGGTGTTTTTTGATATTCTAAAGCAACAAGTATCTCTCCTTTTGTTGTATTAAATTTTGCGTATAAACCGTCTTGCATTGTTCTAATTTTTAAGAAAGTGCAAAGATAACGAGGTTTTACGAATTAAGGATTATGAATTATGAATTTTATGGCACAGAGACTCATGAAGCTATTTCCCTGGTATTGAAGATACAAATATTTTAATATAAAATTTTATGCTTTTTGACACGAATTCCACTAATTCCCACAAATGTCTAAATGTTATAATATAGTAAACTGCGACTAAACATTATAACTTTATTTTTTCTCGCAAAGTCGCTAAGACGCAAAAAGGCACACTGTGGATCAAGTCAAAAAGTTGTGGGATTTTAGAATTAAGCAAAAATATTAGTTAGTCTAAATAAGAAGAATTCTACATTTCTAACTCCTCTAAACTGTGCCCTAAAGGCTTTAATTTTGGCATTAAAGG
>NZ_JAQZAT010000019.1 GCF_028736925.1 Flavivirga sp. 57AJ16 | reverse complement strand
CCTTTAATGCCAAAATTAAAGCCTTTAGGGCACAGTTTAGAGGAGTTAGAAATGTAGAATTCTTCTTATTTAGACTAACTAATATTTTTGCTTAATTCTAAAATCCCACAACTTTTTGACTTGATCCGGTAAAAGGCACGCGCTATTGGTTAAACACAAAAGATCGATATTTATTACTTGTATGTAATTACATTTAACCTAGTTTTTTTTTTCTTACCTAATCTAGAAATACTATTTTTATTGCTGGAGCTTTGGTTTTAATGTTGCATAGTGGTCGATATAACCTTTTTAGAAGGTTATCTGTTTGAATGGTGTTGATTAGAATATTAACCGTTGTTGTTTATTATAATTTTCAACTTTAAAATTAAGGCTAAAAAAAAGACGAGTTGCCCCGCCTTAAATGTTTTCACAACGGAATAATCCTTATTGTGAATTGCTTTCAGTGTTTCAAATATACTAAAAATGAACAATAAAACAAGTGGGGTTTTCCGTAATAAAAATTAAAACAGACCAATTAAATTCATTGTTAAATAAAACATATATGAAAAAAATATTAGGGTTAGACTTAGGTACCAACTCGATTGGGTGGAGTTTAATAGAGCATGATTTTGAAAAAAAGAAAGGCAAAATTAACAATTTAGGTGTTCGAATCATTCCTATGAGCGCAGATATTTTGGGGAAATTTGATGCAGGGCAATCACATTCTCAAACGGCCGAAAGAACCGGTTATCGAGGAACAAGACGCTTATATCAACGAGATAATTTACGTAGAGAGCGTTTACATCGTGTATTGCATATACTTGATTTTTTACCTCAACATTATGCCGACAACATCGATTTTGAAAAACGTTTGGGTCAATTTAAAGATGGTAAAGAAGTAAAACTAAACTATAAACCCAATGCAGATGGGAAATATGAGTTTATTTTTCAATCATCATTTAATGAAATGCTTGCGGAATTCAAAGAGACTCAACCCGAGTTGTTTTATGTGAAGTCCAACGGAAAAGAAACGAAGATTACGTATGATTGGACACTCTATTATCTAAGAAAAAAAGCCCTTTCACAACCATTGACCAAGCAGGAGTTGGCTTGGATTATTTTAAATTTTAATCAAAAGCGTGGATATTATCAGTTACGTGGTGAAGAACTAGATGGTGATGATACAAAACAAGAAGAATATTTTAATCTTAAAGTAGACAAAGTAGAGTCAACGGAAGATAAAAGTGCAAAGGGAGTTTGGTATAATGTTGTCTTAGAAAATGGTTGGATTTATCGAAGACAGAGCAAAGAACCTTTAGATGCTTGGGTAGGAAGACAAAAAGAGTTTATAGTTACTACTCAACTTGACAAAAATGGCTCTTTAAAGTTAGATAAAGAGGGAAATGTAAAAAGAAGCTTTAGAGCCGTTGATTCCGAAAAAGATTGGGCTGCTATTAAAGCAAAAACTGAACAGGATTTAGATGGCCATATTAAAGCTTTTAAGTTGAGTAATGAATTTGAAGGTACTGTTGGTTCATTCATTTATGAAACTTTGCTTAAAAATCCAGTTCAGAAAATAAGAGGAGAACTTATAAAAACCATCGAACGCAAATTCTACAAAGAGGAATTAAAAAAAATATTAGCCAAACAAATTGAACTTCAACCCCAACTTTTTTCTGCCGAGTTATACGAAGCTTGTATTGAGGAATTATACCCGAGAAATGAAGCACACCAAAATGCAATAAAAAACCGTGACTTTCTTTATTTATTAATGGACGATATTATTTTTTATCAACGTCCGCTTAAAAGTCAAAAATCTAATATTTCTGGTTGCCAATTAGAACAACGCGTTTACTACAAAATCAATAAAGGCTCGAGTGAAAAAGAAGAAGTTAAACAAGCTGTAAAAGCCATTTCTAAATCTCATCCATTATTTCAGGAGTTTAGAAATTGGCAGTGGCTGCGAAATTTAAAAATCTATAATAAAGTTGATACGGATAAAGGCGAACTTACCGATGTTACTAAGCAATTATTAACAAACGAAGATAGCTGGGTTGATTTATTCGACTTTCTACAAAGCAAAAAAGAACTAGAACAAAGTCAATTTATAAAGTATTTTATAGATAAAAAATTAATCGCTAAGTCAGAAAAAGACCATTACCGGTGGAATTATGTAGAGGATAAAAAATATCCATTTGCTGAAACCAGAGCGCAATTTATTTCGCGCTTGAACAAAGTTGAAGGTGTTGATGATATCAACGCTTTTTTGGATGAAAAAACACAACTTGGTACAAAAGAGAATAGTCCGTTTGTAAGTAGAATTGAGCAATTGTGGCACATTATCTACTCAGTATCTGATATCAACGAATATAAATCGGCACTAGAAAAATTTGCAAACAAACATCATTTAGACCAAACATCTTTTGTAGATAGTTTTATCAAATTTCCTCCTTTCAAGAGTGATTTTGGAAGCTACTCCAAAAAAGCCTTAAACAAATTATTGCCTTTAATGCGAAGAGGTAAGTTCTGGAATGAAAAAGATGTTTTAGAAGAAGTTAAACAGCGTGTTACGGATATCATGGCCCGTGTTAATTCACTTAACTTAAAAGAAGATTACAATAAGAAAGATTTAGCCGAAGCTTTAGGAAATGTTAGTGATGATGATGTAAAAAAGCAGCTCATAAAAAGTTTTATTCCGCTTAAAGATAAAAACCCCTTAATAGGCTTAAATACCTATCAAGCTACTTATTTGGTTTATGGTAGGCACTCAGAGTTTGGAGATATCCAAAATTGGAAAACACCAGAAGATATAGATACTTATCTCGAAAATTTCAAGCAACATTCACTTCGCAATCCTATTGTAGAGCAAGTGGTTACCGAAACACTACGTGTGGTGCGAGATATTTGGAAACATCACGGCGACAGTAAACCCAATTTTTTCAATGAAATTCACGTAGAATTAGGGCGTGAAATGAAAAATCCAGCAGGAAAACGAGAACAAATTTCAAAACGAAATACTGAAAATGAAAACACCAACCATCGTATAAGAGAAGTTTTAAAAGACTTAATGAACGATGTTTCTATTGAGGGTGATGTACGAGATTATTCACCTAGTCAACAAGATTTATTAAAAATCTATGAAGAAGGTGTCTATCAAAACCCAAAAGTAGATTATTCAAAAGTTAGTGAAGATGAAATTACTAAGATTAGACGTAGTAATAGCCCAACATCAAAAGAAATTCAGCGCTATCGTTTGTGGTTAGAGCAAGGTTATATTTCGCCTTATACAGGCAAACCCATTCCGTTGTCAAAATTATTTACCCACGAATATCAAATAGAACATATTATTCCACAATCCCGATATTTTGATAACTCACTAAGTAATAAAATTATTTGTGAAAGTGCGGTAAATGAAGATAAAGACAATAAAACGGCATTTGAATATTTAAAAGAAAAAAGTGGTAGCGTTATCAATGGTCATAAATTATTAGGTCTTGCAGAATACGAAGCCCACGTTAACCAATACTTTAAAAACAATCACCAAAAGCTGAGGAACCTATTGAGTGAAGATATTCCCGAAGGTTTTATCAATAGGCAAATGAATGATAGTCGCTACATTAGTAAATTGGTTAAAGGTTTGTTGAGTAATATTGTGCGTGAAGAGAACGAGCAAGAAGCGACTTCAAAACATTTGATTCCTGTAGCGGGTTCTGTAACCTCAAAACTAAAAAGCGATTGGGGATTAAATGATAAATGGAACGAAATTATCTTACCACGATTTGAGCGTTTAAACCAATTAACACAAACCAATGATTTTACCACAATAAGCACTAATGGTAACACCATCCCGACAGTACCCGATGAATTGCTAAAAGGCTTTAGCAAAAAACGTATAGACCATCGCCATCACGCTTTAGACGCTTTAGTGGTGGCTTGTTGTACACGTAATCATGGGCACTATTTAAGTACTTTAAATGCTGAGAGAAAAAACTACGGTTTGAGAGATAAATTATTGATTAAAAATGAACAAGGTGATTATACCAAAGCATTTCAAATGCCGTGGCAAGGATTTACAACAGAAGCTAAAAACCAATTAGAAAAAATGGTCATTAGTTTTAAGCAAAACTTACGCGTTATTAATAAAGCTAATAATAAATTTTGGTCTTACAAAGATGAAAATGGTATCCTAAATCTAGACAAAAGCGGCAAACCCGTTAAAAAACTTCGCAAACAAACCAAAGGAGATAATTGGGCTGTTAGACAACCCTTACACGAAGAAACTATTTCTGGGATTGTTGAGCTCCCTTGGGTAAAAGGAGAAAAAGACAAATATACTTATGCCACAAGGAAATCGCTTGATAAGTCCTTTGACCTCAAAAAGATTGAAAAAATCACTGATACAGGTATTCAAAAAATACTTACTAATTACTTAACACAAGAAAAGTTTAAGGAGTTTGATAAAAAAGGCAAAGAGGTCTATAATAGCGAATTTGCATTTTCTCAAGAAGGCTTAGAAGATTTAAATTCAAATATTGAACAATTTAATAATGGAAAACCTCACAAACCTATTTACAAAGTGCGACTTTTCGAAAAAGGAAGTGGGCGATTTGCCCTAGGTTATAAAGGTATAAATTCAAAGAAATATGCTCAAGGGGCGCCTAATTTGTATTTTAACATTTATAAAAATAAAGACGGGCAATATTATGAAACAGTACCTTTAGACAAGGTAATTATTCATCAAAAAGATGCTGCAAATCATCCCAAGGAAAATAGAACTTCAGTTCCTATTTCTAACACAGCTATTAATAGAGGCAAAGAAGTTTCAGTAGATTATAGGTTGACACTTTCGCCTTTAGATCTTGTTTATGTTCCAACAGATGATGAGCTAGATAATATAAATTCAATTGATTTTAATAATTTAAACAAAAGCCAACTACAAAGAATTTATAATGTGAATGACTTTTCAGGCTATACAATTTACTTCTCGCCCAATACTTTTTCGAAATCCATCTGCCCAAAAGAAGTTGATATGAAATTTGATGAGAAGAAACAGAAAACTACAGGTTCTTTTGATGCAAAAACAGCCAGTTTGGATGGTGTAAGTATAAAAGAAAGATGCATCAAGCTAAAAGTAGATAGACTCGGAAACCTCACCAAAGTATAGTAGTATGATAAAACGCACCCTCTTTTTCGGTAATCCAGCCTATTTAAGCACTAAAAATCAACAATTAGTGGTCAATTTTCCAGAGGAAGATATAGACGAAAAAACGATTCCTATTGAAGATTTGGGGTATGTGGTTTTAGAACACCCTCAAATAACGGTCAGTAATGGTTTGCTTATGAAATTGATTCAGAATAAAACTGCTGTAATAACTTGCGACAAACAACATTTACCCTGTTCTTTGTTACAGCCTTTGGTGGGGCATACGGAACAATCGGAGAGGATGCGCTATCAGCTCAATGCCAGTATACCATTAAAAAAGAACCTGTGGCAACAAACAGTCATGGCAAAAATAGACAATCAAGCCAACCACTTTTTATCAAGGGAAAAAAACGCCTTACGGTTAAAACGTTATGCCAAAGCTGTTAAAAGCGGAGACCTTGGCAATCAAGAGGCATTGGCAGCAGCTTTTTATTTTCAAAATTTGTTTGATTTAGAAGGATTTAGTCGTAACCAAAAAGGCATTCCTCCTAATAACTTACTCAATTACGGATATGCCATTTTACGCGCCGTTACAGCAAGAGCCTTGGTGAGTAGTGGGCTGCTGCCTTCGGTTGGGATTTTTCACCATAACAAATACAATGCCTTTTGTTTAGCCGATGATATTATGGAGCCCTACCGCCCATTTGTAGATGCTATTGTATATGATATAGTAGAGAGCGGTTGCTATATTGAGGAACTCAATACAAATATTAAATCAGATTTATTAATGATTCCTGCCATGGATGTTGTAATTGATGGAAAACAAAGCCCATTAATGAATGCTATGAGCAGAACTACGGCCAGCCTTTATGAATGTTTTGAAGGCTCTCGTAGAAAAATTTTGTATCCGGATTTTCAATCATCCTTACAAACCTTCATCACTTAAAAATGGCTTGTAAACATGGAATCTTATCTTACACGATTAAATCAATATAGATGTATGTGGGTACTCGTGTTTTTTGACCTTCCTACCGAAACCGCCACCGAACGCAAAGCAGCTACCCGGTTTAGGAAAAACCTATTGGATGATGGATTTGGTATGTTCCAATTTAGTATTTATACCCGTTTTTGCCCCAGTAGGGAAAATGCATCAGTGCATATAAAACGTACCAAAAAAGCCTTGCCAAAAAAAGGAAAAGTCTGTATCATGCAAATAACCGATAAACAGTTTGGCATGATGGAGCTTTTTCACGGTCAAAAAGAAACTGCTTTGGAGCCACCTTCACAACAATTGGAATTGTTTTAGAAATCAAAATGTCGGGTTGGACTTAGTAAAAACCCTAATTGTTCTAATAAAATGAATTATTCTAAGTGTGTTTGTAAAAAACAGGATACCAGCCTTTTACAGCAAGTATCCTGTGAATTATCCATAAAATTAAGGAACTGAAAGCAATTCACAACTGTTTTCTTCTTGTCCTTTTGCTTTATTTTCCTGTGAATTATCCATAAAATTAAGGAACTGAAAGCAATTCACAACAATAGAATTACAAGGAATGCAAAGTTATGCCTGTGAATTATCCATAAAATTAAGGAACTGAAAGCAATTCACAACATTTGGTACGTTTAGTGGTCTTGTAAGTAACCTGTGAATTATCCATAAAATTAAGGAACTGAAAGCAATTCACAACTGGAGGCAGCATCTACCTTTCTTTGGGTCGACCTGTGAATTATCCATAAAATTAAGGAACTGAAAGCAATTCACAACTACGTACCGCAATGGATTTCAGCCTTCCCCCTGTGAATTATCCATAAAATTAAGGAACTGAAAGCAATTCACAACAAATTCAGCTTCAAAGGGGATGGAAAATACCTGTGAATTATCCATAAAATTAAGGAACTGAAAGCAATTCACAACAAGGATTGGATGCGGGAAATGATTTCCAACCCTGTGAATTATCCATAAAATTAAGGAACTGAAAGCAATTCACAACAGGATCCTCAGCAGCTCCCAGCTGGAGACCCTGTGAATTATCCATAAAATTAAGGAACTGAAAGCAATTCACAACAGGCGTTACCTCAATGCCGTGTTCGTTGGTCCTGTGAATTATCCATAAAATTAAGGAACTGAAAGCAATTCACAACATTTAACCATGATTAGGCTTTATGGGGGTGCCTGTGAATTATCCATAAAATTAAGGAACTGAAAGCAATTCACAACTCCAATCCAGAACTATCTGCAAAAGTAACTCCTGTGAATTATCCATAAAATTAAGGAACTGAAAGCAATTCACAACGGAATGAATAAGATTGTATTCATTTAAATACCTGTGAATTATCCATAAAATTAAGGAACTGAAAGCAATTCACAACAAATTTATCTTCTGAAACTTTTGTTGTTTCCCTGTGAATTATCCATAAAATTAAGGAACTGAAAGCAATTCACAACATCATAACCTTTACTCTATGTTGGTCTTTCCTGTGAATTATCCATAAAATTAAGGAACTGAAAGCAATTCACAACCTTTGACGGATTAAGGTCTTTTTTGGAAGTCCTGTGAATTATCCATAAAATTAAGGAACTGAAAGCAATTCACAACTGACATAGGCACTAGCCACGTCAAAAATAGCCTGTGAATTATCCATAAAATTAAGGAACTGAAAGCAATTCACAACTCTATATAGCACATCATAATGATGGAGCGGCCTGTGAATTATCCATAAAATTAAGGAACTGAAAGCAATTCACAACATCTACACCAACGGTAAAACCAACAAAATTCCTGTGAATTATCCATAAAATTAAGGAACTGAAAGCAATTCACAACAGCGTTGGCATTTAAAACAACAAAACAAAACCTGTGAATTATCCATAAAATTAAGGAACTGAAAGCAATTCACAACAGAAAACTCAGTAATCTATTAGACGAGTTTCCTGTGAATTATCCATAAAATTAAGGAACTGAAAGCAATTCACAACTGATTAACAAGACGAAGGTACGACTTTAATCCTGTGAATTATCCATAAAATTAAGGAACTGAAAGCAATTCACAACTAACATCGCCATTCGGTATTCTGGCTCTAAACCTGTGAATTATCCATAAAATTAAGGAACTGAAAGCAATTCACAACTATATCTTCCATCGCATTGTATTCTACTTCCCTGTGAATTATCCATAAAATTAAGGAACTGAAAGCAATTCACAACTAGTAGCCCTGTTATGTGTACTGGGTGTGGCCTGTGAATTATCCATAAAATTAAGGAACTGAAAGCAATTCACAACTTGGTCTGGTAACGAAATTCACCCTTTACTCCTGTGAATTATCCATAAAATTAAGGAACTGAAAGCAATTCACAACACTGCACGGTTTAACTAGAACAAAATTTACCTGTGAATTATCCATAAAATTAAGGAACTGAAAAGGAATCTTTGATCATATTTACAAAATAATTCATATTATTTCAAAAATAAACCTCTGTTAAACAAAATCAACATTTGTTAAATTTTAGTAACTTCACAGTACGTATGAAAAAAGTTTTCCATAACATAATATCTTTAGTAATGGCTTTCGTGGTTTTATTTTCTACAATGTCATTTACTATTGATATACATTATTGTGGAAATACTTTAGTAGAAACGGCTATTTTTCATAAAGCCAAAGGTTGCGGAATGGTAATGGAGAAACCATCTACAGAAGGGTGTTCTATAACAAAGAAAAATTGTTGTGACGATAAGCAATAAGTCATTTTAATTTTTTTTAAAATAGTATTGTTGATGTCGATGAATATTTTTAAATCCCTTAAGATATTAGAGGAATTAAATAATGATTTTCAAAGTTATATAGTTTTTATTCTGTCGTAAAAATTGAATTAATATGATTAATTTGGTTCACAATCATAAAACGTAAAGAGTGCCAACCAAATTGACAAATACTTACCCCTAGATTGGATAAAATTTACAATAACAAAGATTTAGAGTTAAATTTTGAGCAAATTTATAGGGAAGTAAAAGCCCTATTTTTGAAGTAGTAATAATTTAATTACCATTAATGATATCCAAAATCTTCTCGTTTTCAATAATCATCATACCTTGTCTATCATCTGTTATGCCATCGGTTAAAGTATATGTGTAAGTAGGAACCTTGCCTTTTACTATGGTTGGTAAATATTTAAAGAAAATACTATTGTTTTCTTTTTTAAGCGCTTCTCCAGCTTCCATAATGTGCGTTGAAATAATATACGATCCATTTCTTTTTGAAAAGGCATCTACAATTGCAATGGTTCCATCGGAAGCATCTTTTACATTGGTTCCTTTAAATAGTTCATCAAAAATGACAACTAATTGCTTGTTGGATGCTACTTCTTCAGCCACATGTTTTACTCGTAAAACTTCAGCATAAAAATGGCTATAACCTTTATCTAAATTATCAGGAACGTTAATTGATGTATAAATACCTTCATGTATTGAAAATGTCATGTTACTTGCAGCAACTGGAAACCCCATGTGTGCCAGATATACTGCAATTCCAAAAGATTTCATTAGGGTTGATTTTCCAGCCATATTAGCTCCTGTTAAGAAAAATACATGCTTATCTTTACTAATAAGAATATCATTTGCAATTGCTCCTGGAATACAGGGATGGTACATGCCCTTTAAATCAATAAACATGCCTTTTTTTTCTACAGCTTTTGCATAAGAAAATTTTCGTTCCCTTGACACATTGGAAACTGTAATGTAAACATCTATAGCATATAATTCTTTGAACAAGTCTTCAATGTCATCGTAAAATTGACCTCTAAAGATGTAATCAAACCTTAAAACTTGTTTGTAACCTAATGACTGATTTTGTGCATATTCCCAGACAGAATCAAAACGATTGTTATTTAATAGATCTGTTATTTTTTTAGCTTTTTTGTAATATGGGGTGTCTATAGATGCCTTTAAAACAGATTGCATTAGTGGTTTTAATTTAGAGAAAACATTAATAGTCATCTCTAAACCATTTCTTAATAAAATATACTCTTCGTCATTAGCAATAAAATTTAACAACTTACTTTTTGAAATATTAATACCTGCTACAAGTCTATTTTTAGATTCTGGATTACGAAGATAATTTTCCGTAATTTCAAATTCTTTTGTATTAAAAGGTAAGTCTATATTTAGTTTTTCAAAAAACGAAAAAATATCACTGCGTTCATTAATAGATTCAGGATTGGTAAAAGGTTGTTGAAATATGTTTTCCAAAAGTCTGCTTCCACCAGCTGTTACAGTATGGTTAAATAAACTAAATATAGAATTGCTTTTATAGCGTCCTAAAATATTTAAATCATTTAATGTTTGTTTATCTGTAGTGAATTTCATGTTAATTACTAGCTTTTAAAATATCTAAAATCTTTTCATTTTCAATAATGAGCATCCCATGACGATCATTTGTAATACCCTCTTTTATGGTATAGGTGTAGTGCGGCTTTTTACCTTCCATGACCGTTGGTAGATACAAAAACCTAATATTATCCTTTAATTTTTTTAAATCCTCGCCAGCTTCAATAATATGGGTAGAGATAATAAAAGTGCATTTAACCTTATTGGCAAAAGCATCTATTACAGCTACGGTTGCTTCATGGGCATCCTTTACGTTGGTACCTCTAAACAATTCATCAAATACAATAATTAATCGTTCATTTTTGTTAACTTCCTCGGCTACTTTTTTAACACGGGATACTTCAGCGTAAAAATGGCTAAATCCCATATTGAGATTATCAGCTAAATTTATAGTTGTAAACATGCCATTTTGAATACTGAACAACATTTTCTTAACCGGAAGGGGAAACCCCATGTGTGCTAAATAAATGGCTATGCTAAAGGTTTTCATGAAAGTAGATTTCCCAGCCATATTAGCGCCTGTTAAGAAAACCATACTGTTCTCTTCGGTAATGGTAATATTATTTGGTACTGCATTTGGCACTAAGGGGTGGTATGCACCTTGGATATCTATTATATTGACTTCATTTTCATTTATTTCAGCAAATGAGAAGTTTAACTCTTTTGATACTTGCGCTACCGCAATAAATACATCTATTTTGTATATATGATGAAGTAATTTTAAAATATCTTTCCTTACCGTAAAGCGTAATAATTGATCGTATTCTACAGTTTTGGTATAAGAAAGTTTACCAACTTTGTGCATCTCCTTTATAAGGAATAATGATGGCGATTCAAGTAGCTTTTTAATTGAGTCGATATCTTTTTTGAAATCACCTTGAAGCGTTTTTCCATCAATTACTGAAATAAATTTGTTTAAATCTATTAGAAATTGAAGTGTGTCTGAAACACCTTTGTTTATTTGTTGGTACTCTGTATCTGAACCTATAACCTGATTTAACTTACGCTTGATATTATCTTCGTGCAAGGAAAGTCTTGTACGTTCATCCGTATTGCTTAAATAGAATTCTATAATATCAAAAATAGCATTATCAATAGGGAATGATATATTTTCTTCCTTAAAGAACTTAATGGTATTTACACGGTTTGTAATTTCATCTGCATGCGAACATGGATATAAAAACATATCCTTGAGAATTTTTGCGCCTCCACGTGTTTTGGTTCTGTTGAAAAGGCTATATACATCATTCCCTTTACCATTCGTTATTATCTTTAGGTCATCAATTGTTTGTTGATCTATTTTAAAAGCCATCTTATCTTAAAATTAAATAAATATGGGGAGAACTTTTCCTTGTATTACACAAGCTTTTATCTTCCCTTTCTTCTTAACCACAATACCAAAAATGCTAATCCAAATAGAGACGGAAAGATGATTTTATATAAAGGACTTAAGTAATCCAAATCCTTTTTACCGATTTCCATTTTGTCATCTGGTGGAATAGGACGACGTACATCTATGGGCAGTTTATTATCAGATAACCAGAAAAATATACCAGAAGCCATTTTAAAATTTTCGGCTCTAATTTCTCTTCTATTGGTTGAAATTTCCCCATTACTTAAACAGTCTGCATCCCCAAGAATCATAATTCGTTGCTCTTTCGTTCCTATTTTACGAGTAAGTGCTAAAGCTGTTGTGAGCGAACCTAATTTATCACCTTCTTCGGGGTCATACTTTGCAATGTCATCTATAAAATCTGTGGTTTTTAATTCATTCCACGAACCAATAGAATCAATTTCTTTAATATTAGTTGCACCATCTGAAACAAATAATGGCGTATAATTAATACCATCCATTTTTTCGTAGGAAATGGCTACAGCACCAGGCATAGTAATTACTTTTTCTCCCTTTAAATCTTCAAAATGGTATGCAAGTTTAGAACCTTTATCTGTAGAAACGGCAGTTATCAAATCCATGGTGTAGCCTTTATTATGTTCTGCAATCTGACCATCCATAAAACTTACTCCAAATCTTTGAACAAGTGGGTTCATAACATTTTGTCTATTTAGATCACATGCTATAACCATATTGCCGCCTCGGTCGATATAATTGTTCAGGTTTTTTAATTCCTCTTCAGAATACATTGTTTTTGAGTCTGCGATCACCAAAATATTTATATCCTTATCTACGGGTAGTGATAGATTACATTCTTTAAAATCAAAGCCATTATTTATTAAAGCTTGTCTAAAAGGTTTTTCTTTTGCTAATGTATTATAGCCACGGGATCCAAAATCATCTACATCTCTTTCTTCATGACCATTAACAAAGCCAACTATGGGAGATGATTTTTCGACCAAGACCTTAAATGCTGCTGATATTTCAGATTCGGTAGGAACTACTTTAAAATCATTAAAAAGTCGCACATTCGTCGTCTTTCCAGATTCAGTAGTGATTTTGTTTACGACACGATTTAATTCATCCTGAAAATTAATTTCGTTCGAATAATCATTGCTTGATCTAAACCGTTCAATATTTATTTCTTGAATTTCGCATAGCTTTTCTAAAGCTTGAATTTCTGTTAAGCCTTTATATCTTTCGTTATGGCTCTTTAAAATATGCTTTTCAACAGGAAGCGCATAATAGTATTTGAACTCGTGATCCATGTTTGGATAAAATCGCTTATATTGTTTAAATATATCCATATAGGACTTTTGTGATTTAGGCATGGCAAAGAAAAAATTCTGATCAAACGCGTTTGCGTATGTTGTAATAGAAATTTTGCCTTCCAGTTTGGATATAATTTTCTGGCTATTTTCTGTTAACGTATTTGTATTTGTACGTGTTGAATCGTGATATACCATTAAAGATGGTATCGTGCTTACATATCCAATTAAAGCAGTAATAATAAAAGCCCCTGTGTATCTCAAAAAAGAAACATATTTAGCACTTTTCTCTCGAATTCCCTTTAATCTAAATATAGTAAAAGCAATAAAAAGTAAGGATATTAAAATAAAATATAATACATCTTCGCTGGAAATCAAGCCATTAATTAAGGTGTTTGATCTTCCTTGAATTGACAACCAATAGGTAATATCACGTACAAATTCAATATCCTGCCACATACCTCCGACTTGTTTTAGCACAAAAAGGGTTGCAAAAGTACCAATAGCTGCTACAATCTGATAAGCTGTTAACGACGACATAAATAGTCCAATGGCAGAATAAGCGCAGATAAGAAGATACAGGCCGAAAATTGCTGTTATAGCTAAAGAAAAATCAAAATCCTTAATAGTAAAATTACCTAACAAGGCTACGTTGAAAAGGATAAATACCATTGCTAAACCAAAAAACATCATGGAAAAGAATTTCCCCAATACGATTTGTGTGTTTGTAATGGGAGAAGAATATAACAGTTTAATTGACCCTGAGCTAAACTCTTTACTAAATAACCCCATGGTCAACAAAGGAATGTATAAATATAAATATTGTTGCATTTGGTTAAAAACACCATTAGAGGCTGTGTATATTGCAGGAGTTAAAGACTGGAATCCATATCCTAATTCTGTTCCCATAACAAAATGCTTAATCATTAACATGACTTGTATTCCTGCTTGAATAGAAAATACAATGAGAATTAACCATGCAATTGGAGAATAGAACATTTTTTGAAGTTCCATTCTGGCTATTTTTAATATTATTTTCATCGGTTTAAAATTTTATGATTTTTTAAAAAACAAGTAATTACAAAATTTATAAACATCTGTAACCACTTCGTTTTTGCATAAACTTATTTTAATCATATCGGTAAGGTATGCTCAAAAAGTTTATGCTCACTTCATATTATAAGTTTGTGATTTTTTAATTTTTTGAAAGCGCGGAGAATACCTCGTTTAATGAACTTTTCTCTGTAAAAATTTCATCTAATCTCCAGTTGTTTTTTACACTTGCTTGAACAACACGTTCAATAGCGCCATTTACATTGGAGAATTTAAGACGATATTCAGTGGGCCCTAATTCCTCAACATTTTCAACCCCTTCTATTTTCATTAAATCATCAATTGAAGGCATATCCAGCAAGCGAACAAAAACAGAGTTTGGCGCCAAATAATTGTCAAATTCTTCTGTCTTACCAGAAAAAACCAATTTACCTTGTTCAATCATAAAAATATAATCACAAACTGCATGTACTTCGGTTAGCATATGCGTTGAAAACAAAACGGCTCTGTCTTCAGCG
Organism: Flavivirga sp. 57AJ16; assembly: GCF_028736925.1. Lineage (GTDB taxonomy): Bacteria > Bacteroidota > Bacteroidia > Flavobacteriales > Flavobacteriaceae > Flavivirga. The sequence goes on along the minus strand of NZ_JAQZAT010000019.1, from coordinate 84,032 downwards.
ATTTCTTTTACTAATTTTCGTATTTCTATTATTTGATTGGGATCCAGTCCGTTTGTAGGTTCATCTAAAACAACAAATTTTGGGTTGTGAATTATGGCTTGAGCAATACCAACACGTTGTTTATAACCTCCTGAAAGATTGCCTATTAAACGTTTTCTAAAGTGAAGAATGGCGCATTTTTCCATAACCTTTTCAACGGCTTCTTTTACATTTTTGTCATCTATTCTGCGGAGATAGGCACAATTAGTAAGGTATTCTTCAATGGTTGTGTCTAAATATAAAGGGGGGTGTTGAGGCAAAAAACCTATATGCTTTTTTGCTTCTATGGGTTTTTTTGCCAGATCTATTCCATTAATATAAACACTACCGTGGGTTTGTTTTAAAACACCACTCATAATGTTCATCGTGGTGGATTTCCCTGCGCCGTTTGAACCTAGCAGACCATACACGCCTTTGGACGGGATTTCAAAATGGAGATCTTTAACTGCCCATTGCACATTATAGCGATGAGACAGGTTTTGGATTTTAACTATTACGTCGTTCATAAGTAATTAATTATTTTTTTAATTATTTTGCCTTCTTAACCTTTAAATAAATTTTATTTGCTTTTTAAGTAACATTTATGATTATAAGACGATAATTATTCTATCCACACGTGCTTTTTCGTTTAAATATTTGTGCGAAACCATATTAAATATCTTGTTTATTAAGAAAAATTATGAATAATCTTTAATTTAAGATAGGCTCATTTTATTACATTTGCCTCAATACAAATAAGTATTGATGTATAAAAGAAACACTAGAATATGCCGAAGATGATAGAAATATTAGATGAAGAGTTAATGCAAATGCTGCAGCGCGATGACATAAAAGCAGTTTCTTTAATATATCGGAAATACTGGGAAACTATGTATTTAGCTGCATTTAATTTAACTAAAAATAATGCGTTAAGTGAAGATATAGTGCAAGATGTTTTTGTTGGTCTTTGGGAAAAAAGAAAAAATATAATTATAAATAAATCTATTAGAAGCTATTTATATACCAGTACTGTTTTTAAAGTTTATGATCATTTTAGAAAGAATAAAAAAATGATAAAGGATGAACTATTTGATGATTTTAATAAAAAAATAGAATCCTTTACCCCTGAGGCTAAATTGATCCATAAAGAATTAATTGATTATATAGAATCTATTATAGATCAATTGCCACCAAAAAGCAAAGACGTGTTTACATTAAGTAGAAATGAACACTTGAGCAATAAGGAAATTTCGGAACAATTAGGAATTTCCCAAAGAACGGTTGAATGGCATATTTCCAAAGCTTTAAAGTTAATAAGAACCTCTATGGGATTAACTTTAAGTGCAGAGTTCATACTTTTTTTAATTCAAAATAAAGGGTAGGTTAAAAAAAAGTTAAATTATTTTTAAACAAAGCACGTGTGCTAATCCGTTTTTACGTCTTTTCAATATACGATAGTATTAAAAATGGATTTAAATAGACAAAATTTCAAAAAATTATTAAGCAAACTCTTTAAGGGTTCCATAAATAATAAAGAAATAGACTCTTTATTGTGGTTTTTTTTAATCAACCAAAACATTAAGTCTTGGCCCCAAGAATTTGGGGATAAAACCATGGTTAAAGAAAGGATTTATAAAAAGATTCAATCTCGCTTAGAAAAGTATCCATCAAAATCTCCCCAAAAAATAATTCCTTTTTACAATAAGCGTATTTTTAAATACGCTATTGCTGCTTCTGTTGCTCTACTAATAACCTTTGGATATGTCTTCAATAATGAGGTTAAATCTCCCAATGATGATGTTAACAGAGAGGTGATTATTGTTGATAATAAAATTCAGACTGGAACTAATAGAGCAATACTGACCATAGAAAATGGAAAAGAAATTGTTTTAGAAAAAGGGAAAGATTACATAACGGATAATTTGGAAAGCAATGGCGAGGAGATTGTTTATAATCAGGCCTCCAATACTTTTAAGGAAGAAGTGTATAACTATATTACGATTCCAAGAGGAGGGCAATATTTATTGACCCTGTCTGACAGAACGCGAGTTTGGTTAAATTCTGAATCCCAACTTAAGTACCCTGTGAGTTTTATTCCAGGGAAAATCAGAAAAGTAGAACTTGTATATGGAGAAGCATTTTTTGAGGTTACATCAAGTACAGAAAATGAAGGAGCTTCATTTGAAGTCAAACATAAAATGCAAAATGTTGAAGTGCTCGGGACAGAGTTTAATATAAAAGCATATTTAGACGAAGACTTTGTGTTTACTACTCTTGTTGAAGGAAAAGTAAGTGTTGTTAATGGTATTTCAAATAAAGTTCTAAAACCTACCCAGCAATCTGTTATAAATAAATTCAACGACACTATTAAAGTTTATTCGGTTAATGTATATAACGAAATTTCGTGGAAACATGGGGTTTTTGCATTTGAGAAAAAACCGCTCAAAGAGATAATGAAAGTCATGTCCAGATGGTATAATATGGAAGTTGAATTTGCCAATAAAGACATAGAAGAGGCCCTTTTTAACGGTGTGTTAGGTAAGGAGCAAAACATAGAGGATATATTGTCTGCTATAAAAGAGACAGGAAATATTGACTCTTATGAGATTCATAAGACCAGCATATTACTTAAATAATACATTTTAAAAATAAAATGAAAAGCTAAAAGCCAAGAATAAATTGAAAAGATAAAACTTCAAATGATTTAAAAATAAGGGGCAAAAGAAAACATGTTTAGCCGTATGAATCTTCACCCCTTTTGTAAATAACTAGCCATATGTATAACTAATTAAAACCTTCAAATTTATGAAAAAAATTAATAAACCATTTCTCTTTTTTGGTGAAAGGGTAGCACTAACTATTATGAGATTATTTATATTTCTTTTTTGTATCGCTTCGTTTAGTTTAACCCCAGATAATGTTTTTTCCCAAAATGAGGAAATAATGGTAGATTCCGATAGGGTAATTACAGTCGATGAAGTGTTTGGTCTAATAAAAGAGCAAACAGATTATAGATTTATTTACCCCTCAGAAATGTTTAAGAATTACAAAAAAGTAAAACTTAAAAAAGGAGTTATTCTTGCTGAAGACCTTTTAAATAAAGTTATATCTACTAAACATTTCAACTTTAAGTATAAAAAAAGCACAATAATTATTACACCAAAAAATAAAGACCAACAAACAGAATTGAGAGGAGTTGTTAAAGAAGTGGATGGTGAAGTTCTATATGGTGTTAATATTGCTGTGACTGATGATAAAAGCGAAAGGTTTATTAGATCGGGAACTTATACGAATTTCGATGGGTCGTATTATTTAACTGGTATAGTTAACATTGGAGATACTATTATATTTTCATATATTGGGTATGTTACACAGAGAATCATTTATACAGGGCAAAAAGAAATAAATGTAACCTTATTGCCCGATACTAATCAATTGGCTGAGGTTGTAATTCATTCAACTGGTTTTGAAAAAGTATTAGAAGGGCATGCTACAGGCTCGTATGTAACGCCAAAATTAAAAAAACTTACGGAACAACGTACAGCAGATAATGTATTGGATATTATAGCGAATCAAATACCAGGTGTGCGATATGACCGTCAAGTAGGAGGAACGGTTATTGTTAGAGGTCGATCATCTCTCCAAACCGAACCGTCAAATAGAGATAATCCATTGATTGTTGTAGATGGTTACGAAGTTATAGGAGAAACTTCTTTAGGAGGTAATAGTATTTTTAATATTTTAAAAAAAATAAATCCAGAAGATATTGAGGATATAACAGTACTTAAAGATGCAGCCGCCTCTTCAATTTGGGGAGCAAAAGCTGCAAATGGGGTTATTGTTATAACTACAAAGAAAGGTAAAAGAACTGACAAGCCAAATGTTAATTTTACAACGTCACTTTCTATGCAACAAAAACCAGAGTATAGTAATATCTACTCAATTGATGCAGCTTTGGAAGCAGATAGAATAAATGCAGAAAATGGATATGTTAGTATGCCATCTCAATTTTTCCAAGCATCTGCTAATTCAATCGGAAAACAAACTTATTTTGATTTAGCAAATGGAATTATTACCCAAGCAGAGGCAGATGCCATTTTTAGCGAATTGAGACAAAATAATCCAATGGATGAATTTAATGATTTGTTTCTCCGTACCTATATTAAACAACGTGCCACTTTCTCCATAGACCACGCAAAAGATGAATACTCATATTATGCATCTTTTAACTATGATAACGAAAAAACTAATAAAATTGGAGAGGAAACAAAGCGGATGATGGGGAATATCAATGTTTCATCTAAGATATTAAAAGGGGTTACATTTTCCAGTAGAATTAACTATTCACAAGAAAAAACTTTAAATAATGGTGTTCTTGGTGATGTTGTAGGTTTAGCGGCATATCAAAAAATTCTTAACAATGATGGTAGTTATGTAAATATGCCGTTTATACATCCAACTACAATTGCAGAATACGAAGCCACGGGATATTTTCCTTATGATTTAAATTACAATGTAAAGCAGGAATTTGATCTTAAGGATGACCAATCTAAAGCAACTAATCTTGACATTAATGCGCAAATAGCTATAGATGTTTTAAAAGGGTTAAAGCTAAATATTAGTTATAACTATCAGTATGGCCAGAATGAAAATGAAAATCTTTTAAATGAGTATTCATACTTTGTTAGATCTGCTTATATCGATTCGGGAATTTTTGTTGACCATGACAATGATTTTTTTACTCCATCCATATTAGATGTTAGTCAACAGTATGATGGATTTGGTATACCACAAGGCAGTTTTCTTGATAGGTACAGGTCAACGCAAACCTCTAGTGGGGCTAGATCGCAATTAAATTATGCTGGTTTTATTGGCAAAAATCAAGATCATTACATAACAGCATTAGCAGGGTTGGATTATAGGGAAAGCAATGCAGAACTTAATACGTATGCTCGTCTATATGGCTATAATAAAGAACTGTTAACAAGCTTTCCTGTTGATGTTACCAACAACTATTTGCACTATTATGGGTATGAAACCCGATTAGGTTATTTTGGAGATAATATTGATAAATTTAAAGATAGATTCTTGTCTTACTATACTAATGGGAGTTACACTTATAAAAATAAATATGTATTAACCGGTAGCTGGCGTTTAGATGATTCTAATTTGTTTGGATCCTCTAAAAAGTATAGGAATAAAGCACTATGGTCTTTAGGGGCTAAGTGGCAAATAGCTAACGAAGAATTTATTAAAAGTGATTTTCTTAACCAGTTAGATTTAAGAGTAACCCGGGGAACAGGAGGGCGTATAAATAAAGGTGTAAACCCGTTTTTAACGTTTTTTATAGCTCAAGATTTCAATACGTCTAATCCCTATGCTACTATCAGTAATCTGGAAAACGAAGAATTACGTTGGGAAGAAACTACGACTACAAATTTAGGATTGGATTTTTCTCTATTTAAATATCGATTATCAGGTTCATTTGAATGGTATGAGAAATTTACTGATGATTTGTTGACTACTGCCCCTATTAATCCTACTTATGGATATACTAGCCAAACAAGAAACTTTGGAGCAGTACTAAACAGAGGCTTTGATGCTATGTTGAACTACAATGTAATAGCCAATGATAATTTCCAATGGCAAACGTCATTGCAGTTTAGTCATAATAAAAACATTGTAAAAAGATACGATGGTCCCGACGATGTTATTAGGCGTATTTTTGGAGATCTTAGAGAAGGGGACCCATTATCAGGTATATACTCTTATCGTTGGGCAGGATTGAGCGATGTAGGTGCTCCACAAGTTTATGATTCAGAAAACAATATAGTGCCTCATAATATAGAGATTAGTGATGTGGAAGATTTACAATATTCAGGGCAAAGGGATCCCAAATATTATGGAAGTTTTAAAAATACGTTCCGCTACAAGAACTTTTCTTTAACAGCATTATTGTCATACGAATTTGGGCATGTTTTTAGAAAATCTTCTGTTGACTATGGCTCTTTTTCTTCACTTAACGGTAGGGCACCACACCCAGATTTTGAAAATCGTTGGTTAGAACCAGGAGATGAAAATTTTACGGATGTACCTGCATATAGTAATGTAGGCGGATTTGGAAGCTATTATGCTACATATTACAATTTTAGTAATATACTAGTTGAAAAAGCAGATAACATTCGTCTTAATAATGTTAGTTTAAACTATGAATTTTCTCCCGAAGTATTAAACAAAACTTTTTTTAATAGTTTCTTAATTGGAGTTAATGCACAAAATCTTGGAGTGATTTGGACAGCAAATGAAGAAGGAATCGATCCCTATTTTGGAAACAATTCTTATGCTCCGAAAAATAGAGCTTTGTATTCACTTAATTTCAGAGTAACTTTTTAAACCGTATTAAAATGAAAAAAAATATATTATTTATAATAGGTATTATGGTTGTTGTATTAACAAGTTGTAATACAGATGAATTGCTAGATATAACACCATATCGCCAAACGATTCCTTCAACTGTTGAAGAATTTAGATTATTAATGGATGAACGCTCTAATGTCGATGGACGTTTTTCTAAGGGTAGGGCTCCAATGTATGAAATTGACTTTTTTATGTCTGATGAAGTTAAAGTGCCGGATGGACAGTTGGCTAATTATATTTCATTTAGCGGAGAAACCCGTTATAGAAATGCAATAACATGGGAAACGGATTTCTGTAATCCATTAGAAGATGATAGTGATTGGGGAGTATTATATAATCAAATATTGGTAGCTAATACTGTATTAGAGGCCATGGATAATCCAGAAATAATAGGTGATGATGGTTTAAGAAATACATTGAGGTCAGAAGCCAAAGTTCATAGGGCACTAGCCTATTTTAGTTTAATAAACCTGTATTCAAAACAATACAATCCTACTACTGCTTCCAACGATTTAGGGGTTCCTATAAGGCTTACTAAAGAACCTTCAGGAAGTCTTGAGCGTTCTAGCGTACAGGGGGTTTATACATTAATTTTACAAGATATAAATGAAGCAATAGCATCGGGAGCTCTTCCAGATGCACCGCAAACTTTTATTAGAATAAGACCATCTATGGCAAGTGCCTACGCCGTTTTAGCTAAAGTTAACTTAGCTATGGGAGATTATGATGGGGCTTTAGAGGCAGCGGATAACAGTTTGCAGTTGTATGATGCATTATATAATTATAATGATATATTTTTTCTGCCTGATAATTTTGATAATGAGGAGGTGTTGATGATAAAAGAGCGACCAGCACGCTCTCCGTTTAGTATTACATTATTTGCAAGCAATGACTTGATAGCAGCATACGAACCATCTGATTTAAGATTAAGTCACAAATTTATACTCGATTTTTTTAGCAATGAATACGCTTTTGATAGAAATAGAACTAAATCGACTCTTAGTCCAACAGTACCTGAAATGTATCTCATTAGGGCCGAATGTAACGCCCGTGTTGGAGATTTATCTTTAGTAAATGACGATTTAAATACTATAAGAGAAAACAGAATATCTACTACAGATTACACACCAACGATTGAGTTTGCAGATAGAACCAGTGCTTTAACATTAGTTAAAGAAGAACGTTTTAGGGAATTAGCAGGGACTGGTTTAAGGTTGTTTGATTTAAAACGATACAATACTTTTGATGAAGCGGATATTGATGTTGTTAAAGTAATAGACGGCACAACTTATACATTAGAGGCAAATAGTAACAGATGGATTGTCCCTATTGCCAGAAAATTAATTCAACAAAATCCAGAGATAGAACAAAGCCCACGTTAGGCAAGCACTCCCAAAATTATTATTTAAGTAAAATATTATGAATATAAAAATCAAAGCCCTACAGGTTTTACCTGTTGTAGTAATCTATTTTCTATTTTTTAATTGTAAATCGACTCGAGAAAACAATACGGTAGAAAGGCCAAAGGTAGAAAATGAATCTAAAAATACTACAGTTGCGATTTCTGATATACCAGCAGATAAAACTATAAAAAAAGGGGTGTTGCCAAATGGGTTAACATACTATCTACATAGTACCAAAGTATTGAAAGATAAAGCAAGTTATTACATTATACAAAATGTAGGGTCTACAGTAGAAACTGATGAGGAACAAGGCTTTGCCCATTTTTTAGAACATTTGGCCTTTAACGGAACAGAAACATTTCCTGGTAAATCTTTTATGAATAAAATGGAAGAAAATGGATTGGTTTTTGGAAGGGATATTAATGCATATACAAGTTACGATGAAACTGTTTATAATGTTAATAATCTTTCAACCACACCAGAGTTAATAGAAGATGGGTTGCAGATTCTTCACGACTGGGCAGATGCGTTATTATTGACAGGTGAAGAAATAGACGCTGAACGAGGTGTTGTAAAAGAAGAATGGAGAACCACACAAAGTGGTAGGTCAAGGATTGCTGAAAAAACTCAAGATGTTTACTATGGTAAATCCAAATATGCCAAACGCTCACCAATTGGTAAAATGGATATTATTGAAAATTTTGAGTATGATGCATTAAGGAAGTTTTATAAAAATTGGTATCGTTCAGATTTACAGGCTATAGTAGTTATTGGTGATATAGATGTTGAAGAAATGGAGGTTAGGGTCAAAGAAAAATTTTCTTCAATACCAATGGTCAAAAATCCCATAAAGCGCGATTTTATTAAAATACCAAACAATACTGATTTGGATTATGTAATGGCCATGGATAAGGAAGTTGCTACATCTAATATTATGTTTTCAATTCGACATGATAAGGATGTTAATGCTACTGCTTCTCAAAGACTTGAAGCGTTTTGGTGCAACAAATTCATTACAGACATTATAAATTTACGTCTGCAAGAATTAGGTCAAGATCCAGAAAGCGATTTCTTAAGGATGGGAATAAGTTATGGTTCGTTAGCTAGATTACACAATTCATTCAGCATACAAATTTCACCGAAACCTAATAAACAGCATGAAGCTTTTACGGTAGCTATGACAGAATTGAATAGAGCTTTAAAATTTGGTTTTAAAAATTCTGAAGTTGAAAGAATGATTACTAAATATACAAGCGACTATAAGAACAATTTAGAACGTTTAAATGATAGGCCGCATAGCTATATTCAAAGCCAGATTCTGGACAACTATTTGAATGGGGAACCTATGAATGATCCTTATGCAGAGTTTGAGGCTTCAAAGGCAATTTTTAACGAAATAAATTCAGAAAAATTAACTCAAAAATTAAAAGAGCTATATACAGATATAAATAGAAGTGTTGTGGTTGTTGGTGTAGAAGGTGAGGACAACCTGTCAAAAGATGCTGCAGCAACAATTATAAGTAAAATAGAAAGTGATAATACATTACAGCCTTATGAAGAGCAAGTAGTAGAGGGCGTATTATTGGATGCTACAACGCTTGTTCTTGGTAAAATAGATAATGAAAAAGAAAATACGGAATTAGATTATACAACTTATAAATTGAGTAATGGAGTAGAAGTAAATCATAGATTTATTAACAAACAAAAAAATATAGTTTATCTATCAGCGGTTAGTGATGGAGGCAAATCTTTACTTAAAGAGGATGAATATTTTAATGCTTCATTGGTGCCAATGTTTGCGCAAATGTCTGGACTTGGTAATTTTTCTCAAATAGAATTGCAAAAACAACTAACAGGTAAGCAAGTAAGCTTAAATACCAATATAGGTGAAATTGAAGAAAGTATTATGGGTAGAAGTAGTGCTAATGATATTGAAACATTATTACAACTTTTTAATCTAACATTTACTAAACCAAGGTTTGATGAGGCGATGTTATTTCATATTAAACAAAATCTAGAAAATCAAAAAGCTTATGCCAGTCAAACGCTTCAAGGGATAATTAGTGATAGTCTAATGGTGGCTATTTATGGGAAAAATAATCCATTAAACCAATTATTGTCGAAAGAGTTAATAGCGACCATTAGTGCTGATAAAATGAAAAAGATCTATACAGAAAGATTCAAGAATGTAGCAGATTTTAAAGTTTTTATTGCTGGAGATATTACAGGTGAAATGTTAAAACCTTTACTTGAAAAATATGTGGCAAGTATTCCCACAATTAAAGAGAAAGAAGTATGGAAACCGCTTGCTTCTAATTGGGTAAGTGATAGAATAGATAGAGATATTTATTTGTCAATGGAAAATCCAAAAAGTAGTGTAAACATTTCAATAGAAAAGGATATGTCATTCACAATAAAAGAAGAGCATGTTATAAGTGTTCTTGGAAAAATTTTACAGTTGAGATGTACAGAATCATTACGGGAAGAATCTGGAGGTACTTACGTTGCAAGATCTTCAGCTTGGTCTGTAAAAAAGCCTATATCCAAAGCAGGGATATCTGTAAAATTTGATTCAAATCCTGAAATGGTAGAACAATTAATTGATATTGTTTATGCTGAAATTGATAAAATTAAAAATGGAAATATAAAGGCAGAAGATTTAGATAAAGTTTTACAGTCTATGTTAAAAGACAGAGAGGTGTCTAAAAACAGTAATGGTTTTTTATATGAACGCTATGATGAATAAGGAACTTGAGGGCTTTAATATGGATAGCCCGGAAAACTTTGAAAATATTATAAATAACATAACATTGAACGATGTACAAAAAATGGCAAAAACTTTATTAGAAGACAATAGGTCTTATGAAATAATTTTTAAGCCTAAACCAGAGTAAGTTTTACTCTATTCTTTAAGAATATGAAATTGTATATTGGTTAAGTTACCAGTAAGATAACATAATAGAGTTAGCAGATGAACTGGGTATAGAAGTCCAGAGGATTTACAAACAGCGTAAAGCAGCTAAGATAACCTCATCATATCATCATATAAGCGAATAATAATATCATAATATACTTTAGAATCTAAAAAGACTACGTAAAGCTCGAAAGGGAACTTGAAATATAAAAAAAACCTTACACATCTTCTCTCTAAAAGCGATGGGAAATCTATGGATTTATAGCCAGCTATAAACATTTATATCCGATTTATAGGATGTGTAAGGTTTTTAAAATAAGTAGGAGCAGTTTTTTCAGGAAGTACACGGTTGGCCTATCAAAGTGCGCATTGGAACATAAGCCTGTTTACAGATTTGATAAGAAGGGAATTTGACCTGAGTAACCAGCATTATGGCTCTGCACAAATAGCAGAAAAACTTAAAGCAAGCAAACCAGAAATTGAGGTATAAAATGGAAGTCTAATTAATCTAGGTTTTATATGAAATACAATAGAGTACAAACGAGTATTTTTGCTTTGAGATGATTTTCTAGTGTCCAAAATTAATTTTGTACGTGCCATAAAATGCAGTTTTTGGTATTTAAATTTAGATAAAAAAAAGCACACTTTGTGCTCACTTTTATTTGAATTAATTTAATTTAAATAATTGTAAATCAGTATTTTATTATTTTTTTGATACTCATTTTTTCACCTTCAAAGCTGAGCGCCTTTGCATCTATGCGAGAATTAAATAGTTTAACTTTGAGACCATGAATAAAAAAGATATTAAATCCAGAGACGATATTTTTTTATTAGTATCGTCATTTTATAATAAAATAAGAAAGGATCCGGTCTTGTCTCCATTTTTTAACGATGCCATAAAAGATTGGGATGCCCATTTAGAGCGTTTAACTACCTTTTGGGAATCAAGTCTTTTTATGACTCGTAAACTGGAACAGAAGTATACGGGGAATCCTCTAGAGGCACATATTAAAGTAGATGCTAAAAATAATAATAGTATCACCGAAACACATTTTGGTTTGTGGCTAAATCTTTGGTTTCAAACCATAGATGAGCTTTTTGAAGGCGATTATGCCGAAAATGCTAAAAGGCGCGCCAGAAAAATGAGTACGTTTTTATATTTAAAGATATTTGAAGCGAGAAGGGGGTAGTGTTTAGTGGGCAGTATTCGGTGTTCAGTGTTCAGTAGGCAGTGTTTGGTGTTCAGTAGGCAGTGTTCAGTATTCAGTGTTTAGTTTCGGTTTCAGCTTCAACTTCAATTTCGATTTAACCGTAATTCGTTAAATAATACTGCTTTGCGTCTCAGCTTGTAAAATATCAGGTTAAACCTCAATATAGTAACTTCATTTTTCAATATTTTAACACGACATAATAAACATAAATCCTTAAATTTGCACGACCTAAAAAATGGGTTTTGATTATGCAAAATAAGCTCGCTAATATTCTCTTCTCAACACGTCTTACTGCCTTTTTATTTATTGTTTTTGCAGCAGCTATGGCTACAGGAACATTTTTAGATGCAGGACAGGAAACATCGCCAACACCCTATACCAGAAATTTAATTTATAATGCCTGGTGGTTTGAAACCATTATGGTGTTTTTTGTAATAAACTTTACAGGTAATATTTTTAGGTTCCAATTGTATAAAAAGGAAAAGTGGGCAACGTTTATTTTGCACTTGGCCTTCATTTTTATTTTACTGGGGGCCTTTATTACAAGATATGTGAGTTTTGAGGGGATGATGGCTATTCGGGAAGGTGCTACAGAAAACTCCTTCTTATCTAGGGATACTTATGTTATAGGGCAGATTGTTGGTGACTATAAAATTAACGGACAGCTCCAACAACGTTATTTAGAAAGCAAGGTTGATTTTTCCGGTCGATTGGATAACGATTTTAAAATAGAAACCGATTATAATAAACAACCTGTTACTATTGAATTGGAAAAATTCATAGTGGGAGCAGAAGAAGATATTGTGCCAAATGAGGATGGAGAAACCTATTTAAAAATAGTGGAAGCAGGTGGAAGTGGACCTCACAACCATTTTTTAAAAGTAGGACAGGTACAAAGTATTCATAATATTTTATTTGCCTTAAATAAACCTACAGATGGCGCTATAAACATTACCTACAATAATGATGAGCTTACCATTCAATCTCCTTTTGAAGGTGAGTATATGACGATGGCAACTAGAGCACAAGGTAAATTAGTAAAAGATAGTTTGCAACCATTGGTATTACGCTCAAGGTATGTGATCGGTAATATGCAAATGGTGTTCCCTAAACCAGTAGTTAAGGGTGTTTTTGATATTGTCCAGAAATCAAAACTCTTAAAGAACGATGCCGATGGTGCCGTATTTAAAATCACTGCTAATGGAGAAACAAAATCTGTTGGGATGTTAGGAGGGCAGGGTATTAATGGAAATTATAAACAAATTGAGGTTGGTGGTTTGGACTTCGCTTTAAAATACGGAGCTAAAGTATTGGACCTCCCTTTTAGTATAAAATTAAATGACTTTGAGGCAGAACGGTATCCTGGTACAGAAAAAGGCTATTCGGCATTTTCCAGCCAAGTCACTGTTCTAGATGAAAAGGAAGGCGATTTTGACTATAAGATCTTTATGAATAATATTTTGGATCATCGCGGGTATCGCTTCTTTCAATCGAGTTTTGATCCTGATGAAAAAGGAACTATTTTATCTGTAAATCATGACTATTGGGGCACTTTAATGACTTATATAGGCTATTTTATGCTTTATTTTGGGATGCTGGCCATTCTATTTGTTAAAGGGTCTCGTTTTGGGGATTTAAAAAAACAACTAAATAAGGTAAAAGCAAAGAAAGCAAAATGGTTTACTGTATTGGTATTATGTTTTGGTTTGAATATGTTTTCGCAAGAACATGCGGTTAACGATGGACATGGACATTCTAAACCAACAAAAGCTCAAATTGATTCTATTTTAGCTGCGAATATCACCCCTAAAGTGCATGCCGATGAATTTGGACATTTAGTAATTCAAGACCTTAGTGGTCGAATGATGCCCGTAAATACCTATGCGTCAGAGATGCTTCGTAAATTAAGCAAACATGATACTTATGAAGGTTTTGATGCTAATCAAGTGTTCTTATCCATACAGGAAAGCCCTACGCTCTGGTATAATGTACCTATCATTTATTTAAAGCCGAAGAAAGCAGATTCCATTCGAAAAATGATAGGCGTTTCCAAAGAAGATAAGTATGCCACTTTAGCAGATTTTTTTACAGAACGTGGCGAGTATAAATTGGCTCCTTATTTGGAAGAAGCTTATAGGGCACAGGTGCCTAACGGATTTCAAAAAGAATTTAAAGAAGCCGATCAGCGTGTTTCCTTATTATACAACACCGTTGAAGGGATGTCTTTAAAAATATTCCCGATTCCTGATGATGAAAACAATAAATGGATTTCTACTTACGATTATAGGCATGGCACTAATAAAATAAAAGATTCACTTTATGGGAATTTTATAAAAAATGGATTTAGCGTATATCTGTACACCTTAAATCAGGCAAAACAAACGGACAATTTCTCCAAAGCATCAAAGCTATTGGCTGCTTTTAAAAAAACGCAACGTAAATATGGTGCCGAGGTGATGCTAAGCGATGATAAAGTGCATACAGAGATTTTATATAATAAATATGATATTTTTAAGAAGCTATTCAGTTGGTATATGTATGCCGGTAGTTTGCTTTTTATATTGTTGATTGTTCAAATTTTTAAAGATAAAAACAAAGCCTTAAATAGCTCTGTAACTGTTTTTAAGTTTATCATTCTAGGGCTGTTTCTTTTGCATACAGCAGGGTTGATTGTTCGTTGGTACATCTCTGGGCATGCGCCTTGGAGCGATGCCTACGAATCGATGATATATGTAGCTTGGTCAACCATGCTATTTGGGTTTATTACCGGGATAAGCAAGAAGAAAGAGAAGCTTCGTAAAGATGAGGCCTCTGGAATTATTTCAGCTATTTTTGGAAAAAGAAACACGTCTAATTTAACCATAGCTGCGGCAGCATTTGTAACATCCATGATTTTAATGATCGCCCATTGGAATTGGATGGATCCGGCTATTGCAAACCTGCAACCTGTTTTAAACAGCTACTGGCTTATGATTCATGTGGCAGTCATTGTGGCGAGCTATGGTCCATTTACTTTAGGCATGATTTTAGGTGTGGTGTCCTTATTATTGATGATTTTCACTACTAAGGAAAACAAAGAAAAAATGTTGCTCAATATTAAAGAGCTTACCATTATAAATGAAATGGCTTTAACTGTTGGATTGGTTATGCTTACTATTGGTAATTTTTTAGGTGGTATGTGGGCTAATGAAAGTTGGGGACGGTATTGGGGTTGGGACCCTAAAGAAACATGGGCGCTTATTAGTATTATGGTTTATGCCTTTGTGATTCATATGCGATTAGTTCCCGGACTTCGTGGACGTTGGTTTTTTAACCTCATGTCTATCGTAGCGTTTGCAAGTATTATGATGACCTATTTTGGAGTGAATTTCTATCTAGCAGGCTTGCATAGTTATGCTAGTGGCGATCAAATTGTGAGTATGAAATTTATTGCAATTGCTTGTGCCATCGTTGCTGTTTTAGGCTTTTTTGCTTACAGAGGGTATGCCAAATATTATAAAAAATAGCTTGTGCTATGGCAAAAACGGGGCGTGAAAAAAACACGAAAAACAAGGCAAAGCACTCTAAATTAATGACGCGGAAGAAAAATAAGAAAAAAGCTGAGGTGATATCAAGAAAGGAACGCTTAAAAGCGATTATCCAAAAAGCAAATTCACAAAATAGTAAAGACTAATACCAATTAACAAATAAATATAGGTACACTATAATTCAAATTATTTAAGGGACATTTCTCTTGTCAATTGGTTTAATATGTGTGGACCAATGTGTTTATTTTATTAAAAGCAATCTCTTTAAAATCTTTTATGACCATATCTGCCTGACTATAGTCTTGGTTTTTTGAATGAAAACTGTCATAGCCCACACAAAAAATATTAGCAGCTTTTGCAGCTTTAATACCATTGGTAGAATCTTCAATAACAATACATTCGTCATGACTAAATCCCGAAGCTTCAGCAGCTTTAATAAAAATTTCAGGATGCGGTTTAGATGCTTTTAAGTCTCCACCACTTAGTTTGGCAACAAAATAAGGGTCTAAATCAAAACGCTCAAAGATTTGATTAATACTCGTCATGGCAGCAGACGAAGCCAAAACTAGAGTTAACCCGTTACGATGGTAGTCTTTTATTAAATCCAAAACACCACTAATTAGAGTCAGATCTGAATTGCTGTCAAAAAAACGTTTATAATATTTTCGTTTAAGTGCAACTAAAGTTTCTGGAGTCTCAGTAAGATTAAAACGATCGCATAAACGTTTACAGATATTAATAGTGGACTGTCCTGTAAATGATTGATATAATGCATCCGAAACCTCAATGCCAATTTCATCAAACATATCACAATATGCTTTATTATGCATGGGTTCACTATCAATAATAACACCATCCATGTCAAAAATAACAGCTTTTATCATCTAATTTTTTTTTTGCTAAGATATTAGAATGAAAACAAACAGCCTAAAAAATCATTTTGTAAATTAAAATTAAATGTACATCTTTGTTTTATGATTGTTTAATGCCACTTCTATAGATGCATCGAGGTTCTCTCGAGCAAAAAGCTACTGAGCGCGCTTTACGTGTTTGGTAATTGTTTATATTTAATACAATCAAAAATGCAATCAAATAAAATTTCTTTAATACAATTTATTCAATATTTTATAATAGCTGTAACGGGTAAAGAACAAGATTTTACTTCTGGCAGTATTCGTCGTGCCGTATTTATGTTATCGATTCCTATGATTTTAGAAATGCTCATGGAATCTATTTTTGCCATTGTAGATATCTTATACGTGTCTCAGATTAGTGTAAATGCCGTAGCAACCATTGGTTTAACAGAATCTGTTATTACTTTGGTATATGCAGTCGCTATAGGTTTAAGTATGGCAGCAACAGCTATAGTTGCAAGACGTGTGGGGGAAAAAGATTTAAAGGGCGCCTCTCATGCTGCGGTTCAGGTTATTTTTCTAGGGGTTTTTGTAGCTGCTATTATTAGTATGATAGGCATCTTATATCCTAAAGAAATTTTAGGACTTATGGGAGGTGAACCAGATCTAATTGCTGAAGGTTATGGCTATACTCAAGTGTTGTTAGGGGGCAATATAACTATTATGTTGTTGTTTTTAATCAATGCTATTTTTCGTGGAGCGGGCAATGCATCAGTAGCCATGTGGACATTAATTCTATCGAATGGACTCAATATTATTTTAGACCCCATATTTATTTTTGGCTTTGGCTCTATTCCTGCTTTTGGAGTAGAAGGCGCAGCCATAGCAACCACTATAGGCCGAGGTACTGCCGTTGTATTTCAATTAGCTATTTTGTTTTTTGGGTACAGTAAAATTAGGATAGGCGTTAAGGATTTGGTCATTCGTATTGGGGTTATGTTTAACTTAATCAAAGTATCGCTTGGAGGAATTGGTCAGTTTTTAATAGGCACTTCTTCATGGGTGTTTTTAATGCGAATTATGAGCGAATTTGGAAGTGAGGTATTAGCTGGCTATACAATTGCGATTCGTGTCATGATGTTTACCTTAATGCCCGCTTGGGGTATGAGCAATGCAGCTGCGACTTTAGTTGGACAAAATTTGGGAGCAAAAGAGCCAGAACGTGCTGAGCTGTCAGTTTGGAAAACAGGAAAGTATAGTGCCATTTTTATGGGCTTAGTTTCTATTATTTACTTAGTATTTGCTCAACAAATAATAGTATTGTTTAATACGACGCCAGATGTTGTTAAATACGGAAGCCAGTGCTTAAGGGTTATAGCGGCTGGTTATATTTTTTACGGTTATGGTATGGTGGTGATTAATTCTTTTAATGGCGCGGGAGATACCAAAACACCAACGTATATTAACTTTGTATGCTTTTGGTTGTTACAATTACCTTTTGCTTATATCATGGCCATTACTTTAGATTTTGGACCATCGGGGGTATTTTGGGCCATTACTTTGGCAGAAATATTAATAGCAGTTGTCTCTATAGTTTGGTTTAAAAGAGGGCATTGGAAAACGATAAAAGTCTAGACTCTAGCTAATTTAGACTACTTGGAATTTTATGAATGATGATAAAGGTAACCGATGCCTCTTATCTAAATATAAGTGCCCCCAATAAAAGTGTTTTGCTGGCGCTAAGAAATAATACTTTAGACCAGGATAAAACAATTGTTGGGTTTTTAATTGGGTATGGGATACCTTGTTTCTATATTTAAAGCAAGGTATTTTTATTATTTATGGATTGATAAAAAAACGAATGTTCCTTGTTTATACCAAATGAATTTTAAAATGATTGGTAGTAAATTTGAATTATATTTTCTTTAGATGAGATAAAAAACATAAGCAAGCCTAGTTATGGTTATGTTTTTTATTGAAAAATAAAGGAAATAGAAATCGAAGATTCATGAACACCAATTATAAAAATAAAAGATAGTGAACTAAACGGATTTAACCAGTTATTTTGAAGTTTATTTGGTATACTTATGTATGACGGAAAATATTTTAGCCATCCAGATTTAGAAAAAACAAAACATAAAACAAATTGAAATTTTTAGAATAGATCCGAATGAGGATTTACCAATAATAAAAGAATATGGAACAAAGATTAACAATAGTTGGTTTAGGAGTCAACGATTTAAAAGTATCAAATGACTTTTATGAAAACAAATTTGGTTGGAAAAAGATGGCATCGAGTAACGACGACATTTCTTTTTTTCAACTAAACGGACTTTTATTGTCATTATATTCAAGGGAGAAATTAGCAGAAGATGCAGGGGTTAGCCATGAAGGAACTGGATTTAAAGCGTTTTCTTTAGCTTTTAATACAAGAACGAAGGAAGAAGTTGATCAATTAATTCAGTCGTTAGAAGCTAAAGGCGTAAACATTGTGAAAAGACCAGAAAGTGTTTTTTGGGGAGGCTATAGTAGCTATATTTCAGATCCTGATGGAAACCTATGGGAAATTGCTTTTAACCCTTATTTAGCATTAGATGAAAAAGGAAATACCATTGAAGAAAAAGAGTCATAAATTAAAACTAAAGTTATCAAAACAAACCCTAATTTTCATTCAAATAACATACATAAATCCGGGTACGATATAGATGCCTTATCCCATTCGTATCCAGATTTAAAACAATTTGTATTTGAAAATAAATATCAAACCAAAACAATCGATTTTGCCAACCCTAAGGCTGTAAAGGCATTAAATACAGCATTGTTGTTTGCGCATTATAATATTAAATTCTGGGAATTTCCAGATAACAATTTATGCCCTCCTGTTCCTGGTCGTGTAGATTATTTACATCATTTAGCAGATTTACTAGACCAATCGCATGCTCATGGGAGTATAGATATTTTAGATATAGGAACCGGAGCCAGTTGTATTTATCCCATGCTTGGTAAAGCAGTATACCATTGGAGTTTTGTTGGAACGGATATTGACAAAAAGGCATTGCAATATGCACAGAATATCATTTCAAAAAATGAATTGGATAACGCCATTGAGTTAAGACATCAGATGAATAGTGCAAACATTCTTAAAGGTGTTTTAAATGAATCGGATACATTTTCTGCGGCCATTTGTAATCCGCCTTTTTATAAATCGGAAACAGAAGCTATGGGAGCGACTATGCGAAAACTAAAAGGTTTAAATATGGGAGATACTGTTGTTAGGAATTTTTCGGGAACGCATAACGAGCTTTGGTACAAGGGGGGCGAAAAGGCTTTTGTTCATAATTATTTATATGAAAGTTCTTTATATAAAAACCAATGTCATTGGTTTACAACATTGGTTTCTAAAAAAGATTTGGTAAAAGGGATGCAAGTGTCTTTAAAAAAGTTGGGAGCTACAGAAGTTAAAGTCATTAATATGGGGCAAGGCAATAAAATATCTAGAATAGTGGCATGGACTTTTTTAGATATATGAAGAAAGACATAACGAAGTCGTTTAAACTTTTTTCTTCCTATGATCCGTTTTAATAAATACACTTACTTGTAATCTGTGCAAGTTTAAATCGTTTATATAGCGATGCATATACCCTAATTGGAGGTTGCTGGATTTAGATAGGTTTATACCTAGAGCACCGTAAAGTCTGTTTTCTGAAAAAAAGTCTTTTTGAATATGCGCCAACGTTTCATTATTTATACGAATAAAAAATGTTTTGTTGAGATTAACTTTTGTCCCTAATCGGTATCTTAACCTATGTTTTGTTGAGTTCTCTGTTCTGGGATTAAATATACGATGCTCAATTCTTAACCTATGATCTATAGGCAAATTAACCAGCCTATGTTTAAAATAAATTTGTTCTGATATTCTATTTTCAAATATGTGCTTGTCTTTTATACCATCTATACTTTTGTCAATATCTAAAAAACCATAGCCCAGTTCAACTTTTAATTTATTATTTATGTGATAGTCTATACCTGTTTTAACGAGTAATAAATTAAAGTTTGTTACCGGTTCGTAACACCAAACCTGTCCACCAACACTGATGCTTAGTTTGTTTGAGACCCTATGATCTCCAAAATATGTATACCAGGTACCTAATTTGTCTTGGGGTGAAGTTTGAGAGTAACTTAAAGACATGGTTAGTATAAAAATAAGGGAAGCTATATAGTATTTCATGGTTTGTAAATTTTGCATCAAAGCGATAAAAATCAGGCAAAAGTTGATCCCTAAATAATTTGAATTATAGTGTGCTTATATAAAATAGAAAACATGTGCTCAGCTTCCTGCCTAGGGATTGGGTGTGAAAGCATAGCCCTTGTTATGGACCCAGTCAAGCTGAGCACATGTTTTATCTTGAAATATAAGTGCCATAGAAATCGAAGATTCATAAACTCCTATTTTTAAAATAAAAGATAGTGAACTAAACGAATTATTAGGCTTATTTTTTGTTAATGATATAAGAGAAAGAGGCAGTCTGAAAAGTAGTAAAATTTGTCATTCAGAGTACTTCGACTACGCTCAGTACAGGCTATAGCGAAGAATCTTATAGTTTAGTAAAACAATATATTATGTTTTTAAGAGATTCATCACAGCTTCGCAGCTACCTTCAAAACAAAATATATTTTGTTTCTCGGTAATATTCAGAATGACACTTTTCAGACAGCCTTTTTCTGGTTAAATAAGAACCTATTAAAAGTGTTCGTGTAAGTGATGGTGTTCATCAATTAGTGGACCACCTTCAATAATTTGTTCTGAAGCCTGGCCAGCAAATTTTTCAAAGTTCAAGTGGAACGAGTGTGCTAACTGAATAGCTTTACCAACATATTCACCTTTTTTTAACCATGTGTTCATAGGGTCTAAGATTTCAGACGGAACTCCTGGACAATATTTAGGCATGTATAAGCCAAAAATAAAATTCTGCTCGTAATCTACACGATCCAACTCGCCATTAAGGATTGCCGTGATCATAGCTCTTGTATATTTTAATTTTATACGAGATCCTACACCATAAGGTCCAGCACTCCATCCTGTATTGATTAGCCATACATTTACACCAGCTTCTTGCATTTTTTTGCTTAACATTTCACCATAAACAGTGGGGTGCAATGGCATAAATGGCTCTCCAAAACAAGCAGAGAAAGAGGGTACGGGTTCTGTAATACCAGCTTCGGTTCCAGCAACTTTGGCAGTGTAACCAGAGATAAAGTGGTAAGCAGCTTGCCCTGGCGTTAGTTTTGATACTGGTGGCAATACGCCAAAAGCATCACATGTTAAAAAGAATATATTTTTAGGGTTGTCTGCATAAAGTGTTTCTTGAATATTATCAATATGATAAATAGGATAGCTTACACGCGTATTTTGAGTAATACTACTATCTTTATAATCTACCTCTCCATCATCTTTAAATATAACATTTTCTAGTATAGCTCCTGGTTTAATAGCTCTAAAAATGTCCGGCTCTTTTTCTTCAGTGAGGTCGATAACTTTTGCATAACACCCACCTTCAAAGTTAAAAATAGTATTGTCTGCTGTCCATCCATGCTCATCGTCGCCAATTAATTTTCTATCAGGATCTGCAGATAATGTTGTTTTTCCTGTTCCGGAAAGTCCAAAGAAAATAGCGGTGTCCCCATATTTTCCAACATTAGCAGAGCAGTGCATAGGCAATACATTTTTCTCTACAGGTAAAATCATGTTTAATGCAGAGAAAATACCCTTTTTCATTTCGCCGGTATAGGCAGACCCTCCAACTAAAGCAATTTTTTGAGTAAAGTTGAGGATTGAAAAATTACCTTGACGGATGCCATAAGCTTTGGGGTCTGGACATTCGTACCCAGGGGCACAAAGAATTAACCAATCTTCCTTAAAGTTTTCTAATTCTTTTTCGCTAGGTCTTAAGAACATATTGTAAACGAATAAGTTAGACCAAGGTAATTCGGTTACCGTTCTAATATTTGTTCTAAATTCTGGTTCTGCACATACGTAGCCATCTCTTGCATAAATTTCTTTTCCAGAAAGATAGTTCGTTATTTCATTTTTAAGTTTATCGAAATTTTCAGGAGATATTGGTTTATTGGTTTTTCCCCACCAAACTTTATCGGCAGTATAATCATCCTTTACCAGAAACCGATCTTGGGGAGAACGTCCGGTAAACTTACCTGTATTAACAGCAAGCGTTCCGTTTGCAGTTTCTTTTCCCATACCTTTCGCAACGGTAATTTGTTGCAGTTTCTTTGGAGATAAATTCCAATTCACTTTCACGTCTTTTAAGCCATACTGTTCTAAACTTACATGCTTTGTTGTTGTTAGATTTTCCATTTTGTTCGATTTTAAGGTTCTTATTAATATTTTTTTAGTTTTTAAAAAGGCCATATTATGGGCACTAGTATTAAGGTTATTATAAAAAATAGAAGTAGCAATGGTGCTCCTACTTTGAGGTAATTCATAAATTTGTATCCGCCTGCGGTCATTACCATTGCATTCGTAGTTGTTCCTATGGGGGTTAAAAATGCCGTTGATGCACTTATGGCAACCACTATCATAAATGGAGCAGGTGAGAGGTTTAACGAATTTGCGGCAAGGATAGCAATAGGTGCCATTAACACGGCCGTTGCGGAGTTATTAATGACTTGACTAAACGTTGTTGTTAGTAGAAATACACCACCTAATAACAATACGGGGTGGATAGATCCTAAATAATCTACCAAACCGTTGGCTATAATCTGTGCAGTTCCTGTTTTTTGTAGAGCAACTCCCATGGGAATCATAGCAGCAATCATAACAACACTGGTCCAACTGATACCTTTGTAAGCCTTAGAAATTGGTACGCAACCAGTTAAAAGAACAATCCCGGCAGAAATTAATGCAGCGATTGACCCTGGTACTATTTTAAAGACCATAAATAGGATCATGAGTACTAAAGCCCCCAAAGCGATATACGATTTTGAGTTAAGACTCTCAATGTTTTTGGCCATGCCTTCTGGGCTACCGATAATGACCAGATTTTCATGTTGTTTTTTTAAATCGTCTATATGTTCCCAGGTACCTCTTATTATAAAAGCATCACCAGCTTTTACCGTAATTTCTTTTTCTTGTAAAGGGATATTGTTTCTTGAGGCTGCTAAAAGCTGAATACCATATCGTTTAAAGTAATCGCCTAGTTTGTATTTTCTACCAACGAGAATAGAATTTGGGTTTACGATAACTTCTGTCATACCTACCTCTTGGTTAATTAGATTGTGTTTTAACTCATCTGTAATAGGTTCAAGGGGTAATAATCCTAACCTGAAGGTAATCATCAGTTTATTAATAGCTTCAGTATCACCCTTTACGGTTACTATATCATGATAGTAGAGTTCTGTTTTTGGATTTGGAAATTCTTCAAAGGCAGGGACGCCTTTTAAAATATTTGGATGCCTTCTTTTTGTACGAATAATGGTAACATTATAATTTTTTTCGAATTGCCAATCTTCAATTTTTGTGTTAATTAATGGTGATAATGATCTTATACGTAATCTATAATAACCACTATCAATTTTATAAGCTTCTATCCAATTATGTAAGGTTGATTCAATATTTACGGGCTTATTATTTGTTTTGTTTTTCGGCAATAGTCTGTATCCTATATATCTAAAATAAATTAATGCGACTATTAATAAAGGAATACCTATTAATGCAAATTCAAAGAAAGAGAACCCTTCAAAACCAGCATCTATTAAAGCATTACTAGCAATAATATTTGGAGGTGTGCCAGTTAAGGTGAGTAAGCCTCCAGTATTAGAACCAAAAGCTACGGGCATTAACATTTTTGAAGGCAGGGTACCAATGCTCCAGGCCGATGATATAGTAAGAGGCATTAAAGTGGCTACTGTACCTGTATTACTTACAAAACCAGATAATATACCAGCACCTAATGTTACAATGACCAATAGTTTAGGAATGCTTTTTCCTGCCCATTCTACAAATTTCTTACCGGCTAAAGCGGTCCAACCTGTTTGAGCAATACCTTCACCTATAATAAAGAGTGCCGCAATCATAATAACTGTTGGATTACTAAAACCACTTAATGTTTCGGTAGGGGTTAAAATTCCTGTTAGGAATAAACTTATCATGGACATGAGTGCAACAATATCTGGTGTAAACTTTCCCCAGATAAAGAGACCAATGGTAATAACTAAAATGAGAAGCATTAAATAAATCATATCTTGTGGTTGTTTATGGTGTCTTTAGTGTTTAATAGGTACCATATAATTATAGGATAAAGTTACAGTTGATTATTGCTAACAATTATGACGAATGTCATGCTTTTTGTAAGTGCGTTATTTTTCGGGAATTGTGAATATTTTGAACTATTTGGTGTGTAAAATGAATACGAAAACGTGAGAGTAATACTAAATTTTTAATGATTTCTTATATCTTTAATAAATTTAGGTGCAAGGATTATGGATTATGAACTTATCTAGACTTTTTTATTTAAACGAAAAGCCATGTTTTTGTTTTTAGACGAAGACTTTTTTGAATATAATAGCATCGTTACCATGCATTAAAAGACAAAATATGGAAATAAAATGATGATTCTGTAGCAAATCATAAAAAGTCAAGATGAGTTCTATAAGCTAAATAGATGGAAAAAACAGCATTCAAAATATCTAAAATGGATTGTCCTTCTGAAGAAAATTTAATTCGGATGAAATTAGAAGGCATAAAATCCATTAAAAATCTAGAATTTGATATTCCAAACCGAAAACTCTTTGTGTTCCATACAGGACAAATAGATAGCATTGAAAAATCTATAATCGAACTGAATTTGGGAGGCTCAAAAATAAGTACAGAAAAAACGAATCAAATTAATTTTAAAGAAGAAATCAATCAAAAAAAACGACTTTGGATTGTACTGAGTATTAATTTCCTTTTTTTCATGATCGAAATGACCACAGGTTTAATCTCTAAATCAATGGGACTTGTGGCAGATAGTTTAGATATGCTTGCAGACAGTTTTGTTTATGGTATTAGCCTTTTTGCCGTTGGAGGAACACTGGTTAGGAAAAAACAGATAGCAAAACTTGCTGGTTATTTTCAAATGATACTAGCGACCATTGGTTTTATTGAGGTTTTAAGGCGGTTTTTAAGTGAAGAAGTGTTACCTGATTTCTCAACTATGATAATTGTTTCTATTTTTGCGCTTATAGCAAACGGAATTTGTCTGTACGTGCTACAAAAGAATAAAAAAAAGGAAGAAGTGCACATGCAAGCAAGTATGATTTTTACATCAAATGATGTGATTATTAACTTGGGGGTTATTATTGCTGGAATTTTAGTGACCTGGTTACATTCAAACAAGCCAGATCTAATTATAGGAACCATTGTTTTTGTTTTGGTAATTCAAGGCGCTTTTAGAATTTTAAAACTCAGCAAATAAAAATAAATACTAATAATAAGTATTATGAAATTAGACATACTAGCTATAGGAGCACATCCTGATGATGTAGAATTAGGGTGTGGCGGCACCATAGCAAAAGAAGTTGCCAACGGCAAAAAAGTAGGTATCATAGATTTAACAAGAGGGGAGCTAGGAACCCGAGGCACAGCAGAAACAAGGGCTATTGAAGCTAATAATGCTGCTAAAATATTAGGTGTAGTTGCCAGGGTCAATCTGGGGTTTGCGGATGGTTTTTTTGTAAATGATAAAGAGCACCAATTAGAAATCATTAAAATGATTCGTAGGTACCAACCAGACATTGTGCTTTGTAATGCTATTGATGATAGGCATATAGATCATGGTAAAGGAAGTAAACTGGTTAGTGATGCTTGTTTTTTAAGCGGATTAATTAAAATTGAAACGAATGATGGGGAAAAAGCACAAAGCCCATGGAGGCCTAAACAAGTCTATCATTATATACAATGGAAAAATTTAGAACCAGATTTAGTTGTGGATGTATCTGGTTTTATGGATAAAAAAAAGGCATCGGTATAC
Organism: Flavivirga sp. 57AJ16; assembly: GCF_028736925.1. Classification (GTDB taxonomy): domain Bacteria; phylum Bacteroidota; class Bacteroidia; order Flavobacteriales; family Flavobacteriaceae; genus Flavivirga. The sequence goes on along the minus strand of NZ_JAQZAT010000019.1, from coordinate 57,663 downwards.
GCTTATAAAACCCAGTTTTATGATAGGAGCAGTAAAGAACCAGAAACACCTATCTCCAGTAAGAACTTTACAGATAGTATCATTTATAGAGCTAGAGATTTAGGAAGGTTGGTAGGTGTTGAACATGCAGAAGGTTTTACGGTTGAGCGCCATATGGTAGTTGATAGTTTATTCGATATTAAATAGTTATAATTTTTTGAAATTTTATTTTTGATTTCAATGCAAAATATTAAAAAAAGTCTTTGTAGAAAAGGTTGAAATCAATTACATTTGCACACGCATTACAAAATGCAAGTTACATGGTGGTTGTAGCTCAGTTGGTTAGAGCATTGGTTTGTGGTACCAAGGGTCGCCGGTTCGAATCCGGTCTTCCACCCAAAAATAAAAGCCTTTCAAGGAATTGAAAGGCTTTTTTTGTTACTATTATTTTAATTTAACGTGAGTTCGATGTAAGCATAATGTTATTAATCTGACTATCAATAATTTAATATTGATTGTCAGGTTGAGTACTTCGGTAAACTCAGCACAGGCTCTGTCGAAACCCATTTAAATAGTTGGTTTTAATGACCTTTCGACTTTAGTTTATGCTGAGCGGAGTTGAAGTACTAAAGGCGACAAATCGTTTTATTAGTGATTTATTGTTAAAAACTCCCTTGTTTTAAATCGAACTCACGTTAATTTAGCTTGATTCGTTCCTTTCTATTAGCCAATTCCCAAGCCGTATGAAAAATTAAACGTGCCCGTGTTTCTAAAAACGCATAATTAATTTTATCAGGTGTATCCGATGGTCTATGGTAATCGGCATGTGTCCCATTAAAATAAAAAATAACGGGAACATTATGTTTGGCAAAATTGTAATGATCAGACCTATAATAAAACCGATTTGGATCATTGTCATCATTATAGGTATAATCAAATTTCAATTTAAAGTATTTTTTATTTACAGCTTCAGAAACATCATGTAACTCTTTACTCAACTTATCAGACCCGATTAAATACAAGTAATTATCTTTTCCTTCATGCTTTTGGTCTACACGACCGATCATATCGATATTTAAATCGGCCACTGTGTTTGCTAGAGGAAAAACAGGGTCTTCATCTGTATAATACCGAGAACCAAAGAGTCCTATCTCTTCGCCCGTAACATGTAAAAATAATATAGAACGTTTTGGACCATATCCCTTGTCTGAAGCTATTTTGAAAGCTTCTGCAATTTCTAAAATAGCGACGGTTCCAGACCCATCATCGTCTGCACCATTATTTATATCTCCATTTCCCGAGATACCAATATGATCTAAGTGTGCCGAAATAACGATAACTTCATCGGGTTTTTCAGTGCCTTTTATATACGCTAAAACATTTTCAGAGGCCTTTATATTTTTGGAAAAATAGGAAGCAGGAATTTCTTGAAAATAATCATCTTTAGCAATGGGAGAAGGAATCCCCGCAGACATATAATAATTTTTAATAAATTCAACAGCTTTCTTTTGCCCGGGTTCACCAGTTTTTCTGCCTTCATATTCGTCTGAAGCATAAGTGTAAAGCGCTTCCTTTAATTCGGCTGCGGTAATCGTTTTCGCAAAATCCGTGACAAGATTGGAGCGTTTTGAAGTTTTTTTGTTTTGTGAGGAACTACATGCAACTACAGATAAAGTAGCACATAGAAGAATTGCTAATTTTTTCATTTTATAAAAATAAATTTGGTGCGATATTACAAAAATGAATTAATAGAATAACAATTTTTCAGTCTATTTTAACAGTTCATTGTATTCATCGGTAACAATACGATGTTCTTGATTAGCAATTTGCCATGCGGTAGCAAATATGAGTTTTGTACGTCTTTGTAATAGATTGTAATCTATTTTATCGGGAGTATCCGAAGGTTTATGGTAATCATTATGTTCTCCATTAAAGTAAAAAATAACGGGGATGCCTTTTAAAGCAAAATTATAATGATCTGAACGTGAATAGAATTTGTGTTTTTTTAAATTGACATTATACCTATAATCTAAATTTATATTAAAATAAGTGTTATTTACTTTTTCTGATAGATAATGCAGTTCTTTACTATGTTTATCCGAACCTATTAGGTATATATAATCTTTATTGTTTTTATGTTTTTCGTCAACTCTTCCTACCATATCAATATTTAAGTTCACAATGGTATTGCTTAAAGGGAATACAGGGTGGAGTGTATAGAATTCAGAACCTTGTTTTCTTATTTCTTCTGCGGTAAAATGTAAAAATAAGATACTCCGTTTGGGACCATGACCTTCCTTTTTAGCTAAGCTAAAGGCTTGTGCCATTTCCATAATGGCAACAGTACCAGAGCCATCATCATCTGCGCCATGATATATTTGTCCATCATCAGAAATACCGAGATGATCCAGATGTGCTGATATTATAATGACTTCATCAGGTTTTTCACTTCCTTCAATATAAGCTAAAACGTTTTCAGAACTATTAATGCCCCTCGAAAAGAAACTCTTAGGGATAATTTGATAATAATTATCGCCTCCAAAAGGAGATGCTATCTTTTCATTTATGTAGTACGATTTTAAAAATTCAGTTGCTAATTTTTGCCCTTTTTCGCCAACTTTTCTGCCTTCAAACTCATCTGAAGAAAATTTATATAAGAGTGTTTTTAATTCTTTAGCGGTAATAGTATTTGCATAATTAATAGTATGAATGCTATCAACTATCTGAATACTCTCTTTAAGATTTCGGATTTTTGTAGTGTACTTTGGCGTGGAGCAAGTACCTACTAATACAATTGCTGATAGTATATAAAAGAATTTCATACGTTTATTAATTCAGATTTTACTATGTAAGTTACAGTCAAATCATTTTCAAGGGCGGGAAAACTTTTGGTATGTACTAATCTATAAAATACGAATATATATAAAAAAAGGAGAAATTACTTACTGGTAAGGACTAAATTTATAGGCTTTTAGTTTTTCTTTTTTATCTTCAATTATTGCTAATGCTATAATGGTTAGTAAGCATGTAAATTGAATTGTTTTTATGTGGTCACTTTTTTTGACAAATAAAATGCTATCAGCCCAAATGCTAATCCTATAATGCCGGGTATAATAGCTAAATTATAAATGAGAAGCCCTAATAATATTACTGCTAAAACTAAGGCGATAATTGCTAAAAAAGCAAAGGGTTTTTTCATTTGTATTGTATATTTTAATATTGAAGTGGTTTAAACTTTTTATAATTGGCTGCAAAATGCCCTTTTATCCCCACATTTTATCTTTTTATTACTCCGTAGCGATGCTATGCAGTGCAAAAAAGCCTTTATGTGGGAATAAAATCACTATTTTTCGCTTCAATCAAAAAACATGTGCTCAGCTTGACTGGGTAGTTTAAACCACTTCATTTTAAATTAGAATTGGTATAAATCGATTACTGATTTAATTTTTTATTATGATCCATGATATTATTTTTCGTAAGGCTAATTATTGTGGGAAAAAAGCAACCAAATACATAAGCGCACGACTTTAAGGTTACATGCATTTATTGTGCCGAAAACACGATATTTTGCATTTTTTTGTCAATTTTTATTCTTGATGTAAGTAATTAATCACAACTGACATTTGTCATAGTTTTTTTTAAGCATTTATGGTATGTTTACTTACAATCAATCCTATTTGCTTACTACAATGAAAACAATATTGTTGCCAACCGATTTTTCTATAAATTCCATGAATTCTATCGATTTTGCCCTGATATTATTTAAAGATGTAGCATGTGATTTTTATTTGCTTAATGTACATAAGGCATCATCATTTATTTCTGATGATATGATGAAGCTCTCGTCATCATCAACTATTTATACCACTATAATTGATGCTGCTAAAAAATCCTTGGCAAATATTATTTCTAAAGTGGAAATGCGTTATAAAAATGATAAACACCATTTTCACTCCATAGTTGATTATGATAATTTTATTGACTCTATTGATCAGGTTTCCGAGAAAAATCAGGTCGATTTGATTATTATGGGAACAAAAGGAGCTTCGGGATTGCAAAAAGTAATCTTTGGGAACAATACGGTTCGGGTTATGCAGCGTTGTAAGGCTCCAGTGCTTGCAATTCCAGATAATTGCGTCTTCTTAAATTTAAGTAAGGTCGCATTTATTGTTAATAATGCCATATCATTTAATGGTGAGATCCTAAAACCTCTTATGGATTTAGTAGTATTAAGCAATTCTAAACTACATGTTTTACATGTAGCAGACGAAAATTATTTAGAGCAGGATCAAAGGAAACATGTAGACTTCTTTAATTCGAGTTTTGCGAACCCTATTCATGATTATATTGATGTAAAAACTAAAGATATATATCAAACAGTACATAAGTATATTGAAAACAATGATATAAAAATGCTATGTATGATTGGTGAGAAACATTCTTTCTTGGAACGCTTATTTAACAAACACTTGGTCGAAACTTTTGCTTTTAGCATTGACGTCCCTTTTTTGGTAATGAAAAATAATTAACTAAAATATGTGTAATGAAAATATTTATATTTTTAATAGTATTCATTTTTATTTTTACAAGTTGTAAAAATTCTAAAGATGAAAATAATAAAACTTTAACCAAATCTTATAGCAAAACCCATCAGGAGCATCCAGGAAAAAAACTTATGGAAATGCATTGTTATTTATGTCATGATGCTACTAAAACTGAAGATGAAAGGTTGGGACCTCCAATGATTGCTATTAAAAAACGTTATATATCTAAAGACACATCAAAAGAAGAGTTTATAAACGATATGCAGAGCTGGATTAAAAACCCGAATGAGAAAAATGCAAAAATGTTTGGAGCTGTAAGGCGGTTTGGAGTCATGCAAAAATTGCCTTATTTAGAAGATGATATAAAACAAATAGCGGACTATATGTTTGACAATGAAATTGAACAACCTGAATGGTTTGAAGAACATTATAACCGGATGAGAGGAAATATGAGAAGATGATTTATAGTTGTTTATAAAAGAATCAATTTCTATATTAAAAAAAGAACTTAATCATCATCAAGAAGCTTTAAAGTATTTTATCAACAGCCATGATATTTTAACTGAATTGTTAGATAAAAAAGAAATGGGTAATAAAAAATTTATGAGTGCTTTAGTCTCTTTTACTAAAATATGATTGTTAAAGATATTAATTATTGCAATAGCTTTTATCACTTGATGTTTTAAATATCGGACTTGTAGGAGTAAACTTATTTCTTGAAATAACTTTCTAACATGGTGTAACATTATTTAAAATAATGCGTCATATAAGTATCAATCAAAAAATCACCATCATGAGACAGGACAATCAACTTTTAGTCATTACCCATTTAAGTCAGTTGATAACTTTAATTACTGGTTTTGGTAGTTTATTGTTACCATTAGTGTTATGGCTTACACAAAGAGAAAAAATTTATCAAATGGATGCGCACGGCAAAAACATTATAAATTTTCAGTTGAGTTTAATTGTTTACTGTTTAATGTGTATTCCTTTAATATTACTATTTGGCTTAGGTTTTTTGGGCCTTATAATTCTAGGTATTATTTCTATAGTATTTCCTATTGTAAATGCCGTTAAGGCAAGTAGAGGAGAGGTGTCAACATATCCTTTGTCTTTTAATTTTGTGAATTAAAAATTGATAAAAAAACTATAAAGAGAACGAATAATAGTTAGCTTAAAATATCCTTTATCTCTAGATTTTATTAATTAGTTAAGTTGTTAGCATGAGATAAATTGAACGCCCACTTTTTGGTGGGCGTTTTTTTTATTCATTAATACTGCTACTGCTTGGTATTTTAATGAACGATATTTATTAATTGTCAATTTTTACCACAGAACCATTTGAAGGGTTCCATATTTCCAAATTCCGGGGTATTTCAAAAGGATTATCATTAGAAAGCTCAGTAACATTGGCAGCACTATCGGTTTTTATAGTTCGACATACTATGTTTTTTTTGGATACGAAGATCCACTTGAATTGGTTGAACATTCCAGAATCCCTGGTCCAACTTTTTGAATCATCATTTTTACGAATTGGAGCTCCCCAACAGCCTTCCCCAACATAAACAGTACCGTTTTTGTCGTCTCTGATAAATCCTTCTTCACTATCAGAATTTGTTGAAGGTTTTATTGGCCAAGTGGTTTTTACGGTATGTGCATCACATTCTACAACCAATTGTACGCTATGCTTGTAAAATAAATTTGCCCAATTGGCATATTGATAATGACCTTCTTTTTTACCAGCCACATGGGGACGCATAGGTTTGTGATATTGCGCTATCTTCCATTTTACTTTTTTACTCACAGATAGGTCATTTTTCAACCAATTTGTTTGACCACCTGTTATTGAGATCTCTGTGTTAAGTGTGAATACTTTTAAAAAGTTATTACCAAAACTAATGCTATAATAATTTTTATCAGATGGCGTGTCGAACAAATTATGAATGGAGTTGTCTTCCTTTTCATGATTACCTCTTGCAGCTATAATAGGGAACATTCTATTATCTGAAGCTATAGTAAGCTGCCAGTCGTTCATCCAATTGATCCATTGTTCATTATTGTCTGATGCTGTCATGTCACCTCCAAATAAAACGGCATGTGGTTTTAATTTGGCAACTAACGAATTAGCATTTTGTCTACTTTTTCGTTTATTTCTTGAATCACCACCAGAGATCAATGATAGTTTTTCTTTATTCTTCGGAGCTGTTTTAAACCAAAAGCGTTCACTAACACCTTCACTATCTTTAATAACGAAAAAATAAGCGGTATTTGGCTTTAAGTTTTTTAAACGAGCGAAATGATTGTTCATACCTCTGAATTTCACAACTCTGTCGGGGGTATGACTCTTTACATATTTTAAATGATCAGAACCAAAATCTGTAGTGCCATAGTACACCGTAGGTGAATCACCTGATATTTGATCCCAGCCAATTACAATAGTAGTTGCGGGATTGTCTCTTAGCATTAAACGGTATTTATCGTTTGAAGCAAAAAGGGAAGTGTACCCAATTAAGAAAATAAGCACTATTAGATTTTTCATGATTTTATATATAATTTAATTTTTTATGTAATGAACTCATCTTGACTTTTTCTGTTTCCTAAAACCTGCCGGCAGGCAGGAATGGCTAAAATCCACCCATATTTTGTTACTTTTCTTATCCGTAGCGATGCTCAATGTCATTAAGTTAAGGCCGTAATGTCAGTCTGAGCGCAGTCGAAGACCAATTGGAGTTCTAGTTTTTATTAGCTGTGCTCAATGTGACAAATAAAGAACAAATTTCCTTAACTTTTTAGTTCACTTAACTCTTATTATCATAAATAGGAGTTCATGAATCTTCGATTTCGGTTAAAAACAAAAAGTCAAGATGAGTTCAATATTAAAATTTAATTTTCTATTTGATCCATGGAAATGTAAATATATGTTCTATTTTTGATTTGAGTTTAATAACTTGAATGAAATATAAATGGATTTTAAATTAAAAAGGAATAATAAGCTACATGTTACTTCTTTAACAATTTTAAAACTTTCTGTTTTTTTTGTTTTTCTTGGTAGAGCATATCAGCATCTGTTCTGGGATGCTCCTTTTAGAGCTTTTTTTTGGGATGAACAATTGCTAAAGGTTTTTGTAGAAAGCATTTTAAAGATAACATGGGATGACTATGTTACAAGTGTTTCTGTAGACAACCTCATTCAAGGTCTGACCTTCTTTTTTGGAGCGGTATATGCTGTAGCTGCTATTATAGCATTGATCTTTCGTTATAATAATCGAGCACATAAAGTTATTTTACTTATAGGTTCTATGGGCCTGTTTATACTGGCATATTTATTAATGAAAGAGCAGTTTTATCGTTTTAGTCAATTTTTCGAGTACAGTTTGCAGTTTAGTATCCCTGTACTTTTAGTTTACTATAAGAGATCTTTTGTAAAAAAATACCTAGATCTAATCCTTAAGATTTTGATAGCCGTTGTTTTTGTTGCGCATGCTTTGTATGCGATTGGTTATTACCCAGTATCAGGACACTTTTTAGACATGACCATTAGTATTACAGGCTTTTCTGAAGAAGTTGCAAAAACATTTTTATTGATAGCTGGGGTTTTAGATATTTTAGTGGCCATCCTTATTTTTTTTCCTAGAGTCGTTAAGTATGTATTGATATATGCTATGGTATGGGGGCTGCTAACATCGTTTGCCAGAATAGTATCTGGGTTTTATTTCGATTTCTTTTGGGAATCCATACATTCTAGCCTGTATCAAGTAATTTATAGACTACCTCACGGTCTCATTCCCTTAATGGTACTATTTAGAATGAAAGAAAAAACCACGGCTATGTAACCGTGGTTTATATAGATTTTATGATCTTTTAAATTATTAGCTATTCAACATAACTGGCATAACCAGCATGGTTATATACTCCCCTTCATCAAGCCCATCTACAGGTGTTAGGATACCTGCTCTATTTGGCATACTCATTTCTAATTGTACTTCGTCTGAACCTAGGTTATTAAGCATTTCAGTTAAAAAACGGGAGTTAAAACCAATTTGCATATCATCACCCTGATAATCACAGGTTAAACGTTCTTCTGCTTTGTTGCTGTAATCTATATCTTCTGCCGAAATGTTAAGTTCTGCACCAGCAATTTTTAAACGTATTTGGTGTGTTGTTTTATTCGAAAATATGCTCACACGTCTTACAGAATTTAAAAATTGGGTTCTGTCAATTGTTAATTTATTAGGGTTTTCTTTTGGTATAACCGCCTCATAATTCGGATACTTCCCATCAATTAAGCGGCAAATTAATTCAGAATTTTCAAATGTGAATTTTGCGTTTGATTCGTTATACTCAATAGTCACATCATCTTCACTGGCAGCCAGAATACCTTTTAAAAGGTTTAAAGGTTTTTTGGGCATGATAAATTCTGCAACTTGGTTTGCCTTAATGTCCTCCCGTGTATATTTTACTAATTTATGTGCATCTGTAGCAACAAAGGTTAAACCTTCTGTCGAGAATTGAAAAAACACACCGCTCATTACAGGGCGTAAATCGTCATTTCCAGCTGCAAAGATAGTTTTGCTAATCGCTGTGGCCAATACATCTCCAGTGACAACCGTTTTACTTGGGTCTTCAAGAGCTACTGCTTTTGGGAACTCATTACCATCGGCATAAGCCAGTGCATATTTACCATGATTAGAACTGATCTCAACGATGTTATTATCTTCTACAACAAATGTAAGCGGTTGCTCAGGAAATGTTTTTAAAGTATCTAATAACAAACGAGCGGGAATGGCAACACTGCCTTTGCTATCACTTTCAACGTCAAGTGACGATGCCATAGTGGTTTCTAAATCACTCGCCGAAACAGTCAGTTTAGTATGGTCTAATTCAAATAAAAAATTATCTAAAATAGGTAAGGTATTAGAGCTATTAATAACACCCCCCAAAACTTGTAATTGTTTTAGTAAATAGGTACTGGATACTATAAATTTCATGTATTTATACTGGGTTAAAATTTTAATAAAGCTTATTTACAAATATATTCGATACAGACTAAAATTGGAAACAAACTTATTAACATTTAGGAAGCATACTTTTTCTTTCTGAAGTAATTAAACCCTAATCCGAAGACCGTTAACAATACCAATGGTAATGCGATATTTGTAAGCTGCCACTTGCTTTTTTGTGCTGCTATTTTTTGTTGATCAAGAAATGCCAAGGCAATTTCTTTAGACCGAATGTTTATAAGTCCATCATCATCCAATAAATAATTAACCGCATTTAACAAAAATTCTTTATTGCCGTAAGTTTTACCTGTCCAACGATCAAAACCTAATTCTTGTGGGTTATTTTTTATAACGTCATTTTTAATAACATCTCCATCAGCGATAACGATCATTTTAGTGGAGAGGCTTTTATTCTTTTCTTCCGGAAGCTGAAAGGGTTTTATACGATTGTTATAAATTGAGGTAAATTCACCTTCTAATAAAACCGCCAATGTTTGAGGGCCCTTGTTGAAACGTGCAGGATCAGGCTTTTTGGTCACTAAATCCAAACTGATCTCCCTTGGAGTCCCTTCTAGTGTTGTTAAAGGCGCCGTTTTTAGAAGAATCGTTTTGTTAATGTCATTTTTAAGCGTATCGATTTGGTTGGCAAAATCGAATTTTACTAAATTTAAATTATTAACAATGGGATGATTGCTGTTAGAGGCCGCTAATGGTGAATAGGGCCATCTCAAAGGTTGAAATTGCGACTCGCTACCTTCCCCAATGGCCAATGTAATAGGAGCAGAGTAGAGCGTACTTACTATTAACGGATTGATACGAACACCATATTTAAAAAAGAAATCGGTTAAATTTAAATCTCTGGTTACCGCAAAATTATGACCTGTATCATTATACAGGCTATCTTTTTCCATAGCTACTGCATCCACAAGCCATAAACTTTTGCCACCATTCATGGTAAATTGGTCTAACACCAATTTTTCTTTTTCGGTAAAGGCCTCGGTAGGTTTGGCCGAAATTATTAAGTCGTAGGCTTGTATGTCCTTAAGTGTTTTTTGCGGCTTGCTTGCAACGCTATCTAAAGTAAAAGGCGCAATAAAATAATACGTTCCAAGTTTTTTAACAAAGTCTGCAATGTATTTGTCTTCTAATTGATTATTGCCTTTTAAAATAGCAATTTTTCTACGTTTGGGCTTTGTTAACTTGCTAAATCCATCGGAGAAGGCATACTCTAAATGCTGTACCGAATTAGTAACCAATTCTTGTTGTGATGCCCCTATTTTATTTTTGATTAAAGGGATAATAACCGTTTGGTTGTTATAACTAGCTAAAGCCCATGGGAATATGACGGCTTGAGTCGCCTTTCCACTTTCCTGTACACTTAATTGCATGGGCGTTAATCCACGTTGTGCCAGTTGTTGTATGTTTCGTTCTCGAGTGGATTCGTCTTCTAACGGATTAATAAAATTGAAAAGAATATGACTGTTTTTTGCAGAAAACTCTTCAAGTAATTGTTTGGTTTCCTTTTGAAGGCGTCTAAATTCCGAAGGAAAATCATCACCACTTAAAAATACATCTACTACAATAGGCGATTCAATGTCCTTTATAATATTTATGGCAGATGCACTTAACGTATAACGGTTATCTACGGTTAAATCAAAACGTTTAAAAATTTTGCTGCTTAAAACATGGATTGCAATTATGGCAACTAAGAGTATGGTTATATGTTTAATATTTTTATTCAAAGGTCTTTTTTAATTGATATTGTTTAACACTTTCAACGATATTATTATTGAATATAATTTCTATACATTCCTGTCTATTATTAAAAGCACCTGGTTTAAAACCTAAATTGTAATTCCATTTATTGGATGATGTTGTTTTTAGGCTATCATTCCAGCCAAACCATTCGCTTTTCCCTAAAAGGGTTTCTATGTCTTTTTTATTTTTGCTAAGAAACAACTTTTTATCAAGTATTTCTTGACTCATTTCATAACGTAACGCTGGTTTATCCTTCCATGCTTCTACATTAAAATGCTTTTGATGATGGTAACTGCTAAAAATATTAAGTAGGGGGTAAAATACATAAAAATAAGCTAAAGGCGTTAATACCAAACTTATTAATAAACGAACCCATTTGCGTTTGTCTATGGTCATGGCAAATAACCAAACTAATGCAAAAACAAGTACTAAAAAAACAACAAACAAAGGCGTTAAAATCATTTGTTTTCTTTGTTAATATTTACTTTGGTTAACATTAAAAAGAAAATAGCAACGCTTAAAAAATATAGGATATCGCGCGTATCAAGTACACCACGGCTCATACTCTTATAGTGTACGCTCATTCCTAATTGTTCTATAAAATCGCTTGAAACAAAACCTGCAATACCTTCAAAACCTATATAAAATAGAAAACAAATAAAAACCGCTATGATAAAGGATACAATTTGATTGTCTGATAGGGAAGAAGCATATATCCCAATAGCTATATACGCTGCGATTAAAAATAATAGCCCGAAATAAGAACCAAGGGTACTGCCCATATCTAAATTGCCAATAGGACTTCCTAATTGGTAGACGGTGTAAACATAAAGCAAGGTTGGTAAAAGTGCGATTAAAATTAAAATAAAGGCACCAAAAAATTTTCCTAAAATAATGTTTATATGGGCTATTGGTTTTGTGAGCAAGAGTTCAAGAGTGCCTTGTTTTTTTTCATCAGAAAAGCTGCGCATGGTAACCGCAGGGATTAAGAATATTAAGATCCAAGGCGCTAATAGAAAGAAAGGGGATACATCTGCAAATCCAGAATCCAGAATATTAAATTCACCTTTAAATAACCATAAGAATAGCCCATTTAAGACCAAAAAGATGGCAATGACCAAATAACCAATGGGGGATGCGAAAAATGTGTTTATTTCTTTTTTTAGTATAGCTAACATGTCTTTTATTTTGTGCGCCACTTTCAATGCCCCTTAAAGATCGACTAAAGTGACGCGCTAATCTATAAAATTATATTTTTTTATTTGAAGGATCACCCTAACAAATTTATCCATGCCCTTATTTAGACGACCCAGTCCCTGCCTCGCCGGCAGGTAGGAAGCTGAGTACATGTTTTTGGATGGTAGTGAAAATTAGTGATTTCCTGCCTGCCGGCAGGTACTTTCATTTGAACATGGGTTTTGATGTGAAAAGTTGTTTATTTAAACAGAATTGCTTCGAAAACACCTTTAAAATCCCCTCAAGGGAACGATTTCAAAAGTTTAGGATTCCTCCCTGGGAGGATTAAGGAGGGTGTTTTATCTTTTTTAGAGATCTTTAATTCTGATAGTATTTCCCATGCTTCTGTATTGGGAATAAAATCATGATGTTTAGTGCCATCGTGCTAAATATAAAAGACATGGTTTCCTGAAGCCCTAAACTTGTTGGCCAAACAATTAATCCTGTTTACAACACCATCCGTATCATATCGGGGCGTTTCCGGAGTAAAGGAACCCTTTTGCATATCGATCATCAGTAGTGCTTTATGGTGCATATTCCTCTCTATTTTTCGGACATTCAAATTAAAGATTCTAATTTATCAACACTCCACGCCATGGGAGGCCTATTAAATAAAGGTTTGGTTTTGGCCCAAACATTTTTAAAAACATCAGATTGTCTGTAATGTTCTAAATCGTTTTCAGTTTCCCAATAACTATAGGTAAAAAAGATGGATGGGTCGTTTTTATCTCTATAAAGCTCTAATAATCGACAGCCTTTAAAATGTCTTATTTTTTCTTTATTAGCTTTAAAATGAGCTAGAAAGGTTTCGGTATTTTGTTCGTGAAACCCCATTTTTACAATTCTAACAAACATGCTTATGCTTTTATGAAATTAACACTTACAGTATCCATTAAGTCAAGCCCCATAAGCGTTGATGCACTACCAACGGTACTGCTATTACTTTTGTAGACGGCAATTTCCAAAAAATCACCGGAATTAAAAACCACTAGCCCTCGGCCTTCATCGTTCCGTTTGCTTTCTTCTATTTCGAAATTAACAAAATCACTGTATTTTTCATAAATGGTCTTAAATTTATTGTTTCTTGCCGAAATCTCAAAATCACGTCCTTTCTGTATCGCCTCAAAGAAGCTTCTTTTAATGTTTGTAATCACGTTACCGTAGTTGTCTATATAAATAACTCTACCAATAATTTGCGTTTTATCATCATTTACATAAGGGACAACGTTCTTAATAGGTTTTATCTCATCAATAGTTTTTCCAATAATTTCTAAAGTGCCTCCGCGTGCAATATGGCATGCCGCTTTTACAAATACATCTAGAACGGGAAAGCTTGTTTGTATTTTATCATGGATATTAATTTCTACAATTTTGTCGGGAGAAATTTCTGCACAGATCATGCTCATAATACCATTATTTGCACAAATAAAAAAATGATCGTCCAGTTTTACGGCAATGTGTTTATTTTCTGGGGTTATTTCAGAATCAATACCAATAATATGTATTGTGCCTTTAGGAAAACTACTGTACACATTTTTGATTATATAAGCCGCTTCAGGAATACTAAAAGGCGAAATAGAATGAGAGATATCAACAATCCTAGCATCTGGAAGTTCGCTATAAATGGCCCCTTTTGTTGCGCCAGCAAAGTGATCTTTTTCACCAAAATCGGTAGTTAATGTTATTATCGCCATTGGCAAAATTGTTGATATGTTTTTAGCGTTTGGTCACCCAAATTTATGTATTTTTGAGTTTTAACAAACCTACATAAAATTTTCGTTTTCATTTTATGTTTTGCATGAAAAATGTAGGTTCATGAAGACGTATTTAAAGAAATAAGAAAAACTGAATAAAACTAATGAAATCATTTCATCGATTAAATATTATTTTCATTTAAAATCTGATGAAATGCAAAAATAAAATCCACGCCTTTGAATGAAATTGTAATCGAACTTGAAGAAATTACTCCAAAAGAATTTTTCGGAGCACAAAATGCCAATATAGCACTTTTAAAAAAGTATTTTCCTAAACTCAAAATTGTCGCAAGGGGTAATAAAATTAAAGCCTTTGGTGATGAGGAACTATTAGAGGAATTCGACCGTAGAATCACGATGCTTTTAAAGCACTTTGCAAAATATAATAAGCTGGATGAGAATGTTATTGAGCGCGTTTTAACAAGCCAAAGTAGCGACGATTATACCACCTCAAAAGAAAGTGGTGAAGTTATCGTGCATGGGGTTGGTGGTAAACTTATAAAAGCGCAAACGGCAAATCAGCGTAAGTTGGTAGAGCTTATGCGTAAAAACGATATGGTTTTTGCTATTGGCCCTGCTGGTACGGGCAAAACCTATACGGGTGTTGCGTTGGCAGTTCAAGCACTAAAAAATAAGGAAGTTAAGCGTATTATTTTAACCCGTCCAGCCGTTGAAGCAGGTGAGAATTTAGGTTTTTTACCAGGCGATCTAAAGGAAAAATTGGACCCTTATATGCAACCATTATACGATGCATTACGTGATATGATCGCTCCCGAAAAGTTGGCAAGCTATATAGAAAAAGGCACCATTCAAATAGCACCATTGGCATTTATGCGTGGGCGAACGCTTGATAACGCTTTTGTGATTTTAGATGAAGGTCAAAACACAACACATGCACAAATGAAAATGTTTTTAACCCGTATGGGCAAAAACGCCAAGTTTTTATTGACTGGCGATCCCGGGCAAATAGATTTACCGCGTCGTACCATTTCGGGGTTAAAAGAAGCGTTGTTGATTTTGAAAAATGTAGATGGTGTAGGGATGGTATTTTTAGATGATAAAGATGTGATTCGTCACAAACTGGTTAAAAAGGTGATTGAGGCTTATGAAGGGATAGAGAACAGATCCTAATCCCTATTGTCCTTTGGACATTTCCCCAAAGGGGAAAATTAGCGGATTACAATAACATAAATATTAATTTAAAAAGAGTTTCTCTCCCTTAGGGAGAGCTATCTGAAAGACAGAGAGGGCTATGAGTAACACCATAATAGATACCAATTTCAATTTTCCAAACCAAAAGAGTGTTTACAAAGGAAAAGTAAGGGAAGTATACAATATCAATGATGATGAATTGGTCATGATTGCAACCGACAGACTTTCTGCGTTTGATGTTGTGATGCCCAAAGGGATTCCATATAAAGGGCAAATCTTAAATCAGATTGCGACCAAAATGATGGCTGCGACCGAAGATTTAGTCCCTAACTGGTTAACGGCGACACCAGACCCTAATGTAGCCGTAGGCCATCTATGTGCCCCCTTTAAGGTGGAAATGGTGATACGTGGGTATATGTCCGGGCATGCAGCACGCGAATATAAAGCTGGTAAGCGCTTGCTTTGTGGTGTGCCTATGCCAGAAGGCATGAAAGAAAACGATAAGTTCCCAGAGCCTATTATTACACCTGCAACTAAGGCGGAACAAGGGGATCATGATGAGGATATCTCTCGTGAGGATATTCTAAGACGTGGGATTGTTTCGGAAGCCGACTATGTGGTGTTAGAAGATTATACGCGTAAACTGTTTCAACGTGGCAGTGACATTGCGGCATCCCGAGGCCTTATTTTAGTAGATACTAAATATGAGTTTGGAAAAACCAAGGACGGACAAATTGTACTCATTGATGAAATACATACCCCGGATTCTTCTCGTTATTTTTATGCAGATGGCTATCAAGAACGTCAGGATAGAGGAGAAGCGCAGAAACAGCTTTCTAAAGAGTTTGTACGCCAATGGTTAATAAGCAATGGCTTTCAAGGATTGGAAGGACAGACGGTGCCTTTTATGAGCGATGATTATATTGAATCTGTTAGTGAGCGTTATATAGAGCTTTACGAGAATATTACGGGCGAAACCTTTGTAAAAGCAGATGTTTCTAATATACAGGAACGTATTGAAGGGAATGTGTTGGGGTATTTGGGGTAGAACTTTTCTTTGTGTGTTGTGCTTTGGTATGATTGATGTATTGCTAATGAAATAACGTTTCGAGGAATGGTATTTATTACAACGGTTGATGTAAGGGTAGTAGTCGGATGCATAGTGCTTTACTGTTAATTTAGGGAAAAGTTGAAGTGGGCAACAACCCTTGATATTACTACTATCTCGACTATTGTTTTTTATACTTCGTTATGGTCAGGCAGTTCTTTCAATTCATAACTAGTGCTTCGTCCACCACTAGCTTCTTTTTTTAAGATATCTTTTTTAATCAAATCTTGAATATCTCGAAGAGCTGTATCTTGAGAGCACTTGTTGATTTTTCCCCATTTCGAAGTTGTTAACTTTCCGTCAAATCCATCAAGCATTCTGTTTATTATTTTTTGTTGCCTGTTATTAAGAATTGTAATGGAATGTAATTTCCAAAATTCTGCTTTATGAAATATTTTCGATAAAGTTTCTTCTGTGGAGTCAATAGCATTTATTAAACATTGCAAAAACCACAAAACCCATTCTGTTATATCTGAATTTCCTTTTTGTGTTTTTTCAAGTTTTTCATAGTACTGTTTTCTTTCAACTCTAATTTGCGCAGACATACTGTAGAACCGCCTGATACTTTTGTCAGAACGAGTCAATGTCATATCTGTAATTGCTCTTGTAATTCGTCCGTTTCCATCGTCGAATGGGTGAATTGTTACGAACCATAAATGAGCAATAGCTGCTTTAAGAACCAAGTCTATTTCATGCTCGTTTTCAAACCATTCCAGAAATTTTATTATTTCTGGTTCTATTCTGTCAGAACTCGGAGCTTGATAATGAACTTTTTCTTTTCCCATAGGTCCTGACACAACTTGCATAGGACCAGTCGTGTCTTTTCTCCAGTCGGCAACTGTGATTTTATAAAGATTACTCCAACCTGAAGGGAACAGTGCTGCATGCCACCCAAACAATCTGTCTTTAGTTAAAGGCAAGTTATATCTTTGCGTAGCGTCAAGCATCATTTCAACTATACCTTCAACATGGCGATCCGATTCTACTGAGCCTGCAATTTCAATTCCTAGTCTTCGAGCAATTGAAGAACGTACTTGTTCTATTTCTAAAAAATCGCCTTCGATTTCAGATGATTTTATAACATCTAAAGTTAAGGTGTTCAATACCGCTTCATTTTGTAAATCAAAGCCCAGGGATTCCATTTTCCCAAGAAGCCTGCCTTGTTGATTTCTAGCTTCACCTAGTTTTGTCATCACTTTCTTATGGTCCCAAGTAAAGTCAGTCCAGTTTTCTTTTTCGTGTATATAAATTTTCATTCTACGCAAATTATGCGGTAAATATACTGCTTATTCTCCGCAAAAGAAATATTTCCCGTAAAATATGCTTAGATTACAGCTATTAATCTCCGCACTGTCATTTTTTTGCTTACAGGCAACATATTTGTATAAGATTAGTTGCGTGTTTCAAGGGCCTAACTTAGTAAATACAAACCGAATAGAAAAAATAGACTGCAGCCAAAATCTTAGACAAATTTGTTATAAATTTTATACGTTTTGTTGTAGCACGTTTTAATTTTTCGAACATTCTGGACATTTTAATAAAGCCTTCACTTTTATAAGCAGGGTTAGGGTATTTATAAAACCCTTTGCCAGTTGTAACTCCAAGCATCCTTTTGTAAATATGGGTTTTTGTAATATTTCAATAACTTTTTGAGAATCTTTATCTCCTGCTTTTACTGCTATTTTGTTAGTATTGTATACTGTGTTAATACTTAAGTGGGTTTTACATCAAACTCAACAAAAACCCAAACACCGCGCCACCCAAAACAATAAAAGCACTATTTAGTTTCTTAAAAACAAAAATGACTACTAAACTAACGACTGCTATTAAAACAGTTCGCCAATCTGTAACCGTATCTTTTATCATATTGATGCAGACAGTAAGGATTAAGGCAACAGCCGCAACGTTAACGGCATCTAAAAACGCCCTCATGATTTTTGATTTCCGCATTTTGGGAATCAAAGGATTTAAGATGAAGACGAAAAGAAAGGAAGGAAGAAAAATCCCAATGGTTGCAGCCATGGCACCCCAAATACCATGCATTTGCCAGCCAATAAATGTAGCGGTCGATAAAACAGGGCCCGGTGTGATCTGTCCGATGGCAACCGCATCAATGAGTGCCTGTCTTGTTAACCATCCGTTTGCAACCAATTCGGTATCGAGAAAAGCAAATAACACATAACCGCTGCCGTATAAAATAGCACCCACTTTTAAAAAGGTAAGAAATATTTTTAGCCCCCCTATTTTTAATGGATCCGTTGCCTGAAATATTAAAAGCGGTATAAAACTGTTTAAGTTGCTGCTTTTTTTTTTGATAAAATAAAGTGCTAAACCCAGTAAGCCACAACCAAAAAGTGCTGCTATTTCATTGACTCCAAATACACAGGCCGCTAAGGTGGCACTACCTAAGATAGCTAGCTCTGTATTTTTAATGGCCTTTTTGCCAAGACGGAAAGCTGCCATTAAAATAATGGCAATAACCGCAGGTTTAATACCATAAATAAAAGGTTCTACTTTTGGTAACTGACCATATTCCTGATAGAGGTACGCCAATACAGAAGTAATAACAACCGCTGGAAAAATAAAGCAAATTCCAGCGACTAATAAACCTTTCCACCCAGCGCGTTCATGTCCGCAGTGCATGGTCATTTCCGTAGAGTTAGGCCCTGGAATTAAGTTGGTGGCACCAACAAGATCGAGAAAGTGTTCTTGTGTCATCCACTTTCTTTTCTTAACCACCTCATCTTCCATCATAGCTATATGAGCAGCAGGGCCACCAAATGCGATACTGCCTAATTTTAAAAATAGTTTGGCAATTTCTATGGGTTTCGTTTTTTTGGACATGTTGTGATGTTCAAGGATATATAGCGTATTATTTGATTTTCTTCTTCTTTGGCTTACTGGCCTTTGCCAATGGGTTAAAAGCAATGCATAAATCCAACCAATACGACAAGTCGTCTTCAGTGTCAAAACCATCAGGTGTTACAAAAATATACCCTCGCATGGGGCGCCCCGTAAAGTCCATGGGCAAACATTCCGGTTTGTCAAGCTCCGCTTCATATACAGATTCGCCAACACGGGCCATTAATAAATGATCCCCGTATTTTTTATCTAAGTGAATCCCGCAAAGCATTTTATTATCGACCTTAAAACATAAACCTCCCATCATTTTAAGTTCCGTAAAGACCGCTCGTTTTTCCAGGAGTTGTTGCCGTATTCTATCTGCTAAATATTCGTCGTAAGCCATCGGGGTTTGTTTTAAATATTGAACTTAGAGTAAATTTAATACAATTTGTGAATTCAACTAGCAATAAATATAATTCAATAATAGTTAGCAGTATTTCCTTTGCGTCTTTGCGAGACCCACACAACATTCAGAGGTTTATCAAGCCCGATTGATTTAAAAAGAGCCCATTGCGGTAATGACCAGCCGACATACTTTAAGAGATTTACGAATTCAATTATCAATAAACAGTATATCAATAAACAGTATATCAATAATAGTTGGCGATATTTCCTTTGCGTCTTTGCGAGATTATCCTAAAAGCGATAGGTCACACCCCGTTCTTTCAACTATCGTATTCATACAAATATTGAATAATAAAAAGTTTGGACACGAATGACACTAATTAATGCGAATCCAATACTTTATGGCGTGATTGGCTCAAAACGAACACGAACTCCCAGCCTGCATAGGCTTAAAGGTCTAAAAAGTAAAGGCTATGTCACATTGATTTACTTCGGCTCCCTGACCGTCCGGCAGGCGGGCGCTCAGCATAAACTAAAGTCGAAATGTTTTAAATCACTGATAATCAACAATAGGTTTCGACAGAGCCTATGCTGAGTTTATCGAAGTACTCAACCTGACATATCAAATTATAAAGACTTTTTAAACATTCTCATTAGTGAAAATTTGTGCAATTCGTGTCTTTTTTAAAAAGGTATATACACGGTAGGTTCATTCAAAAGGTATTCATAACGATCATTATTAATCGACATAGTTTTAATACATTTATAAATTCAACTAACAAGGAATTATGAATCGATTGGAACAAATTGTTAAATCTTTTTCAGATTATGCCTGGGGATTGCCTTTAGTAGTACTGCTTATTGGAGGCGGATTGTACCTATTAATACTGTCAAGGTTTTTACCATTTAGGTTTATTGGTCATGCTATTGAAGTATTACGGGGTAAGTATGACGATCCTGACGATCCTGGGCAGATTAGTCATTTTAAAGCCTTAACGACTGCGCTTTCTTCTACGATAGGTATGGGCAATATTGCAGGTGTAGCGGTAGCGATTTCTGTAGGTGGTCCTGGCGCGATGTTTTGGATGTGGGTGAGTGCTATTGTTGGGATGTCGACCAAGTTTTTTACTTCCACTTTGGCCATTATGTATCGAGGAAAAGATAGTAAAGGCGACTTACAAGGAGGCCCTATGTACTTTATTATGGAAGGCCTGGGGAAACATTGGAAACCTTTAGCTATTGTGTTTAGTTTTTTTGGAATGATAGGCGCATTACCTGTAGTTAATGTGAATCAATTAACACAGGCCATAAATGATATTATATTAATACCAAATGGCGTTGCCGTTGATTTAAGGTCTAATCTCATCATTGCCTTGGTTTTGGTCTCGTCGACCTCGGTAGTTATTCTTGGTGGATTAAAACGTATTAGTCATGCCGCTTCTAAAATGGTGCCCTCTATGGTGTTATTGTATTTTCTGCTGGTCTTATTTATCTTAATTTCTAATTATGAGGTGGTTCCTAAATATTTTATGATGATTTTCACTGATGCTTTTACCGCTAATCATTTTACAGACGAACCATTTTTAGGAGGCGTACTTGGAGCACTTATTTTATTGGGAATTCGTCGTGGTGCCTTTTCGAATGAAGCTGGTATAGGAACAGCCCCCATGGCACATGGTGCAGCAAAAACGGATGAACCCGTGCGTGAAGGTTTAGTGGCCATGTTAGGCCCCGCTATAGATACATTGGTTGTTTGTACATTAACAGCTTTGGCTATTTTAGTAACAGGTGTTTGGGAAACAACCTCAGATAATGGCGTTAGTTTAACAGCGGCTGCATTTACCCATGCTATGCCCGTTTATGGTAAATATTTACTCATGCTTTGTGTTTTGATCTTTAGTGTGTCCTCATTATTTTCTTATGCATACTATGGTACAAAATGTATGTCGTTTTTAATAGGTGCAGAGAAAAAACACTATTATAATTACATTTATATTGTAAGCATTATATTAGCTGCTACGGCCCCTTTTAGTGTGATGTTAAATTTAATTGATGGCACTTTTGCCCTTATGGCGGTTCCAACCATGATAGCAACATTAATTTTGGGGTCTAAGGTTGTTAAGGAATTTAAAAAATATAGTAACCAATTAATCAAAAATAATCATGACGAAAAGTAACGCGAAAGCCTATTGGAAAGAAAACATAAGATATGTGCTTATACTATTGTTGGTATGGTTTCTAGTGTCTTATGGCGCAGGAATTATATTTAAGGACGTTCTTAATAACATTAAATTAGGAGGCTTTAAACTAGGCTTTTGGTTTGCACAACAAGGATCTATGTATGTGTTTGTCATCCTCATATTTGTATATGTTCGTCTTATGAATAAACTTGATAAAAAATATGGTTATGATGAGTAGTATGATGTTGGTTGCGCCATTGGACGTTCAAAATTGGACCTATATTTTTGTCGGTATTACGTTTGCCATCTATATTGGTATTGCTATTTGGTCTAGAGCAAGTTCTACAAAAGAGTTTTATGTCGCAGGTGGCGGTGTATCCCCATTGGCAAATGGTATGGCAACCGCAGCCGATTGGATGAGTGCGGCATCTTTTATATCTATGGCGGGGATTATATCTTTTGCCGGTTATGATGGTGCTGTTTATTTAATGGGGTGGACAGGTGGTTACGTATTGCTGGCCTTACTGTTAGCACCTTATCTACGAAAATTTGGAAAATTTACGGTGCCGGATTTTATAGGCGATCGATATTATTCAAAAACGGCACGGCTTGTCGCTGTGTTTTGTGCCTTATTAGTGTCCTTTACGTATGTTGCTGGGCAAATGCGAGGTGTTGGTATTGTATTTTCCCGTTTTTTGGAAGTTGATATTAATACAGGTGTTATTATTGGGATGATCATCGTATTGTTTTATGCCGTTTTGGGGGGGATGAAAGGAATCACCTATACTCAGGTAGCTCAATATTGTGTCCTTATTTTTGCTTTTATGGTGCCTGCCATTTTTATATCTATTCAAATGACAGGAAATCCGATTCCGCAATTAGGTTTTGGAGGCAAATTAGCAGATGGTTCTGGAACCTATTTGTTAGATAAGCTAGATGGCTTAAGTACCGAGCTTGGTTTTACCGAATATACAGAGGGTTCTAAATCGTTGATCGATGTTTTTGCGATAACGCTAGCGCTTATGGTAGGAACAGCAGGTTTGCCCCATGTCATTGTTCGTTTTTTCACCGTAAAACGTGTTAAAGATGCCCGTAAGTCTGCAGGAATTGCTTTATTGTTAATTGCTATCTTATATACAACAGCCCCAGCAGTGGCTGTTTTTGCCAGAACAAATATGATTGAAACCGTATCAAACCAACCATATAGCGGTGTTCCAGAATGGTTTAAAAAATGGGAAACAACAGGGTTGATTACGTTTACTGATAAGAATAATGATGGTAGGATTCAATATGTAGCAGATGCCTCTAAAAATGAGCTGGTTGTTGATAGGGATATCATGGTACTGGCAAATCCGGAAATCGCAAATTTACCAGGTTGGGTGATTGCATTAGTGGCAGCAGGAGGCTTGGCAGCAGCTTTATCTACTGCAGCAGGTTTATTATTGGTTATTTCTGCTTCGGTATCCCACGATTTAATTAAAAAGGTTATAAAACCTTCCATTTCAGAAAAAGGAGAATTAGTTGCTGCACGTTTATCGGCAGTTGGTGCCGTTTGTGTAGCGGGATATTTTGGGATTCATCCACCAGGTTTTGTGGCCGCAGTTGTCGCTTTGGCTTTTGGGCTCGCCGCAGCATCTTTTTTCCCCGCTATTATTTTAGGTGTTTTCTATAAACGTATGAATAAAGAAGGGGCTATTGCAGGTATGGTTGTAGGGATTACTTCTATGTTATTGTATATGATTAAATACAAACTAGGTTGGTTTGATGATGTGGTGCCGGATAAGAGTGCATGGTGGTTTGGTATTTCTCCAGAAGGATTTGGTACTGTAGCTATGATTTTAAACTTTGTTGTGTCCATAACGATCATGAAGTTTACACCAGCACCTCCTGAAGAAGTACAGGATATTGTGGAAAATATTAGAATCCCGAGTGGAGCAGGGGAAGCTACACATTGAAGTCGTTTATTTTATTTTGTCACATTGAATACTTCGTCTATTTTTTAATTATAATATTGATTTTATAAATAAGTTGCTGGAATTAAACTTTAATAATTAGCTATGATATAGCTAAATCATAATGATTTGACATAGCCTGTACTTGTGTTTTGTAGAAGTTTAAGAGACCTGACAGGTTTTAAAACCTGTCAGGTCTGCTCATTCTATTTTATCTTGATTCAACTATATGAAGGTGAAAATGAGATCTACTTGCCATCCTGCAACATCTGCTGAATTTGTTTAAGGAATATGACATTAAGCTTAAGCGACATCGCTGTTTTATTATAAAATATGTGTGCGATATAAATGAATTATTAACCATATTTTAAAATCCATTTGGTATTTTTATACTTAAATGTTAAAAAATGTGCTCGAGCACTTTTTTATGGATAAGTGATAAATTATGACTTATTTTTTCTATTTTTATACACCAAAACTAAAACAATACACATGAGTAATTATCACATAAAGCATTTAGAAGAGTACTATCAGGTTTATAGAAAATCGGTAAGAGAACCAGAAAATTTTTGGGAAGAAGTTGCAGAAGAGCATTTTATGTGGCAAAAAAAATGGGATCATGTACTTAGTTGGGATTTTATTAAGCCTGAAGTCAAATGGTTTGAAGGAGCACAGTTAAATATTACTGAAAACTGTATTGATAGACATTTAGCAACTCGTGGTAATAAAACGGCTATTTTATTTGAGCCAAATGACCCGAAAGAAGATGCTGA
Organism: Flavivirga sp. 57AJ16; assembly: GCF_028736925.1. Lineage (GTDB taxonomy): Bacteria > Bacteroidota > Bacteroidia > Flavobacteriales > Flavobacteriaceae > Flavivirga. The sequence goes on along the minus strand of NZ_JAQZAT010000019.1, from coordinate 32,978 downwards.
GCATATTACCTATACCCAATTGCACCAACGAGTTAATAAGTTTGCCAATGTGTTAAAAGACCAAGGCATAAAAAAAGGGGACCGTGTATGTGTTTATTTACCAATGATCCCAGAATTGGCTATTGCAGTTTTGGCATGTGCTAGAATAGGGGCGATCCATTCGGTAGTATTTGCAGGTTTTTCGGCAACAGCATTATCAACAAGAATTAATGATAGTGATTGTAAAATGGTTATTACCAGTGATGGATCTTATAGAGGCGCCAAAACAATTGATTTAAAAGGGATTGTTGATGAAGCCTTAAATGAATGTACCTGTGTTGAAACGGTTTTGGTAGCTAAGCGTATTCATTCCGATATTGATATGAAATCTGGTCGTGATAAATGGTTGCAACCACTTCTAGACGCAGCTTCAACAGACTGTAAGGCAGCCCTTATGAATGCTGAGGATCCTTTATTTATACTCTATACATCAGGCTCAACCGGGCTACCTAAAGGGATGGTACATACTACTGCCGGTTATATGGTTTATACGGCTTATTCATTTAAAAATGCGTTTCAATATAAAGAAGATGATGTCTATTGGTGTACTGCCGATATTGGTTGGATTACCGGGCATAGTTACATCGTTTATGGTCCCTTAGCAAATGGAGCGACTACGATTATGTTTGAAGGCGTACCGAGTTATCCGGATTTTGGACGCTTTTGGGAGATTATAGAAAAGCATAAAGTGAATCAATTTTATACAGCTCCAACTGCTATTCGTGCCTTGGCTAAACAAGGTTTAGAATTGGTTGAAAAATATGATCTATCAACGCTTAAAGTTTTAGGATCTGTAGGAGAGCCGATAAACGAAGAAGCATGGCACTGGTATAATGACAATGTTGGTAAAAAGAAAAGCCCTATAGTCGATACTTGGTGGCAAACTGAAACAGGCGGTATTATGATTACGCCCATTCCGTTTGTAACACCAACAAAGCCAACCTATGCCACCTTACCGTTTATTGGTATTCAGCCCGCTTTAATGGATGAAGATGGAAACGAATTAAAAGGAAACCAAATAGATGGCCGTTTATGTATAAAATTCCCATGGCCAAGTATGGCACGAACCATTTGGGGAAATCATCAACGTTATAAGGACACATATTTTTCAGCATATAAAAACATGTATTTTACGGGAGATGGTGCGCTACGGGATGATGTAGGCTATTACAGGATTACGGGACGTGTGGACGATGTCATTATTGTATCTGGTCATAATTTAGGAACAGCACCTATTGAGGATGCTATTAACGAACATCCAGCAGTTGCGGAATCTGCCATTGTAGGCTTTCCACATGATGTAAAAGGAAATGCCTTATATGGTTATGTCATTTTAAAGGATGTAGGTGAAACGAGAGACCAGGATAATTTGCGTAAAGAAATCAATCAGATTATTACCGAACATATCGGTCCTATTGCAAAACTGGACAAGATTCAATTTACAAAAGGCCTACCAAAAACACGTTCCGGTAAAATTATGAGACGTATTTTGAGAAAAATTGCTCATAAAGACACTAGTAACTTAGGGGATACAAGCACACTTTTAAATCCGGAAGTGGTTCAGGATATTATGGATAATGCGCTTTAGGTATACGACCTCGGAGCAAGCTCACGAGGCATTCATAAAGAAAAACCATTAAGGACAGGTATCATTGAAGTTATAGCTAAATCATTATAAAAAATCATTTTTATTTACAACCCAGAAGACCTGTCAGGTTTTAAAACCTGACAGGTCTAAAATAACTGAAAAAACAATCGATAAGATACTATTGTTTCTGATTTAAAAAAAAGCTTCGAACGACATTTTACCTTGGTTTGACTATATAAAAGACTATGGAGCTATTCATTCAATAAATATTCCCATTGCAGGTTTTTGCGTTTATCCAGTCGCGATAGAATTTTTAGAAAAACAATAGCTGTTATTAAGGCATCCCCATTAGCGGTATGCCTATCTACTTTTGGAACATTAAGCTCTTTGCATAAATCGTCTAATGTGTCATGTTTTTTTAAATGCTCTCGATAAATAATATGTTTCGATTTATAGAATAAATGACCCGTATCAATAAAACTGTTCTGTAGTTTCCCAAGGCCATGTCTTGCCAGCATTTCATTCACCATATTTTTATCAAAATTAGCATGATGTGCTATTAAAACGGCATTTTTTATATAGGCTAAAAATAGTTTAATAGCTTCAAGTTCGGTCACTTTTTCTAAAGCGTTTTTTTTCATTAGCCCATGAATTTTAACGGTTTCCGGGTTAAAGATTTCTTGTTCTAAATAGAGTTCCAAACTATCATTTACATGAATGGATTTACCTATAAAAGTCACAGCTCCAATAGACAGGATTCTATCATTTTTTTTATCAAAACCAGTAGTTTCGGTATCAAAGGCGATAAAGCGGGTTTCTTCAATCGGACTTTTCTTAAAATTTTTAAAGCTATCCATATAATCCATCCAAAAATCCGGGTAGTCTTTTTTGTTTTTATGAAACCATTTTAAAATCATTTAAATAAAGTTTTTTAAGTCAAATCTGATTTTTAAAGTTTCCTGAATTTTTTGGATAGGCTTAAAGCACCGTCTAAGTTTTAGTTTTTCTTCCTTAGTTAAGGTTTCCAGATCTATAAATTTACCAGAATTACCATGTAACAGGCCTTGCTTGGTTTTAAATTTGGATAGTGCTTTAAAGGCATAAGAACAGGATTCGTGTAATTCCTTGTTTTGAGGTTCGAGCTCTGCTAATTTTTCAAAACGTTCACTGGTATTGTTAACCCCTTTTATTTGTTTAGATAAGATGAGTAATCTGGCCGCATCAATAAGGGGCATTAGTGCTCTACTTTTAATATTGAAAAGCTCTTTTTGATCCCCATTTTGTTCTACTAAAAATTGTTTAAAAAAACCAAGGGGAGAGGGGCTTTTAATGGCGTCACGCCCTAAAAATTTATAAAATAGATTCGTTTCTTCTAAAGTTGCAAAAATGGTATCCGTAAGGTCGTTAACCAATTGTTTGTTTCCATAAACACAGTTATAGTCAAAAAATATAGAAGATAATAAAACGGCTTTTTCATCAGGTTTTAAAATCCAATTTTTAAATTGAGTTTTCCATGCTGTTAAAGATTTACACCATTCAGGATTGCTAGCCATCATATCGGCTTTACAATATTCGAATCCAATTTTATTTAAGGATTTGGTCACCAATTTGGCAAGTTGTAAAAAATAGTTTTGGGTTTCTTCATAGTGTTCTTTCGGTACATCTTCAAATACCAGAGCATGATCCTGATCTGTAAAAAGTAACTGCTCTTTACGTCCTTGACTTCCTAAGGCAAGCCAAGAAAAGGCCACAGGAGGCACAGTGGGCATTTTTTTAAGAGCTAATTCAATAACTCGAACAGTAACGGCATCGTTAATTTGGGAAATCACATTTATAATGTGGGAAATGGGTATGTTTTGTTCTATATAACTTTTTAATAAAGAGTTTCCCTTAAGCCTGGCTGCACGTAGTTTTTTAGTTCGCTTGGCTCTTTTTATCTCCTTAAGTATCACGGTAGGACTATTACCTAAGGTCACCAAAACGTCGTGGTGGGTTAAAACGCCAATAAGTTTAGAATTAACGGTACCGTCTTTAGTAATACACAAATGCCCAATACTATGTTTTATCATTTGCATTTGTCCATCCGCTATGGTTAAACCTTTTTTTTCTGTTATAACAGGGGAACTCATAATATCGGTTACGGGGGTCTCTATAGGGAATAGTCCTGTAGCTATTTTATTTTTAATATCGCTATTGGTAATAATGCCAACTGGTTTTTTTTCATTATCAACCACCACGATACAGCCAATTTTGTGCGTACTCATTTTTTTTGCGGCCTCTTTTAAAGAGGACTCCATAGTACAGATAATAGGGGATTTTGTATAGTTTGCTGTTTGGAAATTTACCATGTCTTGAGACTTATTGGGTAAATAATCAACAAAAATTTTACCAGCGATTTCTGCTGAATAGGGATCGTAAGCATTAGATGCAAACGCTGTAATTAAATATTTCTGAATCTGGGTATTGTAATCTGTCACAGATTGAAAAACAGCAATGGGTATGGCATAGACTATAGATTCTTCATTAGCAGTAGCGGTTAATTTATACGGTTCTTTAGTTATAAGTGGGCGCAAACCAAAAACATCACCAGTGTCATGGATATTCATAATGTTTTTAACACCATCATGGGTGTAATATAGATTGATGGCGCCGTCCCGTACTATGTAAAAATTATTGTGACAAGTATCATCCTTTTTAAATAGAGTATCTCCTTTTTCTAAATAAATAATGGTAACTTCTGTAGCAATTTCTAATAAAGTTTTATTAGAAAGCATGTAAAAAGGCGGATAGCCATTTAAAAAATCAACAACACGTTCAGCTATAGAGTTCTTCATAAACTTTTCTTTTGCTCATAAGTATTTTTAATATCTATGCTTATTTGGGGTATATACTTTATTAGTTATTGTATCCATTGATTCGTGGCAATTACCAACAATATAATGAGTGTACGAATATAATAAATCTATTAGCTTTATAATTGGATCTTATTAAATATGAATCGTAATAAAGATTAGTTAATTTAGCAATCTATACTTATACTCAACTAGGTATTATTGATTAAAATCATTTCGATGCAACACCTCAAGAACACTCCAAAAACCAGAACCAAAAATAAAGTAACTATGTCGCAAGCCTTTAAGACCATTATATGGCCAAGGCGTAACTTGGTGTTTATTGGTTTGGTTTTAATAGTTATTAGAAGTTTGGCAGGTTTAGTTTTGCCTTGGCAAAGTAAAGTATTGTTGGACGAGGTCGTGCCAAGTAAAGATATGGGGCTGTTATATAATTTAATAGCCATTGTTTTAAGTGCTATTTTAGTACAAGCGCTTACGTCGTTTTTACTAACACGGATATTGAGTGTGCAAGCCCAATATTTAATTAGTGAATTACGGGTGCAAGTACAGAAAAAAGTCCTCTCATTGCCTATTGGTTTTTTCGATAACACCAAATCGGGTGCTTTGGTATCGCGTATTATGAGCGATGTTGAAGGGGTTCGAAATCTTATTGGTACAGGCTTGGTGCAGTTGGTAGGCGGCTCCTTTACGGCCATTGTGTCTTTGGTTATTTTAATAAAACTGAATCCGTGGATGACACTTTTTGTATTTGTACCGCTTTCTATATTTGGATATGTTGCCCTTAGGGCCTTTAAATATATTCGACCTGTTTTTAGAAAACGAGGTAAAATAAATGCAGAAGTTACAGGGAGGCTTACCGAAACTTTGGCTGGTGTTCGTGTCATTAAGGCCTTTAATGCCGAAACACAGGAAAACAGGATTTTTGAAAAAGGGGTCGACAGGTTATTTCAAAATGTAAAGAAGAGCTTAACGGCTACAGCTATAATGACCAGTTCTTCAACTTTTTTAATAGGTGTTGCTACCACAGGAATTATGGCAATAGGAGGTTACTATATGATGCAAAGTGAGATGACCACCGGTGAGTTTTTGTTCTTTACGCTCATTTTAGGATTTATGATCGCGCCTATAGTACAGATGAGCAATATTGGAAGTCAGTTAACAGAAGCTTTAGCAGGTTTGGATAGAACAGAAGAGCTTATGAATATGACTGCAGAAGAAGATGATAAGGAAAGAACCATTCAACTGGAAACCATAAAGGGCGATATTGTTTTTAACGATGTATCATTTTCTTATGAGGAAGGTAAAGAAGTATTACATCATATTAGTTTTAAAGCGCCAGCAGGTTCAACAACGGCTTTAGTTGGAAGTTCGGGGTCGGGTAAATCGACCATAGCAAGTTTGTCCGCTTCGTTTTTAAATCCGAAATCAGGAAAGGTAACTATAGATAATCAAGACCTGTCTAAAGTAAAATTAAAAACCTACCGCCAGTATTTAGGTGTGGTTCTGCAAGATGAGTTTTTATTCGAGGGCACTATTAGGGAAAATATCATGTTCCCAAGACCAGATGCCGCAGAGGCTGAATTACAAAATGCTGTAAAAGCGGCCTACGTAAATGAGTTCACAGATCGTTTTGAGGATGGTCTGGAAACTTTAATTGGAGAAAGAGGCGTCAAGTTATCTGGAGGTCAGCGACAACGATTGGCCATTGCACGCGCTATTTTAGCAGATCCAAAAATTATTATTTTAGATGAAGCAACTTCTAGTCTGGATACAGAAAGTGAAGCTTTGATCCAGAAGAGTTTAGGGGAATTAATTAAAAACAGGACCACTATCGTTATTGCCCACCGATTGAGTACTATTAGAAAAGCAGATCAAATTCTAGTCATTGAAGCTGGGCATATTGTAGAACGAGGTACACATGATGAGTTGATTGCCTTAAATGGCAGATATTATGATTTATACACGTATCAAGCCAAGATTTAATCTAAAGAATTCCCCGGGCCTGCCTGAGTCGGTAAGCTACGGTGTACCCACAAATAATACAAATAATCACTCCAGGTTAATTAGTTTCTACTTTGTACCAATGGCTTGACCGAGACATGTTCCTCCCTTTTTAGCTAAAATGGGAGGAGGCTGTATATGGTAACATACAGCCGGAGGGTTTGTTTTTAAAGTGTTCTTTACATGTTTAATTCGTCAAACACCCCTTTCTTTTCCTAAGGTCGAAAAATTCATCCCGCTTCTGCTAAACTACTGTGAGTACACAAATAATGCACAAAAAAAAGATTGGACACGAATGGCACAAATTTTCACAAATTATTCAGACTATTGACAGATTTCAAGCCTATATAGTCTAGGGATTCATATTCATGCTGTGTCCAATCTATACCATAAAGTATTGGATTCGTGTGAATTTGTGCCATTCGTGTCTTTTTTAAAGATGTATACTCACGGTAGTTCTGCTAAAGAGGGGAAGCAGTTCAATTATAATACGATATAATAACGTCTGTCTGTCGTGAAAGTATTCCTTTAAATGAGTTTATACAGCATTCAAATTGTAAATGGCATTACAGGGGATTAAACAGTAGAGGGTGTTTTTTTGCTTTTTAAAAGAATAAAAGTTAAAAGAGACAATACACCAAAAATTGAAAAACCAATAAATAGCGGTAATACAGAATCTTTAACAAAACTACCAATATAGTTTGCTATGGGTACGGCCATAATTGTAGAAACAAAGCCATTAATAGCGGCACCTATACCAGCGATATGGCCTAAGGGTTGCATGGCTAAAGCTCTTAAGTTTCCAAAAATAAAACCAACCGAAAAGAATTGCAAAGCAAAAAAGCTTATTAAGATTCCGATACTTGGATTGTCTCCAGACCAAAATAAAACGATATACAAAACAGAGATAATAGCATAGGCTACAGTCGCTAAGTATCCAATACGCCACATCCCGTATTTTACAACAAAAACACTATTTAAATAAGTTGCCAGTCCAATAGATATCGCCAAGCTTGCAAAAATATAAGGGAACATATCCGCTAAGTTATATTGCTCTTGAAAAATTTGTTGAGAGGTACTTAGGTATACCATAAACGATCCCGTTATAAAACCAGAAATAAGCGTGAAAGCCACAGCATCTTTATATTTTATAAACTCCTTGGCACCATCGATGAATTGGTGCGATGTAAATTTTATGCGTTTTTCCTTTGGTAAGGTTTCAGGTTGCCGTTTCCAAAACCAAAGCATGACTAAAAGCCCATAAATTAAATTCACATAGAAAATAGACTCCCAATTATAAAAATTGAGCAAAAACTGCCCTAATGTTGGAGCTATTACTGGAACTAAAATAAAAACCATCACAACAATAGATAGGATTTTGGCCATATAATTACCACTATAAGAGTCTCTTACAATAGCGATGCTTAAAGTTCTTGGAGAAGATAACCCGATACCTTGAAGTATGCGACCAATAATCATTAGTTCAAAACTTTTGGTAGTCACACAAATAATACTGGCAATTATAAATACAATAAACCCTATATATACTATTGGTTTTCTGCCAAAGCTATCTGATAAAGGACCAAAAATAAGCTGACCAAATCCCAATCCTAAAAAAATCATAGTAATTAACAACTGGTTGTCATTTACATTGGTAATACCTAAAGAACTTCCAATTTTTGGAAGCGCTGGCAATAACGCATCTATTGATAAAGCAACAATAGACATGAGTGATGCCATTAATGCTACAAATTCTAATTTGAATTTATTGTTTGGTTTTTGCATGAGGCAAAAGTAGTTTATATAAAGTTGTAAAGCTTAAATTCTAGTGTTACAATATTCATAATTTTTATGATTTTTTTATGATATGTAAGGTATAGGTGTTTGCTATATTTACATCAAAAAAGTAAATTATGAAATACGTGGTACTTGTTATGGTTTTATGTCTTTTTGCTTCTTGTAGTAATGATGATGAAAAAGATTATACGGCTTTAAATGATAAAGAAATCACCGATTATATTGCTGAAAATAATTTAGTTGCTAAAAAAGTGAAACAGGACTCTATTATGTGATTGATACTGAAGGGACAGGAGTTAAGCCTAATGCAACGTCTAATGTCACAGTAGCCTATAAAGGTTACTTTACCAATGGCACTGTTTTTGATCAAAGTGATGCAGAAGGGATCTCGTTTGGTTTACAGCAAGTTATATCAGGTTGGACAGAAGGTATGACATATTTTAAAGAAGAAGGAAACGGTAAACTTTTAATACCATCTCATTTGGCTTATGGTCATTCTGGAAGAGGAAGTATTCCTGGAGGCGCTGTTCTTATTTTTGATATTAATCTCATTTCTGTAAATTAGGGAGGATATACTAAATGCGTTCGATAAGATTAACCGTATTTTTTAAAAACAAAAATAATTTAATTATTCGTCCACTTATCTTACTAAAATATCAATAAAATATGCTTACTGAAACTTTGGTTGAAATTTTTACTAGAGATCTTAATAAACTTAAGATTGAAATAGAGGGCTATAAGAACGAAGAAAATTTGTGGCTTGTAGATAAGGAAATTACCAATTCGGCAGGTAATTTATGTTTACATATTGTTGGTAACCTTAATCATTTTATAGGAGCCATACTTGGCCATTCTGGTTATATAAGGCAAAGAGATCTTGAGTTTTCACTCAAGAATGTCTCGAAAACAGAATTGTTACAGCAAGTAGATGATACCATTGATTTAGTTGAAAATGTCTTGGAGAAATTATCAGCCGCAGATTTAGAAAAACAATATCCATTAGTCCTTTTTAAGGAACCTATGAGTACCGAATATTTTTTGGTTCATTTAACAACTCATTTATCGTATCATTTAGGGCAAATAAATTACCATAAACGTTTAATGGATTCATAATATGATTAAAGAAAAAGGTCGGGCACTATTAGAATATATTAGCAGGTATGTTTCTTTAACAGAAGCAGAGGAAGCCATACTTCTCTCTAAGGTAACTTATAGAAAATATTTAAAAGGTCAGTTTATTGTTCAACAGGGAGATGTTTGTAAATACGAATGCTTTGTAATATCGGGTTGTACAAAAATGTTTCATATGGATAATGAAGGACAGGAACATATCGTTATGTTTTCTATAGAAGATTGGTGGACTGCAGATATGGGAAGCTTTATTGCGCAAACCCCTGCCGATTATAATGTTCAATGCATAGAAAATACGGAGCTGATCATGTTTTCTTATGATGTTATTGAAGATTTATATGCCGCCATTCCAAAGTTGGAACGTTTTTTTAGACAAATTATACAAAAGGCATTTATAGCATCACAAAAACGTATTGTTAGAAGTTTTAGCCTATCGGCAAAAGACAGATATATTTATTTTAGAAATCAGTATCCCAAAATAGAACAACGGATTCCTCAATATATGATTGCTTCATATTTGGGGATTACCAAGGAGTTTTTAAGTAAAATTAAGAGTGAACTTATATTTGAACAATAAAAAAGTTAAACTAGATTAACATTTTTTGATAAGCTATATTGTTTTCTATTAAAAAGATGTTTTTGACATTTGTATCATAATAATAAAACAATATGTTATGAATAAATTAATAGAAAATATTAGTACAGTAAACGATATGATTATTCAAGGAAAAGCCTTAGAGGCGTTTGATGAATTTTATCATGAAGCCGTTATTATGCAAGAAAATGATAATCCGGAAGTTGTTGGTAAAGCAGCAAACAGAAAAAGAGAAGAAGCGTTTTTTGCGTCGATCACCGAGTTTAGAGCTGCTCAGCCAATAAAAGTTACCGTGGGCGAAAACACAACTATGGTAGAATGGCATTTTGACTATACGCATAAAGATTGGGGCATAAAAAATTATACACAAGTCGCAGTACAAGATTGGAAAGATGGAAAAATAATTAAAGAAAAATTTTATTACGGATCATAAATTAAATCAAAAACAATTAAAAATAACAAAATGAAAAACACAATTAAAAATTTAGTAGTATTAACAATAGTAGCATTATTTACATTGTCCTTTACGGTAATAGACAAAAACAAAAAGGAGATAAAAGTAGATAAAAGTAAAGTGGTTTGGAAAGGTTATAAAGTAACTGGGTCCCATGAAGGGACTATTGCTATAAAATCTGGATTTTTAAACTTTGAGGGAGCTAAATTAGTGGGAGGCGAGTTTGTTATGGACATGACAACTATAAATACTACCGATATGCAAGGGGAGTACAAAGGAAAGTTGGATGGTCATTTAAAAGCTGGTGATTTCTTTGATGTAGCTGCCTATCCAACAGCAAAATTAGTATTTACCAATGTAAAATCAACTGGGAAAAATGCTTATTCGGTTACTGGAGATCTAACCATAAAAGGTAAAACAAATCCAATTACATTTACGATGTCTGTTTATGGAAATAAAGCAACAGCTGCCTTAAAAGTTGATAGAACAAAATATGGTATCGAGTATAAATCAACTAGTTTTTTCGAGAACTTAAAAGATAAAGCTATTTATGACGAATTTGATTTAACATCAGATTTAGAATTTTAATCGAAAAGAATTCCTTGAAGCTTACTCCAATGGCTTGCTTTTGAGAATAGTTCGTTTCAAGGAATTCTTTATTATGGATGGTTAATAGCAAGAAAGGGCACTCATTTATTATGAGTGCTTTTTATTTTATCCTTTTATTAATGGCATTTCATACTATCTTTGTTCTCATACAAAGAAAAAACGATGTCATTTAAAAAACTCATTCCCCCTCTAAAAGATACCATGGCGCATAAAGGTTTTGATGAACCATTAGCATTTCAAAAACAGATCTTATCGAAAATAAAAGGAGGTGCTAGTTTATTTGCTATAGCCCCTAATGGTTCTGGTAAAACAACGAGTATGGTAATAAGCGTTGTTCAAAGATTAAAATCGGCATTTGAGGATGCGCCCCGTGCTTTAATTTTTGTTAAGGATAAACAGGCAGCGTTAGCACTAGAGTTGGAATTCAATTTATTTAAAAGGGGCACGGATTTAAGGGTCTATTGTGCTTATGAAGAACATGACATTGATATACAGCGAGATGAAATATATACTGGAACCGATATTGTTATTGCCACACCTAAGCGTTTAAACAGAATATTTTTCTTAAATGGTATTAATTTAAACAAGCTGCAAATGTGTATTGTCGAGGATGCTGAGTTTTTGTTTAGAGGTCATCATTTTACAGAGGTAACAAGAACACCGGAAAGTATAGGGAAATGCCAGTACTTGATTTTTTCAACAGCGTTTGATAAACGTTTTGAACGTTGGAAAGAATCATTTATGTACAATGCTCAAGTTATCAATGCTAAATCACTTCAATAGTTAAACGGCTATGACATTTAGAAATTTTAAAATTGCTTCTTTAGCAACAAGTGAGAGCGAAAAGTTTTTTAATCTTATTGAGAGCAATAGAAAACGCTTAGAAGATTTTTTTGCAGGTACCGTTTCTAAAACAAAAACGCTTGACGACACCATAAATTATTGCCGCGAAATTGAACAGAAGATATTAAATAAAAGTTATTTCCCTTTTGTAATAAGCGATTTAAAAACAGATGCTTTTATAGGCTTTATCGATGTAAAGAATATAGATTGGAGTATTCCAAAAACAGAAATCGGTTACTTTATTGATGCCAATTACGAAGGACAAGGAGTCATTACAAAGTCATTAGGGAAAGTTATAGCGCACCTTTCTGAAGTCCATCAATTTAAGAAATTATTATGCCGATCCCATAGTCGCAACAAGGGTAGTATAGCCGTAGCCAAGAAAAATGGCTTTATATTAGAAGGCACCATAAGAATGGATTATAAAACAACTCAGGGAGCCATTGTAGATTTAGATTACTACGGACGTGTTTTTAGTTAAACCCATCATAAAATACTAGTTTGGATAAGAGAAGATATATATTTTTATGGTGAATTAAACCATTGATAAATGCTTACCAAAAAAATTATCTTCATTTTATTTGCTGTGCTCTTTTCATGCTGTATAACAGCTCAAGATATTTCATTCGAAAATTATAACCCCCAATCGACACTGGTCGTTCCTGGGCATGTTATAAATCGTGCAAAATTTCCCTTTATTGATGTACACGGTCATCAATATAGCATGGCAAATCAAGATTTAACGCCCGTAATAAAGGCTATGGATACTCTAAATATGAGCATTATGGTTAATTTAAGTGGACGTACAGGTGACGATTTAAAGAAGTCTGTACAGAACATTCATGATCATTATCCAAATCGTTTTGTGGTATTTGCAAATATTAGTTTTAATGGGAATGTTGGAAAAAAAGGATGGATAGAAGAAATCGTAAATCAATTAGAACGTGATGTTAAGAATGGTGCACGTGGCTTAAAAGTGTACAAAAGCTTAGGGTTAAGGGATCAAGATGTTCATGGGGAAAGAGTAGCAATTAATGATGCTCGATTAGACCCCATTTGGGCCAAATGCGGGGAATTGGGAATACCGGTACTTATCCATGCTGCAGATCCCAAGCCTTTTTGGGATGACTTTGATGCAGATAATGAGCGCTGGTTGGAATTAAAAACGCATCCGCGTAGAAAACGAAGTGCTACTAACCCAGCTCCGTGGGAGCAGATTATAGGGGAACAACATAGTATGTTTAAAAATCACCCTAAAACCATATTTATTAATGCCCATATGGGATGGTATGCAAACGATTTGGGTACATTGGGCAGGTTATTGGACGATATACCCAATATGAATGTTGGAATTGCAGCTGTTATAGCAGAATTAGGTAGACAGCCTCGATTTGCTAAAGAATTCTTTATAAAATATCAAGATCGTATTTTGTTTGGAAAGGATAGTTGGAAACCCGAAGAGTTTCCTACTTATTTTAGAGTTTTAGAGAGTAAAGATGAATACTTTCCATACCATAAAAAGTATCATGCCTTTTGGCCAATGTATGGTATGGATTTACCTGATGATGTGTTAAAAAAAGTCTATTATAAAAATGCATTGCGCCTTGTTCCAGGATTAGATAAAAGCTTATTTCCAAATTAATGCCAAATAAACTTCAAAACAACTGGTTAAATCCGTTTAGCTCACTATCTTATATTTTTATAATTGGTGTTCATGAATCTTCGATTACTATTTCCTTTATATTTCAATAAAAAAACATAACCATAACTAGGCTCAATGTCATTAAGTTAAGGCCATAATGTCAGTCTGAGCGCAGTCGAAGACCTATTGGAGTTCTAGTTTTTATTAGCATTTCGACTTTAGTTTATGCTGAGCGCCCGCCTGCCGGACCTACGGTGTACCCACATTTTTTTTCAATATAAAGAACAAAAGCTTATTTCCTTTTTTACTTACTTTTAGCTCACTGATTTTATTTGATAAATAGGTGTTCGTGAATCTTCGATTTCTTTGCTCGTCCAAAGAAAAGTAACAAAAGAAAAGACGCCCTTTCGAGAGGGATTTCTTCTCATGCTGTCGCCAGAGAAGAACCGGGCCCAAAACTTCGCGTCGCCCCACCGCAATGTCCAACGCCAATGCTCCTGTTCCTCGAAGCTTTTTAGTCCTTCGCGCAGTCTGGCACCTACGCTAAAATAGTCCACCGGACTATTTTTAAACGCTCGGTCCCCTTCCGAAAGGTCGGGGACAGCCCTATGGTATTTTTCCAACAGCTAGCAGAGAGACCTGAGCGCTCTATAAAAAGCGGTATGCGAGGCTGGTACGGCAAACCTATACAGAAAGCAAGGGACATAAGGCGAGTTCTTTTTATCTGTGGCTGCGACAGAAGATCATGATTTGTGGGTACTCCGTAGCTGCCGGACGGGCAGGCAGACGAAGTACAATCAATGTGACAAATAAAGAACAAATTCCCTTAACTTAATGACATTGAACTAGGCTATGCATATGTTTTTTATCACATCTAAAGAAAATATAATTCAAATTTATTACCAATCATTTTAAAATTCATTTGGTATAAAAGGAGCATGAAAAGCTGTTTCTGTATGGCTTTTCCTGTGAAAATGGTAATATGCCTTGCATGAGGATATTACAAGATTGCTAAAAAGGAGTCTGTTTTCAGGCTCCTTTTAAATTAGAAATGGTATTATAAAGGTATGTTTCCGTGTTTCCTTTTAGGCGTGTCAACATGTTTGTCTTCTAGCATAGAAAAAGCTTTAATAAGCTTTCTTCGTGTGTTTTCGGGTAAAATGACTTCATCAATAAAGCCGCGTCTTGCAGCTTTGTATGGGTTAGCAAATTTATCTGCATATTCGGCTTCTTTCTCTGCCAATTTTTCAGCAGGATTATCAGCAGCAGCAATTTCTCGCTTAAATATAATTTCACTGGCGCCTTTTGCTCCCATAACAGCAATTTCTGCTCCTGGCCACGCATAATTTAAATCGGCCCCGATGTGTTTAGAATTCATAACATCGTAAGCACCACCATAGGCTTTTCTTGTAATAACAGTTACCCGAGGCACGGTGGCCTCGCTCAGGGCATATAATAATTTTGCCCCATTAACAATAATGCCATTCCATTCCTGGTCGGTACCCGGTAAAAAGCCGGGAACGTCTACCAGTACCAACAACGGGATATTAAAACAATCACAAAACCGTGTAAAACGTGCTGCTTTTTTTGAGCTTTTTACCCCTAGTACACCTGCTAAAAATAGGGGTTGATTGGCAACGATACCAATACTTCGTCCACCAAGTCTTGCAAAACCAACAATGATGTTTTCGGCATAGTCTTTATGAATTTCATAAAAAGAGCCATCATCAATAATGCCAGAGATAACAGTATGCATATCATAAGGTTTATTAGGATTGTCTGGCACTATGTCCGATAAAACGTCTCTGACTTCATCTTTTAGCTCATAATGCCATTTTTTAGGCGTTTCTGTATTGTTTTGAGGCAAGTAGCTCAATAGTTTTTTTATATCTTCCAAACACTCAATATCGTTTGCGGAGGTTTTATGTGCAACACCGGATTTTGAAGCATGCGTATGGGCGCCGCCCAATTCTTCGCTAGTGACTTCTTCATTGGTAACCGTTTTAACAACGTTTGGACCTGTTACAAACATATAGCTTGTGTTTTCTACCATTATTGTAAAATCCGTCATGGCAGGGGAGTAGACAGCGCCACCGGCACAAGGGCCCATAATAGCAGAAATTTGGGGGACTACCCCAGAGGTTCGTACATTTCTATAAAATATATCTGCGTAGCCACCAAGAGACCGAACACCTTCTTGAATACGTGCGCCACCAGAGTCGTTTAGTCCAATGATCGGAGCGCCAACCTTAACAGCTAGATCCATGATTTTGCATATCTTTTCAGCATGGGTTTCAGATAAAGCACCCCCAAAAACGGTAAAGTCTTGTGCATACACGTATACTAATCTACCATTTACGGTGCCATAGCCGGTAATGACCCCATCACCAAAATAGATGTCATTTTCCATACCAAAATCCGTAGTTCTATGAGTGACTAGAGCACCAATCTCTTCAAAAGAGCCCTCGTCCATAAAATAATTGATACGTTCTCTAGCTGTGAGCTTCTTTTTTTGGTGTTGTTTATCAATACGTTTTTGGCCCCCGCCTAAATAGGCTAAAGCCATATGTTCGTTTAGTTTCTTTATTTTTGAATCCATAGGTTAGTGCTTTGTTGTTCTGCGCTAGGCACAGAATCTATTTTATTGTTTATGGCGTTCAGCATCAAACTTCAATTGTGATCAGTAAGGGAATGCGGAATAACCATTATTAGGTATTCTTAATAGTTTTTGGTCTTCTATATATTGTTTAACAGCAATTAAAGCCGCAATTTCAGCTTCTTTTTCTGTTTCTTCTTTTAGAGCTTCGGGCGCATAGTAATTTTTAACAAAATGGGTGTCAAAATTTCCAGAACGAAAGGCTTCATGTTCGCAAACATATTTCCCAAAAGGAAGGGTTGTTTGAACGCCTTCCACGTGATAATTATCAATAGCTTTTATCATAAGTTGAATAGCTTCTTCCCTTGTTTTTCCATAAGTAATCAATTTAGAAAGCATGGGGTCGTAATAAATAGGAATATCCATATTTTCTTCAAAACCATTATCAACGCGAATACCATCCCCGGAAGGCAGTTTATAAACATCTAAATGTCCAACACTAGGTAAAAAATCATTTAATGGATCTTCGGCATAAACACGTAATTCTAAGGCATGTCCGTTAATTTTTAAATCACTTTGCTTTAATGGAAGGGCTTCACCACGGGCCACAAGTATTTGAAGCTCTACCAGATCAACACCAGAAATTAATTCAGAAACGGGGTGTTCTACCTGTAACCTGGTATTCATTTCCAAAAAATAAAAGTTATGTTCTGCATCTAATAAAAACTCGACAGTTCCTGCACCTAGGTAATCACAAGATTTGGCCACTTTAATAGCAGCTTCTCCCATTTTTTCTCTTAATTCTGGAGTTAAAACGGATGATGGTGCTTCTTCGACTACTTTTTGATGACGACGTTGGATGCTACATTCACGTTCAAAAAAGTGCAGTATACTTCCATGGCTATCTGCCATTACCTGAATTTCTATATGACGTGGAGAGGTTACGTACTTTTCAATAAAAACAGAACCGTCTCCAAAAGCAGAAGTCGCTTCACTAATGGCTCGATTCATTTGAGATTCTAAATCGCTTTCTTTTTCTACTATTCGCATGCCTTTTCCACCGCCCCCAGCTGATGCTTTAATAAGTATGGGGAACCCTATTTCTTTAGCAATGGTTTTAGCTTTGGCAACATCTGTTATCGCTTCATCAATTCCAGGAACCATAGGAATATTATAATGTTTAACAGCTTCTTTTGCGGCTAGTTTGCTCCCCATGATTTTAATGGCCTTAGATCTTGGACCAATAAAAACGATACTATTTTGTTCACATAATTCTGCAAAACCAGCATTTTCACTTAAAAAGCCATATCCCGGATGTATCCCGTCTACATGAAGTTGTTTGGCAACCTCAATGATTTTATCACCTTTAAGGTAAGATTGATTAGATGGTGCTTCCCCAATGCATACGGCTTCGTCTGCAAATTTTACATGTGGGGCGTTTCTATCTGCGGCGGAATATACAGCGACTGTTTTTATGCCCATTTTTTGAGCAGTTTTCATAACCCTTATGGCAATTTCGCCTCTATTAGCTACTAGTATTTTTTTCATAATAAATAAATTGAACTACGAATACACATTGTTGAATACGTATTATGCGTCGAACTCTATGATGAGTTGATTTTTCTCTACGGCATCCCCTTTATTTGCAGAAATGGACCTGATAATTCCATCGCATGGTGATGTAATGATATTTTCCATTTTCATGGCCTCAAGAATAAAAAGAGGGTCATTTTCTTTCACTTTCTGATTTATTTTTACATTTATTTCTAGAATAAGTCCGGGCATAGGTGCTTTAACAGAATCTATATGCTTTGTAGATCCCATGGCAAATCCCATTTCTTTTATTAAAATGTCTAAATCATTTGAAATGTTAATATTATATGTATTATTGTTAACTTTTACTTCATATAATTTTTTATTGAAATCGGATCGTATAATTTCAGCTTTATACGATTTGTTTTGTTTAAGAACATGAAATTTTGATCCTGAAGTTTGTATAGCGTCAAGATTTGAGATATCACTATGCTTAATTTCAAAATCAAAAGTGTTATTTACGGAAGTTTTGAAAGTGTCACTCATTGGTGTTTTTGAATTAATTTGTAGTAAATATATGAATTTTATATACCAAATTTTGTTTTGTAAAGCTTATCCCATTTGGATTTAAATAGTACATATAAATCGTTTCACGTATTCTCAAGTGAAAATGGTATAATACCAAAAAAACTTCAAAATAACTGGTTAAATCCGTTTAGCTCACTATCATTTATTTTTATAATTGGTGTTCATGGATCTTCGATTACAATTTCCTTTAAATTTCAATAAAAAACATAACCATAACCATAACTAGGCTATGCATATGTTTTTTATCACATCTAAAGAAAATATATTTTAAATTTATTTCCTATCATTTTAAAATTCATTTGGTATAACCATAACGACGCTATGCTAAACTAGCAAAAAGATAGCACCTAATTTATGAGATAAGTCATGAAGTGATTTAAAAAAACGTATCAAACATTAAAATTTGAATTTATTTGATGGCGCTTGAGGGCTTTTTGGGAGAGAAAGATTCCAATAAGAAGTGATATAAATGCACCTATCCATACACCTGGTACAAAATCTATAAACAAGAAAAAGTCGTAAGCCCCATGAAATATAGTAGCAGCCAGCAAACCGATAAGGTTTAAACCAATTCTATGCTTCGAAAATTTTGCTTTTCCTATATAAAAGCCCATTAGGATTCCAAATGTTGCATGTGCAGGAACTGCAGTAAAAGCTCTTATTAAGGCTGTTTGATAACCGCCCTCTAGTATATAGAAAATGTTTTCTGTAGCAGCAAAACCCATAGATACCATAACGGTATAAGCTATGCCATCAAAAGGCTCGTTGAATTCTTTGTTTTTTTGGGCGTAATAGAGAACAATGATGTATTTACTAAATTCTTCGGTTAAAGCAACAACAAAAAATGCTTTAATGAACTGTTGAAAAATACTGGTGTCGTTAGGAAGAGGTAAGACGATATCAAATACATAATATAAAATAGTTGTTATTACGACACTGACTATTGCTCCTAAAAGAAAGTTATAAAAAAGCAAGCGTTTGGGCTCTTTTTCATATTTATCCTTAAAATAGATATATATAATAATGATGAGTACAGGAGCAATGGCCATAAGTAATAAGTTCATTTTGTAAAGGTGTTTAAATAAGGGGTTAATTTATAATTTCAATGATGTTTTGTAATACCGACTTGTAGTATGGTTTGTTTGAAGGGACAAAGTGATTGTCGTTATTTCCAATATTTTTAATGAGTGCTTTAAAATCGGCAAAGGAAACTAATTTAAGCGCTTCAACTTCTTCTTCCTGAGGGGATAATTTTGAAATAGGAACTTTCAACTCACAAATAAACGTATTATGGAATTCATTATCAATAATACCATTTTCATAGGTTTGAAAGCATTCAAAAACACCTATATCCTTTAAATCATTTTCAGAAATGGACAGTCCAATTTCTTCCCTGGTTTCTCTTATCGCCGCTTGTTTTATAGTTTCGCCTGTATCTACATGACCGGCAACAGATACATCCCATAGCAATGGACAAATCGTTTTTTTTGCGGAACGTTGAGATAATAAGATGGTTCCTTTTTTGGTATAAAACCAAATATGGGCTGTATTGTGATAAAAGCCTTTTTGATGAATTATAGATTTTAATTCGGATTTTCCAGTAGGCTTTCCTTCTTTAGTGACTATATCTATGTATTCGTCCATATATTATAAATTTTGTAGATGGACTATATTTAAATAGATGATTTCTCGAGAAATTTCAAATACATATTTCTGATGTTGTAACAGCATACATAGGTTTTGTTAGTCTACGCTTATAGCATGGCAGAAAAACTCTGTTTTGAAAAGTTGCGAAGCAATGCATTCAAAACAGATCGTTGAACCACGCCTTTGTCGTGACAGGCGAATCCCTTTGCCCAGATTAATTCTCGATCCTAGGGTCGATTTTCAGGGGCCAGGGCTTGCCCTAGGGGTTCACTTTTAATTTAGGTTAAAACTACTAAAGTTTATTGAGAATTAATAGAAAGAAATCATCATTATAAAGATTAGTAATATGTAACGTCAGTTCGATATATTACAAATTGGTAAACAGGTATTTAAAAAAGACTGTATTTCAAGTGGTTCATTTGATTCTTTTCAATAAAACTTATATCATAGAACTCACGTTGACCAAACTCATATTTTAATTCTACATCCTTTAGGTGTTTCATTATAAAACCTTTTAAAAGCAGCAGTAAAATGTGTCGCATTTTTATATCCAACACACTCAGCTATTTCATATATCGGTAATTCTGTACTTTCTAAGAGGTATTTAGCTCTAATCATTTTTTCTTCAACAAAATATTTAGAAATGGTAGATTCAAATACTCTCTTGAATTCACTTCGCAGTACATTTTCATTTAGTCCAACTTGTTTTACCAATTCATTAATGGTGTAATTTTTATCCAAATTATTCTTTAAAAACTGTTTAAGCTTATATAGCTTTTTTATATGTTTATTGTGCTGAGCATTTAAATTATTAAGATTTATATTTCTATAATTATCAATTTGGATGGCTAGGATCTCCAATACTTTAGCTTCTAAATATATTTTTTGTGAAATTCCTTTTATCTTTTTTGTTTCTAAATCAGATAAAACTGAAAATAAATCGTTTGTTACTGGAATAATTAAATTGTTATCGGTTAATTTTTTAAACTTAATGTCTTTATCTATCCCATGTTGCATGAGAAATGATTCCGATAAAGTAATCTTGATTTCTTTAAAGGGCTTATTTCCTGATACCTTATTGTATCCAGAATACGTTTTAATATATGCCATGTAGCACTCTTGACTTTCATAAGGAAGTTCTTCGATTGAATTGTTTAAACCTATTATTTTTTCACCTTCTAGTAGAAAGGATAATTGTAGTTTATTTTTTTCTTCCTGGTTAAAAATTATAAAATCATGGTTTAACCTATACCTACTTATAGAAACGACAACATTATTAAAATAAAATTCAATAATCGTTCCTTTGCCATATTTTGGTATCACATGACGTTTTATCTCTATAAGCCCATTTTCTTCAATTTTATAAATACCTTCAGATATATGTTCTTTTAAATTTGTTTTTAATGTTGTTAAATTTATAAGTTCATAATTTTCTGTATTGCGTCTTTTTTTCTTCAAATCACGTCATTTATTTATAGAAAAACCATTCTATTTTTGCATTAAATTTATTTAGACTAAATATAAATAACAAAAATAATGATTAAAAAATTACTACCACTATTAATAATTATTTTTTCAACAACATGGTCATATGGGCAGGTTGGAAAAATTAAAGGAAAGGTCATTTCAAGACAAGGGAATGAGATTGAAAATGCCAATATTTTAATTGAAAAAGCAAACAAGGGAACTATGACAAATAGCTCTGGGGATTATTTAATTGAAAATATAAAACCAGGTAACTATACACTTAAAGTTTCTTTTGTTGGCTATAGATCTGAAGAGGTTTTAGTATTGGTCAAAAAGAACCAAACTACAACGCTTCCAGCGATTACTTTACAGAAGGATGAAGAAAAATTGGATGAAATTTTTGTAGAAGGGCATAAAAAAAATAAATATAGCGTAAAAACACCATCAAGATCCCTCCGTTTAAAAACCGAAATAGTGAACCTTCCACAAAATGTACAGGTTATAAACAGTGATTTACTTATGGATCAACAAGTAACCAGTATCATGGATGGTGTTATAAGAAACGTTAGTGGTGTCACTATGTTAGAGCACTGGGGACATTTTGCGCGTGTAAACATGAGAGGCTTTAGGTTACCAGCTTTTAGAAATGGTTTTAATGTATCCGATACCTGGGGACCATTATCCGAAGATATTAGTCTTGTGGAAAGCGTTGAGTTTGTAAAAGGACCTTCTGGTTTTATGCTTTCTGCTGGTGAACCTGGTGGTTTTTATAATGTAGTTACTAAAAAACCAGTAGCCAATAAAATAGCTAATATATCTCTTACTGCCGGTAGTTTCGATTTTTATAGAGGCGCTTTAGATCTTGGAGGTAAATTAACTGAAAATGGAAAATTATTGTACCGTTTTAATGCCATGTATCAAACAAGCGATTCACATAGAGGTGATGAAGATGTAGAGCGTTTTGCTATTGCACCGGGTATAACATATAATTTTTCAGAAAAAACATCTTTAACAACCGAGGCAAATATAGAAAAGGCAGAAAGCCTTATTGGTTCTGCATATATATTTGCTCCAGTAGCCGATGGTTTTGGAAGCTTAGACAGGAACTTTAAATTTGTAGATACGAATTACCCCGAAACAGATATTAATCAATTTACCTCATTTACTAATTTTAAGCATGAATTTTCTGAAAATTGGAGTTTTGAAACTCAGTTTGCTTATTTAAGATATGAACAAGATGGTAATTCTGCTTGGGCAAGTATTACAGAGACAGGTGATGCTACACGTTATGTATATGATTGGGATGCCTTATCTTTAGGTAAATATTTCCAAACATATGTTCATGGTAAATTTAATACGGGCGGGATCAATCACAAGATCTTAGTTGGTTTTGATTATACAGATAAAAATTATTGGGCAGATTTTGAACAAGCCCCTTTTGTAGTAGACTCCAGCACACCTTTTAATATTTATAACCCAGTTTATGGTAATACGGGCACACCGAGCTTTGATACTTCTAACGTTAGGCATAGAAATGGTGGGACGCCCTATAATGGTTTTATAAACCGATCTGTTTATTTACAAGATGAAGTAGGTTTTGCCAATGATAAGGTAAGGTTAACACTTGCTGGTAGATATACCAATTTATCTACAGTGGGTAAAAATGAAAACGATACCGAATTTACACCTAGAATTGGCTTAAGTGTCGATGTCTTGCCTTCATTAAAGGTGTATGCTTTATACGATCAATCGTTTTTACCTCAAAATGGAAGAACAAGTAATGAAGAGGCAGTAAACCCTGTTGAAGCGATAGACCTTGAAGGAGGTCTTAAGAAAATCTTTTTTAATGGGCGTTTAAAGGCAACGTTGGGAGTCTATCAAATAACTAAAGAAAATATTGCATTTGCAGATCCTGGAGATAATAGATATGTTATAGAATTAGGCGAGGTACAATCTAAAGGAATTGAATTTGACCTTCAAGGAGAGATCACCCCAGAATTAAATGCTGTGTTAAATTATGCAAATACCAATGTAGAGGTTACAAAAGATATTAACCCAGATAATGTGGGAAATAGAGTAGCAGGGCATGCAAAGCATGTTACGAATGGTTGGTTAAATTATAATTTTGCCTCTCACTCAAAATTAAGCGGTCTTGGGGTGTCATTAGGTTACCAGTATCAAGTAGATCGTTCTAGTTGGGCCTGGGGAGCAGATAATAAAACTGATTTGCCCGATTATTTTAGATTAGATGGCGGTATATCTTGGCAGAATAAAACCTTTAGGATACAAGCAAATCTAAATAATATTTTAGACGAATATTTGTATTCTGGTGCTAATTATGGGAGCTATTTATACTGGCAATCTGAACCTGGAATTAACGGAAGAATAACATTGACCTACAAGTTTTAAGATATATTTCATAATTGAGTGAGTTAGTTTGAAATATAATTGAGTTAGTTTAATTTTTACAGCCTTCTTATCCAAACAGGAAGGCTGTTTTTACAATTTAAAACAAAGAAAAAATGAAAAAATCAATTTTAACAATCGCATTCATCGTATTCGCAACAACACAAACTTTTGCGCATTATTTATGGATAGAAACCAATCCTAATGGGACCATTGGTAAAGAACAAGAAGTAAAGGTATATTATGGAGAGTATACTTATGGAGTTATTGAAGAAGTAAAAGGAGAAGCATTTCCAAAAGTAAAAGATTTTAAACTTTGGGTAGTCGATGCAGCCGGTAATAAAACACAGATAAAAGTCACCCCAACAGAAAATTACTATTTAGGTACTTTCACGCCCGATTCAAAAGGAACTTATACTATTATTTTGAATAATGATAAAATCGATGTTATTGATTATACACAATACGACTTTGGTATTTTTAAAACACATTACCATGCAGTAGCTAAAGTAAATGTTGGGAATGCTGGAGGCCAAACAAGAGTTTTGAACAGTAAAGGAATAACCTTGAAAGACGTTTCAGAAAACAAAAAAGAAATAAAGCTTCAGGTATTATATAAAAATAAGCCATTAGCAAAAAACGAAGTGAAGATTTATGTGTCCGATTTGTGGTCTAAAACTTTAGAAACGGACGATAATGGCTTGGTATCTTTTAAATTACCATGGGAAACAAAATATATAATAGAAACAACAACTAAAGAAGAAGTGCCCGGTAAATATAAGGGAGAAGATTATGAGTTTATTTGGCATTGTGTAACATACTGTATTTTATAGGGACAGTTGGTTGTCTTTTTCCTCTATAATTTACAAAATAGCCCTGAATTTTTATATTCAGGGCTATTTAATTTAATGCTTTTTTGTGCTTAATTATTAACTTCTAGCTTTATATTTTTCTCTAAATTATAGAGTTTCGTTATTAATACTCTATCTTCAATAAATGCGTGAATATTTAAGTCATATTCAAAGTTCTTTAATTTTTCAAGCAGTATTCTAAAAGAAGATCTATTGGTTTTTGGTGGTTCGTATTGCAAAAGAACGTTTATTATATTTGATAGGTTTTCAACGGTGTCGGAATGTGTCTCTACAAAATCATCAATAGAGTTTTTCTGTAAAAATTCTATAAAAAAAGAAATCTCTTTTTTAAAGAATCTAGCTTTGTATAGACTATTTGCATACAAAAACAATGTATCTTCTTCTTCGTTAAAATGTTCTTGTAAATCAACCTTATATTTAAAATAAAATTTATATAAATTTTCCAGTAGTGGGTGCGATTTAGGGTAATTACTAAGTAAAATAGCAATACTTTGCCCAATTTCCGGTAATATCTTTTCCATATAATACTTATGAGAACGTACTAAGTAGTCTACAACGACAGGAACCGGATATTTTGAAAATAAATTAATGTCAACGTCTTCATAATTACAAAATACATTTAGGATAGCAACTAAAAAATCGGGGTTTATCTCTGTTAATGCCGTGTTTTCAATAATTTGGCAGGTATTGTTAGCATCTATTCCAAAACGATTGAATACGTGCTCGGTTATTCGGTGTTGTACAGTGATTTCTGAAGGGGAAGCATAAAAAGTGATCATATTTATATTCAAATTGGTATTAAAGGTTAAAACCCTGCAATTTCATTGCAGTTACTTTAGTTTCTATAAAATTTTAAGAGTATTTTGTCATTTCGAATGCAGAGGAATCACATCATAAAATTAAAATTATGAGATTCCTCGTCGCTTTGCTCCGTCGGGATGACACTATACCAAAAATAGAATTTCATGCTTGTTTAAAAACTATGGATTTCCAATCCATAGTGGTTTATTTTCTGTATGAAGTAGATGGCTTTTATTAGTCCATGCTTTTGTCATGGTAGGGACATTCTACTTTATGTGCAAAACTTATCTGTACCGAACTTACTGAAATGAGTTCAGGGTAAATGTTTTAGTATTTATCGGGGCTCAGGTTTAATATCCCTCGACCCTGGAGTCTATTTTCAGGTTCCAAGGCTTGCTCTGGGATCTTTAAACGCGTTTTTTTTACTTATCGCTTTAGCTTCTGCTGCTTTTAGGGCTTTAATATTTTTATAATCTATGGGATTTTTGTTAAAAGCACTTTGCATTTTATTTTTTGGTTGAATTTTAAAATAGAAGAGTAGGGAGCAGGAAGCAATGAGCATCCATAAAACATCAATTAATAAAATATCAAATTGATGTTGTGCAAGGGTTGCCCAAAACCAATTACCAGATATAAACCCATTAGTAAGAGGGATTAAATAACCTAAAATGGCTCCAAATAACAAACAGTATTTATTCGTAAAGTAATTGTCCCTTTTAAATCTGAAAAATAGAATAGCAAACAGCCATGATATGAAATAAAACCAATATATGGCTGTTTGTTTATCTTCAAAATAACCGTTAGAAAGTTTTACAAATAAAAATGCCAATGCTGTTACTGGAAGTATGGATAAACAAATCGCTAAATAGATATGACCAACTTTAGCTGTATATAGCCTTTGGTTAATGGTCATACTTTTTTTGTTACGCGCTTCGATCCAGATTAAAACACCGGTAATAATGACAAAACAGGTAATGAGTGCTAAAATAAAATAAACGATTCTTAAAGGCAAGCCACCAAAATCTGCGAAGTGCAAACGTCTTATAACATGTTGTACATCTTCTGTATAAACACCTTCATGAGGTGATTTTTTTTCCAATATATTTCCTGCGTAAGCATCAAATATAATACGGCCAGTACTTATAAAACGCTCACTAGCTTGAAGCTCGCCAATTATGATATATTTCATATTGGAGCCCCCGTAATTTTTAATATACGCTCTTGTTAAGTGAAAGTTATCCCATTGCATTGCTGCTTTTTTTGCAAATTCATTAAAACTGGGAATCTCTTTTTGGCTTGTAGCTATCCATTCATAGTTTTGACTTTCTGGACGCAAGACCTCCATTAATTTAGCTTGGTTGTTATTGTATAAAGCATTGGCAGGAATCAATATTAAGACACTTAAACAAAAATAGGCACCTGTGACGGCAAAAATGAATTGAAAAGGAAGCCCGATAATTCCAAGAGCCGTGTGCGCATCAGTCCAAACCCTTTTTAAAGCTATTCGCGGATTGAAAGTATAAAAGTTAGGGATGATTTTTTTCCAATGGACAATAACACCTGTTACGATAGCGAATAAGAAAAATAAGGCAACAAAACCCGAAAGATATATCCCGAATCTAGGCCATTGCGCAAAAAAGTGTAGACGATATAAAAACTCCCCTAAGGAATATTGTTCTGAATATGTTTTTGTATCAACCGTATTTATATCAGCATAAAAAAAGTGGCCTTGCTTTGCTTTTTCGGAGGCCAAGGTGTCTTTACTGGCACTTATAGAAATGCTGATCTTATCGTTTTTTTTATATAAATATAATTGGAGATCCCTTCCTGTTAATTTATGTTTATGGTCTAGCTTTTTTAAAATATGGTCGAAATTAATATCCTTTCTTTCAATATGGTGGATGGGGCTGCCATCTTCCCAAATGGCTATTTCATCTTTAAATAAAGCAAAAGCCCCCGCAAAAAAGATTATATATAGGGCGACGCTAATTACGATACCACTAACAGTATGTGTATTAAAGAACACATTATAATTTCTTTTGCTCATTATATAAAGGGGTTGTGTTGATTTCCTAAAATGTAGACCCCCAAAAGGATAGCTATAATACCCATATAAAGCAGCCAAGCTTTCCAGCCATTATTAAATAAAAAAGGAATCGTTAGTAAAGTGCACCAAACAATAAAAAAAGTGAATATAAAGCTAATTAAAATACCTTGTGGATTTGGCAACCAAAGTGCTAAGGACATATGGAAAAGCGCAGTAATAATATAACCGCCTAAAATACCTGCAGAGATTTTAGCGAATTGTTGCCATGGTGATTTATTTAAATATTTAAGATTTGCCGGCATAGTTTAAAAAAATAATTCGAATATTAATAAGGTGAAAAGCAAAACAGAAACAGGCTTATAAAGTCCTTTCTTTAAAGGGGACATTATCACGGTGAGCCCTAAAATTAAAACCAATGATAACAGCCAAAACAATATTCCAGAAGTGGTACCAAAAGATATTATAGCCATTATTAATGCCAAAATGTATGATACTAGCCCTAGGACTTTTGAAATTTTAGGTTTAGAGCGCATCCTTTTTTGAATTCTTAAGCCATCGTTTGCTGCTACTTTTTCTGATGCATTGTACAGAAAAAAACTTCCAACAAAAATGAATAATATACTGCTTGTTATCATATCATATTTTTAATCATCCCCCAACTTAAGTATTTGTGTGTTGTCTATAATAATTCCTCTTACAGTTCCAGTTTGAGCAAAAGAAAAAGGCCATAGCAAAGTGAGAATGATCAGGGATTAATTGTTCATTTATAGTTATTCTTTTCTTGTACTAAAAAATAGCGTTCTTATCTATTCTAAATAAGAATAATAAGTGTATTATCCGCAAATTTATTAAGAATGATTCTAAATAGAATAATATTTTATGTTTTTTTTTAATAAAATATTTATTTATTTGAGAATGAAGTTATTATAGAGCCCTTAAAAAACAATTACACTTGTAGGCCATGGCTGCTTTAAACAACGACCCAGAAATTAAGGCTTATTATAAAGGAAGAGAGAAAGATGGAAAACCTAAAATGCTCGGATTGCTTCATTTTTCTTTTTTCGGAATTTACTACCTCATAGCTTTGTCCTAAAAGTAGTTTATAAAAACTTAACGTTTCATCCTGGTTTTTAATTTCTGGATTAAAATCACTGCCATAGCACCACCCATAAAAGACACAAAAAGATTTAGAACAAGCAGACCCAAATGAACATTTCCAGATTGAACGATCGATTTGGGACCAAAGCCCAACCCGCCTAAAAATTTAATTAAGAAGATACAGCCAAAAACACCGGCGATGGTATTGCCTATAGTTCCTAATGAATATACCTTAAAAATAGAGCCTGTAATATGGCCCCCAATAATCCCAGTTAAAATACTTATTAGGGATATTAAAGTATCTGTCATAAGCATATGTATTAATGACCATAGTCCATAGTATCGATTTTTCCTCCCATGAGTCTTTTCTGAATAATCACATATATAAACAGAAGAATAAAGCCAATAATGCCCCAATTAAGGGCCACGGACAATCCATATTCGGGCGCAGCGGTATTGTAAATGGTTAACGATTCATTTACCGTGTTGTTTGAAGGCAGCATGGCCGGAAATATAGATGCCAAGGAAGAAGAGATTCCCCCAAGTATCAGCAAGGTGGAGCATACAAAACCATAAATGTCTTTTTTTAATTTTTTGATAAAAAACAAGCCCATTAGCCCAGAAATATAAATGATAGGAAATATGATTAGATAAGGGCTCTCCATAAAATTATCTAAAGAATTCGGATTGATTGTTTGCCAGACCATTAAAGAAAATACCGTTAATATCGATAGGGCTATATTTAATCTTAAAATAACCGTTTTAAGCTGATTGTTTATAGAGGCGTTAGTTTTTAAAATAATCCAATTGGCACCGTGGATGGCTAAAGTAACCAACGTAATTAAACCTATAATAATCGTAAACCAATCGATCACACCTGGGGACTCGTTTAAAGGACTAAAATTAGAGCTCCATAATGGCAGGAAAAAATAATGCGCTTCATATGTAGACAGACCGTTCTCGACACCTCCTAAATTAACGCCCCTTACCATATTGCCCAAAGCAATACCAAAAAACAATGCTAATAGGAAACTCGAAACCCCAAAAGCCTTGTCCCAAATATCTTTCCACATTTCATAATCAAACTGGCCTCTAAGTTCCAATCCTATGGCCCTAAATATAACTAACCATAAAACAATCATTAAAGGCAGATAAAAACCACTAAAAACAGAGGCGTAAAATGTTGGGAAAGCCATAAAGAGCATCCCTCCAGCAGCGACCAGCCAAACTTCATTGGAGTCCCAGAACAATCCGGCAGACTTAACAATAACCTCTTTGTCCTTTTCTGTTTTAGCATAAAATAAATGAATGATGCCAGCTCCAAAGTCGTAACCATCCAACACAAAAAATACAATTAATACAATAGCGATGATGATAAACCAAAATATTTCCATAATTTAATGTGTTTGGTGTTTAGGGCCTTGATGAATCGTTTTACCGACCAATATTAAAAATAATAGACCCAGTAATAGATATATAGCGACAAAACCCAATAGTGTAAATAAGGTATTTCCCGAAGAAACGGTAGGGGAGATCCCTTCGCTCGTTTTTAGTAGGCCATAAACTAAATAGGGCTGCCTGCCCAACTCTGCAACATACCACCCTGTTATATTGGCGATATACGGAAAAGGCACTAAAAACATGATGAACCAAAGTAAAGGCTTCATGTCGAAAAGTTTTCTTCGCCATAAAAAGAATCCTGCCAAGCCCATAATACCAATAAAAATAGTACCTAAACCTACCATGATATGATACGAGTAATAAAGCGCCGGGATATTGTCGGGGAGTTCTTCCGGGCTAAATTTGTCCATTCCAGGAATTTGCTTGTCCCATTTTTGGTAGGTTAAAAAGCTTAATATATTTGGCACGGCAATTTTATTATCCAATTTTTTTTCAACCATATTGGGTTGGCCAATTAGAATAATTTCAGCTCCTGCTTCCTCCGTTTCAAAAATACCTTCCATGGCAGCAAATGATGCCGGTTGGTATTTGGCTACGTTTTTAGCATTCCAATCCCCAGTTGGGAAAGCCAAAAGGATGCTTGATACCAATCCAAAAACAACACCCGTTTTTAAAAGCAGTTTGCCATATTCTAAATTTTTGTTCCTTAAGATATAAAAAGCCCCTATGCTAGCTACAACAAAAGAAGACGTTACAACAGAAGCAAACTGATTATGTAAAAAAGCGGGAAGCAGCCAGGGGTTACTAAAAAGGGAAGAAAAATTTTCTAGAACAAATTTGCCGTTATCCAATATTTCATAACCCACAGGATGTTGCATCCAGGCATTGGTAGCCAATATAAACCAACCACTTCCCCAAGACCCCAGAAAAACTAAAAAACCAGTTAAAAAGTGTAATTTTTGTCCCATGAGTTTCTCTCCAAAAATAAAAAGAGCCAGGAAAGAGGATTCCAGGAAGAAGGAAAACAGGCCTTCCATGGCTAAGGTCTGACCTATAATACTTCCTGTAAGTTCCGAGAATTTGGCCCAATTGGTTCCAAATTGAAACTCCATGGGAATCCCGGTAATAACCCCCATGGTGAAATTAACAGCAAATATCCTCATCAAGAACTTTGCAATATCATTATATCTTTCGACTTTTTTTATTAAATATTTTCCTTTGAAATAGACTATTATTAGCGATAGGCCCATGGTCAACTGTGGAAATATATAGTGGAAAGTGATAGTAAATGCAAATTGCAGTCTATCGTAAAAAATCATATCCTCCATACTATTTGTTTTTTAAGAAAGTGAATGGCTTCGAATATGAAGAATAGTGCAGTAAAGAGACATTCATTTTGGGGTTTGGCACGAGCAAAATTTTTAAGGTTTGTAATATTGATTTTACACCATAAAGATAGGCAAAATTAAAAAAAATTGCAGCCCCACGGCCCCTAAATATTTCATGCAGGGCCCATTAAAACGGGCATTGGTCCATCGAAGGCGACCCTTGCCTTGCCTGTGCATATAACTCGGTCAATTACAGTTTTTTACGTTTGTTCAAACGACCCTGGCCATAGGTGTACCAAGGCCCTCTTGTCCAAAATAATCGCCGGGCCCATAAAAATATAATTTTTTTACCTGTTTATTTTTGTTTAAACTTGTAAGATAATTTGGACTGCTGACGGGCCCCGGCCCCAGATTGGCGATCACCATTGGAGCACGGCCCTTTGGTCCCGTACCCCCTGCAGCCCTTTTGGAAAGACCGTCCGTGGCACCCGCGGTCCCCGGAAGAAAGAAGTATCCGTTCCCCCTAAGGACAGTACCGCGTGCGTTCCGCTCAAAAAGGACGCGCGCCCAAAAACCCTATACAGACAAATGCGCCAGGACAGGAAATACAGGCTGACCCAGAACGAGTTCGAGGACATTTTCGAGCGCCTATGTGGCCCGCTCTGCCTTTTTGCCCATAGGTACGTCAGCGACCTGGGGCTTTCCGAGGACATCGTCCAGGACGTCTTTACGAAGGTATTGGCGGAGAGGACCGCCTTTCCCGATAAGGACAAGGTCGAGGGCTTCTTCTATACGGCGGTCAGGAACAGGTCCCTCGATGTACTGAGGAGCAAGTATGCCAGGGACGTCAAGGCCCGTACCCCGCAGGATCTGGAAGTCCTACAAAGCGAAGTATACTTCTTATCGGAAGTTACTACAATAAAAACCTCCGGTATTATCGAAAAAGCAATAAGGTCGCTCCCCGACAGATGTGCCGAGGCCATCAGGCTGAGCATGGAGGATTGCCCCAACAGGGAAATAGCCGAAAAAATGGGCATATCCGTCCATACGGTCAAGGAGTACAAGAAGACCGCCTATAAAAAGCTGAGGAAGGCCCTGGGGCACTTAAGGACAAAATAAGATTCCCCAAACTTTTACCCCCTCCCTTTCCCTCCCCTTACGTTATAGTAATATACAACCGCTATATCTTAGCCCATGGACCGTTTAGATAAGATCAAATTACTTTCGGAGAAGATCGCCGCCTCGCTGTTGAAGGGCGGAGACCCCATTGATATAGAGGAATTTAATATGTTTACCGAAGACGATAAAAAGCGCATACTCCTCAATATAACCGATAAGGGCAAAAGGGAAGAACGCTCACGGCTCATGGATGGACTGGACAAGCAGAAGATCCGGAATACGATCATGGCCAGGGCCAGGGAAAGGCGCGCCAGGAAGAACAGGGACCGCCGGTACATTGCGGTAGCTGCCTCCGTGGCCATCCTGCTCGGCGCCACGTTCCTTCTGGACAGAAACGGAGCACCGACGGTAGGCACCATTGTTGCGGACAACCATATAAGTACGGGCACCGACAGGGCGACCCTGACGTTGGCGGACGGTTCCGAGGTGGCCCTGGAAAAGGGACGGCCCTACCGATCGGG
>NZ_JAQZAT010000018.1 GCF_028736925.1 Flavivirga sp. 57AJ16 | reverse complement strand
TAGGGGGCAGCTCTTAACGACCAATAGGAATTTCTAATGCTCAAAATGGTCTATTCTCTTTTGTCCGGCCCCTGCCGTTTCCGGCAGGGGCCTTACGCTGTCAATTCAATATGTCTATGAACTCTTTCTTGTCTTCTCTAATCTCGTTTCCTCGTTTAGCGGGTGCAAATATAAAACCCTTTTTTCGTTCCCGCAATACTTTCTTGATCTTTTTTGAAAAAAAAATTCAGATCCTTTTTCTGTACCTTAAAACCATGGGGCCGCATGAACTTTTACCCCCGGAACGCTGTCCGTTTTGGCGGCTGCAAACATACAACCTTTTTTGTTCCCGCAATGCCTCCCTGATCTTTTTTTTGAAAAAATTTCCTGAACTCTCTTCCCGTTCGGATCCCCGTATCTATATGAACTTCGCCAACATCCCGATCTGTCCGATCCTCTCTGCTAAGCGGGTGCAAAGATACTACTCGTTGCGACATTTCCTAGCCTTTTTTCAAGATTCTTTTTGGTCCGTTTTTTAGACCCTGAAAATTAAGAGGTTAGGGCATGTATTTTTTTTGTTTTTTTACTTTGAACGACACCCAGATCCTCCTTGTCGTTCTCTATACGACTGTCCTTATTATTATGACTACTTTCTTTCATAACTCTTCTGCTCTTTTTCTCTTATTTTAAGGATCCCAAATATCAAACTCATTTGATCGCTCATAATATTATAGTACTATGTTTAAAAGAAAGCGCTAAAACTAGCTTAACATAAAAAGAGCCGCCTGTCAACAAACAGCTATAATGAATGGTTCAACTACATCATGAATGTGGAAATGCCCCAAATTAATTACATATAAAATTATTACATATATATATATTGTGTGGATTTGTTTATACTATTATCTTTGCATTCTGATTTTAAATTATTTTATGATAGATATAACATTACCCGACGGAAGTGTCAAGCAGTTTGAAAAAAACGTGACACCTATGGATGTTGCTAAAAGCATCAGTGAAGGATTTGCCAGAAATGTGATTTCGGCAAGTTTTAATGGTACAACTGTTGAAACCGTTACCCCTTTAACCACTGATGGGTCTTTAGTTTTATACACATGGAATAATGATGAAGGCAAAACTGCTTTTTGGCACTCTTCTGCGCATGTATTGGCACAGGCTATTGAGGAATTATACCCTGGTGCAAAACTTACGATTGGTCCTGCGATTGAAAATGGGTTTTATTATGATGTCGATTTTGGAGAACATACCATTTCTGAAAAAGACTTTAAAGCTATTGAGACTAAAATGTTGGAGATTGCACGTGGGAAACATGATTTTAAAATGCGTTCCGCTACAAAAGCCGAAGCTCTATCTTTATATAGTGATAATGAATTTAAAACTGAATTGATCGAAAACTTGGAGGATGGCACCATTACCTTCTGTGATCATTCCTCTTTTACAGATCTATGTCGCGGAGGTCACATTCCTAATACCGGCATTATCAAAGCTGTAAAAATCTTATCGGTTGCCGGGGCCTATTGGAGAGGTGATGAGAATAATCCGCAATTAGTACGTGTTTATGGAATTTCATTTCCAAAGCAAAAAGAACTTACTGAATATTTAGAATTATTAGAAGAGGCTAAAAAACGTGATCATAGAAAACTAGGTAAAGAATTAGAACTGTTTACATTTTCGAGAAAAGTTGGACAAGGCTTACCTTTATGGCTGCCAAAAGGTGCTGCTTTACGTGAACGTTTGGAAAACTTTTTAAAAACCGCACAAAAAAAAGCCGGTTATGAAATGGTTGTTACACCACATATAGGACAAAAAGAGCTATATGTTACTTCTGGTCATTATGCAAAGTATGGTGAAGATAGTTTTCAACCAATACATACACCAAAAGAAGATGAGGAGTTTTTATTAAAACCCATGAACTGTCCACACCACTGTGAAATATATAATAGTGCTCAATGGAGCTATAAGGACCTGCCCAAGCGTTACGCTGAATTTGGCACCGTATATAGATATGAGCAAAGTGGTGAACTACATGGTTTAACAAGGGTTAGAGGTTTTACACAAGATGATGCCCATTTATTTTGTACACCAGATCAATTAGACAAAGAGTTTAAAGATGTTATCGATTTAGTGCTTTATGTATTTGATGCTTTAGGGTTTGAAAACTTTACTGCCCAAGTTTCTGTAAGGGATCCTGAAAACCCCGACAAATATATTGGGGATGTTGAAAATTGGGAAAAAGCAGAACGTGCTATTATAAATGCTGCTTCAGATAAAGGTTTAGACTATGTTATTGAAGAAGGCGAAGCAGCCTTTTATGGTCCTAAATTGGACTTCATGGTGAAAGATGCTTTAGGAAGACGCTGGCAGCTTGGAACTATCCAGGTAGATTATAATTTACCCGAACGTTTTGACCTTACTTATAAAGGCAGTGATAATGAGCTACATAGACCTATAATGATACACCGAGCTCCTTTTGGGAGTATAGAACGTTTTATCGCTATTTTGTTAGAACATACGGCTGGTAATTTTCCGCTTTGGTTAATGCCAACACAGGCTGTAATATTATCAATTAGCGAGAAATATGAAAAATACTCGGAAAAAGTTTTAAATTTGCTAGAAAATGACGAAATTCGCGCCCTTGTAGATCATAGAAATGAGACTATTGGAAAGAAGATTCGGGAATCTGAAATGCAAAAACACCCGTATATGATTATCATAGGAGAGCAAGAAGAGAAAGAAAACAAAATAACTGTGCGTAAGCATGGTGGAGAAGATTTAGGAATGATTTCCATTGAAAAATTCTCCGAAATTATAAAAGAAGAAATAAATAAAACGTTAAAATCGTTCTAAAAATAATAAAAATAAAGTTTAATTTAAAACCATAACGTCATAGCAATTCGAAGAAGAAATCAACCCAATAGAAGGGTTATACAAGAGGATAAACATAAAATAAACTCAAAAATTACAGCACATAACGTACGTCTTGTTGGAGATAACGTTGAAATTGGTGTATACTCTACCAGAGATGCTTTAAAAATAGCTGATGAGCAAGGATTGGATCTTGTAGAGATTTCCCCAAAAGCTGATCCTCCTGTTTGTAAGGTTATGGATTATAAAAAGTTTCTTTATGAACAAAAGAAACGTGATAAGGCTTTAAAATCTAAAGCTACCAAAGTTATCATTAAAGAAATTCGTTTTGGTCCTCAAACAGATGATCATGATTATGAATTTAAAAAGAAGCATGCAGAAAAGTTCTTAAAAGAAGGTGCTAAGCTTAAAGCTTTTGTATTTTTTAAAGGACGATCTATTATATTTAAAGAACAAGGTCAGATTTTATTACTACGTTTAGCGCAAGATTTAGAAGAACTTGGTAAAGTTGAGCAGATGCCACGTTTAGAAGGTAAGCGTATGACCATGTTTATTGCTCCAAAAAAATAATGCTTCGAACCCGTCTAGCGGTCTGTAAGCAGCAATATTAAGAATTAATAAAAAAGATAAAGATGCTGAAACAAGTTCAGCTCTAAAGTAATTAAGCGAGATAATTAAAACTAGGAAAAGAAAATGCCTAAAATGAAAACAAAATCTAGTGCCAAAAAACGTTTTAAGTTAACGGGTACTGGAAAGATTAAAAGAAAACACGCTTTTAAAAGTCACATCTTAACAAAGAAGTCTAAAAAGCGTAAACTTGCTCTAACTCATGATACATTAGTACATAAGGCAGACGAGGACAACATTAAAACCATGTTACGTTTAAAGTAACATGGTTTTAATCGGTTATTAAATAAATTATAAACCCTGGAGTTAGGCTTATTGATTAACGATTGTAGATTTATGATTTACGATTAAAAAAATAAAAAAGTTCTCGAAACAAGTTCGGGACGCCTACTACAAAAAACAATTAAAATTATGCCAAGATCAGTAAATTCTGTAGCAAAAAGAGCCAGAAGAAAAAAGGTACTAAAACAAGCAAAAGGTTACTTTGGAAGACGTAAAAACGTTTGGACAGTAGCAAAAAATGCGGTCGACAAAGCGATGCAATACTCGTACAGAGACCGTAGAAACAAAAAGAGAACATTCCGTGCTTTATGGATTACGCGTATAAACGCAGGAGCCAGAGAACATGGGTTATCTTATTCTCAATTTATGGGGAAATTAAAAGCTAATGATATTGAATTAAACCGTAAGGTTTTAGCAGATTTAGCTATGAATAACCCTGAGGCTTTTAAAGCTGTTATAGAGAAAGTAAAATAAGGCGTTTTCGCCTATTGTAAAACATATTATTCGCTTAATAAAAAATCCGGTTCTTAATTGAATCGGATTTTTTTGTTTTTCTCAACCTCCAAATGGCTAAAGAACAAGTAATACCAATTATGACTCAAAACAACCCATATAATTTGTTTAGTTCACAGATCTAATTTGATAAATAGGAATTCATGAATCTTCGATTTCTATTTTGCTCATATTTCAATATTAAACATGTGCTCAGCTTGACTGGTATAAAAACATAACTAAGGCTATGATTGAATTTTCTATCTTATCTGATCAAAATATAATTCAAATTATTTATAGCTCATTTTAAATAATAATTGGTATAACGTTTTGCCGGATCATGCACAAAAGTTCTGTTTAGGTAAAAGTTTTAGTCGATCTGAAAAGAAGGCCTGCCATAGACCTATCCAGGTTTAACCCTCCTAAATTTCGACAAAGTCGAAATTATCCTCCCTTTTCAAAAGTGAGGAGCAAGTCCGATTTGTATTTTCAGGTACAGTTTTTAATATTACCCCCATATGTTGATCCAGCTGGGGGCTCTTCTTAAATTTAAAAAAGAGGAGAAGAATTTCAATTTTAAGCTTAAAACTGGAAGAAAGAGGCGTTTTATTTTATGGTACGCTAGGTATACTTGGGCCATCTGGATTTACCGTGAAGTGGTTATTATGCACTTGGTCATGGCTCGTTATAAATGATTTCATATCGCACACAACTTTTGTTCTTGATCCGTTTTTGCCCCTCCTTGAATTAGTTATTTGTTTAAATCCCAAAAGCCGTAATAACAACTGTTCTCGAACCTCCATGATTTCTATGTTCGCACAA
Source organism: Flavivirga sp. 57AJ16 (assembly GCF_028736925.1). GTDB lineage: Bacteria > Bacteroidota > Bacteroidia > Flavobacteriales > Flavobacteriaceae > Flavivirga. The sequence continues at coordinate 94,313 of NZ_JAQZAT010000018.1, read as the reverse complement.
ATAAATGCCTTGCCAGATTCCTAAATTTAATGCTCCATTTGTAATAGGCACATGCACTGATGCCCCTAACAATGATGCCTTTATATGGGCAGGCATATCGTCTGGTCCTTCATAGGTGTGCCTATAATAAGGTGCATTTTCTGGAACCATAACATTAAAGTGGGATTCAAAATCGGTTCTTACTGTAGTGTCCGCATTTTCATTTATAGTCAAACTGGCAGACGTATGCTTAATAAATACTTGTATTTGCCCAATATTTATCTGCCTTATATCTGGAATAGCATCTAAAATGTTAGTTGTAATTAAATGAAAACCTCTTGAATGGGCTTGCAATTTTATTTCCTTTTGAAAAAACTTCATATTAAATAATTTTTACGCTTAGCTATTACCAAATTATATATTATCATACTTTTATTAAAATTATAACGCAACCATTTTAGTCTTTTTTCGTCTATATATATAAATGAATCCTATAATTTAAAATGCATGAAAAAGTATTTTCTGACTGTTATATTTGGTCTATTATTATTAACAGGATGCTCTACAGATGATAATAACACCCCACAAGTTATTATCACCCATTGGAATTTAATTAAAACCACTGGTGGTATAGCTGGTGTTAATGATACATTTCCCTTAAAAACCGTTATTTGGACTTTTGATGAAGTAAACCTAAAACTTACAATCGTAAACAATAATACCGATGACACTAAGCAGGATGCCCTGGATTCTGGAACTTATGCGTATTCTGTAACAGAAAAGAACAACAAAACTTATATTAATATTAGTACGAATGAATTTGGTGGTTTTGAAACCACATCTAATCAACTAGTAATAGATCAAAATGATTTATCTGAAGGTAGTGGAGCAGATGGCTTTGTATACACGTTCCAAAGAACAACTGAAGTTGTTGAATAATTTATATTTTACTATGTTTTCTGTTTCTTTTTCCTAGCGGCTGGAAATAGGACATTGTTTAAAATAAGCCTATACCCTGGGGATGTAGGATGTAAATCCAATTCTGTTTTGGCATCCCCTACTCTATGCTGATAATCTTCCGGGTCATGGCCGCCATAAAAAGTAAAGAAACCTTTTCCTTTTATACCGTGTATGTATTTCGCTTCTCCATTCAATTTTGTTTCCCCCAGAACTAATACATTCGATTTTATTTCATCTCTTGTAAAAGAGGTTGTCTGCCCCATAAAGCCTTTCAGCAAAGCTGTATGATTTTGGCACAACATGGTAGGGATAGGGTCCCATTTTGCTGAAAATTCCATTAAGGAAAAATAATCGGTTGTTTGCGGTACTCTGCGCTTGTTTGTCATATCTATTGAAGAAAACTCATATACGGTTGGACTTCGTTCTAGTGTATAATTAGTAAACGCAAAGGTTTTATTATAATCGATTTTATTTTGATAAGCAGGATCGCTACCATCACCATCAAACATGGGTTCGCAAATATCGACACCTTCTGCAGATAAAGCAATATCAAAACTATCTGTGGCACTACACATCGCAAACATAAAGCCGCCACCAATAACATAATCCCTAATCTTTAGGGCAACATCTGATTTTTCTTGGGATACTTTATTATAACCTAGCTTTGCTGCCAATGCTTCTGCATCTTTTTTTTCTTGAATATACCAGGGAGTCGCTCTATAAGCACCATAAAATTTACCATATTGTCCCGTAAAATCCTCATGGTGCAAGTGCAACCAATCGAACAGTAACAGACCATCATTTAATACTTCTTCATCATAAACAGTTTCATAAGGAATTTCAGCATATTGTAGTACCATAGTTACGGCATCATCCCAAGGCAACTTACCTTTGGGTGTATATACTGCAATTTTAGGGGCTTTTTCTAAAATTACTGCTTCCATATTTTTACTTGGACTGCTTATTTCCTCTAAGATACTTTCTACTTTAGAATTAGAAATGACTTCGAAAGAAATACCTCGAATCTGGCATTCTCGCTGAATATCTTCTGTGTCTGGTAATAAAAAAGAACCGCCTCTATAATTTAAAAGCCATTTTACTTTTAATTCCTTACTGAGTGTCCAATAGGTAATGCCATAAGCTTTTAGATGGTTCTTTTGACTTTCTGCATCCATAGGTATAAGAATATAGGATGCATAGGTATTAATACCAATTAATATAAAGAGTAAACTTATAAATAACTTTTTCAATTTGAAGCGAAACTTTATGAGAATTCTTGGTCGTTCCTTCCCTGTCTACCATTGAGGCAGGTTCGAAATAACAGAAACTCTTATTGAAGTTGAAAGATACTTAAAATTTATTCCGATTAAAATGATTTAACATTTTGTTCAAGCAATATTTTTCAAATGTAAATCCCAAAATGAATATCAATGACTTCCAATCCACTTTCACCTTTTCTTTTTATCTATGTTTCTGTTTCTTGAACATTTAAAATAGAAGTAGATTTCTAAGAGGCATGACAGATTATTAATTAAAATGGTACATCATCGTCATCATCATTAAATGAGCTCCCGAAAGCTTGATCTGGACTTGCTTTAAAATTATCCGTCTTAAATGTATCATCGTTAGCTGCTGCATTCATTTTAGAGTGAAACTCAAAAGGAGAGTCAAAATCATCTAAATTATCGAACTTCCCTAAGTGACCAATAAACTTTAAGCGTATATTTTCTAAACCGCCATTTCTATGCTTTGCGACAATAAACTCTGCTTGACCTTCTGTTGGAGAACGCTCCTCATCATCCCATTCATCAATTTTATAATATTCCGGTCTGTAAATAAATGATACAATATCAGCATCTTGCTCAATGGCTCCAGATTCACGTAAATCTGATAACAGGGGGCGCTTACTCCCTCCACGGGTTTCAACAGCACGTGATAATTGCGATAAGGCTATTACCGGAACCATTAATTCCTTAGCTAATGCTTTTAGGTTTCTGGAAATCATGGAAATTTCTTGTTCACGGTTTCCTCCATGGCTATTACCTCCGGTCATTAACTGTAAATAATCAATCATGATTAATTTAATACCATGTTGTGATGATAAACGACGTGCTTTGGCTCTTAAATCAAAAATGGATAGCGATGGTGTATCATCAATAAAAAGAGGTGCTTTTTCTAATCCTTTTACTTTTACATTAAGTTGTTCCCATTCGTGTTTTTCTAATTTACCTGTACGTAATTTTTCGGAAGACAAACCAGTTTCACTAGAAATTAAACGGGTTATTAATTGTACTGATGCCATTTCTAAAGAAAAGAATGCTACAGGTATATTTTGATCTACGGCTATATTTCTTGCCATAGAAAGTGTTAAGGCCGTTTTACCCATCCCTGGACGTGCCGCTACAATAATTAAATCGGATGGCTGCCAACCGGAGGTTAGTTTATCTAATTTATTAAATCCTGTTGGAATACCACTAAGCCCTTCTTTATTTGAAATTTCTTCAATTTTCTTTTTAGCCTGAATGACCAGATCTTGAGCTGTTTCACTCGATTTTTTAATATTTCCTTGGGTAACTTCGTATAATTTTGCTTCAGCTTTATCCAATAAATCGAAAACATCCTTAGTTTCATCATAAGAATCTTCAATAATTTCGCTAGATATTTTTATTAAACTACGCTGAATAAATTTCTGTAAAATAATACGAGCATGGAACTCTATATGCGCTGAAGAAGACACTTTTTGGGTTAAAGAAATAAGATAAAAATCACCTCCGACCAATTCCAGTTTGGAATTTTTCTTTAACTGTGTTGAAACGGTTAATAAGTCAATAGGCTCACTGTTTTCAAATAACTGAAAAATAGCTTCAAAAATATGCTGATGTGCTTCTTTATAAAATGCATCGGGGCTTAAAATATCTATAACTTCATCAACCCCCTTTTTATCAATCATCATCGCTCCGAGCACAACTTCCTCTAAATCAAGTGCTTGAGGAGGTATTTTCCCCTTTTCAAGATTAATAATAGTACTCTTATCTACTTTATATCCTTGAATTTGATTAGGTTGTTTCATATATACGAAAGTAATTAAAAAGAAAAGGTTTTAAAACAAAAATTGAATTAGGATTGCTCACAGGTCATTAACAATTTAACTGTTAACAACTTAAAAATATTGTTAATAAGCATAAAAAAATCCAAAACTATAAGTTTCAGATTTTATGATGCTATGGTTTTGAAAGGCTTACCCTTTATACACTCCCATATTTGCATATTTTTCCATCCGTTGGGATATTAAATCTGTTGGTGATAAGTTTTTAAGTGCCTCATAAGATTTTACTATAGCGTTACTTACTGCTAAAAATGTTTTTTCACGATCTCTATGTGCGCCTCCAAGTGGTTCTTTAATGACGCCATCGACCACTTTTATTTTCCTAGCATCTGTAGCGGTTAATTTTAAAGCTTTTGCTGCTTGTTCTTTATACTCCCAACTACGCCATAAAATTGAAGAACAGTTCTCTGGTGATATTACAGAATACCAAGAATTTTCTAACATCAACACTTTATCTCCAACACCAATCCCTAAGGCGCCGCCTGAAGCTCCCTCACCAATCACGATAGCGATTATAGGAACTTTTAAGCGTGTCATTTCTAAAATATTTCTGGCTATAGCTTCTCCTTGCCCGCGTTCTTCTGCCTCTAAACCGGGATATGCACCTGGTGTATCAATTAAAGTGACTACAGGGATTCCGAATTTTTCGGCAGACTTCATTAACCGTAATGCTTTACGGTAACCCTCGGGGTTTGCCATTCCGAAATTTCTATATTGTCTGGTTTTAGTATTATAGCCTTTTTGCTGACCAATAAACATAAAACTTTGGTCGCCTATCTTCCCTAAACCACCAATCATTGCTTTATCGTCTTTGATGTTACGGTCTCCATGTAATTCTAAAAATGAATCGCCACAGATCGCTTTTATATGATCTAATGTATAGGGTCTATTTGGATGGCGGGATAATTGCACGCGTTGCCACGGTGATAGGTTTTTATAAATATCTTTTTGGGTCTCTTTTAGTTTCTTTTCTATTTGAGAGCAAGTTTCTGTAACGTCTACTTCACTTTCTTCCCCAATCACTCTACACTTTTGTAGTTGTTCTTCCAGTTCTTTTATAGGGAGTTCAAATTCTAAATATTCCATAAGAATTTTATTTTAGCCATTAATTTAAGGTTAGCGTACAAATATAAAAACTTTAATTTTCTTAACCCGAACTATTCATGGTTTTCGTTATGAAAAGTCAAAATGCCAATAGATTTGGGAAGCACAGTAATTTTTAAAGGATAAATTGTTACCCACTTTTGAGGCATAAAAATTAAGAGCATCGCCAAAGGTAGCAGGCAGTTTGGCTTTGGAATAGAATAACCGTGTATAGTTCGGGTTAAACTGTTAACTATGCTTTCTTTTTAATTTTCTTGTGTTTTTTAAGATGCCATTTATAATTACGGTAGCTATAATCATTATAGCACCATAATAGAACGATACACTCATTTGCTCTTTTTCCGGAAACAATATAATAGCCATAATGATACCGTAAACAGGTTCTAAATTATAAGTTAATACAACTGTATAAGGGCTAATAAGTTTCATGACATAAATGGATGCAATAAAAGCGTAGGCAGTACAAATGGATGCTAATATAAAAAGGTACCCAAAATCGGATATGTATAAATTGAAAAAGTCTAAAGAAAACCCTTCACCAAAAAATAGAATATAGATAGAAATGAACAATACGCCGCTTAAAAATTCGTAAAACGAAATAACTGTTGCAGTATGTTGTGTTAAAAATTTGCCATTCAAAACGGCAAATAATGAAGAAAAAAAAGCTGATGATATTCCTAAAAGGATACCTGTAAGGTATTTTATTTCGCTTTGTGTAATTATAAAAACGCCTATTATTACTATAACGCCAAAAAGAATTTCATACCAAATAATGGTTCTTTTGTAAATTATAGGTTCTATAAAAGAAGCAAAAAAGGCGCCTGTTGAAAACATGGCCAATGCTATGGATATATTAGATTCTTCTATAGCACCAAAAAAGGTAATCCAATGCAAGGCTATTATGATTCCTGCTACCGAAAGTCTAAAAAGAGATTTTAGTGCGATCTTTAATTTAACTTTGGCTGCTTTAATATAAATAAACATTAAAATAGACGCTATGACCATTCTATACCAAACCAAAGGAATCGCTTTTATTGTAATTAACTCCCCAAGAATGGCAGTAAAGCCAGCTATAAAAACTAAAAAATGAAGGTGTAGATAATTATTTAATCGAGGTTTATCATGAAAAAATCTATACATTTTGACCTGCTCTTTTGTACACTAATTTCGTTAAAAAGCCTCCATTTAGTTATGGTTGTATCTACTTTTTTTACTTTTTAACTGCAAAAAAAAACGTTCGTTAATTTTTTACATTATTATTTCTACACTTCTAGCGTTTGGCATTGTACAAAAGATAAGCTGCTAAAATACCAAAAATGATATTAGGAAACCATACTGCAACTAGTGGTGGAAAATCAGATTGCTCTGCCATCACACCAAAAATTTTATCGAAAAACACAAAGACCATAGCGATACAAATACCAACGGCTAAATTAACGCCCATACCTCCCCGCCTTTTTATTGACGAAACTGCCACTGCTATGATCGTTAAAATGAATACCGAGACCGGCAAGCTCCATTTTCTGTATAAAACCAATTGAAATCGCCCTACATTGGAAGATCCACGGGCTTCTTCTTTTGCTATAAAGCGTTTTAAATCACCATACATTTTAGTTTCTGCGGCATAAATTACTGGAATAAGATCATCTACATGAAAAGAAAAAAGAGTGTCTTTTTTTTTGATTTTTTCTATGCTATCATTATCCTTACCTATATCTCTTTTAACATAATCGGTTAATGTGTATATGGTGTCCTTTTCTATATACTTTATTCTATTTGCTGTAATTTTAGTAACAAGTTCGTTTCCTTCAAAATGTTCTAATGTAAAATCTCTCCCTTCTTTATTTTTAACATCAAAACTGCTCACGTAAATAATCTCATCATCATTTATTTGCCTAAATACATTCTTGTTATCTACCGCGCTCTTACCTTTTTTTAAATATTTATAGCTAAAATTATTAAAGCCTTCACTTGCTTTGGGTGCCAAAAATAGCCCCAGGACAATCGCCAATATAGCAACTACAGAGGCTCCAATCATATAAGGTCTTAAAAAACGTGTAAATGAAACACCCGAACTTAAAAAGGCAATAACTTCTGTATTATTCGCAAGTTTAGAGGTAAACCAAATAACCGACAGGAATAAAAATAACGGAAAAAGTAAATGCGCAAAATAGATTGTAAAGTCTAAAAAATAAATCATGACCTCTGCAAAAGGCACTTCATTCTCCAATATTTTACCAATCTTTTCAGCGAGGTGTACTGTAATCCCTATGGGAATAAACAGAAGCAACATCATTAAAAATGTAAATAAATAACGTTTTAATATGTACCAGTCAAGAATTTTCATAAATATTATAACCGGTTATCCATTTGCTTCACCATTTTGTCTTTCCATGTTTTAAAATCTCCTGCTAATATATGTTTTCTTGCTTCTCGAACCAACCATAAATAGAATCCTAAATTATGTATGGTTGCTATTTGTTTACCTAACAGCTCATTAACTGTAAACAAATGTCTTAAATAAGCTTTAGTATATTCGGTATCGACAAATGTTATTCCCATAGCATCAATAGGTGAAAAATCGTCCGCCCATTTCAAGTTTTTGATATTGATGGTGCCATGGGCTGTAAATAACATACCGTTTCTAGCATTTCTCGTTGGCATGACACAATCAAACATGTCTACTCCTAACGCAATATTTTCTAAAATATTGATTGGTGTCCCTACCCCCATTAAATAACGTGGTTTATCTTCTGGTAAAATAGAACAGACCACATCGGTCATGGCATACATTTCTTCAGCTGGCTCACCAACCGACAATCCGCCTATGGCATTGCCAACGGCACCAGAATTTGCAATATATTCTGCAGATTGCATCCGCAAATCTTTATAGGTACTTCCTTGTACTATGGGGAAAAACGCTTGGCCATAACCGTATTTTAAAGGTGTTTTTTCTAAGTGATCAATACATCTATCTAACCAACGATGCGTCATGTGCATAGAGCGTTTTGCATAGTTATAGTCACAGGGATATGGGGTACATTCGTCAAAAGCCATTATAATATCTGCTCCTATACTTCGTTGAATCTCCATAACATTTTCTGGTGTAAAAGTATGGTAACTTCCATCTATATGAGATTTAAACTTAACGCCTTCTTCTTTAATTTTCCTATTTGCTGATAAAGAATACACTTGATATCCGCCAGAATCTGTTAAGATATTTCTATCCCAATTCATAAACCTATGGAGTCCACCTGCCTTTTCAATGATATCTGTTTGAGGACGCAAATACAAATGGTACGTATTGCCTAAAATAATGTCAGGATTAATATCATCTTTTAGCTCGCGTTGATGCACCCCTTTTACTGTAGCAACGGTACCAACCGGCATGAAAATGGGCGTTTCTATAATACCATGATCTGTGGTTATTTTACCCGCTCTTGCTTTACTTTGGGCATCTTTAGCTTTTAATTCAAATTTCATCTCTACATCATTATAAGTTGGCAAACCTACATATTTTTTTAATTCTAAATTAGTTTTATTCTATCAAATTAATGTCGCTCATTGGCTCCAATTTATTGAAATGAAAATGGAAGTAAAAATAAATCTATAATAATAATCCTTGAAAAAGAAATAATATGTCTTTGGCAACGTTTTTGATATTATGAATCAAAATCTTAAAACGAATATTATGAAAAGCTTAAAAAACTTACACGAACACCTTAAAAATAAAAGTGACGTGAGTAAAAATCCAATCTTTATTTTGGCTATTGCTTTGATCGTTCCATTTACAACAATGGCCCAGAGTCAAATGGTCACTGGTATGGGGGTTAAAGCCGGATTAAATTACAATGCTAATGGCAAGTATTTTGAATCTATTAGTACGAATGCCGATAATCCCGATAGAAATATTGGATACCACATTGGCTTATTTGGGAAAATTGGAAACAGTAGACTTTATTTTAAACCAGAATTAGTATATACAGCTACTAAAAGTGATTATGCAGACGACGCGTTTAACATGAAAAAAATTGATGCCCCTTTATTGGTTGGGACAAGAATATTAGGCCCTTTTAGTGTATTTGGCGGCCCTTCGCTTCAATATATTTTAGATTCTGAATTTGATGGTATTTCTATCGATAATATTAAAAATGATTTCTCCGTTGGGCTTAATTTTGGTATTGGATTTAATCTTAACAAAGTGGGGATAGATGTACGCTATGAAAGAGGCTTTAGTAAAAATGAAGCCACCTTTTTAAATAATAACAATGTGGATACAAGTAGGCTAGACACCAGACCTGATCAATTGATATTGAGTTTATCTATTATATTGTAAGTTCTTTTGTTAAAAAACACTGATATAAAAAAACCTCGCCAATGCGAGGTTTTTTATTTTTTAAAACTAGATTGTTTTATTCTGCATCCAAATAGTCTGCTTCGCCATCGCCATCAGAATCAGTGAACGTTATAATTGTACCTGTAAAGGTTCCATTCTCCTCTTCTACAATGTAATTTGAAAGCTTTTGATTTGATTCTAAGGGTATCGCTTTAACTGCTTCGATAGTGTCCCTATTTTCTGTGGTTATGGTAATTTCATCTTTAGTTAAGATACCATCTCCATCATCGTCCGGGTCTATATAATTGTATATAAAGCTTCCTGTACGACTAAAGTCCCCATCGGTATTTTCGTCAAAGACTTCTCCATCGCCATCCAAATCTTCTAAATAAGAAGGAATACCATCATTATCATGGTCGTTTTGTGACATTTGTAACAATCCAAATTTAAAAGCAATTGGTGCATAAGCTGGAATTCCAGCTTGAGCTTGCGAAAAATACCCCAGGCCAGAAGGCAAAAACATAACGCCTATACCTTGATCTATAAAACTAACAGTGCCATCTCCATTTTCGACAAAACTTTCTGCTACATTAAATTGAGGAAGTACTTTTCTCCAACCAGGAACTAATGCTATTAAGTCAAAACCTACTGGGTTTACCGCACTATCAAAAACCTTGTCATCTAAAGTAAAACCTTCATATTTCACTACGACATTATCTGCAAATGTTGGTGATTCAGTGCCTCCTCCTGCTTTTAGCTTTAGTATATAATACTCGTATTTTACATCTGCAAAATCCACTTCCAATGTCTCTAACTTTGTAGATGCATTAAGAAGCGTACTCCCATCGGGAACATCTGTTCCTTCAGCAAGTTCTGTGATTTTTAAATCACCGATCGTTGGATTTGCAATCGCTTCAAATTCGCTGGAATTATAATAATGTGTTGCTAAATATTCCAACAATGAATCTTTATCTTTTACCTGCTGTTCAGCTCTATCCCTAATTTCAACAGTAACGAGTCCACCATCATCATCTTTATTACAGGATAAATAACACGTAACAGAACATAACGTAATTAAAGCTATTTTTCTTAATTTCATATTTATTTTTATTTGCTATTTTGAACGGCCCCTATTATACTGTGCCGAATACAAATGTCACATTCAATTAATCAATGAGCCTTCAAATTAAATTTTTAAGACTCTGAATGTTTCTTTATTGCTTATTTTTGGTGCGCAAGATACAATTTTAAAATAATTTTGCACAAGAACATTAACGTAGTTTTTAGAATAATTGTATGCGAATTGATAAGTATTTATGGTGTATTAGGTATTATAAAACAAGAACGCTTGCCACAACTGCCTGTAAAAAAGGTCAGGTACGCGTAAACCAGGAAATTGTTAAGCCCAGTAGGGAAGTTTATGCACTAGACACTATTGAATTAAGAAAAAATCAAATAAACTATAAACTTACTGTAAATGATATTCCAGAAAGTAGAGTCGGTGCTAAGTTGGTTGATATTTATAGAACGGACACCACGCCCAAAGAACAATTCGAGGCTCAGGAACTTTTAAAATATTCTAAAGATTATTATAGAAAAAAAGGGGTTGGTAGGCCCACAAAAAAAGACAGAAGGGATATTGATGATTTTACAGATGAAAATTTTAATCACAAAGATGGCTAATTATTGGATGTTCAATATCACTATTGAAAAAAAATAAACTATCTCAGGGCAAGCCACGAGGTATTAAATTCCAAAAAAAAAGAAAATTCCAAATTCAAAAAAATAAAAAAGAGACAACCCTCATCGTATTAAATCCAAAGATCCCGCTGAAAAAGCGGGATTAGCCTGCCACGACAAAGGCGTGGTTCAACTATCTGTTTTGAATGTATTGCTTTCGCAACTTTTCAAAATTGAGGTATCAAACTTAAGATCCCGCTGAAAAAGCGGGATTAGTTCAACTATCTGTTTTGAATTCATTGCTTCGCAATTTTTCAAAACAGAGTTTCACTAATAAACAAATAAAAATGAGTAATTTTATGCTTTAATTTTAGAACCAATTATTATGGCTGTTAAGAATAATGTGATCCTTAATCATAACGAAATCAATCATAAAATAAGACGTATTGCTTTTCAGATATATGAAAACAATGTCAATGAAAAAGAAGTTATTCTTGCTGGTATTGATAAGAATGGTTATGTATTTGCAAAAAAATTAAAAACTGTTCTTCAAAAAATATCCGACATAAATCCTATACTTTGTAAAGTGATTATGGATAAAAAAAATCCTCATGCAGAAATCAAGACTTCTATTTCTACAGATAATTATAAAAATAAGTCTTTAGTACTTGTCGACGATGTTTTAAATTCCGGTACTACTTTAATTTATGGGGTTAGGCATTTTTTAAATGTGCCACTAAAACAATTTAAAACAGCTGTTTTGGTAAACAGAAACCATAAAAAATATCCTGTGAAAGCAGATTTTAAAGGCATTTCTTTATCTACTTCCTTACATGAACATGTGCATGTGGTTTTAGAGGGCAAAGCTTATGAAGCTGTTTTAGAATAACTTCAACACCAACTCTTCAATAATAGCTTCTTCTGTTTTATTATCGGTAGTTATAGTAACTTCTGATAAGTTATAAAATTGAGAACGCTCAAAAAGGTGTTTGCCTATAAATTCTGTAAGTAGTTCGTCTGTTTCCAGATGGGCAATTAGCGGACGCTTGCTCTTTTCTGTTTTTAGTCTAGATACTAAAGTAGGTATGGAAGCTTTTAAATAAATACTCTTTGCTTTGACCGTATTCCTAATAAAGTTCATATTATCACTGTAGCACGGTGTCCCTCCTCCTAGCGATAAAACTAATTTAGTGTTGTTTTCCAAAAGCATCTTTAAATATAATGTCTCTACCTTTCTAAAATATATTTCACCTTTGGATTTAAATATATCGCTCACTAATAACTGCTCCTTTTCTTCTATATAATCATCTAGATCCAAAAAATCATAGTTTAATTTTTTTGCCAAAATCCTACCTAGAGTCGACTTTCCTGAAGCCATGTATCCAATTAAAACTACAATCATTTTCTTGTTATAAATTGATTATTAAAAACATACGTTTTAGTGGTGCAAAAAAACAAAAATTTCTTTAAAAAAAGTATTGTTTAATTAATAAAACATTTTATATTTGCACCCGCTAACAACAACGTTAGTACTGAAATAATGACCTGGTAGCTCAGTTGGTAGAGCATCTCCCTTTTAAGGAGAGGGTCCTGGGTTCGAGCCCCAGCCCGGTCACAAAAATCTTTTTAAGATTATTCAAAAAGTCCATAAGCACAATGTTTATGGACTTTTATGTTTTATTTAATACCTATTGCTATCAATTAAATGAATCAAAAAGGTAGCAAAACATAAAATCGTAATAAATTGGTTCTGGATTTTCTCTTTATCGACCGCTTGTTATTTAGCAAAATACGGTTAGTTAGTCTTAAAATTTTAAATTATATTTAACAACTTCCGCAACAAGTACCATGTGTAAAAACACTATTTTTACGCTGTTAATTGTAACGATTGTGATCGGTTTGTGATCTGCAATTTTCTGAAGGAAAACCGGTAGTTAACAACCCCATACTTTCTTTACACCAACGCTTAGGCGTCATAAATCACTAAAGTTTAAGAAACGATATTTAGGAATGACGATGCTATTATTATGTGCTGAAATAATTACGGAATAAAGATGTAGTTAGTAGTTATAGGTACCATTTTATTTCCTTTGTTCTCTAAAAAATCAATTAAAAGGTAATCCATTTACAATGACAGCTTTTTTTAAAAAGACAATCTATGTTTTGTGTTGTTTAGCAACAAGTCCTTTTGTTAATGCACAGCAGGAAAATGATATCACCATTACGGGTACGTTAATAGAAGAAGAAACTTTACAGTCCGTTCCGTATGCAACCATAGCTCTTAATGACAAAAACACCAACAAAACCATAACAGGAACGACATCTAATGACGAAGGGAAGTTTAGTCTGGTTACTTCTATTTCCAATTTTTATATAGAAATAAGTTTTATGGGATACAAAACTGAAACTATCGCAGACGTTTCGGTTTCAAATGGAAAAGTAGATTTGGGCACTATTAAACTAGCGCCCGACAATCAAGCTCTAGATGAAATTGTAGTAACCGGCGAAGTTTCCAAAACCGTTTTCAAGCTCGATAAACGTGTATTCAATGTTGGCAAAGATATAAGTAGCACAGGTGCAAGTGCTTTAGAAGTATTAAATAACGTACCATCTGTGAATGTAAACATAGAAGGAGCAATAAGCTTGCGCGGAAGCTCTGGAGTACAAATATTGATCAACGGGAAGCCTTCTGTTCTGGCAGACCAATCTAGCAATGCACTGGGCACGATTACCGCAGATATGATAGAAAGTATTGAAGTCATTACCAATCCTTCGGCTAAATATGAGGCCTCGGGTACATCAGGTATTTTGAACATCATTCTTAAAAAAGAAGATAAAGAAGGATGGAATGGTTCTATATCGATTAATACTGGTATTCCCGATAACCACAGTATTGGTGGTAGCTTAAATAGGAGAACTGAAAAATTCAACTTGTTTACCCAGTTTGGTGTAGGCTATCGTTCGCTCCCCGAAGATACGGAAGCCATCAACCGAAATTTAACCAATAATGAAACGATATTCAGCAACGGTGAAGAGTTTAGAAATGAAACTTTTTTTAATATCACATTAGGAACAGACTACCATTTGAACGAAAACAATGTATTTACCCTTTCGGGAAATTTTGCATACGAAATAGAAGACCAGCCTTCTGAAACAAATTTTAGTTTTTTTAACACTAATGGATTATTTTCCAGATGGATACGAAATGAAACTACCGAGGCCACAAACCCTAAATGGCAATATGAATTCAACTGGAAGAAAATATTTGAGAATAATGAAGACCATACACTGCAAGTAAGTGCATTGGGGCGATTTTTTGGAAAAGACCAATCTTCACAATTTACCGATACAACCCTAGAAGGCAACGATGTAGATAGCAACCAGCGTACTGCAACCAATTTTCAGCAGGCAGATTACACCTTTAAGGTAGATTATGTTAATCCACTTTCCAAAGAATATACGATTGAAACCGGTGCACAATATGTTATTAACGATGTAAGCAATGATTTTGAAGTTCAGGATTTTGTCGATGGGGATTATATGACCAACGAAGATCTCACCAATAACTTTGAGTGGAATCAAAAAGTACTGGGTGTATATGCTACTGGGGCCTATGAAAACAATAGTTGGGGCATAAAGGCAGGGTTGCGTATAGAGCATACGGCCCTTAATACATTATTGACCAATACGAATGAGGCCAATTCACAAAATTTCTCAAATCTTTTTCCAACACTCCACACTTCCTATAAAACGGGCGAAAACTTTTCGCTTCAAGCGGGCTATTCAAAACGTATCTTCAGACCTAGATTATGGGATTTAAATCCATTCTTCAATATCCGGAACAATTTTAATATTAGAGTTGGAAATCCAGACCTGCAACCAGAGTTTACAAATTCATACGAGTTGACAAGTATTTATAAAATAGGGAAAGCCTCTTTAAGTTCCAGTCTCTACCACAGATACACTACCGATGTCGTTGAGCGTGTCTCGACCTTTAACGACAATGTCACTCTAACAACGCCACAGAACATTGGAACCAATTCTTCCATAGGCTTTGAGACCAACGGAAAATACAGCCCTGCAAAGTGGCTTACATTGACGGGTGATTTTAATCTCAATTATTTTGACCGGCAAGGAACATTTGAAGCACAAGTCTTTGATTTCACAGGTAGCCAGTGGTCAACACAATTGGGTTCTAAAATAGGGTTACCCGCCGATATAGATTTAGAATTGACCGGTAGCTACCGTTCAGGTTTCGAAACGGTACAAGGCGAACAAAGTGGCTTTGCATTTATGGATTTGGGATTGCGTAAAAAAATCTTCAAAGGGAAAATAGTTACAAACCTTGGCATCAGAGATGTGTTTTCCTCAAGAATTCAAGAGCGGTTTGTAAATCAGCCAACATTTGAAACCTATGATTTTGGTCAGCGTGGACGCTTCTTCACTTTTGGAATAAGCTATGGTTTTGGAAAAGGTGAAGCGATGACGTATTCAGGCAGAAGAAGATAAGAAACATAGATAATGGCAAATTCGTGCATATGGCAAGTCATGATTTAAGTTCATGAAAAAAAACTGAATGTCCGTAATCATGCATAATGATATTTTTGTCATTCAGAACGAAGTGAACCTGCCTGCCGTCAGGCAGTGAATATATTGATAATCAATGTGATACCTCGTTTCTTCGGGATGACAAATTCAATATATTTTTAGGTTTATGACAAATTACGGACAATCAAAAAAAAAAAAATGATTCTAAATACAACAAAAAACCGCTGAATATAACTTCAACGGCTTCATTGATTTTATTTAAAACTTGCAACGAACTCTGTTTTAGGATAACAAAGATTATGTATTAAACATTATCATTTTACAAAGGTGCAATTGTAAAAGAGTAACTCACAGGTTCATTTTCAGGAATCATATATTTATCTAAAGGTAATGGACCACAACTGGCATTTCCCAAACCTTGCTGTGCGCTATCCAAGCTTAAATAAGAATATGGTTTTTTAACTTTATCCAGTTCAAAATTATGTCTGGTTTCCCATAAATCTTTATCGGAGTAATGTAAAGCACTAAACGATAAATTATCCTTTGAAATTATTTTTAAGCCTTTACCAGAAGGGCTAGAAATGCTCAACCACCTAACATCTTCTCTGTTACCCATACTTTGACTTTTTAAATAATCGTTTTCTTCTTCTATTTCAGAAATGGTTTTTGAATACATACCAATAAAAGTAGAAGATTTCCTGTCATTGTAATTTTCATTAGGTCCTCTACCGTACCATGTAACATTTTCTAAGTCTTCGTTTAATTCCATACGAAGTCCTAACCTACGAATTAATGGTTCGTTCTCTGGTTTTTCAAATGTGGCATCAACATCAATATATCCATTTTCATATACAGTATAGTTAACCGTATAATTAACGCTAACAGGTTTGCTATTACGCTCTATGGTCACTTCCTTTTTCAGGCTTATCGATACTGATTTTTTATCTGGATTAAGTATATAATTTGATTCCATTACTTTTTCATGAGTTGGATAGTAATTTCGGTTGGTATATCCATCATTTGATACACTTCTATACCAATTAAAAGCGAATCCTTTTTCATCGTTTATTATTTCTTCACCATGATATTGTAATGAAGTAAACATCCCTTTTCCTTTATTGAAAACAGTTTTAAAGTTTTCTCCGCCAATAACAACGCCATCATTTGTGTTTTGATAAATGATATCATTATTAGAGTCGATTGTAAAGTTAGGTAGAGCAACGCGTTTTGTAAGTGGCAACTGTTCCGAAGCCATAACATGACCAGCCTTTGCCCATGATGTATCTTCTGTAAGCTCAAAATAAATATTTAAAAAGTACTCGTGGTCGTTTGTGTAATTTCCATTAAAAGGGATGGTTATGTCTGTACTGCTATCAGGAAACACATTAATAGAAGGAACGCTTCCTTTTTCTGAAGTCATACCATTCTTAATAACTTCCCATTTTATGTTGAATTGATTTAGATTAATAAAATCGTAAGCGTTTTTAATGGTTACAATACCATTTTTCAAGTCTTTTGCCTCAAACTTAATGTATTGGTAAATTTTCTTTACTTCAAGAAGTTTAGAGGTCACTTGTCTGTCCGAAGTTACAATACCATTGGCGCAAAAATCTGAATCATTGGGTCTGTCCCCAAAATCGCCACCGTAATGGAATTGGTCGGTAGGTCCACCAAATTTTATGATACCTTGGTCTACCCAATCCCAAATACAACCACCAATCATTCTATCAGATTCGTTTTCTATGTACTCCCAATACTCTTTTAGGTTTCCTATAGAGTTACCCATGGCATGCGCATATTCACAAAGGAAATAAGGCTTATTAGTGTTGTTTTTATCAAAATCTTCCATACGGGACATAGATGGATACATATGCGAATCTATATCGGCTGCACTATCTTTACCTTCGTAGTGAATGGGTCTAGACGGGTCCATTTGTTTTGCCACTTCTCGCATAGCTTCAAAGTTTCTTCCACCACCAGCTTCATTACCAAAAGACCAAAATATAACAGAAGGATGGTTTCTGTCTCTTCTAATCATTCTTTCCAAACGGTCGTTAAATGCAGGAATCCATGTAGGGTCATCACTTATCGACATGTTGCCATGGTTTTCCAAATCTGCTTCGTCCATAATGTATAAACCGTAGAAATCGTACATAGCATACATTTTAGGACTGTTTGGATAATGGCTGGTTCTCACCATATTTACGTTATGTTGTTTCATTAGCACAATATCCTGAATCATAGATTCAATGGGGATGGCCTTACCATAAATAGGATGCGTGTCGTGTCGGTTTACACCTTTAAAAAACACTTGCTTATTATTAACATAAACCCTATTGTTTTTCACCTCTATTTTTCTGAAGCCATATTTGTTAGATAATGCTAGATTTTCATTGCCATCTTCATCTTTTAGAGTTAAAATCACACTATAAAGATGTGGCGTTTCGGCCGACCATAGTTTAGGGTTAATGACCTCTTGTGTCATTGTTATTTGGTGATCTTTTTTAGATTTTATTTTTTGAAGAGGCTTTTCAGCTTTAAAAACTATGTTACCGTTTGGGTCAATTAATGTAATTTCCAGTTGGTTGTTTTTGATGGTTTTTCTATTGAAATTTTTTAACTTAACATGTATTGAAAAATCTACTTTGGTTAGATCATCATTTTTAAAATCAGCATCAAAAATAAAATCCCTGATGGATAATTTGGGAGTTGCAAACAAGTAAACATCCCTGTGAATACCACTTAAACGGAACATATCCTGGTCTTCAATATAACTACCGTCTGTCCATCTAAAAACTTGTGCAGAAATATTATTTTTTCCAGGTTTAACGTATTTGGTAATGTTGAATTCGGCATCATTGTTTGCGCCTTGGCTATATCCCACTTTTTTACCGTTAACCCAAAGGTTCATACCACTGTAAACCCCGTCAAAATGAACAAATATCTCTTTGTCTCTCCAATCGGCTGGTATTTCAAACTCACGTTTGTATGAGCCTACAGGGTTTGTTTCTTTCTCGTTGGTATAGCCTTCTTGTGGCTCAATAAATGGTGGATTGTTTTTAAAAGGATAGGTTATATTGGTGTATATAGGCGTTCCGTGACCTTTCATTTCCCAGTTTGAAGGAACTTCTATATCTTCCCAACCATTAACATTATAGTCGTTTTTATAAAAGTTTTCTGGGAGTTCAGACGGATCTTTTACCCAATTAAATTTCCAAGTACCATTCAATGTTTTATAGTAAGAGGAGTTTGGCATTAACCAAGGCTTTTCAAATGTAGTGTCGTTCATTAAAGCCTGTTGGTTAGGATAAGGATAGTAGGTTACATGACCTTTTTCTTTGTTTATGGCAAAAATAGATTGGTTTTCCCAAACGTTTTTACTCTTCTTGTTTTCATAGAATTTTTTAACCTTGGTAGTGGTAGGAACAATTTCCCATTCTTGAATAGAGTTGGGTATTTGGTAAACCCTTTCGCCTTCTTTATCCTGTTTAAAATCCAGAGACATGGTACTGTTTCTATGCGTAATTACATAAGCCCCTGTTCCGGTTCGTGTTATTTTCCACTGTTGGTTTTGATTTCCAAAGTCTGAATCCCACTGAATTATTGGGTTGCCATCTTTTCCGCTAGTAATCCCAACGTTGTCAAGACTTTTTTTAGACATTGGGTTTTTTATATTATAGTAGCCATTATCTAATTTAATAATTTGCCACAATTGACTGTCCTTTTTTTCGTCAGGTTTTTCCAAATGTAAATTGGCATTATTCCCCATATTGCCTTTGTTACTTAAAACAAGTTGATTTCCTGTTTCAATTTTGTAAAGTACTTTTTCTGAAAAATCTTGGGCATTTATTTGTATGAATGCTAATAGCAATGTAGTAAGTAATGAAATATTTTTATTAAGTTTCATGCGGGTAAAAATTAAATATTTAGCTTTAGTAAATCGTTTTAGTTACGTAAAAATAACGTTTTTAATTACTTTTTATAAAAAAATTATTAAATTATTGTTTGACACCTTTCGTGCCAAAACATGTAAGCTTTTTATGGTATATTAAAAAAGCTTATCGATTATTTCTCTCAACGGTGTGTTGAGAGGTTTTTAAGCAAGTTTAGAATGTGTTAAATTAATAAAGTTCTCACTATTAAAGATTTATTACTCGTTTAATTATTTGATAATAAGTTATATAATTATCTTTTTAGTGACTAATTTTGAATTAACTTCCATAAAAATAATATATACACCTTTAGATAAATTTGAAACATTAACTTGCTTTTTATATAAACCAGAATTATTTATGGAATCTGAAATATTTATTATTTCAACTCCTTTCATATCGAATAATTTAATCTCAATGTTTGACGTTTCATAGGCATTTAAATCCAAGTTCAACATTCTAGTTGATTGATCAACATAAACATTGTACTCAAAAATATTTTCTTCTGAAACCCCTAAAGCCCCTAACACAATATTGTTTGTACCAGAAGCAATTTCGTATGTATGAATTTCTCCATTTCTCCAAATTTCCAATGTATAAGGGTTATCTGTTGTAACAGTAATGTAAGCAGTAGCGCTTGAGTCTGTACGTTCTTGGCAAACAATGGATGTCGTTACATCATTCATTCTTAGATTCTCTATACCATGATAATCAAGCCTCCTTAAATCATAAATAATGTGTTTATCTGCACCATTCAATCTAAAACCAAGTACATTTTCAATTAGTAGGGATATTGGCCCTAAGCCAGTCCATCCAACAAAATCGTCTCTACATGGGTCATTTAAATTGTCGCTAGTACCATACAAGAAATCACCATTAATCAACTCAGGGGCATAATTTTCCCATAATGTGCCAGTATTTAGGTAAACTTGATATAAACCATTTAAGTATTTCTCTGAAGCTTCTTTGGCAAATTCATCTTCGCCTATTTTTTCCAGACCTTTTATAATGGCATAGTTTGTAGGAGCCCATACAGCACCAAGCCAATATCCACCTTGTGGATTATAGTTTGGTTCATCGGCTGCTAGTGTTGGGAATACAAAGTCGCGCCAAAAAGAATTTGGGTTTTTCAAATTGGCCACCAGTTTTTCATTTTGGCTCGGGGTGGTAATACCTGCCAACATTGGCCAGAAAGAGGCAGCGGTTTTCCAGTTTGTTTGGTTTCCGTTAATATCTACATCATAATATAATCCATCTGTATCATTCCACAAAAATGCATTGATTTTATCTCCAATATCTTGGGCCTTTTGCCTATACATATCTGCTTTATCCGTCTGCTCCAACACATCACATATAGTGGCAATGTTATTGCATTGAATTACCATTTGGCTAGACATATCAACCCATCCTTGATGGTCTGTCGCAAAATGCCCTCCTGGTCGCCCTTCATCTCGAGGGGTATTATCCATACCTGATGCCTGTCCATTACTCCAATATAATTCATGGGGGGTATCACTTCCTTTTCGATAAGCTTCAACAAATTCAAAGTATTTCTCTAATGCAGGTAACACCAAAGCAAACCGTGAAGTATCTCCAGTGATGTTATAGTTTTCTACTTCTGCCCAACTAAAAAGAGGTGGATTAATATTGGATGGTGAATTTTCATCTCCATAACATGCTCCTGTTGCTTCATTTATGATACGTGTAATGATACCACTTTCAAACTGACGACAATAAAAATTATCTAATGACTGAATACCAGGAAAAATATGGTCTGCATAACGACCAAACATTGTCATAAAAATTATATCCCATTGATAAATGCTATTATCAAATGCTTCATCGTACCAATTTGAGACAAATGGGGACCCTGCTTGCGGTGCCCTTATGTGATCAAAAGCCAATTCCCAGGCTCTGTAATACATATCAACCCAGCCAGGTGTTCCTTCTAAAATAGGTTTGGGAAGGTTGTCTTTTTCGTCATTATATACTGGGATTGAGGTTGGAGTATATGCTGTTTTAGCAAAATAAAGCCCCTTATCAACAATGCTTAAATCAAGAGCAGGTTCTCTTACAATTACATTCTCAAACACGGTTGTACTAAGTTGTGAATTGTTATGGGCGCTGACCGCTAAACCAACATAATACTCGTCGCCTATAGATATATCAAACGAAGAAGCTATTTTTATCCAATCTGTACCATTAGTAGAATAAGATGCTTGCACTAGATTGTCAATTTTAATTAATCTAAACCAACAAGGCGTGGAGAGTGTGCTTGCGGGATAATAACTGGTATCATTACCTGTATTGCTTCTATAAAATGCACCTCCGTTATTTTCTGGTGTTATTGCTGCAAAAACATGTTTTGAATTGTTGTCCAAACTTTCTCTAACAATAACTCCTGCTTTTGCCCATGCATCAGTATTGGTTTGAGAATTGACGCTTGCAATTATTTCTATATCACTGTTCACTTTTTTAAAAGCCATTTGAAAAGCATCATTACTCCCCCATATATCTGACCCAGATCCTTTTATTGTAAATGTATTGCTGGAAAAAGTTGTTGATCCGGTTAATCCGGTATTTCCAATGTCCGTATTAAACCATCCCAAAGGCAGGCTTGATAAACCTTGATATGTAAATGTTATGGATTCTGCTACATTAGAAAAAAGAGCATTATTTCCTTCAGAAACAGCATAAACTTTATAATCATTTCCAATTATTAAAGTGGTATCAGTGAAAATAAACCCTTGTGCAAAAGTTGGTGAGTTATAAGAACCGCTATCTTTTGCAATAATTGAAGGTGAACCATTTATTATTTCTGATTGTGTTGGTGTAGTAGCTCCATCTTCTAAAACAGCCCAATATAGAGTACCTATTTGGTTTGCTATTACATCAATGGTTGGGATTTTTGATGTACTTTCCGAAAAAGAAATATTATTTATAACTGGAGGAGTTGCATCGAACAAGTCTGAAAGGACATAGTAAGGTCCATTTAAGACGCCATTTCTGCCATTTGGGGTTGAATCATCTACATGGTCATTAAATTGCCAATAGCCCTGTAAACCTGTTTCACTGCCATTTAAAGCAGTATTATAATTATCTTGAATTTCTTGCCCTGAGCGTGCAACATTCCAAATTTTAACTTCATCTATTGCCCCAACAAAAGATTCGGCCCAATTGGCAGTAATAGCTCCAAATGTAAGAGTATCTGTAGAACATATGGGGGAATCATGCAAAGTACCGCTTCCTATAATTTCTTGACCGTTAATATAGCCAGTAGTGGTTAATCCATCTCTTACTATAGCAACGTGAGTCCATTCTCCAGTGTTCACATTGTCAATAGAGTTATATTCTTTCCAATCTGTTCCAATCCACTCCCCAAACTGCAATTTACCATTTGAAATTCTAAAAAGTAATGCATCTCCATCGCCTCCACCAGCAACATTTTTCCAAGATATAATGGTTCCTGTCCCTGTTTGGGTAGTTTTTATCCATGCTTCTACTGTTAACTGATTTGAAACATTTACATGAGGTATCGAAACATAATTCCCACCTCCATCAAACTGTAATGCCTTGTTTTGGGCACTTGAAAAAAAGATAGCTCCTAATAAATTAAAAAATAGTGTTACTAATAGAAATTGTTTTTTCATATGTAGGTTTTTAGTCTAAATACTGATTAGTACTAGGAATTTTATTGTTGAAAAAAATAGAGCAATAGCTAAATGTTGAGCAAAATAAAAGCACTAACCTTTTGATTTGAATTGAAGTAAGTGCTTTTATAAAGTAAGTTATTGAACTTTAAACAAATTGTACTTCTCTACTTTTGTTTTATACCAATTATGAATTAAAATGAGCTACAGAAAACGACATTGCTTATTTGTTTTTGCCTGCTGCGTGTTATTTGCATAGCCTAAGCTATGGAAATGACGAGTAAAGTGATAAAACGAATTAATGAATGAGTTTGAATTGCGTATTTTTAATTCATAATTGGTATTAGTTGTTTTTAACCAACTTGACTGTTTTTTCTCCTTCAAAAACCATATAATACAAACCATTCATTAGGTTTTTTGTGTCAACAGTATCATTGTTAGCAGAAACAACACCTTCAAGTATCTTGCTTCCTAAAACATTATAAACAGCATATTCAAAATCATTTTTCAACCCAGTCACTTTTACATAATCTGTTGTTGGGTTAGGATAAACCTTTACCCCACTAAAATCAAAATTTGAAGCTGATAATGTATTTGAAATTTCCTGAACTACAAGGTTTGACACTGCTATATCAGTAACATCGCCGCCATTGTTTCCTGCAGAAATTCTCAATGTTTCAAATGCATAGGCCCCAGTAGTAGTTCCACTTTGCACTTCTCCATTAATATCTAAAGACCAAGCACCAGTATCATAATTATAAGTGAATACAACCGTAGCTACAGGACTAGTTTCAGCAAAATGGAAACTACTACCAAGAGCTGCACCTTCAGCCCCCCAATTAGTAACATTCCATGGACTGCCTATAAATAATCTTTCATCATCTGCATCAAAGAGACTCATCCCACACCATCCATTTGTAGCAAAATTAGCAACGGTATTACTACTAAACGAAACCTCTAAAACATCTCCTGCTCCAATTGCTCTGGTGAAATCAATAAAACCAAATGACGAATCTGTACTTGCACCTTCAGTTGAAATTATACCTCCTGAACTTGTAAAATCACCTGAAATATTATACCAATTTGATAAATTAGCATAATCTGCTCCGCCTAATAAATCTTCTACTTGAGCATGAGAATGCCCCAAAGTAAAAATTGCAATAAATAAAATGTAAATTTGTTTCATGACTTAATAATTTTAATTATTAATTTATATTTAATGATGTTTGTATTGTTCTATCCATAATCTGTAAAAACTCTTCTAACTAGAGTTTTTCAATCTTTGATTTCCTTTTTTAACTTTATATTTTTTACCGTTTATTTTTAGGGTATAATTGGCATTACTTGTAACTTCAATATAATCGTCATAAGCTATTATATCTGTTTTGATATTGCCAAACATTAAATTTTTAATACCGTGTTTACCTATTCTGTATTTGCGCCATTCTATTGTTTTTGTTTGTGCATTAACCTCATGAAAACCTAAAACATTTTCAATGAACATAGATATAGGGGCTAGTGCAGACCAGCCACAAAAATCCGGCCTTACTATTTCAAGGTTTGAACCGTGTACTCTCTGCGAAGGTTCAGGTTTAGTTGGGTTGTAACATTCCCATATTGTAGCGGGCTCGTAAGTTTTATATGTGTTGAGCATAAGCATAAGCAAATGGTATGCATTTTCGTCTGCTACTTCATAAAACCCGTATTTTTCAAGTGCTTTTGTTGCCATGTATGCTGTGGGCACCCAAATGCCACCTCTCCAATAATCTCCATAGTTACCATTAAAATCCTTATCTTTTTTTGAAACCGTTGGCCAAGGATACTCTCCACCAAATTCCATAGGGTCTTTTGCATATTCCATAAGCTTTTTAGCTTGTTTTTTATTAGGAACCTCAGCAAGCATAACCCAAAATGACGCTGGTGTTTTTACTTTTACAAACGTATTATTGCCTTCAAGTATATCATAGTAAAAGCCATCCTCTTTGTCCCAATAATATGTGTTGATTATATCTTTTTTGGTTTCATATTGCTTTTTGAATTTTAATACTGTTTCATTGTCGTCCATATAGCTAGCCAACCGAGAGATATACAATGCCGATAAGGCTTGTTGTGCAATAGCATCAACCCATAAAATTTCATGTTGTTTGTTCCTACCACGGGGGGTGTTGTCCATACCGCTTTGAATACCGCCCCATTTATAGCCAATACCTTTTTTGTCCAAGGCAATATAAGCGTGGTCAAAATGAAGTTTTGTGTTAGGTTTTAAAGATTCAAACCAATCATAGTGGCGCTGTAAGTATTTGTTCTTTTCTATTACAGATTCTAAATGTATTTTGTCATTTGTAAGATTGAAATATTCTGATTCAACCCAAGCAAAAAATGGAGGGTTATCGGGATGTTGAATTTTTAATGAACTTGTTTCTTTATCAAGGATAGATTTGTAAAAATTATTCAAACTTTCAATGCCCGGAAAAAGATTAGGTGCATATTTACAGAACAAAACCATAAACTCAGTATCCCAAATCCAAATAGTGTCGTCCCAAAATGCTTCGTCCATGTAGGGAGATTGAGGAATATCTTCTTGCTCCTTAATATGGTCGTATGCCATTTCCCATGTTTTCCAATATAAATCTACAAGCTCTGGATTTTGTTCAAAAATTGGCTGTGGTATCTGTTCTTTATTGAATGGTTGCTTTTGAGCAGGAAGATGGCTTATAATTAATAAGAAAAATATAATTAAAAAGATTCTGTTATTTTTTTCCATTTTTTTACACTAATTTTTAATAATTAAAAAGGAAGGGATCGAAGTCCCTTCCTTCTCCAGCAATTATAAATAGTTTAAACAAAAAAACTACTTACAAGAAAATGTCTATATATTAAACTTTTTGACATTGTTGAATTAAGCTGTAAAGTTTTAAATACCTTTAACATAAAACTCTCTAATGATTGCTTCTGATCCATTACCTTCTAAAAAGGTAACTCTAAAATACCTTGCATTTGGATTTGATGTAAAATCAAAAACTTGAGGGTCATCACTATCAGGGTTAGGATTTATAAATTCGCCTAAATCTGTCCAATTAGTATTATCTGTACTTACTTCAAACTTTGTTTTTGTAGTTACCCTCCAATCCCATTTTCTGGCAATTTCAAATCCTGTGAGTATTTTTTCCTCACCCATGTCTATAACAAAGTGATGTGGATAATTAGTGCCATCCCAAGGAGTATGCCACGCACTGTTTATATCATTATCCCACATTCTTTCAATATTCCACCCATCAAAAGCTATAGAGGATTCTTCAATGGCCACCCAACTGCTTCTATCTAAGTTTGGAGCAGAAAATGGACTTGTTGGTACAATTTCCCAATTTGAATCAAACTCATCAATTGAAGTTTCTACTAATATTATTTCGGAAGTTTCTTCGTCAATTATTTCAATTGGTGCTGTTGGTAAATAAAATGTTCTGTATTGGATTTCTTTATCAAAATCAAGATCCAATAAGTCAATTTCAAATTCATCTTTTTCTAACACTGTAGTTACTTCAGTACCACTAGTGTTAAAGTATTTTACTTCTGTACTTTTTGCTAGTGCTAAACTGTTCTTGAAGATTATTTTAGCGTTTGTGCCATCAAAATAAAAGGAACTTATTTCTCTGGGATTTAATGATTGCCTGTAGGTTTCACCAAATACCGGGACAATTATAGTTTCTTTTAATGATGCGCCTTCTGAATTACTTTTCCCCCATATGGTAAAAATATAATCACCTTCTTCAATATTGTCTACAATATATTCTTTATGAGTGGTATTGGTATTTGTAAAAGTTAATTCAACATCATTGTACGTAACCACCCATTCATCTGTATTGGCGTTGCTGGTTATATCCCATTCTAACTGTATTCTTTGGTTACCTGTTTTTCCAATTAAGTCTATTGGTTTTGGAGTGTATAATGTTTCACCGTTTTCAATATATTGCTGATAGTTATCATCCATTTTATCACATGAACCTAACCAAAAAACCATCATAATAGTTAGTGTTAGTAGTGGTATGGTGCTTTTTATATTTATTAATTTTCTCATCGTTAATACTTTTTAAATTAGATTTTGTTATTACAAAAAATTAATATTAGTAATCACCCCATAAGGATATTTCCCCTGCTGCACACCAGTTTAACCCCGAAAATGTAGCGTTTACTTTAATTCTAATATACCGTACACTTGGAGTATCAAATGGAAAATCGAAATCATGACCCAATAATGCAGCTTGTCTATCTTCATCGGTAAAATTCCCCTCTCCTAAAGGAAGACCTGAAGGTTTTATAATTTCACAATCTCTAAGTTTTACCCAATTATCCCAATTACCACTGGTATCTAACATTGAAGCACCCCATATTTCAAACTTTTTATATTGTGCATCAAAGTATAACCATTTTTGATTTTCTTGAGTAAATTGCCAGAATTTCATTCTACTTAATTTGACTTCGACCCCTAAATCAAAAGTGTAATAATAGTTGTCTGGCATATCACCATTAATGCCAACTATTCGATAATCTCCACTAGAACCTCCACCATGCTCATCATCCCACAACAAAGGGATTCTGGAAGGTCCATTAGTGTTCCATGGCTCAACTTGTTGGGTATCACCTGGAAGTATTATTTCTTCAAATAAATCTTTATCTAAAGCTTGTTCAAAAAGTGGAACAATGGTCACTATTTTAGTAGGGGATACATTGTCCCATCTATCGCGTATTTGTATTGCAAAACGATACTCTTGAGGATCATAACCCCGAATTGATATATCGCCAATTGATGAAGCAGAATAAATGGTTTCTATTTCTTTTAATGGTCCATCAACACCCGATATGGAATCAGTTGCTGTTACTGTAATTACTATTTGTTCCCGTGTTTCATTTTCCCACTGTAACTTTGCTCCACCAAAAGTTTCGGTAATGGTAAAACTGTCAAAAATTTTAGTAATAGGAGGAGTTAGTGGAGTTACTTGAACTGTTAAAGGTTCTGACCTGTTTTCACTTCTATCAATAGTAAATAGATTGACATCATAAGTATCGGTATCTCCAAATCCATCAATAGCCAACGAATCAGTATATATAGAAGATCTTACTTTATACTCTTTTCCTGTTTTAGTGCTGTATTTTGCCTCAATGTATAACAAATCGTCATCACCATCTGGCAAATCATATCTAAATACGGCACCACCAGAAATATTGGTTACTTCAACATTTGTAACTAATCCTGGGACAACCGAATCGTTTTCAATTGGTCCATGTTTTTCTTCTTCTGAACAGCTAATTTGGATAATAGCCGCTAAAAGAACCACCATAAAACTATTTTTAAATTTCATAATTTTTTTCATTTTAATTTTTTACGATTACCACCCTGGATTTTGCACCAAGCTTGTGTTGATTGAAAGTATCTCTGTTCTTAATGGCCATAAATAATCTCTAAACGAGAATTTTTGATTGTATAAAGTAGTAAGAGAATAAAAATCATTTTCTGTTTCAGCAGATACGTTCCAACCTCTTATTGGTGCGTTCATATAGCTTAGTAATAATTTCCAACGTCTTAAATCCCAATATCTATGGTTTTCAAACGAAAACTCAATGAGTCTTTCGTTTTGTATAATGCTTCTTAAGCCTTCTTTAGTAGATGGTTTGGTAGGGGTAGTTGAATAGCTATTCCAGCTTTCAACAACACCTTCCAAACCTGCTCTTAACCTTATTTTGTCTATATTATCATAAACTTCTGCGGTCGGTCCTTGATATTCGTTTAAGGCTTCAGCATAATTTAGATATAACTCTGCTAAACGTATATATGGTGAGGCATATCTATTAGAAGAATATTCCCCATTATCAGAAAATGTATTTTTGTAATTAACCAGTTTTTTGGGGAAATATCCAGTTATTGAAAAGTTTTGAATACTAGTTTTTGATGATGAAGGGCCATCTATAGCGTTTACTACATGTTGGTCATTTTCATCCAATTTGCCCTGTCCAAACCAAGTACCAGCATTAAATCCTAAATCGGCATAAAAGCGTAGTTCCCTATCAAAATGCACCAAAGGTATAGTTTCACCTTGCTTTATATCTAGAGATTCATCAAAAGTAGCTGTTCTCATTTCTAAAATATTTTTACCAATCCAGTTACTATCTTCACTGATTGGAACACCATTATTTGTATAGTACTGAGTAACTATTTTGAATGTAGGCGCCATCCATTGTCCCACTCTGGATTGTCCTCCTGCATAAAAATTCGCTTGGGCACGCCCTTGATTGTTATCACTGGTACTATTGCCCCAAATAACCTCATTATTCCAACGTTCTGTAACACGACCTCTAAGAGTCATTTTTTGAAGTGTTCTGTCTGAAGGACCAGAGGGTATCAAATCAGAAAATTGATATAAAACATGGCCAGCACTTTCGGCTTCTTGTATAGCTTCCAAACTAGCATCGACAGCCAACTTCCATTTCTCGTTATCGTATTCACTAAAAAATGGTGTACCATCGTAATTTAAGAAGTTTGAATAGTCAGGATTACCATTAAAAAGTGGACTTGCAGCTGTTAATAAAACTTCAGACTTAATAGCTAGTGCAATAGATTTTGTTATTCTTCCCATTTCTTCCAGTGGGTTTGGAACTATACTTGGTAAATCCACTACGGCTTCATCTAAAAGGTCTACTATAAAATTTACACAATCATCAAAAGGTTGTCTTATGGATTTTACTTCTTCTGGAGATGCGCTAACAGGAATGTTCTCATCAATTAATGGAATAGGACCATACATTCTCAATAGATAATAATGGTAATAAGCCTTTAAGAATTTTGCTTCGGCTTTCCATCTTCTTTTACTAAGGTTGCTCATACCTCTAACATCATCAATTCTTTCGATAAAAATATTACAAACCCTTATGCCTTGGAACAGGTCTTTTCCGCCTCTAAATCCTTCATAATAGTTTAATATAGGATCATTTGCATTTTGTCCGTTTCTAGCAATGGTTACTGGGCTTATTAAATTTTGGGCCTGATTATCATTTAACCACAACTCATCGCCTGTAAACCAACCTGGTGTTTCCCATAAGTTGTTTTGTTGAGGTAAATAATTGTAACAAGTGAACAGGTATTTTTCGGCTTGTACCTCATCAGTAAAGGCATTGTCTATTGTAGCAACGTTATCTGGAACCACATCTAAATAATCTTCACATGAAGAAAAAACAAATGTTAAACAGATAAAAGCTATAAATATGATTTTTTTCATTTTTCTATTAATTTTTTTAAAGTGATACTTGTAGCCCTATGTTATATACTTTTTGGGTAGGGTAACCCAATCCATTTCCTCCCATTTCTGTATCCCACAGTTTAAACCTACTGAGCGAAAACAAATTGGTGCCAGAGAAATAAATCCTAAATCTTTGCATACCCCACCTGTCTACAATTAACTCTCTTGGCAATGAAAAACCCAACTCTACTTGTTTTAACCTAAGAAATGCGCCATTTCTCATAAACCAAGTACTTCTTACAGTATTATTTTCAACAGCTTGTGGAGATAGCCTTGGCCACAATGCATACACATCCTGATCTGCTTCAGACCAATGGCTATTGGCATAGGCGTTTAACAACGCATTATTTCTAACATTTTCCTCCCCAGCAAAAGGGGAAGTGGCATTGGAATCGATCCAAAAAGACACTCTATCTGCTCCTTGGAAAAATGCTGATAAATCGAAATTTTTATAGCCCATTGAAAACCCTGCTCCATAAACAATTTCGGGAACAGTAGGATAACCAATAGGAACTTGGTCTCTAAAATCTATAATACCATCCTCATTAATGTCTTTATATTTAATGTCTCCGGCACCATATATTCCAAATTGTTGAGGAGAATTGAGTGCTTCAGCTTCATCAACAAATAATCTTTCTGCAATATACCCCCATTGCTGATTTATAGATTGACCAGCTCTTTGTAACCAAGGCATATCTGAATAATCAGGTTCTTCATATACTTTAAATTTTCCTGTGGCATATGTAAAATTAATTCTACTAGAAAACCAAAGTGAATTTCCAAAATCTTGGTTATAGTCAATAGAGAAATCTATTCCTTCACTTTCGGCCTTACCAACATTTGCCCTAACAGCAGCCTCTAGACCCAGACTAGGTGGTATATAAGCCCTGTCCATCAAAATATTTTCCCTTTGTTCGGAAAAGACATCAGCTAAGATTTTTACTTTATCGTTGAACAGATTGAGCTCTAGACCTAAATTGGTTTTTTTGGCAAGCTCCCAAGTAATCAAACTGTTTTCATATCTGTCAATACTTACGCCAGGTCTGAAATAATCCAAATCAGTACCAAATGTATACCCTCTTCCCCCGTTATCAACATTCACTCTTGATAGATAGAAAAACCTATCGTTTATGTCTCCAATGGCATCGTTACCAACTTCGCCATAGGTTAATCTAGCTTTAAGATAACTAATAGTTGGTTTTAAAGATTTAAAAAAAGGTTCTTCAGATATAGTCCACCCAATACCTGCTGAGGGGAAGAAGCCAAACCTGTGGTTTTTATCAAATCTTTCAGAACCATTATAGCCAAAATTAAATTCTACAAAATACTTTCGGTTAAAAGCATACGAAAACCTTCCGGAAACTCCCAAGTTTCTGTAAGGTAATGAGTTTTGAAGACTGCCTGTATTGTTTCTTAAAGATGATCTTGCATTTAAAGCCAATAACCCAGCAATTTCATGTTTTTCATTAAATGTTCTGTTATAATCAATTGTACCAACAAAGTCAAAAGATGTGGATACATTTGGAGCATTTTCACCATAACTTAGATATTCAGTCCCGTCTTCTATGTTAAGAGGTGCCAATGTGTATTCATTGGTATCTTCGTTATAAAAGTTAATTCTATAAAAGTATGGATTGTATTGTCTGTTAACATCAAAATCAGAATTACGGGTTGTGTTTAACAACATCCTTCCTTTAAGACCATCTGTTATCATGGACAAATCTTGCTTAACCTCAAATTGGGATAAAAGTATTGTTTTACTATATTGCCTGTAACCTCTTACTAAATCTGAATATGGGTTTAAATAATTTCCATCACCGGCATTACCAAATAAAATATGGTTGGTTTCTAGATTAGCTTCATCTGGTTCAAAATATTTAGGGAACAAGACTGGGTTTGTCTCTCTTATTCTGGTATAAATATCTGCTCCTCCAAAAAGTGGTCCGGTATAATCGTCATAAGCACCATTGAATCTAAGTATAACTTCGGTAGTTGGAGTTAAATCTATATTGATATTAGATCTAACAGATAGTTTGTTAAGATTAATATTGTTGTTAAAGTTATTTCTTTTGTCTACTTTAAGTAATCCCGTGTCATTAGTGTAAGATAAAGACAGGTAGTATCTAACTTTATCACCACCACCATTAAGGTTTAAATTAACTCTTTGGTTTTGTGTGTAATCCTTTAATAGTTCTTCTTGCCAATCTATTGCAGGGTAAACCATTGAGTTAGTGCCTGCGATAGTATTTTGGATTTTTTTCTCGGTATAGGGCAAAGGCAAAAAACTATTACCAGGTAGAGCATTTCTAGTTCTCACGGCCTCGTTATGCAATCTCATATAAGTAATCGGGTCTGCAAAATCTATATTTCTTGTAGCAGAGGAAATTGAATTTTCGTAGCGAACAGAAACTTTTACTTTGCCTGCCACACCAGATTTTGTTGTAACCAATATAATTCCATTTGCGCCCCTAGCACCATAAATGGCCGTTGCAGTGGCATCTTTAAGAATAGAAAAGCTTGCTATATCTTCGACTTGTAACCTTGACAGATCATCTACTGATAATTCAACGCCATCAATTAATATAAGAGGGTCTTTTTTATAACCAAAAGTTGTAACACCCCTTATAAAAAATTCTGCATTATCTGCACCTGGCTCACCAGTTCTTTGATAAGAAATTAATCCAGAAAGCCTTCCTGCTAAAGCTGTTGTTAAGTTACTTGAAGGTATTCGAATTTCCGACGGACTTATTGATTGCACTGAACCTACAAGATTTCTTTTTTTCTGGGTTCCAAACCCAACAATTACTATCTCGTCAAGGTTCGCGGTATCTATCTCCAATACAATAGTTAGGCTTGATTGGTTTTTTACAGAAATCTCTTTTGTTTTGTAGCCAATGTATGAAATAACCAATATAGCATCGTCGTTAAATAGTTTTAATGAAAATCTGCCATCAAAATCCGTTTGTGTACCATTTTTGGTGCCTTTTTCTAGAATACTTGCCCCAGGTAACAGTACTCCTTCGGTATCTGTTATTACACCTTCTACTATTAGATCTTGCTGAGGCGGTTTATTTTCATTTGTTGGTTTGTTTTCTTTTGGAAAAGGGTTTTCGTTTTGCTTTAGTATTATTTGCTTTTTAACAGTTTTATACAAAATGTTAGTGCCTTTAAAAAGCCTTTCTAAAACTGAAGACAGTTTTTCGTTATTGGCATTTATAGATACTATTTTTTTGTGATTAACGTAATCGTAATCGTATATGAATTTAAAATCTGTTTTAGATTCTATTTCATTTAATACTTTTTCTATGCTAACGTTTTCAAGGTTTAAGGTTATTTTTGTTTTTTGAGCATAGCTTTCTTTTGCTTGTAGTTGAAACAAAGAAATCAATAAAAATAAGGTGGTTAACTTCATTTTTAATTCAAAGTTTAGTGGATAAGAAATAATCCTCTTTAACCCAAGTATTTTTTTCATATTTTTGTAATGTAATTATGTGGTTTAGTTTAATTAACCACTACTCATAAATCGGAAGATGTTCGCAGCATCTTTCGATTTTTTTTATCTCTAAAACCTAATTGTTGAACTTATAGTGAATAAGTAGATAAAATAGTGGTTGTCTTTTTTTACAATTGATTGTGTTTAGTTCGTTTTCGTATTTATTGCATAGGCACTTGTTTGTTTTAGTTAATTATTATTTTGTTGTCGTTTATGGTATAACTTATTCCGTAATATTCTTTAAATACCTCAAACACTTCGTCAATGGTTTCAATATCAAAACTGGCCGCTATATTTTTTTTGTTTAGAGCTACATTGTTATTAATAATTTCAACATTATAATGACGTTCTAATTTTTTAATAATATTATTAAATGATGTATGGCGAAAAATAATTCTACCATCCAGCCATGCAGTACTCATTTCAATATCAGCCTTTTCAATATTTAAATCGTCATTGGTTTTATTCCAAACTGCTTTAAAACCTGGAGCTAGCATATTTGACGTTTCAGAGTTGTATTCTAAATCTTTTTCATAAATACTTACTGAACCTTCAACCAATACTGTATTTATGCTCTTGTCTTCTGGATATGATGTTACATTAAACTGTGTACCCAAAACTCTAACATTAATTTCATCAGAGTTTACAATAAAAGGGTGTTCGGTATCTTTTTTTACGTTAAAATATGCCTCTCCATTTAAAAACACTTTACGATTTTCCCCTTTAATAAATTTAACAGGGTATTTTAATGAAGAACCTGCATTTAGATTAACCGCAGTACCATCAGAAAGTAATAGTTCAAAACGTTTTCCATAAGGTACTGTTAAGGTATTGTAGACCAGCTCTTCTTTTACTGGGCTATTCAATTTATTAGCATAAACTATTTTGTTGCCTTTTTGGGTGCCAACCAAGTTACCTTTATTATCAACAATGTCCAAAGCCCCTTGTTCATCAATTATTTCAATATTTCCATTGTCCAATTCAATGGTTATATTTTCATTGGGCACTATTAATTCTGTTTGTTTTAAGAAAAATGCTTGCTGTAGAAAATAACCCAAACTTAAAAAAGCAACAACTACAGCTGCATATTTTAAATATGGCAGCAATGAATAGGTTTTCTTATTTTCAGCATTAATTTTAGCTTCAATTTTTGACCATGATGTTTTTATAAATTCATCCTTTTCACCCAATATAGAACTGTTCCATAAATCTTCTTTATTTTGGTAAGAGTCTAAAAAGTTGTTCAAAAGTTTCTTTTCTTCAGCTGAACACTTGTTGTTGATGTACTTTTCAAAAAGCTCTTTTACTTCTTTTTTATTCATTTTTATCTATTAGAAAGGTTGTGCTGTTATTATTAAGTAACAAAATAGAGGACATGGTACACGTTAAAAACATACTTTTTTTAATTTTTCTTTAAAAAAGTGTATTTAAAACTGCTAAAATGAAGGTTTTTTTATTTTAAAATTGCTAAAATGAAAATAACGCTGATAACATACCCATGCTTATGAAGATCCTTTTTTATACTGGAAATAGCTTTTGAGATTTGGTTTTTAACTGCTTGGATTGAGATTTCTAATTCTTCTGAAATTTCTTTATGGGATTTATTTTGGTATCTGCTCAATTCAAAAATTTCCTTGCATCGATTTGGTAACTTGCAAAATGATGTACGAATGGCTTCTTCTAGTTCTTGATATTCCATTTCTTTTGAAACACCAATCGATACATCAATAATATTAAGTCTTGTTATATCCTCATAGGTCATTTTTTGGTCCCTAAAATAATTGAACAATTGGTATTTTACAGCTCCAAATAAATAGGACTTAATATTTTTTATTTTATTGTTTTTACGTTTTGTCCAAAAATCTATGAATATGTTTTGAACAAGGTCTTCGCAAATTTCTTTGTTCCTTAAAACATTAAATCCATATGTAAACATTTTAGCCGAATACCTGTAATGTAACTCTCTAAAAGCATGCGAGTTACCAAGGGATATTTGTTCAAGAAGCTCTTTGTCGCTATATGATTTTAACATTTTTGAACTGAAAAATTATTATTGAAGTGTGTACAATATTAAGTAATTTTTATTAATAGGTTGATGGTAAAGAGAAATATACGGTCCTTTTGCCATCAATTCATTAATAAAACACATTTATTATTTGGACTTCCTATATTAGACTGGACATAAAGATGAGAGCATCTGTTTACTATTTATTATTTAGCTATTAGTAAGAAGAAAATCAAAACATTACACCTTAGAATTTAAACAAAAAGCAGTCGAGTTGAGCAATGAACCATTGAATGATCTTTTGGGTTTTTAATTGCTATAATCGGAAGTCAAATTTTCTTCAATTATCGTAATAAAAGATATAGTAATAAACTATAAAAAGCCTGCTTTTAGTAAACATGACTGAAAGTACAATAGTACTTAAAATAGTTATGTATAAACAGCTTGGCATATAAACCGTACGTTGGCCTCATGAACTACCATTTTTAATCAGATCATATGTTTTTATGAAATAGCTTGTTTTATAAGTGATGAGCTTTTATCTGAAAGTTTTAGCTTTAAGGCTTCCTTATGCCCATCTTCAGACATTTTTACCCAGGTTTTTTGAAGAATATCTACGATCTTTTCATCTTCATGCTTTTCGGCAAATTTTAAATTATAAGAACTTTTACTTTGTTATACCATTTTTAGTTGTACAACTATCCTTTAATAGTGAGAACTTTATTAATTTAACACATCCTAAACTTGTTTAAAAATCTCGAAAACGTTCATATTTTTATTATTCCCGTTAAAAACGGCCTATTAAATAAGTTACATTTAAGTTTAAATTTTTTGATAATGAAAACGCAGATAACAACTAAAAACCCATACACAAACAAAGTCTTGAAAACTTATGATTATTTCACTGATGAAGACATCTCTAAAGCATTAAATCTAGCCAATAAAACATTTCAATCCTGGAAAACCGAAAGTCTTTCTAATAAAACCACATTGCTAAAAAATGTTGCAGAAAACTTATCCTTAAATAAAGAGAAATACTGCCGGCTTATAACTATGGAAATGGGGAAACCAATTACCGAAAGTTTTGCCGAAATTGATAAATGTATTTATTTATGTGATTTTTACATTGAAAATGCTGCACGCTTATTATCAGATGAAATTATTGAAACTAATGCACAAGAAAGTTTTATTTCTTACGATCCACTTGGATGTATTTTGGGTATCATGCCTTGGAATTTCCCATTTTGGCAAGTCCTTAGGTTTGCCGTCCCAACATTAACTGCAGGTAATACCGTTATTTTAAAACATGCCTCGAATGTTACTGGATGTGCTTTGGCCATTCAAGAAATTTTCGAGAGTTCGGGATACCCAAAAGGATGTTTTACAACTTTACTAACCGGTCATGATACTATCGAAACTATTATAAAAAATGATATAATAAAAGCCATATCGTTAACCGGGAGCGAAAAATCAGGACGCAAAATTGCAGAAATTGCAGGAGCACAATTAAAAAAATTAGTGCTAGAATTGGGCGGAAACAACGCTTGTGTAATTCTTAACGATGCTCATTTAGAAAAACATATAGATACTATCGTTAAAGCCAGAATGCAAAATACGGGGCAAAGTTGCATTGCTGCAAAACGCTTTATTGTAGAAGTTGGCATCTATGATGAATTTTTAGAAAAGTTCACCAAAAAAATTGAAGCCTTAACTTTTGGAGATCCAATTTTAGATGATACCGAAATAGGCACTTTGGCACGAGAGGATTTAGCAGACATTTTAGAGGATCAAGTTAATAAATCCATGGAGAAAGGCGCGCATGTGCATTACGGTAATAAAAGAGACAAGACCTACTATCAGCCCACAATTTTAACGGGAGTTACCAAAGACATGCCCGTGTTTACCGAAGAAACTTTTGGTCCAGTAGCTGCAATTATAAAAGCATCTACTAAGGAAGAAGCTTATAAGATGGTTAATGATACCAAGTTTGGTTTAGGCACCATGATTTTTACAGAAGACACAAAAGATGCAAAACAACGTATTATTGACATTGAAGATGGTGCGTTTTTTATAAATGAAATGGTAAAGTCTGATCCCAGACTACCTTTTGGAGGCACTAAGCATTCAGGCTACGGACGCGAACTTTCAAAAGAAGGTATTTTGGCCTTCACTAATAAAAAAACAGTTTATATTAAATAGTTCCACTACCCTATTTTCGAAGAAAACTAAAAACCACGACCATAATAGCTATAGCTAAGTCGCTATAAAATGGCATAGAATATTTAGAAATAAAAAATTGAGGTTCAAGGCAAAAAGCGTAGGCATAGCCTAGTTACGGCGAGTGTTTTTAACGAAGAAATTCGGTTTTTTACTCTGAAGGTTCATGTTATTTTATATTGATTTAGCTATATATAATTAAAGGCGTCATTTAATTGGAACCCCATAGCTTTTGTAGGCAGAGATCATAATTATGAAACGTATAACAACTCTTTGTTATGACATAAAACAAAACTTGGTGTTTTTAGTAGCTAAAGCGAAGTGCACTATAGTACATATTAACCATTCTTGAGATCAAGAAAGCAATAACTGTAAGCTCTCTTTTCTTTGCTCCATAGCTAAACTTATTAGCGATAAAACAATTTAATCAACCTACTAACACATAACAATCAATCAATTAACACCTTTCTATCATTTGAGTCAATCCTATTTTTTTTAGCGTTAATCGTTTTTACAAAAGATGGTTAATTTAACGGTAGAACAAGTATTACTAATACTTGATACTAAAAATTAATAATCCTAAAAACAAAAAAAATTATGGGAATAATAAGAGATAAAAAGAAGTTTAAACGCACTAAAGAACAAACAAATCCAACAAACCCAACTGGAAATGTAAATCAAAATACAAACCAATTTGATATTGATAAAAAAACCATAAAGGAACAACAAAACAAAAAATGATTCATATACATGTCTTTTAAAGAGATCCCTTTTCCAGTCAAGCCATCAGCAAGTTCAAGAACTTCCGTTGGTCCTAAAACTTTTTTTTAGGATCGCTGCCTCTAATAGCACAGGTACCACCATATTCTTTATTATCTGCTATGGCTACTTTAGTTTATGCTGAGCCTTTTTGACTTTTAGTTTATACGTAGTCAAAGTACTCAGCATAAACTATAGACGAAGTACTCAATGTGACAAAAATGTGACAAAAAGGAACAAATTTCCTTAACTTAATGACATTGACGCTAGCATCCTAGGGAGAAGATCAAGCATTAAAACCTATCAAAAAAACCTACAAACGGATGAAGCACCATAAATGGCCTTTTCATCATAACTATTTTTGAAATTTAAAGAGCAGCCTGTTTTTCATATTGGGCGACGCGCTAAATCCTTTAAAACGATGTATTTGAGATTGAGGTCCAAAATATTCAGCAGATTGGAACTTTGTTCCTACTGGAGGTATGGCATCCATAAATGAAATATTACCCGATGGATATGGCGGAAATGTATGATTATTTTTTACATCATAATTACTTTGAATACGTGGTGTGAACAAATGCAGGAATATATCTTCGGATGTACTGTATACTTCAAACGGCGTAGGACAATTAAGCTTCATACCATAAAACAATGAATAATAACCTTTAAATTCAGGATATTCCCATACTTCTCCAGTTATGGCATCATTGTACTTTTTATCCCAAATATTCAATGTCCCACCTTTAAGCCTATTGTTGTAAACTCGGTACGGACCATTTGCAAATAATTTAACTCCTTCAATGTCCTTTTCAGGAAAGTTAAATGTTATTCCAGTCATCACGGTTTTATCCCTTGGTCTATAATCATAATCCAATTGCAGAATACTGTTTTTTTGCATCGTCCATGAGAACCTGTAGGCATTCCATCCATTTGGGTATGAATATTCAACATCAATTTTG
Source organism: Flavivirga sp. 57AJ16 (assembly GCF_028736925.1). Taxonomy (GTDB): domain Bacteria; phylum Bacteroidota; class Bacteroidia; order Flavobacteriales; family Flavobacteriaceae; genus Flavivirga. Next base: position 54,296 of record NZ_JAQZAT010000018.1, on the reverse strand, counting down.
AACATTCCATCTTTAAAACCTGAGGATATTTTTTTAAGTTTTATAGCTCTGTCAGTTATAAAAATAGGTCCATCGGATAATGGAATAATGCCACTTGCATTTTTAACTTCTTTGAGCAAACCTGTAGCTTTGCTAATCTTTACAGTAATATCTGGTGTGGATAAAATATAAAGTGAATCATTTTCAGCTTTATTAACTTTAGTGTTTTGAGACGGTTCAATGTTTAGTACCCTTTCAGCAAAAAAAGAAGGCGCATTTAACTCATAACTCCAAGTATGTATTTCATTTCCATCTTTATCCATAGCCGTAAGATTTAACACATCAAAATCGCTCCAGTTTTTGGGTAGGTCTAGTTTAAGTTCTCCTTGGTCTCCCGGCGCGATTGAAGGCGCTTCTATCTTAACTTTTTGCACGTCGTTATCACCGTCGAGCGAATTAAACCTGGTAAGGCTAAAATGAAAACTACATGCGTTTGTATTTGTAAAGTCATATCGGTTTTCTATGGTAAGGTTTCCATGCCATTGTGGGGTAATATATTTTTTTTTCACGAAAATGGGCGACCATATTTCTTTTATAGTATAAAAACTACCTTCCTTTTCGCGATATGGCCCTAGTATTCCATCAGCACCGTGGGATTTATCAGTATCAAGCACCCCTCCTTTATCGGTTCGCACAATACCTTCATCGGCTAAATCCCATAAAAACAAACCAGCAGAAAGCGGGTTTGACAGCATTAAATTCCAAAAATCGTCCAAACCAGCACCGTGGCCACCATCATACAAACCATGCAATAATTCGGTAGGCATAAAAATATCACGCCCATTGAACATGTTTTTTATCCCAGAACCATAAGAAATATAATGAACGGTATTTATGCCATCATGAAGTCCATAAGGATGTAATACGGGTCGTTTTTGAATATCCAACTGCTTAAATAAAGGATCAAAGTCATGATTGAACCCGCCCTCGTTTCCATTTGCCCAAAAAATAACAGAAGGATTATTTAAATCCCTTTTAACCATTTCATTCACAAGAATGGTTCCTACTTTTGTATCGTATGGGGGGTGTTGCCATGCACAAAGCTCATTGATAATATAAAGCCCCAATGAATCACAAAGCTCTAGAAAGTGTTTATCTGGAGGATAATGGGACATACGAACAGCGTTCATATTCATTCCTTTTATCAGTTTTATATCCTCCAAACTTTGTGCTTTGCTCACGGTACGCCCCGTATTTGGCCAAAAACAATGCCTGTTAACCCCTTTAAACCTTATTTTTTTGTTATTGATATAAACACCGTCCCTTTCACGTACTTCGATAGTGCGGAACCCAAAACGTTCTGTAACTGTGTGTAGCTTCTTTCCTTTTTGACTTACAGAAATAACAGCATTGTATAGGTTAGGTGTTTCTGCAGACCAAGGCTTGATACTAGATATTTTTGAGGAAACAGTTATTTTTTTGGTATTATCTGAAACTGTTGCTTGAAACCTGCCTACTTTTTTTCCAGAGTTAGTTTCATGTATTTCAACATCAACTGTAGCATTAGATATAGATTTATCTAAAAACAATTCCATGTTAAAAGAGCCATCATGTTTGGCATCAATACCTGAATATTCAATAAAGGTTTTAGGAACAGCTTCTAAATATACAGGGCGGTAAATACCTCCAAAAATCCAAAAATCTGCATTACGTTCTGCAGTATTGACCGAAGAATTTGAAGACATCTTACTGACTTCAACTTCCAGCTTATTTTTAGAAGTCATATTGATTAGATCAGTTATTTCTCGCTTAAACCGATAAAACGATCCCTGATGAATATCTCCTGCCTGTTCTCCATTTATTTGAATTTTAGTATCGGTCATCGCACCATCAAAAACAATAAAAATGCGCTTATCTTTCCAAGATTTAGGAACAGAAAAAGAAGTACGGTATAATCCTTTTTCTGAAGATTTATTTCTAGAATGGCCATAGTCATATTCTCCAAACCCCTCAGTTTCCCAACATGAAGGTACCCTTATCTTTGTCCATTCACCACTTTTCCTTCCTGACGTACAGTAAAAATCCCATTCAATGTTGTCTTGAGCGCTGTTGCCCGAAAGCATTAATTTTTTGGTTTCTTGACAATGTAATACAAAACTTGTAAGAAGTAAAATAAGACAAATGGTATGCTTCATGTTTTAAATTTTATGTCGTTTATATTTAAACTCGAATTACTTTAGAATCAATGGTTGGGCTCATAAAAAAAGAACAAGCATCTTTTTTGAAACGACTTATAGAGACGTTCTAGTTTTTTATTTCTTTAATAAATTCTGCTAATATTATTAATTAAATCGATTTATGCTAAAAATTATATTTAAAATATGACTTAAAACCAAACTGGAAATAACTAGACTTTATTTAAAATTATTGTTGTCCGATTAAAGCTATTGGCTTTTATTTGAAGCCCATCTATAATAGTATTTGTAAAAGCATTACAGATTAGACGCCTTGCTTTTAATACAAGTAAAAACAATCAATAAATATTTAGGTTTCAGGAAGTAAAACAATAGTGGTGTATCTGTTTGTCAGTTAGTTACAATCAAGTCCTTGTTCTTGGTTCCAATAGCGAAGCGGTCTTACGTCTTTAGTCGGACACTAATGGTTTTGAATTTCTAAAAAATAGTTTTAGGAAATGATAAGTAATGCTTTGCAATAAGCAACATCTACCCCAAGTAACACGCAATCAAATATTTGTTGTTTTATGTTTTTCAAAAAATAAACGTCGTGAACTTCTGCTTTTGTAATATCTTCTTCTTTTATTGAACTGACTTCGCTTAAATTAAATTAGGGATTTGTTGCTTGTTACTCTCTTTAAATAAGAAGTTTTCACTATCAATAGACATAAATTCAGCTATTAGACTTAATACAACTACTTCTGGATCAGACATTTTTTATTTTTTACCAACATCCAATTTATTCTCTAATTTACAATTTAAAGAATTTATAACGTCTAAAACTCTAAAATAATTTTTCAAAATATTTGACATAGATATTGGTTGTTATAAAATTTTAAAACCCTTAATATCAGAATCTTAACAAAGGTATAATTAATATTTTTTTACTTCAAATAATTAAAACAGAAAAACCGCATACGGTTTTTCTCTCATTCAATCTGTATGATTTATAAATACTTTTATAAAAAAGCATTAATTTTTTTTTATTAACTAAAACGTTTTACTAGATTTGTATAAACTACAACTAACTAACTAACTTTTAAGACATTTATGAAAAAACTACTCTATTAAACCAAAGGAATAACTGCTTTTGTCTCTTTAGGTAAAACTATGTTTTTCCAAAGTAATACCAATTATGAATTAAAATGAGCTACAGAAAACGACATTGCTTATTTGTTTTTGCCAGCTGCGTGTTATTTGCATAGCCTAAGCTATGGAAATGATGAGCAAAGTGATAAAACGAATTAATAAATGAGTTTGAATTGCGTATTTTAATTCTTAATTGGTATAATTTCTATTTCAACAACAATCTTCTTCTCTTAAATTAAGTGTACTTACTCATTCTAAGTAAACTGGACGACCTCTCATATTTCCAAAGAGGAGAATAAAAACTAATTAAACTAACTAAAACTAAATTTATGAGAAAAGTTACAATCTGTTTATTAATTTTTGTATTTGGGCTAGCTCATGCCCAAACGCAAAAAAAAATCGTCACAGGAACTATTTCAGACGAGAATGGCCTGCCTTTACCCGGAGCCTCTATTATTGTTAAAGGTACTACCAACGGACAAGCTGCTGATTTTGATGGCAATTATACCATAACAGCAAAAAGTACTGACATTTTAGTGATTTCCTATGTTGGCTACAAAGACAAAGAGTTAACTATTGGAGATCAAACTACAATCAATATTACTTTAGAAGTTGACCTAAATAGCTTGGATGAAATTGTTTTGGTAAGTTTTGGTGAACAAACAAAAAAGAGTGTGATTTCTTCAATTAGCACCGTGAAACCATCTGAACTCAAAATTCCTTCAAGTAATTTAACCACAGCACTTGCAGGTAGAATACCTGGTTTAATCTCTTACCAAAGAGGGGGTGAGCCAGGAAATGATAATGCAGAGTTCTTTGTAAGGGGTGTTGCCACATTTGGTTATGGTTCAAGCCCATTGATTCTTATTGATGGCGTTGAATTAACCATTGATGATCTTAGAAGACTCCAACCTGATGATATCGATTCTTTCTCAATTATGAAGGATGCCTCTGCAACAGCTTTATATGGTGCAAGAGGTGCCAATGGCGTCATTTATGTTACCACAAAAGAAGGTACACAAGGCAAGGTGAAATTTTCAGGAAGATTTGAAACTTCATTTTCTATGCCAACAAAAGACATTGAATTGGCAGACCCTATTACCTATATGAAAATGGGTAATGAAGCTGTTAGAACACGTGATCCGTTAGCAATATTACCATATTCTTTAGAAAAAATAGCTAAAACTGAAGCTGGAGCCGATCCTATTTTATACCCAACTACAGACTGGTATAACACGTTATTTAAAGATTATACAGTAAATAACCGTTTTAATTTTAGTATGAATGGTGGTGGTCAAAAAGCGCGTTATTATGTCTCTTTAGCAGGTAGTCAAGATAATGGTATCTTAAAAGTACCTGACGATAATGAATTTAATAATAATATTAAGTACAAGCAATATAATGTACGCTCTAATATTAATTTAGATTTAACCGAAACAACTGAATTGAAATTGAGTTTCAATCTTAATTCTGACGATTTCAATGGTCCTAGACAAGGTGGAACAGAAACGTATAAACGCGTGATGCGAGCTAACCCTGTTTTATTTAGGCCGTATTATGCTAATGAAGGCGAGTACGAATTTACTAATCATGTTTTATTTGGAAATTATAGCGATAGCGCAGATGGTGGTCCATCTTATTTAAATCCGTATGCAGACATGGTGGCTGGATATACAGAAGGAACACGCACAAAACTTATTGCTCAAGTACAAATTTCCCAAGATTTGGATTTTTTAACTAATGGGTTGGATTTTCAATTTATGTTTAACACAACAAAAGAATCATCTTATCAAGTCGATAGGGCCTACAATCCTTACTTTTATTCAGCACGTGAAGATTTAATTAATGGAGGGATTGCATTAACACCTTTAAATGAAGAAAGTGGTACGGAGTATTTAGACTTTAACCAAAGAGATAGATATAGTGCTTCAACTACATATGCTGAGTCGAGATTAACTTATTTTAAAGATTTTGACGAAAAAAATACAATATCCGGTTTAGCGGTATTTACTTTAAATAACAGGTTAGCTTCCTTACCGGAAAATGATTCCAGAAATTTAGAAAAATCATTACCTTATAGAAATATGGGTTTGTCGGGTCGTCTGACTTATGCATACGATCAAAAGTATTTTTTCGAATGGAACTTTGGATATAATGGTTCCGAAAGGTTTGCAAAAAATGAACGTTGGGGCTTCTTCCCATCACTTGCAATAGGTTGGATGGTCTCTGATGAAAAATTTATGAAAGGAACCGAAAACATTATTACAAATTTAAAGCTTAAAACCTCTTATGGATTGGTTGGAAACGATCAAATTGGCAGTGCAGATGACAGATTCTTTTATTTATCAAGAGTGGAGATGAATGCAGATGGTTATACATTTGGCGAAGATTTTGATAACTCTCAAAATGGTGTTGAAATTCGGCGTTATGGAAATGATCAAATAACATGGGAAACAGCTAAAAAATTCAATTTTGGTATTGAATTAGGTTTATTTAATGATTTAGACATTAATGTAGATATTTTTAGTGAAAAAAGAGCAGATATTTTATGGGATCGCGTTCTACCTTCAACATTAGGGTTACAGTCTGGAGTAAAAGCAAATATAGGAGAGGCTAAAAGTAGTGGTATTGATGGATCGATAGTGTATACAAAAGCATTTAGCAGTGGGGCTTGGATTCAGGCAAGAGGAAACTATACGTATGCAACAAATAAGATCACAAAAATTGATGAACCAGATTATTCAGAAACACCCTGGTTATCTCGTATTGGCCAACCTATAGATCAACAATGGGGCTATATAGCAGAACGATTGTTTATTGATCAAAACGAAGTAAATAATTCACCCGAACAGTTTGGAGAATACTCCGGAGGTGATATAAAATATAAAGATATTAACGGCGATGGACGTATTACTGGATTAGACCAAGTACCAATTGGGAATCCTTCACGCCCAGAGATTGTATATGGTATAGGAATATCTGCAGGATTTAAGGGTTTCGATATATCATGCTTTTTCCAAGGTGCAGCAAACTCTACTTTTTGGCTCAATACTTCTAATGGAATTGCAAACTCAGACCCTAACGATTATATCATTCCATTTTGGCAACAACGTCAGCTTTTAAAGGCAATCGCAGATGATTATTGGTCAGAAACAAACAGAAACAGTTATGCTTTATGGCCAAGACTTTCTCCAGAGCGTTTAGAAAATAATTTTGTTCGCAATACATGGTTTATGCAAGATGGTGCTTTTTTAAGGTTAAAACAAGCAGAAATCGGCTATAGCCTTTCCGATAAAATAGTTTCTAAATGGAGAATGAATAAGGTTAGATTTTATGCTTCTGGTACAAATTTATTTGTTTTAAGCAAATTTAAATTATGGGATCCCGAATTGGCAGGTAATGGGTTGGAGTACCCTAATCAACGAGTATTTAACTTAGGTGTAAATGTTTCACTTTAAAAAATTAAAACTATGAAAAAATATATATGTATATCTGTAATTATAATTTCAAGTATACTCTTATCATGCGAAAATGATTATCTAGATGTCGTTCCCGATAATGTGGCAGTACTTGATAATGCTTTCTCTGATAGGTTTAATGCACAAAAATTTTTATATACTGTTTATAGGGCTATACCTGCTCCAGGCGATGAGAACAACCCTGCTATATCTGCAATAGATGAGGTTTGGTGGCCTGAATCTGAAGATTGGAGACCTGGACCAATAATTGCGCAAGGATTTCAAAGCGTGACTTCTCCAGCTTATAATAAATGGGAAGGTAGAGGTACTGGAGATTTATACGTGGCCATTAGAAATAGTAATATTTTCTTGGAAAATATTGGAAAAGTTCAAGGCATGGACGAATATGAAAAGAATCAGTGGCGTGCTGAAGTTAAGTTCTTAAAGGCTTATTACCATTTTTATCTATTGCAAATGTATGGACCAATAGTAATCAATAATGAACTAGAACCTATTCAGGATATACCAGATGCTCCAGCACCAAGAAGAGATAAAATAGATGAAACATTTACTTTTATTGTAGATTTAATTGATGAAGCCATGGAAGACTTGCCTTTACTTTTACAAAATGAATCGGAAGAATTGGGAAGAGTTACAAAACCTATTGCAGCATCAATAAAAGCGAGGATTTTAATGGCTCAAGCTAGCCCTCTTTTTAATGGCAATTCAGTCTATGCCAATTTTTTAAATGAAAATGGTGAACCTTTCTTTCCACAAACTTATGATGCAGAGAAATGGCAAACAGCAGCTACAGCTACAAAAGAAGCCATTGATTTATGCCATCAAGCAGGCATGAGGTTATATCAAAAATCTGATTATGCCAACCCTTTCCCACAATCGGATGTAACACTGTTAAAAGCAACGTTAAGAGGTAGAGTGACAGATAAATGGAATCCAGAGATTATTTGGGGTAGCACTAACGATACATGGGGTATTCAAAACACATCAATACCACGATTGTACAGTTATGTAAATAGCCCTACAAACTCACGTCACGCTCCTACCATAAGAATGGCTGAATTGTATTACTCAAAAAATGGAATTCCAATTAATGAAGATGTTACTTATGATTATTCTAATAGATTTAAGGTAAGAACAGCAGATAATGATGATAAATATCTTATCGAAATAGGTGAGGAAACCGCCATTTTAAATTTTGATAGAGAAACTCGTTTTTATGCTGATTTGGCATTTGATAGAGGTGTTTGGTTTGGAAACGGCAAAGACGGAACAGATGAAGACCCTTGGTATATACATGGCCGATATGGAGAGTTTGCATCTATATTTAACCCGAATCAATACTCTGTAACTGGGTATTGGGCAAAAAAACTGGTAAATATCGAAACCCAAGTTACAGGAGGAAACAACTTTTCACAAGTAAGATATTCTTTCCCTATTATTCGTTTAGCAGATTTATATTTATATTATGCAGAAGCTTTAAATGAAGTAAAGGCAACACCAGATGCGGAAGTTTATGAATATATCGATTTAATTCGTGAAAGAGCTGGACTTCAATCAGTTTTAGACAGCTGGAGCGCTTCTTTTTGTAATAATCCAACAAAACCTTTGACTAAATCGGGCATGAGGGAAATAATACAACAAGAGAGAATGATAGAATTATCTTTTGAAGGTGCCAGATTTTGGGATTTAAGAAGGTGGAAGCTAACAAAAGAATACATGAACAAGCCCATAAGAGGATGGAATGTTCGCGAAAATTTAGCAATAGACTATTATACCCCTATTACGTTATATAACCCAACATATTCCGAAAGAGATTATTTATGGCCAATACCAGAAAATGAAATAATAAGAACACCTAGTATAATCCAAAATCCAGGATGGTAATTAACTAAAAAAATTAAGATTATGAAATTTAAATTATTAGTACTACCGCTAGCAATATTAACGTTATTATTTGCATGCGAAGAACATGAACATGTACCATTATCTTCTGATGGCACAAAACCATCTCCACCAGAGAATATAGTTTTAACTCCTATTAATGGAGGGTTTGACATATCGTACGACATACCAAACGATAATGATCTTTTATTTGTTAAGGCAGTATATACAAATTCGCAAGGTATTGAAGCTGAAGTAAAAGCTTCTAAATTTGGTAATAAAATTCAAATTTTAGGGCTGGGTGATACATCTGAAAAAACTATTCAACTTTATTCTGGTGATAGATCTGAAAATTTATCCGACCCTGTTACCGTTAAAGGATCCCCTTTAACACCTCCCATTTATATCATTCAAGAAACAATGGAGGTAAAAGAAGATTTTGGAGGTGCAAAATTTTCTTGGGTTAACGAATTAAAAACACCTGTAGCTATAGAATTACTGGGCGAAGATGCTAATGGGGAATTAACAATTGTTAAAACACAATATACTGAGGCAGAAACAATATCTACATCCATAAGAGGGTATGAACCTGTACCAACCTTATTTGCTGCCGTGATACGAGATAGATACGATAATTTTTCGGACACTATTTATGCAAACACCCCAGATAAATTATTGACCCCATTATTTGAAGAGCGTATAGACAAAACCAAGTTTGTAAAAATTGTTTTGAACAATGATAACAATTGGAGCGAATGGGAAGGTAGATATGAACACTTATATGATGACGATGTAAATACTATTGTACATACCTTAGGAGGTGAACCTTTTCCACAAACTTTTTCTGTAGACTTAGGTCAAAATGTTATTTTGAGCAGAATCGTTGTTAATATGAGACGAGGTTGGCCATATGACCATGGAAATCCAAAAAAATATAATTTGTATGGTGCAAAAGAGTTTCCTGGTAATGATGGCTACTTTGACAATTGGATGTTTTTAAGAGCATGTGAATCTATAAAACCATCAGGGTTACCAATTGGCACCAATACCGATGAAGATATAGCTCATTTTGAAGCTGGTGATGAATATACTTTTGATGAACCAAATGAAATACGATACTTCCGATTTTCTGTAACAGAGACTTGGGATGGTGCTACATATGTAGATTTTGCAGAAATAACTTTCTGGGGAAGTATTGTTAATTAAATAAAAAAACAAATTATGAAAAAAATTAAATATTATATAGCAATATTGATATTACCTGTATTTATTTGTTTGCTAAATTCCTGTAACGATACTTATGAGTTTCATCAAAAATATATTAGTGAAGGAGAAACTTTATATGCCACAAAAATAGATTCGGTTAAAACTTTACCAGGTAATAATAGAATTAAATTATCTGGTTATTTATCAAACGCATTCGATGTTGAAACCATAACTGTTTATTGGGACAATAAAGCTAATAATCAAGTTTTTTCTTATTCTAAATCTGAAGAGGATATTGATATGATTGAATTAATCGTTGAAAATCTTGAAGAGAAATCTTATGAATTTGAAATATATACAAGTGACTCTAATGGTAATAATTCTATTAGAGTAACTGTGTTTGGAACTGTATATGGAGAAAATTACAGATCAAATTTAGAAGCAAGATTAATAAATAGTTTTAATGTTGATGAAAATGACAACGCTACGGTGAATTTTAATATAGCCTCAGAATTAACACGAGCTACAGAAATTAAATACACGAATCTTAGTGGAACCGAGATAGTGAATACTGTTTTAAATAATGAATCTGAAACAGTCTTAGAACAGGTTGATATGACAGCTCCAATTATGTATAGAACATTTTATGTGCCCATAGCAGCCGATGATGAAGGTCATGAAACCACTATAGATGAATTTGATTCAGATTGGGAAACATTTGTTTTTCCAAGTAACATTGACGCCGTATTTGAAAGCATGTCTATCGAACCCATATTAGGCGGTCTACTTGTAAGTTGGGAAAACGCAACCCATGTTGAAATAAATTTAACTTTTGAAAAAATGGTTGGAGGCAACCCTGTATCTAATACTGTAACTTCAAGTGAATCGGTTGATAGTTTTGTTTTAGGAGGCATGGAAGGAGGCACTCAAAACATTAAAATATCAATAGGGAATTTATTCGGTGCTTTCAAAAGCTTATATTTTGAGGTAACGCCACTGCCTATTATGGAGCTTGATAAATCCTCTTGGTCAATTGTTGATTTTTCTTCTGAAGAAGCAAATGGTGAAGGCCCTGTTAATGGGCATGTTTCGGCAGTTATTGACGGAGATACAGGTACATTTTGGCATTCTCAATGGGACGGTGCCTCACCTGGTTACCCACATCACTTCACTATAGATTTAGGTGAGGAAAGGGATATTGCTCATTTTGACATATATAGAAGAGGGGGTGATGATCGCGGAGCTACTGTTCATGAATTTTGGGTGAGTAGCGATGGCATATCCTTTAATATGGTAGCAGCACTTAATGCTAAATTAGAAAATGACAATGCCTATACTGCTACGGCTGCTGCATTTACTAAAGGAAGGTATGTAAAGTATATTGCTATAGAAGGTCCAAATAATTTTACTCATCTGGCAGAAATTAGTATTTATGGCAACTAAAAATTGTTTTAATATGTAAAAAAGAGGGGATTGAGGTTTTTAATAACCGTCCCCTCTTTTTTGTTCTTTATAACATAAATACCACAAAATAGGAAGTAATACCAAATAAACATCAAAACAACCTATAATGTTTGTTTAGTTCACTATCTTTCATTTTAAAAATAGGTGTTCATGAATCTTCGATTTCTTTTTAGCTCTTATTTCTATATAAAACATGTGCTCAGCTTGACTGGGTATATAACCGTAACGAATGCTATGCTTAGATTTTCTATTTCATCTGATCTAAAAATAATTCAAAATATTTACGGTTATTTTGAAATTCATTTGGTATAAGCCCTTTTGGTATGTTGGAGAGTATTGTTTTTACTGCTCTAAAACCACCTGCGGAACCACCTATTGGGAATATCCAAAAACTCCTTGTCGTATCTAACATAGAAAAATTCATTTTCTGTGTATTTAAAAAATGTCTTCAATAAAATATTAATTCGATACAACAATACATTAATCTCATTACAGTCTAAACAAGAAATTATTTCTGTTTAAAATAGAAGTTTGATATTGCCAATCAAGTTGCAATACTTTCTTGAGAATGTTTTTTAAGGTTTGAAAATTGTTAGGTTTATTTAAGTAAATGCTTGCTCCTGCCAAAAAAGTGGTCTCAATATCCCTGTCAGATGAAAATGTAGAATATATTACAATCGCAATATCTTTAAGCTCTGACTCCTTCTTTAAATGATTTAAACAATCTACGCCACTCATACATGGCATATTAAGATCCAAAAAAAGGATATCGGGCAGTAATACGCCAGGTTTACGCAGGTGCTTTATTAAGTTTGATCCGTTCTCAAACATGGTTATGTTGGCTTCCAATCCAGATTCCTTGATGGCTTCTTTGAAAAGCTCCCTGTCATCGGCATCATCATCTGCCAATATAATATTTAATAATTTCGTTGTCATTTAACTTATTAGTTATATTAAGGATTCAACCTCCTTTTTAGTCTTACAAAGTAAGAAGGAGTAAATCCTGTCGTTTTTTTAAATTGTTTCGAGAGATGCGAACTACTACTGTAGTTTAGCTTATAGGCGATTTCATTTAAACTCAATTATCCTTCTGTCAATAAATCTTTTACATGATCTATTTTTTTTAGAATCAAAAATTGCTCAACAGATAGGGTTTAAGTGTCGAATTATACAAAATAAAGCAAAGATTGTATAATATGTCATTTAACTTGTAAACGTGTTTTTGAAAATTAAATGAATGTTTTTTATCTAAATTATATAAGAATTCTTATACGGTGCTAAAATAGTATATATTTAAAATGCCGTTTGACACTATTCTGCTTTTTTTTAATCCATATTGGTGAAAAGCTCGGTTTATACCAATTTTCATTTAAAAAGATGATTTTTAGTTAATTAATTATTGTTGTCCGATTAAAACTATTGACTATTATTTGAAGCCCATCAATAATAGTATAAGTAAAAGCATTACAGATTAGACGCCTTGCTTTTAATACCAGTTAAATCTATCAAAAAATATTTAGGTTTCTGGATGTAATACAATAGTGGTGTCTCTGTTTGTCTGTTAGTTAAAATCATGTCTTTGTTCTTGGTTCTAATAGCGAAGCGGTCTTACGTCTTTAGTCGGACACTAATGTTAATTAATCCAAAATCCCTGATACCATAAACCACCTATCTTTCGATTTGAATCGACTTCTTTATAAAAATTTAATATTTTCCAATAATGCTCCTGCCGAAATTGAACAAACGATTGCTGAACGCCATATTTCGTATGTTAACTTTATGCACACTAGCGAAACATTTAGTTATTTTAATGAGATTTTATACCAACAAGCTGTACACGTTATTTATCCTGGTGTGGGTATGAATATTATTGAACATAGGAATAGATATAAAAATCATTTATTATGTAACGACGAAGAAAGAGTCGTATTCATTAATAAAGTAAGCTATTGTATTTGAAATTTAATAAAAAACGGTAAACCAATTTCTGTAAAGTAAATACAACACAGGATTATTTATAAATTTATATGAAATACCCTACCGTGAGTACACATCTTAATTAATTGCTTTGTCATTCCTGCGAAGGCAGGAATCCACTCGTTATCTAAAACTCTTTATGTATTTTATAATTCTTCTTTATCTCCTCTATTTTTTAACTAATGTCTATTGGAAAGATGCTTCTAAACATTAGACTTTTTTACTTGTCTAGTGGATTCCTGCCTTCGCAGGAATGACAAACAGTATTTTTTCAAACTCTTAAATCTATTCTGACTTTCTATTATTAATTGATCTTAGACTCTAATTCTTTAACCTTTTTTTTGCTATTTCTTTTTTTACTATTTTTTCCATTCTTTATCAATATTTGGGTACTCACCGTAGTGTCGGCAGACAGGGAGGCACGACTGAAGAATCTAAAACTCTCTTTAGTTCCTTTGGCTAGTACATAAACAAAATTATCTTTTGTTTTCATTCGATCCTATCATGATGAGATTTTTCGCTGTGAGATTCTTCACTTCGTTCTGAATGACAAATTTTATTACTTTTCTGACTGCCTCTTCCTTTTGTTAAAAAAGGTTTTCGCTGCTTTTTTAAAAGTACTTGGTCTGTACTCAGTCCAATGATTGCCCATAGCTAATACTATAACCTTTTATATTCACTTGCTAGGATTTAAAAATTTTGGCTTAATTACTAACATGGCCCAAGCCCAGTTTTGACCACTAGCTGCTGCATCTTCAGTAATGCCCTTAAGCTCATACATGCCATCGCTTGCAAACATTTGCGAATAACCCGCTACTAAAGTATAACCTTTAAACGCTTTCTTAAATACGATGTCAACTTCTGTTCCCAAAGCATTTTCTCCGCTTGGTAGATCTTGCTCTCCACTAAAGTTTAAAGCTTTTACCATCAAGCTAGACGTTTCGCTTAGTTTAAAGTTTGCACTTACGTGAATATCGACTAAACCAATCGAGTTTGCATGATTACCTACATAGAAATAATCCATAAAGCCATTAAATTTGTGGTTAGTTCCATATAACGGGAAGAAAGCACCTGTTTCTCCTGCATCGCCATCATTTCCGCTAATAATTTCTATACCAGCACCTAAACCAACTTTAGGAGCGGCCTTATAGGTAAACTCTAGTCCTAATAAATGAGCGCCTTTTACATCAACTTCACCCTGGCGTTTTCCTGTTTGGATATAAGCATTGAGTGCAGCTCCAAAACTTCCTTTTTTGTAGTTTAAGTGCGTTCCCAAAGTTTGTAGATTACTTACGCCATCTGCGTCGCTGTTAGTATCAAATTCTTGAAAACCATTATTCATTAATAATAAGCTTCCTGTAAAGTTTTCCCAAGTCTTATTTAAATAGGCATACTGCATGGTTTTATATGAAAAGAAGCCTGTTGTATTATAAGCAGTTCCTGTATTTATAAATCCAGTTGGGTTTGAATAATCTTGATTAAAAGCTAAAGCAACATCCAATATAAATTTACCCTTTTTGTATTTAATTAATGCTGCATCATGATTACGACCTTGCTGCGCCCAATCCAAACCGCCTAAAATACGTTGATCATCGTAAGATAATACTTGACGTCCTAATTTAGTAGACCATCCTGAACCTAAATTAATTTCTGCCCATGCTTGAAATATTGCGAAAGAATTATTTTGGTCATAAGGTAGAATTTGCCTGTTCTCTCCCCAAACCATAACATCTTGGATACTAAAATAAAATTTATAAGCTTCGGTTTTATATCCAGCATTTAAACGTGCCCTGGTTGAAATTCCGAATCCTGCATCGGCATCATCTGCTATTAAAGTACCAAATCCATTACGGTACTCTGCTCGTGGTCTAAATTCACCATCTAAAGTAAACTGTGCTTGTGCAAATTGAACTATCAATGCCATTAAGCCTATTAATACATATTGTTTTCTCATGTTTCCTTGGTTTTAAGTTTTAAGTTTTTGTTTGTTACTTATGCCAATTATGAATTAAAATACGCCATTCAAACTCATTCATTAATTCGTTTTTTCTCTTTTCTCATCATTTCCATAGCTTAGGCTATGCAAATAACTCACAGCTGGCTAAAACAAATAAGCTATGTCGCTTTCTGTAGCTCATTTTAATTCATAATTGGTATTACTTTTTTAAAAATTTGTTTGTTTATGACCGTAGTTATCCTATTATGATGAAATTCCCATCTATTTCACAATTTCTAAAATACCAAAATAAGTCTTTTGTTTTCTGCTTATTTAATGCTCTAGAAAATCTATTAAATGTTTTCTATATTTGTAATAATCGTCGTGTTCTAAAACAGCCTTTCGTGTCCTTGGTCTTTCAAAATCTATATTTAAAACATCCCCGATTTTCGCTTTTGGTCCGCTGGTCATCATCACTACCCTATCTGCTAAAAAAATCGCTTCATCCACATCGTGCGTAATCATAACCGCTGTAATTTTTTCTTTATTCCAGATTTCAATAAGTATATCCTGAAGTTCTCCTCTAGTTAAAGAATCCAACATCCCAAAAGGTTCATCCAATAATAAAACTTTAGGTTTTATGGCAAATGCTCTGGCAATACCAACACGTTGTTGCATCCCTTGGGATAATTCTGAAGCCTTCTTATTAAAAGCGTCCTCCAAACCTACTTTCTGTAAATAGTATTTAGCAATATCGTTACGCTGTGCTTTTGTAGCATGCGGAAAAACGTTGTTCACACCCAATAGTACATTTTGAAGTGACGTCATCCAAGACATTAAACTAGGGGCTTGAAAAATGACTCCTCTATCTGGTCCTGGGCCTTTTATATGTTTTCCTAAAACTGAAATATGACCTCCAGAAATTGGATTCAATCCGGCAATCATAGAAAGCATCGTTGTTTTACCACATCCAGAATGCCCGATAATGGTTACGAATTCTTCTTTTTTTATTTGAAGATTCAAATTTTCCAAAACCACATAATCACCTTTTGGGGTTGGATACACTTTCTTAAGGTTTTTCAAATCCAACATCACTTCACTCGAAGGAAAAAGCCCATTATCAGTAATAACCTTGGTTTTTTTATGCTCAATTATAGTACTCATCTCATTTTAATATTTAAATTGATTAACAAAATCCTTCGGACTCAAATCGGGTAGTTCAATCAAATCCTGTGTCTCCGTTTTACGCTCGTTACCTATATCCATTAGATATTCGATAATGGCGTTTCTGGTTTTCTTAAAATTTGCATTATCGTTCATTTCAGTCTTATCGCGTGGGCGATCAATATCAATTTTAAACTCTGGCCCAAGCGTAGCATTTGGTCCCGGGCGCAGCGGAATAATACGATCTGCCATATAAATGCTTTCATCCACATCATTAGTAATCAACAATGCCGTACGCTTATCTTTTTCCCAAATATTTAAAATTTCATCTTGTAAATTACCACGTGTCAAGGCATCCAAAGCACCAAGTGGCTCATCCATAATAATCATCTCAGGTTTCATGGCTAAAGCTCTTGCAACTGCCACTCGTTGGCGCATTCCTCCCGATAATTCTTTTGGGCGTTTATTAATCGCAGGTGTTAACCCTACCATTTCCACATAATCGGCAACAATAGCGCTCAACTCGGTTTTACTATGCTTTGGGAAGGCCTCTTTAACCGCCATATACACATTCTGTCCTACGGTTAACCAAGGCAATAGCGAGTAATTCTGAAAAATCACCCCGCGTTCATGGCTCGTACCCTGTACAGGTGCTCCCTTAAACAAAACGGCTCCTTTTGTTGGTTCAATAAGGCCATTGATCAAGTTTACTAAAGTCGTTTTCCCACTTCCTGTAAACCCCACAATCGCAACAAACTCCCCTTCTTCAATCGATAAATTAATATTCGAAAGCACCTCGGTTTCGTTCTCTCCCTGTCCGTAAGTCTTGTAAATGTTATTTAATTCTAAGTATGCCATTTTAAAATGTTCTTTCGTTTACCTGTTTAGTTATTTATACTTACTCATCCTTTTATTTTGGGCGTTGGTCCTCAGTCTTCAGTAAATACTTATCCATAAACAAGCTAAACTTCCAACTCCCTACTCCCTACTTCGCACTTCAAACTCCCTACTCCCAACTTCCAACTTCTAACTTCCAACTCCCTTCAAATCGCATCAGTTTTATCAAAACTCACCCAGTTTTGTATGGTCAACATCAATCGATCTAATAAGAAACCAATAATTCCAATCACGAACATCGCAACAATAATTTTTGCGTTTGAGTCATTTGCGCCATTTTGGAATTCCTCCCAAACAAACAATCCTAAGCCAGGACTTTGTGCCAATAATTCAATAGCAATTAGAACCATCCACGCTACTGATAAGGTAATTTTTAAACCCGTAAAAATTAATGGTAAAGACGATGGTAGAACCACCTTAAATATTTTTTGGAAATTCCCTAGCTTCAATACTTTCGCCACATTTATATAATCTTTATCCACACTCGATACCCCCATGGCCGTATTTACCAAAGTGGCCCACATAGAACACAATCCTACACTTATAAACGAAATGGTAAATGAGCTATCCTCATTGGAATCAATCAATAATGTCTTTACGATCATGAATACCAACAAGTACCAAACCACTGGAGAAACAGGTTTAAAAATTTGAATAAACCAATTGAAAGCACTCTTTAAAGTAGGGCTCAACCCAATGAATATGCCTAGCGGTACAGCAATAAATAGTGCCAGTAAAAATCCGGCAAACACAGTTTTTAAACTTCTAAATATTTGATCTACGAACGATGGTCTTCCCGTATAGGTAATCGCATCTTTTCCTTCTGCAAGTCGCTTTTCATTTAAAGCAGCTGTTTTTTCTATAAATGCCGCTTTATCTGCACTAATTATATTGTGGTCCCTCAATAAGGATCGATAAGATTCCCACACCTGTGCTGGTGATGGCAACGTATTTGGCTTACAACTAGAATCCTCTCCCAGAGCTATACAAGCAGCAACAGCATCTGCCGCTGCTTGACCTTGCTCTTCTAATGCCTTATTAATTCTAAAATCTGCTTCTATGTTGTACAAAGTCTTAGAGCCCATATGCCACAGACCTATAAATAATAAAATGGAAGCAATTGGTACGACCACTTTACGTAGGAAATTTTTAAAATCTTCCTTTTCTAGCTTCCCAGTAAATAAATCTTTAATTGTGCTTAAAAATCCTAAGCCCATCAATTTGGTTACTTTTCCTAATGTTATACTTTGCTTCATCTTTGTCTTATTAATTTACTTTACTAATTATTGTACAGCCTTATCTTTGTTACCAATTTTAAAACTATTGATGTATGAAATAGGGTCTTTGGCATCGTAGGTTGTTCCATCTATAAAATCTGCAGTAGCTGGCTTATAACCATCTGTTGTTGGAATATCTCCGGCTGGAATGTTTCCTTCCTCTACTAAAAGTTTAGCAGCTTTTGTCCAAATATCCGGTCTGTATATATCTTTAATAGTTTCACCGTACCATTCTGCCGTTTTGGCTTCAGGAATTTGTCCCCAACGTCTCATTTGGGTTAAAAACCAGATACCATCAGAATAGAAAGGATATGTTGCATTGTATTTGTAAAACACATTGAAATCTGGCATCTCACGTTTATCGCCTTTTTCAAATTCAAAAGTACCGGTCATAGAGTTTGCCAATACTTCTTCAGGAGCACCAACATATTGGGACATAGCCAATATTTTTACTGCTTCTGGTCTGTTTTTAGGGTCATCTAACCATTTACCCGCTCTAATTAATGCTTTAGTGACAGCCACTGCGGTATTAGGATAATCCTCAACAAACTTCTTTGTCATTACAAATACTTTTTCTGGGTTATTTTTCCAGATGTCAAAGTTTGTTGTTACAGGCACACCAATACCTTTAAAAACGGCCTGTTGGTTCCATGGCTCACCTACACAGTAACCATAAATAGTACCTGCTTCAAGAGTTGCTGGCATTTGTGGTGGAGGTGTTACAGATAATAAAACTTCGGCATCAATTTGACCCTGTACATTTTCAGCGGTATACATGCCCGGGTGAATGCCTGCCGCTGCTAACCAATATCTAATTTCATAGTTATGTGTAGAAACCGGAAATACCATTCCCATTTTAAAGGCTTTACCAGAATTCTTATATTCAGTGATAACAGGCTTAAGGGCATCTGCTTTAATAGGATGAACAGGTTTTCCATCTGCATCCTTTGGTACATTTGGTTTCATTTTAGACCAAACATCGTTAGATACCGTAATACCGTTACCATTTAAATCCATTGAAAATGGCGTTACCAATTCTGCTTGACGTCCAAACCCTGCTCCTGCAGCTATTGGTTGTCCTGCCAACATATGTGAACCATCCAACTGACCATCAATAACACGGTCCAATACGTTTTTCCAGTTTGACTGCGCTTCAACAGAAACAAATAATCCTTCATCTTCAAAGAATCCTTTTTCTTTGGCAATAGCTAAAGGCGCCATATCTGTTAGTTTGATAAAACCAAATGTTAATTGTGGTTTTTCAATATCCAATGTTTTTGTTTTTGATGTTTCCGATATTAATTCTGCTGTTGTATCTTTCTTTTTATCTCCTCCTCCGCAAGAAAAGAGTAATACTGTAAGCGAAAAAATCCAAGTTGCTTTTGTTAATAGAGTTTTCATTTTTGTCGTTTTAAATAATTTTTAAGTATTAATACTTATTTTTAGACAAATATATACGTAGTTTTTATTTCACCTTATGAGAATACACATATTAAAACCTCTTTTTAGAACACAAAAAAACCTATTAAAAAACAGGTTAAAAACATAATTAATTGATTTTTAATAAATTAACAAAATACGTAGATAACAAGTGAAGCTACGTAAATTATAAAATGCCGTAAATAATTTTGAATATTAGGGCAAAAAAGCCCTCTAGAAGATTTTATGTATCTAAGAAATAATGGTGTTCACTGATTTCTTTTTTAAGTAATTGAACATCAGTAATAGCAATCTTTTTCCCCCTAGCTTTAATGAGGCCTTCTTTCTTTAAGCTTGAAAAAATTCGAATCACTTGCTCTTCAGTAGTACCTGCATAATCGGCATATTCTTTTCGGCTTAATGGCAGGTTTAAAAAACCCCGTAAATCCCCAAACTTTCTATGTATATATAATAAGGTATCAATAACGCGCTCACGCACTGTCATTTGTGAAATAGACTTCACTTTATTTTCGCTTCTATTAAGTTCATTAGCGTAAAATAACATCATATCATAAGCAAACTTAGGGTTTTCCAATAAAGTGTCCTGCAAATTTTCTTTTGAAAAATAACACAGAACAGCATCCTGCAAAGCTATGGCGCCTATAGAATAATACTCTTCTGTACCAAAACCACGATGGCCAATAATTTCACCTTCTTTAGCAAAACGAACAATTTGTTCACGTCCATTAATCCCTGTTCTAAAGACTTTAACGGTACCTTTTAAAATAAAAAACAAGCCGTTTACCGGTGCTCCTTCAATAATAAACTGTTGCCCTTTTTTGCAGGGCAGTGTACTTTTTAAGTTTACTATTTCAGAACGCTCCAAAGCTTTTAAATTTCTTTTAATTAAGCAAGCGTTATTTAAACATAACCCACAGCTACTATTAAAAGTTGATTGATTTTTAAACTTTATATGTAAGGGTTTCGAAACCAAATTTATACTATCAATTTTATCTTTTATCGGTACTAAACGTCATTATTTAAATGATTGTTTTTACTATTGTTTTTTTTATTAAACTACTTTTTGGTGCTTCGCAAAGTGAACATTCATAGTCTGTTGGCAAACTTTCAAAAGATGTGTTTGGAGGTATGCCTTGAGTCATATCTCCGTAAATTTCATTATAAACGGTCATACATTCTGAACACTGGTACACCTCTTCCTCTACCGTTTCCTTATTAGAAACGGCACCATTTTCCTCTTCGCGTTCTGTTCCTAATTGTTCAAAATATAACTGACTTAGTTCCATTAACAAACCAGGTAGTTCTACCTTGTCTACATCTTGAACATGCATGATGTATTCTCTTGTATTTGGGTCGAAGTTTTTGGCATACAACAGATTGTAAGTGTCTCTTATTTTGAAACCGCCTATGGGTCCTGGCTGTCTATTTTTTTCTATTACAATTGAAGTAAAGTTGTATGTATCACTATCATAATTCGTGATTCCAAAAGTTAATCCGTAGGTACTAATATCATTTTGGTCAAAATTGGTAACCAAATACTTTTTTAAGCTTAATGCTTCTTTATCGTTTACTGGCAAATGCCAGTTCATCTCTAACATGGAGTGTCGTACATTGATACCGAATTTACCCAGAAGTTTTTCCCATTTTAATTTTGAATGTAATGGAATCCCCTTAACAATAAAAGATTTCCATGGCGTGATAGAGATTTTACCAATTTTATTTTCTGAACATAACTCGCACATAACTTTCAGAAACTTTAAGTCGTATCTGTTATTTCTCCAATATAAGCCCAACCAATAGCGATCTGTTCCTATCCTGTTCATCCCTTCATAATATGGAAAAGGATAAAAAGGCACTTCCAAAGGCTCATCGACGGTTCTGTTATTGGTATCAATAGCATCACTTACCAAATCAAAAACGGTTTCTATGGTTTCTGGTTCTTCTTGTAAAATATTTTCTATGGTCAATTCAATCTTGTCCATATCCCAACTATAGATAAGTGCGGGATACATTTGAGTTTTTTTCCAACCTGGAAGCCTGAGATATAAATACCAATAATCTTCATGCTCGGAAGCTATGAAATTGACGTTACCGGTAAATAAGGGCACCAAACGCTGTTTTGGATCGGTAACATTAATACGAAGTTGCGGATGGTGCTTGAATTGTTCTAAAACATACAAATACCTATCGGAAGTAAGCCACGAGGTACTTGGTAAAATTTCGGCAGACACGTAGGACGATGCTATATTTTCAATACCATCCCGTTTGGGTTTTACAAACTGAACTTTATCG
Organism: Flavivirga sp. 57AJ16; assembly: GCF_028736925.1. GTDB lineage: Bacteria > Bacteroidota > Bacteroidia > Flavobacteriales > Flavobacteriaceae > Flavivirga. The sequence goes on along the minus strand of NZ_JAQZAT010000018.1, from coordinate 31,981 downwards.
AATTGGCTAAACTTGCTTTCATCTATTCTTTCAGGAAAAATAATATCCTGTCGAGAACCAAAAGAAATGGCATCCAGACCTAAACCCTCGGCCACTTCACAAATATATTTTAATTCCCCAGGCGATAATACACCACCATTTATCATCAATCTATATCGTTCGTCCATCATGCCAATACTTTTGAATTGTTTAATATTTCCCGAACTTCAGTTTTACAACTCCCACAACCTAAGCCTGCGCCTGTTTTATTACATAATGCTGTAAAATCCGTACATCCTTGTGCAATGGTTTCTTCAATATTACCGGCCCCTACTTGACTACATGAGCAAACCAATTTTCCTAAAACAGGTACATCGTTTGAAGATCCCCTAAGCAATGTGTCTCGCTTATCTGCCATTTCAATCTTACTCTCAATCATCGTTTTAAATTCGGCAAACTCATTCTTATCCCCCATTAAAATGGCACCAATTAATAAATCATCCTTTACAATGCATTTTTTATAATAGCGCTTTTTGATGTCGGTAAATATGATTTCCTCATAGCTGTCATCATGTTCTGGAACATTAATTTCCCCTATACTGCAAAGGTTCAAATCATTAAATTTTAAAATGTTCATTAAGACCGAACCACTATAAGAACAACTAATATCTCCAGCTATATAATTGGCTAAAATGGCAGCTTGTTCTTCAGCAGCTGAAGTAATTCCAAATAGCTGATTATTAAATTCGGCTATTTCCCCTATAGCGAAAATATCTGGATGCGACGATTGTAAATGTTGATCTACCTTAACACCCCTGGCACAACTTATACCATTTTCTCTTGCTATCTCCACATTGGGAATGGTGCCAATGGTATATACAATAGCATTGGCTGTTATAAATTTTCCACTCTTAAGCGTGATGTTTAATTCGCCTGTATCTTCATCATCAAACACGGTGCTTACTTCATTATCAAAATAAATTTGAATCCCACGTTCCTGAACATCCAGTGCCAATAATTTACTGGATACTTTATCCAACTGGCGCTCCATTAAACGAGAACCACGTTGCACGATCGTGATTTCAACATTTTTATGCTTCATGGCCGCTGCCAATTCCAATCCGAGCAATCCCCCGCCAACGATCACCACATGTTGTTCTTCTGGAGGTAAACCAGTGGCTTCTAAATAGGTCTTAAATCTATCGGCATCATTTTTATTTCGCATGGTAAAACGCCCTGGCAAGTCTATTTGCACATCCTTTGGCACAAAAGCGCGACTACCGGTTGCCAGTATTAATTTATCGAAGCTGTGGGTTTCCCCATGACTATCTGTTACCACTTTTTGGTCTTTATCTATTTTAGATATATGAATTTCTGGATGCAACTTAATATTGAGTTTATTCAGCTCTAACTTCTTTATTTTAAGAAGCTGCTCCCAAGTTAATTCCTCGGTGATATATTCAGGCAACAACACTCTATTGTAAAACAGGTTAGACTCTTTTGAGAACACATGAATTTCATCTGTTTCATTATACTCCCTATAATTTTGAACAAATCGAAATGCTGCCGCTCCAGCCCCAGCTATTATAATTTTTTCAACAGATTTTTTATATCTTGAAACGGAAACCCGTGTGAATTTAAAATCTGGTTCTTTAGATATTGGGTCTAAATGCGTATTGGTTAAATTGTTAGCTCTATTTAAATTACTTTGCAATTGTTTTCCCCAATGCATGGGCATAAATACAACCCCCTTTTTTATGGTATCGGTTACTTTTGCACGCATTCTAACAAGACCATTTTCGCCTTTTATTTCTGTAATATCGCCGTTTTTAATTTTGTTTAAAAAAGCATCTACGGGGTGGATTTCTAAAACGGGGGTCGGATAGTGTGTTTTTAAACGTGATACCTTTCCTGTTTTGGTCATGGTATGCCATTGATCGCGCACACGTCCTGTTGTTAGGATTAAAGGAAATTCAGCATTTGGCTGAACGGATGTATTGACTATTGAAGCTGGAATATTAAACTGGGCCTTTTGCGTTGGTGTATAAAACTTTTTATCCTCAAATAACCTTGAAGTCCCTTGGTGTCTATGTTCTGGTACTGGCCATTGAAACGTGCCTTCGGTTTTTAATCTATCGTAATTTAGAAAAGACACATCCATGTTTGTCCCTTTGGTCATTAACGCATACTCGTCATAAATGTCGCTTGCGCTATTATAATTAAACCCCCTAAAGCCCATACGTTGTGCAAAATCACAGAAAATTTCAACATCAGGCCTTGCTTCTCCCGGGGCTTCAATTTCTTTAGGCAAATATGAAATACGACGTTCTGAGTTCGTCATGGTGCCTTCCTTCTCTAACCATCCAGCTGCTGGTAATACCAAATCTGCAAAATCTACCGTATCAGATTTATGCGAAATCTCCTGAACCACAACAAACTTCGCGTTTTTCAAGGCTTTTTCAATACGATTCAAATTTGGCAAACTCACCAAAGGATTAGTACATGCTATCCAAACGGCTTTCATTTTACCACTTTCCAAAGCATCAAACATTTCGGTAGCGGTCCATCCTGGTTTGGGATTAATTTTGTCTACTCCCCAAAACTGCGCCACTTCACGACGATGTTCCTCATTCATCAAATCTTTATGAACCGCCAATAGGTTTGCCATGCCTCCTACTTCACGTCCGCCCATAGCATTAGGTTGGCCTGTTAATGAAAAAGGGCCTGCACCAGGTTTCCCTACCTGACCCGTTATTAGTGAAAGATTTAACAATGAAATGTTTTTATCCGTCCCCACCACACTTTGGTTAAGCCCCATGGCCCACATACTTATAAAACCTTTGGAAAGCCCAATAATATCGGCTGTTTTTTGGATATCTTTTTTGGGAACTCCACATAATTTTGAAGCTTGCTCCAAAGACGTTTTAAAAATTAAGTCTTTGTACTCTTGAAAACCTTCTGTATGGTTTTTTATAAATGCATCATCAATCAAACCACGTTTATACAAGCATCTTCCAATGGCGTTGTATAAAATCACATCGGTTCCCGGTAATATTTGTAAATGAATATCTGCAAAATTAGCGGTGTCTGTTTTTCTTGGATCGACAACGATGATTTTCACATCCGGGTTGTCTTCTTTTCGCTTTTCCAAACGGCGGAATAAAATAGGATGGCACCATGCCGGATTAGCACCTGTAACTAAAAATGTATCTGCCAATTCAATATCTTCATAAGAAATGGGAACACTATCTTCTCCAAACGTTTTCTTATAGCCTACTACAGCAGAACTCATACAGAGTCTTGAATTGGTGTCGATATTATTTGTTCCTAAAAAGCCTTTTGTAAGTTTATTGGCAATGTAATATTCTTCGGTTAAACTTTGTCCAGAGACATAAAAACCAACACTATCTGGACCATGTTTTTTTATAATGGCCTTAAAAACACTCGCAGCTCTATCTAAAGCATCATCCCAACTTACCCGTTCCCTGGGATGTGAACGGCTCCAACGCATTTCAGGGTATAAAATTCTATCGGAAGTATCATTAGCTACGTAATGTAAATTCATCCCTTTAGAACACAGCATGCCCTTATTTACAGGATGCTCTTTATCACCCTCAACAAAAACTTTATCGTTAGTATCTTTTTTAACAATAATCCCACAGCCAACACCACAATAGGAGCACGTTGTTTTTATTTCGTTCTTAATCATTTATAGGCAGGGTTTTATACTAATTAAAAGATTATTATTTTATGAAACAATAGTGAGCCATCATTATTTTGAATACTGTAATTAACTTAGTTTTTATTCAAAAATTGACAAAAATCCATCGTGCAAATAACTAAATTCGTTTCACAAATTTATTATTTAGATTCCCGATTTCTCGGGAATGACAAATTCAGCTGAAACCTTGAAAATTTCAAGGCGTCCTTTTACCATTAACTTTTTACTTTAACAGGTATAAGCGCATCTGCTGAATTTTTTATAACAGCATTGGCAACTTTTTCATCTTCTGCTGAAAATTTAATGGTTAGGGCCACTATAGATGTTACAACGACAACACACCCGATTAAAAAATAACCACTAGAAACCGCACTTGATGCTGCTGCCGATTGTGCCGAACTTATAACTTCTGCCCCCATCCCTTCATTGGCAATTATTGCCGCCTTTTCTGCTACTGCCGATTTCGATTTTAGTAACATGGCCGCCAAAAACGCGCCAACATTTCCACCTGCACCAACAATACCCGAGACCGAACCAATAGCTTTTTTATTTATAAATGGCACTACAGAAAAAGTGGCACCTTCCGCCATTTGAACCGATAAACTAAAACATATCAAAAACAGCACACCAACGATGATACTAGTTGTCATTGAAAACGTTACAAGCATGATGCCTTGAGTAGCGAGAATAAATGATAGGAATAATACGCGCCCCCTTAAACCTTTTAATTTTCCGAATTTATCACCAAAGAAACCACCTAATGTTCTTGCAAAAATGTTCATTAATGCGAACGATAATACCATGTTTCCAGCTGTTACACGCTCCAACTGAAAGGTATTTTGAAGATAATCGTCCATAGTACCATAAACCGTAAGTTCTATACCAAAACAAGCGGCATACACGACAAATAAAATCCAAGTTCTGTAATCTTTAAGTACGGTTAAAAAACCAACCTGGTCCTTTTTTGTGGATACCATTTCACCAGCAGCTCTCAAATCTTTGAAATTTCCTTGTGGGGTATCCTTTGTAAAGAAAAAATAAACCATGCCCATTAAAAAACAAATTATTCCAGCGATGACCATAGCATATCTCCAAGCCTCTCCTTCTGGGACTCCAAAACCAACTACTGCCGCAGCTATTAATGGCATCCCTAAACGGTTAGCACCACCACCAAGATTTCCCCAACCAGCAGATGTTGCATTTGCTGTTCCCACAATATTGGGCGCAAACATTAAAGAGGTATGTACTTGTGTAATTACAAACGATGCCCCTATAAAACCAATAAATAATCTACAAACTAAAAATTGTGCTGGTGTTTGCACCAATCCGCATAAAATAACAGGAATGGCGCCTAAAGTTAATAACCATGTATAGCATAGTCTAGGACCATATTTATCGCATAATTTCCCAATAAGCAAGCGAGCAAACACGGTACCCGAAACTGCTAAAATGATGGAGTTCCATTTTTGGTCCGGCGTTAAACCTAAATCCTTAACCACACCTGGCATAAAAGGTACGATACCGAACCATGCGAAGAAACACATGAAGAATGATATAGCTGTAATCCAGAATGTACGTATAGAGACGTTTTTAAGATTGAATAATTGTAACGTTGTCGATTTTTGAGCTTGAATATTGAGCATAATACGTATTTTTAATATTCAAAACTAAGTATTTTTACTTAATTATTTAAAAATAAAATACGTATTACAAAAGAATTATGAGGTTGATAATTTTGGAATGTAGGTTTTGAGAATTTGGTAAAAAGTATCCTTAAAGATGATGTGATTTTAAGAACCTTATTAATGAATCATGTATCGAACTCCTTTACTTTTTCTATTTCCTAAAACCTGCCGGTAGCTACGGTGTACCCACATCTTTTTTCAATATAAAGAACAAAGCTTATTTCCCTTTTTACTTACTTTTAGCTCACTGATTTTATTTGATAAATAGGTGTTCGTGAATCTTCGATTTAGCTCACTGATCTTATTTGATAAATAGGTGTTCGTGAATCTTCGATTTCTTTGCTCGTCCAAAGAAAAGTAACAAAAGAAAAGACGCCCTTTCGAGAGGGATTTCTTCTCATGCTGTCGCCAGAGAAGAACCGGGCCCAAAACTTCGCGTCGCCCCACCGCAATGTCCAACGCCAATGCTCCTGTTCCTCGAAGCTTTTGTGCCCTATCCTTCCGAAAGGTCGGGAACAGCCTTATGGTATTTTTCCAACAGCTAGCAGAGAGACCTGAGCGCTCTATAAAAAGCGGTCTGCGAGGCTGGTACGGCAAACCTATACAGAAAGCAAGGGACATAGAGCAAGTTCTTTTATCTGTGGCTGCGACAGATGATCATGATTTGTGGGTACACTGTAGCTGCGGTAGCTACGGTGTACCCACATCTTTTTCGGTATATGAGCTAAAAGTTTTTTTACTTACTTTTTAGCTCACAGATCTTATTTAATAAATAGGAGTTCATGAATCTTCGATTTAGCTCACTGATCTTATTTGATAAATAGGTGTTCGTGAATCTTCGATTTCGGTTAAAAATAAACCACTATGGATTGGAAATCCATAGTTTTAAACAAGAATGAAATTCTATTTTTAGTATAGTGTCATTCCGACAGAGCAAAGCGACGAGGAATCTCATCATTTTAATTTTATGATGTGATTTCTCTCTGCGTTCGAAATGACAAAATACTCTTAAAATTTTATAGAAACTAAAGTAACTGCAATGAAATTGTAAGGGTTTAACCTTTAACTTGATAATAAAAAGTCAAGATGAGTTCTAATGACAAAATCTTTAAGCTTTTTTAAAACATCATATTATACCAACCCAAACTCCTTAGCCTTATTATTCAACTCCATTAAATTTTTAACCTCTAGTTTTTTCATGAGATTGAAACGATGCACTTCGGCAGTGCGCTTACTAATTTGAAGTTCTTCCGCGATATCCTTATTGTTCTTTAACTCTAATACCAAACCTAAAATCTGCTTCTCGCGTTTGGTAAGGTTAAATGGTAATGCTTTTGATTCTAGTTTAGGAGCAACTACTGCATTGGTATTTCCATTCACAAAGTTATTCATAATAATAGCAGATACATCACCTGTAAAATACTTACCTCCAGAAGCTACTTTATTCAACGCTTTTATAAATTCCTCTTTACTGGCTCCCTTCAACAAATAACCATCAGCTCCAGCTTGAATAGCTTGCACGACATATTCTTCAGAATCATGCATAGACAGTACCAATGTTCTTACATCTTTATGCCTTTTACTAATTTCTCCAACTACTTCAATACCATTCATTTCTGGCATTCTGATATCTACAATCAATACATGGGGTTTGTTTCGAGCAATTACTTCTAAAGCTTCTTTTCCGTTAGATGCTTCATCAATAACAGCAATACCATCTTGATCTTCTAAAAGTGCTTTAATACCATCTCTAACTAAAACATGGTCGTCTGCAAGAACTACGTCAATCATATTTATTATCTTCTTATAAATACAAAAGTAGTAAAATTAAGTAATACTACGTATTCTAATCTTTTCATGCTGTGACTTGAATTTCAAGCTTCATTTTAATTTATATTGATTGACCGTAATATGTCATAAACCTAAAAACATATTGATTTTGTCATCCCGAGGCAACGAGGGATCTCGAGGGATCTCATAGATTATTAACAGATTCCCTGCCTGCCGGCAGGTTCGCTAGGCTCTGAATGACAAAAAAATCATTATGTGTGATTACGGACATTCAGAATTTATATTAACCTAAAGGAATATTCAACGTCACCCGTGTTCCTTTCCCTTTTTCGGAATTTAAAAATAAACGACCATCAATATATTTAATGCGCTCTCGCATAAACGTCATCCCCATGCCACCATCACCAGTTTTAACATGCTTCACTTTATCGGGGTCAAAACCTTTACCATTATCATCAATAACAATACTCAATATATCTTTACTATGTGATAGAGATACCATTATATGTGTAGATTCCGCATATTTAATGGCATTATTTATAGCCTCTTGCGTAATGCGATAAATATTAATTTCAGAAAGTGAATCTAAACGTTGGTTAAATGATGTTTTATTGAACATCACAATTTCTTTACCCGTAAGCCTTGAAAGTTCTTGAGTTAGTTTTGTAATGGCCGGCACAATACCATGATCGGTCAATTCTGGTGGCGTTAAGTTAAAAGTCGCTGTTCTTACACCTTTTATAATATTGGTGGTTAATTCTTTTAGATGTTCAATTTTAATGGTTGCTTTTTCAACATCCTTAGGGTCTATACTCTCTAAATTATATTTTAAACCTGTAAGCATTTGCCCTATCCCATCATGAACATCCTTTGCTATTCGATTTTGCTCCTTTTCTTGGTTTTCAATAATCTTACTGGAAATAATTTTTTGCTGACTCATCTTATCCTGAAAGCTCTTTTCGGTAAGTCTACCAATTTCAAGTTGCGCTATTTTACGTTCCGTAACATCAGAAGCTATGATGAGCAATTCTGTTTTTTCATCTTTAGGACTGTAAGGAATTATAGCCATTTCCAACCAAACAGCCTCATTATCTTTAGTAGTGGCTTTAAACTCGCCTTGCCATCCCGTTTTTTTAAATTTCTGTATAAGGTTCTCAATGGATTCCTTTTCTTTTTCATCAACGGTAAGCACATCCCAAAATAGAGCCGTTTCATTAAATTTAGAATATTTAAATAAACGCGAAAACTTATTCCCCATGTGTACGACTCGTCCATTGGGCAATATGCGCGCAAACAACAAGGTGTCATCCATAGCACGGCTTAAAGCACGCAATTCCTTAATAGATCTTTCTTTGGATTTACTTAATTCATCAGCATCAAAAGCCATTTTTTTGGCACGTTTTTCTGCAAATAATAATTCGGCAAGTGTAATCTTAACCGACTTTGCTGCTGGCCAAAAAATGAATAAAAACTCACCTAATAAAATAAGCAGTGTTAAAGCCGTTAATAGAAATTCGAGTTTGCGTAACCAGTCTACTTTTTCATCGGCTTCTACATCATATTGATTCACAATATCGTCCATCAACATCAAAAACTGATTTTCGTTGGCTTTTACTTTATCAACATCTTTTTCCAATGAGCCATCAGTATGGCTTTCAACCTGTTTAATTATGGACCTTGATGCGCTAACAATGGTATCAAAAATAGGATTTATAATATTAAATTTTGCGCTAATATCTGCGCTATTTTTTTTTGGCAAACCCAAACTGTCATTACCTTTTTGAAGTGCATGATGTGATAATTCCCAAAGATTTAAAGTACGCTTTATATCATCCTTAATAAGTTGTTTTTTTTCTGAAGAGGAAGACGATGAAAGCGACAAAATATCTTTTGTTAGTTTTTGACTCAACATACGCTGTCTACCCGCAATATTTATTACGGTAGAATCGCTTTCTTGTCCGCTAAGGTGCGTACGTATTAAAATCTGACTTACAATTACAGAAACTGCAATAGTACTCAATGCAATAATGTATAAACGGCGTAATTTATCAAAAGTGCGTTGGTCTAATGAGTTACCGTTTTTAGTCATATCATTTAAATATTTTAAGCCAAAGCCTGTTTCACTAAGGATAAAGATTTCTCAGAGAAGTTTAGTTTCAAAGCTTCTTGCTGTCCCCCATCAGACATTTTCACCCATGTTTTCTGAAGAATATCGATCACCTTTTCATCTGGATGTTTTGCAGCAAATTCCTCAAAATAATAATCTAAAAATACCAAGCAAATGGTATCTTCTAAAGCCTGGGATTCCTCATTCTTCTTAATTAGTTTTTTAAGAATGATCGATCTAATTCTATTTACAAACGCATCATCATACCCCACCTGCTTTAAAATATCGGAAGTTAAGTCGGCATGCATCTTTTTCAAAGTTTCTCGCCATTTTAAGTAGCCAACACGGTCCATGGGGTATTCATCACGTGCAATTTTCCACCTACAAATGTGCTGTGCTCTAGCTGCGATTTGTAATGCCTTAGAGGCATTAGGTTTAAATTGTAACAATTTTCTCGTCATTCGTTGGGAGTACAACAACTCCTTAGGGTACTCTATACCAGCAACTTTATACGTGTTTACGTCTTCAGAATTGGCTTTATCAATTAATGCAATAGCAGTTTCAAATCGTGTAGGCTTCATAAGTTTTCAAAATATTAATCCGAAAAGCCAATATACACATTTCCATTTTCAATCTTAACAGGATACGTCGCAATTTTCAAATCATCACCAGCAAGATTTGTACCATCCTCCAACGAAAAATTTTTCTTATGCATCGGGCAAGCCACCTTCGGAATCCCATCCTTATCTCCTATCATTCCTAATGACAACACCATTTCCATTTTATGCGGACACAAATTTTGTGTTGCATACCACTTCCCCGTTCGCGTAAAATTATACACCGCAATCTGTTTGGTTTTGTACTTAATACACGCACCACTATTCTCCGGAAAATCAGCAGTCACACCTACTTTAAACCAAGTTTTCGCCTCTTTTTTCGTAACCGATCTGTACTGTTCTAATATATTCTCCATTATTCAATGATTAAAAGCCTCCCCCTAGCTCCTCCAAAGGAGGAGGACACTTACTCTTGTGGGAAGTGTAAATTATTATCTTTTATAGTTATTCATTTGTCTTTTGCAAACTTATTCGCGTTAGGGACTGCAGTGGCTTCCTTTTCTGCTTTTTCTGCAAAAAAGCATATAGTGGAAAGCCCGATCCCTTAATTTCTTCTATATTTAAGTCCATTGTTTAGGCATCTTCTGCTCGCGCATTGGCACAAACACCAAATTATCATCCGTATCATCCGAATTCACAAAGTGCCTAAAGCGTTTCATCATTTCTGGGTCTTCAATGGCTTGTTTCCATTCACACTCATATTTATTTACTAATCCCTGCATTTCGTTCTCTAACTCTTCAGCTATTCCTAAAGAATCTTCAATGACCACCTGCTTCAAATAATCTATACCGCCTTCAAGTTTATCTAACCAAGGGGCTGTTCTAACTAAAGGTCCAGCAGTTCGTATATAATACATCAAGAATCTATCTAAATATTTCACAACGGTTTCGTCATCTAATTGTTCCGCTAATAAAACAGCATGTTTTGGTGTAGCACCACCGTTTCCGCATACATATAAATTCCATCCACCATCAACGGCAATTAACCCAAAATCCTTTCCTCTAGCCTCTGCACACTCACGAATACAACCTGAAACCCCACCTTTTAATTTATGTGGTGAACGTAAACCCCTGTATCTATTTTCTATATCAATGGCAAAGGTCACGCTCTCATGCATACCGTAACGACACCAGGTAGATCCTACACAGCTTTTTACAGTTCTTAGGGATTTCCCATAAGCATGCCCGCTTTCAAAACCCGCGTCGATCAACTCTTTCCAGATTAATGGCAATTCATGAATTTGCGCACCGAATAAATCAATACGTTGTCCGCCAGTTATTTTTGTATATAAATCGTATTTCTTGGCCACCGCCCCAATAGTGATTAGTTGGTCTGGTGTAATTTCCCCACCAGCAACTCTTGGTACGACCGAATAGGTTCCGTTTCGTTGAATATTGGCTAAAAACCTGTCATTAGTATCTTGTATTGTTGGCTGCCTGTTTGCAGTTTCCATGGTAATGGTTGCAAAAATAGACGCTATTAAAGGCTTACAAACCTCACACCCATGCCCTTCTCCAAATAGGTTTAGTGTTTCTTCATAATCTGCCACTTTATTTATTTTAATCAAATCATACAATTCCTGCCTGCTAAAATCAAAGTGTTCGCAAATAGTTTCCTTAACTTCTTTTCCCAAAGATTTAAGAGTTTCATTTACTAAATCGACCACCATAGGCTTACAACCTCCACAGCCTGTAGCTGCCTTGGTTTTAGCAATAACATCACCTAAATTATGAGATTCACCATTTGTAATCGAACAACAAATATCGCCTTTAGAAACACTCTCACAAGAACACACTTGAGCAGTATCCGGTAAATCCAAAACACTTCCAAATGACGAACCTCCTTCACTTGCAGGCAAGATTAATTGCGATGGATCTTCAGGAATGACCATTCCGTTTAAATAGACTTGATGCAACATATTATAATCTGCAGCATCCCCTACTAAAATCCCACCTAGTAATGATTTACCATCAAGACTCACATTAATTCTTTTATACAAATGCTGTGTTTTATTTTCAAATATGATTGAATGTCCTTTAGAGGCTGGCATAAAAGGTTCTCCAAAGCTAGCTACGTCCACACCAATTAATTTTAGTTTGGTAGACATATCTATGTCTGCAGCCATAACCACCTCTTCATTTCCAATAATCTGATTTACAGCAACCTCAGCCATTTCATAACCTGGGGCAACCAAACCATATATCATTTGGTTATATAAGGCAATCTCTCCAATGGCATAAATATGTTCGTCTGAAGTTTTCATTTTATTGTCTACAACAATACCTCCACGAACGCCAACTTCCAAACCACTTGCTCTTCCCAATTCATCTCTCGGACGTATTCCTGCAGAAATGATCAACATATCTACATCCAGCATATCATCTTCACCAAACTCCAATCCTGTAATGGCGCCGTTCCCTAAAATTTGATTGGTAGCCTTACTTAAATGAATATTTAAACCAATGGATTCTAATTTCAATTTTAAAACCTGACTACTTCTGGAATCTAGTTGTCTAGGCATTAACTTAGGAGCAAACTCAACAATATGAGGCTCTAAGCCCATATCCATAACAGCTTTACCAGCTTCCAAACCAAGTAATCCTCCTCCAAGAACCGCTGCTCTGGCATCTGGTTTTTTAGCTTTAAGCTTAGCAGCGTAGGCGAGCATGCTTTCCAAATCTTCGATAGTTCTGTATACAAAAACGCCATCTTTTTCAACGCCTTTTATAGGCGGCACAAAAGGAGAAGAACCAGTTGCCAAAATCAAGTAATCATAAGAAAACTGGCGGTCTTTAGCGGTCATTATTTTTTTAGATGTTCTATGGATCTCAGCAACACGTTCGCCAGTAATTAAATCAATATTATTATCGGCATACCATGCTGCTGGAGCCATTTCTAAGGCTTTCGCATTCTGGTTTTCAAAAAACTCACTTAAATGTACCCTGTCGTATGCAGGTCTTGGTTCTTCACCAAATACAGTGATTTTAAAATTCTTGCTATTTTCTTGAGCTACAAACTTTTCACAGAATTTGTATCCCACCATGCCATTTCCAACAACAATTATTTTTTTCATAACTACGTATTTTAAATACAAAACTAAGTATTTATACGTATTATTAATAGCATTTAATTAAGATATTTACGTAGAACAGCCATTATTATCAATTTCTCAAATTGATATACTTATAATTAGATATTAAGCAAATTTTGATTGATTAAAAGGCTATGGTTAATGAAATATTAAAGATTGTCTGAAGAATTATATAGACCTCGAAATTACCTTTTCCAAAAATTAAAAAAGACTACTATAAAAAATTATTTTTGATTGTCCGTAATTTGTCACAAACCTAAAAATATATTGTTTTTGTCATCCCGAGGCAACGAGGGACCTCGTTGATTATCAACAGATTCCCTGCCTGCCGGCACTACCGTGTGTACACAAATATTGATAATGAATGGAAAAAATAGTAATAAAAGAAATAGCAAAAAAAGGTTAAAGATTTAGAGTCTAAGTTCAATTAATAATAGTAAGTCAGAATAGATTTAAGTGTTTGAAAATATACTGTTTGTCATTCCTGCGAAGGCAGGAATCCTCTAGTCAAGTAAATAAGTCTAATGTTTTGATGCTTCTTTCCTATTGACTTTAGTTAAATTATAGAGGTGTTATTGTTGTTTTATTTTATTCTTATTGTGTTTTAGATATCGAGTGGATTCCTGCCTTCGCAGGAATGTCAATGCTATTAATTATGATGTGTACTCACGGTAGCCTGCCGGCAGGTAGGTTCGCTAGGCTCTGAATGACAAAAATATCATTATGCATGATTACGGACATTCAGTAAATTATTTAATAAGGGTTTATAAAAGCATCTATATCAGACTTCAACAAAACTGGGTTAGGCCCTTCACTTTGAGCGACCATGGCACCAACAGCACAGGCAAAATCTACAGCTTCTTGTGGATTCACTTTATTTAGTAATCGACTTATCAAAGAACCTAAAAACGAATCGCCTGCGCCAACGGTATCAATCACTTTTATAAGGTAACCACTATTATAATAAAATGTATCTTCATACAGTAAAACAGCCCCATGACGTCCTTTTGTAACACAGATATGCTTAGTATTTGTTTTTTCGGAAATAAACCGAATATTCTGCTCCATAGAGTGGTATTTAGAGTCTAAATACCCACATACTTCATAGAGTTCATCATCATTAAACTTAATAAAATCGGCTTCGTTCATTAATCTAATTAAAAGATCTTTCGTGTAATATGGAGGTCTTAAGTTAAGATCAAAGATTTTATATTTGGCAAGTTCTACAAGCTTAAACAACGTGTTCCTAGAACTGTCATCTCTTGCGGCAAGACTTCCAAAAACAAGAGCATCAGAATTTTTAACGACACTTTTATTTATTTCTGTTAACCTAATTTTGTCCCAAGCTCTCGGATATTTTATATCATAAGACGCCGACCCTTTTTCGTTTAGCATGACTTTTACTTTTCCAGTTTTGTACTCATTGTCTACTTGAATACAATTCGTATCAACACCACTATCTTCAAGGTATTTAAGTATTTTAGTACCATTTTCACCTTTTCCAATAGCACTAATCATGGTAACATCATTGCCAAAAGTTTGCAATCTGTTAGCCACATTTAAGGGTGCTCCCCCTATTTTTCTATGTGTCGGGAACACATCCCATAACACTTCACCAAAACATGTAATTTTAGGCATATATTTTTCTTTTAATATTCAATTAGTTATAAAAACTCAATCAATTTCTTCAATCAAATCAAGTGGTAACATTTAAGGTTGTTAGCAAACTTATAAGTCGAATAAACATTTTTGAAAATTTCATCAAGAATATAAGATTACAAGTCTGTTTTTTTAAAATATTCCAGAGGTCTTTATAGTTTAAAGGCCCTCTGGAATTAAAAACTAAACATCATAAATAGCACTTAACTTTTAATATCCTGGATTTTGAACATATAGACCTCCAGTAAAATCAATTTCTCTTTGTGGTATGGGATAATATTCATCACGTCCTGCAGTAAACTGAGCATTAGCAAGAAAATCTTTTCTTGTTTTTTCAACAGCTAAATACGCGTTAAGTACTGGTTCTGCCATGCCCCATCTTACTAAATCGAAGAATCTTGGTCCTTCCATACCAAACTCTAAACGCCTTTCAAACATTAACGCTTTAAAGGCATCTTCCTTAGACATTCCCATGAGATAATAGCCTACATTATATACATTAGATGCTCCAGCATCAATTGGTCTTTGAGTACTTGCTGCTGCACGTGCTCTAATTTGATTAATAATAGTTACACCCGCATCAACTTGATTTAATTGAATTAATGCTTCTGCTTTAAACAATAACACATCGGCATAACGTATAAAATCCACATTTTTAGAAGTTCCAATAAATGGTCCTTCTTTTACATAGCATGAACAATCTGGTGCTTGTTGCTCTTTCATATTACCAAAATAACCATATACACCTGGGTCTCTAGCCCAACTAAAGTTGTACAACATATCCCCAGTAACAGTAACGGTATGACGATATTTAAACGGACGACCAGGAATACCAACCGTATGGTCAATCCTTGGGTCTAAAGTAATCCCGGGAGTTAATGGTGTTTCACCATTACCATCTACTACATTAAAAATATTGGTATTATTAAACGTATCTAATAAAGGCAATCCAGTAACAGCATCGGTTTGAAACGCATTTACCATATTTTGACTTGCTAAATGAAAACCACAACAACCGTACAACCCTGTACCATGTGGCGAGTTTAACCCCGTAACAAAACTTACCCTACTAACTGTTGTACCGTCATTTATTGAAAATTGTGCAGCCCAAATAGATTCTGGCCCATTATCAAATCCGTCTAAATAATTATTACCATAATCTGCTTCTAAAGCAGCCGTTACATCATCAGCATAATCAATAACTTCTTGTAATCTTGCTGTATTAATATTAGTTATTTGATGGGTATCACTTTGCTCATAGGCTTGATACAAACGTAGTTTAGCTAAATATGCTGCCGCTGCATTTTTATCAGCTCTACCAACTTGGTCTTGAGCTTGTGGTAAATTATTGTAAGCAAACAAGAAATCATCGGCAATAGTATTCCATAAAGCATCATTATCAACATCATTTGAAATTTGCAAAAGTTCTTCTTGTGATAAACCTTCGGTGATGTATGGAATTTTCTTAAACAATAATTTAAGCATGAAGTGAGAGTGTGCTCTTAAAAAGCGCAACTCTGCTTGTCTTAACGTTTTGTTTGCATAATCAGCATCTGGAATGTCATTAATTACAGATAAAGCGAAATTTGCTCTTGAAATGGCTTTGTAATAATTTGTCCAAGTTCTTGGTCCCATCCAATCTGAAGGGTCATCGGCAATAGTTAAGTTGTATTGTTCATAGCGGTCAATAATATCAACGTCAGCACGACCACCGCCACCTTTATAAGCATCATCAGAACGGACACTACCAAATACCCACATATGTGTTAATGGCCCTACCATTTCATCATTGGCTATTCCTGCATAAGCAGCAACAACTAAAGCTTCTGCATTTTCTGCTGTAGCAACATTCTCGTTAGACAAAACACCTTCGGGTTCGTATTCTAAAAAATCTTTGGAACAGGCCACTATCAAAAATGCAGCTAAAGCTCCTATTAATAACTTTTTTATATTTTTCATGTTTACCAATTTTTAAAAGTTTATGTTAAGACCTAATGAGAGTATTGTAGGAACAGGAATATTTCCCACGTCTGTACGTTCTGGATCCGAACCAATATAATTGTTAGGTGTTATCCAAAATAAGTTCTCGCCTTGAAAGTAAATTCTTAAACCTGTCATTCCAGCCCATTTACTTATTATGTCTTCTGGCAAAGAATAACCAAATTGAAGGTTTCTTAATTTGAAATAGGAATTCTTTCTGAATAAATAATCCGAAGTTCTTTGATCATTAAATGCTAATGATAAAGAAGGAATTGAAGTATCTGTATTAGTTGGTGTCCACGCATCTAACACTCCTAAACCGGCATTCTCTCTACCTTGTACAAAGTTATTCCAGAAAATATATGGGTCTTGACCGATTCTTCCTGTAACTCCAGATCCGAAGATAGATAGGTCGAAATTTTTATAGCTTAAATCAATTCGAACACCATATTCTAAATCTGGTAATGTGGTACCCAAAAAGTCTCTATCCTCTGCGCCAATACTTCCATTACCATCTAAATCTTGAAATTTTAAACCTCCTGGTCTAGCGCCTACTTGGGTAGGGCTAGAGTCTATATCTGCTTGACCTTGAAATAATCCTGCCGTTTTATATCCAAAAATTGAAAATTGTGAATGTCCTATTATAGAGTTCTCTGTAGTTCCAGGATAAGAAGACACTACTTCGTCTGGCAACTCTGTTATTTCATCTTTAAATGCTCCTAAATTTGTAGATATTCCAAAAGACAAGCCATTATTTAATTTTTTCGAATATGCAAGGGCTAATTCCCAACCTTTTGTTTTGGTTGTTGCTCCATTTAATACTCTTAGTTGCCCTTCACCAATAACCGAAGCGATTGGAGGCGTTGTTAAGATATCACTTGTTTTTCTTGTAAAGTAATCAAACGAACCTGTTATGTTATTACTAAACATGGAAAAATCAATCCCAACATTTATTTCTTTAGTTGTTTCCCATTTTAAGGCAGGGTTTGCCGCTTGTATAGACACAAAGCCTGATGGCAGTGTACCACCATTACTTCCATTCAAATCATAGGCAGTACCTACGTTATAATAAATATTAAAAAAATCTGGTACAAATTGATTTTGATTTGCTCCATATCTAGATTCAAACAAACCAAAACGAGCCACATCTCCAATAGTCTGGTTACC
This sequence comes from Flavivirga sp. 57AJ16, assembly GCF_028736925.1. Classification (GTDB taxonomy): domain Bacteria; phylum Bacteroidota; class Bacteroidia; order Flavobacteriales; family Flavobacteriaceae; genus Flavivirga. The sequence continues at coordinate 14,183 of NZ_JAQZAT010000018.1, read as the reverse complement.
AACTTCTCCGTAACCTGCTCTTAATTTTAAAGTATTAACAATATCATTATCCTTCCAAAAATCTTCGTTACTTATTCTCCAACCTAAAGTACCTGCTGGAAAAATACCGTATCTATTTTCGGCACCAAATCTTGACGACCCATCTCTACGCAACGTAAAAGACGCCAAATATCTGTCTTGAAACGCATAGTTTATTTTACCAAATTGTGATAATAATCTACTTCCTGTTGATGAACCTGTATTGGTGCGAGCTCCTGTTGCTGCATTTAGCTGAAAGAATGACTCTGTCTCTACTGCAAAAGTATTTGCCGAAGCGCTAACACTTGCAAAATCATCTTTTATTGATTCTGCACCTAACAAAACACCAATTTTATGATCTTCACCAATTTCTAATTGATAATTCAATGTATTGGTAAATACAACACTTGTAAATTTATTAGTAGATTCTATAAGCCTATTATCACTTCGGGTTATAAAGCCATTAAAAACCCTTCTTTCTATATCTCTTTTTTTGTAATCTCCAAAATCAAGACCTAAACTTGTTCTAAATGTTAAATTTTCCATGAGATCGAACTCTGCATAGACATTTCCGAACATGATGATTCTATCTGTATTATCCCATTTATTCAAATCCTGCATTAAAAGCGGATTATTTCTATCAGAATACCCAGCTCCTAAAGGACCTGCGTAATCTCCATTAGCATCATATACAGGCAAAGTAGGTGCTAAATTAATACCAAGAGACGGGGTAGGCGCGCTACCAACATCATTTGATGCCAATGTTTCATCGGATGTAGAAAATTGGGTATTAATACCAATACGTAACTTATTCTCAAACAAATTGAAATTAGAATTTAATTTTGCTGAAATTCTTTCATATCCTGTAAATTTTAAAATCCCCGTATTTCTTAAATGTCCAATATTTAATAAATGAAACGAATTATCGGTACCTCCAGAAACTGAGATTTCATTATTGTAAACATAACCTGTTTGATAAAGTTCATCTTGCCAATCGGTATCTCCTGCAGGTACAGAGGTATCTCCACCTACAAATGGCTGTACCGTGACACTATTCAACACGGGGTTATTAAAATCACCATTCCAATCAAAATTATATAGTTCACCGTAGCCTCCATTAGGATCTGCACCATCATTAACCGACGCCTGCCATAATGCTTCACCACGCTGCTGTGCATTTAGCATGTCATAACGTTGCTTTTTCTCAGACAACATCGATATATTAGAGTTTATACTTACACTGAATTTTTCTCCTGCTGCTGCTTTGGCACTGTTTTTTGTTGTAACGATAATAACACCATTCCCTGCTCGTGCTCCATACAGAGAAGACGCAGATGCATCTTTTAATACTTGAACAGATTCGACAGTACTAGGATTTAAACTTGCAAAAACCTCTTGTCTTACGGTTGGTACACCGTCTATTACATAAAGTGGGGCGTTATTTCCTAATGTTGTTGCACCACGAATTAAAACATTATTACTAGTACCGGTTGGATCCCCATTTTTTTCGATAAACAGACCTGGCACTTGCCCCTGTAATCCTTGTATGGCACTACCTGAACTCAAGCTTGTTCCTTTTGTTGGACCAAGATCTACCACAGTAATTGCACCAGTAACGTCTACTTTACGTTCTCTAGAATACCCCGTTACTACAATTTCATCAAGCGATGCCGCATCTACTACCAATACAATATCAATTACAGAGCGTCCATTGATTTGTACTTGTTGCGATTTGTAACCTACATAGCTAAAAACCAATGCAGCATTAGAATCTACATGCTCTAATACATAATTACCGTCAAAATCTGTTGCGGTCCCTTGAGTTGTTCCTACTACTACAACAGATACACCTGGTAAAGGCATACCGTCCTCTTGGGAAGTAATAGTTCCTTTTACCTGCGCTTGTACCCAAATACCTACAAAAGTAAATACGGGCAGAAATAAAAGTTGTTTTAATTTCATAATAAATTAGTTTAGTTAAAAGTTAGTTTATGAATTTCAATATTGCCAAGAGTAAACTCCTGACCTTTAGACTCCATACTTAGTTTATCGAATGGGGAGTTCGGAAAAAATATTTCTGTCATTACTGTTTCGCCATTATCAAAAAATAGCTCTATAGATGTTTTATCGAGAATAATTGTGCCGGAAAGGTTTTTATTGGTTGATGTTCTTGAAGCCGTAGAAACTTTATTTGCAAAGTTTTCAGAAAAGCTTGTTTTGCCAGAATTCCTGCGATCTATAAAAAACTTCTTTTTTGTATTATCATAGCCAAATAACAATTCATCTCCTAGCTTGTTTGATAATTTAAACGTGTATATAGTTTTTTTTAAGTTTGAAATATTAAATTGAATTTCTGCACTAGCCAAATCAATAGCATCAGCATCTATAATTTTTGTCTCTTCCTTGATTACTATATTTTCCTTTTTATATTTTGTGCTCCTGTAGTTAGTAAGTTCTTCTACAGGATTAATCAGTAACCTATAACCATTATTGTTTTTTTGAAGCTGTACTTTTCTAGCAATAGTCATGGCACTTCTCCAAATTTCAGTAGGAACAACTTGAGCATAATCCCAATTAGACATCCAACCTAGCATGAGTTTGCTGCCATCTCTTCTTGTAGCATTAGACCATGATACGCCTGCATAATTATCTCTTCCAAAATCTATCCAGTAATTGTGCTCTTTAGTTAGGCTTTCTTCAAATTCTTTGTCGATCGTGAATTTTTCTCCATCAAAATCGCCAATAAAATATTGGGTTGCAGAGCCGTTATTTGGCCCGCCAGGGTTAATACTCACAAAAAGGACCCATTTAGATTTATCGGTTCCTATAACGGGTAATTGAAAAAAATCTGGACACTCCCATACTCCTCCATGTTCGCCAATACCTTGTCCGAAATCTGAAAGTAAATTCCATTTTTTTAAGTCTTTAGAATCATAAAACATTATTTTATCGCCAGCAGCGAGTACCATAACCCATTTGTTATGTTCTTCGTCCCACGACACTTTAGGATCTCTAAAGTCTTTAATTTTGTTATTATCTATAACCGGATTGTTATCATATTTAGTAAAAGTCATTCCTTCGTCGTTACTATATGCAATACTTTGAGTTTGTTTCCAATGATCTCCTTCATCCAGTTTTTTAGAGCTTGTATACATAGCTACTATAGGAACAGCATTGCTCACCTCGCCAAAACCAGAACTGTTACTAATATCAACTACTGCACTTCCAGAAAAAATAGTTCCTAATTCATCTGGATAAATGGCAATGGGCTGCTCAGTCCAAGTAATCATATCGGTGCTTATAGCATGCCCCCAATGCATAGGCCCCCAAACATTACTTTCGGGGTGGTACTGAAAGTATAGATGATAATATCCGTTGTAAAAAAACATACCATTAGGATCGTTCATCCATGCTTTTTTAGGAGTAAAATGAAAGTTAGGACGGTATAGGTCTTCTTCTGAATAAGTCATTTCATCTCCAAATTTGTTTTCTTTAGATGTCTTTTTACAACCATTAATCAATGAGAAAAACAATATCATTAAAACCAGATTTACATAATAGGTACGTTTCATTATTTACTTTTTTTAATTAATTTTTTACTTAAATATTCTAAGGAAATGCCTTTCGTTTCTGGCATCATAAAAATCACAAATAGCAATTGAAATCCCATCATAACGGCAAAGAACAGAAAAACCATACCTGCACCTATTGTAGAAAACAATACAGGAACCAAAGAAGGCACCACAGCTGCTAATACCCAATGCACCGAGCTACCAAACGATTGCCCCGAGCCTCTTAAATGATTAGGGAAAATTTCTGAAATAAACACCCAAATAACCGTACCCTGTCCAATAGCATGTGCTGCAATAAACATGAATAAAAATATAGGCATTGAGCGACCTTCCCAATGAAGGAAAAATGCTGCCGAAACTAATGATAATGATATGATATAACCAAAAGAACAGATATACATCAATTGTTTCCTCCCTAACCTGTCTATTAGAAAAACACCTAAAAGTGTAAAAATCAAGTTTGTAACACCTACTCCTATACTGCTTAAAAGTGCTGAACTTTCGGCCAACCCAGCTTCTGATAAAATTCTAGGAGCATAATAAAGCAAGGCGTTAATTCCTGATAACTGATTGAAAAAAGCTATTAAAAATGCTAGAATTAATGGAAACCTATATTTTTTTAGGAAGATATTTTCATTAGGTACCGTGTTTTCCATCTCGTCCTTTATCTCCATCATTAGTTTTTCTGGATCTTGATCTGGATCAATAACCTGAAGGACACCAATGGCTTCACTATTTCTAAATTTAGTTAATAACCATCGCGGACTTTTTGGTATAGTAAATGCAAATACGGTGTAAATAGCAGCAGGAAAGGCTTCTACTCCTACCATCCAGCGCCATGCGTTTTCACCTATATTATTTAATAAGTAATTTGATAAAAATGCCACCAGAATACCAAATACAATGTTGAACTGATATAGCCCCACTAACTTGCCCCTATCTTTAGCAGGTGCAATTTCTGATATATAAGCAGGTGCCGCAACAGTTGATGCGCCTACCCCTAAGCCTCCTATAAATCTAAAAACTGCAAATGTCCAGGGATCGTTCGCTAAACCTGAACCAATAGCAGATATCGTGTATAAAACCCCTATCCATATTAAAGTATTTTTTCGTCCTATCTTATTTGTAGGTATACCGCCAAAAAAAGCACCCACTACGGTTCCCCACAATGCCATGCCTATAACAACTACGCCATGAAACATATCTGAAGAACCCCATAATAATTGTAATTTTTTTTCTGCGCCTGATATGACTACCGTATCAAAGCCAAATAAGAAACCTGCCAAAGCAGCAGTGATGGACCAGATTAGTATCTTTCTGTTCATGTAGCGGTGTATTTAGTTTAGTGTTCACCAAAGTACATTGAAAGACTATTTCTGTATTTTACATATGTATCAAAATATTATGAAATTGTTAAGCAACTGTTAAAATACACATAAACGATTCATTATAAGTGTTTTGTATATAAATTATTTTCAGAATAAAATTTGGAGTTTCAAAAATGTTACATTATTTGTTCAAAATTGTTACCTATATGAATTTGGAACAGATATCAATTTCTTAAAAAACAGCACCAAAAGTAATAATTAATATGTTTTTTAATTATTTAAACAAGAAAATGACAAATAAACAATTGAATTATTACCATAATAACAATACAAAAAATGAAAAAAGTACATTAATTATTATTCTCTAAAAGCTTTTGGAGATTTATTAAATTTATTTTTAAAGCTTGTGGAAAAATAATTCGGAGTAGAAAATCCGGTAGCATATGCTATTTCAGATATTGTTAATGACGTATCCCGTAGCATTTTCTTTGCTTTTTCTAATCGTATATTTTGAATATAGTCGCTAACGTTTACCCCCATAATGGCTTTCATTTTTCTATAAAGCTGAATTCGGGATATATTTAGATCGTTGGCTAAATTTTCGACAGAAAATTTAGAATTGTCCATATTATTATCTATTATTTTATTCAGTTTCAAAATAAATTCTTGCTCCATAGACCCAAAACTGCTTGAGGCATCTATATTATAAACGTTATTAAGAAAATAGTACCTAAGTTTTTCGCGATTATAAATAAGTGTTTTTATCGATTCTGCTAAAATTGAAAAACTAAATGGTTTAGTAAGGTATAGATCTGCTCCAGACTCCAGTCCTTTAATATAGGATTCTTTATTATTTAATGCTGTTAAAATTATGGTAGGAATGTGAGACGTTCTTAAATCTTTTTTCAAAATTTTACAAATATCAAAGCCACTTTTTCCTGGTAAACTAACATCACATAAAATAATATCTGGTATAAGCTCTAATGCCTTTTCAATACCGTCGGTACCATCAGAAACGGACACACTATATTCTAAGGATAATTTTCCTTTCAAATATTTTACCAAATCGAGATTGTCTTCAATAATTAAAATGGAATAATGATCTTCATCATTCAAAACTAATTGTTCGGTGATACTGTCGTCTTCGTAATCAAAATTTGAACTTAGAAGCAAACTATCAACAATATCAACCTCATAAATAATTTCATCGGAATCTAAATGCACATTATCTTTATATAGAGTAATAATAAATTCGGTTCCATGCTTGGAAATGACTTCAATAGTGCCTTTATGTAATTCAATAAATTCTTTAGACAAGTGCAAACCTATACCAGAGCTCGTTTTATTATTATTTGATCCTTGAAAAAAGGCTTGAAAAACATGGTTCATTTCTTTTTTTGGAATGCCTATCCCAGAATCCTTAAAATGTATTTTTACAAAATTACTATCAAATTTATCTTTTATTTCTATTGAAATAGTACCATTATTAGGAGTGAATTTAAAAGCATTTGATAGTAAATTAAAATACACTTTATCCATTAAATTTCTATCTATAAAAACCGGTAAATCTTCATTATTGGTACTGATTGTAAAATTAATGTTCCGCCTTTGTGCTTCGCGTTCAAAATCTTTAAAAACTAAATTAGAGAATTGATATAAATTTGTTTTTGAAGCTTTTAAAACAAACTTACGGTCTTCTATTTTTCTAAAATCCAATAATTGATTAATCAATCGTAACAACCGTTTTGAGTTGTTATATATTAATCCTACTTCACTTAAAAGTTTATTATCGCGTATTATTTTATTTTCTGTTAATGATTCTGTTGAAGATAAAATTAATGTAATAGGTGTTTTAAACTCATGCGATAATCCTGTAAAAAAATTAACCTTGGCTTCATTGCTAATTTTAACCTCTTCTGCTATCTTTTTAATTTGGTTTCGTTGAATAGTGATTTTTTTATTACGTATTTCCAATTCGCGCTTTTTCTTTTTGATGTTGTATGTTGAATAAATACTGTATGTTCCTAAAACAACACTAATAATTAATAGTGCCAAGAGTAACTGTAGCGCTTGTTTTTGGGTGGTAAACCTTTTTTCTTGATTACTTATTTTTATATGTTGGTGGTCTATGTTTTGTTGCTGTTGGTATATTTTATCAAATTGTTTGCTCATAATATCAGCATTACGAGAATCTATGACCGTAGTACTTAAAATATTGTTTTTTGCAACTCGCTCACCACTCAATATTTTTAACACTAACTGAATGGCCTCATCACCTCCTGTTGGATATAATATGGTAGCCAATAATTTTCCTTCTTTAACCAATTGTATCCCTCCGTTTGGTCCATTTAAACCATCAACACCTATTATTTTTATATGGTCTTGAAGTTTTTTTTCCTTTACAATTTCCCAAGCACCTAAAGCCATTCTGTCGTTATGTACAAATATATAATCAATGCCTTTTATACTTTCCAATACGTTTCGTAAACTATCTTTTATTGAATAACTTTCCCAGTTTCCTTCAATAGTTTTAACAACTTCTAAATTTTTGGTTGCATTAACAACATCATTAAAACCTAAACTACGTTCTAAGGCTGGTGAAGACCCTGCAAGTCCTTTAATTTCAATTATTTTTTTATTTTTATTTGCTAATGATGCTAAATAGTTGGCAGCATTTGTTCCTACTTCATAATTATCGCCACCTAAATAAGCGGTATAATTATCGCCATCGGTTTTTCTATCAACAATTAAAACTGGGATACCACTTTTAAAAGCTTTTTCAACAATTGGTGTAATAGGCTTGGACTTTATAGGCGATACTATCAATATATCAATTTTTTCAGCAATTAGTTGCTCTATGTCTTTTACTTGATTGTCTATATTATCATCGCTATCCAGAATTTTAAGTTCCAATTCTGGATAAAAACCTACTTGAATTTCCATGGCCTGATTCATGGATTTCCGCCATTCATCATTAATACCTGTTTGTGAAAAACCTATTTTGTACTTTTTGGTTTCAGAATCATTAACACATCCAAAAACAAAAAATAAACCTAATAAAATAAAAGGTTTTGAGGTATTGGACAGGCGAATATTCATCATTTTTATATTATAGTATTGTTTTCTAAAGTATAAATTTTTAAATAAATAATGAGTTTCAAATGTTTTTTGCATTTTACTGTTGTGATTAATGAAGATACATATAGAATCTTCTATGTGCCTTTGTTATACTTATTTCGGTATTCTATCGGGGTCAATCCCGTAATTTTTTTGAACACGTTACGAAAAGCCTTGGAGTCCGAGTAACCAACATCGAACATGACCTCGGAAATGTTCTTTCGTGTCGATTCAAAACTGCGTTTGGCAACTTCTATCTTTACGCGTTGCAGGTATTCAATTACAGTATTGTTGGTAGCCTGTTTAAAACGTCTTTCAAAGCTCCTTCGACTAACGGCTACCATTTTGGTCAGGTCGTTCACCGTTATCTTTTCCTGATAGTTTTCCTCAATATATTTTTGGGCCCGTTTCACTTCCTCATCACTATGGTCTTTCTGACCAGTGAACATCATAAAGGCTGCCTGGCTTTCCCTATCGATGTCAATGGCAAAATATTTTGAAGCCAAAATTGCCGTATCCCTATCCGTATATTTCTCCAAAATATAAAGTAATAAGTTCCAGAACGAGTTAGCTCCACCACTTGAATAAATGCCGTTTTCCTCGGTAATAACGCCTCCGTCTACGACTTCAACTTCAGCGAATCGTTCCTTGAACTCATTGTAATACGCCCAATGGGTAGAACATTTTTTACCGTTCAACAAACCCGTAGAAGCTAACAAAAAGGCACCTACACAAAGGGAGGCCACCTCAGCACCGTTCTTATATTGATTAACAATCCAGGGAAGCGTTGTTTCGTTCCGTTGCACGGCTTCTTGCATATCGCCAAATATGGGTGGTATGATAACCAAATCGGCCTGCCCAGCTTCGTTCAATAACAAATCGGTAGTAACGGAATAAACGCCATCCTGCAGCCTCACTTCTCTTTTTTCTCCCACAAGCTGTACATGGAACAAGGGGTCTTTGCCAACGGCTTGCAAAAAACGGTTAGCGGTGATAAACAGATAGCGTGGTCCGGTGACTCCTGAAGGGACTGCCGTTTCGGGTACTAAAGTATAAATCGTTTTCATCCTGTAAACTTAGTGAATTTGTTTGGCGGAATCAACCCCTTTAATAGCCGTTTTTACAACCTAATAATTATTGATTTCCTTCTCATCTTTGTACCAGACAAAATGAAGGAATGAATCAAATCATTACATATCTAACATTTAATGGTAACTGCAAGGAAGCAATGGAATTTTACCAAAAGTGTCTTGGAGGTGAACTAGAGGTACAAACAGTATCGGAAACCCCAGAAGGCGACAAATTCCCCAATAATTTCGAAAAGCTTGTGGTTAATGCAAGTTTAAAAAAGGACCATATCCTTTTAATGGGAACTGATTTGAGGGATGGAGATTTAGTAACAGGCAACACTGTTTCCATTTTGATTGATAGTACAGATGAGGATCAAATCAGGGACTATTACAAAAAACTGGAAAGAGACGGTACGGCTACCCACCCTTTAAAAAAAAACCATTGGAACGAACTCTTTGGAGGGCTTACGGACCAATATGGCCATCAATGGTTGTTCCATTGTAAAAAACAAGGAAGCATGTAATTCATTGTCGGATTTGTTCTATCTATTTAAAAGTAAAAATAAGAAATCATGAAACAAACACTTTTATCAATTCTCATACTATTCACTATGCAACTTGGTTTTACCCAGAAAAAGGTAAAACCTATCGAATCTGGTTATGCTCCTGTAAATGGACTTCAACTATATTATGAGGTCTATGGGAAAGGCAAGCCCATTGTACTGATACATGGCTCCTATATGAACATACCCCTAAATTGGTCGCATATCGTCCCGTTATTGGTGAAAGACCGAAAAGTAGTTGTTGTAGAAATGCAAGGTCATGGTCGTACAAAAGACACAGAACGAAAGTTTAGTTACGAAAATATGGCCGATGATGTGTCGGGCCTGCTCAAACACCTTAAAATTAAGAAAGCCGATATTTTGGGCTATAGTATGGGTGGTGGTGTCGCCTTCCAAATAGCTATTCGCCATCCCAAGCAATTACGAAGGCTAGTAGTGCTTTCTGGCACTTACGCTCATGATGGATGGTGGCCCGATGTAGAGGCTATGTATCCAACTTTCACGCCAGAAATGTTCAAGGGCACACCAATAGAGGAACAATATCTCAGCTTTGGAAACGCCCCTGAACGTTTCCCTGATTTTGTAAAAAAGGTCATTAGTATCGACCTTGTTCCCTATGACTGGTCAAACGAAGTAAAAAATATTAAAGCACCGATTTTTATGGTCATTGGCGATGCTGATGGCGTACGGTATGAACATGCCCTAGACCTGTTCCGTGCCAAAGGTGGTGGAAAGATGGGTGATATACATGGTTTACCCAAATCACGATTGGCCATTCTGCCCAGCACGACACATATCGGGATGATGCAAAAGACAGATTTGCTGATCCCTATGGTGACAGATTTTTTGGATGCCGACCTGAGCGCAGCACCACCTACTTTTTAATAATAATTATGGATCATCAAAGCATATAGCGATACAAGAGAAAACATTTATTCATTTAAAATTAAAACATCATGTCAAAAAACACAGTAACCTTACATCGCGTTCTGGCCACGTCGCCAGACAAAGTATTCAAAGCCTTTTCTAATAGTGATGCCTACAGTAATTGGTTGCCACCTTATGGCTTTCTAGGCATAGTACACCAAATGGCGTTCCGTAAAGGGGGTGGCTATAAAATGTCGTTTGTCAATTTCTCAACGGGCAACGGCCATTCCTTTGGAGGTGAATACAAAGAAATTAAACCCAATGAGCTGATTGTACATACCAGCCGATTTGACGACCCGAACCTGCCAGGAGATATGACAACCGCCATTCGACTAAAACAAGTCTCTTGCGGTACGGAACTACATATCGTACAGGAAGGAATCCCCGAAGTTATCCCACTGGAAATGTGCTACCTAGGTTGGCAGGAATCCTTGGAAAAATTGAAGAAATTAGTAGAACCTGAGATTCCCGATGCATAAGCACTTTATTGCTATCCTATAAATAATCTAAACAATGAACCGCTATAGATTTAATAATTTAAAACATAGGAAATATGAACTTCTTGTAAACGACATTGAAATGACCTTCAACCTCCTTATCACGGAACTAAGCAAATTTGGGGCAGAAACCTTGAATGCAGTTCCTTTTGAAAGAAGTTGGACGGCAGGACAAGCAGCCGAGCACATCATAATTTGCGGAAACGGCATCCCAGATTCCCAAACCACCGAAACCAATCGGCCTTATGATGAAAAAGTGAAACCTATAAAAGAGCTATTTCTTAATTTTGACCTAAAGTTTAAGGCCGACCCATCACTTGAACCACGCTCTGTCTCTCATGAAAAGGAAGCGCTTATCCAAAAGATTAAGAAAATTAGAGGTGCCCTATGTAAGTGAGATAGCAACCACCCAAAATAAATGACGTAAGTGCCCCTTACAACTGCCGTTTTCATACCCTTTTCTTAAAAAATATTCTTCTAGCTTTGTATTATATAGACAACACCTCCTTAATAATCCGTGTCGGATTTGTTCTATTTAAAATGAATCAAATCTTGGTTTTTTGAGGTTGAAAAAAATGAAAAATAACAACCATATTAAATGAACTTATTATGAAAAAAAACAAAATCATCTTTTGGATAGCAACAGGTATCATCTTCCTGTTTGAAGGAATGATGCCTTTAGGTACTTTACTGTTTGCACCTGAATATACTACAGTAGGAACCAAAGCATTAGGGTATCCCGACTACTTTGCATATGCTTTGATTATATGTAAAATCTTAGGTGCAACGGCCTTGATTATACCCAAACTGAACCCAAAAGTCAAGGAATGGGCGTATGCAGGTTTAACGTTCAACTTGATATTCGCATTTATCAGTCATGCTGTAGTGGACGGTCATATTGGATACATGGTAATGCCTATCGTAATCGGTGCCATTCTTGCCTTTTCGTACACATACAATCTTAAAATCAAAGCCAATGACTAATACCAATTATTACTCAAAACAACCCATATAATTTGTTTAGAATAGAAAAAAGAATAAATCGTTCGTTATACAAAAGAATGCATAAACTATTTTGTCGATTGACATCAAACGCAATAAAAAATAAATATCATGAAAATAAATCCATATCTAAACTTTGACGGAAACACAGAGGAAGCGTTCAACTTTTACAAATCGGTTTTTGGTGGCGAATTTACTGCCAACCTTAAGATGAGCGGCGCACCCGGAACAGAAAACCTTCCCGAAGATGAAAAAAACCGTACCATGCACATCAGTCTCCCTATTGGTAAAGACACCATCCTAATGGCTTCGGACATTGTTCCATCTATGGGTCACACATTAAACCAAGGAAACAATAATTATATTTCGCTGCATCCCGAGAGCCGTGAGGAGGCCGACCGTCTGTTTAATGGCCTTTCTAAAGAAGGTGAAATCGAGATGCCCATGCAAGACCAGTTTTGGGGCGATTATTTTGGCAGCTTTACCGATAAGTTCGGTGTTAAATGGATGATCAATTATAACGAACAGTAACAAAGAAAATGGAAACAACAAAAATCACAGTGGGCACTACAATTAGTGCTAATCGCGGAAAAGTCTGGGACTATTGGAATAAGCCCGAACACATTACCAAATGGAATTTCGCAGATCCAAGTTGGCATTGTCCCAAAGCCCAAAATGACCTCAAGGTAGGTGGAACGCTAAAATCGCGAATGGAGGCCAAAGACGGCAGTATGGGGTTTGACTTTGAAGCGGTTTATGACGAAGTCTTTGACCAAGAAAAAATGGTATATACGATGGCAGATGGCAGAAAAGCCATCACCACTTTTGAGGATGTGGATGGCAAGACCAAAATCTCGACCACCTTTGATGCAGAACAATCAAATCCCATCGAAATGCAAAAAGGGGGTTGGCAGGCCATCATCAACAATTTTAAAAAGTACGTCGAAAATTAAAACTAAAGATCAATGTCCAAAATCACGATACCTGAAGGTTGTGGCAATTCCCCCCGGCAGACTTTTTTAAAGGAGTTCCATACTGCTTTTGCAAAAGGCAATGCTGAATTTATCATTGACCACGTTAGTGAGGACATTGTCTGGTTGATATATGGGAACAAAAAACTGGCGGGAAAGGATGCCTTTGCCAAGGAAGTCCATAGTATGAAGAAATATGTTGCAGATGAAATGGTACTGCACAACATCATTACCCACGGACGCACAGCCTCGGCCAATGGTGAAATCAGGATGTCAGGTAAGGTCTATGCCTTTTGCGATGTGTACCGGTTTACTGGCTCCAAAGGCAATGTTATAAAGGAAATACAATCGTATATTCTGGAAACTGAAAAAGTATCTGGATAAATGGTAGAAGTATTCCGAACAAATATAGATACTGAAAGCAAAGCAGATTTAATTCAGAAAAAACTCAAAAAAACTTTTCCTGATTACAAAATCAATTTAGATTTAGAGGATTGTGACAACATTCTGCGTTTGGAAACGGAAAACGAGGTCTTTGACATTAAACCAATCATGATGCTTATCAAAAGCTATGGGTTTAAAATTGAGATACTACCCAACGAAATACCTAAACAAAAAAAGTCAAGGAAAAAGTTTAAATTACATTCATAATGATTTTAATTATTGTTAATTATCTTTTACATTATTTAGAAATCTATTATTATTTTTCTGAATGCCCGTAATCATACATAATGATATTTTTGTCATTCAGAGCCTAGCGAACCTGCCTGCTGGCAGCTACCGTGTGTACACATCTATAAAAAAGACACGAATGGCACAAATTCACACGAATCTATTATTTTGTGGTATAGATTGGACTCGACATGAATATGAATTCACTAGCCTTTATAGGTATGAAGTCTGTCGATAGACAGAATGATTAGTGAAAATTTGTGCCATTCGTGTCCAAATCTTTTTATTATGAAATATTTGTGTACACACGGTAGTGCCGGTGTAAGCTTCCCTTAAAAGCGAACTGTTTAAAAGTAGAAAAATAGTTTTAACTTTAAACAGTAATTATGAAGACAAGTAAATTTTCACCCACCCAGATTGCCAAAATTCTAAAAGAATTCGATAAT
>NZ_JAQZAT010000017.1 GCF_028736925.1 Flavivirga sp. 57AJ16 | reverse complement strand
GTTGTTAAAAAATAAATGCCTTTTGTTCTTTTTATTATCTCAAACAACTGAAAATGGTCAAATGAAAGTATTAAAAACAAAAAATAGCATCAAAATATGATTAATGATCCTATTTTCTGAATACGCCATTATAGATATTTTTTAGGTTACGCTTATCGGTCTTGTATATGGCTCGTAGCGTGCAAATTAGAAAATTATTTTAGGATTGAGCACAAGCCAGATTTTTAAATTTTACTATTTATTTTTTTATTGAAAATCGTCAAATTTAAAAATTTGGCGACTTTCCAAATATGCCGAAAACATTGGTTAAGCAACTGACCAGCTATGAGCTATATACGTTGTGGCTGTTGCACAACTATAAAACACTCTAATTCCTGCTTAATTATTTTTGCCTTCAAAACAACAATACGTTGATTTTAAATTAGTTATGGTTTTTCGTTGTTATCAAAATTTATTACTTTATTTAAAATTATGAGTTGTGCAACGGCTACCATTGTTAGGCATAGTTTTTTTTATTTAAAAAGGTAAATCATCTTCTGGTCTTGCTTCTACAAAATTTTCAATTTCAGTTTCTAATTCCTTTCGTTTATCCTTACTGTAATAATTGGATACCCAATCAAAAATTAATCGATTTCCATTCGATAATTCTTTTTTGAAAACATCTTTGTAAGACTCAAATAATAAATCTTCTTCAAGCTCATCTAATTGGTAACCAAAAAAGTCAATTACAAATCTTTGTCTATCCTCATCACGAGATTCCAAAGATTCGTATAGTTTAAATGCAATTTCTCCCCTCAATAATGATACTTTTACTATTGACTTTAGCCAAGAAGCAAAAACTCCTGATTCGTTAGTTTGTCCGTGATAATTTTTTTCGGCTTCGGGTATAATTTGTATCAGTTTATTTTCTGCTCTAAACCTTGCATCTTCATCTATTAATTCCCATTTAGAAGAAAATAATGCTATGCATCTAATAACTTGATTTAATGAATCTGTAAAACGTAATTCTTCAGATACAAGTTTGAGAATTTCGTTTACTTCTTCCTCTGTTAATTCACTTTGTAGAGATTCCCAAACAAGTCTTAGGTTATGAATTTTGCCTGTTTCTTTGTTTCTAAAAATTTCAATAGAAGTTTCAAAAGTTTTGTTTTTTGGAACTTCTTTTACTAAAAGTTCAGCGTACTTTTTATTTTGAACAAAATCTTTGTCAAAAACACGTTTTAAGAAAAGTTCGGTACTGAATTTACCTTTTGATTTATCAATTAGTTTTAGAAGATGATTTATGAAAATAATTATCTCAAAGGCATCTTGTTCCGTATCATTGATATTAGAATGACTTCTAGGATTTCTATAAGCTGAATAAATTCCTCTTAAAATGCTTTCAATTCCTTTCTGAACATTTTTTTCGGATTCAGTTTTCAGTTTATTCAATTTTATTTTTGGATTCGAGCCTCCAAACGCACTACCTACTAATTGATTTCCATCATTATCTAAACCTGATTTATCTCTTATAATATCGCCTACAAATTGGATAGAATCTAAAATGGCATTCTTGTAGTCCTCAGAATTGTAACTTCTTTTTATGAAGTTCCATAATCTTTCCTCAATATGTTGTTTTATGTGTTCCATTCAAATTATGCCTAACGACATGATATAAAACCGTTTTAATACTGAAACAAGTTCAGTACAGGTCATTCTATATCCAATGATAAGCGAAGTTAGTTTTTAAAAAATGCAAAATCAAGATGTGTAACTTATTTTGAAAGAAAAGTTGTTAACAAGCCATGAGTTTATCACTCCAAAAACTTACTCTTTAATTCGGGTGTGGGAATCATACAAGCATCTTTTTTACCGTACCATTTATAACGGTTTTTCGCAATATAATCATACACCCAATTTCGAATAAACGGTGGGATTATAAAAAATACACTCATTAGGTTTTGCGGAAACCCTAAATGCCTTGCAATTTTTAAAGCTGCAGTAGATTTTGAAACCAGGCTGTTCTCTGGAGTGTATAATAATATAGAGTCGGTTTTTTGAGTATCTATATTAAATTGTTTAATTAAATCCTTGCCAACATCACTTTGTAGAGCTGTAAACATGAATATATTCTTTTTGTCATTTTTAATAACGTACTGTACACTGCTGTTACAAAGATTGCAAACACCATCAAATAAGATGAGTTTTTTATGTTTTGGTAAATCTATCATTTTTATATTTCCAAGAAAGTTGAGATCCTAAATTGCAAAATCCCTCTGTTAATTATTATTGCCAACTACCAACTACTTACTGCTTACTGAATACTGAACACCGATCACTACTTTGCCGCTTCAACAAGCTCTAACTGTTCAATACTGACATTAGTCGTAAAGATACCATAATTTACAACAGCTTTGTTTTTTTCTATTTTATCGATGCTACCAATGGCACGACCGTCTTCCATCCGTACGCGATCTCCAATTTTAAAAACGGGTCTGGGTTTAGGCGTTTCAATAGCTTTTTTCTTGGCCTCTTTTTTCTTTTTCCGTATAACGGTCACCACTTTTTCGGCTTCTTTTTTTACTTGCTCTTCTTTTGTTTTTATGGCTTTTTTCTGTTTGGCGGTTACTTTTTTACGTTTGGAGTTTTCAATTTGAACCACTTTAAAAAGCTCTGCCATCAGCTCACGTTTTTGTTTGTTTTCAAAGTATTTTTCGGCAATATCGTTCACTTTTTGCCCCAAATAAATAAGGCGTTGGTTGCTATCGTAAAGTTCTTGGTAGCTTTCCAGTTTCTTTTGAATTTTGGCATTGATTTCTTCAAGTTTGTCCGCTTCTTCTATTTTTTTCTTCTCGTTTTGCCTTAACGATTGCCCCGTTTTTTCCAAACGGGAACGCTCTTTTTGAAGCTTGGCAATCGTAGCATCAAAACGTACCTTACTACGTTCAATTTTCTTTTTGGCACGATTTATTAAACTATAAGGAATCCCATTTTTTTGAGCCACTTCAAAAGTAAACGAACTTCCTGCCTGTCCTGTTACAAGTTTAAAAAGAGGTTCCAGCGTACGTTCATCAAAAAGCATATTCGCATTAAGCATATGTGGCAATTCGTTTGCCAAAATCTTTAAATTGGAATAATGTGTTGTTATAATACCAAATGCCTCTCTATGATAAAACTCCTCTAAAAAGGTTTCAGCTAAAGCACCACCGAGTTCTGGGTCGCTCCCCGTACCAAACTCATCGATTAAAAAGAGTGTATTCTTGTTACATTTCTTTAAAAAATAGTTCATTTGTTTGAGGCGATAGCTGTATGTGCTTAAATGATTTTCAATAGATTGGTTATCTCCAATATCACTCAAGATCCTATCGAACAAACAAACTTTACTGCGTTCGTGGACAGGAATTAGCAAGCCACTTTGTAACATTACTTGTAATAGACCAACCGTTTTTAGGGTAATACTTTTTCCGCCGGCGTTAGGACCGGATATGACTATAATTCTACTGTCTTTTTTTAGTTCTATGGTTTGTGGAAAGGTGGTTTCCTTTTTTTCTAAATTATTTAAATATAAAAGCGGGTGATAGGCATCCCTTAAAAACATGCTTTGGTCTTCGGATATTTCAGGAAGGATCCCGTTCATGGATCGTGCATACTTCGCTTTTGCCGAAATAACATCTATATCTATTAAGAAGGTTTGATAGTTTTCCAATAAGGACAAATATGGACGTATATAATCGGTGAGGTCTTTTAAAATACGAATGATTTCTTCCTGTTCTTCATATTCTAAATTATTGAGCTCCCGTGAGTGCTGTAAAGTCGTTTCGGGCTCTATATAAACAATACTGCCTGTTTTACTTCCGCCCATAATGGCACCTTTTACTTTACGGCGATACATAGCTTTTACAGCGAGTACACGTTTGTTATCGACTACAGATTCACGGATATCATCCAAGTATTCAAGATTATGATAGGTGTTAAGAGCAGATGTGAAACTAGCATTTATTTTGCCTTTTATTCTATTAATGGATTGACGTAATTCAAAAAGCAGGCTAGAGGCATTGTCTTTTATGTCTCCAAAGCGATCTACAATGGCATCTACTTTTTCGATAATGACTTTGGTGACTTCAATATGTGATGCATATGCGTTAAGTCCCGGATAATACTCCTCGAACTTTTTTAGATACGTCACAATATCATTTGTTGTTAATGAAATAGAGACTATTTTTTTTAATGCATGCACTTCTAAATAAGTGTTTTCAATACGCAAAAGCTTCATTTCCTTTGAGATAGAATCAAAGCCATGGTTTGGAATGCGGTTATCATTATAAAAAGACGATAGGTACTCGTTGGTTAATTGTAAAGCACCTGTAAGGGTTTCCTTGGTTTTATAAGGACATATTGATAATGCTTTTTCATGTCCTAATGGTGTTATACAATGTTCGCTTACTTGTTGTAGAACAGTTGAAAACTCCAGATCTTTTAATGTTTTATCATGAATGTTTATCATTCGTTTTTTTCGTCAGGGGATAAGTGAACAAAGTTAAAAATTCTATTTAATTAAGAGGCCGTTTTACGAGAAGTAAATAAGCAGTGTAAAACTCTTAAAATATGTTAATTAACAGTCCGCCTTAATTCTTTAACAAAACGCTAACATCTATGGATGGGATTTGTATCTAACTTGAGAAAGCAATCAAAAAAACATAACTAAAATGGAAACTAACCACCTTGCAAGATTATTTGTGTGTGTATTGCTGGCTTTAAGTTTTAACACATTTGCTCAAGTAAATATGCCTCGAGCTAGCCAACAAGCTACCATGTCCCAACGAGTAGGTATTTCGGATATTTCAATAACATACTCCAGGCCCCGTGTTAATGGTAGGGAGATTTGGGGGAAATTAGTGCCTTACGGAATGAATAATTTAGGCTTTGGAACAGCGACTGCAGCACCTTGGAGGGCAGGAGCGAACGAAAACACGACCATCACTTTTACCCATGATGCTACATTAGAAGGAAAACCTATTAAGGCCGGTACTTATGGGTTTCATATAGAATTGAAAGATGCAGACAATGCCACCATAATCCTGTCTCATGATACCCATGCTTGGGGCAGCTATTTCTATGATGCTTCTAACGATGCATTGCGAGCCGATGTTAAAACCAAATCTGTGCCACATAAAGAATTATTGACTTATGAGGTTAATAATGTACAGCCAACGTTTGCAATAGTTTCCCTTGTATGGGAGAAAAAAGAAATACCTTTTAAAGTGGCATTTGATGTCACTGATATTGTTTTAAATGAATTCAGGGATAAATCTATTGGCAATTTAGGTTTTAATAGACAAAATTGGGAAAACATGGCTCGTTTTTCATTAAATAACGGTGGTGATCTAAATGAGGCATTAGGTTGGATCGATGGTGCTATTGCGGGTAATTTTTATAGCCAAAAAACGTTCAATAATTTAGCCCTTAAAGGGCAAATATTAAATAAATTGGGGAAGAAAGAAGCCTATGCGGCACTCATGGACGAAGCGTCATCCATGGCGAATAAAAACCAGTTGAATACCCTAGGTTATCAAATGCTAACTGCAAAGGATTACGATCGGGCGCTTAAATACTTTAAGTTAAATGTAGCAAATAACCCTAAGGATGCTAATTCTTATGATAGCTTGGGAGAATGTTACAAAACGATGGGAGATAAGAAGAATGCTATTAAATATTTAAAAAAATCATTATCATTAAATCCACCAGCTAATGTAAAAGCAAACTCGGAAAAGCTTTTAAAGGAGCTTGACGCTTTATAAAAATCATCAATCAAACCACGAACATTGTGATTGAAGCTGTCTAAAAAGCACTATTTTTAGACAGCCTCTTTTTAACCATGTATGGTTTCGCTTTTCCCATAGTTTTTTATAACAATACTTTCAAACTCCACGAGTTCTTTCCAGCGTTTGTCAACATCAATGCCTTTTCCGTATTTACGGGCAAACCCTATGAATGTTGTGTAATGTCCTGCTTCGCTAATCATTAAATCATGGTAGAATTTAGAGAGTTCAGGATCCTTTATTTTTTTTGATAATAGTTTAAAACGTTCACAGCTCCTAGCTTCTATCATGGCAGAAAACAAGAGCCTGTCTACCATACACTGCAATCTGCTTCCGCCTTTGTTCATAAATTTATAAAGCTCGTTAACATAACTGTCTTTGCGTTCCCTGCCCAGTTTGTAGCCTCTTTTTTTTATCATATTATGCACCATTTGAAAATGTTCCAGCTCTTCTTGAGCCAATACTAATAAATCGGTGACTAAATCGGTATACTCGGAATTTAAAGTAATTATAGAGATGGCGTTAGTGGCAGCCTTTTGTTCGCACCAAGCGTGGTCGGTTAGGATCTCTTCAATATTCGATTCTACAATATTTACCCAACGAGGATCTGTTTCTAGTTTTAAACCAAGCATATTTGTTTTTTATGTAAAAGTATATTGAAAATAGTTATCAGCAAAAATCATGAGATATAATTCCATATATTCTTGTATTTACTTAATGATTTATAAGTATCTAAAATAGCTTTGTTATCTAGAGAAGAGAGTGTGGTGTCCATTTTAAGTACGTTTTTTGCGTGATGTCTTGCTAGTTTTAGAATGTCATTATCTTTTATAATATCTGCAATCTTAAGGTTTAAAACGCCACTTTGTTGTGTTCCCATAATATCTCCAGGGCCCCTCAAGCGTAGATCGACTTCGGCAATTTCAAAACCATCACTGGTTCTTACCATAGTTTCTAAACGCGTCTTACTATCATTGCTAAGCTTATGGCCCGTCATTAAAATACAATAGCTCTGCTCCGCACCACGTCCCACACGGCCACGTAGCTGATGCAATTGTGATAGGCCAAAACGTTCTGCGCTTTCAATAATCATAACCGAGGCATTGGGCACGTTTACACCAACCTCAATAACCGTAGTCGCTACCATAATTTGGGTCTCACCCTTAATGAAGCGTTGCATTTCATAATCTTTATCTGCAGGTTTCATTTTTCCATGAACTATGGATATTTGATAATCTGGTAAGGGAAAATCCCTGACAATACTTTCGTAGCCATCCATCAAATCTTTATAATCCATTTTTTCATTTTCCTGAATTAGCGGATATACAATATAAATTTGCCTGCCTTTTGCTATTTCGTCTCGAATAAACCTGAAGACATTCAATCGGTTTTTATCATAGCGATGGACCGTTTTTATGGACTGTCTACCTGGCGGTAGTTCGTCAATAATCGAGATGTCTAAATCACCATAAACAGACATGGCCAACGTTCTGGGAATGGGTGTGGCAGTCATCACTAAAATGTGCGGAGGGACGGAAGCCCCGCTAATCTCCCCGGAGGGGAGACTTTTTAAGCATTTCATAATATGGCGCAAAACATTATCTATGTCGCTAGTAATTTGTTCATTGTTAAATCGAATAACCTTAAAACCAATTTCATTTAATATTTGGGTACGTAAAGCATTAGCTTCTTTTTGTTCAATGGTATTATGGTATTCGCCATCAATTTCAATTATTAAATTCTTTTCTAAACAAATAAAGTCAACTATAAATTCATCAATAATATGTTGCCTTCTAAATTTATGATTCTGTTTTTTATTTCTTAAGCATTCCCATAAAACAGATTCAGCTTGCGTGTTTTGTTTTTTATTTTCAGCTTGAAGTTCTTTTAATAATTTATAGGTTGAGGGTCGATCTGTCTTATGCTTTTGGAAAACGGATTTAGTGTCCTCCATTTGGGAGGATTGAGGAGGGCCTCCTTTCTTCCATAATTTACTTCGTTGTGCCACTCCAAATCGATGCTGTTCATCTATAACGGCAAGCCCTAAATTTTTAAATTTTACCTTATCTTCAAGTAGGGCATGGGTACCAACAAGAATCTGTAGATCGCCATTTTCTAAGCTTTCATGGATTTTTTTTCTTTCTGAAGTTTTAGTTGAACCTGTTAGTTTTTTTATACTGATATTCAGTGGTTTGCATAGATTTAGTAACCCATTATAATGCTGGACTGACAAAATTTCAGTCGGAGCCATTAAACAAGCTTGAAAACCGTTGTCAAGTGCTATTAACATTGACATGAACGCGACTATAGTCTTGCCGGAACCTACATCCCCTTGCAAGAGTCTGTTCATTTGTGCATGACTGCCCAAATCTGCACGAATTTCTTTTAAAACGCGTTTTTGCGCACCGGTTAATTCGAAGGGCAAATGGGCTTTAAAAAAGGTGTTAAAATAGCGGCCCACTTTTTCAAAAGGGAAGCCTTTAATTTTTGATTTATGAGCTAGGTTTTTGATGATAAGCTGTAGCTGAATATAAAATAATTCTTCAAATTTTAATCGAAATTGAGCTTTGGAAAGCAGCGCTTGGCTCATCGGAAAATGGACGTTAAAAAGCGCCTCGCTTTTTGAGATTAGTTTGAGTTCGGTAAGTATATTTTCAGATAACGTTTCAGTAAATCTTTTACCGGTTTCTAAAAATAGTTGTTGCATGATTTTGCCCATCACACGATTTGTAATGCCTTTATTTGATAGTTTCTCTGTTGAAGGGTATACTGGCTGCATAACAGAGCGTAAATTTCCTTTGTGCTCATCCAGCCCCTCTATATCTGGGTGTGGCATGTTGAACTTACCGTTAAACCAATTGGTTTTTCCAAAAATCACATAAGGTTTATTGAGCTTCAGGCTCTCACGCATCCATTTTTGTCCTCTAAACCAAACGAGTTCCATAGTGCCAGTATCGTCTTGAAAAGTTCCAACTAAGCGTTTGCCGCGTTTCTGGGCGACTTCTTTAAAGGCGATAATTTTACCAATTATTTGAACATCTGCATTGTTGCGCTGTAGCTGGTTAATTTTATAATACTGTGTTCTATCTATATATCTATTTGGAAATAAGTTGATTAAATCTTGGTAAGTATGAATGCCCAATTCCTTTCGCAATAAATCTGCCCGGTTTGGACCGACGCCCTTTAAATAATCTATTGGTGTTTGAAGGTTTACAGACATAAAAGCGAATTTAATTAATTCTCACGAAAGTGAGAATCTTATCATATTGTAACTTTTCAGATTCTTATTAAAGTTTTGCCTTGGCCTCATGCTTGTTATGGTTTAATGTAAAAACGGTACGCATCCTTTGTTTTGCTTTATGAGTATTATTATATTTTATAATAAACTAATTATATTTATATTAAAATCACTAATATAAAGTTAAACTTTAATTGTTTTAATGCAGATCAGATAAGCAGGTAGCATGCCATATAAGGATCAATCCCAAAAGTTGTGTGCGATATGAAATCATATATAACGAACCATGTTCAAATGTATAATAGTCGCTTCAAGATAAATTAAGAGAGGATAATTTCGACCTTGTCGAAATTTAGGAGGGTTAAACCAGGATAGGTTAATGGCAGGCCTTCTTTTCAGATTTACCAAAACATAACTTTTGTTCTTGTTCCATTAAAACGTTGATAATAAATATTTCAAATGATTTGAAATTAATCGAACTCGGGTAGTTAGTGAAAATTTGTGCCATTCGTGTCTTTTTTAAAGATATGTGCATACGGTAGCTTTTGAAAAAGGAGGATAATTTCGACAAGGCCAAAATTTAGGAGGGTTAAACCAAGATAGGTCAACGGTGGGCTTTCTTTTCAGGTAGGCCAAAACTTTTGCCTAAGGTCCAACTTTTTATAAAAAAAATCGCAACAAACATTAATATTGGTTGTTGCGACTTAAATTATAGCTATTTACAAGCTTACTCTATCACTCTGCTATAATTTTCCTTACTATTTTCTTTATTGGTGGTTCTTGTTGTAAAAAACATATGGGCTTAGATAATAAACGAACCAGATATAAACAGGTTCGTTTATTAGTGAGAGACATGAGGATTTATTTAATCAAATATGAGCTTTTAATAAAATACGGTTAGTATATAAAAGCAAAGCAAAAATTTAATGGACATCATCTTGTTAAAAGAGAATATGTTATTTTTCTTACTTAATATACGCTTTTTTGGGGATTTTTGTTTGATTTTGTAGGTATATTCGTCTAAATGATTATAAAAAACGATAAACAGCTGCTGTTTAAAAAGAAACAATACTTGATTATAGAAGTAGGTTATGCCTTACTTTTTGGTTTTTTATTTACAAGGTATGCATGTGAATATTTTATTGCCTGTCAATGGACAGGTGGCTTTTATGCCCATTTTATCTTTTTTTCCTAAGGATAATATACAGCCACCTCCCTTTTAAGCTTAAAAGGGAGGAACCTGTCTCGGACAAGCCTTTGGTACAAAGTAGAAACTAATTAACATAGCGTGATTATTTGTTTTATTTTTGGGCACATTATAGCTGCCAG
This sequence comes from Flavivirga sp. 57AJ16, assembly GCF_028736925.1. Classification (GTDB taxonomy): domain Bacteria; phylum Bacteroidota; class Bacteroidia; order Flavobacteriales; family Flavobacteriaceae; genus Flavivirga. The sequence continues at coordinate 90,342 of NZ_JAQZAT010000017.1, read as the reverse complement.
CAGGCAGGAAATTGTTAATTTTCACTATGTACTCAGTCTGATAGGTTAGTTAAATGGGGTCTTTATAAAAATAGTTGGTATATTAAATTTTGGACTAAAGTTTGTTATATTCGATATATGAAATTAAAACTGCTCCCTTTCTTTTTATGTATTGTTTCTATTGTGGCTTCGCAACAAATGGACTATGTTGATTTTAAAACTGCTAAGGCAGACATTGCCTTTGGTAATTTATTGGAGAAAGAAGTTTTAGGAACTGTTTCTTATGAGTTTGAAATTATAAAGGATATAGACTCTATCTACATTGATGCTAAAGCTTTTGAAGCGATATACTATGTATTGGACGGGCAGTTTATAGATAGTCTCTATAATGGGAAACAGCTTATTGTAAAGCATCCTTTCAGGGCCAATAGTAGGCATATGTTAAATATCGTATGGAAAACGAGCCCTAAAAAAGCGATGTATTTTGTTGATTGGGAAGATCCTTCGGCAGGCTCAGGACAGGTATGGACGCAAGGACAGGGAAAGTACACTAGTAATTGGTTGCCCGGTATCGATGATATGAACGATAAAATTGAATTTGATCTATCGGTCACCTTTCATAAAGATTATGAGGTTATTGCCAATGGAAAACTTGTTAAAAAAAATAATAAAGGGGATATTGTTAGATGGGACTACGATATGCAAAAGCCCATGTCGAGCTATCTGGTTGCTTTAGCGATTGGTAAATACAATAAAAGGACGGAATACTCTAAAAGTGGCATTCCTTTGGAAATGTATTATTATCCAGAAGATTCTTTAAAGTTTGAGCCCACATATCGTTACACCAAACAAATGTTCGATTTTTTAGAAGCAGAGATCGGTGTGCCATATCCTTGGCAGAATTATAAACAGGTACCGGTAAAGGACTTTTTGTATGCCGGTATGGAAAATACGAGTACCACTATTTTTTCTGATGCCTTTGTAGTTGATTCCATTGCCTTTGTAGATAAAAATTATGTCAATGTGAATGCCCATGAATTGGCTCATCAATGGTTTGGGGATCTGGTCACCGAAACATCAGGAACACATCATTGGTTGCAAGAGGGGTTTGCTACGTATTATGCTTTACTGGCAGAACGTGACATATTTGGAGATGATTATTACTATTGGCGGCTTTACGAATATGCTCTGGAATTATTGGAACAGGATAAGGCGGGACTAAGTACCTCTCTTTTGGATCCTAAATCGAGTAGTATTACCTTTTATAAAAAAGGAGCGTGGGTTTTACATATACTGCGAGAAAAGGTAGGGGATAAGGCTTTTAAAACAGCGGTGAAAAACTATCTGGACAAAAATCGATTTAAAAATGTAGAAACGGCCCATTTTATTAATGAAGTAGAACGGGTTAGTGGTCAGGATCTAGAGGCATTTGTAGAGGCTTGGCTGAAAACGAAAGGGTTTTATTATGACGATGCTCTGGAAAGCCTTAGGAAGTCTCTTTTTATTCAGGAATATTTAATGGTAGATTGTGAAGTTTATACCTCTAAGTGCCAGGAATATTTATCGTCTGGAGTTTCAGATGAGGCCAAAATAAAAATCATTTCACAAATGTCAAACCATTTAGAAAAAGAAGCTTTCAAAAACGCTTTAAAAGTGCGCCAGGCCATTGCTGGAACTTTATCTAAAGTCCCAGAAGCACTTAAAAAAGAATACGAGACACTTCTTGATGATAAGTCTTATTTAACTATTGAAGCGGCTTTATTTGGGTTGTGGAACAGTTTTCCTGGAGAACGGAATAAATACTTGGAAAAAACAAGAGGTATTCAAGGGTTTAACGATAAAAATATTAGAATTCTTTGGTTAACACTAACTTTGGTTTCTGATGGTTTTGAACCTGAAAACAACGCAATGTATTTTAAAGAACTGCTTGATTATACAAGCCCAAAATATGGTTTTGAAATTCGACAGAGCGCATTTAGATACCTAAAATGGATACATGCTTGTGGAGAGCCATGTCAAGAAAATTTACAACAAGCCACCAAACATCACAATTGGCAATTTTCAAAATTTGCTAAAGAGATGCTTAAAGTAAAATGAATATTATTGAAGTGATTTAAACTTTCTTCAATTGGTTGCAACTTGCCTCGCTGGCAGCTACGGAGTACCCACAAATAATCACTCCAAGTTAATTAGCTTCTACTTTGTACCAAAGGCTTGTCCGAGACGTGTTCCTCCCTTTTTAGCTAAAAAGGGAGGTGGCTGTATGTGGTAACATACAGACGGAGGGTTTGTTTTTTAGAATGTTCTTTACATGTTTAATTTGTCAAACGCCCCTTTCTTTTCCTCCTGGCGTTGAAAAATTCATCCCCGCTTCAGCTGCTACCGTGTGTACACAAATAAAGCACAATAAAAAGATTGGACACGAATGGCACAAATTTTTACTAATTATTCTGTCTATCGACAGATTTCAAGCCTATATAGGCTAGGGATTCATAATCATGCAGAGTCCAATCTATACCGTAGAGTATTGGATTCGTGTGAATTTGTGTCATTCGTGTCTTTTTTAAAGATGTGTACACACGGTAGCGGCTGAAGAGAGGAGGTGGTTTAATTATACTGAATTACTGTATAATAACGCCTGTCTGTCGCGAAAGCTATTGGCATATCCATTTAAGTGAACTGCGGACAAAATAGTTCCTTAAAAGATGTGGGTACACCGTAGCTGCCGGTAGGCAGGAATGTTCCTTTTCATCCTTTTTTCGTCTTTTTATTACTTCATAACGCTGCTATGAAGTGCAAAAAAGGCTTCAAAACGAATAAAAATTAACTATTTTTCGCTTCAATAAAAAAAGTTTAAATCACTTCATTTCCTTCTTTCCAGGGTTGAAGGGTTTTTACAGATTAGACAACCTGCCAAGTAGGTAATAGAGAGTTCGTAAACACCATCGGTTCTACCAATATTGGATGTGTTCAGGTCATAAGAAAAACCAAAGCGTAACTGCTCTAATTCCAATCCTATAAAAGCATTAATGGAGGTCAATAAATGGCTGTTTGTACTGTTTTTAGCAGGATTGGTGACGGCCATGGCGCCTAACATGAGCTTTTCTAGTTTTACGGTAGTACCTATGTCTAACCTGTTATATTGTCCTTGTTGCATATAATTTGCAGAAATAAGTATATCGTTATAATCAAAATAAGGAAACTTATAGTTGGCATGGATGGAATAAAAGATATCTAGGGGAACATGAGCATTATCAACAAATGAAATATTGGGTCTGTTCAAGTGTTTTATAGAGGCCCCTAACCACAAGTCGGTATCATTTCGTGTATTTTTTTTGTCAAAAACAAACCCGGCATTAAAATCAAAAAAAGTTATGTTTCGATTTGCATTCATGGCAAATATATCCGATGAAACAGGGTTTATGGTTTCTAAATGAATATTAATCTGATCTGCCAGTACCAAATTACCAAAATTAAAGGACTTGGTTCCAAAGCCAAACTCTATAGCAGGCCTGAAAAACCAGTCGTTTGCCAATCTTACATGGTAAGAATAATTAACGTTTCCTTGTAAATGATTGTAGTTGGTATTATTTTCATGCTGGTTTAAAACACTAACACCAATGCCACCAATATTTTCCAGCCAGGTATTGAAAAAAGCATACTCGGTATCTATTCTCAGATTTAAATGCGGCCACTGGGTTCTATGGATCAATCCTAAATATGTAGCGTCTTCAAAGCCTGAGAATCCAGGGTTCATTGTTTCTGGTACTAATTGGTATTGCGTAAATACAGGGTCTTGGGCGTTTACTTTTAAACAAAAGCAACTTATAATGATTAGGACAGGTATTTTAACTTTCATTAGCTTGTTTTGGTACATCTACTTAATTAATACTACAGGTCCTTCTTTTGTAATGGTTTCTCCATAAAAAGTCTTGGCAGAAAACTTAAAGTAATAATTACCATTTTCTGCATCTTCATCATTTATTTTACCATTCCAGCCACCTATATTGTTTCCTTTTTCAGAATAAATTAAACTTCCCCAAGTATCGTAAATATCTAAAACCATATCGTTTAAACCGATAAATGCCGGATTAAAAAAATCATTTATATTATCGCTATTAGGCGTAAAAGCATTGGGGATTATAAGGCTATAGCCTTTTTCAATAGATAGCGTGATGATTTTTTCATAAACGCAACCAAAGGGATAGGTTATAGTTTGCTTAATGGTATAGTTTCCTTCGGTAATGTAAGTATGTAGCGGGTTTTCTTCACTGGAAAAATTCCCGTCTCCAAAATCCCAAAGGATAGAAATGTAATCGCCAATAGCGGTATTTGTAAATTGGATAGGGTCTTTTTTTGAATATATTCCATAGGATGTGTAGCCTATAGAGCTTATTTCAAAATTTGCATCACCTAAAATAGGGATATCTACATGGTGCGAGAAATTTGTTGAACAGCCATAGCTATCAATGACATCCACAATAACTAAACCATCCTGATCGGTATTCATGATTTCATTATTGGCCCCACTAACCGTACCACTAGACCAGCTTATCTGATAAGGAGGGATACCTCCAGTAACTCTGGCTACAAAAGTTTGTTCTACATGTCGGGTCGTACAATCAAAATCGGTAATAGTTTCTACTGTTATGGTAAGCGGATCGAATCTGTTGACTGTCCAACTTTCAGAGATCTCACAGCCATTGGCATCGGTAATAGCTACAGAATAAGTGCCAGGAGGCATATTGTCTAAATCCTCTGTAGTTTCTCCATTGGACCATACGTAGTTTAATGGAAGTGTGCCGCCGGTTACTGTTAAATTAACAGCTCCGCTATTGGCATTATCGCAATCTAAAGCATCTGTTGTAACTGCAGATAATTCTAAAGCCTCTGGTTCTGTAATAATAAAGGTTTCTGTTATAACGCAAGGGGTAGCATCTGTAATGGTTACGGAATAAACTCCTGGGGGCAAATTGTTTCGTTCCACACCAGCAGAAGCATTATCATCCCAAGTAAGAGTTACAGGGGGCATGCCTCCAACCAGGTTCAAGGAAATACTGGCATCATTCTCTCCGTAACAAGACACATTTGCTACGGTTGGATTAATTGAAAACTCTGGAGCTTCCTCTATAACAACAGTGGCTTGTTTTTCACAATTGGTGCTATCTGTAATCGTAATAATATAAGTATCGGCAGATAAGTTGTTTTGTTCAGGTCCTGAACCAAGATTGCTCCATTGTATAGAGTAAGGAGGGTTGCCTCCCGAAATATTATCAATAGTTATAGAAGCATTATTATCTCCATAACATTCAATTTCGGTTGTGGAATAATCTATAATAATTTCATCAGATTGATCTAAAATAACCTGTAACGTATCTGTACAGCCAGATTTATCGGTAACAGTTAGCTGGTATGTTCCTGCAAATAATCCCGACAGATCCTCAAGGTTACTTGTGTACCCATTCGGCCCGGTCCATGAATAAGAATAGTCAAAAACACCCGGTGATACCTCAATCTGTCTTCCTCCGGTAGTGTTAATATTGATAACGCCGGTAGCTTCTCCAAAGCAAATAATGTCAACTTGGCTCACTAGGCTTGCACTCAGCTCAGGGGGCTCAATAATCTGAAAGTTTTGAACTATAGGGGTACAATTGTTTGCATCGGTAACGGTAATCCCATAATCTCCAGGTCCTAGGTTTGATAGATCTTCAGTGTTAGAGAAAGGGGTGCCGTTTCGAGTCCAATCGTATGTATAAGGTGTCGTGCCACCATAAATATTAATATCTATTGTGCCATCATCGGCACCAAAACAGGAAATAGTTTCTGGATCAAAGTTAACGGAACTGAAAATAAGCTCTTCGGGTTCTAAAATAGTAAATGTCTCTGTAAAAGGGCAGCCACCTTGATCATTTATAATGACAGTATAATCACCAGGCCCTAAATTAGAAAGATCTTCATTTGAGTTGGTATATCCATTAGGACCTGCCCATGAAATTTGATATGGAGAACCTGTTGGAAAAGGGATCCCGCCACTAATAGTTATTTCAATAGCACCCGTATTTGATAGATAGCACCTACTATTGGTCAGGTTTCTGGTAATACTGATGGAAGGGTTAACCGTCACGGTAATAGTAAAATCTGTTCCTGTACAATTACCGGATACAGGAGTCACTGTATAGGTTACCGTGGCAGGGTTTGAAGTGTTGTTTACCAGTGTCTGACTAATATTGCCTTGAGGGGTCGTTTGATTGGTAGCTCCGCTTATAGTATTTATTGGGTTTATTGTAGGAGTCGTCCAAGTATACAGTGTTCCAACTGGAACGACATCCCCACCACTGGAATCTGGAATAATATTAAAATCGATGCCACTACAAATAGTTAATGATTTATTTGAAATATTCGGAGTTTGATTCACTGTGAGTTGGGCTGTTTGGGATGTGATTTCACTGCATCCGCCCAAAGAAAACGTGATGATTGCATAATAATAAACTGTGCCAATGGTACCAGAAGGCGGATTATAGGTAGCCCCTGTTTCCCCGGTTAAAATACTTCCTGTTGTGTTATTGTCAACCGTATTCGAATACCATTGATAGGCAGGCGTTCCAACACCATTAACATAAGCAACCGATAGGGTGTTGAAGGTCCCACCAAAGCAAATAGTTTCAGACAAGGGGTGGGACGAGAATGAAGGTGCTTGGTTAACGATAACGGTTGAAGTATCACTAACAACACTACAGCCCGGATCTGGTTGTGTAATTATACAGTAATAATACAAGGTGCCTACAGTGTTGGTTGACGGGGTGAAGGTATTGTTTGTAGCTCCGGTTATTAAGGTGCCTCCAGAGTTGCTGTTGGTAGTATTGCTGTACCATTGATAATTATATGTGGTTCCAGATCCTCCTGTAGCATTTATTTGTAAGTTTTGTGGTACTGTACCTTCACATAATGTCTGGGATATTATGGGTTGGGTTGCAATAATAGGATCGTCTACTACAATAACTTCAGAGGCATTACTGGTTATTGGGCTACAACCACTTCCGTTTGGGGTTATGATCGCGTAATAATAATAATTTCCTGAAGCCGTAAAAGTTGGAGGTGTGTAACTGGAGTTGGTCGCTCCGGTAATAATAGTCCCTCCTGTATTGGAATTGGTCGTATTGGAATACCATTGGTATGTAATAGCTCCCGTGCTTCCCGAATGAACGACAGATAATACGGTATTTATATCGCCACCAATACAAATATTTTGGCTGGTTATAGGGTTTGAGTCAATTTGAATGCCATTTACAATTTCTACACGAGCTGTATCGGAGGTTATTTCATTACAACCTGAGCCAGAGGTAAAGGATACGATACAGTAGTAAAAAGTGACACCAACTGTATTGTTGGGAGGTGTATATGTTGCAGAGGTTTCACCTGTTATAATGGTTCCTGTTGTATTATTGTTAACGGTATTGCTATACCATTGATATGTTGGAGTACCAGGACCATTTACGGCAACGGACAACGGGTTTATTGGTCCGTTTAAACATATGGTTTCTGATAGTGGCTGACTAGTGAAAGAAGGGGCGGGGTCGACTGTTATAACGAGATTTACAGGTGTTCCGGAACAGCTACCAAGAGATGGTATTATTACAAAAGTAACATCTTGTGATGTGTTATTGGAATTAAAAATAGTTTGGACAGGAATTGTATTTGTATTGCCCGAAGTTATGAATCCTGTAACACCAGTAGGAGCAGTGGCTGTCCAATTATATGTTGTGCCAGCTGTATCTGATGTTAAGATCACTTGATTTGTCTCGGTTCCAGAGCAAATGGTTTGCGTTAGGTCCGTATTGGTTATCGTAGGAATAGGATCAATAACGAAGTTTTCGGTGTCTGTCGTGGTGCCACAACTACTTGTAACACTAAAGGTCACTTGATAGTTGCCAGGAACAGGGTAATTTATAGTGCCGGGGTTTAGGCTGTTCGAGCTAGCTGGTGAGCCTCCAGGAAAGCTCCAACTGTATGTTAAGGTTTCTGATGCCGGAGCACAGCTAACGACATTTGCTATGGGGTTTATGCTTGCTGAACCGCAAAAATCCGAAATGGCATTAATGGTAGCCGTAGGAGGTTGTTTTACTTCAATGGTTTCAGAAGTAGTACTATTACCGCAGGCGTTTGTAGTGGTGAGTATCAGTGTATAAGTTCCCGCAGTTATAAAATTTATCCTTGGTGCTGCTGAGTTTTCATCGGTTCCATTGGTGAAATTCCAGCTTGCGGGAGCAGTACCGCAAAAATCAGAGACATAGGAAACCTCCCAAAGATAAGTTTCGTTACCACAGCCAGAAGATAAGTTTGTTGTGTTTGTGGTTTGTACTGCAAGTGGCGAACAGCCATTATTGGTGTTTAATGTAAACGCAGCAGTTAATTGAGGTTCTATGCATATAGTTTTAGTAATGGTGTTTGTCGTACCACAAGAGTTTTCACCGTATAAAGAGACTGTGTAAGTCCCAGGGCTCGTGTATGCATGACTTGGGTCTCTTAGCGTTGATGTGGTACCGTCTCCAAAATCCCAGTAATAACCATCGTTAACACTGCAGTTATTACTATAACCACCTGTGGAGGTATTGTTAAACTGAACTGTAGCGTTTACACAACTAATAGGAGGGTCTTCAAAATTAACTTCGGGTTTTCTTAAAATAATAATAGGGCCGGCAGTTAAGTTCGTTTGCCCACATGATGTGGAAATATTCAAAAAAACAGTATAACTATTGGGACAACTGGATTGTGTATAAGTATGGGGTATTGGAAAGTTTTGAGAGTTTGCAGGATCTGCTGCATTATAATATGTAGAGCTTTCCAATTGTGCTTGGGTATAATTTTCGGAAGTTCCATCTCCGAAATCGACTAGATAGTTTGTATCCGGAGGGTTGGTTCCCCAGGAACCAATGGCAAAACCAATTGGAGCAACAGGGATACATAAATTTACTGTATTGCCAGGATTTACAATAGCACCCGTGGGGTTGCTTGAGTTTTTGATTAAATAGGTGACCGTGTTGTCGCAGTTACTTCCCCTTCCGGTGATGTCCATATTAAAGGAGCCTAACTGGGTGTAAGTGTGCGTAGCCGGAAATGTTACATTGGTTTCAATGGGACTTCCATCACCCCAGTCTACGTCATACGAATTTATACAGGATGCGGAAACATTACTTATTCCAACATTAATAGTATAGGAAGGGTCAGTGGTGTTGTTCCCACAATTATTAAATGGATCAAACCGGTTGTCTATATCTTCAAATTCCAATAGAGGTTTTTGTTGCACTGAAACGGTCTTGGTTATGGAATTGCTGCAGCCATTGGCATCGGTAACTGTAAGTGTTACATTGGAGTTCTGAAATCCACACCCTAAAGCAGTAAATATATGAGAAGGATTTGTATTGGTGCTGGTACTTCCATCTCCAAAATTCCAACTATAAGTGAAAGGGCCATTGCCTGTGGCACTCGATGTGAAATTTACTGAAGTTCCCGAGCATGCGCCATCATTATTAAAAGTAAAATCTACTGTAGGTTCGCTAATTGTTACCGTTGCTGTGCCATTTGCGGATGCAGTATCGTTGGAAGCATCTCGAACAGATATTAATTGATAGGCAAAAGCACCAACATTAACCGTACTAACATCAACAGTGGCTGTATTTCCAGTGGATGTTACATTTAAGTTAGTGCCTGCATTAATGGAGTAGGTAAATGTGTAAGGTGCATGGCCTCCAGATCCTGTAAAAGTTATTTGTGGTTGGGCATCATTTCTACAAACCTGGGTTGTGCCAGAAATAGTGGCGGACGGTGGAAGCGAAATGCTGGCTTTTTTAAGATCATTTAAAGGAGTTGTTTTAGCTAATTTTTTTAAATCAGAATAGTTTAAGGCAAAGAAAGAAAGACTAATTATAAAAAAACAAATAGTTGTAAGAAAATAAACCTTCCTCATGTAGAATAATTGTGTTAATAGCTGATACTAAAATATATATTCTTTTTAATGAAGCACTATTTAAAAATAACATATGTTAAATTATTCTACAAAATGCACAATTTATGGCATATAAAACACTTTATGGTTACATTGATACTAGTATTTTAAAATGAAAGAGGGAGCATTCTATAAAATATACGATAATGGGTATGCAAAACATAGAATAATTAAATAAAGGATTTTTAGTTTTTAAATAGATACCGATTCTTATTATATTTACCATTGGAAGAATAAATATGAAAGCATTAGTAATTTCGGGTGGTGGTAGTAAAGGGGCATATGCTGGGGGTGTAGCCCAGTATTTAATAGAAGAAGAAGGTCGGGATTACGATCTGTTTTTAGGGACATCTACAGGGAGTTTGTTGGTGCCACACATAGCTGCGGGCAAAATTAAAAAAATCAAGGAAGTTTTTACGAATGTTAATCAAAGCAATATTTTTAGTGTCAATCCTTTTGTGCAGCGTAAAAAAGGAGATCGGGAATTCGTTTCTATCGATTTTATTAATACCCTTTGGCAATTCATTAAAATGAAACGGACTTTTGGAGAGAGTAGGGCATTAAGGCGTTATATAAAAAAGCATTTTATAGAAGCAGAATATGACTTCATTAGAAAGACCAAGGATGATGTTATTGTCACTGTATCCAATTTATCTAAAAACAGGGTAGAATATAAGTCTATAAAAGATTTTTCTTATGAGGAATTTTGTGATTGGGTATGGATTTCCTGTAATTATATTCCATTTATGTCACTTGTGAAAAAAAATAATTTTGAATACGCGGATGGTGGTTTGGGCTGCGTGGTTCCTATTCGAGAAGCTATATTGCGGGGTGCTACAGAAATTGATGCCATCGTTTTGGAATCTGAAAACATGGAATATGACAAGGTATTGGGTAAAAATCCGTTTTCCTTACTAATTAATTTGTTTGGTCATTTATTGGATCAAGTGGAACGTAGCGATATTATTATTGGAAAGTTGGCAGCAAGAAATAAGGATGTCGAGCTTAACTTGTATTATACGCCTTCCAAACTCATTGAAAATTCGTTGATTTTTAATAAAAAACTAATGACCTCCTGGTGGCAACAAGGTTATGAATATGCCCAGGAGAAGTGTCATCAAGCACGTTCAAACGATTTGCGTATGGATTGATTGACACCATTTCCAATGTCATAGATAGAATTTAATATAAAGATACAATGAAGCTACAAAAATCCTTTGTTTTTGGTTTTAACAGTGAAGCGGTCTTGATTCTAAATTTACCACAAACTCGACACTTCTTCTTTAATAAAAGAAAGGGCTGCATCGCTAGGCGAACGACGTTCCATCATTTCAGTTAAAACAACTTCTCTTAACTTGTTTGCTGTATCCGTTTTTTCAAGTAAATTAGCTTTTCTAATAAGTTGAATGGTAGCATTTTTTGCGGTGGTAATGATATTCCAACATTCGTCACTAATGTATATTTGTTGTGATAAATTATGCTCAAACTCTTGTTCAATGCTTTGTATAAGTAGGGCTTCGTAATCCTCTTTGTTTGAGGATAAGGGAGTGGTTCTAATTAATAATTTAGAAGGCGTAATACGTTCCAAAAACAAAGCCATCCTTTCATAAGCTTGTAAGCGTAAAGGCATCGCTGTTACTTGTAGGTCTTTTTTTAATAAAAACCGTCTTCGACCATCTTCATTTTTAGTGTGTTCCCTAAAAAAATAATATGCAATAAGACCTGTTATTAATGAAGGAATTGCGAATAAAAATAAATCTAGAATTCTTTGTGCATCCATAAAATGTTAATCGATTTGGGTTTTGTTATAATTTCCTCCCAAATATAGACAATCTTTTAAATCCTGCATGCTAGTAAATGGTACAGATGTTTTTTTGTACATATATGTTTTGCTTAATTCTTTTGAAAGGTTATGATCATCTACATTAATTTCTACATCATCCATTTTAAATTGACAGGGATGTTCGTACCCAGCAGCATGTGTAATCTCTATTAATTCTTTTTTAAAGGTTTTAAAATATTGAGCTAGTCGCTCCGATTTTAAAGTAGGGTCTATACCATTTTGCAACCATTTACTTTGTGTGGCTACCCCGCTTGGGCATCTATTTGTATGACAAATTTGTGCCTGGATACAACCAATGCTCATCATGGCTTCACGTGCTACATTAATACAATCCACCCCCATGGCAAATGCCATAGCAGCTTTGGCAGGAAATCCTAATTTTCCACTGCCAATAAATACAATACGTTCAGATAGTCCTTTGTGTTTAAAGAGTTTATATAGGTCACTAAATCCGTAAACCCAGGGGAGCGATACATGATCTGCAAAACTTGGAGGGGCAGCACCGGTACCGCCTTCGCCACCGTCAACAGTAATAAAATCCGGTCCCTTTCCTGTTTTTAACATGATATCGGCAAGTTCTTCCCATTGTTCCAGTTTGCCAATAGCGGCTTTAATACCAACAGGTAAACCTGTGGCTTCAGCGATGTCTTCGATAAAATCCACCATTTCCTGAACATTGGAAAACGCCTTGTGATTAGGCGGTGATAGGACATCTTTCCCAACTTCAACCCCACGAATAGTTGCAATTTCCTTAGTGATTTTTGCTCCGGGTAATACACCCCCTTTTCCTGGTTTTGCGCCCTGGGATAGTTTTATTTCAATAGCTTTTATAAAAGGATTTCCCTTAACTAGTTCCTTCATCTTGTCCATAGAAAACCCACCATCCTTTGCTCGAACACCAAAATAGCCCGTACCAAAATGGAATATGACATCGCCACCATGACTGTGATAGGGAGATAAACCGCCTTCGCCGGTATTATGGTATGCTCCAGCTATTTTAACCCCTTTATTTAATGACTCTATGGCTTTGGCAGAAAGTGAGCCAAAACTCATGGCAGACACATTAATAACAGAGGCAGGGCGAAATGGTTTTTTACGCTTATTAAACTTACCTATAACTTTAGCACAGGGCAAGAACGTTTTATCGATGCTATTTGGATGATCTTTATCAATTTGAAAAGGCATCATGGCATTATTAATAAACACGTGCTGATGTTCATAAATATCCCTGTCGGTACCAAAACCTTCGTAATTATTTTCTTTTTTTGCCGAGGCATAGATCCAACCACGCTCAATACGATTAAAAGGTAACTCCTCTCTATTATTCGCTACAAAATATTGACGCATTTCCGGTCCTATACTTTCTAACCAATACCGCAAATGTCCAACAACAGGGAAGTTATGGCTAATGGTGTGTTTTTTTTGCAGAAAGATATCGCGTATAGCCACCAGAGCTAAACCTATTATAATCCATCCCCACCAGGATATGTTCGATAAAAAATTTAATACGTTATCCATTTTATTTATTTAAAAAATCAAAAGCTATTTGGGTTAATGTCTTGACACCTAAAAGCAACCCGCTTTCATCAATTTTAAAATCGGGTGTATGATGCGGAAATGCTTCTTCGTTTCCTGGGGTCATGCCCCCTAAAAAGAAATAAAACCCAGGAATGACTTCCTGGAAATATGAAAAATCCTCGCCACCGGTAGTTGCCTTTCTTAAGCGTACATTTTTAACACCGGCAACCTTTTGTAAGGCAGGTAACATCTGGTCTACCAGATCGGAATCATTATAAGTGATAGCTGTATTATTTTGAAAACTTATGGTGGCTTCACCACCGTAGGCCTTAGCTAACGTTGTTACCATTTCGGTCATTCGTTTTTCAATATGAGCCTTCATTTTAGGGTCTAAGGTCCTTACGGTGCCTATAAGTTCTGCACTTTCTGGGATGATATTAAAACGTGTGCCGGCAGTTATTTTTCCAACGGTAATAACTGCTGCTTCATCTACTAATTTTGACTCTCTACTAATTATGGTCTGTAAGCCATCAATAATTTTGGCAGAAATTAAAATAGGATCTACACCTTGCCAGGGTCTTCCTCCATGTGTCTGTTTGCCCTGAACATTAATAACAAAGCGCTCTACCGAAGCCATGATGCCCCCTTTTTTATAGTGGATAGTTCCAACTTCGTAGTTAGAACGAATATGTAATCCGAATATAGCATCTACTTTTGGGTTTTCCAAAACCCCTTCTTTGATCATAAGTTTTGCGCCTCCTTCTTCCCCTGGGGGCGGTCCTTCCTCGGCAGGTTGAAATATGAATTTAACAGTGCCTTTAATTTTATCCCTATTTTTTGCTAGAATTTCTGCAACCCCCATTAAAATGGCCGTGTGCGTATCGTGTCCGCAGGCATGCATCACGCCTGTTTCGGTATTAAGAAAAGTAGTTTTTACTTCAGATTTAAAAGGAAGATCATTTCTCTCTGTTACCGGTAGGCCATCAATATCTGCTCTTAAAGCAACCACTTTGCCGGGCATATTTCCTTTTAAAATGGCTACAACACCAGTATGGGCCACTCCCGTTTGTACTTTTAGTCCTAATGATCTTAAATGCTTGGCAATGGTTTCTGCTGTTTTAAATTCCCTGTTTGAAAGCTCAGGGTTTTTATGAAAATGACGACGCCATGCAATCACCTTGCTTTCAATATCCATAAATTGTTGCTCTAAACTATTTTGCCCGTGAGAGATGGATATTCCAAAGAAAAAAAATGCTAAAAAGAAGAGTCTCATAAAGTTTATTTAAATTTTGAAGCTTAATCCAGATTTAGAATTTCGTTATGAAGGTTAAAACTACAAAAAACTATGGCTTTTTTTAAGTTTCAGCATAACATCGTTATGGTTAAACTTAAAAAAGTAGAGGAGCTTTATAGTTTACAGTTGTTTTAAGATGCCATAGATATTCTATATGTTGAATCTGGGTTTAAAGATATTCAAAAAGAATAAGCAAGTTATAATTGTTTATAATTATTAATAATTCCCCTTAATTAAAAGCGCAACAATGGTTATTTTCACACCTTAAAATGAAAATGAATTGGAAAAGTATTTAAGTCAGTTAAACGAAGCTCAATTAGAACCTACCATTCAAATTGACGGCCCTATGATTGTTATTGCGGGTGCCGGATCAGGAAAAACACGTGTGCTTACGTATCGTATCGCTTATATGATGAGCAAAGGTATCGATGCTTTTAATATTTTGTCGTTGACCTTTACCAATAAAGCTGCTCGCGAAATGAAAGAGCGTATTGCTACTATTGTTGGGGCTAGTGAGGCTAAGAATTTATGGATGGGTACTTTCCACTCGGTATTCGCTAAGATATTGAGGATAGAGGCGGATAGATTGGGATACCCGAGTAATTTTACTATTTATGATACTCAAGATTCCGATAGGCTAATTGCATCTATTATTAAGGAAATGAACCTTGATAAGGATATTTATAAATACAAGCAGGTGCGTTCCAGAATTTCATCCTATAAGAACAGTTTGGTTACTGTGCGTGCTTATTTTCAAAATCCAGAGCTAAAAGAAGCCGATGCTATGGCAAGACGGCCTAGAATGGGTGATATCTATAAAGAATATGTAGATCGTTGCTTTAAGGCTGGGGCTATGGATTTTGACGACCTATTGCTTAAGACCAATGAGTTGCTAACACGGTTTCCAGAAGTTTTAGCAAAATATCAAAACCGTTTTAAATACATTTTGGTTGATGAGTATCAAGATACTAATCATTCCCAGTATTTAATTGTGAGAGCATTGTCCGATAAATTCCAGAATATTTGTGTCGTAGGTGATGATGCACAGAGTATTTATGCTTTTCGTGGTGCTAATATTAATAATATCCTGAATTTCCAAAAGGACTATGATGATGTCAAGGTATTTAGGTTAGAGCAAAATTATCGGTCTACAAAAAATATTGTGAATGCTGCGAATTCCATCATTGATAAAAACCAAACAAAGCTCGATAAAATAGTTTGGACAGCGAATGACGAAGGCGCTAAAATAAAAGTAAACCGTTCGTTAACAGATGGTGACGAAGGTCGTTATGTAGCGAGTACCATCTTTGAAAACAAGATGCAAAATCAGTTAAAAAACAGTGATTTTGCGATTTTATATAGAACGAATGCACAATCGCGCTCTATAGAAGATGCGTTACGTAAGCGTGATATCCCTTATAGAATTTATGGCGGTTTATCGTTTTATCAACGTAAAGAGATAAAGGATGTTTTATCTTATTTGCGGTTGATTATTAACCCTGCCGACGAAGAGGCTTTAAAACGTGTTATTAATTTTCCACCTCGAGGCATTGGCCAGACCACAGTCGATAAATTAATCGTTTCTGCAAATGGTTACAATCGTACCATGTTCGAAGTGATGAAGAACATTGATAAAGCAGATGTTAAAATTAACTCAGGGATCAAGACCAAACTTCAGGATTTTGTAACCTTGATAGAAAGCTATCAGGTATTAAACCAAACGGCTGATGTCTTTGAGCTCGCAGAGCATGTAACGAGAACGAGCGGCCTTATAAAAGAGTTCAATAAAGACGGAACGCCAGAAGGGGTTACCCGAATGGAGAATATAGAAGAGCTCTTAAATGGTATGAAGGATTTTGTGGAAGGGCAAAAAGAGATTGCAGATACCACAGGGTCTTTGGCAGAGTTTTTGGAAGATGTGGCGCTAGCTACCGATTTAGATGCTGATAAAGGTGATACAGATCATGTGGCCCTTATGACCATACATTTAGCAAAAGGATTGGAATTTCCGTATGTATACATCGTTGGCCTGGAAGAAGATCTGTTTCCCAGTGCCATGAGTATGAATACACGTAGTGAATTGGAGGAGGAGAGGCGTTTGTTTTATGTGGCATTAACACGTGCCGAAAAGCAAGCCTATTTAACGTATGCACTGTCAAGATACCGTTGGGGTAAATTAGTCGATTCTGAACCCAGTCGTTTTATTGAGGAAATAGACGAGCAGTATTTAGAAATTATGACGCCTATTGAGGAACGTCGTTTTAATCCGATGTTGGATGCTGATATTTTTGGAGATGTCAGTCCTGAGCCTAATAAAATTAGATATAAACCAGCTAAACAGCCTGTATTTAAAAAGGGGAGTGCAGCAAAGAAGGCGCCTGAAAAGTTTCAAGTAACGACCCCTAAAAACCTAAAACCTGTTGCTAACACTAACGGGAATACTAATTTATTTGACAGTAAACTGGTGGTGGGTAATATTGTTAAACATATTCGTTTTGGAACTGGAGAAGTTTTAAAAATAGAAGGCACTGGAGCAGATGTTAAAGCCGAAATTAATTTTCAGCATGGTGGTGTTAAAAAATTGCTATTGCGTTTTGCTAAGTTGGAGGTTGTTGGGTGATGGTTTTTAAATTTGTTTGTTATTTCACAGAGCTTCACTGAGGTTTTACTGAGTTGCACAGGGGAAAAATCGTCAAGATATGCCATTCAAAAATCGTAATTCGTTAATTGTTAATCAATTTGCCTGTACAATTAATAGTAGAACCTATTCTATTGATATCTGACATAAGACCGCTTTGCTATTAGAACCAAGAATAAAGACTTGATTGTAACTAACTGACAAGCAGAAATACAAACAAATATCATTTTCCGTAAACCTGAATTCTATTATAAAAAGCAGAGTATTTAATTTAGTAGAATTTATTTATCTCTATTGTGTGGGATCAGGAACAAAAGTTGTATGTAAAATGTTAAATTAAATTATGACTAATACCAATTATGACTCAAAACAACCCCTATAATTTGTTTAGCTCACAGATCTAATTTGATAAATAGGAGTTCATGAATCTTCGATTTCTATTTTGCTCATATTTCAATATAAAACATGAGCTCAGCTTGACAGGGTATAAAACCATAACAAAGGCTATGATTGAATTTTCTATCATATCAGGACAAAATATAAATCAAATTGTTTATAGCTCATTTTAAATAATAATTGGTATAAAATTTAAAATAGTATTCGAAGAATGTGAATTAGGCTTGTTTCTTTAAAAAGGGAGGATAATTTCGATTTTATCGAAATTTAGGAAGGTTAAATTAACGACTGGGCAGTTTAAACCACTTCAATAAATATCACTTCACCATACAAACAGAATTCACATGCCCGTTTCCATCATATTCTTTTATACTGTTATTGGGATCCACGATCCATACGCCGTCTACAATAAACTTATAATGATGTTTCCCTCCGGATAGTGGTACAACATATTTCCAACCATAATCCATTTTGCGCATAACTAAATCATGTTCATTCCAATTATTAAAAGAGCCAGCTAAAACTACTTTATTGGCTTTAGTATAGCCTTTAAGTTTAAACGCTGTATATTTTTTTATATCTATGACTGAATTATATTCACCAAACTCATTTTCTGTTTTATGGGGATTATTGGGGTCTTCCATCCAGTGTCCGTCAACAATAAAGCGGTATTGGTATATGTCTGGTTTCATTTGTAATGTCAATTCCCATCCACTTTTAGTTTTGTTCATTTTAAAAAGCGATTCGTTCCATTTATTAAAAGAACCCGCTAAAATGACTTTTTTAGCATGGTTATAACCTTTTAATTTAAAGCTGGCGTTACCATCTTTATGTGGGTAAGCGGTATACATTTTTAGGTTGTATACGCCACGAAGTTTTCGTCCATTTTTAAGCGCTTTGGAAACGTTCGGATCTTTTTTTGAAGGTTCTGCCCAATAGGCATTGTTTATAACAAATTTAAACTCCCATGAAAATTCATCCGTGAAATCATCTAAGCTTTTTCTAAGTTCATAGTTGAATTCATCTATTTTTTTCATCTGCCAATGATCCCTGGACCAAAGATTAAAATCTCCGGAGACTGCTACATTTTCAATATCAAAATCTTCAAAATCATGAATTTGACCTGTGTATTCTTGAGTGAATTTCGAATAATCCCTTACATCGAAAGCAAATACGACCGTATCTCCTTTTATTTCATAGCCTTTAAACGTATTGTTTTGGCCATACGAGCAAAAGCTTATAAAAGCAAAGACTAAATAACAGATATGTGATTTTATTTGCTTCACTGTGTGTTTAACGGGTAATTTATAAAATATAATTTTTCTTTTTGATAATTAATAATGGTTCTTTTTTGAGCAAAAAATTCATAACCCAAAATACCATCTAATTGCGTTCCAAAGGCCTCATTCATTTTATTTAAGTTGGTAAGAACGGTTAGCATGGGACCAAAATAAATAGTTTTACTTAGTTTAACACGATGTAGTTTTCCTGCCAGAACTTCTATTTTTTTGTTACCGGCACCAGATAAGGATAAGCGTCTTTTGGGAATAAAATATTTCAAGACTTTTCTATTAACTTTTCTATTTATTTGATTAAATTCTGCTGCAGAGTCTATTCCAAATTTGACTTTTTGATTATTAACCGTTCCACAGACTATAATAGTATGGTTTTTTAAGTTAAAAGGTAAACTGTCTACAATTTTTTCTAAGTATATATTATCATTTAATTTATTTCCGAAACGATCCACTTTTGTCAGTGTTATTTGATTTAAGTGTAAATCTATAAAAACCTCATAATCTTTTAAAATACTATAGCCGATGATTCCTAAGAGTTTTATTTTTTTACTTTTTTCAATATGCGATATGTCAATAACATCCGAGTCTTTATTATGGAGTTTTAAGCTTTCTAAAGCAAATTCTTTAATTCTTCTTTGATGTGAATTATCAATAGACTGTATGACCCCTGATGTTTCTTGACTTTTTCTTTGATATTCATAAAAATCAGGGAAATGGATCTTATTAAGTATCATGGTTTCAGAACCAGTATCAATAATAAAGTTTCCTTTTTTATTTAAAAGCTCTGCTTCCACAACAATTAAATGGTCAATTAATTTAAATGGAATTCTAGTAGTATAATTATCTAAAACTTCTGCTTGGGTAAAAAAAATAGGGGTATAGGTATCATCATTTGCATTTGCTAAATTGATACCAAAAGCTAGAAACAATATAAAAGAAACGAGTCTTAGCATACTAATAAGACTAAGATAATAATGAAATGTTACATCATTTAAATCACAAATGATTATTTATAAAAACTTTAAGTTTTGTCCAAGTATCCAGCAATTCCAAACCAACCCATCCATGACCGGCATTTGGGTATAAAGTGAACTGATTTGTAACACCAAGATCTTCAAGTTTATCCCGTAAATCGGTTCCTTGTGTCGTAGGGATCAAAGGGTCATTACCTCCATAAAATAAGATAGTGGGTGGTGCAGAGGGAGTAACACGGTGATAGGGGCTGACTTCTTCTAAAAATGACATGGTTTGATTGGCCCCCAGTGCGTTTAACAACTCCTGTAATGCTGTGTTTGTGCTATTTAAATAGGCAGGATCCGTTAAATTAGTAGGGCCAACGATACTACAGACCATATTTGTGTTATGGTCATTATCAAAGGCATAACTCCATAATAGCGATAAGTGAGCACCAGCACTGGTACCAATAAAACCGATATTTTCGGAAATGGTATATTTTTCCTTATTACTTTTTAAATAGTTAATAATAGAAGAAATGTCTTCAATTTGCATGGGGTATGCCTTGTTATTGGCATCAGCCAATCTGTAATTAATATTGGCAATAGCCAAGTTTGGAAAATCTGTCCGTAATAGATCCTTAATAGGATTCATATCTTCTTTATCTCCCGAGGTCCAACCTCCGCCATGTACCAAAACGATTGTTTTGGTGTTTAAACTTCGATGGGCAGGTAGGTATAAATCGAATTTTTGATCGGTATCATTTCCATATGAAATGTTTAGTTCTTGATAGTAGGTTTTTGGATCTAAACTGTTAGTGTCTTTTTTTTCAACTGCTTCATTAGAACAATTAAAGTATAGTGTTATAAAAAATAAGTTTAAGAAATGATATTTTAGACTTTTCATAACGAAAATAATATTTACTTTGTAAACGAAAATACAAGATAGTTATTATGGCTGATTTTTTTAGAATATATGAAGAAAACCCTAACCCTAAAGAGGTTGAAAAGGTTGTTGCTATTCTAAAACGTGGCGGGATCATTATTTATCCAACGGATACCGTTTATGGTTTAGGCTGTGATATTACCAATATGAAAGCTTTAGACCGTATTGCGAGAATTAAAGGCGTAAAACTGGAAAAGTCCAATTTTTCGTTTGTATGTCATGATTTAAGTAATTTGAGCGATTATATAAAGCAAATAGATACCTCGGTTTTTAAAATATTAAAAAGAGCACTTCCCGGGCCTTATACATTTATTCTTCCCGGATCTAAATCATTACCGAATCCGTTTAAAAAAAGAAAGACGGTTGGTATTCGTGTGCCAAATAATAATATTGCTTTGGAAATTGTAAAACAGCTTGGAAACCCTATTATATCGACTTCTATACATGATGATGACGAAGTTATTGAATACACCACAGACCCAGAGCTTATTTTAGAAAAATGGGATCATTTGGTAGACTTGGTCATTGACGGTGGTTATGGCGATAATGAAGCTTCTACGGTTATAGACCTTTCTGAGGGAGAACCTATTGTTATTAGGGAAGGCAAGGGGAGTTTGGAGATTTTTTGATTATTTAAAAGATATAAGACCGTTTCGCTTTTAGAACCAAGAACAAAGACTTAATCGAAACTAATTAACGTGAGTTCGATTTAAAACAAGGGAGTTTTTAACAATAAATTCACTAATAATGCTATTTGTCGCCTTGAGCGCAGTCCGAAAGGACATTAAAACCGCTATTTAAATGGGTTTCGACTGCGCTCAACCTGACAACCAAGGTTAAATTATTGATAATCAGATTAATAATATTATGCTTACATCGAACTCACGTTAATTAACAACCTTAACTATATTCGTATATAGTTTTATCTAGACTTTAATTTAATTCGATAATTTTAATCAGGCAACGATCATTGTTTATTACAAAATTTCCTTTGGAATTATTTTCCGTGTCCAGGTTTTTATACGCTTATATTTATTCACCTCAGAATCGGGATTAAATTCCAGGGTTGTTTCCCATGAGTTTTCAGGTTTAAATGCTTCTTCCATGCCTTTTAAAACACCATTGGAAACTTTATCAGAATGAACAATAACAATACATTCGGTATTTAAATTGGCGCTTCTGGGATCAAGATTAAAAGTACCTATCACGGTTACTTTATTATCAATAACCATGGTTTTTGCATGCAATCCAAATATAGGTTTGTGGTCCAAGGTCTCCTGGAGTTCTCCGGTCATTATTTTCATGCGCTCTGCTGCATCAGGACGAAATTCATATATTTTCACGCCAGTATGTAACAATTTGGTTCTGTTTGTTTGATAACTACTAAAGGCCTCTACATTATCTGTCGAAGCCAGACTGTTGGTAAGTATTCTAATTTTTACGCCACGATCAACAGCTTCCTTAAATAGGTTTTGACTTAGCTGTGAGGTAATTAGGTAAGGTGTTTGGATCTCGATGGAAGATTTGGCATTTTTAACTAAATCAATTAATGCGCTCGTTGAAATGCCACCACCTCCTAAACCATTTTTACCATCATTTTTACCAGGAATATCTGAAATAAATGCCACATCATCCAACCAAACTAAATCTCCAGAATTTTTAATCTCTTTAAATATAGCAGGAAAATTCTCTATTCTTTTCCTTACTTGTGGCCAAAAATTATCTGGATTACATGCATATTCATGCAGGTTATTAAACCTGTTTTCTGAATAAACTCTTTTGGAGCCTTCTTCAATGACACTTGTAACATCTTTACTTAAAGGGCTATTCCAAAAATCGTCAAAGGACTTGTTAACGGCTTTTGATGCTTTGCCCAAAAGTAGAATGTCCCTATCTCTAAAATTATACTCATGATCGTAATCAAAGTACTCATCAGCGATATTTCGACCACCAGTAATAACTATTTTGCCATCTACTATAAACGCTTTGTTGTGCATGCGTTGATTTGCACCCCTAAAATCTGTTGCGAATTTTTTGATTTTACTAAAAAGGTTCTTTCCTAAATTCACACCTGGGTTATAAATTTTTAGGGTGATATTTTCATGTGAACTAAATGTGAGTAAATCTTCGATGTCTGCATCCACCATAATATCGTCAACAATAATTCTTATTTTAACGCCACGATCTGCCGCTCTTATTAAATAGTCACAAGCTATGAGTCCCACATTGTCTGTTGAAAAAATGAAGTATTGAATATCTATCGTCTTTTCTGCATATTCACTTAACCAGGCTCTGGCCACCATGGAGCCGCTACCATCTTCAAGAACATACACACCTGTTTTGGTTTTCATCAATTCGGTCACAGTTTCAAGCTCATTTGAAAGTGTTATATTATCATTTCTATGAATTTGTGAGCAAAAGTCTGTTTCTTGTATATTGGTTTTCTTCTTAACACAAGCAGAGAGAATGATTAAAAGAATAAGACAGTAGTTTTTGAATTTTAATGTAGGGTTTGGTTTTGTTGTCATGGGGATTATTCAAGATCGTATGGTATAGAATACGAGGGATGGTTTTTATAAAAGTAATAAATTTTCGAGAAGTCAATAAAAATGGGCTTCACTATCTAACCGACTTTAAATTTATCAAATAACTGAATGTCCGTAATCATACATAAAGATATTTTTGTCATTCAGAATACTTCGACTACGCTCAGTACAGGCTATAGTGAAGAATCTGTTGATAATCAATGAGATCCCTCGTTGCCTCGGGATGACAAAATCAATATACTTTTGATTTATGATAAATTACGGACAATCAATCAAATAATTTTGTTTAGGTACTTAAGCCGCTATTTTTTAGATAGCGTATTAATGGCAGTTATTTCTTTTTTAATTTGTTTTAGATAATCTGTCAAATTATTTTTCATTAATTGTAATCCTTCGTCATAAACATCTACAAGGTAAATTTGATCCTCTTCCATTCCTTTTTTAACCCAAGATTTATGCTCTTTTAAACTTCCCTTTCTGATTATAATTAGGTGATAATATTTAATATCAGAATTCCAGTCTCTTATTGTTAATTCATTGAAATCAGAAATTTTTTGGTCATTATTTATGTTTTTTTGTCCTATGTCAGAATTTAAAAAGGCATCACAATTCTCAAATTTATAATGAGGGTTATTACTATCAATGTTTCTATAAGTCATTTTATCACCATTATTGAGTATGAAATTTTTTATTTCCTCAAATTCATTCGTGTCAATTTGACTTGTAACATTTTTAAAATTCATTTGCTTATTTATATTTTTGTTAGAGGTATTTTTTGTCGAGCTACAATTAAATACTATTATTGAAAATGTAAATATTATAACTTGTTTAATCATTTTTCTTAATTGTCACTAACATATGGGTATGTTTATCAGTGTATATATCCCATATTAAATATATTTACAAATTTAATAGATTTAATAATAGATTCACCGTTATTATTCATTAAGTGGTATTTTAATGAGATGCCCCGTAAAAAAGAGGCAAATACAGGTAGGGTAGAGTTATTCTATGTAAACCAATGCACTCTATTTTAAGGGAATCTACCTTCAGAACAAATATATTGTGTTTCTTGATGATGTTCAGAGCGACACTTTTTAGACAATGTCCATAAAAAAAGCCCAACTAAAAAGTTGAGCTTTCATTTATATTTTTTAAAACTGATTAGTTTCCACCAGCTTCAAGATTTTTCATTTCTTTTTCAATCATATCATAGAACTGATCGATTTTAGGAAGTACTACAATACGTGTCCGTCTGTTTTTTGCTCTGTTTTCTGCAGTATCATTATCTACTAATGGTACATAAGAACTACGGCCGGCAGCAATTAATCGACCTGGGTTTACATCTAAAGTTTCAAGTACTCTAATGATAGATGTAGAACGTTTAACACTTAAATCCCAGTTATCTATTAAAGGCTCTTTATTGTAAGGTACGCTATCTGTGTGACCTTCTACCATACATTCAAAATCAGGCTTGCTGTTTACTACTTTAGCAACTTTTGCAAGAACATCCTTAGCTTTAGATGTTACGTTATAACTACCACTTTTAAATAATAATTTATCAGCAATAGAAATAAATACAACACCCTTTTCTACATTGACTTCAATATCCGGGTCGTTAATACCAACCTCACGTTTAAAGCTTGTTACTAATGCTAAAGTAACACTGTCTTTTTTAGTAATGGCATCTTGTAAACGTGTAATTTTTAAATCTTTTTCTTTAATGCTTTCTAAAGTTTTCTCAATATTACTAGCTCCCTTTGCAGATAGAACCTGTAAATTGTCATTACTTTTTCGTAAATCTGCTATTTGCTCTTCTAAGGCAGTAGCTCTTGCCATTGCAGATGCTTTGTCTGCTATACAAGAATTCAATTTCACAGTTGCAGAGTTAAGCAAATCTTGGGTTTCTTTTTGTTTTGCTTCAAGATCTGTAAATTGTTTTTTAGAAACACAAGAACTTAATAGTAGTGTTGTAAATAAACTAAATAATAAGAGTTTTTTCATAATAGGTTATGCGGATTAATTTTCCTTTAAAAATTGATTAAACAAAAGTATATAAAAAACGCTAAATTTTAACAATGTTAACAAAACTTTTGCGAACTATTTATAAACTTTTATAATTGGTCTTGTTATTTACGAAATAATCAACCACTATGGATGTTCTTTGGTAATATTTTATTTTATTCGTTATGGATTTTCGTTGTTTTAACAATCTTTTTAAATTATTATAGAAACCAACATGCGCTTTTACTATAGCGATAGTATGTTTTGGTTTAAGTTCGAGCAAAAACTTTATTCCTGCCATACCATCTAAAATTAACCTAATGAATATTAAGGGAAATAAAAACCCTTTTGCGTTTTTGACCAGGGCAAACAAACTATTTCTAAAATTTAGATAGGTCTTTTTAGGGTTGCTACCGCTAAGTGTGGCACCGCCTACATGATAAACCTCAGATTGACTTACATATTTTATGGCGTGTCCCATATTTTTAGCTCTCCAGCATAAGTCTATTTCTTCCATATGGGCGAAAAAGTATTCGTCTAACCCGTTTAACTGTTTAAATGCGGCGCTCCTAATAAAGAAGCAGGCTCCTGATGCCCAAAATATTTCAGCATGGTCATCATACTGCCCAGAATCTTTTTCAATAGTATTAAAAATACGCCCTCTGCAATACGGATACCCATACTTGTCTATAAATCCGCCAGCTGCTCCGGCATATTCAAAATGATCTTTCTTTTTATAATCCAATAGTTTAGGTTGAATAATGGCCGTGTTTACTTCTTTTTTAAAGGTTTCAATAATTGGGGGCAACCAGTTTTTAGTAACTTCCACATCGCTATTTAACAAACAAAAAACATCTGCATTTATATGTTTTAAAGCTTCATTATAGCCTTTTGCATAACCACCGTTTTCTTTATTTTGAATTATTTTTATAGCTGGATAAGTGGCTTTTACGAAAGGAACAGAACCATCTGTAGAGGCATTATCTGCTAAATATATATCTGCTTCCTTCGAAAATTCAATGACCGATGGTAAAAACTGCTCTAAAAGCTTTTTACCATTCCAATTTAATATAACGATTGCTATTTTCAAGTTTTAAGGGTATTGTTTAAAAAATTTCTTTTCTGTTTTTATTATAGATTTACTAAACACTGCTTACTACTTTTCAAAGTTAATATTTTTAATCGCGCTAAGACGCAAAGTCGTCAAGGAAATACTGAATACTGAAATCGAAGTTGAAGTTGAAGACTGAAGACTGCTCACTGTGGACTGCTTACTGAACACTGATCACTGAATACTGATTACCGTTCACTAAAACCAGGAATGTCCTTTAAAAAATGATAACATTCATTTTCAAAGTCCATTTGGCAATAATAATGATTTAATCCATTGGTAACCATTAAATAGGTAGCATTTAACTCTAAATTATAACGTGCTATTTGATCGAATGTATCTTGGTTTATAACAATTTTGGGCGCTTTACATTCCACTATTAAATAAATACTCCCATTAGGATTATATACTACTATATCGTATCGCTTTCTTAAAGAGTTAACAATCAATTCTTTTTCGACGTTAATTAAAGATTTAGGGTATCCCTTATTATTTATTAAATATTGAACACAGTGTTGACGTACCCATTCTTCGGGTTGTAAAATCACAAATTTTTTACGAATACTATCGAATATAGAAATTTTATTTTCGCTATTTTTGAATCGAAACGAAAACTTTGGAAAATTAAGTTCTTGCATGAATGCGCACTGATTTTTTTCAAAGTTAAGCTACAAAACCAGAAATCGCAATAATCAAACATCAAATCCTGATAAAATGTAGCTCTTATTTGGAACCTGGCGTTTGTAATTTGAAAATTTAAGATAGTTTGGACGAAGTCAAACAATTAGTTACCGATATAAAGAATAAAAAGCTAAAACCCATTTACTTCTTAATGGGAGAGGAGCCTTACTATATCGATAAGATCTCCGATTTTATTGAAAGCACCGTTTTAACAGAGGAAGAACGTGGTTTTAATCAAATGGTTTTATATGGTCGGGATGTAACGATAGAGGATATTGTTGGTCATGCAAAACGCTATCCAATGATGGCAGAACATCAGGTAGTTATTGTTAAAGAAGCACAGGATTTATCGCGTACTATCGAAAAATTAGCGTCTTATGCTGAAAATCCTCAGCCCACCACTGTTTTGGTGGTTAATTATAAGTATAAAAAGATTGATAAGCGTAAGTTACTGTATAAAACGTTAAAAAAAACAGGTATCGTTTACGAAAGTAAAAAGCTTTACGAAAACCAGGTGGCAGATTGGATTCGTCGTGTGTTATCTTCTAAAAACTATACCATTTCACCTAAAGCAGCACAAATGCTTGTTGAATTTCTAGGAACAGATTTAAGTAAAATAAATAATGAGTTGGAAAAACTTCAAATTATTTTACCAAAAGGAACTCAAATTTCACCAGAGCATATTGAAGAAAATATAGGTATTAGTAAAGATTATAATAATTTTGAATTGCGTAAAGCCATTGGAGAAAGGAATACTATCAAGGCTTTTCGAATTATTAATTATTTTGCCGAAAACCCCAAAGATAATCCAATGGTAGTAACGGTGTCCCTACTGTTTAATTTCTTTTCACAGTTGCTTCATTTCCATGGATTAAATGATAAGTCACCTAGAAATGTTGCTTCCGCTTTAAAAATAAACCCTTATTTTGTTAACGAATATATAGCAGCTGCGCGACATTACCCCATGCGTAAAGTAAGTACGGTCGTTTCTACATTGAGGGAATTTGATGTGAAAAGTAAAGGTGTAGGTGCTAATATGGTTACGCAAGGAGATTTATTAAAAGAATTATTGGTAAGAATATTATCTAATTAATATGAATGTAGATATTCACGAAAGTTGGAAACCTTATTTGGAAGAAGAATTTGCTAAGCCTTATTTTAAGGATTTAGTGAATTTTGTTAGATCTGAATATAAATCCCAAACCTGTTTCCCGCCTGGAAAACAAATTTTTAATGCATTTAATCATTGTCACTTTAATGATGTAAAAGTTGTTATTATTGGCCAAGATCCATACCATGGCCCTAGACAAGCAAATGGGTTATGTTTTTCTGTTAATGAAGGTATTGGCCATCCGCCGTCATTAATTAATATTTTTAAAGAAATAGAAACAGATTTAGGAATTCCATATCCAGAAAGTGGTGATCTTTTACGTTGGGCAGACCAAGGGGTGCTATTATTAAATGCGACACTAACAGTTAGAGCACATCAAGCAGGGAGCCATCAAAAAAGAGGCTGGGAAACCTTTACCGATGCTGTTATAAAAATAATAAGTGAAAATAAAGAGAATATGGTGTTTTTACTTTGGGGTGGTTATGCCAAGCAAAAGATAAAGCTAATAAATACTAATAAACATAAAATATTAACTTCTGGACATCCTTCTCCTTTAAGCGCTAATAGGGGATATTGGTTTGGAAATAAGCACTTTAGTAAGACTAACTTCCTGTTGGAGCAAGCCTCTCAGATTCCTGTTCAATGGTGATTTGCGGTGTAAGTACCACAGGTTTTTTGTTTGGTTTAGCCGTTTTATCAATCTTATTAGAACTAAATTTTAGTAGTAATAAATTGATAGTTACGAGTACTGTGAGGGAAATAGTAATTGTAAGTAACATAATAATTTGGGTGTTAAAAATCGGCAAAATACAACATTTATCGTTAAAAAACGAATTTTATCGATAAAAATAAAATACCCTGCAAAATTAACAAAAAAAAAGCTACAATGAAATGCTATTTTCGAGTATGTCGTATTTTTATTACTATGCTAAATTTTGCTTAGCATTTTTATGCTTTTCTCAATATTTTAAGAGTTTTTTTAGCGAGTGCATCTTTATGTAACATGATAGAAATAGTTTTTAATTTAAAATAGGCTTCACTCATGTAAATATAGCCCCCATTACTAACTCTTTCGGGATTTGTTCCCCATGAATTTTTTACCTTGTAGTAGGTGGTTCCATGCGGGTCTTTTAATAACCCAGTTATATGCATTAAATGATCGTCTGTAGTATTGTAGTTCTCAAATTCTTCCTGTCTCAATTCTTGGGTTATTTCTTTTTCCTTTGATGCGTTTACCAAAGCTGTTTCTATATTTATACCATCTTTTGGGATAATTGCCAATCCGTGTTTTGCCGAGAATGTTTTCTCACTAACATCGCAATCTAATTCAATGGTAAAGCCTTCTTTTAGTGCATGGTTTACAATATGTACAAGTTCATCTAATTTTACATTGAAAAAACAACCATTAGAAAAGTTGTCAGGAATATTCAGTATAAAACTTGTATGGTAGGGTTTATGGGAAAAAGAGGTGATTGTCACATAATTTTTAGGATCGATCTTTGTCTTTTTCATAAAGGAAAGCGGCGTATATTCAGTCCCATTATAGTCAAAATTATCAATCTCTTGGCCGAGATAAGTGTCCAAAATTTCATTGGTTTCTTTTTTCCAATTATAAATTTTAGGCTCATTTATATATCTATCCAAAGTCTTTTTTAAGGTATCGACCAATTTGGAATGATCGTGTTTTTCATTACCATTTGTTAGGCCAGTATATATAGAATGAGGAACAAACCCATGTTCTGAAATACTATTTATAACATCATGTGCCAATCCGCCTTGGCTAAATTGTGTTTTTCCTTGTCTCATGACATAGTTCCATGATTTGTCAATATATGTATGGCGGACATTATACATTTCAGACAAATCGATTTTCTGTCCCGTGAGTCGGATTATTTCACTTTCAAGAAACGATGATGTAGAAAAGCTCCAGCAAGTCCCTGTTTTATCCTGACTGATAACATCTGTAGCATCAAGGTCTATAATGGTTTTAAAATTATAAGACTGAGAATAAGTAAAAAGTGTAAAAAAGATTAAAATAGAAGCTGAAAACTTATTTTTCATGTGGGAAGTAAGCGATTTAATGAAATAAAATTTATTTTTGGCTAAAATAAAGAAAATGGATCAAAAAAAATGGGTCACTGCTAAAGAATACGAAGACATTACTTATAAAAAATATAATGGTGTTGCACGTATTGCTTTTAATAGACCGGATGTCCGTAATGCTTTTAGACCGAAAACAACCAGCGAATTATATGACGCTTTTTATGATGCCAACGAAGATGTGGACATTGGTGTTGTATTGTTATCTGCAGAAGGACCATCGACCAAAGATGGCGTCTATTCCTTTTGTAGTGGAGGCGACCAAAAAGCTAGAGGGCACCAAGGATATGTGGGAGAAGATGGTTACCATCGCTTAAATATTTTAGAAGTTCAGCGCTTAATTAGGTTTATGCCAAAAGCGGTCATTGCCGTGGTACCTGGTTGGGCCGTAGGGGGTGGCCATAGCCTACATGTTGTTTGTGATTTAACATTGGCTAGTAAAGAACATGCCATTTTTAAGCAAACAGATGCAGATGTAACCAGTTTTGACGGAGGATATGGCTCTGCTTATTTGGCAAAAATGGTTGGACAGAAAAAAGCGCGTGAAATATTTTTCTTAGGAAGAAATTATTCAGCACAAGAAGCCTACGAAATGGGGATGGTCAATGCGGTAATACCTCATGACGAATTAGAGGCAACTGCTTATGAGTGGGCACAAGAAATATTGGCTAAATCGCCAACATCCATAAAAATGCTTAAATTTGCTATGAATTTAACAGATGACGGTATGGTCGGCCAGCAAGTATTTGCAGGAGAAGCGACACGTTTGGCTTATATGACAGAAGAAGCTGTTGAGGGTAGAAATGCATTTCTTGAAAAACGAAAACCTAATTTTATTAAAAAATGGATTCCATAAATGAATAAACTCCCTCTTTGGATTTCCACAATGCGTCTGCGGACCTTACCTTTATCAATATCGGGGATTATTTTAGCATCATGCTTAGCAGAATATAATGGCCATTTTAGTTGGGAGGTAGGTATCCTTGCTGTTTTCACTACTTTAAGCTTTCAGATATTATCGAATCTGGCCAATGATTATGGCGACGGTGTTAAGGGGACCGATAATAATAATAGGATTGGACCCGAGCGCGCTATACAATCTGGAAAAATTTCTCCAGAAGAGATGTTTAATGCCATTAGGATTAATGTTCTAATCTCCATTGGTTTGGCTTCTATGCTCATTTTCTGCGCATTTGGAGTAAAGCATTTTTTACTCACAATTTTATTCTTTATACTTGGTATAGCATCCGTTATTGGAGCTATAAAATATACTGTTGGGAACAATGCTTATGGTTATAGAGGTTTAGGCGATCTTTTTGTATTTGTTTTTTTTGGCTTAGTGAGCGTTATTGGCTGCTATGTGCTGTATGCAAAAACTATGGACCATGTTGTTTTTCTTCCGGCTTGCACTATAGGATTGTTAAGTGTAGGTGTGCTTAATCTTAATAATATGCGAGATATTGTATCGGACGAAAAATCAAATAAAATAACCTTAGCAGTTAAGCTTGGAATTAAGAATGCCCGAATATATCACTATATATTAATAGGATTGGCTATTTTATTGTCTGCTCTATTCGGGATATTATATTACACCTCGCCGTATAACCTGATTTTTATGGTGGCTTACATACCTTTATGGATTCATATTAAGAAGGTATGTAGAAATGAAGATCCTAAATTATTAGATCCTGAGCTAAAAAAATTGGCATTAACGACTGTTTTATTAGCTATTCTTATGGGGATAGGGCATTTGTTATAGTTTTTTTGTATTTTACTTTTACTAAATTTAATACTACAAAATAATGAAGATTACATTTTACGGCCACGCTAGTTTAGGGATACAGGTAAATGATGTTGATATCCTTGTAGACCCCTTTATTTCTGGAAATCCCAAAGCATCTCATATAAATATTGATGAATTAAAGGCTGATTACATTTTAGTAACACATGCACATCAAGATCATATTTTAGATGTTGAAGCCATAGCCAAGCGAACCCATGCTGTTGTTGTTTCTAATTTTGAAATTGTTTCATATTTTGAAAAATTGGGGATAGAATGTCATCCCATGAATCATGGCGGAAAGTGGGATTTTGATTTTGGTATTGTTAGATATGTCAATGCAATTCATACCTCTTCCTTTCCAGATGGCAGTTACGGTGGGCAACCTGGAGGCTTTGTGATTGAAGGCGAACATAAAAATATTTATATAGCTGGAGATACTGCCTTGACTTTTGATATGAAACTTATTCCACTCCAAACAAAATTGGATTTAGCTATTTTACCCATTGGTGATAACTTTACCATGGGGGTCGATGATGCTATTTTGGCAAGCGATTTTGTTGCATGCGATAAAGTATTGGGATACCATTTTGATACATTTGGCTATATTGAAATTGACCATGAGGTAGCAAAACGAAAGTTTTTTGAAAAAGAGAAAGATTTAATGCTTCTTGAAATTGGCGATTTTATTGAATTGTAAATGATTGTTGCATCCTATAAAAAATACATTTTAAATTTCAAGCAGGCCAGTGGCACTTCACGGGGTATCTTAAAAACCAAAGAAACATGGTTCCTTATTTTAAATTCTGAAAATAAGCAGGGCATAGGGGAATGTGGTTTGTTTAGAGGCCTTTCTGCCGATGATAGGCCGGATTACGAAGAAAAACTAAAATGGCTCTGTAAAAATATCCGTAACGATTTAGATGAACTATTGTCCGAATTAACGGCATTTCCAAGTATTCAATTTGGTTTAGAAACAGCTTTCAAATCTTTAGAGAGCCCCAACAAATTTGAGCTATTTCCATCAAGGTTCACTCAGAACAAGGATGCCATCCCAATAAATGGTTTGATTTGGATGGGGACAGAAACCTTTATGAAACAGCAGATAAAGGATAAATTAGATGCAGGTTTTACCTGTATTAAAATGAAAATTGGGGCGATTGATTTTGAAACAGAAATAAGCCTTATAAAATCCATTAGAAAAGAATTTACCTCAAATGATATTGAATTGCGAGTAGATGCCAATGGTGCATTTTCACCCTTGGAGGCTTTAGAAAAGTTAAAAATATTATCAGATTTCGATTTGCATTCTATTGAACAGCCAATAAAACAGGGGCAAATTGAAGTGATGTCGCAACTATGTAAGGATACGCCATTACCAATAGCCTTGGACGAAGAACTTATAGGGGTGTTTTCTGTAACAAATAAGCAAGAATTGCTACACATTATAAATCCGCAATATATCATTTTAAAACCCAGTTTAGTTGGAGGATTTAAAGGCAGTAATGCATGGATCGATATCGCAGATAAGCAGCAAATAGGATGGTGGATTACCAGTGCTTTAGAAAGTAATATAGGGCTTAATGCGATAGCTCAATATACTTATAGCAAGCAAAGCAATATGCATCAAGGACTGGGAACGGGAGGGTTATTTACCAATAATTTTAATTCACCATTACAGGTTAAAAATGGTACATTGCAATATAATAATAGTATTAATTGGAATATAAATTTATAATATATGTATATAAATCAAGCTTTTAGAGGCTTACATGAATGGTGGCGATATATAGTAGGTACTGTCATTGCCATTGTGGGCGTTTTTGTTTTTTCTGCGCCTCATTTAATAGCTATAATGATAGAAACCTTTAAAGGTAATATAGACCAATCACAAATGAGTGACACCAACTATATTATGACCTTGTTCGAGCCAAATTTAAATTTAATATTTGTTTTATTGCCTTTTGCAGGAGGCTTATTGTTTTTATTACTAGCCGTTAAGTATTTGCACAAACAATCGTTTAAGCATTTAACGACCACTCGAAAGAAAATTGATTGGAGACGATTTTGGTTTATTTTCTTTCTTTGGGGCATAGTCTCGAGTAGTTTTGTTTTAGTGGATTATTATTTTGCCCCAGAGGATTATGTGTTTAATTTTAAACTGGTACCATTTTTAATACTTTGTGTTATTGCCATCATATTGGTGCCTTTGCAAACAAGTTTTGAAGAGTATTTGTTTAGGGGCTATTTAATGCAGGGGATTGGGATTATTGTGAAAAATAAATGGGCGCCATTAATAATAACATCTTTGGTTTTTGGTCTACTCCATATAGCCAATCCCGAAGTTGAAAAGCTTGGGTATATTATCATGATTTATTATATAGGCACAGGACTGTTACTTGGGATTATAACGCTTATGGACGAGGGGCTAGAGTTAGCTTTAGGGTTTCATGCAGCCAACAACTTGTTTACGGCACTTCTTGTAACTGCAGATTGGACGGCCTTCCAAACACATTCTATTTTTAAGGATATGTCAGACCCAGAGACCATGGGCCTAATGGAAATATTTGTTCCAGTATTTGTTGTGTTTCCTATTTTGCTTTTCATTCTTTCTAAAAAATATGGCTGGACCAACTGGAAAGATAAGCTTTTTGGAAATGTTATAGAACCGCCAAAAGAAGACTATAAAATTATAGAAGATATAGGAAGTGATACCCAAATACAATAAAGTACATATAAGGTTTAAACTAAATGGGATTCATTATACGTATGAAGATCTCATGGAAGTGGCTTATAGTTTTGTAAAAGAGGGAGCGCCCTATGAAGTTCTTATCGGTGAATTTTTACTCGATTGGTTAGACCATAACAATTATATGGTCATTAACACCTCCGGGTCGACAGGAAAACCAAAACCCATTTCTATTAAAAAGCAAGCGATGGTGAACTCCGCCATAGCAACAGGTGATTTTTTTAATTTAAAACCAGGTAATAGGGCATTACATTGCTTGCCTTCAAATTTTATAGCAGGTAGAATGATGTTGGTTAGGGCTGTGGTTCTTGGACTTGAATTGGATTTAACAGCACCTACCTTGCAACCAAATTTGAACCCAAAAACGCCGTATGATTTTTGTGCTATGATCCCATCACAGCTCCAAAACTCATTAGCTAACTGTCATCATATCAAAACTATTATTGTTGGTGGAGCCCCAGTTTCAAATGTATTAAAGCATAAGGTTAAAAACCTGAACACAAATATTTATGAAACCTATGGTATGACTGAGACAGTGACCCATATTGCGGTTAAAAAAATAAATAATTTGCCATCATTATCAGGCGATACGTCCATGCCATCTGTTGAATCCCATTTTAGGACCCTCCCCAATGTATTCATTTCGCAAGACGAAAGGGGTTGTTTGATTATAGACGCACCAAAGCTTTCAAAAGGTAAGATTATAACAAACGATATGGTTAAATGCTTTTCCAAAAGCGCATTTGAATGGCTAGGACGTTACGATAATGTTATAAATTCTGGAGGGCTTAAATTATTTCCTGAAAAGATAGAGGCAAAACTTCAAGACAAAATCAACGGACGTTTTTTTGTGGCTTCAAGTGTTCACGAAGCTCTGGGGGAACAACTTATTTTAATTATAGAAAGCGACTCTAATACGCTTAACGAGTCCGTTTTTGTAGGCTTGGATAAATTTGAAAAACCTAAAAATGTTTATGCGGTCGAACGATTTGTAGAAACGCCTTCGGGAAAAATTCAACGCAAAAAAACAATGGAGTTATTAGATTTATAAGTTGTAACTTTGCCAACTTTTTCAATGCAAAGTGGTCTAAACTTTTTTTGATCGAATCGAAAAAGTTTAAATTACCTCTACAAATAGAATATATAAATTATGGATTTTATTAAGCGTGTTTTATCAACAGTAACAGGAATTATTGTATTCTTTGTTATCTGCTTTTTTGGTTTGTTCTTAATCGGACTTTTATTGGGATCGTCGTCTGATGAATTGGTTCGGGTAAAGCCTAATTCTGTCTTAGAATTAAGATTGGACTTTCCTATAAAAGATTATGCAGATAGAATTGAATTTGCAGAGTATCCATTTTTAAATGAAGATAAAAAGAATGGCCTGTTCAATATTATTGATGCTATTAATTATGCTGCAACTGATGATAGGATTAAAGGGATTTCCATTGACAATAATTTTATTAGCGCTGGAATCTCACAAACAAAAGCGTTGAGAAATGCTTTATTGAAATTTAAAGAATCGGGAAAATTCATTGTAGCATACGCAGATATCTATACACAGAAGGATTATTATTTAAGCTCGGTTGCCGATACCATTTATATGAATCCAGCTGGAGTGATGGCCTTTAAAGGGTTATATTCAGAGCGTTTGTACTTTAAGGATTTTCAGGAGAAAACAGGTTTCAAGATGGAAGTGGTGCGATTCGGAAAATATAAAAGTGCCGTAGAGCCGTTTTTAGCCAATGAAATGAGTGATGAAAATAGAGAACAGATTTCGGTTTATTTAAACGGACTCTGGAGTGAAATAAAACAAGATATTTCGAAAAGTAGAAATATAAGCACAGATAGATTAAACGTTATTGCAGATAGCTTATTGGGCAGAACTTCAGATTTAGCAAAAAAGGCTTCTCTTATTGATAAAATAGCCTATCACGATGAATATATTGATGATATCAAGTTTTCTATTGGTATGGATCTTAATGATGATTTAGAAGCTGTTACAATTGCAGATTATGCGGTTTATACAGCCAATAAATTAAAATCCAATAGTAGTAAAAACAAAATAGCCGTTATTTATGCCGAAGGCGATATTATTTATGGAGAGGGCGATGAAGAAACGGTTGGGCAAGGTGTTATGAGTGTCTCTTTAAAAGAAGCTAGAGAAGACAGCAGAATAAAAGCGATTGTTTTACGTATAAATTCCCCTGGGGGAAGTGCCTTGGCGAGCGAATTGATTTGGAGGGAAATAGCGTTGACCAAAAAAGTGAAACCTGTCATCGTTTCCATGGGAGATGTTGCTGCATCTGGTGGCTACTACATTGCTTGCCATGCCGATAGGATTATTGCAGAACCAACGACCATTACAGGAAGTATAGGCGTGTTTGGAATATTGCCCAATGGAAAACAATTAGCAGATAACATGGGCATTAATGCAGAACAAGTTATAACTAACAAAAATGCAATTTCGTATAGCTTTTTTGAGCCTTTAAATGAAGAACAACGAGCGTTTATTAAAGAAGAAATTGTTGATATCTATGAATTGTTTACATATAGGGTGTCTATAGGGCGTCATATGGATCAAGACGATGTTAAAGCCATTGCACAAGGACGTGTTTGGACTGGTGTAGATGCTTTAAACAATGGATTGGTAGATGAATTGGGCGGGTTGGACCTGGCACTGCAAAGAGCCTCTGAGGCCGCTGAAATTGTAGATTATAAAATAGAAGAGTTCCCTGTTTATGAAAAAGATTTTGATGAAATACTAAGCGATTTAGGTTTGATAAAAGCTAAAGAAACACTTTTAAAAGAGGAATTGGGAGAGGAGAGTTATAGAATTTATAAAGAAATAAAATCTATGTCCAAGAAAAAGGGCATTCAATTATTGTTTCCTTATAGCTTGGAGATTAAATAATTTAAAAAACATTATATTTAATAAGAAGGATAGGCGAAAGTTTACCCTTTTTTTGTGTCTGACTCATTCAAAAGGATACTTCACTCATTATCGGTTTTATAAGAAAGGGTTTGAGGTTAGTTTTATGCTAAACTTTAAAATCAACTATTATGAAAACGTTATTAAAAATCATTATTGTATTAACTGTTTCTGTGCAAGTGCAAGCTCAGGAACGTTTAATATCGGGAAAAGTAACCTCTGCAAGTGATAATTTACCGTTAGCAGGAGCGAATATTATAATTAAAGGAACGAAAAAAGGTGTCGTTACAAATTTTGATGGACTTTATCAAATTAAGGCAAAACCAACAGATATTCTTGTTTTTAATTATATAGGCTTTGTAACGCAAGAAAAGAAGGTTGGAACCCTTAACACTATTTCTGTAGCTTTACAAGAAGATGTTTCTCGTTTAGAAGAAGTTGTAGTTGCAGCAGGTTATTATAAAACGGGTAGTAAACTATCTCATACCGCTTCAGCATCCCAAATAAAACGCCAAAAACAAAAAGCATATCATAATAAATTGGCAAGTCAGATACAATCCAAATCAGTGTCAAAAACATTACAAGGACAAGTAGCAGGCGTTCATGTCGCTAACAATTCTGCTGTACCGAGTACAAATTCCCAAATTAGTATAAGGGGAATATCTTCACTTTCTGGAAATAAAGAACCTTTAGTTGTTATAGATGGTGTTGTGTCTCCTTATAAAAACTTAGAGCAAATGAATGCAAAAAACATTAAAGCTATAGATGTTTTAAAAGACGATGCATCAAAAACCATTTACGGAAACAGAGGCGCCAATGGTGTTATTCTGATTAGCACCAAAAACAATAAAACCGATAAGGGAAAGGAACTTCTGTATATTGTTGATGGCGTACCTATTAAAAAAGAGAACAACCATATCATTGAGAATTTAAAAGAATCGGATATTGACAGCAAAAAGGAATATGGTAAGTCCGATGCTAAAACAAAGTTTGGGAAAATTGCTAAAAATGGTTGTATTGTTATAACGACACGCCAAGGGAATTTTAGAATACACAATAATGAAAGTTATGCGGTTATTGAAGAGAATCGTTTTGAAAGCACATCACTTTCACCATTATCCACTTTTTCTATTGATGTAGATAAGGCTTCATATAGTAATATAAGGCGCATGATTAATTATGGAGAAACTATTGAGCCAGATGCCGTTAAAATTGAGGAAATGGTCAATTATTTTGATTATAATTATCCACAACCAACAGAACAACACCCTTTTTCTATAAATACAGAAGTATCGAAAACACCGTGGCACCACGATACAAAAATTGTTAAAATAGGCTTACAAGGAAAAACATATGATCATAAAGCGTTACCTGCATCAAATCTTACTTTTCTGTTGGATGTTTCAGGCTCTATGAGCTCGCAGAACAAACTACCGCTTTTGAAATCGGCTTTCAGGCTTTTGGTAAATCAATTGCGCGAACAGGATAAAGTATCTATTGTGGTATATGCGGGTGCGGCCGGTGTTGTTTTAGAGCCAACCTCAGGAAAGCATAAAGAAAAAATATTAAACGCTTTGGATAACTTAAGCTCAGGAGGATCTACTGCTGGTGGAGCGGGTATAAAATTAGCTTATAAATTAGCAGAAAAACATTATAAAAAGAATGGAAATAATAGAGTGATCTTAGCTACCGATGGCGATTTTAATGTAGGAGCCTCAAGTGATAAAGCCATGGAAGCATTAATTGAAGAAAAGCGTAAATCTGGTGTATTTTTATCAGTTTTAGGATTTGGCTATGGAAACTATAAGGATTCCAAACTTGAAACATTAGCGGATAAAGGTAATGGGAATCATGCCTATATTGATAATATGCAAGAAGCACAAAAAGTTTTTGGAAAAGAGTTTGGAGGTACCTTATTTACCATAGCAAAAGATGTAAAAATTCAGATAGAATTTAATCCGAATAAAGTACAGGCATACAGGCTCATTGGATATGAAAACAGGATGCTTGAAGATGAAGATTTTATTGATGATACAAAAGATGCAGGTGAATTAGGCAGCG
This sequence comes from Flavivirga sp. 57AJ16, assembly GCF_028736925.1. Taxonomy (GTDB): domain Bacteria; phylum Bacteroidota; class Bacteroidia; order Flavobacteriales; family Flavobacteriaceae; genus Flavivirga. The sequence goes on along the minus strand of NZ_JAQZAT010000017.1, from coordinate 50,402 downwards.
GACACACCGTTACTGCTTTGTATGAGGTGATTCCCAATGGTGTAAAAAGTGATTATCTTAAAGACGTACCTGATTTAAAGTACACTAAAACTAAGGGTACTTACAATGACTCCAATGAATTATTTACGGTAAAATTTAGATATAAAAAACCAGATGGAAATAAAAGTATAGAAATGGTCCATGTTCAGAAAGATATTATTACAGAAGCTTCCGAAGATTTAAAATTTGCTTCAGCGGTCGCTCTATTTGGGATGCAATTAAGACAGTCTAAGTATCACAATAATTCAAAAACAGAAGATGTTATTGAATTGGCTAAACAGGGTAGAGGAGATGATAAAGATGGCTATAGATCAGAATTTATACGATTGGTTTCTTCTTATCAAAACTATTAAAAGGGGCGTTTAAAATTTATAAGTTGTCATTTTGAGCGCAGTGGAAAAACCTAAAAATACCGATAATACCATTTTCATTTTAAAGTTACCCACTAAAATTTGTTCTTTTCCGTTTATGCATCAAAATAAAACTTAAACGTAGCTAAGCTATGCTTGCTACCCAGTCAAGCTGAGCACTTGCTTTTCTTTTTTGCCTAAACAAAAAATAACTGTATTTTTTTTGAGTAACTTTAAAGTGAAAATGGTATAACAAATTATCAAATAAGATCTGAGAGCTAAAAGTAAGTAAAAAAACTTTTAGCTCATATATCGAAAAAGATGTGGATACACTGTGGTTACTGGTAAGTAGGTTCACTTCGTTTAAAATGACACTTTTTATTTCTGCATTTTAAAATAATAATCCAGTGAGTGTTTGCCCGAGCCATAAAACAAGAAAAATAAACAAACAAGAAAAGTAATTAATGCCAATATTAAGTTCGAAGTACTCATTTCTCCTGCAAAATTTATAACAATAGCGCCAATTAAAATAGGAAGCTGAGCAATAATGACCCATCTGGTAAGTAAACCAAAAGCGATTAAAAGACCTCCAATAAAATGGGCAGGTGCTACATAATGAATAACGACCATGCCGCCCGCTAAATTCTGTATAGGTTTAAATAACTCCATGAGCATGGTACTATCAGACATAAAGCTAATGCCTTTAATAAATAAAAAGACACCTAGAGCGACACGTAGTATATCAAGAGGTAAATACGTATGCGCATTTGCCCACTTGTTGAGCGTTTTTATTGTTCCCATGATTGAAAAGTTATTGATTTCTAATCATTAAGATACAGAATTTTTACGAGAAAATAAAAAATATTAAACTCAACTATACGATCTGTTTATTGAGGTTTCTTTGGCTTTTCTTAATTTTATAAGTCTATCATGCTATATTAAAACCGTTTTTTAAATACCAAATCGCCATTAAAATTATAAGCGCGCCAAGCACCATTTTGGGCATCTTTATAATATTTACCAGAGATTTTCAGTTTGCCATTTCTATAATATTCTTTATAGTCGCCATGTTTTAAACCGTCCTTTAATTCTACAAAAAAATTAACTTTTCCGTTGGAATGTTTTTTTACAAATTCTTTGGCAGTTAGATCTGTAGGGAAAATTTCGGAAATATTGAAAACAGTTTCTTTATTAAAATTTTCTTCGGTAATCTCTACTAATTGGGGTGTATTGATTGTTTTTGTTGCAATAGCTGTATCTGTAAATGTATATTTGGTTTTTACAATATTCGGATTTTCATAATCGATGACTATTTTGCTTTCAAAAAAATCTTTTTCCGGTGTTAATTGAATCCCAATTTGCGGGAAGCAAATAAAATAATCCTTATTCGTTTTTAGTTGCTTTTTTGCACTGGCATCTACAAAATTGTACACACTATTATATAAATTAGGCGCATTGATATAAGTGAAAACACTACATCTACTATCAAACGCATCGTTAAAGTTCTTATAGGCTTCAAAATGGTCTAAAGTTTCTTTATTTGTATAGCTATTTATAATACTTTTTAAGGTATTGGGATGATTGCTAAATACGACATAATCCTCTATAATAGTAAAATAAGGCTTATCGATCTCTTTAAATAAATTACCAATTAGTATTTTAAAAAAACCTTTAATGGACATAAAGTTAATAGGGTAGCCTTTATAGTTAACTTCTTTAAACTTTACGGGGCTGCGCTTTCGTATTTGTTCTAAAATAAAATCCAAATTCTGTTTGGCTTTTTTACTATCATTGGTTTTTAGGATAACGGCAACATCTTTTTTAGATTGGGACACTGTGGAATGTAGTTGGAGTAAGGCTATTTCGTCATCTATCCAGCTAATAAAGTGGGTTTTCATGTCAATTTTCAAAAAGTTCTCTACCTTTTCAACACCATCTAAATAACTTTTAAATTGTTCGGGGTCCTCTTTCTGAATAGACTCAAAATTATTATGGAACTCGTTAAAGCTACTAAAAGAAAAGCTTAAATAAAGGGCTGTTTGCTTGGGAGCAATTTTGCTGATACTGCGTGTGCCTTTCCCAGATTTTTTTAGCGCCCTTAAGTAGGCACTTGCTTTATCGTTAGAGTTTGTTATGCCGTTTGCGGTCATTGTATTATGATCTAGATCAAAGCTAAAGCCACTAAATTCCAGACTGTTGCTTAATGTGTTTCCTAGGCTACCAGAATCATTCGAAAAGATTTTAATAAAATCATCCAAATAGTCATACTGAAAATATAAACGGAACATATCATTATAACCAACTTCTTTATTTACTTCTATAAATTTAAGGTTCCTTCCAATCTCAGGTTCTAAATATTGGTCTATTGAAGCCTCGACAAGCGTGTGTACATAAGACAGGATCATTTGATTTTGGATAAAGCTCATGTATAGCGTTTCATGGGTTTTTATATCATAAACCTCGGTTATTTGATGTTCATGGTATTTACGCTTGCTCACTCTAAAATTGTCGCTAGTAATAGTGTTTAAATGACTTTTTAAGATATTGAGTTTTGCTATTTTCTGTAAATCGATCACATAGAAAAAATCATATTTTTTAGGCGCGTAAATATGGGCGGAAATGAGTATTTCCCTATCCCCAAATCGTTTAAAAAGACCTTCATCTTGTTTAAAGATGGTGTCCAGTTTATTAAGACTTTCGGTAAGATCGTTAAAATAAGCATTGGTATTTAAGTGTTTCCAAATCTCACTTTTACTTATGGTATTCCAATTATCAATGGGCTTTTGGCTTTCAATAATATAAACGGCATCTTTTGGAACTAAATAGATGGATTTTATATTATCATTATTATCAATATAGAATGTGTAAATTAGGTATATCGCATAACTAGTAATAAGTAGGCCCAGGAGGGATAAAATATTCCTTTTTTTCATAATTTAAACAAATTTGGGGATGAAAATGTTTCATTATACTTGTAAAACTCCTAAATTAAATGGTTTTTCAATAGGGGCATGGTTAGCGGCTTCAATGCCCATGCTAATCCAATGTCTTGTATCCAGGGGATCAATAATGGCATCCGTCCAGATACGAGCCGCCGCATAATATGGAGACACTTGGTTATCGTATCTGTCCTTTATTTTATTAAAAAGTTCCGCTTCTTTTTCCGGAGTAATTTTTTCACCTTGTTTTTCTAACGATGCTTTTTCAATTTGTAACAATACTTTGGCAGCCGAATTCCCACTCATAACGGCGAGTTCTGCGCTTGGCCATGCAACGATCAATCTAGGGTCGTAAGCCTTGCCGCACATGGCATAATTACCAGCTCCATAACTGTTCCCTATAACTATCGTAAACTTTGGAACTATAGAATTACTGACCGCATTTACCATTTTAGCACCATCTTTAATAATACCGCCATGTTCACTTTTGCTACCTACCATAAAGCCTGTGACATCTTGTAAAAAAACTAATGGGATTTTTTTCTGGTTACAATTAGCAATAAAACGTGTGGCCTTGTCTGCACTATCATTATAAATAACGCCTCCAAATTGCATTTCACCCTTTTTTGTTTTCACCAATTTACGTTGGTTGGCAACAATCCCTACGGCCCAACCATCAATTCTGGCATAACAGGTAATAATGGTTTGACCATAACCTGCTTTATACTCATCAAATTTAGAATCATCCACCAATCGCTTAATGATCTCGTACATATCATATTGATCAGCTCTGGATTTTGGTAATATTCCGTATATATCCTTGGTATTTTCCTTTGGTTTTTTTGAATCACTTCTATTAAAGCCAGCTTTATCATAATCCCCGATCTTATCGATAATATTTTTAATGGTATCCAAGGCATCTTTATCGTCTTTAGCTTTATAATCGGTTACTCCAGAAATTTCACAGTGCGTTGTCGCGCCGCCCAGAGTTTCATTATCAATAGTTTCTCCAATGGCTGCCTTTACCAAATAACTGCCAGCAAGGAAGATGCTCCCTGTTTTGTCGACAATTAAAGCCTCATCGCTCATAATGGGCAAATAGGCGCCCCCTGCAACACAACTTCCCATAACAGCGGCAATTTGGGTAATCCCCATACTGCTCATAACAGCATTGTTTCTAAAAATACGTCCAAAGTGTTCTTTATCCGGGAATATATCATCCTGAAGCGGTAAATACACGCCAGCTGAATCCACTAAGTAAATAATAGGAAGCCTATTTTCAATGGCTATTTCCTGTGCACGCAAATTCTTTTTTCCGGTTATAGGAAACCAGGCACCTGCTTTCACGGTAGCGTCATTGGCAACTACAATGCATTGTTTGCCTTTAATATAACCGATCTTTATAACAACGCCACCAGAAGGACAGCCACCGTGTTCAGCATACATGTCTTCTCCTGCAAAAGCACCAATTTCAATAGATTTGGACTTGGCATCCAAAAGGTAATTGATACGTTCTCTGGCTGTCATTTTTCCTTTAGCGTGGTGCTTTTCAATACGTTTTTTTCCGCCACCAAGACTTACTTTGGCCAAGCGTTTATTTAATTCAGAGAGTAAAAGTTTATTATGATCTTCGTTTTTGTTGAAGTTAATATCCATGTATCATTAAGTTTGTTGCTAATGTACAAAAGTTGACATTCTTGTGAAATGAGTCAAAGTAAAATATTTTCTTACTAAAGCGAGTTTGTATTGAAGTTGAAATCGAAATCGAAGTCGAAGTCGAAATGTTTCTATTCATGTTTATTAATCGTTTTTCAAATTCAAGTTCAATTTCAAGTTCATTTTCAGTTTCATTTTCAGTTTCATTTTCAGTTTGAAGTTGAAGTCGAAGTTGAAATTGAAGTCGAAATGTTTCTATTGGTGTCCATGGATCGTTTTCAACTTCAATTTCAACTTCAATTTCAGTTTGATTAATAGGGGACATTTTGTTAATATAATCATAAAATATATTACATGGTATTATTTTCCTTGGAAACTAATTGTTTTTATTTTATATTTGTACCATAAAAATAGTTAATACTTATGAAAAACATTATAGCATTTGCAGGAAGCAATAGTAAAAACTCAATAAATAAACAATTAGCAATATACGCCTCGACTTTGGTTGAAAATGTAAAAGTTGATATTTTAGATTTAAACGATTTTGAATTACCTTTATATGGCATTGATTATGAAAATGCTCATGGTATTCCGGACAATGCGCATAAGTTTTTAGATATTATTAAAGCATCAGATGGTATTATTTTATCATTAGCAGAGCATAATGGGGCTTATTCTACGGCATTTAAAAATTTATTTGATTGGATGTCTAGAATTGATGGTAAATTATGGAATGGGAAACCTATGTTGCTCATGGCGGCCTCACCAGGAGGTAGAGGTGGCGCAACTGTTCTGGAGATTGCCAAAGGACGTTTTGTTTATATGGGGGGCAATATAGTTGCAGACTTTTCTTTGCCATTATTCAATGATAATTTTTCAGAAGGAAAGATCATCGATGAAGCACAGGATTCCGATCTAAAAAACAAAGTGGATGTATTCCAAAAAGAGTTATAATCGAAGTTGAAATCGAAACTGAACACTGAAATTGAAGTTGAAATCGAAACTGAATACTGAGCACTGAACATTGAACATTGAACACTAAATAAATGGGGGATTTTTCCAAAGACATCAATTCAAAATTTCCAAACAACAGAGTTAAGGCTTTGTTGAACATAATCTATACGGCAAGTTGGATAACGAGTTATCAGAATGATTTTTTTAAGCCGTACGGCATATCGCCCCAACAGTATAATATCTTAAGGATTTTAAACGGTGCCAATGAGCCTTTAAATGTACAGGTGATTAAGGACAGGATGCTGGAGCGTTCACCCAATGCGACCAGGTTAATGGATAAATTGTGTGCAAAGGGTTATATTGAGCGTATTCCTTCAGAACATGATAGGCGTGTTGTTAAAATTGTCATTACAGATAAAGGAAAAAAGCTTATAGCATCTATCCCACATAATATTAATAAAGATTTACTAAAAAATTTAAATGAAGATGAAGCAGAACAATTAAGTAATCTGCTAGATAAAATGCGATGACAATTAATTTGTGATTCTTTTACCTGCCTGCTAAACGGACAGGAAGGAGGTAGCCTCAATTATATTTTTGGGGTTGCGATAAAAAGATTCTCTTCTTCAAGGGAATAAAAAATAAGAACTTATGAAATCAAATACAATAAAAACAGTAGGACGGAGCGGTTTTGTGAATATGGGGCCTATACAATTGAGACAGCCATTACCAAGTCGGAATATAGACATGGTAGATCCATTTGTATTATTACATCACTATGGTCCTTATGAAATCTCAGAAGAGAACAATCCTTTCGATTTAGGGCCACACCCGCATCGTGGATTTGAGCCTGTTACTTTTTTAGTTCAAGGAGAACAATTGCACAGGGATTCTTTAGGGAATGAGAGTGTTGTTAAAGCAGGTGATGTCCAATGGACAACGGCTGGACGTGGTATCATTCATGCCGAAGCACCAACAAAAGCCTTTGTGCAAAAAGGAGGAATGCTTGAGGGCATTCAATTATGGTTGAATTTACCAGCAGAAAAGAAAATGATCCCTGCCAACTATCAACATGCAAAAAACGAGGATTTTAATATCATTAATTCAGAAGATGGTAAAGTAAAGATTCAAGTCGTTGCAGGCGAATTAGAAGGTAACTATGGAAAAATAAGTACACAAACGCCCGTAAATGCTTATGTAATTGACATTGAAGAAGACGGAACGTACTTTATTGAAGTCCCTAAAACCCACCAGTCGATGTTGTATTTATTAAATGGAGATGTCACTGTTAATGGTTCGGAAGCCTTAAAATTAGATGAAAATCAGTTAATTCAGTTTAACCAAGATGGAAAGGGGTTTTCTGTTAAAGGTAATAAAACAAGTAAATTGCTATTTCTTTCTGGCGAACCTTTTAATGAAAAGGTGACGACCTATGGCCCCTATGTCATGAATACACAAACGGAAATTATGGAGGCTATGCGAGATTATCAAATGGGTAAAATGGGGTTTCTTCCTGCGAGTTAAAACCCTCAAGGTTTCTAAAAATAACAAGTGTTTATAAGAAAAAGAGGTAAGGTAAGCATGAAATAAATTAATAAACAGCCCATTTTCGCAAAAAATATAAATTGAAACGACCTCCTCCCTTTCGTTTTAAAGTGAGGACAATTTCGATAAGATCGAAATTAGGGGGGGTAAAAAACGTAAACATCGGAAGGATTTTTAACTTCCAAACACTCATGTTTCTAAAACCTTATAGGTTTAACAACAATCATTAATAAGATTCCCTCCTTCGAGGGAATACAAAAGCATAATACATTATGAAAACAATAATCCATAAAGCAAATACCAGGGGATATGCCGATCATGGTTGGCTAAAATCATACCATACATTTAGTTTTGCTAGCTATCAAGATGCAGAGCGTATGAATTTTGGCGCGCTTCGAGTGCTTAACGACGATGTCGTGCAACCAAAAATGGGTTTTGGCACGCATCCGCATCAAAATATGGAAATTATTTCTATACCTTTAAAGGGCGCGTTGTCCCACAAAGACAGTATGGGAAATAAACGGGCTATTGAAGTAGGTGAAGTACAGGTAATGAGCGCAGGTACAGGTTTAACGCACTCAGAATTTAACGATAACAGAACAGATGATGTCAACTTTTTGCAACTATGGATCATTCCAGAAAAAATGAACGTAGCACCAAATTATGAACAAAGAAGATTTGATGATTTGGCCCAGAAAAATAAGTTGCAAGCCCTTGTCGCGCCAAAAGATAAGTTAAAAGGCGACGCATTGCCCATTAACCAGCAAGCCTATATATGTCGCTCTGATTTAGATCAGGAACATGAGATAACACTACGCTTGAAAAATGAAAACCATGGTTTTTATATCTTTTTAGTTGAAGGAGAAATAGAAATTGACGATCAAATTCTTGAAAATAGAGATGCTATCGGTCTGTATGAAACAGATACGGTTTTAATAAAATCTAAGGCAAATTCTAAAATTTTAATTATTGAAGTACCAATGAATTAATCGAAAAGAGTGCCTTGTTTAAAAGCATTAAAAGAAAGAAAGCATCCATAAAAAGGTGTTTTTTTTATTTAAAAATACGATATTTGCTTCTCTAATTGCGTAAAGGATAGTTAACAGCATTTTTTAAACATATCATGTACTGCTTACAGGTTTTAAAAATGCGGTAAACATCAACCTTGGTTAACTAACAGGGATACGCCCAAAAAGAAATAATTTATTATGGCAATGAATAAAAATACTGTGTTGGCGTGGGCCACATGGGTAATGATTTTTGTAGGACTGGCATTAATAGGACTAGGAGCATTTAGGTACGATGATGTAGCAGGCTGGGGTTTCGCCGCAGTAGGAATTGGCTTTTTTGCTAATGCATGGGTATTTAATGCTTTAAAAGGAAGAGTATAGTATTTCCTGTTTTTTTTGATTGACATTTTTTACATAAATAACATTTTGTGCATTCCCTTAAAGGCGGGAATCTTATTAATAAATAACTAATAATGAGTGACGATAAGAAAGTAATTTTCTCGATGTCTGGTTTAACCAAGACATTTCAAGGTGCCAATACACCTGTATTAAAAAATATTTATTTAAGCTTTTTTTATGGGGCTAAGATTGGGATTTTAGGTCTTAATGGTTCTGGTAAATCTACATTATTAAAAATTATAGCTGGTGTCGATAAAAATTACCAAGGCGATGTGACCTTTTTACAAGATTACTCGGTTGGTTTTTTAGAACAGGAACCTAAGCTCGATGCTAATAAAACGGTTATGGAGGTGGTACGTGAAGGAGCAGCCGAAACGGTTGCCATTCTTGACGAGTATAACAAAATTAACGATATGTTTGGTCTGGAAGAAGTCTATTCTGATCCAGACAAAATGGAAAAGTTGATGGGGCGTCAGGCAGAACTTCAAGATCAAATTGATGCTGCCAATGCCTGGGAACTAGATACCAAACTAGAAATTGCTATGGATGCCTTGCGCACTCCAGATGGTGATAAGAAAATAAGTGTGCTTTCTGGAGGAGAAAAACGCCGTGTGGCATTATGCCGCTTGCTTTTACAAGAACCAGATGTATTATTGTTAGATGAGCCCACCAACCATTTAGATGCAGAATCCGTACATTGGTTAGAGCATCATTTAGCACAATACAAAGGCACTGTGATTGCAGTAACGCACGATAGGTATTTTTTAGATAATGTAGCAGGTTGGATATTGGAACTGGATAGAGGAGAAGGCATTCCGTGGAAAGGGAATTATTCCTCTTGGTTGGATCAGAAATCAAAACGTTTGGCACAAGAAAGTAAAACGGCTTCTAAACGTCAAAAAACACTAGAACGCGAGTTGGAGTGGGTAAGGCAAGGTGCTAAAGGGCGCCAAACCAAACAAAAAGCGCGTTTAAAGAACTATGATAAGTTAATGAGTCAAGATCAAAAACAACTTGACGAAAAACTGGAAATATACATTCCTAACGGACCAAGATTGGGAACTAATGTTATAGAAGCCAGTGGGGTTAGTAAAGGCTATGATGATAAATTGCTATATGATGATTTGAACTTTAACCTACCACAAGCTGGTATCGTTGGGGTTATTGGTCCAAATGGAGCAGGTAAAACAACTATTTTTAGAATGATAATGGGGGAAGAAACCCCGGATAAAGGAGCGTTTAAAGTAGGAGAGACTGCTCAAATTGCTTATGTAGATCAAAGCCACTCAAATATAGACCCGGAAAAATCAATTTGGCAAAACTTTAGTGATGAGCAAGAGTTGATTATGATGGGGGGAAAACAGGTAAATTCACGTGCTTATTTAAGTCGTTTTAATTTTTCGGGAAGTGAACAGAACAAGAAAGTAAAATTACTTTCCGGAGGAGAAAGAAACCGTTTGCATTTGGCTATGACACTTAAGGAAGAAGGCAATGTGCTACTTTTGGACGAGCCAACAAACGATTTGGATGTGAATACATTACGAGCTTTGGAAGAAGGCCTGGAAAACTTTGCTGGTTGTGCCGTGGTTATCTCTCACGACAGGTGGTTCTTAGATAGAATATGTACGCATATTCTAGCTTTTGAAGGAGATTCTCAAGTATATTTCTTTGAAGGTAGTTTTAGTGATTATGAAGAAAATAAAAAGAAACGTCTTGGAGGGGATTTAATGCCTAAACGTATAAAGTATAAAAAACTTGTGAGATAAAAGATAAATAAATTCAATTTATAAAATGCCTGCTGAAAAGTGGGCGTTTTTATTCGAAAAGAATTCCTTGAGGCTCTGCCTCAGGGGTTCCTTTTAAATTATACAATCCTGCCTCGAAGATGCTACCGTGTGTACACATCTTTAAAAAAGACACGAATGGCACAAATTCACACGAATCCAATTCTTTACGGTATAGATTGGACTCTGCATGAATACGAATCCCTAGACTATATAGGCTTGAAATCTGTCAATAGTCTGAATAATTAACGTGAGTTCGATTTAAAACCTGTCTGCCGACCAACTACGGTGTACCCACAAATCATGATCTTCTGTCGCAGCCACAGATAAAAAAAACTCGCTCTATGTCCCTTGTTTTCTGTATAGGTTTGCCGTACCAGCCTCGCAGATCGCTTTTATAGAGCGCTCAGTTCTCTCTGCTAGCTGTTGGAAAAATACCATAGGGCTGTCCCCGACCTTTCGGAAGGATAGGGCACAAAAGCTTCGAGGAACAGGAGCATTGGCGTTGGACATGGCGGTGGGGCGACGCGAAGTTTTGGGCCCGGTTCTTCTCTAGCGCAGCGTGAGAAGAAATACCTCTCGAAAGGGCGTCTTTTCTTTTGTTACTTTTCTTTGGACGAGCAAAGAAAAGTAAGTAAAAAGAGAAATAAGCTTTTGTTCTTTATATTGAAAAAAGATGTGGGTACACCGTAGCTCGAAGATGGGTTGGTTTCAAGAAACTCTTTATTTATTATCGTACATATGCCCATCGGTAAAGTCCTTGTAGGTTTCTTCTTCAGGCATTTTAGTATCCATGCTATTTAATTTCTCGTTCTCTTTTTTTAGTTTATAAGACTTTCTTACACCTAAAATTAATAGAATAGAGAAAACAATAACAACAATAATTAATATGGTTACAATATCAGATTGGTCTATTAAGAGGGATACTAGTAACAATTTAGTCAGATAGTTAAGTTAGTATGATTTAGTTTATTAGCTTCTCAAATATAGCATAAATTATTAATTATACAATCTAAAAGAAAGACATAAAGGCACAATAAAATTAAAAAAGGTGTAACATTTTAATAACATATAATACCAATAATTAAAGAAGTATAAGTTTTAAAATTGATTTTTTTTAACGAAATTGCTTAGCTAAATAATGTACAACTAAAAACACATCATTCCTTATGTCTGACGATTTTGATTTATTGGAAACCAATTCTAACGAGAAAACAGAGAAAGTAGATGTCAATTGGGGTAAAGCCATTGACACTATGAAATCTAAACTATCTCAAGAAGATGATCCAGAAGTTCGGCAAAAAATATTAAATGCCACTTTAGATGATGTGGTACACATGGCCGAAAAGGATAGAACAACGCTTTTGGATGCTATTAAAGATCTGACCGACTACCAAGATGAAGTTGGTATTATTTTTGAGAAATTCTCTGCACTTAATGCTACAGAACAAAAGGTTATAGATGATGCGCAAAAAGCTTTAGAACGTGCCAAAATAGAATTAGAAGATGCCGAGGCAAAGCCAAATACCTGGTGGAATAATCTTTGGGGGCGTAAAAGCAAAATTAAAAAAGCTCAAGACGAACTTAAGGTTGCCGAAAAAACGCGTGCTGCTGCCGATAATAAAGCAAAAGCCATGTTTCAAGAGCGTATAGAAAGTGCCGATGTTCAAACATTATTAAGTGAACTATCCTATAAATCCCAGGCAGCGGTAAGTAGATTGAAAAATCGTGAAGTGGAGATTAAGGAAGTAGAAGATAAGTTGCAAGATGCTATCGTAGAAGCTACTAAAAACCATACAAAAGCTTTAGAAAAGAAAAAAGAAGTAGAGGCCAAATTAGAAGAACAATATGCCTTACTGAAACAAGCACGTCAAGAACTTGAAGATATTGCAGACAAGCAATCTGCAGATTATGCACAAGCTGTTGGTAAAGTAACGACTTTAGAGCAAAAAGTGGAAGAGCTGGAAGGCTTAAAAAATGCCTATACCACGCTGGCGGCAAGTAAAGACAGTTTTGTACACAAACATAATTTAACCATTAAAGTATTAACCTCATTACGAAGTAATTTACAAACGCATCGCGCTAAATTAAAAAGTGATACCGAAGAGCGTTTAAAGTATTATGATGGTTATGTAGTGGCTTTAAAAGCTAGAACCGATCAGGAGTTTGCTGCTATTTTAGAGCATTTGGGTGTAAAAACAGATGAGCATATTGGAGAAACGTTGGCATCTATGCATACTGCAAGTGCAAAGGCCCGTCAAGATATGATGGACAATATTCCAGTGCACGAAAAAGTCATGCAAGGTGTTTATAGTAGTTATGCAGAGGCCTTACAGGAAATTCGTGCCAAAGACAGCGATATTCAAAAGAATTTTGCAGAGCGTTATGGCATCGATATGAAAGAGATTTTTGAAGATTATTATAATGTAGATCCGAATAAAGCTTCAGGAGGTAATGATGGAGAACCAGAAGGAAAGCCAAAACCAGAAGCAAACAATGACGATTTGTTAAGCTAATTGCATTCCTGCGAAGGCAGGAATCTCATCAAACAAACTATAAAATTTAAAATAAGTTTGAATGTTTATTTTTACTCATAAGTATATTTTTTTTATACTTATGAGTAAAAAAACACTAACAGTCGTTTTTTGGGAAAATCAGCAAAAAACTTGAGCATGTCCTTGGCTCTTAACGCTCTATTCGATTAACCCGATTGCTATCAAGTAAGAACTTTTAACTTTTAATTGTTCACTTTTAATTAAACAAATGTCCGTAAATCACATTGTAACACCATTAGATTCAGCAGTCCTAGACTCAAAAGAACATTATGTTTTCTATCATAGAATGGTCGATTTTGCATTTAAGGAACTTATAGTTGCTATACAGCAACAAGCACTTTGTAACCATCAAGAAGTCCTATTATTTAAACAGTATTGTGATTTGTTATTATATTCCATCGAAGCCATGCGTATCAAGTATATGTATGATGAAGAGGATCATATGAAAGTCGATTTAACCCATTCTGGATTTCCAAATTATCTGGAATTTAGATACCTGTTTAACGATTTGGAACTGCGTGATGATTATTTGGGCAAATTAACACCCATAGTTACTTTAAAAGAAGAATTTTTAGATACGCTCATGCGTAAAAAGGAACCGATAAAAAAAAGTAGACTGTTCCAGGCAGCCTCCATTGTATATTATTCATCGGTTCAAAAACAATATATCTTTAACCGTTTTGTGCAGGGTAAAATTTTAAACGCACCAGAAGAAATAGGTACCAAATATATGACGAGCTGGAGTTTTTTCGACGTATCCCACAACCGTCCCTTTATTTGCTTTATGTATTTTAACTACAGCGGAACTGATGTAGAAGATTATAAGGATGACATTTACGAAGTCTTAAAAACAACAGCAGATAGAGATATGTCTTTGGATACGATGGCTTACACTATAGATAGGAAGTTACCAAAAGTCTTGCCGAAACTTATAAAAAGAATCGATTTGGGACCTATGCACAATGTATTTGCAAAAGATGAAAATGATATTACACATGCTATTTTAAAAGGTATTGGAAAGAAAGAGATTCCTTTAGAATCGTATGCAATTTCATTAAAAATAGATGAAGTAGCCTCTGGAAGTGAGTTCAAGGATGGTGGTTTTTTCTCAAAACAGATTTTGCAAAAATGGAACGATGTATTTAAACTGAAATATGTTTTTGCACCACACCGCATCATCCAGTTGTTGCATAATAAAACTCCGGAACTTATGAACGGTTTGGCGAAACCACCTATCGAAATGAGTCGTTTGAAATAATAAAAATAAGTAAACAGTGTACAGTTGGCAGTATGCAGTAAGTAAGAGATTCGATTTTAAAATAGAAGATAAATTTGGAGGAAATTATAAATGTATATGACAAAACCAAAAAGATTAAAGAATAGGGAACTAAAAGGATGAGTTTTAAAACATTATTAGCTTATAAAAAAGGTTTTGAGTTGGTAATGGAAGTATTTCATTTAACAAAAGAATTTCCAAGGTCGGAAGTATTCAATAATATAGATTTGATTTTAATGTAGAAGATAAATTTGTAAATGATAAGATTTAAAAATAAGATATTGAAGAGAAGACATAAGGTATGGGGTAATACTCAATAACAATAAAATAAATAAAACAAAAAATAGCAGAGTAAGCCGCAAGAGTAAGAACTGAAGACTGCGGACTGAAAACTGAAGACTGAAAAAATGGAACACAATTCAACATTCCCAATAAAACTAACCGAACTTGATATGCTTCGTGATGAAGCGTCTTCCTATTTAAAAAGTATACAATGGGAGCAAGGACAGCGTGCCAAAAATAAAGATAAAGAGGCTAAAGATGAGTCTATCTTATTGTATTTATCGCGTGCCAATAATGGTAGCAATGCCGTTGAAATAACTTCGGTATCAAAAACTATTCTGGCTTTAAAAAAGCGCTTGTTGCCAGATTCCATAGCAATTCCGATTTATTTGAATCAGACCTTATATGCTGTACAGGAAGGAATAACGTTGGGCATTTGGATTAAAGATAGCTACTATGACGCATCGGGCTTATCAAGTTTAAACGAAAACAAATCTGCCTTAGATACGAATGGTAAACGAGAATTTGAAAGCAAAATGCATACGGCTACAGCATTTATGCTTTTCAGCACAGCCTATAAGATATTAAACGACTTAAAGCCATATGCATCAGACGATTTAAGCGTGATGAAGCAAAAGTTTGCAGGCATTCCAGAAGTGTCACTTATGACGCCTTTAAAGGGGATTTCATGTAGCTTGTTCTATTACGACAAGTATTTGGGGCACCCAGAAATTATAAAGTCGGATAAAGATGTTATTGACTTCACCGTAGTATATTTTGAAGCCTTGATAGATGAAATTCAATTGCGTAAAAGTAGTTTGGAATATACCGAAACGATTGAAGATAGAACCTATAAGTTGGAAAAATCGGAATTTGCCATTTCGGGCTGGAACAATGTATTTCAAGGAACGGCAAAAAGTATTGAGTTCAATAAAATTAAGTTTGAGCAGATTGTAGGTAACCGGGACGCCAAACACTTTGCACGCCGCTTAACGGAGCGTATGTTGAGTTACGATTTTACAGCAAAGAAAAATCCGTTCCAGGAATTGGGCGGGTTTATGCCGGTTTTCATGGGGTATGGTATTCCGGGTACGGGAAAGAGTATGCTTATTGCTGCTATAGCCACCCGACTTAAGGAACATTGCGATACCTTGGACATCCCATTTTTATTTCATCCCATGCCAGATACGCTAATAAGTACGTTTCAAGGGGGCTCGGCAGAAAAAATGGTGGAATGGATGAAACCCATGCAAGACCCTTCAAAACTAATTTTTGCACCCATTGATGATGCCGAAAACAATTTGCAGGAACGAACGGCTCAAGGCGTTTCGGCCGGTGTAAAAGAAGTGATCGGTGTCTTTTTGCGCTATACAGAAGGGGCTTATGCCGTAAATTATGGAAACAGTTCGATTGGGCTGTTTACCAATCTACCCGAAATGTTGGATAAAGCAGTAATTTCGCGTGTACAAGGACGTTTTAAGATTGATGGTGCCCGGACAACACACGATTTTTTAGACCAAGATCATTTGTGGTGGCGTAAACTGGATGAAACCATGCCGGATTTTGTAAACATGCAAGGCCCGGAAAACTATAGTTATTTGCAAGATCAAGGTTTGGCCAAAAATATGGGTGAAATATTAAATGTTAGCGATAAGCCTACCGAAGAGCGCGTGCACGCTATTTATGATAAGGTGGAAAAACAGTATAGATCCAATCAACATGTGTTCTATGCCAACCTCTATAAAGACATGCAAAAAGCATTTCCGTTCTTTTCATCACGTGATGTAAGGAACATTCAAAGTGCTGTATCCTTGCGTTTAACAGATTTTGATTTAGAAGAAGATTGGTTCGAAAACCCAGAAATCTATTTCAAAAAGGATTATGAAACGAAGTTTAATATGCTTCAGGAATTAATGCGTGCCAATATGAAAGGCTTGGATTTTTCAGAAATTCGCCGTCAGGAAGTGGTACGCTATTTAGATAATGTGGCAACCATTGCAGATACCGATTTTAAACGAAAAGTAGATGCCAGAATAAATCAATTAAATATAGAAAAAGAAGCAAGAAGTACTTTTGAAAATGGCAACTAATCGGATTAAGAATATAGTAAGCAAACTGCTTTCAGATAACCATTATATACTCAAAAAGCTAACGTTTGATTATTTAATGAAAAACGGAAAGTGGGTTACCCAAATGCGCGAAGTTTACAATAGAGGAGATGGTGCAGGGATTCTACTTTATAATAAAGAAAAACAAACGGTTATCCTAATAAAACAGTTTAGAATGCCTACTTACATGAACGACAATGAAGATGGTTTTTTAGTAGAGATTTGTGCTGGTTTGCTCGATAAAGATAATCCGGAAGCATGTATTATAAGAGAAGCCGAAGAAGAAGTGGGATATAGGATAAAAGAAGTGAAAAAAGTGTATGAGGCTTATTCCTCGCCTGGCGTAATGACCGAAAAAATGCATTTCTTTATTGGTGAATACACGGACGATATGAAAGTTAATAATGGTGGAGGATTAGATAGTGAACATGAGGATATTGAAGTGCTTGAAATACCTTTTACAGAAGCATTAAATATGTTAAGCACAGGAAAAATAGTAGATACTAGAACCATTGTGTTGTTGCAGTATGCAATCATTAATAAGTTACTAATTCCTGCGTAGGCAGGAATCTCATAACTACAAGGTGGATAATAAAAGGGTATTGTTAGTGAAGTGCCAAACAACAGGCAATAAAAGTAAAACTCAGAGAACCTCTGTGCTTCTCTGTGAAACTCAGTGTAACAAATAATAAAGTGTAACAAATAATAATGAGAATCCCACTTTCGTGGGAATAAAAGAATAGTAGATACGAGAACCATTGTGTTGTTGCAGTATGCAATCATTAATAAGTTACTAATTCCTGCGTAGGCAGGAATCTCATAACTACAAGGTGGATAATAAAAGGGTATTGTTAGTGAAGTGCCAAACAACAGGCAATAAAAGTAAAACTCAGAGAACCTCTGTGCTTCTCTGTGAAATTCGGTGTCACAAATAATAAAGTGTAACAAATAATAATGAGAATCCCACTTTCGTGGGAATAAAAGAATAGTAGATACGAGAACCATTGTGTTGTTGCAGTATGCAATCATTAATAAGTTACTAATTCCTGCGTAGGCAGGAATCTCATAACTACAAGGTGGATAATAAAAGGGTATTGTTAGTGAAGTGCCAAACAACAGGCAATAAAAGTAAAACTCAGAGAACCTCTGTGCTTCTCTGTGAAATTCGGTGTCACAATAAAATATCAGGTTAAGAAGCTAAGACTATATTCACCGTAATAGTAGAGATGAACAATTATTTGTGAATTCGTGGTAAATAATAATTAATAACAACAAATAATAAGATTCCTGCCTTCGCAGGAATAGAAAAATGGACAAACTAAAAGAAGCCAATTTATATAGAAGCGAACTTATTCCCGTTAGCGGAAAACTAGTGGAACGTTATAATAAATGCCTAGCAAAATTAGGGTTTACAAAAACGACATTAAAAACGTTTCATATAGACGGTATAGGGTGGAGCCCGGAGGTTGCAGAAGAAAAGAAAGAAACGCATTATTTAAATAATGGCGATGCCAATGCACATGGGATCATAATTTCTCCACTTCAAAAAGGAAAACCCGTATATGTGCCCTTTCATACGTTCGATAGGGATATGATGCAACAGGTTTTTAAAACATATGGCGAAAAAATAAATGATATTACGCGCGATTGTGCTATTTGTCTGGATTTCGATCAAGGGATTGATGCTTTTTACGAACCCTTGGATCTTTTAAAGTACGAAACGGTTTCCATAAGTTTTCATTTAATAAATGATTTGATAAACGTTCAAAAAAAACAATTAAAACTTATAGAAACTTTCAATAAAGATTATAATTTTATTGATGAGAAAATTCACGAACAACTATTAACATCTGCTAAAACTTACGGTGATTTGCGTCATAGGGACTTAGAATTACCAGCTTTACAGTTTACTACAGATTCTTTTTACACCAAGGCATTTAAAGGGGTTTATGTGCTACGGGATTTTATCACGCCCATAGTTGTTTTTGAAGATGAGGCTTGGCACAAAGAAGCTATTAAAGACACGAGTCATGAGGTGCTGATATATCATATCCGTCAGCCCGAGTTAATGGATAAATTACGGGATCATGTCATTATAGAATACGATTTAGAATATACAGTGAAAACGGCCCGTTACGAGCGTGTTAAAAAGTTCGAAATGACTCAATATCTAAAAGAAACGCAGCATCCCATTAAAGATATTTTAAACAATCCTATTTTGTACAAAAGTTATCTTAATAAGTTAGATTTGGAATCGCGTAAAAAGATAATGGGGGTAGAACGTTATTTAGAAAAACTAGAAACAAGTAATCAATATAAAATCGCCGATATTGTTGATTTAAAATTATTTGAAGCCTTACATAAACCACATTCCTCTTTAGAAGGTAAACACCAGGATTTAATCTGGAAATTACTGGTAAATATATCGCCTAAGGATGTATTGTACTGGTATTGGTATGATAAAGAAGATTTTTATGCTAATTTTGAGTCATGGGACGATTCGTTTAAAGAATGGGTTATAGAAACTATTAGTAACAAAATTTGATGGTTGTAGACTGATAATTTAGAAACGCTTGTCATCCTGAACTTGATTCAGGATCCATAAAAAATGAAAGGAAATCACCATCAATATTACATGTATATACTTGCAAATAAGAAAAATGGAACATTATATATTGGAATGACAAATGATTTGGAAAGAAGAATATTTGAACATAAGCGTAAATTAGTTGAAGGATTTACAAAGAAATATGGGTTAAATAGATTAGTTTATTTTGAACAATTTCAATATGTAAATGATGCCATTAAAAGAGAAAAGCAATTAAAGAATTGGCATAGGCAATGGAAAATAGATTTAATTGAAAAAGATAATAAAAATTGGAATGATTTATCTTCCGATTGGAAACACTAATGGATCCTGAATCAAGTTCAGGATGACAAGGAACAATTAACAAGCAAGAGTAAGAAACTTCTAACTCCAAGCTTCAAACCACATAAATATGATCATTACATTTATAAATAAACGTTTAACAAGCAAGAGTAAGAAACTTCGAGCTTCCAACTTCTAACTCCTATAACAACACAGAACTAGAATTAATAATAAATAAAAACCTAACAAGCAAGAGTAAGAAACTTCGAGCTTCGAGCTTCCAACTTCAAACTTAAAAAACATGGGACTAGATTTAATAATTTTTATTGCAGCCATATTCTTTGGAGCCTTTCTGTATTGGAGGGAATCTCGTAATAATGGTCTATATCGATTTTTTAATAAAATCTTTAACGCGAAAGCATTACAAATGAAACCTACAGACAAAAAAGGTTTTGTATATCAGCAAACATTTTTAGTTCGACTCATTTTTATTGGGTTTCTGTTTTTAATTGGGATCGTTATTACCCGCTTTTTTATTCCAATAGATATTGTAACCATTTCAATATTTGCGTCTATGATCGTTGGCACATTGGCAGGAACCTATTTAGCAAATTTTGTGTTTAAGTCTGGTGAAGTCATAGATAAAAAAAGTGATTCTTTAGAAGATATGGTGCATGATACTATCGAAAAAGGAAAAGACTTTATTGAAGATTTAAAAACTAAAGACACTGAAGAAATTGAAGCTGAAAAAGAAGCCCATGAAAAACCTAAAGAAGGGAAGAAGAGTGCCAGGGAGCGATTGAAGGATAAGGGGCTGTTGTGATCACGGGGAAATTGAAGTTGAAGTTGAAATCGAAATCGAAATTGAAATCGAAACTGAATACTGAACACTGAATAGGACCCCACTTTGAAAGAAAGCGTTATAATATAATAAGATTCCTGCCTTCGCAGGAATGACAAAATATAAAAAATGATTAAAAACTACTGGAACAGAGGCAAGCGCCAAAAGATTACAACAATAATTGTTACATTAATCTTACTTATCTTATTATTTGTTTTACGGGACGATTATCAGCCGGCCTTATTATTTGTCAGGAAATTTATTTTTATCATTCTATTGAGTGCCATTGTTTTATTTTTTGGTTTAAGAAACTTTAGAAGCTCGGCGAGTACAGGAAGACGCTTGGGGATTTTAGGCCTGTTGATGGTTTTCTTTGGGGTTTTATATGTAATAGGGTGGCATTTTAAAATGTATGATTATATGAAAACATACCATGTTTTTAATCATCTAAATAAAGTTGAAATCAATGAACTGCCTTTAACACAAAATGAAAGAATCCAACCTTTAAGAAATGTATTTTCTATGGCAAATGAAAGTGTTGGGGAAACAAAGGATGTTTCGTTGCCACATTTGGTAAGGGTTGACCACGAGAATAAATGGACGATGGCCATTCAACCTACCGAAAAGTATATGTGGCAAGGTATCACAGATAATACCGAAGAAGTTTTTGCAGTATCCAGTACCACACCATTTCCAAGGTTTTCTAACGAGAATAGAATCCCTGTAACCTTCTCAATAGGGGAATCGTTAAAATTTAGCAGAAACACCTATAATGCCGTAGTACAGCGTTTCAACTTTTTTCAATTGTTCACTATGGAACCCAGTGATACCTATTATATGAAAAACGATACAGGTCAATGGGTAGAGGTCGTAAGCTTGATTAAATGGAAAGGTTTTTTATTTCCCTATCCAACTTTTGGGGGCGTGATGGTTATTGAGAACGGTGAACACGATTTTAACGATTATATAGAGCGTATTTTAATAGGAAAGGGCACTTATATAAGACCAGAAGAAATGAAGAACCATCCCTACCTTACAAGACAAAATACATTGGCCGAAAAAGTATCGCGCTTGCAAGCGGAGTCTTTAAAATTTTTAGGTGGCTTTAGTGATCCGCTACCATGGAATATGGAAACAGCTGTTAAGATCCCGGATTTACCAGATGACCAAAATCAACAACCATTTGTAACCGATTTCGATTTTTCCAATACCGATGCAGACGCTTATAGCGGTTTGTACCATTGGTTTGGTCTAGAACCAGTAGGAGATGAGCGTACCAGTTTAACCTTTAGCGTTTTTATTCCCGCAGATGGGACCGATGCCATTTATTATTACGACCATGCGTCAAAAAAACAAGGCTATGCCGGGGTTTCTGCCATGCCTTTAAAAGTGATCGAATCCCGCAAGGAGTTTGATTGGTCGGTAAACAAACCTGTTGAGTTTAGACCCTATATAAAAGATATAGCAGGAAGAAAACGCATGTTTTTCTTAGGAACCATATCTGCCGTAAGAGACGGTTCTGATAATTTTGATGGTTCGGCGACTCCAGATCTGGCATTAATTGACAGCGAGTACAGAGATGTTGTTTGGATTGATGTAAAACACCCAAGTCAATGGAATAAAACAGTTTACGATCAATTAAATGAAGCCTGGAGAGCTAGCGAAGGGATTGGGTATTATTTTACTGAAGACACTAAAGAGATTGATATATCTGAAACTGCTAAAGACTCGATTATGGCCATTCCAAATGATGCCTTCCTGAAACAAGAACAAGACAAGGAGAAAGCCGAAGAGATCGAAAGGCTACAGAAACGAATTGATTCTTTAAAAGGGAGCTAACTGGTCAAAAAAATAAAGAACCGTCTAAATCAAAATTTAAACGGCTTGAGGGCATTAAAGAGTGGTTTAAAACGTGAGCTCTATTCAGTGTTCAGTATTCAGTGTTCAATTTCAGCTTCAACTTCGATTTCAGTATTAAGCTTTTATAAAATCTGTGATTAAATAGGAGATAAGTTTTCCAACCTTAACGTCTGTCTTTTTATTAGGAGCAGCTTCACAAATATGTAAATAACAGGCATTATTTTGTTTGGCAAAAAAGTTTAAAAACCGTCTGGTTTTGTTAACGCTAAAACCACTAGGGGTGATGGCACTACTAGGAATATTTTCTATAGCATCACAGTCAATTTCTATACCAAATGGTGCATCGGACACATGTTTTAAAGCACGATTTAACTCATTTTTAAACTTCAATTCTTTTCTAATCTCTAAAGATTCGAATGTATTGTATTCGATAGATTTTAATTTATTCAGGGATTTGAATAATTTACCCGACGTGTAATTTTCGTGTAAACCGAAAATAAAATAGTTTTTTAAAAAACCTTCTGCATATGCATAACTAAATCCATTTCCACTATGTCTCCCTTCCTCTGGTCTAAAATCGGAATGGGCATCAAAATTAATAACATTAATCGGTTTGTTTAGCGCCAAAGATGTGCCTTTAATATTTCCATAAGCATTATTATGTCCACCACCAATAATGATTGGTTTCTTTCCTGCAAGAATAATTTGATTTATAATAGAGGTAACATGGGCGTCAATTTTTGAAACAATTTCCCTGGCCTTTAAAAGGTCTTTTTCCTTAGAAAGATCTAACCCTGAAGCTTCGGACATTTCCAAAGAAAAATCAAGATGGCCTAAAATCAAAACTTTGTCAGCTTGAGTATACTGGTTACTTTGAATGTTTAACAAAACTTTAAGGGTGGCGTTCCATGCTTTTGAAGTTCCCGTATTTCCATGATTTGCAAGCACTCCAATATCTTCTGGCAAACCGATTATTACATACACAACATCCAAATTTTTAAGTTGTTCGTATATATTGGAAATGCTGGTTAATATTTTAGTATATTCACCAAATTTGGATTCACCAAGGCGTTTGTTTAATAATTTATTTCGTAAAGAATTTTTAAATACAACTAGTTTATCCATTTTAGTAAATAAATTTTTGAGGACTAAAAATACATCATTATTTATTTATGCATTAAAAAATAAACTATTAAATTAGAACAACACTAAATTTTAAAAAGAAGTAATTATGGAAAACAGCAAGAGCAATATGGGGCTTAAGATAGGATTAGGAATTGCACTAGTTTTATTTTTAGCAACTGGATTTTACACAATGAATTTGTATAAGAGCAGTAGGCAGATACAAAAAGATTTATCAGAAGAAAAGCAACTGGTCATGAACGATTTAAACGCTATGGCAAAGCAATATGATGTAGCTATTGGCGAAAATGATGTAGCAAATAAAAGCTTAACAGAAGCTAGAGGGCGTATTCAAGGTTTAATAGACTCTTTAAAAATTTCTGAAACAAACGTAAAAAGTTTATGGAGATATAAAAAGAAATATCAGTCTTTACAAAAAGAAATGGATGTATTGTTAGCGCAAAACGATTCTTTAAGAGTTGAAAACTCATATTTGGCAACGTCTTTGGATAGTACTCGTGTGCGTTTAGAAGAGCGTACTATGTTTACTGATTCTTTATTGGTTCAAAATAATGCTTTAGCAGAAGTTGTTGAAAATGCAGCCGTTTTAAATACAGTTGGCCTAAAAGGGTTTGGAGTTATTGAAAGAACCTCAGGTAAATTAATACCAACAGAGAGAGCCAGTCGTACGGATAAAATTAGAGTATGTTTTACTGTTGCTAAAAACGGTTTAGTTCAAGCTGGAGATCAAGAATTATACGTACAGGTTATTGATCCTAAAAACAATACTTTAGGTTTAAATGAGCAAGTTCAGTTTAAGGATAAAACATTAAATTATAGTATTATTAGTAAATTCAACTATGAGAATACTAGCCTTAATATATGTGAGTTTGTAGCATCAAAAGGAAAAAATAATTTTGAAAAAGGGCGTTACATTGTAAATGTTTTTAACGAAAAAGACTTGGTATCAAGCTCTGAATTTACTTTAAAGTAAATATATATAACACTTAAGAGCAAAGAGGGTCGCCTAAAAGTAATTTTTAGGCGATTTTTTTTGCGTAAATAAATCC
Source organism: Flavivirga sp. 57AJ16 (assembly GCF_028736925.1). GTDB lineage: Bacteria > Bacteroidota > Bacteroidia > Flavobacteriales > Flavobacteriaceae > Flavivirga. The sequence goes on along the minus strand of NZ_JAQZAT010000017.1, from coordinate 25,743 downwards.
CTCTCCAGCCCCTTAAACTCTATTTTTTAAGGTAATATTATGCTAAAGTTATACCAATTTAATAAAGAGCTATAGAGGTTTGTTGTAAGAGAAACACCGTTCATGTATTTGTTCTGAGTCGTTAAAAAGAACACAGAATGGTGCATCTAAACAAGTTTATTTGCAAATTATGGAGAAATTAATTGATAATGTTACAGAAGGTATTATTTTAGAATAAAACTCATTTAAACTACCCGGTCAAGCTGGGCACATGTTTTTGGATGGTAGTGAAAATTAGCAACTTCCAGCCAGCCGACAGGTATTTTCCGTTAGAAGGCTTTTTGAGTTGCACAACAGAGCTATGTAACTCAAAAAAGATAAAAAATGGGAGTAAAAGGGGGCATTTTTTAGCCCATTGAAAAAGTCTCTGAATGTCTGTAATCATGCATAATGATATTTTTGTCATTCAGAATACTTCGACTACGCTCAATACAGGCTATAGTGAAGAATCTGTTGATAATCAATGAGATCCCTCGTTGCCTCGGGATGACAAAAACAATATGTTTTTAGGTTTATGACAAATTACGAACAATCAAAAAAATTTAAATGAGTTTATATACTGAAATACCATGATAATAAACTAACCAACTTTTCAGTATCTGTTCTTAAAACGACACAACTACAATGTGCGTTCCAAATATGTTTGAAGCAATTTTTAAACTATAAACAATGGATCCTAATGTTATTTTTATAAATTCATTTTTGGATGTTTCGGAAGAAACATTTGAGAAGCTTGAAAGAATATCAACATTTAAAAAAATAGAAAAAGGGGTTCAAATAGATCGGCCTGGTGAGATTCCTAGTAAAATTTATATGCTTGTATCTGGAATTATGCGAGCTTATCTTAGTTCTGAAACAGGAAAAGAATTCAATAAAAACTTTTTTATGCCTTTTAGTTTTGTTGGATCACTTACGGCCTTAATTAAAAAAGAACCTTCTAAGTTAACTTACGAAACACTTACAGCCTGTAAAGTATACGAAGTAAATTTTGAGGAAATCACAAAACTTTGTAGTAAGGATATTCATATTAGCAACTTGTATAGCAAGGTTTTAGAGCGTATTTTTATAAAGTATGAAGAGCGACAATTGGAGTTTATTTCTATGGATGCCACAGAGCGATATTTAAAATTGAGAAAGAGGATATCTGGAATAGATGATTTAATTCCACAATATCATATAGCTTCATATTTAAGCATAACGCCTGTACAATTAAGTAGAATTAGAAAAAAAATTGACAACAATTAACATTTGTTAATTAACATTGTCATGTTAAACTATATCTTTGGAAAGATTTCCTTTTAATTGTAAATTAAAAAGGATTGATAGCTAACCAACCAAAAAAAACAGGTAATTTTAAATTACCTGTTTTTTTATTGCATGTCCTTACCTGATTTAAACCCTTGCAATTTCATTGCAGTTACTTTAGTTTCTATAAAATTTTAAGAGTATTTTGTCATTTCGAACACAGAGAGAAATCACATCATAAAATTAAAATTATGAGATTCCTCGTCGCTTTGCTCTGTCTGAATGACACTATACCAAAAATAGAATTTCGTTCTTGTTTAAAAACTATGGATTTCCAATCCATAGTGGTTTATTTTAAACCTCCAACCATGTTTTCTGGTTTAACCCAAGCATCGTAATCTTCAGCAGTAACATACCCTAAGTTAACAGCTTCTTCTTTTAAAGTGGTACCATTTTTATGTGCTGTATTCGCAATCTCGGCAGCTTTATAATAACCAATTTTTGTATTCAAAGCTGTTACAAGCATTAAAGAATTGTTTAATAATTTAGTAATGACTTCTTTATTAGGCTCTATACCAATGGCACAATTTAAATCAAAGCTTACACAGGCATCTCCAATTAATTGTGCAGAATGTAAAACGTTTGCAGCCATGACGGGTTTAAATACATTTAATTCGTAATGTCCTTGCAAGCCACCAACAGATATAGCCACATCATTACCCATAACTTGCGCACAAACCATAGTTAATGCCTCACATTGAGTTGGGTTGACTTTACCGGGCATAATAGAACTTCCAGGCTCGTTGGCCGGAATAATAATTTCTCCAATTCCTGAACGAGGCCCTGAAGCCATCATTCTAACATCATTTGCAATTTTATTTAAAGAAACGGCTAATTGTTTTAATGCACCATGAGTTTCTACCAGGGCATCATGAGCTGCTAAGGCTTCAAACTTATTTGGAGCTGTTACAAATGGTAAATTTGTAAATTCTGCAATATATTCTGCAACACGTTTGCTGTATCCCTTAGGGGTGTTTAACCCTGTTCCCACGGCAGTACCACCTAATGCTAATTCACTTAAGTGCGGTAGCGTGTTTTCTAAGGCCTTGATACCATGATCCAATTGGGCCACATAACCCGAAAGTTCTTGTCCAAGTGTCAGGGGTGTTGCATCCATTAAATGGGTACGTCCAATTTTTACAACGGTTTTAAAATCCTCGGATTTCTTTTTTAAGGTATCCCGTAATTGTTTTACACCAGGCATGGTAGTTTCAACCACTTTTTTATAGGCAGCTATGTGCATGCCGGTGGGGAAGGTGTCGTTAGAGGATTGTGATTTGTTAACATCATCATTAGGTTGAATTGTTTTTTCTCCTTCTCCAATAACCTTTCCTGCTATTTGATGTGCTCTATTGGCAATCACCTCATTAACATTCATATTACTTTGGGTTCCCGAACCAGTTTGCCAGATCACTAAAGGAAATTGATCATCATGTTTGCCTTCCAGTATTTCTTCGCAAACATGAGCAATTAAATCACGTTTTTCAGCAGATAAAACACCAAGTTCGCAATTAGTAAACGCTGCTGCTTTTTTTAGATAAGCAAATCCGTAAATTATTTCTAATGGCATAGAAGCAGGCGCCCCAATTTTAAAATTGTTTCTTGATCGTTCAGTTTGAGCTCCCCAAAGCTTATCAGCAGGAACTTTAACCTCACCCATAGTATCTTTCTCTATTCTGTAACTCATCTCTTTAATGATTAAATTTAAGTTACAAAGTTAATTGTTTTAAGGTGCTTTTTAATATGATATATGTTAGTTTTTTAAAGACTTTTTTAACACTTATCTAACACCGTTTTTTTAGAATAAATATTTTAAAAATGCTATCTTGTAAGAGATTAGAAAATATTGAAAAGATCAATGGACTCATCTTGACTTTTTGTATTTAACCGAAATCGAAGATTCATGAACTCCGATTTATAATAATAAGAGTTAAGTGGACTAAAATGAGCTAAAATTTGTTCAGATAAGGCCCTTTTTGAAAGGCATGGCATCGCTCAATGTCATTAAGTTAAGGCTGTATGTTAGTCTGAGCCTTTCGGCTCCAAGTTTATGCTGAGCCTTTCGTCTCCGCTCAAGATAAACTGTAGCCGAAGTACTCAAGGTGACAAAAAGAGGCAAATTTCCTTAACTTAATGGTATTGAGTACGGCTACGGATCATAAAAGTAACGAAATATGGGCGAATATTAGCCATTCCTGCGTTCCGGCAGACAGGTTTTAGGAAATAGAAACAGTCGAGACGAGTTCTCTAATAAAATTTTTTATAAACATTAAAAATTCATAATTATGGCAGCAATTAGGTTAGGGGACTTAGCCCCAAATTTTACAGCAGAGTCGACAGAAGGGACCATAGATTTTCATGATTGGTTAGGAGATAGTTGGGGCATTTTATTTTCGCACCCAGCAGATTATACACCAGTTTGTACCACCGAATTGGGAACGGTAGCAAAATACAAGGCCGAATTTGATAAACGCAATGTAAAAGTTGTAGCGCTTAGTGTGGATGGTATTGATTCACACCGTGGATGGATCAATGATATTAACGAAACACAAGGAACAACGGTTAATTTTCCTATTATAGCAGATGAAGATAGAAAAGTATCGGAATTGTATGATATGATCCATCCAAATGCAGATAGCAATTTAACGGTACGATCTGTTTTTGTGATAGGTGCTGATAAAAAAGTGAAGTTGACCATAACTTATCCTGCGTCAACTGGTAGAAATTTTGATGAATTATTACGTGTTATCGATTCTCTACAATTAACGGCATATCATAAAGTAGCAACTCCAGCCAATTGGAACAACGGAGATGACTGTGTGGTCGTTCCTTCTGTTGCCACAGAAGACATTCCAGGCATTTTTCCTAAGGGTTTTAAAGAAGTAAAGCCTTATTTAAGAATGACACCACAACCCAATTTAAATTAAGGAGTACCCTTTAATAAATTTTAATTTGATATTGTGTAACAAATAGCTTTGCATTATCTTTGCAGAAGATTTTTAAAAGACACTTACAATTATGTTTGATTTTGATCAATATTTAGGATTTTTAGCTTTTTTAACCATTTTAACAATAGGATTTTGGTTAATGATATTCTTATTAACTTTTGTTATTCCTTATTGGATAGGCGGTTCTTTAATTGAAAGGCTAAAAGAAATTAGGGAAGAGAAAAAAGCAAAACGTCAAAATTTATAACATTATTTGATTAAATTTATATTATTACCCATAAAAAAAGGAAGCTAAATATAGCTTCCTTTTTTTGTGCGCCAATATGTTTTTTCTAGCCTTCAAAATCCATATCATTATCTCCACCACCTTGATTATTTCTACGTTCGTTACGTGCTTTTTGTTGGTTAAAACGATACATAAATGATACATTTATTTGACGTTGTCTCCATTGCGATTCGTTATATCTTGAAAAGAATTCTGTTGTTGTTAATGATTTTCTCTTTCTTGAGTTTAATAAATCTCTAACATTGAGAGAGATGGTAGCATTATTATTAAAAATTTCTTTGCTAAACGCTAAGTCTAAAGAAAAAATACCTTCTGTTTCATTTTGGGCATTTTGTCTCGCACCTCTGTAAAAAGCATTTGTTTGCCAATCTATTTTTGATGGTAATGATACTTTACTGCTCAAACGCGCAAACCAACTAGTGTTTTTTGCTCCATAATCAATTCCATTAAACTCGCCTTCCGTTTCAAATTGAAAAAAGTTGAAGCTTGAGTTTAGTCTTAACCATTTTTCTGGATTATATAGAATTCCAAATTCTGTTCCTGTTCTTTTATTTGTAGAAAGGTTTACAGGAATAGTTCTAATTATATCTATACCGTCTGATGTTTGCTGTCCTGTGTTTTCTTGCACGTGCTCAAAAGATCTAGTTTCATGTTGGTAATAAACCGACGTTGTTAAAGTTAATTTATCCCATCGTTTTAAGTACCCTAAATCGAAAGCACTTGCAAATGCTGGGCTTATATTAGGATTTCCTTGAAATACATTGGTACGACTAGAACGTGACGGGAAAGGATTAATAAACCAACCTCTAGGTCTGTTTATTCGTCTGTTATATCCTAGAGTGATACTTTCTTCAGAGTCGTCTTCTCCAGATAAATTATAAATAAGGTTAACAGTAGGGAAGAGCCCTAAGTAATTATTATCGAAATTAGTATCTATTGGAAATCCGAATGATTCTTCAAGTTCAGTGTCGTTTAGTTGAGAGTCTATTTTACCTTTTAATTGAGTGTTTTCTAAACGTAATCCCAATAGAAAAGAGAATTCTCCAAATTTTGTTCCGTATTGTGTATAAAATGCGTTTACATTTTCGGTATAATCAAATATGTTAGATATGGTATCGTTTACAAAAAAGGAATTATTAGTAATATCTTCTTGCTCTAAAGTATAATCTTTTACACTATTTTTAAAATTCCCTCTGTAACCAGCTTCAAACCTGCTATCTTCACCAATAGGTAAAACATAGTCTATTTGGAATAAAGATTCTTTCTCATCTTCAGCTTCAAAAATATTTTCTCTTTGAAAAGGTTCTGGGTTTACTTGATTTGTAACAATAAAATCTTCATTGATATAAGTAAATTGTTCTTCGTAACCTTTTTCAAATTGTATATCAGCTGTTAACTGATGTCCTGCATCGTCAAACTTTGTAATGTAGTTTAAAGCAAATTGGTAGTTATCTCCATCTTCATTTTGCTTTTCAGTTCTTAAAGTTTGTTCAACAATATTACCACTATTAAAGCGATCGCTATTGTTTAGAGAAGTATCTCTATCTTCACCATATCTATAAAATACACTACCAGTAATTGAAGTTTTTTTAGACAAAAGGTATTCCATACCAAAACTAGCATTGTAATTTTTGTTAAGGCGTTCTACTTCTGTTTTTTCTATTATTCTCTCGAATTGTACAGTATTATCAAAGTATTCTGTATCGTTAAAGTTATTTCTTGGAGCGTTAAAATATCTAAATCCGAAATTAGAAAATAGATTGAATTTTTCAGTTCTGTAATTTAAATTAGCCGATAGACCTGCATTATCTGGATTTCCTAAAGTTAAGTTTAATGAACCATTAAATCCTAATGTTTCTTTTTGTCTAAGAATAATGTTTAAAATCCCTGCAGTTCCTTCTGCATCATATCTTGCTGATGGAGATGTAATGACTTCAACACGCTCAATAGCTTCGGCAGGTAGTTGACTCAATACATTGGTATCACCAAATCCAGCCATGGCCGAAGGTTTACCATTTATTAATATTCTAACATTTTCATTACCTCTTAAACTTATGCCTCCTTCTATGTCTACTGAAACCGACGGTACATTATTTAAAGCATCACTTACTGTTCCGCCTGCTGTAGTTAGATCTTTTCCAATATTATATATTTTCTTGTCGAGTTTTATTTCAACAGTAGTGCGCTCGGCTATTATTTCAACTTCCCCAAGCGATTCTAGATCAATATCAAGAAAAAAGGTCCCCAGGTTTGTATCGGATACAATCTTTTTGTTTGGAATAGTTTGTGTTTTAAACGAAATATATTCAATCGAGATATCGTAAGTCCCTTTGGGAACAGGGATACTAAATGCTCCGTTAGCATCGGTAATACCGCCAGCTACAATTTTGTTTTTTTGTTTGCTAAAAAATGAAATTGTTGCGTACTCAAGAGGGTCTTTGGTCTCTTTATCAAAAATTTTACCCGTTATTGTAACATCTTTTAGTGTTGTCGATTCTGTGTTTGGAACCAATTCGTTTTTTGGTTGGGCATAAGCCGAGAACATGCCCAGAAAAAGCACCAGACTGGTCAAAATAAATTTATTCATTAATTCGTTTTCTATTTAAACCACAAAAGTAACTTAAGGTTTAATGAACAAAGGTTAAAATTGTGTTAATACGAACATCGAATATTAGATAATATCCAGTATTTTTTCGGGAGGCCTGCCTATAACAGCTTTATTTCCATTAATAATAATGGGACGTTCTATAAGTTTAGGGTTTTCTACCATAGCCGTAATGATCTCTTCATCATTTAAGTCTTTGCTTTTTAACGTCTCTTTCCAAATGGATTCATTTTTTCTGACCAATTCCAAGGGGTTTATGCCCAACAGTGCTATGAGGCCTTTTAATTCCTTATGAGTGGGAACGTCTTCCAGGTATTTAACTATTTCAAATTCTTTACCGGATTTTTCAAGTATTTCCAATCCACAACGTGATTTACTACAGCGATTGTTATGGTATATTTTTATCATTACAAATGGATGTTATAATTTTTTAATTGTTGAATGAGCTGTTCTGGAGATTTAAATGGGATGCCATTAATACCTAAATTGTTAGCGGCTTCAATGTTTCTCAAGTTATCATCAATAAAGATGGCATTTTCGGCCGTGATATTAAAACGGTCCAGAGTCAAATTATAAATAGCATCAAAAGGTTTTCTGGTTTTTTCTTCTCCAGAAACAATAATGCCTTCAAACCAATGTAGAAATTCAAATTTATCCAGCGCGATAGGGAAGGTTTCGCTACTCCAATTGGTCAAAGCAACCACTTTGTATTTATTTGATTTTATAAGTGATTCAAGAATGTTTACAGTACCTGTTATCGCTTCCCCTAGCATCTCTACCCATCTACCATAAAACATTCTGATTAAGGTTTCGTATTCTGGAAAAAGAGCGACGCGTTCTTCAGTTGCTTTGGCCATAGGATATCCGGCATCCTGGTTTTCGTTCCAATCATTGGTGCAAATGTTATCAAAGAACCATTGCATCTTTTCACGGTCTCCATTAAATTCATCTAAATAAACATATTCGGGATTCCAGTCTATTAAAACCCCGCCAAGGTCGAAAATTATTGTGTCTATTTTATTCATAATTGATTATCATCTTCTACTTTTTGTCCCATCATCATTAAATAAGATTTTAAGAACGCGTCTATATGTCCATCCATAACGGCATCAACATTACCTGTTTCATGCGCCGTTCTTACATCTTTTACCAATTTATAAGGGTGCATCACGTAATTACGAATCTGACTTCCCCATTCTATTTTCATTTTGCCTGCTTCAATATCTTCGCGCTTCGCTAATTGTTTTTGAAGTTCGATTTCATATAACTGCGATTTCAACATTTGCATAGCCCGGGCTCTATTATCATGTTGCGATCTTGTTTCGGAACATGAAATCTGAATCCCGGTTGGTTTATGGGTAAGTTGTACTTTGGTCTCTACCTTATTTACATTTTGACCTCCAGCGCCGCTAGACCTAGCGGTAGTAATTTCTATATCTGCTGGATTGATGTCAATTTCAATAGTATCATCGACTAGCGGATATACATAAACCGATGCAAAACTGGTGTGTCGTTTGGCATTACTATCGAAAGGAGAAATCCTCACCAAGCGATGTACGCCATTTTCACCTTTTAGCCAACCGAAAGAAAAATCGCCTTCAATCTCTAAGGTAACCGTTTTTATACCAGCGACGTCTCCTTCTTGGAAGTTTAATTCTTTTACCTTAAATCCACTTCTTTCGGCATACATTAAGTACATACGCATCAACATACTGGCCCAGTCACAGCTTTCGGTGCCCCCAGCTCCGGCAGTAATTTGTAAAACGGCACTTAAACTATCTCCTTCTTCCGATAACATGTTTTTAAACTCAATGTTCTCAAGGAAAGCGGAAGCTTCATTGTATAGCCTTTCTACATCTTCTACAGTAGATTCCCCTTCTTTATAAAACTCATAATGAACCTCTAAATCTTCAACAAGTGTTTTGATTTTATTGTAATCTTCAACCCATTTTTTCTTAACTCGAATCGATTTCATAATCGTTTCTGCAGCTTTTGGATCATTCCAGAAATTAGGATCGAAGGTTTGTTCTTCCTCGTTTTGTATTTCTATAAGTTTGGTGTCTACGTCAAAGATAGTGCCTTAGTTTGTCAAGGCGGGTGTTAAGATCTTTAATTTGATCTGAAGTAATCATATGTTATTTTTATTTTGAACAAAAATAGTATTATTATATTATTGTAGCAGTAAAAAAAGATTTAAAATACTCATAAAATCCTTTTTTCAATAAACTTTAATTAATCCCATTTTATATAAAAGTCTAATGGGATATAGTAAAAAGTAAAACAGAATTCTATTGTTGAAGATGTAAGCTGCTGTTTTGATTTTATAGTGCGTGTATTCTTTTGTGATTAATTCCCTGTTAAAAGGATAAGCTCCTATTTTTATTAATTGAGCAAGAATATTGTCAATTTTTTTAATTGAAAAATTAGATTTGGTAAATTTGAAGAATAGGTAAAATGTATTTGAATTAGAGAGGTATTGAATATTTTCTATAGCATTGTTCTCCTTTTGAGTTTTGTTATTACTAATATCTTTTTTCAAATTGTCCAACCTAAGAATTAAGCTTAAATACCCATCAATTAACTTGCTTAAATGGGGGTATGTTTCATTTTGCATGGTTGAATTTGGGTTTTGAAAATAACGATGTATCGTTATGGGAAGAAAAGCAAATCGTTTAGCCCCGTGAAGCACTTTAAAAGTAAAAATGACATCTTCTAAAAAGGTGCCTTCTTCAAATTTAAATCCAGATTTAATTAAATACTCCCTTCTTGTAATATACCACCAAGCTTCTAGTCTGTGGCTTTTATTCTTTAAAAGAAAATCAATTCCTGTAGTTATCGTAATTTCGTTTATGCATTCACTTTCAGGCAGATCAAATAAATCTACGTCATGAGTAATTAAGGTTTTAAATCCAATCACATCTAATTTATTTGGGACTGCGTGTTGAAAAATAGTATTTAAAGAATTATAAGCAAGATAATCATCAGCATCTATAAAGTATATATAATCACCTTTAGCTAGGTCTATCCCTTTGTTTCGTGCGACTCCCTGACCTTGGTTAGGTTGCTTAAATAACAATACATTTTTATAAGCCTTGTTGAAGTCTTCGATAACTTTAACAGTATAATCTGTAGAACCGTCATCAATTACTATTATTTCATAATCGTTGGTTGCAAAACCTTGATTAACAATGCTTTTAAGACATTTTATTATATGGCTTTCTGCATTATAACATGGAATAATAATACTTAACTTCATTTGATTATTTCTTAAGCCTTAAAAGTAAAAATATTACCTCTTAATGTTAAAAAATTTAGATTAAAACCAGATTATGCATGTCAAGAAAATGAGTCTTGTTAATGATCTTGTTTTTATGCTTTTAAACCAAAGATATTTTTGGGACAAGAATAATTTTTTTTCCAAAATCAGCTCTTTTTTAAGCCTAGAATTAATAAGACGCGTCTTATTAATAATTTAGTACTTGCTGGAAAAAACAATAAATGAAAGAAGACCAAGATCCAACAAATTGGATTTTGGATGCTATAAGTAACAATTAAAGAAAGAGGCAGAAGCACTAAATAGAATTCAGTCATAAAAATATGATATGGTCCGTTTGGAGAAAGTACCATCACTGACTTTATCTTTAATTTTTTATTATAGCCAATGAGGATTAAAAAATATAGTATCAATGCTATAATAGGGAGATGACTTTCTATATGAAATAGAATTAAAAATAAAGAGCTTAATTCAATTAATGTAATCAGCCGTTCTACTGGCTTCATTACAGATACGTTTGTACAAGTGGCAAAGGTTTTATGGTTTATGGAAAGATCATTTTCTCTATCCCAAAACTGATGCCATAATATACCACGCAAGCCATATGTAAAAGCCCAAACCCCTATAAGGATGAACCAGTATGGCTCTATTTCTGTATCGAATTTATTAGAAATGTATGAAACAACTAGCAAACTGGGAAAAAGATGAGAACCACTAGCATCGGCAATAACTCCCAAAATACCTCTGTTTTTAAATCGAAAAGGAGGAATAGAGTATAAACTAAATACTAGGTATGCAGATAGGTATAATGTTAATGAAAGTGTATCATTGATAAAAAGAAAACAAAAAGATACACTTAGCAAAATTGAACTTAACAATATTAATTTTCTTGTTGTTGGGGAAAATTTTTCTAACCTATTAGCCTTTTTACTGGCAAGGTCAAATTTTAGATCAGTATAGTCGTTTAATATACTAACATAAATAGCTCCTATAGCTATAGCAACGATTAAAATTATCATCCACCCAAAATGAGCTATTAAATCCTCATTGTATTGAATAGCCGTAAGGTAATATAGAAAGAGTAAGGGGACTATTTTAGGCTCCCACCAATCTACTAATCTAAATACTTTAGGAATTTTAATCATTTTTAGAATTATGATTATTCGTGAATTAAGGAAATAATTCGATTAGCAAAATCGACTTCAGGTTCTATGGTTATTTTCTCATTTATTTGTTTAGATGCCAGTTCTCCTTTTTTTCTCCAGTTTTCGCGGTCGTTCCAGGCTCTTTCTAATGTTTCTTCAAAGCTTACTTCGGCAGCATCTCCAATAAACCCTGTAACACCATCTTCTACAAGCTCAGTGGTTCCTCCCGCCCGAGTAGCAATTACCGGTCTGCCTATAGCCATAGCTTCTATAATTACTAAGGGTAAGCCTTCTCCTCTTGAAGGCAGCACTAAAGCATGGTGATCTAACCAAATTTGTTCCATATTACTTTGAAACCCCAAAAATTCAATATTTTCAATATTTAATAAATTGGCCATAGCCTCAAGCCCTTTTTTATCTGGACCTGTGCCAATTAAGGAAATAGATAATTTGCGTTTTTTCCATTTTTCTTTTGCAAGTATTCTAAACAAAATATCTTGTCCTTTATCTAAAATAAACAATCTACCAATAAGTGCTAGCTTATGCCCATTGTTAGTAGAAGGATAGGGTAATGGGCCTCTCGATATTTTACAAGGATTATACACAATTTCGGCATTTTTAAATCGAAATCCAAATTGCTCTTCGGTTAAATTTTTATTGTGGTTTGAAACAAAATAACACCTTTTCGCATTTGTGAAAACTTGATGTATTAAAGACCGTTCATGTTTTGGCGGCCAATAATGTTCAACCGCTTTTTGAGAAATGATAACATATTCAATTTCATATTTTAAACACAGATTCGCATAATGTATCCCATCAAAATTTATACCTTGTGCTATAATAACAAAAGAAGGTTTTTGTGTCTTCAGAAAATTCTCAAAAATACTATAGTGTATTTCTCGAAGTGGGTCTTTAATTTTATGATATGCTTTAACTACTCGTCTTAATTTAGGGTTATATTTTCCATTTAAGTCTTTAAAAAGGACTCCTTTATCTGTTAGCCCTTTAATTTTTTTGTGAGATAGATTGACGTTTCGTTTTAAAACCGTTATCGAAATCCCTTTATTCTGAAGGTATGGAATACTTAATGCCCAAAGTTCCTCACTGCCTCCCCAATCATCTAGTACGGCTGATAGTATGGCAATATGCTTAGGTGTTTTTACGAATTTATTTTTCATTTTTTAATCCATGTTTTTTTGAAGCTTTGAATAATTTGGAGTAGGGGCCTTTTTCATCAATTAAAGTTTTGTGTGTTCCTTCTTGCGTAATTTTACCTTCCGACATAACATAAACATAATCGGCATGTTTTACCGCGGATACTCTATGGCTTATTATTAAGATTCCCTTGTTTCCAATATGCTGTCTCAAATCACTAAAAAGTGCTTGTTCTGCTTTAGTATCTAAAGCACTTGTAGCTTCATCTAATATTAAAAATTGGGATTTACTATAGAAGGCACGGGCAATGGCTAATTTTTGCCATTGTCCTATGCTTACTTCTTTTCCATCATCGAATATGCGACCCATTGTTGTATCATATTTATCTGGAAACTCATTTATGTACTCGTGTGCTCCAGATTTTTTTGCTGCAGACATAACTGCCTCATTGTCGATGTCTGAATCGATGTCTCCAAATCGAATATTTTCAGAAGCACTCATATTATATTTCATGAAATCTTGAAAAACAACACTTATTTGCTTTCTGAAATCATCTGCTTTAAAGTTTCTGATATTTTCTCCACCTAGCTTAATACTTCCTGTATTGGGATCATAAAATCTGCACAGCAGCTTTATTAAAGTTGTTTTTCCAGAACCATTAAGCCCTACTAATGCTACAACTTTGCCCTCTGGTATTTTTAAATTTATGTTTTTTAAAACTGTTTTTGTGCCATGCGGGTAAGTAAAACTTAAGTTTTCCAAAGTTAAGTCTTGATTATATTGAGGTATTGATAAAGGTTTTTCAGGCTCTTCCATTTCATTTTTCAGATCGAAAAGCTCATACAAATAACTTAAAAAAATATTGTTCTTATATAAAGACGAAATCTCCCCTGATAACCCCTGCATAATGCCGAAAAGTTGTGGAAACACAATTAAGAACAAAGCAATATCGCCTATTGTAGATTCTCCTTTTAACGCACTTAAACAAATGTAAGCGATGCAACTATATACACCTACAGCCGCCAAAATTTGTGTAACGGCTTCATTAATGATTCCTTTTTTGTTTATTCGGAGGTCTTCTAATAAAAGGTAAACTCTTATGTTTTTATACATAGACCTGAGATAGTGACCTAGACCAAAAGATTTAATTTCTTTTACAGCCACTTCACCTGTAATAAGAGTGCTTAAATATTTGGATTTACGTTCCATTGGTGTCTTTTGGATTTGCCATTCATAAAGTTTGTCTGCAAATTTTAAACGCACATAAAGTGTAGGTAATACAAAAAGAGCCAAAAGTGGCATCAAAACCCAGTTTATGGATATTAATGCCATACCTATGACCGTAAGAGTCATGAAATTTTTTGCAATACTTATGATATTTGAAAGTATTGCAGATGGTTTACTAGGACCGGCATTTTTTGCTCTATTTAAAGTATTAAAATAGGCAGGACTTTCATAAAAAGATAAATCCAATGAAATAGCTATAGAGTGTATTTTATCATCAATATATTCATTTATTAAAAAGGCATGTTTTTGGGTTATATAACTTGCAGCAGAACTTAATAGAACCAGTATAACTGTAGCTAAGCCTGCAGCTATCAAATACATTATAGCTAAATCGTATTTCTCACTTCTGTTGGGCAGGGAAACAATATCAATTAGCATCTTAAAAACATATAATGACCCCATATAAACGAGGCTTTCCATTATCATAATGAGTATGATATATATTACCTTTCCTTTTGTAATGGTCCAAATAAGTGTTAAAGTCCTTTTTAGGTTAAGATTCTTTTTTAGCTTATCTATTTTCTTTTTTATGTTTTGCATTAAATTATGATAGGTTGAGATTAAAATCTAGAGGACGGTTAATATTTGATAAAGCTTTAGAAATGGAAAGGAAGTAGGATTATTAAAAGATTTAAAAGGGTCATATAAAATTAAATTTGAATAAGATTTAGTAAACTTTTAGGATTTACAATATACAATTTCTTTAACTTATAGATTCTATTAAAGAATTATCGAATATAAAGTATCTTAATCCAGTCAATTAAAAATTTAGACTAATGGTATGGTAATTTAGATAAGGGGTTTTAAACTTATTGTTTAAAAATTAAATTGATAGATGTTTAGGTTGTGTAATTAGAACTAAAAAAGAAGTTAGTCTATATTAGGCTTCTATAATTCTTTAAATTAAATTTAAAAACAACAACCACTTCTTTCATTTCTATACGGGCAGGTAGAACGACATATAACCGACGTATCTTACAATATATCTTTTTTTTGTTATAAATATTGACTAGATGTTATATATTTATCTCTTATAAAATAAAAATGTATTAGTCTCAAAATACCAAAATCAGATAAATGAATACAAAAGACATCCATCTTATATATGATGCCCAATACGGGATAGAATACAATAACCGTTTTCATGATTATGATGAGTGGATAATTAGAACTGATGCTCACACTAAAATCATAGAAAACTTGCATGCAAATGTTGTTAAAGACACTCCTGTACGCTGGTTGGATGTCGCTTGTGGAACTGGATATCTGCTTTCTCGTTTTCCAGATTCCGAACGTGTGGGGCTTGATTTATCTCCAGGTATGATTGTGCAAGCACGAAAACAAAACCCGACAGTTACAATTATTGAAGGTAACTATCTTAATACCAATGCATTTGAAAAAGGCTCGTTCGACGTGATTAGTGAGACAGGTTGGGGGCATACATATGTGGATTCATTTGAGCAATGGGATGTAATGGTAAAGAATTTTCACGGTTGGTTAAATGAAAATGGTTCTTGTTTCATAACTTTAGCTACCTTGAACAATGTATATAGATGGGCAGGGAAGAAGGCGCCTAAACTTCCTTATTTTGTTGGTCAAGACTTTGGGGGAGGGCAAATTCGAATCAGTGGATTTGAGTGGACTTGGAAAGAAGGCGGAGGATACTTTCATCGGATGCGAGTTCCAAATCCTAAAGAGTTTAAAGAATTATTTGACCGTTATTTTGATGAAGTGCACCTTGTGCAATACCCTCCTGATTTTCTTGGAATAATTGGATTTAAGCAAAAACAAGACCCAGCAGTGATCGAGCAAATAATTGCTGATATGAAAAAGTTAAATAAAGAAACGACTGAGGCAAAGCCAGAATCAGTTGACAAAAGTCTCTCTTTTCGTAAATTTCTGTCCAAGGTAAAGTACTTTGTTAAGTATAAAGTGAGTCAATGGTAAGTAACCAAATATTGAAGTAGAGCATGAGTAAACGAAAGCCAACTGCTATAAAACTTTTCAAAGCAGTTTGTTCGAGATAATAGTATTTTAGATTGCGAAATTATTATTATGGCAGCTTCTAAATATAACTCTTATAGAAAAATTCAATCCTTGTATATTATATTCTCCGGGCAGATAAAGAAAAAGACTATTAGAGAAGTCTGATGATTTATAAGACAGTCAATACCTTGATGGATGACATTATTTAGCTTTTTTTCTGTAATTTTTGTGTCTGATATTTTTTTGTTTATCTCCATATGATGTTTAACTAGTTTTTTAGCACGACACAGTATTTTTGAGAAATGATATCTACAAAAATGTATATTTACTCAAAACATAGAAGTAATGAGTGTTGATTTATTGTATATCAATAATTAACCTATTTAATTCTTATTAAACCTCTAATTGTTTGAAATTAAGTATTGTAATTCCCGTATATAATGTAGAAGACTACATATCCAGATGTATTGATAGTCTCTTAAATCAAAATTTAAATACTGATGATTATGAGATCATAATTGTAGATGATGGCTCTACGGATTCTAGCATTGCAATAGCAAAAAAATATCAATCTAAGTATAGAAACATAATTATTTTCAATCAAGAAAACCAAGGAGTCGGAGCTGCAAGAAATAAAGGCATAGATTTAGCTAAAGGCGATTATATTTATTTTATAGACCCAGACGACTATTTAGCTAATAATGTATTAAAAACTATTTTGAATGTTACTAAAACGTATAATCAGGATATTTTAACATTTCAATCCAAGGCAACAACATCATCAAAAAATAACAATCCAAGTTCAGTTATTAAACAGTTTTATAATATTAAAAAAGTAGATGGTATATCATACATAGCAAATAATGCCTTTAAAAATGAAATCTGGTGGTATGTAATAAATAGAGAATTTTTATTGAAATCAAAGATAAGATTTATAGAAGGACGGTGGATGGAAGATGCTATCTTTACAGCATCATTATTCTTGAAAGCAAATTCAATGTCGCATATTCCAGTAGATGCACATAGACATGTGGAAGTTCCAAATTCTGCTATGACCAGTAAAAAGCCTAAACATTATTTAAATGTGATTTATGATAATGCAAATGCAGCTATTGTTTATGAGTCGTTGATACGTAGTGTTAAAAGTGATGAAAAAGAAAAAGAAAATTGCATAAAACGATTAAAAACCAGACAGCAGTC
Organism: Flavivirga sp. 57AJ16; assembly: GCF_028736925.1. Taxonomy (GTDB): domain Bacteria; phylum Bacteroidota; class Bacteroidia; order Flavobacteriales; family Flavobacteriaceae; genus Flavivirga. The sequence continues at coordinate 8,513 of NZ_JAQZAT010000017.1, read as the reverse complement.
CTTTGTTTTTTTTATGATGGTACGCATGCTAAAATCGACTATAAAAATCACTGAAATCAAGAAGATTATAGAAAGAGTAGAGAAAGCTGGTGCCTATCCATTAGTTTCGTTTGTAGGAGAAGATTATAGTATGACTAGTTATAAAGTTTTAACAAAAGTGTTTAATAACAAATATATGTACTATACTTGTTTTAAATTATTTAATCCTATTTTAAGTTTAAAAAAATAACCGCTAACTATAAATAATTAGAGTTGAATGAATAATATTTTAATTACCTCGGTAGGTAGAAGAGTATCATTGGTAAAAGCATTTAAAAGTGAGTTAAAAAAAATAATACCATCAGCAAAAGTAATTGTTATAGATTCGGATATAGAGTTAAGCGGAGCAGCACAAGTAGCAGACGAAGCCTTTAAAATTGTAAAGGTAGCTCATAAATCATATATAGATAATTTACTAGAAATCTGTATAGAAAGGGGTGTTAAACTTGTTATTCCAACTTTAGATACAGAATTAACAGTCTTATCAAAGCATATAGATAAATTTAAAGCACATCAAATCGAAATACTAATATCCGATGAAAAATTTATTGAGATCTGTAATGATAAGGCTAAATCTCAAAAACTGTTCGAAAAATTAGAAATTAATGTTATAACTCTCTATTCAAAAGAGAATTTTCAATTACCATTATTTATCAAGCCTAAAAGCGGGAGTAATAGCAAAGAAAATTATATAATAAAAGATCAGGATCAATTATCAAAGTATCATTTTAATAATGAGGAACTTTTGTTTTTTGAGTTTTTTGATCCTGATATTTACGATGAATATACTTGTGATTTGTACTATAACAAAAATGGTGTATTAAAATGTGTCATTCCAAGAAAACGTATTGAAATTAGAGGCGGTGAGGTAAGTAAAAGTGTTACAAAAAAAAATAAACTTGTAGATTGTGTAGTTGAAAATATGTCAAATATTGAAGGGGTAAGAGGTTGTATAACAACCCAATTTTTTCTTCACAAAGAAACAGAGCAGGTAACGGGTATTGAGATCAATCCAAGATTTGGAGGAGGATTTCCGCTTTCATATATGGCAGGAGGAAATTTCCCTAAATGGATAATTCAAGAATATTTTCTTAACGAAGAAATACCTTATTTTGAGGATTGGGAAAAAAACCTCTTGATGCTTAGGCATGATAATGAAATTTTAGTGCATGACCATAAAGACTAATAAAGTTATAGTTTTTGACTTAGATGATACTTTATATAATGAAATTGATTTTTTAAAATCCGCATTCAATGAAATTGCATCACAAATAGTCTCAAATTCTGATGTAGAAAAAACAGTTGTATATCATGACATGTTACAACTATATCATGCTAAGCTTAATGTTTTTGAGGTGATCCTTGAAAAATACCATTGTTCGTTTCAGCTTCATGAATTATTGGATATCTATAGGAGCCACCAACCCAATATCGTGCTAAAACAAGAAAATCTGGATGTTCTAAAATATTTAAAGTTGAAAGGTGTGAATATGGGTATTATAACGGATGGGAGAAGTATTCAGCAAAGAAATAAGATAAAAGCCCTAAACCTTGATGCTTTTATTTCAGAAATTATGGTGTCTGAAGAATTTGGTAGTGAAAAACCAAACATCAAAAATTATGAGTATTTTGAAAAAACCTTTGGTGAGGGGGAATATTACTATATTGGAGACAATTTAAAAAAGGATTTTATTAGTCCAAATATGTTAGGGTGGACAACTATCTGCTTATTGAATAAAGGCTTAAATATCCATGAACAAAATTTTGACTTGCCTGGAGAGTATCTGCCTAAGTATAAAATTAAAGATTTAACGCAAATTTTAAAACTAGTAGATGTATAATTGATGACTATAGACTTAAGAAGCGATACCGTAACAAAACCAACAAAAGACATGCTAGATGCCATGATGCAGGCAAAAGTTGGAGACGATGTGTTTAGGGAAGATCCCACAGTTAATGCATTGGAACAGCGTGTGGCAAATATGTTTGGGAAAAGTAATGCCTTGTTTTTCCCCAGTGGGACCATGGCGAACCAAACAGCATTAAAATTACACACAAACCCAGGAGACCAGGTCATTTGTGATAAGTATGCCCATATTTATAATTATGAGTCTGGAGGTGCATCGTTTAATAGTGGTATTTCTTGTAAACTAATAGATGGGGGCAGGGGCATGTTTAACGCAGAACAAGTGATAGACGCTATCAATCCGGATGCCTATTATTACAGTCAAACAAGTTTGGTGGCCATTGAAAACACCACGAATAAAGGAGGAGGGGCCTGTTGGGATTTTAATGAGATAAAAAAAATAAGAGCTATTTGTAACGACAATAATCTTGGGCTACATTTGGATGGTGCACGTATATGGAATGCACTCGTAGCCAAAAACGAAACCACCGAGCAATATGGGGGTGTTTTTGATACTATTTCGGTATGCTTAAGTAAAGGTCTGGGATGTCCCATAGGATCTATTTTGGTGGGCGGCCCTGAAATTATGAAGCATGCCATACGTATTAGAAAGATTTTTGGGGGTAATATGCGTCAAGCCGGTTATTTAGCTGCAGCTGGGCTGTATGCTTTAGATAATCATGTTGAAAGACTGGCTGGGGATCATAAAAAAGCTAAGGAGGTAGGGGCGGTTCTTTCTGGGTTATCCATTATTAAAACCGTTGAGCCTATTGAGACCAATATTGTTATTTTTGAATTGGATAGAGGTGTAGATGAAAATGCTTTCGTGCAAAAACTGGTAGATAAGGACATTCACATAATTAGTATGGGAAGCAATAAACTACGAATGGTCACACATTTAGACTATACCGATACCATGCACGATACCTTGCTAAGTACTTTGCAGGCTATTATTTAAACATGTCCATTCCTGGAATATTGGGCATGCCTTCTTTAGCAGTAGCAGCTAACTCTGTTTCGTTAATTTTTGTAGCCTTTTCAATAGCTTTGTTCAAGGTGAGGATGAGATAATCTTCCAGTTGCTCTTTATCATCAAGTAATTCGTCATCAATTTCAATGGACTTAATGGTTCTGTTTGCTGTAAGTGTTACTTTAAGTTTATGGTCACTACTGCTTTCATCGACTAAAACTGTATCCAAACGTTTTTTGGTTTCTTCCACTTTTTTCTGGGCTTCTTTAAGTTTGCCCATCATGTTCATCATATCTCCAAGCATAATTTTTATAAATTGATTATTGTACTGCAAAGCTATTTAATTTTTCTATTTTTGACAGCTTAAATTTTAAGAATAAATTCACCTACATTGGAAAAAACCATTCAAATCCAGGCGCCAGTAGCTACCAAAAAAGAGAAAGAACTCTCAATTCACGGCGATTTACGCATTGATAATTATTATTGGTTGAATAATAAAGAAAACCCCGAAGTTATAGATCACTTAAATGCTGAAAATGATTATACCAAGAGTATGATGCAGCATACAGAAACCTTTCAAAAAGAACTTTTTGCAGAAATGAAGGGTAGAATAAAGGAGGATAATGCTTCTGTGCCATATAAATTAAACGGTTACTGGTACATAACACGTTTTGAAAAAGATAAAGGGTATCCAATTTATGTACGTAAAAAGGAACGTTTAGATGCCCCCGAAGAAATTTTGTTTGATTGTAACGAAATGGCCAAAGAACATGCCTATTTTATGCTGGGAGGGATCGCTATAAGTCCAGATAATACATTAGCGGCATTTTCTACCGATATTGTTAGTAGAAGACAATACACTATACAGATAAAAAATTTGGTCACAGGTGAGATTTATTCAGATAAAATTTTGAATACAACGGGGAGTGCGACTTGGGCAAATGACAATAAAACCTTGTTTTATACCAATAGGGATGAAGTGACGTTGCGTTCCCATAAAATTTTTAAGCACAAATTACATACAGATGTAAAAGAAGATATTGAAGTTTTTTATGAAGCAGATGAAACCTTTAACACATTTGTATATAAAACAAAATCAAAAAAATATATTATTATTGGGTCTTCGAGTACGCTGACTACTGAATATAGATTTTTAAATACGGATAACCCAGATGGTGATTTTAAGGTTTTTCAAGAACGGATTCACGAACTAGAGTATAATATATCCCATTTTAAGGATCATTTTTATATCATGACTAATAGTGATGGTGCAACAAACTTTAAGTTGCTTAAAACAGAGGAAACAGCTACCCATAAGCAATACTGGCAAGAAGTTATACCGCATAGAGAAACCGTTTTATTGGAAGATATTGAGATTTTTAAAGATTATTTGGTGGTCAATGAACGGGAAAACGGGCTTAACAATTTGCGAATAATAAATTGGGATGGAACAGAAGATTATAACCTGCCTTTTAATTCGGAAACTTACACTGTAAATATTGGCAACAACCCCGATTTTGATAGTGACGTTTTGCGTTATAGTTTTAGTTCATTGACCTCTCCTAATTCTGTGATCGATTATAATTTTACAACCAAGCAAAAAGAAGTAAGGAAAGTGCAAGCTGTTTTAGGAGGCAAATTTGATGAAAACAATTATGAATCCAAGCGCGTTTGGGCAACAGTAAGGGATGGTGCAAAAGTGCCCATTTCTTTAGTCTATAGAAAAGGTATAAAGTTAGATGGCACAAACCCGTTATTACAATATGCTTACGGCTCTTATGGTTCAACTATAGATCCTTCCTTTTCCAGTATTCGTTTAAGTTTATTGGATAGAGGGTTTATTTATGCTATTGCCCATATTCGTGGTGGCGAGTATTTAGGGAGGACCTGGTACGAAAATGGAAAATTACTCACTAAATTAAATACATTTCATGATTTTATTGATTGTTCAAAATATTTAATAGAACAAAAATATACATCAAACAAACATTTATATGCCTATGGAGGCTCTGCCGGAGGTTTATTAATGGGAGCTATCATTAATATGAATCCTGAACTTTATAATGGGGTTTTAGCAGCTGTTCCTTTTGTAGATGTAGTGACGACGATGCTCGATGATAGTATTCCGCTAACAACGGGGGAGTACGATGAATGGGGGAATCCCAATGATGTAAATTATTACAACTACATGAAATCATATTCCCCATATGATAATGTAGAGGCTAAATCATATCCAAACCTATTGGTTACTACAGGTTTGCACGACTCGCAAGTACAATATTGGGAGCCGGCAAAATGGGTTGCGAAGCTAAGAGAGCTGAAAACAGATGCAAATAAGTTATTGTTTCATATAGACATGGATTCTGGGCATGGAGGTGCTTCCGGCCGTTTTGAAAGCTTAAAAGAAGTGGCGTTGGAATATGCCTTTTTATTAGATTTAGAAGGAATTAATAGGTAATCTAAAAAAATGTTTTATTTTTGTCAGGTTTTAGGTTACAAATATTTTTAGTAATATTACCTAAGCTTATAAAAAGCATTTATGAAACACAAAAATCAGGTTTTTGATAATGTATTAGATTTAATAGGTCAGACCCCACTTATTAAACTTAATAAAATAGCCTCTAAGTTTAAAGGGAACTTTTACGCAAAAGTAGAATCTTTTAATCCAGGACAATCTTCAAAAGATAGAATAGCACTTTACATTATAGAGCAAGCAGAGCGAAAAGGCATCTTGTCACCAGGAGATACTATTATAGAAACAACATCGGGCAATACGGGATTTAGTATCGCTATGGTTAGTATTATAAAGGGATACGATTGTGTTTTGGCTGTAAGTTCTAAATCTTCAGCAGATAAAATTGATATGTTAAAGACTATGGGAGCTAAAGTTTATGTGTGCCCAGCACATGTAAGTGCAGACGATCCCAGATCATACTATCAAGTAGCAAAACGCCTACATGAAGAGATAAAAGGCTCCGTTTACATCAATCAATATTTCAATGAGTTAAATATCGATGCGCATTACAAATCTACGGGTCCGGAAATTTGGAATCAAACAGAAGGCCAAATAACACATCTTGTTGCTTGTAGTGGAACTGGCGGTACAATTTCGGGTACAGCAAGGTATTTAAAAGAGCAAAATCCTAACATTAAAGTTATAGGGGTCGATGCTTTTGGTTCTGTTATTAAAAAATATCATGAAACCAGGGAGTTTGATGAAAAGGAGATTTATCCATACAGAATTGAAGGACTAGGAAAGAATTTAATTCCAACGGCTACAGATTTTGATGTTATTGATGAGTTCGTGAAAGTAACAGATGAAGAAAGTGCCCATACAGCTAGGCTAATAGCCAAAAGCGAAGGGCTGTTTGTTGGTTATACCTCTGGAGCAGCTATACAAGCTATTCTACAATTAGGAGAGCTAGATACATTTAAAAAAGGAGATAACGTTGTGGTTATTTTCCCAGATCATGGGTCTCGATATATGAGTAAGGTGTACAGCGATAAATGGATGAACGAGCAAGGCTTTTTTGATAGTAAAAATGAAGTTGCAGTACAGAAAATAGAATATATAAAATAGTCTAAAATATTGTTTTTAAAAAAAAGAGATGGTGTTTTGTTATAAAGGCAAAGAATTATCTCTTTTTTTATTAGTCCCACGCCTATTGCGTGGTAAAAGCGGCGAAGCAATATGTTTAAAACAGATTAGTCGTCCCGTGCCTTTGGTATGGCAGGTTAACCCCGCTCCATGTGCTGAACAAGTTTTTAGTATTTCAATATCTAGAGCGGAATCCTAGGTTTGATACCTTGACCTATGGGGCGATTTTTTGGGGTAGGGCTTACCCCAATGTTATTAAGTTAAGGTAATTTGTTCTTTTTTTGTCACATTGAGCGCAGTCGAAATGCTAATAAAAACTAGAACTCCAATTGGTCTTCGACTGCGCTCAGACTGACATTACGGCCTTAACTTAATAACATTGAGCTTACCCAAGGGTTTACTGGCTTTTATTTTATTAATAATTGAGCTGTAAAAATTATGCTCAAACCATATAAATATTTAATTTTGCAATAACTAACTTTAAGGACAGAAAGCTTTCATGAAATATGCTTAAACATTACAATTTGTTTTTGTTTTCCCTCAAAAGCAACTACTTCTAGGTAGTTATGTCTTAATTTTAATAGCTATAAGATTATAATAAATGAAGGATTTATTTGAAAAGATTTATAAGGACAAAGGGCCATTAGGTAAATGGGCATCCCAAGCCGAAGGCTACTTTGTATTTCCTAAATTAGAAGGAGAAATTTCCAACCGGATGAAATTTCGAGGAAAAGATGTTATTACTTGGAGTATTAATGATTATTTAGGGTTGGCTAATCATCCAGAGGTAAGAAAAGTAGATGCAGAAGCTGCTGCTCAATATGGTTCTGCTTACCCTATGGGAGCTAGAATGATGTCTGGACATACGGATTTGCATGAAAAATTACAAGATGAGTTAGCATCCTTTGTAAGTAAAGAAGCAGCATATCTATTAAATTTCGGGTATCAAGGTATGGTATCCACTATAGATGCTTTAGTATCTAAGGACGATATTATTGTTTATGATGTAGATGCGCATGCCTGTATTATTGACGGGGTTCGTTTGCACATGGGCAAACGATTTACTTATAAGCATAATGATGTTGAAAGTTTAGAAAAAAACTTAGACAGAGCTACAAAAATGGCCGAGCAAACCGGAGGAGGCATTTTGGTTATTTCTGAAGGGGTGTTTGGAATGCGAGGAGAGCAAGGACGATTAAAAGAGATTGTGGCTCTAAAACAGAAATATAATTTTAGATTATTTGTTGATGATGCCCATGGTTTTGGTACATTAGGCGCTACAGGAGCAGGAACAGGAGAAGAGCAAGGGGTGCAAGACGATATTGATGTCTATTTTGCAACATTTGCTAAATCATTAGCGAGTACAGGAGCCTTTATTGCAGGAGATCAAGAAATAATAGATTACTTAAAATACAACTTGCGCTCTCAAATGTTTGCAAAATCATTGCAAATGCAATTGGTTGCTGGTGCTTTAAAGCGTTTGGAAATGCTTAAAACCATGCCAGAACTTAAAAATAAGCTTTGGGAAAATGTAAATGCTCTGCAATCTGGATTAAAAGATCGCGGGTTTGATATAGGAACGACTCAAAGCTGTGTCACGCCTGTATATTTAAAAGGAAGTATTCCAGAAGCTATGGCCTTAGTTAGGGATTTACGCGAAAATTACGGAATCTTCTGCTCTATAGTTGTTTACCCCGTGATACCTAAAGGGTTAATTCTGTTAAGATTAATACCAACGGCAACACATACTTTAGAAGACGTTTCTGAAACTTTGGCCGCTTTTGAGGCTATTAGATCACGATTGGAAAACGGCACCTACAAACGCTTATCTGCTTCTGTAATGGCAGCAATGGGAGAGTAGTGTAGTTCCGAAAGGCGCATTCAGAAAATAGCATCCTTAATTAAATTTTGATGCTATTTTTTGTTTTTAATTCTTCCATTTGATAATTTTCATTTGATTAGCGAGGAAAAAGAGAATTAAAAACACAAAAGACATGCGT
>NZ_JAQZAT010000016.1 GCF_028736925.1 Flavivirga sp. 57AJ16 | reverse complement strand
TTGATTGTTGATTTCTGAATGCTGATTTTTGATTTGTTCAAATTCATTTTATCATTTAATCTACATCTTATTTTTTAGTTTTTTAATTATTTATGCCTGTTGATTTTTTTTAAATTCTTAAATCATCAATCCTCAATCGTCAATCATCAATCCTACTCTCCCCAATCCTTTTGAGTACGATAAACAACTTCTTTAATAACATATGCTTCCATATTGATTGTTGATTGTAGATTTCTGAATGCTGATTTTTGATTTGTTCAAATTCATTTTATCATTTAATCTACATCTTATTTTTTAGTTTTTTAATTATTTATGCCTGTTGATTTTTTTTAAATTCTTAAATCATCAATCGTCAATCGTCAATCATCAATCCTCAATCCTACTCTTCCCAATCCTTTTGAGTACGATAAACCACACCTTTAAACAGTGCCACCAGTTCTTCGCCCCGTTTTACTTCTACCACATTAAAGCCTAATTTGTTATTTACTTTTTCAATAACACATTCGGCAACCAAATAATCTCCTTCGTTAAGAGCTTCTATATGATTGATACTTGTTTCAATAGATACGGCATATTTCCCATGAGTATTCGATGTGAACCCAAATGCTGTATCCGCTAACGAATAGCTAATACCTCCATGCGCATAGTTCATGCTATTCAACATTTCCCTACGAATAGTCATCGCTATTTTTACTCGTCCTATCTCACTTTCTAAAATCTCAATACCCAGCCATTGGCTATAGGCATCTTGATTTAACATTTTATATGGTATTTGTTCTCCGTTTAAAGGCATTTCTGTTGGTATTAGGGATTAGGAATTAGGGATTAGTTTGTTGATTTCTTTCTAAAATTTTATTTCTTAATGAAGACAGCATATTTGTTAATTCAGATAGCAACCTTCTGTTCTCTTCATCTTCTTCAAAATTAATATATAATCGTCTTTTAGCCTTTGTACTACAACTTACACATTCGTTTGCACTATAAATCGAATGGTTTAAATGTTTAACAAATTGTGCATCAGAACCTGGATATCCTTCAGTAATATTTAAAGCAATTAAATCTGCCGCTCTTCTATATTGGGATGATAAAGCATATAACTCATGATTAGGAAATTTTCTAACGAGCCCATCAACTAATTCACCAAAATCCATAGCTTTTTGATAAACTTTTAAATCCTCAAACTTAAAATGATAATTGCTAGTCATACTAATACTATTTCCTAATACCTATTTCCTATTACCTAATGCCTATTTAAAAAACCTCAAACCCTCCTTTTTCATTTTCCTTAGCAACGGGCTGCAACGGTATCTATCTTCATGATACTCATTGTATAAATTGTCCATGGTTTCAACACACCAATCAATGCCTTTTTCGTCTGCCCAAGCTAATAGCCCTTTAGGGTAATTAACGCCTTTGGTCATAGCATGGTCTATATCTTTGGCCGAAGCAATATTTAAAAACAAGGCATCTGCTGCTTCATTGATGAGCATCACTAAAACACGATTGAATATAACTTCTGCTATCCCATTATTTTGAGATTCTTCGCTATCGCTCTGAATGACACGTTTACCGTTTTCGTCATAATTGTAATACCCTTTTCCAGACTTTCTCCCTAGATAACCGGCTTCTGCAAATCGCTTTTGTGTAAATGCGGGTTTGTACCTTGGGTCAAAGTAAAATGCTGTAAATACTGTTTCTGTAACGGTATAATTTATATCGTTTCCTATAAAATCCATTAATTCGAATGGTCCCATACGAAAACCTCCTAATGTTTTTAAACTGTGATCAATCGTTGCAAAATCCGCTAAACCTTCTTCATAAATCCTTAATGCTTCTCCATAAAATGGACGCGCTACTCTATTTACTATAAAACCAGGGGTATCTTTTGCTATGGCTACCGTTTTTTTCCAATCGGAAATAATTGCAACAGATGTATCTAAAACATCTTTAGATGTTTGAATCGCAGGAATCACCTCAACCAATTTCATTAATGGTGCCGGATTGAAAAAATGAATGCCAATACAACGTTCTGATTTTTCTAATGATGCGGCAATAGAGGCGATGGACAAACTTGAAGTGTTTGATGCAATAATACAATCATCGGCAACGTAGCTTTCTAATTCCAAAAACACCTGCCTTTTTATATTTATGTTTTCAATAATGGCTTCAATGATGAGATTTGAATCTCCCAAGCTTTTCAAACTATCAACATATTGAATATGGCTTTGAATTCTTAATTTCTCTTCGGCATTGATACGTCCCTTTTCAATTAAGCGTGTCAATATTTTTTCTAAAGCCATTTCTACTTTATCTAAAGCGGCCTTATTAGTATCATATAATTTCACTTGACAACCAGCAGTGGCAGCAACCTGAGCGATGCCGCTTCCCATGGTTCCGGCACCAATAATGCCCACTCTAGTGATTTGGGATTGTCGATTGTCGATTTTTGATTGTTGATTTGACATATTCAAAACTAAGATTTAAGCTTGTTTGATACTGTTTTTAATGATTGACGATTATCGATTGTTGATTGTTGATTGTTGATTTAACATAATTCAATTATGCTTTTAACTTGTTTGATGCTGTTTTAATACTTGAAACAAAAATAGAAATCAACTCATCGTTCTCTTTTAATATTTTTTTTAATGTGTCTGAATCTAAAAGAGTACCTGAGCCTTTCTGAATTTTCAGATTAACAAACGACTCTCTTAGTTCCTTTAAACAAATTTTCATTTTATGTAAAAAATCTCTTGTTGATTCTCCACTTCTGGCTTCTCCATAATTCAAAGCGGAAGATGTAGCCGACCTTATTAATTGCTTAGCTAGATGCTCTGATGCAAAAGACTTATCTATTGTTTTACACAATAAAATGATATCAATAGAAAATCGAATCAATCTTTCCTCCAACTGATTAGGCCTCATATATGTTGTTTTTAGTTCAAAATTCATAAATCTTCAATCTAAAATCGTCAATCAAAATGGTAAATTCGTTACATCTACATTTCCGCCAGATATAATAATTCCAACTTCTTTATTTTTAAATTGTTCTTTTTCTTTTAATAAAGCCGCAAATGCTACAGCACTTGAAGGCTCAATAATTATTTTCATGCGTTCCCAAACAAGCTTCATAGCCTCTATAATCTCTTCTTCTTCAACTAAAATAATGCGTTCTACGTCTGCTTTAATGATGGGAAAGTTTTTATCTCCGAGGTGTGTTCGTAAACCATCCGCAATGGTATCGGCAGATTCATTATACTCTATTTTTCCGCTTTTTTTGGATCGAAAAGCATCATCTGCATTTTTAGGTTCACCTCCTATAACTTTACATTTTTCAGAAAAATATTTTGCAGCTAAAGCTGTTCCCGCAATAAGTCCACCACCACCAACAGGCGTCAAAATATAATCCAATTGTGGTTGCTTTTCCAACAATTCGATAGCGGCAGTTCCTTGCCCATAAATGACATTATGGTCGTTTGAAGGATGAAGAAAAATAGCTTCTTTTTCCTGTTTCACTTTTTCGGCCATTTTTTCACGGGCCATGGGCGTAGACTCACTTTCAATAATAGTTCCTTTATAGCCTTTTACCGCATGTTTCTTTACTTGGGGCGCATTCTTTGGCATGACTATATAGGCGTTGACTCCTATTTTATTTGCCGCCAATGACAATGCTTGAGCAAAATTACCAGAAGAATGTGTTACGACCCCCTTATTTCTTTCTTCTTCTGTTAAACTCAAAACAGCATTGGTAGCGCCTCTCATTTTAAAAGCACCCATTTTTTGAAAATTCTCGCACTTAAAATAGACATGGGCACCGACCATCTCATCAATTAATTGAGAGGTGAGCACAGGGGTCTCGTGAATGAATGGTTTCACACGATTGTGTACTTGTATAAGAAATTCTTTATTCATGTTTATTTTATCGATAATGAGACCTTTCGACTTTAGTTTATACCAAGCGCAGCCAAAGTACTCAAGGTGACAAAAACTGTTATTTGCCTTTAAAGTTTGGTTGGCGTTTTTCAATAAAAGCGGCCACCCCTTCTGCATAATCTTCAGTTCCTGCCGCTTCAATTTGATGTTTTGACTCTAATGCCAACTGGTCTTTTAAATTATTAGTTAGCGATTGGTTTAGTGTTTTCTTAATTAAACCTAATGCTTTTGTTGGCATATTTGCCATTTTAGAAGCTGTCTTTTTAACGGTTTCTGAAAACACATCGGATGGTACCCATTTGTAAATCATCCCTAAACGTTCTGCTTCTTCAGCACTTACCTTATCTCCTAACATAGCTAATGCAGATGCTTTTTGAAACCCGATTAATCTTGGTAAAAAGAAGGTTCCTGCGCTATCAGGAATCAAGCCTATTAAGCTAAATGCCTGAATAAAATTCACTTTTTCGTCTGCTATAACGACATCACATGCTAAAGCAATGTTTGCTCCTGCTCCTGCTGCCACGCCATTGATGGCTCCAATAATTGGCTTTTCTATATTTCTTATTCTTAGAATTATTGGATTGTAATGCTCTTCCAGTATTTTTTTGAATCCCGGGTTCAATTCTGGGGAGGTGACTTCTTTTAAATCTTGACCAGCGCAAAATGCTTTTCCGTTCCCTGTTAAAACTATGGCTCTAATAGCATCATTTTTCTCGCAATCATCAAAGACGCTTTGTAAATTCAAAGCCATTTCACGATTGAAACTATTAAAGACTTCTGGTCTATTAAGCGTTATGTACGCTATATTATTTTCAATTTTTAAAAGAATTGAATTGCTCATACCTTTATTCTTGTCTTTCGACTCCGCTCGAGATAAACCCCAGCTGGAGTTTTTTTAACTTCACTTTTGTTTGATGAGACCCTTCGACTGCGCTCAGGGTGACATCAAGTTGTCATTTTAAACACTTAAAATAATCAAAGGGTTCCTGGCAGTCTTCACATTTAAACAATGCTTTACATGCCGTTGAACCAAATTGACTCACCAATGTGGTGTTTTTTGAACCACAATTAGTACATTTTACCAATTTTTCACCTTCCAATAAGGCTTCTTTATCTGCATTTGCTTCTAAAGGCGCTGCTATTCCATAATTTTCAAGCGCTTGCTTTCCTTTTTCGGTAATCCAATCCGTGGTCCATGCTGGAGATAAAACCAATGTTATTTTTGATTCGAAACCAGCTTGTTTTAATGCTAATTTAATATCATCTGCAATCACATCCATTGCTGGACAACCACTATATGTTGGTGTTATTTTTATTAAAACTTCGCCATTAACTATTTTAGCAGAACGAACAACACCCATATCTAAAATTGACAGTACCGGTATTTCCGGGTCTGAAACCTGGGCTAGAATGGGAATTAAAGCCCCATCTATCTTCCCCAAAGGGGAAGGACTCTTACTCGAATATGGTATGTCTTTAAATTTATTCCTCATCATTTTTCAACTTCAGATTTGATTTCAAGTTCAATTTCGATTTCAGCCTCAAGTTCATATTTTTTGAAATTGAAATCGAAGTTGAAATCGAAATACCTTAATTCATGTTTTTAGTTCTTGTTGCAATGATTTTATTAATTGTTAATCTTCATTTCCCTAATCCTTCTGATCTTTATTCGGAAATTAATTTGTTTTTTGTTTGAATACTTAAATTTATTCATAATCAAATCTCCTCCCTTTGGAAGGATTAAGGAGGGCTTTACCACTCCATATTAGGATATGCGCGTTGCATATATTGCATATCTGCTAACAAATAGCCCATATGTTCTGTATGAATACCCTGTTTTCCTCCTTTTTGAAAATATTTTGATTCCGGAACCGATAAGGTTGCTTTTTCTAAAACTTCTGATACTTTACCGTAATAAGCTTCTTTTAAGTTAGCCGTTTCTACACCTACCCCTTGGGATATCATAACTTTATCTGCTTCTGTTTGATGGAACAGCTCATCTGTATATGTCCATAAGCTATTTACTGCGGCTTGCATACGTTCATGGCTTTCTTCGGTGCCATCTCCTAAACGTATTATCCAATCTGTAGAAAAACGTAAATGATAAGACACTTCTTTAATAGACTTATTTGCTATGGCAGCTAAAGTTTCATCCTTACTATTTTTAAGTTCCTGTAAAAACATATAATGATAAGCATCAAACAAAAATTGTCTTGCCATTATATAGGCAAAATCCGTATTGGGCTGCTCCACCAATAAGGTATTAAAATAGCCTCTTTCTGGGCGTAGCATCGCAATATCATCCTCAGTTTTACCCGCTCCCTCAACCTGAGCTGCGTATTGATAATAGCTACGTACCTGTCCTAGTAAATCTAAAGCAATGTTCGTGCAACCAATGTCTGTTTCCAAGCTTGGTCCATGTCCACACAATTCGCCCAATCTTTGTCCTAAAATCAGACAATTATCAGCGATACCCAATATGTAATTATATAAATTCTCTTTCATCTTATTTTATAGTTGATGTTGAAATTGAAGTTGAAGTCGAAATTGAAGTTGAAATATCTCTGTTCATATTTATCTATCATTTTTCAAGTTCAAATTCAAGTTCAACTTCGATTTCAAGTTCAGTTTCAGTTTCACATATGCTTTACCTCATCAGGCAACACATAAAATGTTGGATGACGATATACTTTATCTTGAGCTGGCTCAAATAATTCACCATTGTTCTTTGGATTAGAGGCTGTAATGTTTTTAGACTCAACAACCCAAATACTAACACCTTCTTTTCTTCTTGTATAAACATCCCTTGCATTTTCCAAAGCCATGTCCGCATCTGCTGCGTGCAGGCTTCCAAAATGACGATGTTCCAATCCGTTTTTACTTCTTACGAATACTTCCCAAAGTGGCCATTCTTTTTTCATAGTATTGCCCACAAAAGTGGGTATCTTATTAATTAAACTTATTTTTTATTTTATTATGAGACCTCTTTTTGCAAAGAGGCTGCCTGCTTTTCTGCATGTGCCATAGCTGCATCCCTAACCCATTGGCCATTTTCCCAAGCACTAACCCTTGCAGTCATACGTTCTTTGTTACATGGTCCGTGACCTTTTACAACTTGCCAGAATTCGTCCCAATCTATATCACCAAAATCATAACCTTTTTTAGCGTCGTTCCATTTTAAATTTTCATCTGGAACTTTTAAACCTATAAGTTCTGCTTGCGGTACCGTTTGATCAATAAATTGTTGGCGCAATTCGTCATTTGTTTTACGCTTTAATTTCCATTTCATAGACTGCGCCGTATGTACCGATTGGTTATCTGTTGGTCCAAGCATCATTAATGATGGCCACCACCAACGGTTCAATGCATCTTGAGCCATTTCTTTTTGTTCAGGAGCTCCTTTAGCTAGCTTCACCATAATTTCATAACCTTGTCGCTGGTGGAAACTCTCTTCTTTACACACTCTTACCATAGCTCTTGCGTAAGGTCCAAAAGACGTATTGCATAAAGGCACTTGATTTATAATGGCAGCACCATCTACCAACCAGCCTATAGCGCCTATATCGGCCCAGGTCAAGGTCGGATAATTAAAAATACTAGAGTATTTTGCCTTACCTGAATGTAACTGCTCAAACAATTCGTCTCTGGTAATCCCTAGGGTTTCGGTAGCACTATATAAATATAAGCCATGTCCCCCTTCATCTTGAACTTTAGCCAATAACGCTACTTTCCTTCTTAAAGACGGGGCTCTAGAAATCCAATTGCCTTCTGGAAGCATGCCTATTATTTCAGAATGGGCGTGTTGCGACATTTGCCTAATATGGGTTTGACGATATTTCTCCGGCATCCAATCCTTAGGTTCAATTTTTTCGTCGCGTTCTATACGTGCTTCAAATGCTTCTTCTAAATTCTTTATTTCTGCTTCACTCATTTTTTTCAGTTATTAGTGAATTGTTTTTTATTACACATCAAAATCGACCATTACCTTTTCACTTGTTGGAACTGCCTGGCAACTTAATACCAGATTTTGAGCAACTTCTTTCTCGTCAAGTGCATAGTTAATTTTCATCTCAACAGTCCCTTCAATAACTTTGCACTTACAGGTACTGCAAACACCTCCTTTACATGCAAAAGGCAAATCGGCTCCTGCCGCCAAGGCTCCATCAAGAAGATTATCATAGTCATCTCCCATAATGAATTGAAACTCTTTTCCTCCATCAATAATAGTGACTGCCGTTCCTTCTGCTTTATGTTCTAATACTTCGATAATGTGCTTATTATCTTTGTCTGTGCTTCCAGAGAAAAATAACTCATAATGTATTTTAGATGCTTCTAAACCAGCACCTTGCAACGCGTCACGAATTAAGAAAATCATGTCCTGTGGTCCACAGATAAAGCAGTCATTGGTATCTGCTATGTCAATAAATGTATTGGTTAATATTTGTAGTTTTTCCTTTGTAAACCTTCCATTTAAAAACTCAATGTCCCTTTGTTCTTTTGTTAAAAAATGGAACGTATGGAACCTTTGAAAAAACGTATTCTTGAGTTGCTCTATTTCTTCCTTAAAGATAATCGATTTTGCCGTTCGATTCAAGTAAAACAGCTTGAATGTACTATTAGGCTCAAGTTCTAAATGCGTTTTAATTATGGATAGCATGGGCGTAATGCCACTTCCTGCAGCAAATCCAATATAATTTTTAGGGATGGAGGCATCAATATCTACATAAAAATTGCCCGAAGGTTCCATGATTTCTAATGTGTCCCCGGCTTTAAGTTCTGTATTGGCATATGTTGAAAATACACCTCCTGGAATTTGCTTAATGGCCACTTTCCACTCATTATCTATGGGGCTTGAACATAAAGAATACGATCTACGCACATCTTCACCATTAATCTCTTTTTTTAATGTAAGATGCTGCCCTTGGATAAATTTAAATGTATCTCTTAAATGCTCTGGAATATCAAAAACGACTACAGAAGTATCCTTTGTTTCCTTATAGACATCAGCCACTTTTATGCTATAAAACTCTGCCATATATTATTTAAGTTCTAAAAAACAACCTAACTAACAATTGTTAGTTTACATGACAAATTTACAAAAAAAATAGATAAACTATTTAATAATTCCCGTTAATAAAACTTTGTTAAGGTTTTTGGCCAGTTCCAATGGGTTTAAATCTTCCTTGCTCGGAATCCATATATACAATGAGCGCAAGGTAGATAACATTGAAAACAGCATCACTTCTGCATTGGAATCTTGAAGTTGATCGTTTAAAATGCCTTGCTCGATTATCTGCCTAATGTTATCTTCATAATCCAAGCGCAACTTTAAATAATAATCTAAATCTTCTTTAAGATGCATCCAATCGTTATTTAATGAAGCCATTCCCGATGTATTTCTGGAAGTAATATCTACATGAAGTTTTACTATGCTACTTAGCTTATCTATACTTGAATCATTTGAATTCATAATAACCCGCATTCCGTCTGTAAACTCTTCTGCCAGAGATATAATGATATTCGATAAAATTTCTTGTTTAGAATCGATATGATTATATAGACTCGCTGCTTTAATGCCCATTACTTTAGCTATATCTCGCATAGTAACTGCACTATAGCCTTTTTTTTGGAAAAGAATTGTGGATGTTTTTATAATCTCCTCTTTACGTGTTTCTACTTTCATTTAAAGTTTTAAAGTTTTTATTGGTCTACGCCCATTGCGTGACAGGCTAATCCCGCTGAAAAATCGGGATCTCTGGTTTGATACCTTTTATTAATTCCGGGGTCGCTATATGGGTTTCGTCATATTTCAATATCCATCCTAAAGAATTGGTTAGAATATAAAACTTTGAGAGCTCACTTATTAATCTATTCTTGGCATTTGCCTTTAAACTAGAAGCTTCTATTTTTTTACCTAGTGACGCCTTAACGATCTTCTTTATATCATTATAATCTTTTGCTTCAAAAGGATTGAAGAAATCTGACTGAATATCATAATACTCCAAATCCGGATTGATTTTTATTTCTTCTTTTGGAATGCTTAAAATGGTCAGTGTTTTATTTATTTCATCTAGTTCAAATTCTATCTTGCTTAAATCATAGGCTATAGTAACTTCGGCATTAACAACTACCAATGCTTTTTTTTCTGAAGTAAAATAATTTCCAAAAATATCTTTGGAATTCCTATAGTTAAAGACCTCACTAAAATGTCCTTCTGTTACGACTAATTTTCCAACATTTTTAATTTGTTCCCGAATGAGTGCAGAGCTTTCTTGAAGCACGATCTTGTTTTCCTGTTTATCTCCACAATATTTAAAGGAAAACAGGACTATTAAAGTAATTATTACACCAAATAGAATTTTACGCATATGCTAAGTAAAGAAATATTTTAGAACTAACCTTCTTCAATATATACTTACGTATTCCTTTTTTACTTAGATGTCCATTTTTACAAGGACCTGTTCACACTATAGCTAAGTCGATATAAAATGGCATAGAATATTTAGATATAAAAAATTGAAGTTCTAGGTAAAAAGCGTAGGCATAACTAAGTTACGTCGAGTATTTTTAACGAAGAAATTCGGTTTTTTACTCTGAAGGTTCATGTTATTTTTATGGATTTAGCTATAAGCCTAAAACAATTTTAACACAGCCTAGAATGGTCGTGCTGGTGGATGCTTTGTTAGCTTCTAAGAATTCGTGTTTTCATTTAAACAAAAAAACATTAGTTTTCTTCGACATAAGAAGTCTAAACTAATGCATTTAAAGCAAACTAAATTAAACTAAACTAACACTGCAAATATACAGGCTTTTCAGCCCCCTTATATTAAACTAAGGTTAAACAAATATTAAGTTAACCTGCTTTTACTTTTGGTATTACTTCTAGTTTATTGAGCCATTATAATTTACACAAACCATGCTACAAAAAAACACCAATCATAAATCATTTGACTGATTTTTTACAATTGGTGGTTTTAATATGAACTGATTAATAGCGAATTAAATCTACAATTATTAGTTTAAGAATTCGTAATTTATCGATAAAACGCTATTAAAAAAAGATGAAGCGTAATAATATTTTCTCCATCCTTGTTAACACCTTGTTTAAGTATAATATTACAAAAACTACAGTTTGTAAAAATAAAATCCATACTATAAATTAGACCTGTTCTTAAAAAGAACCTAACCACACTCCTACATATTTATTATAATAGAGGTTCAATGCTTAAAAAAATTATTAGAATGAAATGTGTAGGAATTGAGATCGTAATGCCTCTTTTTTTAATTCTAATTTTTGAAGAAATTTTTGGTGTGCTTCTGAAGTAGAATTAAACGGGTGATGCTGTAATCCTTTTTGAATGGCATTAACTTCTTCCATTGTTTTATCTGCTTTTGAAGATATCCAAACCTCATGAAAACGATTCCAAATATAATGAATAGCTATTTCGCTTGGATGGACCATATCTTCTTTATAAAAACGATAATCGCGAAGTTCGTCCATCATCATTTCATAAGAAGGAAAATAGAACGATTGACTATTGGCGGTTGACGATTTTTGATTTATAAACTGATGAAGGGCAGAAATTAAATGTGCTTTACTCTGTGTATTCTCTACAAATCCATCTTTTAAGTGACGTATTGGTGATACGGTAAAAATGATGGATGCTTTAGGGTTTACACCTCTAATCATGTTTACTATAGACGCTATTGATTTAGAAATTTCATCGACCGACAGCAACTCTTTTGTAAATTGCCTTTGGGGAATTTTATGGCAATTCGCAACAATTTCCATGGTGCCCACAGAACGATATACCCAGGCTGTTCCTAAAGTGATAATAATATGTGTTGATTTCTTGATTTGTAGATTTGTTGACTTGATATTTCTATTTAAATCATCTAGCAAATTTTCTTTAGAGGTATTGCTTAACTTTGAATGTGCGTGAAAGCAATGCCATTGCTCATTATGAAAAAAGACCGCTTCTTCTAAATAGGTTTTTTCATTTATAGCATGTGAAATGAAATTCTCAATGGCCTTGGGATGAAATAAAATACCAAATGGATTTTGAGTGTTTTGAAATTTATAATAATCTAGCTTCTTTCCAATATTTTCTACAAAACACGAACCTAATAAAAGTATATTGGATTTATAGTCTATTAGATTTTTAGACTGTTTTTCTAATGGTATTTTTGTTTGTAGTTTCATCTATTTTCTCGTAAAGATGCTAAGGGGTTTTCTCGCTAAGGCACGGAGACCCAAAGTTAAAAAGGGTATCTTTATAAACCATTGACTATTCTAGTTATTCCTGTTTTTATTAACGGACTGTTGAAACTAATCAGTAGTCCTAGTTTTAATCCTGATAATTTTAGATATGTCAATAATTGTTTAGGATGAACAGGGGAATTTCTTGCACTGATTTAATTTCAATTATAACCCTGCCCTCTACAATTAAATCGGTTCTAAATCCCAAATCTAATGTTTTGTCTTTCCAGACCACTGGCAATTTCTTTTGACGTTCTACTTCAAATCCTCTTCCGGTTAGTTCAGAAAATAAAATCTCCTCATAAACAGATTCCAACAAGCCTGGGCCTAAACCAATATGAATATGATAACAACTCAACTATTTTTGTAGCTAAATAATTCTCAAAAACCTGTTCTTTTTTATTCACAAAACTTTGCGTCTCCACGCCTTTGCGAGATCGATTCAAACAACCCTTAGCCTTTGCTAACGACCATGCGAGATCAATTCAAATAATCCTTACCCTTTGCCAATGCCTCATCAATCCCGTTAGGATTCTTTCCTCCCGCTGTAGCAAAAAATGGTTGGCCGCCGCCTCCGCCTTGAATATACTTTCCTAGCTCTCTAACCACTTGGCCTGCATTTAATGCTTTACTGTCTACCAGTTCTTTTGAAATATAACAAGACAACAGTGCTTTCCCATTTTGCTCAGCTCCGAATAACAGGAATAAATTATCAAACTGACTTCCCAACTCAAAAGCTATATCTTTTATGCCTCCTGCATCTAAATCTATTTTTTTTGATAAAAACTGTATCCCATTAATATCCTGTAACTCACTTTTAAGCACACTCTTTATATTTTTAGCTTTATCTTTTAAAAGCGCTTCTATTTGCTTTTTAAGATGGGCATTTTCCTCTTGTAAACTTTGTAAAGCTTTTACTGGTTCTTTTGTATTGTTAAGCAAATCCTTCATTTCAAAATAAGCGCGATTATTTTCAAAATAAAAATCTTTGACAGCATCGTTGGTAATAGCTTCAATTCTACGAATCCCTGCGGCCACTGCACCTTCAGATACTATTTTAAAATGCCAAATATCTGCTGTATTTTTAACGTGCGTTCCTCCACAAAGCTCAATAGATTGTCCAAAACGAACGGCACGCACCGTATCGCCATATTTTTCGCCAAATAAACTCATAGCTCCATCTGCTATAGCCTCTTCTTTAGGCATATTTCTTTTTTCTATTAAAGGTAATTTCCCTTCGATCCTGGCATTTACAAAATTTTCAACATCCCGGAGCTCTTCAACAGTTAGCTTTGAAAAATGTGAAAAATCGAAGCGTAAATACTTTGCGTGGACCGCGCTTCCTTTTTGCTCCACGTGTGTGCCCAAAACCTCTCTTAAAGCCTGGTGCAATAAATGCGTAGCGGTATGGTTACATTCTGTCCTATAACGTTGTTTTGAATCTACAACCGCTTTAAATGTTTCTTCAATGTGTTCCGGTAAGTTTTTGGCAAAATGAATAATCACATTGTTTTCTTTCTTCGTGTCTAGAATATAAACAACATCACCATGTATATCTTCTAAATACCCCTTATCTCCTACTTGCCCACCTCCCTCGGGGTAAAATGGTGTGATATTGAATACCAATTGATACATTTCCCCATCCTTTTTAGAAACAACTTTTCTATATCGGGTCAATTTAACGTTGGCCTCAAGCGTATCGTATCCTACAAATTCCTCCTCTACATCATCAAATAGAATGGTCCAATCATCTGTTGATATTTCACTGGCAGCACGCGAACGGTCCTTCTGTTTTTGAAGTTCGGCTTCAAACCCTTTTTCATCAAGTTTTAATCCTTTTTCATTTAGAATAAGTGCTGTTAAATCTATGGGAAAGCCATAAGTATCGTATAACTCGAAAGCCTTTTCTCCAGATACCGTGTCTCCTTTTGTTTCTTCAACGATTCTGTTTAGCAACACCAAACCTTGATCCAAGGTTCTTAAAAAGGATTGCTCCTCTTCCTTAATAATATTTTCAATAAGCTGTTTTTGAGCTTTTAATTCGGGAAAAGCTGTTCCCATTTTCTTACTCAAGACATCAACTAACCTATAAATGAATGCTTCTTTTTTTCCTAGAAATGTAAAACCGTAACGTATGGCACGTCTTAAAATTCTGCGAATAACATAGCCAGCTCCCGTATTAGTCGGTAACTGCCCATCTGCTATAGAGAATGCTACAGCTCTAACATGATCGGCTATAACACGAATAGCGACATCGACTTTTTCCCGCTTACCATACTTCTTTTCAGTAATTATTTCTATTTCCCTAATTAAAGGCGTAAAAACATCTGTATCGTAATTAGATTGAACTCCTTGCAAGACCATACACAAACGTTCAAAGCCCATGCCCGTATCGATATGTTTATCAGGAAGTTCCTCCAAACTACCATTTGCCTTTCGATTGTACTGCATGAAAACCAAATTCCAAATTTCCACAACTTGCGGATGGTCCTGGTTTATTAAATCTTTCCCTGGAACTTTCGCTTTTTCTTCCGCAGAACGGATATCAACATGTATTTCACTACAAGGGCCACAAGGTCCCTGTTCTCCCATTTCCCAGAAATTATCCTTTTTATTGCCTTTTAAAATACGGTCTTCTGCAATGTGTTGTTTCCAAAAATCGTAAGCTTCTGTATCCATTGAAAGATTATCTGCATCATTGCTCCCTTCAAAAACAGTCACATATAATATATCCTTATCAATACCGTAAACCTCAGTTAACAGCTCCCAGGCCCAGGCAATGGCTTCTTTTTTAAAGTAGTCCCCAAAACTCCAATTACCAAGCATCTCAAAAAGCGTATGGTGATATGTATCGTAGCCCACTTCCTCTAAATCGTTATGTTTTCCCGAAACACGTAAACACTTTTGGGAATCGGAAATACGGCTGTTTTTTGGTTGTGCATTGCCCAAAAAATATTCTTTAAAAGGAGCCATTCCAGAATTTACGAACATTAAGGTAGGATCATCCTTTAAAACCATAGGTGCAGATGGGACTATACTATGCTTTTTTTCTTCAAAAAAACTTAAAAACTTCGAACGTAT
The DNA here is from genome assembly GCF_028736925.1 of Flavivirga sp. 57AJ16. Taxonomy (GTDB): domain Bacteria; phylum Bacteroidota; class Bacteroidia; order Flavobacteriales; family Flavobacteriaceae; genus Flavivirga. The sequence continues at coordinate 93,033 of NZ_JAQZAT010000016.1, read as the reverse complement.
GTCTTGTGACTTCATGTATTTTTATTAAAACCTTATTTCTATTAAATTCTTTTCAATTAGAAACAATTTTTATATTTACTCTTAATAATTTATTTTTAAATTTAGGGCATTGTGAACCTACAATAAAAAACAATCTTAAATGATTATAATATTTTTTTGTAGGTTTGTTCGTTTACATATAAAATGTAATGATTAAAATGACCTCAATTTAGTTGCAAAAATAGTATAATTTAAGAAATGAGTAAGGTAAAATATTATTACGATTCTGAATCACTTTCTTACCGAAAAATAGAGCGAAGAAAAAGAACCACTTTTAAGTATGCTTCCTTTTTTATTTTAGGTTGTGCTTTTTTTGCTTTTATCTTTGTTTTTATCGCAAGTCAATATGTTGAATCGCCCAAAGAAAAAGCAATAAAAAGAGAGTTACAGAATATGCAGCTACAATTTGAGTTGCTTAATAAAAAGATGGCAGAAGCCGAAGCCGTTTTGTCTAACATCGAGGATAGAGATAATAATATTTATCGTGTTTATTTTGAAGCCAATCCGATACCCGAAGCACAACGTAAAGCTGGATTTGGAGGTATTAATAGATATAAGGATTTAGAAGGGTTTGACAATTCCAAATTAATAATAGAAAGCAACAAACGAATAGATAAACTACAAAAGCAAATTGTAGTACAATCTAAATCTCTTGATGAAATTGCCGTATTGGCTGAGGAAAAAGAAAAACTTCTGGCTGCCATTCCTGCCATACAACCTGTAAGCAATGAAGACTTAACTCGAATGGCCTCTGGTTATGGTATGCGATCCGATCCTTTTACCAAAGCTCGAAAAATGCACTGGGGCATGGATTTTACCGCACCAAGGGGCACACCTATTTATGCTAGTGGCGATGGGGTCGTTGTTCGTGCCGATTCAGGGTCTAGCGGTTATGGCAAGCATATACGAATTGATCATGGTTTTGGATACATTAGTTTATATGCGCATTTGTATAAATATAATGTGAGAAGAAACCAAAAGGTTAAACGCGGTGATTTAATTGGTTTTGTAGGTAGCACGGGGCGTTCTGAAGCACCTCACTTGCATTATGAGATTTGGAAGGACGGTGCACGCATTAACCCTATAAATTTCTACTATGGCAGTTTAACTGCTGAAGAGTTTAACAAACTATTGGAGCATGCTTCTTTAGAAAACCAATCACTGGACTAATGCATATAGATTTACCTGAAAAACGCTATTACGGTATTGGAGAAGTCGCCAAGGCATTTAATGTTAACACCTCTTTAATCCGTTTTTGGGAAAAGGAATTTGATGTTCTAAAACCAAAAAAAAATGCCAAAGGGAATCGGAAGTTCACCCCTGTAGATATAAAGAACCTTAAATTTATTTATCACCTCGTCAAAGAACGTGGATTTACGCTTGAAGGTGCAAAAATTCATTTAAAAGAAGATAAAAAAGATACACTCTCTAATTATGAAATAATAAGCAAATTGGAAGATGTAAAAAATCAACTCATCAAAATAAAACAACATCTTTAAGAATGGATTGCCATAACTAAAAAAGGCATTTAATTATGTAACATTTTTAAAGATTAGGTGTCTCATAAGTAACCATTAACAAATTATATTAAACTATTTATTATGAAGAAATTTTTGCCATGGATTATTATAGGAATTCTTGTAATCGGTCTGTATTCTTGGGGAAAAGGATTTAACAATACCGCTGTTGATCTTAATGAAAATGTAAAGGAAGCTTGGGGAAATGTCCAGACATCTTATCAACGTAGAAATGATCTTATCGGTAATTTAGTTAATACCGTGAAAGGGGCTGCAGATTTTGAAAAGAGCACTTTAACGGCTGTTATTGAAGCTCGTGCCAAAGCAACCTCTATAAATATTGACCCATCAAATGTCACACCAGAGCAACTGGCTCAATACAATCAAGTTCAAGGAGGTTTAAGTGGTGCTTTAAAGAGTTTACTAGTAACTGTAGAACGTTACCCCGAACTAAAGGCAAATCAAAATTTCTTAAAACTGCAAGATGAATTAACTAGCACAGAAAATACCATTCAAACTGCAAGAACACGTTATAATGAACAAATAAAGCCATATAATAAACACGTAAACAGATTTCCTAATTCACTACTAGCCGGTATGTTAAATTTTGATGAAAAACCATATTTTGATGCTGAAGCGGGGGCAGAAAAACCTGTTGACGTAAAGTTCGATTTTAAATAAAAGTACATGTCTCAAATAGAAGATTTCCTTTCTAAAGAGGATGAACAAGAAATCATAGAAGCTATTAGAGTAGCTGAACAAAATACTTCTGGCGAAATTAGAGTTCATATTGAAAAAACATCAAATGGCGATATTTTTGATCGTGCCATGGAAGTTTTTCATTATCTCAAAATGGACAACACTAAAGAGCAAAATGGTGTTTTAATTTATCTTGCTGTCGAGGATAAATCTTTTGTTATATATGGCGATAAAGGGATTAATGATGTTGTCCCTAATAACTTCTGGGACAGCACAAAAGACCTCATGCAATCTCATTTTATGAATGGTAACTTTAAAAAAGGCATCTCTGAAGGCGTTTTAAAAGCTGGCAAACAGTTAGAAACTTATTTCCCTTGGAGGCATGGTGATGTTAATGAACTATCTAATGAAATTTCCAAAGGATAAATTTTGAGTATGCAGTATTCGGTATTCAGTATGCGGTTATCACCCAAAACAAAAGGGCTTATCACTACTTTAGTAATGGCACTTTTTGCTTTTGTTAGTTCTCATGCACAATATAATATTCCAGACATCCCTAAAGAACAAACAAGTGTTTATGATTATATTAATTTATTAACATCATCTCAAAATAAAAGCCTTGAACAAAAGCTTATAAAATATTCTGACACGACCTCTACTCAAATAGTCATTGCTATAATACCTACAACCAAAGGTGAAAATATTGGCTTATTAGCCCCACGGTGGGGGCACAAATGGGGTATTGGACAAGCTAAAGAAGATAACGGCGTATTTATTTTATTAGCTAAAGACGATCGGAAAATCTGGATTTCTCCCGGTTATGGTGTTGAGCACAAACTAACAGCAGGTATTACTGGAGAAATAGTTAGAAATGTTATTATTCCAGAATTTAAACAAAATGATTATTATGGAGGGCTAAACAAAGGTGCTGATGCCATTTTTGAAGTTTTAAATGGTGAATATAAAGGTTCTAGTAAATCATCCAAAAACGGATTTTCTGTTGGACCTATATTTATATTCATTTTTATATTTATCATCATCCTTATTTCTATATCTAAAAATAGACGTGGCGGTGGAAGAGGTGGCAATAGAGGCAATAGATCTAGTGGCATTGATATTTTAGAAGCGATTGTACTTAGTAACATGGGCCGTGGCAGTTACAACCGAGGTTCTTCTAGTGGTTGGGGAGGAAGTTCATCTGGAGGCGGAAGCTTTGGAGGCGGTGGCTTTGGCGGCGGCTTCGGTGGGGGCGGTTTTTCTGGCGGCGGTGCTGGAGGTAGCTGGTAAATAAAGAATTTCTTGAAACCAACTATCCCCCCTGCCTTTGCCGGCAGGCAGGCTCGAGGCAGAACCATAGAGGTATTTCGCTGGTTTCATACCCAATCAAGTTGAGCACAGGTTTTGACCTAAAAAGGTCAAAAAAAACCAAAATTCTGTATTTTACCCCTCCCAGAACTGCCAAAAAAGGCAGTTCTGACCCCGACGCAGAGCGTCGAGGAATTCTTTATATTAAAAATATATTACTTTACCTTACTGCTGCTCTACTCATTTTTATTTCACTTAAAACCGAACACGAAAATCATATTGGTGATCGCAAAAACTTACCAAAAAATATAAAACAGGAAACTGTACCTGGTTTATCTTTTATCTTCAACACCAATAGATCTAAAATTTTAAGTAAAAAATTAGCGTCTATTAAAAAATGCCTACTAACGAAATAACCATACTTAGCCATAGATTCCTTTTCACCACAAAGACATTATAAAATGTGGAATTAATGTTGCTGATCTTTGGAGTATTAGTAAAAAAGAACGACACAATGACCTGCTTATTATACCAATGTAACTTTGAAATCGTGCATAAGTAAAGTTGAATTATTTTTTGCCCAATCAAGGAAAAAAGAAACGGTTATTATGTGCTATTTCAAAGTTAAACTGGTATTATCCTCTCAAAGAATGATAAAAAAACAAGGGGCGTAACAGGAAATAGCACATTAATCCCTAACTTTAAAAGTAGGAAACTATTTTAACGGAACAAACAGCACTTTATACAGCATCATAAAAAGTGGCAAATGCCTACACCCCATGCCTCCATCTCCTATCATCTGCCTCTCCTTTTTCACCCAAACTATTAAACTTCCAACTAAAACTTAACATGAAATATTGTTCTAGAACGGTACTCTGGGAATCCTGTATAAAGTTCTCATTTGCAGTTCGTCTTGCATTTGTATTTTGCTTCAACAAGTCGTAAGCTTTAAGTGTTAAAGTAGCCTTATCTTTCATCAAGGAATGTGCTAAAGTAGCATTCCAAAACCAAGAGCTTTTTTGAAAACCGTCAGCAATATTAGGGTTGTAATTATATTGTATTTCATTTCTCCATTCAAAATGTTTAGGAAAAAAAGTTGCTGTACTTAAATGAAGGGAATGATACAGGAACTCTCTATCTTTAAAGGAATCAATACCGAACGTATTTTTAGTGAAATTAATTTGGTACCTTGGTCTAAACTCCATCAGATCCTTCCATGTAAACGTAAAATCAATATTAGGTGAAACACCTATAACGTTACTGGCATATAGGATCCCATTATTATAATTTATAGTTCTATTTTTATTTCCATCAATTCCAATGCCATATTTTAAGGTTCTTAAAGAATCTAGCTTAACTTTTTTGTCATAATTCAAATTCCCGTTAATTCTGTAATTTCCATTGACATTTGAATAGGTTGTGTTTCTAACAAAATTTTCGTCAATAGTTGTATTAGAAACCACTTGGTTATTTATAAAACTGGCACTAAAACGAGAGAAAAAACCTGTTCCTTTTTGAGGGTCGAAAGTATTATAACCCATATAGATACGATGACTATTGGTTGGCTCCAAATCGGGATTACCCACTATGGTGTTTAATGGATTAGAAACATCTTGAAACGCTTGTAATTGTCTTAATTGAGGCGGGTCATTATTTAATCTATGTCCAAAATACATCGATGATTTTGGGCTAAACCTATAACGAAAGTTAGAACCTAATTCTATAGCTTCAAATTTACGTTTAATACTAAATTGAGGTCTTAACAAATCTCTATTTTCTAAATTTCTATACAAATAACTCGTATTAAATCTAGCTGACCATTTCTTGTTTCTATATCTAATCGAGACCCTTGGTCTAAGTATTTCATTTATATACTCAAAATCTGTACTTAAATCCGTATTAAAAACCGTATAATCTCCATTAGTATCTTTATCTAATGTGCTTTGTTTATCTTCTTGTACATTTCGACTGTAGTTATATCCAAAATTTAAAAACAACCCCTTTGTTATTAAGGGTATGTTATAATTTATATCTGTATTTAAATTATTAACTTCATTGTTCCCTTCCGTAAATTGATCTCTTATAATTTCATCGGGACTATCTCCATAAATATTGGTTCTGGAAAATAAAAAATCATTGCTTTCCCTTTTTCTAATTTCATTTCCTATAGCCAAGCTTAGGTAAGCACCTTTTGAGCCAAAACGCTTTGTAACTTCAATATCGTTACTAAAGTTTTTACCAAAAGTTTCTACGGTTGATTCTGTATTAGATTCATTGGTCAATGTATTTAACTCATCTCTAGAAGCTTCATCTCTTAAAAAAACCGTTTGGTTTCTAGTATGCCTAAATGTTGGTGCTATATTGACCAATAGCGTAGAATCAATTTCAATATCGAACTCCATATTGGCACTATGGCTATCACTATCACTAAATGATCTAGATTCTGAATTGGTAAAGTATCTGGAGTCTGGCAATATATTTTCCCGTTGCGTTGATGTTACATTATCAGAACTACTTCCTGAATAAAAATAGTCTGTACTTAAATCTACTTTCTCTCCTAACTTATCGGCAAAATTGGCGCCTACATTCTTAGAGGTTGTAATCCCTTGTCCACCACCAAAAGAACGTCCATCGACTTGAAAAGAACCATTACCACTAAAACCACGAGAGTTTCCTCCTCCAAACATTTTTCTTATTTCACCAAAACTAAATCCAGGCGAGTTTATGTTATTTCCTCCTGCCAACACACTAAGTCGCTGATCATTATCGAAACGATTAAACATCCCTGCAAACTCATATCTTTTATCTGTTCCTGCACCTGCTGAGACGCGTCCAAAAACCCCTTTATTATTTTCTTCTTTTATGGTAAGGTTAATCGTTTTATTTTCATCATCACCCTCTTCTCCAGAAAATGCCTGAGACTTGGTTTTTGTATCGACTACCTGTATTTTTTCAATAATCTCCTTGCTCAAATTTCTAGTAGTAATGGTTGGGTCATTACCAAAAAAAGGCTTCCCGTTAACTAATATTCTACTAACAGGTTTCCCATTTACTTTTATTTGACCATCTTCTTCTACCTCTACGCCTGGCAGTTGTTTTAACAGGTCTTCAACATTGGCATCTTTTTTAGTTTTAAAGGATTTCACATTAAACTCTAGGGTATCTTTTTTAATGATCATCGGAGCTCTTGATTTTATAATGACTTCATCCAATGCATTGTCGTCCACCTGCATAGTAATGGTCTTTAAATTAATCTCCGTTTTATCCATTTTTATGATTTTTGAATATGTTTTATATCCAACATAAGATATTAATAAATTCAACTGCGTATCTGCTGTTTTATCCTCTAAAGTAAAAGAACCGTTTTTATCGGTTATTGTATAACCAACTAAAGCACTGTCTTTCACACGTTCTATATAAACAGTTGCAGACTCTAACGGAAGGTTTTCATCCTCCGAAATTAAGGTGCCTGAAATTTCAAATGTTTTAGACTGGGAAAAGGATAATGTTACGCATAAGAATACTAAGAAGAAAAGGGTTTTTCCCATTTTAATTGAGGTTTTGATTGATAACTATTTTGATTGATAACTAATTATTTTTTTCTCACAAATACTATACCGTACCTACGAAAAAATGAAACGAAGATAGACCAGTACTCATTTAAATTTTCTTAAAAAAGACTTAAATCATTCATAAAAAATGTTATTATTTAGTTAACTTTCTTGAATATCCAATTATGAACTCATCTTGACTTTTTCTATTTCCTAAAACCTACTTCCGGTAGGCAGGAAGTTATACCAATTATTACTCACAAGGTTTTGACCTTTTTGGTCAAAAATCGAAATGATATTATTTAGACTCCCGTTTTACTCAATGGTTTAATATTAATGAATTCATGCATCTTGCAATTATACGGGAATGACAATCCGGTAGGCAGGTTCAATGGAAATTCCGAGGCAGAACCTCGAGGAATTCCTTTCGATTAAAAAATAAGTGATTTTCGACAAGAAATTAGGGTAATACCAATTTGAGTATAAGTCTTTTGTGAAAAAGTCTGTCCCCTACTTCTTACGCATATAAACACTTATTGGAACTCCTGTAAAATCAAAATGTTCGCGAAGTTTATTTTCTAAAAAACGTCTATAAGGATCTTTTATATATTGTGGCAAATTACAGAAAAAAGCAAACTGAGGTTGCGGTGTTGGCAATTGCATAATGTATTTAATCTTTACAAATTTAGCCTTATAAGCTGGTGGTGGGTAGTTTTCTATAATAGGAAGCAAAACATCATTAAGTTTACTCGTTTTTATTTTTTTAGAACGGTTTTTATACACCTCAACAGCAGTTTCTATGGCTTTAAAAATACGTTGCTTGGATAAAACCGAAATAAATACGATCGGTACATCTGTAAAAGGTTCAATTTGCTTTTTGATAGCTTTCTCATAGGCTTTCATCGATTTATGGTCTTTCTCTACTAAATCCCATTTATTAACCAAGATGACAATACCTTTTCTGTTACGTTCTGCCAACCAAAATATATTTTGGACCTGCCCATCAAATCCTCTTGTGGCGTCCAGAACCAAAAGACAAACATCTGCATGTTCTATAGCCCTAACACTTCGCATGACCGAGTAAAACTCTAAATCTTCTTTTACCTTTGATTTTCTTCGTATTCCAGCTGTATCAACTAAATTAAATTCAAAACCAAAACGATTGTATTTTGTATCGATAGAATCTCTTGTGGTTCCTGCTATATCTGTCACTATATATCGGTCTTCTCCTATCAACGCATTAATAAATGATGATTTTCCCGCATTAGGACGACCAACAACTGCAAAGCGCGGTAACTCCTCTTCTTCAACCTCTTCCTTTTCCGGCAAAGCATCGACCAAAGCATCCAATAATTCTCCTGTGCCGCTTCCATTTATACTTGCAATGCTATAATATTCGCCTAAACCTAACGAATAAAACTCAACTGCATCTTCAGATCGCTTTGCATTATCAACCTTGTTAACGACCAAGAATACCGGTTTGTTTACCTTTCTAAGTAAATTAGCAACATCTTCGTCCATACCGGTCACACCATTTTCAACATCTACCATAAAAATAATAGCATCAGCTTCATCGATAGCTAATTCAACTTGCTTATCAATTTCAGCCTCAAAAACATCATCACTTCCTAATACATAGCCACCAGTATCGATAAGAGAAAACTCTTTCCCGTTCCAATCACTTTTACCATAATGACGATCTCTTGTAACACCGCTCACCGCATCAACTATAGCTTCTCTTCGTTGTATTAAACGATTAAAAAAAGTTGATTTCCCTACATTTGGTCTTCCTACTATAGCTACTATATTGCTCATAATCTATAAAATGATATGCAACAGCCTAAGGCTGTTTTATTTATATTTCTCTTTTGAAATATTTTGCAAAAATAGGAAATATAGTCTTCTCAAAGTGTTTTTATAAAGATTAAAACTATTTATGTTTTATAGAAAAAAATAGTAATTTACTGTACTTAAAATAATATTAATGACATGCCAACAACTAATGACATTGTTTTAAGGCCGCGATTTAAAATTAAGCTTCATACAAATAACCAATCTGCTTTAAAGGATTTTGAAGCTTTAAAATCCCAGTAATCTGAGCTTATAGTAACCCGATTGGACAATCATGTCTTTATTAAATTCCCTAAAGAGCAACAGCATTTTTGGTCACCACAGCTACATTTAGAAATTGATGATGATTCAAGTTTACTGCATGGGTTATACGGCCCTAACCCTACGGTTTGGACTATGTTTGTGTTTTTTCATTTTATAATTACTGGCTTATTCATCGCTTTTGGAATATGGGCTTATACTAATTTGTCTTTAGATAAAAGTTATGCCGTACAAGTAAGCTTAATGCTCTTAATGGTCATTATTTGGATTGTTTTATACTTTGCTGGCAGTATTGGAAAAGCTTCCAGTAAAAACGAAATGCGTGCATTAAATAACATCATGAATACAGTTATAAAAAGCAAAAAAGTTCCTTAATCTTAAAAATTAAAGGACTGATACCAATTTGAATATAAAATGTCGCATGTCGACTCGCTTACCCAATCAAGTTGAGTACAGGCTTTTTTAAATTTAAAAGCCTTGTTCATAAATTCCGTAGCAACACTATGCAATCTAATCACAGCGTTTTTAAATTTAAAAATAACATCGCCTTTAATACGACATTTTATACTCAAATTGGTATTAATCGACTCACTAAAAACTCAATAAAACCAAACATTCTCGAATATTTTCGTAAAAACAAGATTTGGAACAGCCTCTCCACCACTTAAAAAACCAAAAAATGATACCAGAAAATAACAAATTATGGTTTACTACAGTATTTCATATTGGGTTACTGTTACAACCCCAAAGATGCTATATGTATTTAAAATTAACGTTGCTCCTCTATTAAGAAGAAAATATTAGTTTTTTTATTGATTGTAACCAAAACGTTTTAGTTGGTTTTGATTGCTTCTCCAATTTTTATTCACTTTAACATAAAGTTCCAGATGGATTTGCTTGCCAAAGAATTTTTCTAAATCTTTTCTAGCCTCAACCCCTACTCGCTTTAAAGCACTTCCTTTATGTCCGATAATAATCCCTTTTTGAGTCTCGCGTTCAACCATAATAACAGAACGAATTCTAATAATTTTCTCTTCTTCTAAAAATTCTTCGGTATCAACTTCAACAGCATAAGGGATTTCTTTTTTATAGTGAAGCAGAATTTTTTCCCTTATGCTTTCATTTATAAAAAAGCGCTCTGGTTTATCTGTTAATTGGTCTTTTGGATAAAATGGTGGGGATTCTGGAAGTAACTCTATAATCCTATCAAACACTTCTTTTACCTGAAAACCTTCAAGTGCCGAAATTGGAATGATCTCTGCATTGGGTACTTTTTTTGCCCAAAGTTGCACTTGTGTTTCCAATGTTTCTTGATCTGATCTATCAATTTTATTTAACAGTAATAATACGGGTATTTTTGATGATGTAATCTTCTTAAAAAAAGCTTCATCTTTTAGTGCTTGCTCTCCTATTTCCACCATATAAATTAGGACATCGGCATCTTCAAAAGCAGATTTCACAAAGCCCATCATTGATTCCTGCAACTCATAAGCTGGCTTTATAATGCCTGGCGTATCACTAAACAATACTTGAAAATCGTCTCCATTTACAATCCCTAAAATCCTATGACGGGTGGTTTGAGCCTTCGATGTTATAATAGACAATTTCTCACCCACAAAGGCATTCATTAATGTAGACTTGCCTACATTAGGATTACCTATAATATTTACAAAACCTGCTTTGTGGCTCATATATTCCTTATTTTTATTTGTGAACCCTTTTGGGTTTTTCCTATTTCCTATAAAACAAAAACCAAGATGGGTTCTGTGCAAAGTTACAATGTTTGTACTTTTCCACACTATTAATATACTTATAAAACAAAAGAACAGGAAGCATGCGCTTCCTGTTCTTTTGTTTTATAACGTTAAGTAAATTATTACTTAACTATTTCCAATAGTTCTACTTCAAAAATTAAAGGATCAAAAGGTTTTATGGCACCTCCTTGACGTGGAAAAGCTCCATATGCCAATTCTTGTGGGATGAAAAATTTATATTTAGATCCAACTTTCATAAGCTGAAGTCCTTCTGTCCACCCAGGGATTACTTGATTAATTCCAAACTCTGTTGGTTTTCCTCTATCTACAGAGCTATCAAATACAGTGCCATCAATTCTAGTTCCATGATAATGAACTTTCACTTTAGAAGTTGCTTCTGGGATGTCTCCATCTCCTTGTTTTAAAACAATGTACTGTAAACCACTTTCGGTTGTTTCTACACCTTCTTTTGATATATTTTCGGCTAAAAACTTTTCGCCTGCAGCTTTATTTTCTCCAAATTGCTCTTCAGCTTTCTTTAGAGCTTCTTCTTGTTGCTTTTTAGCTTTTTCTTGTTGCATTCTTTGCATATATGTTTGAATAATTTGCTGAACTTTAGTTTCTTCAATTAAAATATTTGAAGAGTCAGACATATTAACATATCCTTGTATAAATAAATCTTTATCAAACTCGGTAAAGCTGGCTTTTACATTTCTAGCTACATCCATTCCAATAGCGTAACTAATAGAATCTATTTCTGTTTTCAATGGTTTATTTGTAACACCATTTTTATTACATGAGGCTATAAGTAAAGCAATTGTTACCAAGCTTAAAATTTTTATTGTTTTCATCTTTTTGTTTTAGTTATTTTAATTGATGCCAAAAGTAACAAATTTACACACATAAAAAAAAGAAAAACCTTCTTGAACACAGGAAGGTTATTGAGTCATTTGTATAAATACCATAATTAACTTTTAATATCTTGGATAAGCTTAATAGAAAATCTTGTTAATTCTTCTATTACAAGCAATAGCAATATCTTCTCTTTAAACCGGTGTTACTATAAAGTTAGCTCCTAAGGCCATGAAGCTGCAGCATCGTTTTGTTATAAATCATAGATTCTACATTCTAATACGTATATTTTTCTTTCCAATATTGGATATTTTCATTATACATAGCGTCTAAAGATAACTGAACCGCAACCGCTGTATTAGCTCCTGTGTATATATTGGAAATTGGGGTTTCATTATTTAAAATAGAATCCCTAAAATCCATTAAGGCCTGTTCGCTAGGATCAATATGTGATATGTTTATTGGAACTCCTTTTCCTTGTAAATGAGTATTTGTTGTTGCACCAGAAACCCCATCAACATCGGCCAATTCTTTCTTATAACCATCTTCATAATAAATCCATGCCTTGGTATAGTTTAATAAAATAGTTCCTTTACTTCCATGAACTTTTATTTGGTAATCTCCCAATGCATTATTCGTTAAGCACGTAAATTTTGCTTTTACGCCGCTTGGATATTCAAATAACAAATGAATATTATCAAACGTTTCTCGCCCATCCTTCCAAAAATCTATGCCTCCTGTACCCATAATTTTTTTAGGGTTTTCTCCTAGAACCCAATGCACAAAATCTATTTGATGAGAACAGAGTTCTGCTGCCATACCTCCCGAATATTCTCTATACATTCTCCAATTTATAGCACGTTCTAAAGATGGATCGGGAACTGGTCTACGCCAATTACCATTTCTATTCCATTGACATTCAAAAGACACTATTTGGCCTAATTCTCCTTTTTTAATAAACTCGACAACATGTTTATAGAGTGTAGAACTATGGTATTGATGTCCAGTCTGAAAAATTGTTTTTGCCTTTGATGCTTTTTTCACCAAACGATCTATTCCTATTAAGCCTTTAACCATTGTTTTTTCACAATATACATGCTTCCCAGCATCTATAGCATCTATGGCAATGGCCTCATGAGTATTGAAAGGTGTCGCTATTAACACGGCATCAATATCCTTATTATTTAACAGCGCTTTATAATTAGTATAAGGCTTGGCTTTATTTTGAGTTCGTGAAAGCCCATTTTCCAATCGAAAGGGTAACACATCACAAACAGCGGCAACATGAATACCTTCAATTTTATTTAATACAGGAATCATACCACCCCCACGATCACCAGTTCCTATGACTCCTATGTGAATGGTATCATTACTACCTGTTTTTCCAGACATGGCCTGTAAAAGAGAGGCACTTGCTAAAACTCCCGTTGAAGCAATCCCTCCTTTAATTAAAAATTCTCTTCTTTCCATTTTTATTTATAACTTAGGTTCCCACCCTTGCTCATAGTCTCTTTTCCAATGCTTCATTATTTTATCATTATTTAAAATTTTACCAGTAGTAGAATCTATTTTTAAAGTTGCTCCTGCATCTTGTGCCATATTACCTAAATGACATAGCATGGTTGAGATACTAGCATCCTTGATATCAGAATTTAAACTTTTATCTTTTCGTATCGCATCAAAGAAATTGCCAACATGATAAACATCCAATCCTCCTATGCCTCTTGTATTCGTAGTTTCACTAGCAGATTTTTCAAGCTCTTCTTTTATCAAGTTTCCTTGTAAATCAAATAATTTATAAAAATTACGATCTAATTGTATGGCTCCCTTACTCCCATAAATAGTAGCACCTCTACCAGGCCTTTTTGGTTTCATAATGCCCCTACTATGTCCAGTCCATGTAATGAATTTATCGTTTGCGAATTTATAGGTCACTTGCTGATTATCTACAAATTCCCAATCATCTTCATAAGTATATTTACCTCCAAAAGAAGTAATACTTTCAGGCAAATTAACACCCAATGCCCAACGGCAAATATCAATTTCGTGTGTACCATTGTTATGAATTTCTCCTGTTCCCCAATTACGGAACCAATGCCAGTTGTATGGATGGATATTATCTTTATAACCTGTTCTAGGCGCCGGTCCCTGCCAAAGGTCCCAATCTAATGATTTTGGCACTTCTATCTTATTACCAATACCTATGGTTCCTCTATTATTTGAATAATATGCTTCCCCTTTATATACGTCTCCAATAATCCCTGCTTTTATATCTTTTACAGCATTCATTGATGTTTGGGCAGAACGCTGCTGGTTACCCATTTGCACTTTCTTACCATATTTTTTCTGAGCAGCAACTAAAAGATCATTTTCATGTGGATTATGACTACACGGTTTTTCTACATATACATGCTTACCTGCTTGCAGTGCTAAAATGGCCATAGGCGCATGCCAGTGTTCTGGAGTTGCAATAAAAACGGCATCTACATCTTTATCCTCTAAAATCTTGCGAAAATCTTTTTCTACCTTAGGAATATATCCAATATTCTTTTTACACCATACATTATGTTCCTCCAAAATAGTATCATCTACATCACAATTATAAAGAATCTTAGCATTCAAATCTTGATGAATTGCCATTATATGTGCCTTAGCTCTACTTCGTACCCCAATAACTGCACAGCCAATATTTTCGTTGGCTCCGAGAATTCTAGAATAACTTTGAGCAGATAGGCTTGTCAACCCGCTGGTTAATGTCATACCCACAGCTCCTATAGTTGCCTTTTTTATAAAATCCCTTCTATTGGAACTCATATTTAAAGTCACTTTTTAATTAAACTCTCTTATTTTTATACTTCTAAAATACACAGTATTTCCATGATCTTGTAACAAGATATGACCACTGGCCCATTGACCAAATTCTGGCCATCTACTATATTTACTATAAGCGACCAAAGCCCTAAACATTTGGGAATATCTATCATATTCAATAACTTTTTCGTTATTTAACCAATGTTCTACTTGGCCATCTTTAGCAACTATTCTGGCCTTATTCCAACGATCAATACCTTTAAATTGTTTTCCTCTGCCTGGTACCGAAAGATTCTCAGCAGCCATGAGGTCATACAATGAAGAAATAGTTCTATTACCATTGGTTCCAGCTTTAGCGTCCGGATGATTTTTATCATCTAAAATTTGAAATTCACAACCAATTGCAGAACCAGGTCCTTTATTTAATTCTGGATCTACAAAATATTTAATTCCGCTATTCGCTCCTTTTGTTATTTTAAATTCCAACTCTAATTCAAAATCGCTAAAAACATCCTTCGTAATAATATCCCCCGGACCTGTAGACTCTCCTCCGTCTGTAGCTAAAACAGATAAAACACCATCATTTATTTCCCATCCCGATTTCGGAAAATGAGCTATTTTTGCACCTTTCCAACCATGAGTTGTTTTTCCGTCCCATAATAATCGCCAGCCATTTCTTTTTTCGTAATCGGTAATTTTATTAATTAAATAACTCACCTCTCGAACTTGTGGGTCTGATTCCCAACTTTCCCCTTCCAGATTATCAGTTTTTATCCTGATATTTCTCCACTTAATTTTTCTACCAGCATGCGCTTCATCGGATCCAATACCATGCACTTGAAGGCCAATAAATCCAGATGCTGTTAAATCGTCTACCAGATTAGAACATTGTATGCCATTTATCCAAGTTCTAATGGCATTACCAATGGCTTCAACCCTACATTTATTCCAAACGCCATTTTTAAAAGCTTTCCTTCCCTTTGGGTTTAATGATAATGGATACATCCAAGCCCTTCTGGATTCATCATATATCCCTCCACTAAAAGCACGATCACTAGGGTCTATTTCAAATTGGTATCCATGAACCCTACCGTTATTATAATCTTTAAAGCTATTAGATCTAAACTGAACCCCTGTATTAATAGATGGGTCTGCCAAAATTTCAAATTCTAAAATAAAATCATCATATTTTTTTTCAGTACACAAAAAACTATTAGGGGTGTTTGTTTTTGTTATACCTACAATTTCATTATTCTCTACAACATACTTAGCCGTACCGTTTAACTGTTTCCAGCCATCTAAATTTTTTCCATTAAAAAGAGATACCCAACCATCATTCCCTGTTTGAGAGTAAGACCTGAAACTCAAAAAACTAACTAAAAAAAGGCTAGCTAACAAGCATATTTTTAATTTCATATATATTCGGTTTTTACTATATTACGTGTGCGTACACAAAAATAATGATTTGTATCTAATCCGCAAATTTAATACTATAAATTATTGTTCTCTTTGTCTTTCATAATAATACCAAATAAACTTCAAAATAACTGGTTAAATCCGTTTAGCTCACTATCATTTATTTTTATAATAAGGAGTTCGTGAATCTTCGATTTCTATTTCCTTTATATTTTAATAAAAAACATAACCATAACTAGGCTATGTTTATGTTTTTTATCTCATCTAAAGAAAATATAATTCAAATTTATTACCAATCATTTTAAAATTCATTTGGTATAAGTTGATTTTATGTCAACTTATTTCAGGATGGGACAATAAAAACAAAAAAATCTCCAAGAGTTGCAACCCTTGGAGATTTAAAACTATCTTTAAAAAACCTGTAACGATTATTTAAGGACTCGTCACTCATTTAAATTCGGCGCGAATGGTCCACTTTACCCGAATTTTCAACTATAAGCCCCAACCCCATATAACTATCATAACCTGATCTCTCCCGAATGAATTTCCTTTGTTAGTAAGGGATAATCTACTTTCCCGTTCACGGTCAGCGGTATTTCCTTTAAGAATTTTGTTTTATAGTAATTCGGATTGATTCCCAGCTTTTCCCTTAAAACACCTCCTATGGACTGCCTATCCCATTTATCATCAGAATAAACAATTACCATATATTTATCTTCGATCCCGACACAAATAAAAATACTCCCTTCCAAGGAATTCTTAAGGATTAATTCCACCTCATCCAAGTTTAATCGAACCCCCAGAAGTTTCACGATCCGTTTCATTCTTCCTTCTATATAATAATATCCATCTTTATCAACCCGGGCAATATCGCCTGTGTACAACTCTTCAGCTTGCTTAAAAAATTCCAGATCGTTAATGCTGTTGGCATAACCGCCAAATACATTCGCGCCGCTGTATATAAGTTCCCCTGTATCTTCGTGCAACCTGAACATACCTCCTTTAATCGGCTTTCCAATGGTCCCTCTTTTATGATAAAAATCATCAGACAACAGTGCAGCCATTCTTCCCCCTGCCTCTGTTTGCCCATATTGTACAACAAACTGCTTTTGGAATTTTTTAGAATATTCAGCAATTGTATTCCATAAATTCTGGTTTAACAATCCCCCTGTATGGGTTAGATAACGTAATGAAGGGGAATCCTTTTTGAAAAACCCTATACGCTGTAGTATTTCATAAAAGTATGGCACTCCACCCAACGTAGAGTACTTATAGTTTGCAAAATCATCCCAGAATCCTTTCTGAAATACATCCTTGGAAGTGCAGACTATAGTACTTGCCTTTATACAGTTGGTTGTAAAAATTGAAAGCCCGTATACAAAGTTCACGGGCACGTTTATAGGAACGACATCTTCCTTTTGTATGGGCATATAATCCAATATTGATATGGCATTCTCTACCAGATTATCATCGGAAAGTTTAACGAATTTTGGAGATCCTGTAGTTCCAGAGGTATTCATCAATATCTTTATATTTTGATTTATGGGGTACCTAAAATCATCCGATCTCTTAAAGAGGGTGATATCCTCTGAAACCCTTACCGGCATGTATCCGTTAATTTCAGTTCTAGAAGGATCGAAAATATACAAGGGCTTATACTTCCTTTCCAATTCTATTTTATACCCTTCAAATAATCCGATATTCAATAACGCGATAGCATCATTGCTTTGATAAAAATTCAACAGCACTTCCATAGCGCCCAATTGATTGTCGTTATAAACAAAAATGAGCCCCCTAACATCTTCATGATAACCAATCTCAAGAGAATTACTTATTTTATCAATACCTTTATCAACCCCAGTTTTAGCATCCCGAAATACCAAGTTCTTATTTCTGAATATTAATTCATCCAACTTCATAGGCCCTCTTTAATGTTCTATTACAACTCCGTACTTGCTATGCAATACCTCCCTTACTCTTTGTACGTTATTCATTTCCAAGACATCTTCCATACCAATGGATATGTCATAAAAACTTTCCAGTTCACTAATCAGTACCAAATGGCTCATGGAGTCCCATTCGGCAATCTGCTGATATTGAAGCTCATCATTTACTGCTTCTACAGGTATTTCAAAAGCCTTAGCAAAAACTTTATATAATCTTTGTTTTGTTTTCATCTCTGTAATGTTTATAATTATTAAATATTTTAGATTTTAATTTTTTTCCATTTTCCACTTTTAAAAACAAGGATACAGATGATCCCAAGCAAAAATTCAGATACTAATAAGGCTGTAAAAACCCCCTTATATTCAAATTCTAATTCAACTCCCCAATAATAGGACAGAGGAATCTGTAAACAGTAAAAAACTATGAGATACATCAAGGTAACCAACCAAACATTCCCGGCGGCATTTAGCGACCTGGAAATAACCATGGTGTACCCCAATAACAAGTAAGCCAATGAAATCAAGTGTATATAGGTCTTACTGTATTCAATGACCTGTGGATCATTCGAAAAGAAGCTAAATATAGGTTCTGAGAAAAACGCCCAACATAAAGCTATAATTGCCAAAAACAAGACATTGATCCTTCCGGCCCTCCATACGGACGTTTCCGCCCTTTCAGGTTTATGGGCTCCAAGGTTATGGCCAGTCAATACCCCAGCTGCATTCCCAATACCCCAAGCTGGCATGGTTGAAATAGATCCAATTCGTTGCGCTAATACATATCCTGTTAAAGCGGCATCTCCGAAAAACGACATGATCTTAATCATAATAACCCAGCTCGAAGCCGGAATTAAAAACTGCAACGTCCCCCCGATAGATAACCGAATTAAACTCTTAAAAATTTGAGGCTGAAAAACAAAGTGCTCTTTGCTTACTTGTATGGAAAAATTTTTATTGAAGAAAATCCAAGCCTGATAACCAACTCCTATTGTTCGGGAAGCAATTGCCGCCAATGCCATGCCCAGCAATCCCATTTCTGGAACCATCCCCCAGCCGAAGATTAATATCGGACACAATAAAAGATGGATTCCATTGGATATCCATTGGGACCTCATGGCCACAGCCGGATTACCAGCACCTCTAAAAATTCCATTATTAACCATCCGGACAATCAATAATCCGGAAGAAATAAACATCAAGCTTGCAAATACGCGCCCTTCCCTTATCATTGGTTCCGAGAGCCCTATTAATTTTAGGATCTCTTCAGTCCAAAAAGCACACCCCATACTTAAACCCAAAGCAATAGGCAAGGTTAAATACATGGTCTGCACTACGGTTTGTCCAGCAATATCATATTCTTTCGCACCCATTCTTCTCGAAATCAAAGCAGAGGTGGCAATACTTATTCCAACTGCCGCAGCATACAATAATGCGGTAAAAGACATGGTGGTCCCCGCTATCGCAATAGCATTTGAACTTAACCTACCGACAAAAAAGAAATTGGCCCCTACAAAGACCGACTCTATAATCAATTCGGCCACGGCTGGTAGTGCAATGATAAAAATGGACCTGTTTATACCGCCCACAGTGTAGTTATTGTTTACCTTTCCAGATAAAGCAAGTCGACATAGATCGACAAGAGACCCAATTCTGAATAAAAGACTTTTCATTTCCAACCTTAATTTTCTTTTACCTGCTCCCATACATGAATTAGTGGGTTGGGCAAATAGCCCTTCTTGTTCATATGCGGAAAATCGGAAGTCTCACCATACCCTCCATAAAGCCTCCTACTATTAAAAACCAATCTTTTAAATTCAGGAATAAAAATATTGTACTTCTTGAACTTTTCCTTAAGTTCTGGATGTTCACTCTGATATTCTAAAACAGTCCTGTAAACCAATGTCCAAAAAGCGTCTTCTGAATAATCCGAGTGTACTATTAAAATATTACTGAGGTACCGAAAGAAGGCATCAAAAATTGCTATTAGGATACTCAATGGGGCATTTTCCGGATTGGATCTTGATACAAACATATTTTCCGAAAATTCCTTTGGCAGCTTTTGCTGTGCTTCCTCGTTCAATAAAATATCCCCAACAAAATCCTGCAACATAATACGCACAGGTATAAAATCCTTTAATACAACAATGGTATTTTGTCCATGCGGATCAACATTAATTGAATGCCCATAGAATATTTGCAGTATAGGCTTCAGATAGACCCTTAGATATTGCCGTAACCATTTATCCACTGTCAATCCGGATCTATTAATAAGTTCTTGAATAAAGCTATCTCCATGTTCATCTACATAAAGTAGGGAAGCCATGGTAATCGGTTTTTCTCCTTCTTCCGTATAGTTCACAGGGCTTTCACGCCACATAGCTCCTAAAAATTGATGGTATTGATAAGGGGCATCTTCTATCCGTTCGTACTTGGAATGCCTATAACTTACAGAAGCGACCTCTCCCAATAAAGTTATTCCCGTATTTTGCAAATAAGCATCATTTAACAACATTCCTTTTAACCATTCGGTTAGTTGGGGGGCTACAGATAACTGTTTGGGTGATAATCCCCTAATATGGCTCGTATTCAATATAGATAGCGCCGTCTTTACATAATGCTTTTGCGGCTCAGTCTTGTTGAACAGTGTACGAATACTTTGTTGGGGACTATAATAATCACCTCCGAAGCCCAATGGAATAATATACTTCTTCGCTATATCGGTAGAAAACTGAAGAGCCAGTTTGTTCTTCCATTGCCAAGGATGCACCGGAACCAAAATATAATCATCAGGATCGACCGAGGCACTATAAAGAGTTTCTTTCCATTCTCGAAACAATCTAGCCCCCAATTCCTTTTTCAGAAAGTTGTCTTGAGTTTCATTTGAAAGTACTTTCATGAAAGAACGAGATCTGTGAACCCCTATCCAAAATAATTGAAATTCCTGATCGGCTTCGGGAGAATATCTCATATAATCATCCAAACCAAACCCTAAGCGTCCTTTATTCACAATTACCCAGGGGTGTCCATCTGTTACGTTGTGCTCAATAGTTTGAAAGTCCAAATCCATAAGATCGGAAACATTCCTTCGTCCCTTATAATGAATATAGGCGTCTGCAAACAGTGTATGCTGTAACTCCTCAATATAGTGGGTCAAGGTAAAGCTGTCCATTTTGAAGGCCTTCTGATTTTCTATAAAAAAGTCGGAGACATTCACTATTTGGTCTGCCCCTCCTTTTTCATTTTTTAAAATACTGTGCTTCTCTACATACCAGTAGTTTAAATATCGAGGGGAAGCAGCATACGAATAGGTAATATCCGGTATATCGGTTATGATCCTGAACCACGTGCGCCCGTTCGATTCCGTTCTTATTATTTCAGGATGAACCACATCTTCCCTCATAAGCTCCGCAATGCTTTTGGCAAGTATGTTGCGGTTTACTTTATCCCAAACACCCACATTCAGGTGAGCTGTATTTATAGTTATATCTTCTATAGTTTCCATCATTTTCCAAATTGTTATTTAATTATTGGGTTAAGGACACACTCGTCCCACACAGACCGAATTCCTGAAAGGCAATTCGCTTCTCAACTGAATAAATCTCCTTTCCTGCAATTTGATTTATAATACAGGAATTCCGATAAGCGCCCATTCCCAAATCCGGTGTAGCCAACCCATGTGTATGCAATTCGGCATTCTGTACAAAGACTTCACTTTGGTTTTTATCGATCGTATAGTTTCTCTGCACCAAAAATCGGCCGGACTTAAACCTTTGGATCCTGTCGTTAATCCCATTTAGAAATTCCGGTTCTTTGTATGAGTATCCTGTTGCAAGGATTACAAAGTGACTGAAGGTATTAAGTTCCTTATTGAGTTCTCTGTGCTTAAACTTTAACTCCAGCTCTCCCGTTCCCATATCGGAAATACTTTCGAGTTTCATATTTGACCGTATCTCTACCTTTAGTGGCTCCTCCTCCAAGCTTCCCTCGTATAGCATATTGTATATTTCATTGATCAGGTCTTCGTCGATTCCCTTATACAGCCCGCTTTGCTCAGACAGTAGGCGCAGTCGGGTATCATACGGCAAATCATAAAAGTGATCCGTATATTCAGGAGAGGTAAACTCAAGGGTAAATTTGGCACCGCTCTCCAAAGGGAAAAAGTAGGGAGATCGGGTAAACCATTTTAATTCATTCCGGTGTATGCGCTTTGGTAATTGATCTCTGAATATCTCTGCTGCACTTTGACCAGAACCAATAATACTAACACATTCACAAGTATCTATTTGTTTCCTGTAATGAAGGTATTGCGAAGAATGTATAATTCTCGGCGAAGATGCCATATTTAAGAATTTTGGCATGTGTGGTGTCGTTCCGGTTCCAAGCACTATTTTTCTTGCATAATATAGCTTTGTCCTAGCCGTAATCGTATTCAAAACAGTCACTACATACAATCCGTTTTCGTAAGTAACGGCTATCACTTTTCGTGAAAATTTACAAGCATCCAATTTTGAAGCTACCCATTGGCAATAGGCATTATATTCCTTCCGAAGCAAGAAAAAATCCTCTTTTATGTAGAACTTATATATTCTTCTCCGTTTCTTTAAATAATTTAAAAAACTAAATTCATTGGTAGGATCGGCCATGGTTACCAGATCGGCAAGAAATGGCACTTGAAGTGTTGCATTATCCAACATCAAACCGGGATGCCAGTCAAACTTTTCTTTTTGATCAAAAAATACGGATGATAGCTCTGGGATCGGATGTACCAATGCGGCCAGTCCTAAATTAAAAGGACCAATCCCTATACCTATCAAAGAATATATTTTTTGTTTGTTTTCTCCTTTGGTACTAGACATTGTTTGTATAAGTTTTAGAGTCGGGGCTCATTGTAATATGTTTATTCTGTGGGAACTTTTCCCAGTACCATTCTCTCAGGCAAAAATTGAGATTTGCCTTTTTATGGGGCATCTCAATTACTTTTTCTATTTTAAACCCTACATGGGCTTTGTTCATCATAGAGGCCATGGACTTAACATCTCCTTCCCCTACCATCCTTTCAACTTCTGGTTGTGCAAACACATAATCCACCATACATTGAGTGGCAGGAGAAACATATTTTTTCTTGGGGTCTGTTGGCGCTATAAACTGGTGCGTTCCATAGTCTGTAGGTTTAACCTCAAAATAATCGCCCACCAAATCACGAATGGCCCAATAGACTTCAATATTAAATGTTGGTTCCCCATTGGCCATTCCTATATAGCTATATAAACTATCCCCTGGCAATAATGTTCGATAGTACGTCTCCAACTCCTTTAATGACCAATCCATCTTCCAAAACATTTTTGCATGGCTCCGGTGGAACCATTCATGCAACATTTCCAAATCCTGGTCCAAATCAATGGGGCGAATACTTATAACGACATCCTCCTTGGGAAAATACCGACTATAAACAACCTCTTTCCCTTGCGGCAAGATCAACTGGGGCGAAAAAAACCGTTTGTGAAGCACATTAGGGATTTGAACCTTTGTCACCCCAATAGGATTCTCACAGCAATCAATATTATGAAGAGCCGTTAATAAATTCCCCTTAAC
Organism: Flavivirga sp. 57AJ16; assembly: GCF_028736925.1. Taxonomy (GTDB): domain Bacteria; phylum Bacteroidota; class Bacteroidia; order Flavobacteriales; family Flavobacteriaceae; genus Flavivirga. The sequence goes on along the minus strand of NZ_JAQZAT010000016.1, from coordinate 69,439 downwards.
ACGCCAATACCTACTATCCAATATGTGCTTTATCAAACCGCTGTTATCCGTCTTAAGAAAACCTGCTAGTTTATCATACACCAGGGAAATGAGTTCCCGCTCATCACTAAGCTTATTTACCCCAAAGGCGTTCACCAGTCCTAGAATGTTTCCAGAGATTACATAATGTAGTACCAAGTCAAATAACCTTTCGTCGGGGATAAACATCTTACTATGTGCCGAGATTCCCGGTACTAGGTCCTCTATTTTGTTTTTAAAAGATTCCCGGAAAAGAAAACTTTGATTGTCCCGGAAAAACAATTTCTCAGGAAAACAAAACTCATCAAATCCAATCAATGTATTTTGTTGGTGCCATTCACATATCATCCCTTCACTTTCAAACATGCCGATAACGGAATTCATCAATATATCCAGATATTGTTCAAACCACTTAACGGCCACTTCTTCCAAAGGATCCCCTGTAATTTTTGAGGCTTTTTTGATGATGGAAGTTAAACGAGACGCAGCTCCCATCACACCATCCTGACATAAAGATGCCAAAACATTTATATGATTGTCCCCAGAACTTTTAAAAAATATATTCTCCCTGAAACAGGCAGAAAAACAATCCAGAACCTTTCCTTGATAGCGAACGCTAACGAAAGAAGGGTCACAAATAAAAGATACCCTCGGGTACTTCTCCTTTAAAGCATGTCCCCAGGGTGACCCCATCAATCTGGATACTTCATAACCTCTGTGGAGCTCATGTATATGATTAATCCGCTCAGCTCCCGTCAATTTAACATGCAGGGAAAGCTTAAACATATATTCGCAGTCCTTACTATAAAGGGTTCTTACAGAAGATGTGGGAGTAAACATAGGTCCCATCTCTCCCAATTTAACAATAAGGTTTTCATCCTTCATTTTTAAGATCTCCGGGGTGTTCTCCAAATATTTGGCCTCCCAAGGATGAACCGGAATAACTTTCCAATCTGGAAGCTCTTTAAATACACGACTTATACTTTTGTCGGATGAATCGTTATTCGAAAGACAGTCCTTAATCCAATCCGTCATAAGCACATCCTTGGCTGCATTCTCTTCAACCAGATCGGGATGAACCAAAAAATAAACCAACTGAAACTCTTGACCGTATTCCGGCGTATACTTCACAGTGTCTTCATCAGAAAATCCTTCTCTTCCTTTGGTAAGTGGGTGCAACAAATGTCCAATGGGCAATAATTGTTCCGCTTCGATAAAGCTCATTTTCCACTTATGGGGCTCTAGTTTTTCTTCGTGGAAGTAATTTAGGAACTCCGCTATTTTCTCGGTACTTAAATTCATTCGGTATCTTATGTTATCAATAGCCCAATGTTCAGTGCTTCCCTCTTCATGATTCGCAATGAGTTCCAATAAGTCGGATGCTTTAATTTCCCGTACCGTGTCCGTTTCAAGATCTCTCTCAAATACGGGAAAGAAATATCTGTGAGCCCCTAGTTCCGACCTATACTTAATCGGGACATATACTTCCTTTTTATCATTGGGAAAATCCAACTTCAGATGAAGTTGATGGTCGTTTGACAATATTAATGCCCGCAATATCTTATCATATTTTGGGACGCCTTGATAAAAAACATCATTACCCAATTCCCTGATACAACAGTTTAATAAAATGGTAAATGTTATTTCTTCTGATTCTTTGATAAATTTATCTGGAATGACGATATTCTTCTCCATGGTTTTTTATAATTGATAGAATATTAATAATATGTTTTATAGTGGTTAAGGGATTCAAAATGGTAAACTTTAGATAAAAGGTCTTTTTTATCTTGGTACTGGCCACCAGCACCTCTCCTTGGTAAAACATTTTTGACTTGATATGCTTGTTCAATGCACAAACATCCCCTTCAAAGCCAATTGGTATAAACCGAAATACCAATGCACTGATATCCGAATGGCTCAGCAACTCTATAGTAGGATCTACATCCATTAGGAGAGCGACTTCTTTAGCTGTGGCTATAATATCATCGATATATTGCCCTAACTTTTCCTTCCCCATATAGCGCAGTGTGCACCAGAGCTTCAAAGCGTCGAATCGTCGTGTAATCTGTACAATGGATTTATTGACTTGAGCCGGAACGGCATCATAATCCTGGTCTTTTGGATTTAAATAATCCGCATGGTGTTTGATCAGGTTTAAAGTTTCTTTATTTTTTACTATAAATGCACTGCTACTGATTGGCTGAAAAAAGGACTTGTGGTAATCAATTGTAACCGAATCGGCCAATTCTATACCGTTGAGAAGGCTTCTGTGGTTAGCGGACAACAATAACGCACACCCATAGGCGGCATCGACATGAAACCATAAGTTATATTTTGATGCCAATGCCGAAATTTCTTTTAACGGGTCAATATTGCCAAAATCCGTAGTCCCAGCAGTTCCTATTACAGCAAATGGAAAATTTCCTTTTTTAAGTTCCTCAACAATGGCCAGCTCCAAGTGCTTGGCACTCATACGGAAACGTCCGTCGGTTTTCACATGGACCACGGCCTGTTCTCCCAAACCCAATATTGTGGCATTCTTGTGGTTACTATAATGTGCTGTTTCAGACACAAAAAACTTAAATCTGCTGATATCGGGAGGACAACCGTTTTTCTTGATATCATATCCCAATTGGAAAGCACAATAATCCCTGGCCAAAAGCAGCCCCATTAGGTTACTTTGCGATCCCCCTGCTGTAAAGACGCCATCACTATTATGCCCGTATCCTAACTGTTTTCCCGTCCACTCAATGAGCTTTCTTTCCATATAGGTTCCCCCTGCACTTTGATCATAAGTGTCCTGAGATGAATTAATGGCACTGATCATTAGTTCGGCAGCAAGAGCCGGAATGACAACGGGACAATTTAAATGTGCAATATATTCTGGTAAGTGAAAAGCCGTGGCATGTTTTACATAGATGTCATCTATTTCATCCCAAAGGCTATGGTAATCTTTGACAGGTTCATCCAAATCAATGGATTCTACCTTGGCTTTGATCTCCTCAGGTTTTATGCCACTAAACGGCTTTGAATTATTCTTAAGGAAACCCGACACTCTTTCTTGTGCATACTGAATTGCTCTAGTATATTCTTTCTCAGCACCTTCATAGAAAATGTCCTTGTAGTAGTCATCAGCATATAGCTCGACAACCGTTCTTCGATTGTTTGACAGAGTTTTACTCATCTTATTAATTTATTTTTAAGAATGAGCAGCTCTGGTCTAATAAAAATCGCAATCAAAAGACTAGCTGCAAGTATTTTAAATTTTATGTAACCTTATACTTCAATGTTTGTAATATTATACGGATTAATTTGAAACAAATATAAAAATTATTTTTAATTAGTCTAAATTAATATTAAATATTTTGAAACAAAAATAATGATGGCCTAACCTAGGGCATTTTTGTTGTATCCGTGCAGGATACGGAACGAACAGAGCCTAAGGGAAATACCAAAAAAAGCAAGTGTTTTTAGGGTGTAATTCTTGTTCCAAAATGCAAAACAACAAGATTTAACGCCATGGTATAGTATTCAGACAGCGACATAAAATGATGGTTCTATACTATTGGAAAGGTATTAAAACCATTGCCTTCTGAAAACTACCGTGAGTGCACATCTATAAAAAAGACACGAATGGCACAAATTCATACGAATCCAATGCTTTATGGTGTAGATTGGACTCTGCATGAATATGAATCCCTAGTCTATATAGGCTTGAAATCTGTCAATAGTCTGAATAATTTGTAAAAATTTGTGCCATTCGTGTCCAATCTTTTTTTTGTGCTTTTTTTGTGTACTCACAGTAGCTTCTGAAAAGGAAAAAGCGCCATCCTGTTATATTATTAAACCTGAGTTCGATTTTAAAAACATTGATTTTCAAATAGTTAAAATAAAATGTCATGAAAAAGCTGTCATTCCGAACAAGGTACGAGGAGCCGGCAAAGGCAGGGAATCTCATAATTATGGGATTTCTCGTCGTTCGTTCCTCTCTGTCGAAATGACAAACATCTGGCAAACAGTATTTTGTGATTGTTTTAAACACTTAAATAATAATCGAACTCAGGTTATTAAGGGAAGCAAACCATAAAGGCAGACAGCTCGGGTTGCCAAAGGTAGATGGATCCGGTAAGTAACCCCAGAAAAGGAAGCGACGAGTCCTACGCTTATCCCGAGCCATACATGGAGCCTTTTTATGATACCTTGTTATTTTCAGATCGCGCTAAAAAAAGCCGGGACCAATAATCCCGGCACATATACTTGGTTTTGGGAGCAATGTTCAAAAATTATAGCTAACCGACAGCCTTCCGTTAGCGCCTTCCCCTGCCGAATTGTAAGACCCTAATGATGCGGCCCATTGTGATCTTGGCGGCAGATAAAACTTATTGAACAAATTGTTGATCCCCAAAGAAATGGAGAGCTTATCCGTTGCCTTATAGGTGCTCGAAATATTGACCAAGGTGTATCCTGTTACGGGAACTTGCTTATAGGCATACGAAAAAGTCCCGTTATTTTCAGTCGGATTAAATCTTTTCCTGTCCCCTACATGAATCACCCTCAAGGCGGTAGATAACTTATCGAAGGGTACAATGTTTACATACGCCGTTACCTTTGGAGGAGCAATTACATCGCCCCCAATATAGGAAAGATTGGTCTCGTCATCAGGGCTGTGCGTTAATCCTTCTACGTAAGAATAAGAACTTCCAAACCTTAATCTATCCTCAAAATAGGTAAAATCCACCGCAACTTCAGCACCATAAATTTTTTGGGGATTTTTTGATTGTATAAATTGGTCGGTATCTTCGACCCGGATCAATCCAATACCTAAATTGGATTTGGTATAAAACCCAACGGCCTCGAACCTTATATGTTCAAATTTTGACAGGAATCCAAACTCGTAATTGTTCGTTTCTATGGCCTCAGGGTTTATATTTTTCACATTTGTGGAAGTCCCTCCACGAACGACCCTCCCCATATCCGGTAGGGAAAACCCTTGGGAAAAGTTAATGTAGGGAATAAATTCATCGTGTTTTATGTATCGAATACCAATATTGGCCGAAGTGTTCGAAAACTTAATATCTCCGCCCGTAACGTTTATCGGATCGGTAAAATTATCGTCTCTAGTCGGGGAGACTGGCAAAGTGGAAAAATCCTCGATGGTCGCCTTCATATTGTCATATCTTAGGCCAGCTTTCAACACCCATTCCTCTTTATATTTTAATTGGGCCTGGACAAAGGGAGCTATACTTAATAAATCTATGTTCGGCGTCCACACCCGACCATCTAAAAGCCCTTGGTTGGTCTTATCCTTAAGTACATCTAGACCATATGTTAGGGACATGGAAACTGGTACGGAAAAATTTAGCCTGGTATTTAAAACAGGTCTAAAACCCATTTTTTCCGTATTGACCACTGTCTGTCCTCCATTTTCAAAATAGGTGGCATCATAAAAGAAAATGTTCTTGCCCTTTTGATAATACAAATCCGTCTCAAGTTTTGAGGTATTATCGAATATGCCACTTAAAGTATATTTTAATTGTGCATTTGTGGTAGTAACACCAGAACCTTCTGCTTCTTCTGGTATGGGATTTTCAGCAGTTGGGGCTACCCCAATAGTTGGCGTAACAAGATAATCGCCCGAAGCATTGAATACCTCTAAATGACCCAATAGAGGAACAAAGGGACTTTCTTGCCTCGTTCTATAATGGTTAAACATTAAATCGACTGTTTGGCTCTCGTTTATTTGATAGCCAACTTTCCCCAAAGTACTTATGATCTTGGTGTTATCCAGCCCGTATGTAGGCGAAAGCGGATCACCGTTACCATCATATTTATTCCCAGTTTTTTCATAACTGCCCGAAACATAATAGGAAAAATCGTCCATAGTACCTGTGACAGATTGTTGTACCCCCCATCCCAGGGCATCTTTGGACTCGGACAGATTAAGCGTACCCCACAGATTGGAATTACCAGAAAACGATTGGTTCCTTTCCGGTTTTTTTGTAATATAATTAATGATTCCCCCATCTCCGCTATTACCATAAATGGCCGCAGACCCCTTAATGACCTCAATTCTTGAAATGTCGTTGGGCTGTACACTTTTTATATCTACCTGACCATTTCTCAAAGGGGTCGATTGTGGAATTCCATCCACCATTATCAAAGGCTCACGCCCCCTAAGGGTTTGTCCCCAACTAGAAAAAGTTCCCGTGCTTGGCGCCAGGCCGGGTATGGCATATTCCAGGATTTCGCTAATATTGGTGGTACTAGTTCCCAAAAGCTCTAATTGTTTGGAATCCACAATGGTTATTGAGGCTGGTATCTCCGAGAGCCTTTCCGGCGTCCTACCTGCCGAAACAACCACTTCATCCAAATTTAGATTGTCCTCGTTCAGGACAAAATCCACTTTTAATGTCTCGCTGGAATTGATAACGATGCCTTTTTTTGCCGTGACATAGGAAATATAGGAAGCGGTCAAGACATGCGTTCCCGGCGTTATCCCTTTAAGGACATAGTCTCCGTTTATGTCGGTAACAGTCCCCTTTTGCGTACCCTGCAAAAGTATGTTAACGTTTTCGACAGGAGCACCATTCGATGTGGTCACTTTTCCCTTAACAGCACTGGTTTGGGCATAACAACATAAGCCCGAAAAAAACAAGGCTGTATACATGTATTTTTTAATCAAATTGTTCATACTTTAATCATTATTTTTATTAAGTCTAAATAAATTTAAGCAAAACTAACTATTTATTCTTTATAGGCAAAAGTTTTATTAAGGAAGATGTCATAATTTTTTTCTAGACCAAATGAGATAAAAATAAAAAGCAAAAAGAATACAAAATGACAAGATTGGTAATGCATAAATAATACCAATTATTATTTAAAATGAGCTATAAATAATTTGATTTATATTTTGTTCTGATAAGATAGAAAATTCAATCATAGCCTTTGTTATGGTTTTATACCCAATCCCTGCCTCGTCGGCAGCTACAGTGTACCCACATCTTTTTTCAATATAATGAACAAAAGCTTATTTCCCTTTTTACTTACTTTTAGCTCACTGATCTTATTTGATAAATAGGTGTTCGTGAATCTTCGATTTCTTTGCTCGTCCAAAGAAAAGTAACAAAAGAAAAGACGCCCTTTCGAGAGGTATTTCTTCTCATGCTGCCGCCAGAGAAGAACCGGGCCCAAAACTTCGCGTCGCCCCACCGCCATGGCCAACGGCAATGCTCCTGTTCCTCGAAGCTTTTTAGTCCTTCGCGCAGCCTGGCTCCTACGCTAAAATAGTCCACCGGACTATTTTTAAACGCTCGGTCCCCTTCCGAAAGGTCGGGGACAGCTCTATGGTATTTTTCCAACAGCTAGCAGAGAGACCTGAGTTCTCTATAAAAACGGTCTGCGAGGCTGGCACGGCAAACCTATACAAGAAAGCAAGGGACATAGAGCGAGTTCTTTTTATCTGTGGCTGCGACAGAAGATCATGATTTGTGGGTACACCGTAGCTCGTCGGCAGGCAGGAAGCTGAGTACATGTTTTATATTGAAATATGAGCGAAATAGTAATCGAAGATTCATGAACACCTATTTTTAAAATGAAAGATAGTGAACTAAACAAATTATACGGGTTGTTTTGAGTAATAATTGGTATAACTTCTTACCAAAAGAAAATCGTCCTAAACAAGGATTGTTTTCATCAACAATATTATGGCTTATTAAAAGCGTGCAACTTTTAAATCTGATGTGCTCAAACTGAACGTTAATTTTTTGTTAATTTTTAACATCAAATTTATTTAACTAAATCCTTTTAGTAGATTTAACATCTCGTATAGTACAATGAAAACCATTAACAAACTATACGATATATTAACTAACTATAATCCAGCAACAAATGAACAATTTTTTAAAAAAAGGGATTTTTTTTCTGCTGTTAATACTAGGTGTTCAAAGCTCCAATCTTAACGCACAATCAGAACACACGACCGTACAAGGAACTATTATTGATAACTTAGGCCTACCTTTGCCTGGCGTTACCATATTAGAAAAAGGTACTGGTAGTGGAACAACTAGTGATTTTGACGGTAATTACTCCCTAACAGTCTCAAGCAAAACCGCCATTCTGGTGTATTCCTTTGTAGGTATGACTACCCAAGAACAACCGGTAAACGGTCGTAACACTATTAATGTCCAAATGGAAGAATCTATCGAATCTCTTTCCGAAGTGGTTCTTATCGGTTATGGCAGTCAGCAACGAAAAGCTGTATCAACCGCTGTTACCAAAGTTGACACAGAAGATTTCAACCAAGGTGTCGTTACCAATGCTTTAGATTTGATTCAAGGTAAAGTAGCGGGGTTACAAATTACACGAGCTGGTGGAAACAACCCTAATTCGGGTGTGGCCATTCAACTTAGAGGGATTTCTTCTTTAACTGGTTCATTAGCACCTTTAATTGTTATTGATGGTATTCCAGGTGGTAATCTAGATTTACTACAACAAAACGACATTGAATCTTTTGACGTACTTAAAGATGGGGCTGCGGCAGCTATCTACGGTACAAGAGGTACCAACGGTGTTATTTTAATTACTACAAAAAAAGGTAAAAAAGGGAAAAGTACTTTTAACTATTCGACTTATTTAGCACGTGATTATGTAAACGCTAAACCAGACTTTCTAAATGCAGAAGAGTTCCGTGGTTTAATCGCTGACGGAATAATTGACCCAGGAGAGGACTTAGGAGCGTCCACTGATATTTTTGATGAATTGGTAAACAAAACCAATTTAACACAGTACCACAATTTTGTAGCCTCAGGAGGATCTGAAACCAGTAGCTTTAGAGCCTCTTTATATTACAGAGATGCACAAGGTATTGCCAAAGAAAACGGACGAGAAGAATTTGGTGCGAGAGGAAGCTTTAACTCCACTGGATTAGACGATAAATTAACTTTTGCGTCAAGTATTGTTATAAACGTTAATGACGCTAATCTTTTAGGTGGCGGACAATTTGGTATTGTAACCGATTGGAATCCAACAGCTCCTATAGAAGCACCATTTAGTAATACGCCAGGTGAACTTCAAAATCCTGGTAGACATGGTTTTTATCAACCTAACAATGGATATAATCCTTTTTCAGAATATGCATTCCGCGAAAGCCAAAGAAAACAATTTACTTTTTCTGGTGATGCAAAATTAAGCTATGAGTTTATCCCTGGCTTGGTTGGTTCCATGTTCGCTTCTTACCAAAGAAATTCCTGGGACGATCGTGTTTATAGATCCACTAAGGATTGGGCTCAAAGATTTGATGAACAATACAGGGGAACAGGCTATGCTTTTAAAGGGAATCATTTAGATTTCACAAAAACTTTTGAACCTACCCTAAACTATAAAATAGAGTTTGAGAATAGCAATTTGGAAATTTTAGGTGGCTATAGCTACCAATATTCTACAGAAGAACGCTATTCTACAGATATGAGTGGCTTTACCGGGGATGGTTTTAAAGACTGGAATTTAGAGGCAGGTAATGCCCGTACAGATATCAACTTGCCCAGGCCACTTCCCACAAGTTTTAAAGAAGACAATACCCTTATTGCATATTTTACACGTTTAAGCTATAGTTATAAAGATCGCTATTTTATACAAGGGTCTATCAGGCAAGAAGGATCATCTAAATTTGGAAAGAACAATAAATGGGCCAACTTCCCTGCCATTTCCGGGGCATGGGCCATTTCAGATGAGACTTTTATGGAAAATGCGAGCTTTGTAAATAATTTAAAGCTAAGAGTTGGTTATGGTGTTACGGGTAACCAAGGGATTCCTAACTACCAGTCTATAGTAACCTTAGGTACCGGAGGTAAATACCCTGTATTTCCAGAAGGCACAAGCGATCCGGTATACTATCAAACATACGGCCCTGTAAAAAACCCTAACCCAGATCTTAAATGGGAAACCAAAAAAGAATTTAACGTAGGTCTTGATTTTGGGTTATTTTCAAACAGATTAACGGGTGCTTTAGATGTATATTCCAGAAAAACAGAAGACCTTCTTTTAAATTACGATGTACCTCAACCACCTTTTGTACAAGATCGTATTTATACTAATGTGGGTGATATTAGCAACAAAGGGATAGAATTAGCCTTGACGTATCGTGTGATCAATGAAGGCGATTTTACGTGGACGGCTAACTTTACAGGAAGTTATCAGAAAAATGAGTTGACCAAATTATCTAATCAGGTTTATTCTATAAGTGAGTTGCCAGGGGGAAATATAGGAAATCCAGGTAATTTGGGCGATGCTATTTTAAATACAGAAGGTGGCCCCATCGGTAATTTTTATGGCAAACGTTTTGCGGGATTCACTTCGGATGGGAAATGGTTGTTTCACAAAGCTGACGGAAGTATAGGAGAATCTGGTGAAATGACAGATGAAGACAAAGCAATTATAGGGAACGGACTCCCCAAATACTACGCCTCTTTGACAAATACTTTTAAGTATCGTAATTTTGATCTGACCATATTTTTACGTGGGAAATTTGATTATGACATCTTAAATACAGTTGATTTATTTTACGGAAATATTGGCCTCTTACCTGGCAATGTACTAACTTCTGCCGTTGGGAAATATGGTCATATTAACGAACCACCTCAGTATTCCGATTATTATTTAGAAAGTGGTGACTTTATTAAATTAGATAATCTAACACTAGGTTATAACTTTAAACTTCCTGAAAAAAGCCTAGTTACAGGCATTAGAATCTTTGGTAGTGCCAGAAATCTGGCCACTTTCACAGGATATACAGGCAGGGATCCAGAAGTACAGGATACAGGACTCAATCCAGGCATAGATGATAGAAACTTTTATCCTCGTACCGTAACCGTTACAGCGGGACTCAATGTTAATTTTTAAATTATAGAACATGAAAAAGATACACTATAAAAAAATGAGCTTTGCAATTGCAGTATTGTTATTGACAATTGGATGCACAGACCTTGAAGAAACTACCTATTCAGAACTGTCTGCAAGTAATTTTTACAAGACAGAATTGGAACTTATACAGGCAAATTTAAGGCCATTCACACACATGCAGGCTTGGCTGGCTTGGTCAGGCCAAAGTGCATATTATTACCATAACGAACTTTCTGCCGATCAAACTGCTTGGCCCCAAAAAGGAAGACATGCCTATGATAATGGAGACCATATTAGGCAACATTACCACACTTGGACACAAGAAGAAGGACGCTTGAACAATGCTTGGAGATTGATGTGGACGGGATTAGGCTATGTTAACACGGCCATAGAGAACATAGAGGCCGTAGACCCAGAAAGTATCGGCGTTGAACCAGAGCGATTGGCTTCCATAGTCGCCGAAGCAAAAGTCCTACGCGCTTATCATTATATGAAAATTATGGATATGTGGGGCAATGTGCCCATTGTAACCCAAGTAGGTATTCCCACCGACCCAGTTACTGTGCCTAGAAATGAGGTTTTTGCGTTTATTGAGCAAGAAATGCTCGAAAATGTTGAAAAACTACAGCCCTTATCTCCAACACTTATTGGTAGAATGTCAAGAGCCGTAGGATATTCCATCCTGTCTGAATTGTACTTAAACGCAGAAATATGGTCTGGCACCCCACGTTGGGATGATGCTATTGAATATGCAGATAAAGTGATAGATGGAGAAGGTGGATCGCTAACAGGTACTATGGAATTAGATCTAGATCCATTAGGGCCATACAATAATACGAACGAAGATTCACCAGAAAACATTTTTCAATTTCCATTTAGTAAAGTAAACGATTTTCCTTATGACTGGAGATCTTTTTATATGGGCTTTTCAAATATGAAAGCTGCATTAAATGTCGATTTTTCCGGGAATAATGCTTTCGTTGTAATCCCAACGGCATTTGATGCGTATAAAGAAAATGATATCCGTAAACAAGAATGGTTTTTATTTGGCCCTCAATATGAAAAGGGCACTACAATTCCAATTTTAGGTTCTGAAGAGTATGGAGGCCAACCCCTTATTTATGTAAATAACATACGTAAAAACACACAAGGTGAAACAGGGGAAGGATCCATGACCAATGGAGAAGAGAATAGCGGTGCAAGATTCCACAAATACAGATCGGGCGAAATAGATGACCCTAACTATTTAGAAGGTGATTACGTCATCTATAGACTAACCGAATTGTTGTTCAATAAAGCTGAAGCTATAATGCGTAAAAATGGTGGCGTAGCCAACCAAGAAGCTGTAGATTTAATCAATCAAAGTAAAGTACGTTATTTTACAGCCGCAGATTGGCCAACAGAGATGTACAACACTTCTACTTTAACTATGGATGAATTACTTGCCGAACGTGGCAGGGAATTCATATTTGAAGGTATGCGTAGAACCGACCTGATCCGTTTTGGTAAATTCACGACCAGTGCTTGGTGGGATCACACACCTTCAAACGATATAAATAGGACGCTTTATCCTATCCCATTAAGACAACTACAAGCTAATCCTAACCTAGTTCAGAATCCTGGCTACAACTAAAACCAAAACTAATGAAAAGTAAATTTTATATATTTAAAAATATAGCTATTGTCATTTTTGCTATAGTTCTGTGTTCTTGTGAAGGACGGAGAGATTTTCCTCAACTCCTAGAATCCGGAGTGGATATTGAAAATAAAGACATATTACTGATTACAGGTGAAACCGCGGATATCGTTCCTCGATTTCAACCTAACATCGATCCTCAACGTGAGTATTTATGGGAAATTAATAATCCAGACATCGCCGATATAGAAACGAATTCTGATCAATCAGTTTCTGTAACTGCTAAAAGTTCTGGTGAGACCGAAGTAACCATTACCTCTCAAGACAATGAAGGCTTGACCGCAAGTGCTTTTTTAAAAGTAATAGCGAGTAATCCCGTTGATATTACTGCTATGGGATCCATCAGCGTAAACAATGAAAACGGCGGAGGTCCCAATGCAGGAGAAGGTTCGCCAAAACTTGTCGATGGCGATTTAGGCACTAAATACTTAGCTAGTTACTCCACTCCTTTTTGGGCGACACTTGAATTTGACGATGCTGTAATTGCAGGATATTATGCCCTTACTTCTGGAAATGATGCTCCAAGTCGTGATCCTCGCGATTGGGAAATTCAAGGATCGAACGATGGCACAAACTGGGATACTTTAGACTCAAGAAGTGATGAACTTTTTAGAGAAAGAAACTTGACCCGAGAATTTTATTTCAATAATAATACAGCTTACAAGTATTATAGATTTGACATCCTTGCAAATAATGGAGACGGTCTTTTTCAAATGAGTGAATGGGCTCTATTTACATTACCCGATTAAATCAAATTATTTATAATACGAAATAATAACGATTAGATTCATTTTTGAAGAAAAATTCATAACAATATCAGACATTACCATGCCTTTGCCTAACTTGCTCTGTGCATGGTAATATCTGAAATTTAACTTTCCTTATAGACTAAAAAAATTTGGGGTCAAGATATTAGAGCTATTGCAGAACGATGTTTCTGATAATAACAAAGCCAATCGCCCAAATAAAAACAAAAGATTGGAAGCATCCTTAATAAAACCATTCTGGAATTTTATTATCCACCCCCTATTATCACCTATACAGTATCACAAATAGTATAAATTATAAGGTATTCTTTTTGGATTAATTTCTAATAATTAGACTCCAAATGACCTCGAACTTTTATAATTTTATTTATTGTTGGCCAATAAAAACTATTGACTTTTATTTGAAGCCCATCTATAATAGTATTTGTAAAAGCATTACAGATTAGACGCCTTCCTTTTAATACCAGTTAAATCTATCAAGAAATATTTAGGTTTCTGGATGTAATACAATAGTGGTGTCTCTGTTTGTCTGTTAGTTACAATGGATCAAGACTAATTGTTGTGTTTATAAAAAACAGATTTCTACGTCCTAATCGTCCTCTCGATGAAGACTCCAAGATCATCGTTAAGAACAGACCATGAGGCAAGCCAGACCCTTCGTAAGAATAAAGCCCAAAACTTGGAAAACCAGGAGCACCGCCTAGGATGGAGCGATGGGGCGACGCCAAGTTTTGGGCTTGGTTCTTCTTGAGCGCTAGCAAAAGAAGAAATTCCTACGAAGGGGCGTCCTTTCTTTTGTTACTTTTCTTTGGACGAGCAAAGAAAAGTTAATCATTAAACAGCATGATTCATTTAGAGTATGACTTTTTAAATTAATTCGCACACACAACTTTTGTTCTTGATCCGTTACAATCATGTCTTTGTTCTTGGTTCTAATAGCGAAGCAGTCTTAAGTCGGACACTAATGTTTTTTATTAATTGTTAATAAATCAACCCATTCTTTTTGTTTTGGTAATATTACTTTATCTTTTATTAAATCCAAAAATCGGTACAGCCTATTTAATGGGCACTAGTCTTAGTTTCACAATTTAGTAATGTTAAAGTAACACCTCTACCTAGCCAGATATTTAATTTTACTTTCAAAAAATCATTTTAATGGCTTTAACCCAGAAAGTAAAAACACATAGTCTATTCTTACTATCTATGACCATTTTTTGTTTGCTATTATCTGTTTCAAAAAGTGACAAAAAACACTATACATCCCCTAGGTTTAACAATTATACCAAAGCTGTTAACATCGCTTTTATGTCTTTAGAAAGTACTGCGCGTCTTTTTAAAAACAACAAGACCAGTATAGATACCCTAAAACAACAGGTTACCGCTGCTAGATTAGCTTATAAAAAAATTGAATTTTATTTAGCGTTTTATCATACCGATTATGTTAACAGCCATATTAATGGTGCCCCATTATTGCACATAGAACGTACAGGAACACAACCCGAAATAGTAGAACCCGAAGGCTTGCAGGTATTGGACGAACTAATTTTTTCTGAAGAGGTTACCGAAGAACGTAACAAAATATATTACTTAACCACGAAACTCCGTAACAGCTACACGATGCTTTACGAGCGGTTAAAGATTGAAGACAACTTTAAAAACCCTAATGTTCTGGCCATGCGTATGGAATTGATTAGGCTATTTACATTGGGGTTAACGGGTTTTGACACGCCTGGGTCTTTAAATGCCATACCAGAAGCCGAAGTTGTTTTACAGGCCATGAAGGGTTTTATTGAGGATAATCCAAAAAACAAAACCTCTAAAAATCTTATTCCTGTATTTGAAAGTGCTATTACGTATCTACAGAACCATACTGTATTTGAAGATTTTGATCGTCTATATTTTTACAAAAACCATTTGCAGCCTATCTATAGTGGGTTAGCAAATTTGCAATCCAAACAAGAGGATACAGAAAACTTAAAATATACTTCCTCATGGAATCCAGATAACAACCATATGTTTTCTGACGATTTTTTAAATCCTTATTTCTTTACAGAACTTAAAGAAGACGAAAACAATATAGAAATCGTGGCCTTGGGAAAACAGCTTTTTAACGACCCCATTTTAAGCAACGATCAAAGTTTAAGCTGTGTGTCGTGCCATAATCCCAATAAAGCGTTTACCGACAACCAACCTAAATCGTTTAGTAATGTTCAAGGCAAAACGGTATTAAGAAATGCACCTACCTTATTAAATTCGGTATATGCAGACAGGTATTTTTACGATTTGAGGGCTTTTACCCTAGAGCAACAAGTAGAACATGTGATCTTTAATTCCAAAGAATTTAATACTTCTTACACTTCCATTTTAGAAAAACTCAATACTTCCAATGATTATAAAGCAAAAATAAAATCGGCTTTTGGAAAAGAGACCTTACAAAGAGACGGTTTTGTAAAATCGTTGGCCGCTTATGTTATGTCCCTACGTTCCTATAATAGTACGTTTGATAAATATATGCGTTCCGAAACCTCAACTATAGAGCCTAGGATAAAAGATGGGTTTAACCTGTTTATGGGAAAGGCCAATTGCGCCACCTGTCATTTTGCACCCACCTTTAGCGGATTGGTACCACCTTTTTTCAGCGAAAGCGAAAGTGAAATACTAGGTGTTCCCAAAGACCCCAAAGACCCTATTTTAACATTGGATGCAGATGAAGGTCGCTACGACAATTTAATTACCAGTGAAAATGCCTGGATTTACAGAAAATCCTTTAAAACTCCAACGGTAAGAAACATTGAACTTACGGCACCTTATTTTCATAATGGCGCTTATGAGACCTTAGAAGATGTTATCGATTTTTATGAAGAAGGTGGCGGCGAAGGATTAGGACTCTCGGTAAGTAACCAAACGCTTTCGGCAGATAAACTAAACCTAACCGATTACGAAAAAGACGCTTTAATTGCCTTTTTAAAATCTTTAAATGATGCTCCTAAAGACATGTAACCGCTCTTTTATGTACCTAAAAAAACCTTTTACTTTTATAATCACGCTAGGGCTTATTGGTATTATTATCTGTAGTTTTAAGCCTTACGATACCCAATATATTACTGTAACCGATTATAAAAAATCCATTAATGACAACCTCAATCAACTTCATGTAGAAATAGATAAACTTTACAGTGTTTCATTGGCATTTAAAAACAGTTCTTCTTCTATTTCAGAGTTAAAAACCCAAATAACCAGTACTAGAAATGCCTATAAAAAAGTGGAGTTTATAGTCGCTTATTTCTACCCAGAACATATAAAAGCTTACATTAATGGCGCACCACTTAAACATGTAGATCCTAATCCAGTTATAGACACTTCCAACAATAATGGTTACTATGTAGTGTCTCCTAACGAGTATGCAGAAAATTTACCTTTGGATGAGCGGGACAAAAGCCACTTTATCACCAAAACCAAAGTTATAGATCCTGTGGGCTTACAGATATTGGACGAACTTATTTTCTCTGATGAAGCCAATGAACAGAAAGACCAAATATTAACGCTCTCCAAAACATTGCAAGCCGATTTTAAGCCTATTAAAATTGCCTTTGAAAAACGCAACTATATAACCGATTTTGAAATCATGGAAGCTGCCCGATTAGAGCTAATCAGAATCTTTTCGTTAGGCATTACCGGATTTGATACACCTGGTTCTTTAAATGCCATTGCCGAGGCTTCAACTGCTTTAAAAGCTCTTGAAGAAGTCCTGAACCCTTTAATTGGGCAAAGCTATAATGCAGGCGCTATTCATGCGCTCTTTAAAGATGTTGAAATCTACCTCAACAAGAATACTAATTTCGAGCGTTTTGATCGGTTAACGTTTTTAACGGACTTTATAAATCCGCTTTATAAAACGCTTTTACAAGTTCAAAAGGAATTGGAAATACCTTCTTCAGCAAAAAAATATGGAGAAACACCATCTTGGAATGCTTACAGCGATAATATATTTGCCTCCGATTTTTTAAACCCTTACTACTATAGTCTTTTAAAGAAAAAAGACGATAGTAAAGCTTTGCAAACTTTAGGTGAGATGTTGTTTTATGATACCTCCTTTAGCCAAAATGGAAGTATGAGCTGTGCTACTTGCCATAATCCTAAATTGGCTTTTACCGATGGATTGGCGAAATCTTCTGCGAGTATAAAAGGAAAGCATGTATCACGAAACTCCCCATCACTTATTAATGCGGTCTTTTCCGATCGATTTTTTTACGACTTAAGGGCCTACGACCTTGAAGAACAGGCAGAGCATGTTATTGCAAACCATCTGGAGTTTAATACCAGTTTTTCAGAAATTCTGAAAAAAATCAATACCAACGAAACATATACCAAAGACTTTAATCTTACTTTTAAGAATGAAAGCAAAACGATTACCAGATATCAGTTTTCATCGGCACTAGCATCATATATTATTTCATTGCGCTCGTTCAACAGTAAATTCGACCAATATGTTTTAGGAAAAACCAAGACCATTTCAAAGTCAGTAAAACGTGGTTTTAATCTATTTACAGGGAAAGCTAACTGTGCGACCTGTCATTTCGCACCAACCTTTAGCGGCTTGGTTCCGCCTTTATATCAAGAAAATGAAAGTGAAGTCTTGGGCATTTTACAACACCCTGAAACCCTTATGGTAGATACTGATGCTGGACGTATTAAAAATGGTATTCCTCTTGACAATTTTAATATTTATGCCAATTCTTTTAAAACAACCTCTGTAAGAAACGTGGCTTTAACAGCACCATACTTTCACAATGGCGCCTATAATACATTAACAGAAGTTGTTAAGTTTTACAATGAAGGTGGCGCAGCAGGAAACGGATTGGACTATGAAGTACCCAACCAAACATTACCTCCAGATAAATTGGGCTTAAGCAAAAGAGAGATTGCAGATATTATCGCCTTTATGGAAGCACTTACAGATAATCCATTTTACAACGAATAACTAAAAATAAACCTTACAATTGGGCAACGCTCTTTTTATGCGCTCCTGTTCTTTTTCGGGTAATGGATTGTTTAAGAGAATGAGTGTTTTTAAGTGTTTTAACCCTTCTAAATTTTCAGGAAGTCTCTTTATCTGGTTATTCGATAAAATAAGCAAGTCCAGCTCGGGTAAATCACCTAAAGCGTCTGGTAACGATTCTAACTTGTTATTATTAAACATTAAGGTTTTTAAGTGTTTTAAGTTCTTAATACTTTCGGGAAATTTCTGTAACTGGTTGTATTCTAAATTCAACTCTTCTAAAGATCGTAACTGTGTCCATGGCTCATCAAACTCATTAAATTGGTTATACCCTAAATCCAAAACCCTCAATTTTGAAAGCTTTGAAACCGAAGCAGGCAAATGACTTAATTGGTTATTATCCAATTCTAAAACTTCCAACTCTTGGCAATTCCCTATAGATGTTGGTATTGATGTTATAAAGTTGATGGATAAGTGTAAAAATCTTAATTGTGTTAGCTCACCTAAAGTATGGGGTACATACGATATTTTATTACTCGCCAAGTTTAACCTAATCAATTTATCCAAATTAGAAACTTCGTCTGGAATATACTTTAAAGCATTGAGTTTTAGGTTAAGTACCTCAAGATGCTTTAATGTCAATATTGCCGAATCCCATTGTTCTATGTTGTTTCGCATAAGGTTTAAAAACTCAAGGGATTTCAACTTCTTTAAATCATTGGAAACATAAAACAAATGGTGATCCCGTAGGTTTAGCTGTGTCGCGTTTTTAACCTGTAAGGCCTCTTGAATACTTCCAAAAACAGGCTTTTCAATAGGGTTGGCATTTTGTCCTTTAGCAGAAAAACCAATAATCAAGCATAATGAAAGTACTTGCAAAGTATGGGTAACAGTATATGTGGTAACAGTATATGTCATTTATAAAATTTTACACAATAAAAATAGGTCTTCACGCAAAGACATCGTTTAAGTTATTATTGAACTCATCTTGACTTTTTCTATTTCCTAAAAAATGGCTAAAATCCGTCCTTATTTCGTTACTTTTATTATCCGTAGCGATGCTCAATGTCATTAAGTTAAGGAAATTTGTTCTTTATTTGTCACATTGAGCGCAGTCGAAATGCTAATAAAAACTAGAACTCCAATAGGTCTTCGACTGCGCTCAGACTGACATTACGGCCTTAACTTAATGACATTGAGCGATGCTATGCCTTTCTAAAAGTGCCTCATCTGGACAAATTTTATCTCATTTTCGGTTAAACACAAAAAGTCAAGATGAGTTCATTAAATAAAAGGGCCAGCATTAACTACCAGCCCTTTTTTTATATTCAATAGGCTTCTATCTTAGTTTCTAACAATTACTTTAAATTGTTGATTGATGCTTCCTATTTTAACCTGTACCAGTAGTACTTGATTTCCGGTAGTAACCTTAGATAGGTCTAACGAAATTTGCTGTTGCCCACCAGTAGTTACTAAATCGTTACGGTTTAATACATTTCTTCCCAAGATGTCATACACTTGAATGTCTATGGTTTCATTAGAGTTAGGCATGTTTAATACTAAAGTAGCCTCTCCATGTGTTGGATTTGGGTACAAGGTCATGCCGTTTTCTGTTAAAGCTATTGGGTCTACACTTAACGTACCACTTCCCAAATTATCCTCTAGAGCAAATACCACTGTAGATGACGCATTAAATGTGACGTCGTTAGTTGTGGCATCTTCCTGTGGTGCATTACTACCACTTGGGTGCTGAACAGAGAAGAATCCGTATTTAAAATCTGGTGTAAATGTTAATCCTGTTGGCTCCGATCCTGAAGGCATAGAAGCAAATAACTCTATATTCGGTATGCTTTGCGTGTGGTCTGGACGCACTACCCAAATGTAGTTGTTACCACCATCTTCGCAAACCCAAAGGTTTCCTTTGTCATCAAAGACCAAGTTATCATTTCCGCTTCCCCAAGGCTCTGAAACAGTTCCGTTATGGGTTACTAAATCGTAAGACATCCCACCAACAAAGGTTTCAAATTCTGAAACTGTAGAACCATCATCTTTAAATCTATATACACGGTTTCTACCTTTAGCAGTAAAATATACTTTACCGTCCATGGGGTTGATCTCGCAATCTTCTACACCATTAAAGTTGGTTCCTCCTAAAGCGGCTGCTAGGGTATTTAAGTTATTACGGTCTGCTTGCGTATCGTTAGGAACTTCTATCCATTCTGCGGTTGAAGAACTTGGATCGTTACCAGATAACGGTAAATCCAATTTCAATACATATACCGTACCTGCCGATAAATTACCAGGTACATCCATTACATATTTATAAACACAGTGTGTACCGCCATCTTCACCATAGTAAGCTGTTGTTCCATCTGCAGACACCACAACATTCTCGTGGTTCATTCTACCCATAGCCCAAAGTTTCTCTTGGCCAGAGCCATAATCCATTACTTGGGCTGTTACAGGGCCAATCTCTACCAACCAACCCACATCTTCGTAACCGTCGCCATTAACATCGCCAGAGTTTGTACTCTCTTCGGCCGTAACCACAGTACCCCAAGGTGTACTTCCTCCTGAACAGTTTCTGGTTGTTGTTACCAAGTTTGTATTATATAAATCTACTGCTTGGCTGTCGTCAATTACCCATAAATTAGTAGTGGTATCTAAATGTAAGTCTACCATAGAAACACCTCCAGGAGTATTTTCATGGTTCACAGCAAGGTGTCCAAGTTCACTGCTTCCTCCTGTACCAATATAGGCTGTATAATCATTGTTTCCTGGAACATTTCCACCTCCAATAGTATAAGCATCTCCTTGTTTGAAGATTAATTGAAATTGATGCGCTTCAGAAATAATCAAGTTATTTGTTTGACCTGTTGGCTCTATAGATGTAAAACAACCTATGTGTGGGTTTGTACAATCTACCGATAAGTCTTCTATATTTTTAGCATACATATCGAATCGAAGGTCTGAGCTGGTTCCAGATTGCTGATGAATCTCTACAGCAATTCTGTTTACGCCATCAACAAATGCTGTTTTAGGTACTTCAGCAATAAAATAGATATTCTCATCTATTCCACCCATAGCCGAAGGTGCAGTTGTCAAGTAATCTACAGGTCCTGCCGGTAAATTCATTCTGAACGCCTCTACTCCGTTTACATATACAATGGCGCCATCGTCTCGACGTAATCCGAACTCAACCATATCGGTAAGTGCGCTTATATCTACATTAATATCTTTTACAAAATAAGAGGTAATGTATTTGTTACTGGAATCTGGTCCATAAGAAATCTCTGTGTTTACAGGATCTCCATATCCAAAAGGAGCAAAGCCTCTATCCCAGTTCAATACATCGTAAGATGCTTCCGACCAAGTTTCTGCATCCAAACTGGTTCCTTTATCAAAATAGTACCATTCTTGATCTTTAGGTAATGGAAAATCTGCAATGTCTATAGCTGGCAATTGGTAATCTACTCGCATATCGAAACGCAAATCTGAGCTCGTTGCATCTGCTTGGTGCAGTTCTACAGCAATGACATTTTCACCATCCTGTAATAGGTTTGTTGTAACTATTTCGTTCCAAGCAGATTCATCTGATCCTGCCACTGCTGAAGACGCATACGTATTATACGTAATAGATCCCTCTGGCATATTCATTCTAAAAGCTTCTACACCGTTAACATATACTACTACACCATCGTCTCTCATGACATTGAATACCAAGTTTCCGTATTGTGAAGCATCTGCCACATCGAATGTATGTCTTAAATAGTATGTTGGGTATTTATTGTTAGCATCTGCTCCAAAATCCAATGTGGTACTTTCTACACCATCACCGTACCCTAAAATTGAATTTCCAAATGCCCAAGCACTATCGTCGTAGCTATTATCTTTCCATGTAGTTCCTAAGTCTGCACCTGTGTCATTGTATTTCCAAAGACCTTGTTCTGCTATTGGGAATGTTCCGTTCTGATATTCAGAAATATTGTCCCAAGCCAAATATACCATAGTGTCCTCTAATGGAATTTCTGTAAAGGTTACTACGGTTCCATCTTTTGTTCCTGTGGCCAGTACATCTACTTGAATGGATGGATCTCCTGTTAACAAATAGTAATCTGATGCAATAAGATCAACATCATTTAAGTTGTCAAAAATATTGGCAAGGTCTACTTTAGGCGTTCCATTTTCCAAAAATAAAGGATCAAATTTCCAACGGCTGTTTAAATACAATGTTTGGTTATTTACATCGCCTAAAACATGTTCTATGGTTCCTATAGTTTCTTGCCCAATAACCACATTTGTATTAAAATCTGTTATAGCATCCTGAATATACACACCATTTCCAGCATCATTCATTACACTCCAGTTACCTTTTACTTTATTTCTAAAAGGTGCTTGCATATCCCTAATGGGACCCGTAGCTGGAATAATAGTAGCGTTGGTATAAGCTACATCTACCATGTTAGACCCAGAATCTATTAAAGTTCCTGTATCATCTTGGTTAAATGTGTAATTGTATACCAAATCTGTAGTTGGTGCTGTGATGGTAAGATACATGTCGTCCTGTATCTCTTCTTGCGTTTTAGCTTTTGTCCAAATTCTAAATTCGTCAATAGATGCATTGGTTGGTGCATTGTTGGCCATGTTTTTGCCTAGAGCTAAATCGTTGGCACAGTCATAAAATAACCCAACCGACATACTATCTGCCAATTCTCCGTTCACATAAAATTTAAATTCCCCATTAGGAACAAATGTTACAGCCACATGGTTCCATTCGCCTACATTCCAAGAATGTGAAGAATTTAAGGAATTCCATCCCCCGGAAGGACCGTTCCCTGTAATAGTTTGTAACGTTTGATTGTTAAGGAATTCCATTTCCCAACCATGTTCGCCACCACCAAAGTTAGAGAACCCAACAAGTTTTGTATTCCCGCCTGCTGTTTGGTTTAAACGTCCCCAAAGCTCTATTGTAAACTCACCTGAAAGTGCTGTATTAACACCATCTTTTGGAATGTAAACTTCATGTCCGCCTGTTAAATCCAAGGCACCACCTTGCGCTAGAATAGCTGCGGAAGTATCAATCTCATAAGCCAAATAATAATTTCCTAAATCCAAGCTTACACCTGAAAACGTAACGACTCCATCTGTTTCTGTTCCTGTGGTAACAACTTGATACGTTGATTCTGGATCTCCTTTTATTAAGATATAACTAGAGACCGTGGCATTTACCAAGTTAACATTATCGAACACAGAGGCTAAATCTATAGATACATTGGCAGTTGCCATGTTTAATGCATTAACGTGCCATCCACCCATAACATATTTAGTGTCTTCTATCGTGTTCGGCAAATCTGCTATAGTATTATCTGTATGGCGTACAAATACTGTGTTTTGTGTAAAACTGGTAATATTCTCGCCAATAAACATCCCGTTGGTTTCCTCATTGGTAAAACTCCAACTTGCGGATACAGCATCATCTAAATTAGTATCTGCAATAGCTATTGGCGATGTAGCATCTATAATAGAAGCGTTGGTATAAGTTATTACATCTGTCGCTACTCCACCATTTTCCAAGGTTGCTGTATCATCTTGGCCAAAAGTAAAATGAAACTCTAGAGCGTTATCATCTAAATCCAATATCTTATGCATGTTTTCATTGATTTGCTCTTGGGTTCTTACCTCAGACCAAATTCGGAACTCATCCATTATAGAATATGTTTGTCCACCATAATTAATACTATTCCCTAAAGCAAAATCCCATGTACTATTAGGTGCATAAGAGCCAAAAGCACTGGTTCCTTTTAACCCACCATTAATGTACAATTTAATTTCTCCGCCTGGTGAAGCCGTAACCGCTATATGGTTCCATTCACCTATTATAAGTGCATCACTGGAGTTTACTGCATTCCAACCACCTGTATTTGTACCAAATACCGCACTTACCGAGTTATTATCTGGCATCTCTAAAGAAAACCCTGTTGAATTACCATCGATTCTACCGTGATTTGATAATAACTTATCGTTGTTTCCAGGGTCTTGGGTTACATTTACCCAGAATTCTATGGTAACATCGTTGGCTAAAATGCTTTCAATAGTAGATGAAGGAATATGCACTTGATGGCCTCCTGTAAGCGATAGTGCACCACCTCTACCAGAAACAAAGTTTCCTTCTTCCCAAGCAAGGTAATAAATAGCCTCCTCTAAATTAGCATTATAAAACGTGACATTAGCGCCATCAAAACTACCATCTGTCACTATTGAAAATGTATTGGTATCCTCATCTTCCTTTACCAAATAATATTGTCCAGCTAAACTCATTACTGAGGCAGCATCTGCTCCTAAGCTTTCTTCTAGATTGATTTTAACCGTTGCAAACGGGCTATTCAATGGGTCTATTTTCCATCCACCATCTGCATAATACACCTCTGTCATTCCTGGAACGGTTTGTAACCCAGTTGTCGCTTTTTTACCAATTATAATATTGCTATTATAAGCTGTTATTGGCAGGGGTAATAATAACCCTGAATTATTAAGGTCATTACTTTTACTCCATTGTCCCGAAACTTCAGTTTGGTAATCGACACCTATATTGCCAATTGGAGAGGTAGCCGTAACTAATTCACCTCCATCCAATAACATATCATAATTTACAGCCCCTTTACTAACAATATTAGTATCTGTATCTGTAACTGGTGTAAAATCGTAATAAATAGCTAAATCCGTTTCACTACCAACTAATGGATAGTGCATGTGGGCTTTGATCTCGCTTTCTGTTAAAACCTTTTCCCAAATTCTTAAGTTATCCAATTCTGCCTGTACAGGGCTTCCATAATGAGGACTGTAACCCAAACCTAACCCCCATGAATTTGTTATATAACCTCCATAAGACCCTTCGGCAATTAGGTTACCGTTTTGGTAATATTTTATAGTTCCATTGGTATGGGATACCACTAAAGCTATATGGTTCCATTCACCAACATTCCATGGGTTTCCTTGTTCGGTTATGGCATTCCATCCAGATTCATTGGTTCCAAAAACAACATTTAACTTATTACTATCTGGAAACTCAAACGATAGCCCTGTAGAATTACCGTTAACCCTTCCGTTACTAGAAAGTATTTTGTGGTTTGTTCCTGGGTCTGAATTTAATTTCCCCCAAAATTCAATCGTAAAATTATCGCTCAAAACGGGGTTTATAACGTCTCCAGGGATAGCCATTTGCTGTCCGCCGCTCACTTTTAAAACGCCCCCTCTATTGGTTTGAACATTGGCTTCTGTTAATATGTCTTCTTCAGATATTAACCTACCATACAAATGCAACTCATCTAAAAGACCTATATACTGCTTTCCTTCAAAGTTGTTTCCTATTACGATATCTGCACTGGATGCTTCTGGAGATATGACGTTTGTCCAATTTTGAATTAGAAAACCATTATAATATAAAGACAGTTTTCTTTTTACGTTATCATACTTCCATGTGATAAACGACCATTCGTTTGGTAGAATACTATAGGTACTTTCTAAAGTTGTGTTTTGTGCATGGTCTGTATATGTTAGATTTCCTTCAGAGGATATTCCAAAGGAAATTCCGGCACCGTTTTCTGCATTCGAAAAAATGGTTGATCCACCACTAGATAGTGCTGTTGGATTTACCCAAAATTTTAAGCTAAATGGTCGATTATGAAAATTTAATGCCTTGTCTGAAGGCATATCTATTGATGTCCCTGCTGTAAAAACCAAGGCTTCGTTAGCAGTATCTTCCCTATCGTTAGCAAAGGTATAATTGGATGCATTAATAGCATGTGTATAACCTGAGGCATCTACTACATCGTTGTTTATGTTTAACCCAAGCTTAAATGCATCGGCATTTTGACTGGTAAGCATATCCTCGTGGATAATTTCTTCAAAATAAGGTTGCCCAACTTCGTCAACATACTCTACTTTCATTCTACGGTCATCTATATCGCCATATACATTTATTCGTAAATACGTTTGTTTAACACCTTGAATAATATTACTGCTATCGTATTGGATATTGTAATTACCGCTACCTACATCAGAATTTATATTACCCGATAAAATATCGTACAACGGATATTTTGTATCCCCATCGCGTACCATGAAACGTTGCTCATGAATATCGGCACTTAAAGACAATACGCCATTAATGTTATTGTCCTGTATAAAGTTAAAAAAATCGTCTGCTTGGTTACTTACACTAAAGTTTCTTCCTCCAACGGGTGTAAAGGTTGGAGTGCCATTAATAATGACCTTGAATGTAGCTGTAGAGTTTAAAAGTCCTTGTTTTAACCAATCTAATTGTTCTGGACCAAAGTGGTCTGCAGTACCATCTCTGTAGCTGCGGTTATCTGTAAGGAAATATTCTACATCTTTATAAACATACGAAGAGTGTAACCCTTGTCCTTCTGTAGTGCTATTATATTCAGGGTTTGGCCACCAATCCATAAAGATTTCCCTCATCTCGGATATAGTAGGCATGGTTTTATTGAACTCGTTAGGGCCCAAATCGTGGTTATCTGTAATAGCCAGTTGTGGCATTGCCACTGTTAAGCTATCGTGATAATCTCTTTGAAAGCGGTACCTATCAAAAGCCATATCTTTATTGGCCCAGTCGTCTACACCATCTGGGCATTGCCCCATGGCATGCTGAAGCCCTAGCAGATATGTGGCATCGCCAAGCCAGATCATCATATCGCTGCCTTCGGTAGCCATAACATTAAACATCTCTGGAGTTCCATTAATATGAAACTGTGATTCCGGTTGGTCTATACAACGTGTTAGGTCGTATATTCTACCACATCCTCCAGATAAAAATTCAAAGTCATCAATAATATCGGCTTCATTGGTTATGGTACTTACACGATTGGAAGCCGTTCCATTGACGAGTAGTTTAGCCGTATAGGCTTCTCCAGGTGTTAATCCTGTAAATTCAAAGGAACGAAGGTTGTACTCTAACCTTGAGTCTGAGTTGTAAACAGAACCCGTTATTTCTGTTGAAGGGCTGCCTGAAGCTGTAAACGATAGCGAAAGCGCATCGCCAGACCCAGTATTGTTCTTAGTTAGCATCCATACACGTACCGAGTTATTATAGGTAGGACTAAACATAGGTCCGTACACTAAAGAATCTCCCGGTATTGTAATTTGTGCATGAACTTCAAAGCTCATAAACAATGAGAGTAACACACTTAATAAAAGTAATTTTTTAGTCATGATTTGTTTTAAATAATTAATGGTTTAGAGAGAACCCAAAATTACTTTCTATACAAATTCATGCTACTTTTAGTAGGTTACGATTTGATTATAAAAACATTAACGATTTAAACAAACTGTTAAATATACTATGAACACTTTTTATTCTAAAAAAGAATTAGTACAAGGTAAATATGTTTATGTAATGTGCTCTTTTTTAATGCTAAATTGTTAAGACAACCAATCTATTAAATGCGAGAATGCCATTGATATCATTTTAAAGACAATAAAGAGCGAAGGACAATTCTATCAAAAACAAACAGTATTAGGACTGATGAGCAATATAAACCTAAAAGCTTAACAGTCAAACTATTTGACCTAAACCCTCTGGTTGTTCTTAAAATTTTATCTGATTAATAAGAGTAAATATAAAATGCTAATCTAACGTGAGTTCGATTTAAAACCTGTCTGCCGACAGGCAGGCAAGGGAGTTTTTAACAATAAATTCGCTAATTATACGATTTGTCGCCTTGAGCCTTTCGACTATAGTTTATACTGAAGTCGAAGTACTCAAGATAAACTATAGTCGAAAGGTCTTTAAATCCTGCTATTTAAATGGGTTTCTATAGAGCCTGTGCTCTGTTTACCGAAGTACTCAACCTGACAACCTGGATTAAATTATTGATAGTCTGTTCAATAATTTTATGCTTACATCGAAACTCACGTTAATCTAATATCACAGCAGAAAGGTTTCACCAAAATAAATTATGAATACTCAACTCACACCATAACCGAAAAGGGCATGCAATAGAAACTTGGTAAGTTAAAAGGCAATGTATTTGCTAATGGTGTTGCGTAATAGACCTAACCTTGAACTTATCTGCCTCTTGCTTACGCCCTCACTGTAGAGCTTGAATATCTGTTTTACTTTTCACATGTCTATTTATACCAATTATTCTATTTTTTTGCTAAGTAGATTTTAATTATCTACCCATCCAACCGCCATCTACCGTCATAACAGTACCACTTATATAATCGCTAGCCTTAGAAGCTAAGAATGTAATCGGCCCTTTAAAGTCTTCTGGTTTACCCCATCTTCCTGCCGGAATTCTGGCAAGAATAGAAGCATTGCGATCTGGATCATCGCGTAAAGCTTCGGTATTGTTTGTAGCAATATAACCCGGAGCGATAGCATTTACCTGCACACCTTTCCCTGCCCATTCGTTAGACAACGCCATGGTTAACTGGCCGATAGCTCCTTTAGAAGCTGCATATCCCGGAACAGTGATTCCACCTTGAAAAGTTAAAAGAGAAGCAGTAAATATGACTTTACCACTGCCTCTTTTAATCATTTCTTTACCTAGCTCACGACTCAAAATAAACTGAGCGTTCTGATTAACTTCAATCACTTTATCCCAATATTCATCGCTGTGTTCTGCTGCCGGTGCACGTAAAATTGTACCTGCGTTATTTACTAGAATATCTATAGTAGGATTTTCTGATTTTACTTTTTCAATAAAAGCATAAAGCGATTTACGATCTGAAAAATCGCACTGATATCCCTTGAAAGGTTTACCAGTTGCTTCTACTGCTTTTTCTATAGCTGATCCTGAAGTTTCTAACGATGCCGAAACCCCAAGAATATTTGCTCCGGCTTCTGCTAAAGCTTCTGCCATTGCAAAACCAATACCACGCTTACACCCGGTAACTAATGCTGTTTTTCCTTCTAAACTAAATAAACTCATGATTTTTCTATTTTAATTCGTCTGGAGTTACTTTATCCATATCACCATAGTCTAGGTTTTCACCAGCCATACCCCAAATAAAGGTATAATTTGAAGTTCCTGCACCAGCATGAATAGACCATTCCGGAGAAATTACCGCCTGATGATTTTTCATAAAAATATGACGTGTTTCGTGAGGTTGCCCCATAAAGTGACTAATAGACTGACCTTCTTCTAAATCGAAATAAAAATAAACTTCCATACGGCGATCGTGCGTGTGCGGAGGCATAGTATTCCATACATTTCCTTCCTGAAGCTCTGTCATTCCCATTTGAAGTTGACAAGTTTCAACAACACTATTAACGAGTAATTTATTAATCACACGTTTGTTAGATGTTTTTGTATCACCTAATTCAACAACTTCTGCATCAGCTTTAGCAACTTTTTTTGTAGGATAAGATTTGTGAGCTGGAGCCGAATTGATATAGAAATACGGTTGCTCTTTAGTTGCTTCAAAAACAACATCTTTAGCTCCTCTACCTACATAAATAGCTTCGCAGTGACCTAGTTCATAAGTTTCCCCATCTACAGTCACTTTGCCTTTTCCCCCTACATTGATTACACCCAATTCACGACGATCTAAAAAGTTCTCAGCTTTGAGTTCATCAATAGCTTCTAATTTCAAAGCTTTATCTACAGGAAATGCACCACCTACAATATAGCGGTCATACATTGTATAGGTAAGGTTTATCTCGTTTTTTACAAATAACTCAGGAATCAAAAAATGTTCTCGTAATTCGCTGGTCGTATATTTTTTTACATCTTCTGGATGATGTGCGTATCTAAATTCTGACTTTGTCATTTTTAATATGTTTGATTTCTACTAGAATCTTCGTTCTAAAACTTATTCTGTGCTATATGGTTGAGTTTATTCTAATTTGCCGTTGTTGTCTAACTCTGACAACTTATTTTGTAAATCTTGCTTAAAAGCTTCTTCGGTTTTTATACCGTTTTGCTCTTGATCCCAGGCGCTATGAATGTAATAAATATGTTTTTCTTTTGATGGGTTAAATACAACTAAGTGATCGTATGGACCTTCAACTGCATTAGCCTGATCGATCTTATAAAAAATCGCCATACCTAACTTATCGTTTTCACCTGCCAAAGTTTGCACGCCGTAAGTCGCGATATAGGCCCAGTCTCCATTTTCACTGGTTTCTTCCATTAATGGAATATCATCAAACTTTACGATTCCTGTAGCTAAACCGTCAAAAGAAACGCTTGGTGTTAATTCAACTTTTAAAAATCGATCTTCCGGGAAGATACTGATAACCGATTTTAAATCTGTTGTTATATCGCCGGTCTTCCAACCTTGATAATCTATAGTTACACTAGAACTTGCTGTGGAATTATCGACATTAACTAGAGTATTTTCGACTTCATCAAAATGCGCAATTGTATCTCCCGTAAAGCGACCATAGCCGCCTATACCCATAGATCGACCTGCCTTTAAAATATCTTGTCCCCAAGGCGCATCATTATGATAGGAATTAAAACCATCTGTACCTACATAGGGTAA
This sequence comes from Flavivirga sp. 57AJ16, assembly GCF_028736925.1. Taxonomy (GTDB): domain Bacteria; phylum Bacteroidota; class Bacteroidia; order Flavobacteriales; family Flavobacteriaceae; genus Flavivirga. Next base: position 38,550 of record NZ_JAQZAT010000016.1, on the reverse strand, counting down.
AACAAGAGTATCGACCTTTTTACCAAAAATATCTATAGCATTTCTCCAGTCTAAATACAGGCGATATGCGATTTGCTTATTTTCCCAACCCGGCCCTTCGTAGCGAATATACCAAGAGTGATCTGTGTGTTGCTCCGGAACTTCCATCTCATCAACATTTACAAAACTCCCACCAATGTATTCACGGGTATCTTCCTTCCAGCTTCCCCCTTCTTTAACAGATATTTCTGCGTAAGTAGCAGGTTGTACTTCTTCTATTTCAATAATTTCTTCAGCTACATTTTTATTTTCTTTCTCTTTACAAGCTACTATTACAGTTAGAGCAAGTGCTCCTAAAACAATTTTGGAATTCATTTTTATTTTTTTGTTGTGGTTAGCGATCTAATTATAATCGTTAATTAAGGACATCTGTACATTCTGCTACCTAGTTAAAATAGGATGAATCCCAAGTATCATCATTAGGTAAAAAAATGCCTATAACACCAGACCGTAAACTTAATCAACATCTTTAACGTTAATAATGGTAATTATAGGCATTGCGATTCTTAATAGACTCTCCCATTTGTCCTGACCATTTTGTTGAAGCCAGATTTACAGATTCATCATTTTGTGAATCCATAGGTAGTAAATGAATCTTATTGATCGATTAAACCGTTTTTAAATAATCTTATTCAACACCTAAGTAAAACTCAGACATTTGTGCAGTAGAACCTCTAGAAGGATCAAAACAAGCTTCTTTTTTACAATAAAATTTAAAATATCTGTATGTTGATTCTGGTATTGACAAGTTAGGAGACATAGGCTCAGGTTGCTCATAATCGGTAACTGGAACATCACTTGCAATCAGAGTAAAGTTTTCCCCATCATTACTACCATAAACTTCTTCTATAAGTCTATACCTTAAGAAAATTTGACTATCATTCCTATGGCGTATTTTGAAATAGTTAACAGTTTTTTTCTCTTTCATATCTATGATAAAATAGATTCCCTCGCTATCTGGTATAGAAACTTCTTTCCAAGATTTTCCTGGTTTTACTAAACCAAACCAGGTATCAAAATCACCATCTAACGGACTGGTTAGTGAATTGCTTCCTTCATCAAATACATCCTGCGAGGACATTAATGTCCATCCCTCCCTGGAATAATCCCCTTTAAAAGAAACTTCAGTTACCACGACATTAAATTCGCCTTTGGCATCAGGGTTATCTACTGAGGTAACAGTGATGGTTGTCGCCCCTTTTTTAAGGCCTTTTACAATCCCTTCTTCATCAATAGAAGCTATAGATGGCTCTGAAGAACTGTAGATAACTTCTTTATTGGTGGCTTGCACAGGTGATATGGTGTACTTTGAAGCTAAATTAACAGTAGCATTTAATTCTAATTCAATATTGGCTTCATTTACTGATATGGAAGAAACATTTATAATCTTTTCCTCTACAACTTTTAGAGCAAATTCATCAGTCATTTCATCAACAGTCACTGTAATTGTTGTGCTGCCCAAAGACAATGGAGTTACCTGTCCTTGCTCTGAAACAGTAGCTACACTCGGATTTGAAGAAGAAAATGTTTGTTCCTGATCTGATGCATTTTCTGGAGAAATATTCATCCTGTTAGCGATATTTAATGACTTATCACTAATAGTCACCTCATATCCACTTTTAAGGTCGCTTTTCCATTCCACATTCTCAACCCTAATATCCTCTTCTTTTTCTTCTGTAAAATTTCCTTCATCCTCTGTATCGCAACTCAAAAAAGCTAACGCACAAAGCATAAGCGTAAATAATAAAAACGTTGGTAAATTCTTTTTTACGAGTCTAATTGTTTTCATAATATTCTTAATAAATTTAGTTTAATTAATTATTTGATTATTTACTGTTAACGGATGTGTCGACTCCTCCGCTTTGTCTGTATTTTGTGGGGGATTGTTTATATCTTTTTTTGAATTCATTATAAAAATGGGAACGTGTCGTAAACCCTGTATTATACATAACTTCCTGAATAGTCAGGTTTGTTTTTAAAATAAGTTTAGCCGCATAGGTTATACGTTGTTCTTTTATAAAATCTTTAGGGGAAGGAAGCTCAAGGTCCTTAAATTTTCTATACAGACTTCTCAAACTTACTTTTAAATTAGCGGCTAGATCCTCATGGTTAAAATTATCATTACTGATATTGTCCTCTATAATTTCTACAGCTAAATTGATAAAATCCTTATCTTCTTTAGCCAAGAGTTGTCCATTGAGATAATCATATCCACTTACTGCGCTGTTGTAGTACTTTTTGAGATTTAAATTTTTATCTAATAATTGCTGCACCACAGTTTTTAAATAGTGTGTATCAAAGGGTTTTGAGATGTATGCATCAGCACCCGATTCTATGCCCACGATTTTATCATTAAGCGTAGTTTTCGCTGAGAGGATAATTACAGGAATATGGTTAATATGCGGATCTCCTTTTATTTTTTTTGTAAAAGATATTCCATCCATATCAGGCATCATTACATCTGTAATAACTAGATCAGGAGTCGTATTTATTAATTTTTCAAAGGCTTCATTTCCGCTTTTTGTTATTACTATGTTGTACTCCTCTTTTAATATCTCATTCAATATTTCCCCTATCTCTTGATTATCATCTACGATGAGTATGGAGGAACAATTCCTGGTATGCTTTGAAGCTTTTTGGAATTGGGTGCTATCATCGAGTTGCTCAAACGATTCCGTAAATCTTTGTTTTATATCTTTAACTTTAGCTCCTTTACACTCTTGAGAGATACTATCATACTTTAGCACTATAGATGGCTTTGCTGCAGGCAGCTTTACTATAAACTCTGCATACTGGTCAACCTGGCTTGTTACATCAATCGTTCCTCCATGTTTAGTTACAAGACTTTTGCAAATTGCAAGTCCCAATCCGTTTCTGGAAGAAAGCCCCTTAATAGAGTTAGAGTCAACATTATCCAAGACTGAGTATCGATTGAAAATAAAAGGTATATATTTCGGATCAATACCCTTACCTGTATTGTAAACTTTCAAAATAAGTTCGTTTTTTTCTGTATAACCTGCTACTCTGATCAATCCATTTTTAGGGGTGTATTTAAAAGCATTCGAAATAAGGTTGGTAAGGGTTTTCGAAAAACTGTTTGGATCAAGGTTCCATATAATCTCTGACTTCAAATTCAAACTAAGTGTTACATTGTTTTCTTCTGCCAAATCAGCAAAAGATTTTACTATTTCATCACAGATCGTATTAATATTGCAACTCTTTATGACATAGTTTTTATGGCCTGTTTCAATACGCCTAAAATCAATGATTTCCTGCACTAAATTATTTAGCCTTGTTGCATTGGATTTGATAGTTAAAGCATGCTTTTTTATAAACGAATCACTTCCTTCATAATTAAGTATCCGTTCACTGGGTGTATTTATAAGAGTTAGGGGAGTACAAAACTCGTGGGTGATATTTGTAAAAAAGCGAAGTTTACTTTCATATGCTTTTTCCTTGTACTTTTGATCTAAACGCTGCGCTACCTTCTTCTGCTTTTCTTCGTACTTTCTTCTCTTGTAATAATTAAATAAAAACAACAGGCTGACTACAACTATGCCATATACAATTTTCGCATAAACACTCAAATACCAAGGTGGTAATATAGAAATATTCAAGCTAGCCGTCTGGATTTGACCTGTAACACCGCCCTGATATTTAACCTTAAGAATATAGTCCCCAGGAGGTATATTTGTAAATTGGGCCTCCCTGTTATTTGCATCCATCCAGGTCTCACTGAAATTTTCTAATTTATAGGAGTATTTGCCATTCCTACCATTTATAAAATCATTTACTACAAATGAAACGGTAAAGAAATTTTGACTATAGTTTAAACGAAGCTGTTCTTGATTATCTTTATTAACCATAAAATCATTTATATTATGGTCTTCATTAAAGAATCGAAGGTTTGTAAAATAGACAGGCGGCACATAATCATTTGCGGTTTTTTGGCCCTGTTTGACCCAGACCACCCCATCAATCCCTCCAAAGAAATAGGTTGAGGTAGTTTTATCTTCATAGTAGGCATTATCACTAAACTCAATAACTTTTAAACCTGTTCTTTGGTCAAAATTTTTAAAGATATGTTCTTGGGGATCAAACAGCACAATACCTGAATTGGTGCTTAACCATAACTTACCCTCTTTATTTTCAAGTATTCCATGTACGGTATTGTTCTGCAATCCATCGCTTTCGTTGTAATTCTCATATTGAAAAATGCTATCACGGTTTCTTCCTATTTTGGCGAGACCATAACTAGATCCAAACCATTTGCTGCCATCTCTCCCAATACAAACACTTAGAATATCATTCATAGGCGCAATTCCATTTTTTTCAAAATTCACAAGGTGGTAATTACCTGTAAAATGATTTAGCCTTAAAGCTCCACTACCGCGCATCCCAAGCCATAAAATAGAATCATTTTCTTGCTTGATTGAAAATACCTGATTGTAATGGTGCCCTTTAGCCCTATCAAAATCATATTTCTTAACTTCTCTAACTTCTAATTCATCACCGTGCTTTTGAATTTTAACCTTAAGCAAATCAAAATAAGAGGCAACCCATAATGTAGAATCAGATGTTTCAAGTATACTATGTACATCAACAAACCGGGTGGGGGTCTTATTGATCAGACGATGGATTTTTTGATCTTTATAAGAATAATAGTCAAGCTGGGGGCCATTTGATCCTATCCACAGCAATTTATTTTTTTTACTTTCCTCGAAGGCGTAAATAGCATTGCCGCTTAGCCCCTCCGAACTCGTAATGTGTTGGATATTGGTTCTATTACCTTTTTCTATACCTTTCTGGTAATCTTTTACCCTTACAATACCGTCACCCTTAGTCCCTAACCATAAGTCATGGTTGTTATCGGTATAAATAGCACGTACCGGCCTTTGTATATTTATCGGTAATTCATTAAAATCGATCCCATTAAATACAAACTCCTCGTTAATATAGGCTTGCACCCCTTGTCCATCAGTTCCCACCCATATTATATCTTGTGTTTTATCTTTTAAGAGCGAAAAAACACCACAATTCATAAACATCTTTTCTACCTGATAATCATTTTTATTGGTCAGCTTGATTAATCCACTCACTCTAAATGCTATCAGGATATCCTTATCATCATATAAAATGGAAGATATACCTCCATATTGAGTTATTAAAGATGAAATGTTTTTGATATATTCAACAGTATCTTGTCTGACAACATATAAATCCCTTTTTTCATCAATAAAAATGACACTTTTTTCGTCGTTATCATAGAATGTATCTGAAATGGCTTGTGTATGTTTAAAATTATCCATAGGGGATAAAAGAGGCTCTGAATTAGGAGAATAGCTAATATCAAACCTTTTAATTATCCCATTATTGGAAATCCAGATAGTATCATGTGAATCAATAATAAAATTCTCGCAATTTTTATATTGTTTTGTATCCGGAAGCCTTATTTCATTAAATACCTGCTCTTTAAAATCAAACCAATACAGCTTACCTTCTTGATTCATGACATAAAATGTCCCATTGCTGTCAATTGCCATCAAGCTGTTTACACCAAAGTTTGAAAAATGGGCTTCTACCCGGTCGCTTTTCTTTGAATATTGATCCAAACCAGATTTGGTTAATATCCATAAGTACCCATGCTCTGACTCTATTATAGATTTCACAACATTGCCAGAAAGGCTATGAGTATTATTAATACTTGGCTTGTAAACTTTTATATCAATGCCATTATATTTATTGAGACCGTCATAAGTACCCATCCACAAGTAGCGTTCACTATCCTGAAACAGACAGGTCACTGCACTATTAGACAAGCCATGTCTACTGTTGATATTACGGACGTCATTTCCATATAACTGGCTTATAAAAATTATGAATACTATTATCAGACTTAAGCCTTTCATAGAAGTAATAGATATTTTAGGTCTAAAGTGAACCATACACAAATAAACAATAATTATAAGTTAAATAAGATATTTCTAGAGCCCTAATATGTATCGTTTATAGCCAAAAGTGTCCTTAAGTAAAATTATGCCGGATAGAGCACATTTGGCAAAAATGAGATTATAGGTTTTTAGGGGGGCCTTCTATATTTGTACTTCGCGCTTTACACACTGCTCGAAATTGCTTAGAGATTAAAAATAAAAATTTCTAAATCACCATAATTAATACCCCATAAACTAAATAGTTGCTTTATGAAAAATACTCATTTTATTTTTATTTTTTTGATGGTCTTCGCAACCGGATCTTGTGGTGGTGGTGACCAGCTATCAGAAAACACCCCAGATCCCAGCCTGCGCTTAAGCAGTACTAACCTTACTATTACCAATTCTTCAGGAAACATCACTGTTCACGTGGTATCTAATACTAACTGGACGGTTGAATCGCAAGCTTCTTGGTTAACGCTTGATATTAATAAAGGAGAAGGCAATATGGGTGTTAGGATTAGCTATAGTGACAATACGACAAACGAGCGTTCGGGCATAGTAAAATTTACTGCCGATGGATTGCCTCCTGTTGAGCTTGAAATTATTCAGACTGAACTTACTTTCACAAATCCTATTGCAGGCATCCCTGACCCTTGGATTATTAAACATGGCACCAGTTACTATATATGCAAGGCTCAAGGTAATGGTATTAACATAGCCAAATCAGATAAACTAACCAGCTTCCCATTAACCAGTAAGGTGTGGAATGCCCCTACTGATACTAATGACAATAAAGTATGGAACCCTACCAATATTTGGGCTCCCGAGCTGCATTTTATTGACGGGCAATGGTACATCTACTATGCCGCTGGCAGGCCTACCGGTGAATCTAACGGTTCCTATACCAAGCAACGCAGTGGAGTTCTGAGGTCTAAAACTGATGACCCGCAGGGTGAATGGGAGGATTTAGGAATGCTTTATACAGGAGATAATTATGAGCCGGGAATTGTAGCTACCACCGAAAACACCAATTACGCTATTGATTTAGGTGTTTTCAAATTAAACAACCAGTTATATGCTGTATGGTCTGGAAACCCGGAAGATAGTGGGGACCAATGGCTCTATATAGCAAAAATGGATAACCCCTATACTATATCATCTTCTCGAGTTGCCATATCAAAACCTGATAAACCCTGGGAACTTTTTTCCGGGAAAGTAAATGAAGGCCCTGCATTTCTTAAAAATAAGGAGAAAGGAAAATTCTTTGTCGTGTACTCCACTAACGGGTCTTGGACGAAACAATACAGATTGGGCTATTTAGAACTTAGTGATACCCTATCTAATCCTCTTGTTGCTTCCAACTGGACAAAATCGGCCAACGAAGTCTTCTTCCGTAATGATGAAACCGTAAACCCTACCAGCGGAGTGAATGGAGTAGGACATTGCAGTTTTACCAAGTCTCCCGACGGTACTGAAGATTGGATTGCTTACCACGTTAAAGCTTTCAATGAAAATGGATGGTCCAACCGTTATACATTTCTTCAGAGGTTTACATGGGATGAGCAAGACGGTACGCCCTATTTTGGCAGACCCGTAGGATGGGAAGAGCCCATAGCCTTGCCCTCTGGAGAAAGTCGATAGAAACCTATTAATTAATAACATTAAACACATTATATTCCTAAAAATGAAAATTCGAACTCTTATTCTAAACATTTTATTTTTTGTCACGGTTGTTTTCAGTGCTCACTCTCAAAGTTCAGATTTGAATAAATTTCCTAAGGGTAGCCAACCTGAAGAAATAGGCGCTAAACTAGTTGAGCATTTACTTCAGACACCTTTTTCTGACTGGGGACGCACCAACTCAAAAAACAAAGCCCCATTTGTTACCTATCCAGATGTATGTGCCTGGCTGGGAGCGCTATGGCTCACAAAAGCCACTAATAATGACGCTTTATATGACCAATTGGTAGATCGGTTCGATCCCCTTTTTACGACGCAAAAGGATATGCTACCCGAATTTCGTCCTAAACCTCACAATGTAGTGGATTGGTATGTTTTTGGCGCTGTTCCTTTAGAGATATATAAGAAAGAAAAAGCCAAGAAATATCTTGATCTGGGGTTAGCTTATGCAGATAAACAATGGATACTTCCTGACGACCCCAGAGGAGACGAAAAAAAATGGCACAACCAGGGATATTCTTGGCAAACACGTCTTTGGATTGACGATATGTTCATGATTACTGCCGTACAGGCTCAAGCCTATCTGGTTACAGGTGATAAGAAATATATAAATCGGGCAGTGGATGAAATGGCACTGTACTTAGATAATATACAACGCCCGAATGGTCTTTTCTATCATGCACCGAATGCTCCGTTTTTTTGGGGGCGGGGTAATGGCTGGATGGCGGTTGGCATGACCGAAATGCTACGTCTAATGCCTAAAGACAACCCTAACCGAGAAAAAATAGAAACAGCATATAAAAGTATGATGCAGACGTTGCTGCGCTATCAAAGTTATGACGGCATGTGGCATCAATTAATAGACGATCCTAATTCCTGGAAAGAAACATCGTGTACGGGGATGTTTACTTACGCAATGATTACCGGTGTTAAAAACGGATGGCTTGACAAAAAAGTGTATGGGGCAGCAGCACGTAAAGGATGGTCTGCATTGTTGACCTATCTGGACGAGGATTATAATCTGCGGAATGTTTGTGAAGGTACAGGAACTAAGAATGATTATAATCATTACCTCAACCGTAAAAAATTAACCGGAGATCTTCACGGTCAGGCAGCCCTAATTTGGTGTTCATACGCCTTAAGCAAGTAACGATAAACTAACACCATGAAAACTATAAAATTATTAGCCTCGATAATTATCGTTTTGCACTTATCATTGCTATTGGGTGCTTGCGGCAGTGATTCAACAGATAAACCCATAGCCACTGATGATGATGATCCCATCGTAGAAGAGAAAGATACTACCAGTTATAATCTGATTGATTTCCGTAAAGGTCAGGGACCTGTAGAAGTGGGTAAAAAGTTGACCCAAAGATTTATAAATGTTGACTATTCCTTTTGGGGAAACATATACTCTAATTATACTGCAGACCACGTCACTTATCCAGATGCCTGTGCCTGGCTCGGCGCACTGTGGTTTGCAGATGCTGTAGACGATGATTTGTTGTATAATGGTGTGGTTAACAAATTTGCCCCTCTTTTTACAACAGATAAAGATCTACAACCCACGCTAACACCTACGGCTAGTAACAAAGTAGATTACTATGTTTTTGGAGCTATTCCTTTACAGATATATCAGCGAAAAAAAGAAGCCAAATATTTTGATTTGGGGATGACGTATGCAGACCGGCAGTGGACTTTACCCAACAACGCTAGCTCAACAGAAAAAGAATGGCATGACCAAGGGTTCTCGTGGCAAACACGTCTATGGATTGATGATATGTTTATGATTACCGCGCTACAAGCTCAGGCCTATCAGGTTACTAAAGATGAGAAATACAGGGAGCGAACAGCCAATGAAATGGTACTATATCTTGACCGAATACAACGTGATAATGGCTTGTTTTATCATGCTCCTTCTGCGCCGTATTATTGGGCACGGGGTAATGGCTGGATGGCCGTAGGTATGGTAGAGGTTCTTAAATTACTCCCCGAAAATCATCCTGACCGTTCAAGAATTATGAATGCTTACCTAAAAATGATGAGCGAATTGGCGAAATATCAACGTCCTGACGGAATGTGGTCACAGCTGGTAGATCACCCCAATACCAGTGACATGTGGGCCGAGAGCTCCGGAAGTGCCATGTTCACGTATGCAATGATTACGGGAGTGAAAAAGGGTTGGCTTGAAGAAGAAAAGTATGGAACGGTTGCGCGTAAGGGTTGGCTGGCATTACTCACGTATCTTGATAGCAAAAATGATATAATCGAAGTATGCGAAGGAACAGGTATAGGCTACTCTTATGATTACTATAAAGACCGTCGCAGATGGGTGGGCGATCTTCATGGACAAGCAGCCTTGATGTGGTGTGCCTATGCTTTATTAGATAAACCCTAATTCTTGGTTTTACGCTTAATTAAGAAAGCCATTCTCTAATTCTAAAGAATGGCTTTCTTAATTTCTTTGATTTCATTTTTCTATTTATTTCACAGTTATCTCAACGCCATAAACCCAACTTTCTTCAATCTCATCATACCAGCCTTTGTCTTTTGCCCAATCGGCAACCTCGCTCTCTACAGGATGTTTGTAACAACATCTAGAATAATACAAGTAGGTTTTATTATCCAACGTCATCAAATAAGACATTTGCATCTATAATGGGCTTCATTATTGGGATTGTATTTCCTGATTAGCACTGAAAAACATATAATATTTACCATAGCGCTCATAAACTTCAGGTGCCCAATACTATCCTTAGTCCAAGAATCTTCTTAACCACCCTCATAAGCCATTTTCACATACTTCCAATCTGCCAAGTCCTCAGACTAATAAACCTTAAAGCCTGGAGCATTGCCATCGGTACCGTACATATATTATTTACCATCAGAGGCCTTAAGTATAAAAGGACCGCCATATTTGACGGCTAAGGGATTTGAGTAGGCTACTCCCGTATCGTTATTTTTTTTTCTTATTTCCACAAGCTATAACGAAAATAGATATATAGCTATTAGAACAAGCAATCTCAATGAATTCTTTAATTTCTTCATTTATTTTTAGGTATTATACCAATTATGAATTAAAATGAGTTACTGAAAACGACATTGCTTTTTTGTTTTTGCCTGCTGCGAGTTATTTGCATAGCCTAAGCTATGGAAATGATGAGCAATACCAATTAGAATATAAAATGTCACATGTCGACTCGTTTACCCAATCAAGTTGAGTACAGGCTTTTTTTAAATTTAAAGGCCTTGTTCTTAAATTCCGTAGCTACTCTATGCAATCTAATCACAGCGTTTTTATATTTTAAAATAACTTCGGCTTTTATACGATATTTTATACTCAAATTGATATAAGTGATAAAACGAATTAATGAATATGTTTGAATTGCGTATTTTAATTCATAATTTGGTATTATTCACAAAATAGACCGGCCATACCTCTGAATGACCAGTCTATTTTAGATACTATATAATTTTCTACTCTATTCTATCTTCATCTGCTACAGCTTCCTCCCAAGTATTCCATTTAGGAGTTGCGAAGTTGTAACCGTCATACCCATAATTTTGTGCCAAATTACCTTTTCTGTTAGCAGTAATGGATTGATTAAAAATAGGCCAGTAAATATTCTTCTTATCCATAGTATAATTTATCGGGTTTATTTTTCCACCTTCTACACTAATAGGCTCTCCATTATAAATTTTACCACATCTAGTAACCCGCTGATACCAATAGCTACCCCCATTAGGATCTGTACCTTGTTGTTTATCAAAATTATCCAGACTATAGGTATTGCCCCACTCGTCTGGCATTCCGCTACGGGCAAGACATAATGATACTCGGGTTAATTCAACATTACGCCACTCTTCCATATATAATTCACGAGCGCGTTCATCCATAATATCGCCTATGGTTACCGTACCTTGATAAAGCTCGGTACATTTTGCCCGATTACGTATTTCATTTACATCTGATGCCGCGCCACCTTGGTTACCTTGATAAAATTTAGCTTCTGCACGTAACAGATATGCCTCTGCCAAACGGTACAGGTAAAAATCAGCATTACCTCCATTGGTTGCACCATTATAACTGGTACTATTTAATCGAGCCTCATTTATGGGATCATTCAAAAAGAATTTGTAATGCGGTACATCATACCAGCGCCTAATGGTATCTGTACATAGTAAATTTCCAGAATCATCATATAAGGTTAGAGGTTCCCCGTACTGAGCGGATGCTTTGTTATTAACCTTAAGATCTTCCATATGTACCCAATTTCCAGTTTCAGAACTGTGGCGCAAGTCGGTATCGTCCATTCTGCCATTAACTTTCCACATAGTATGGGTTTGATAATAAGTAGGACGAAATGTACCAATACCCCGGCCTAAAGACCGCAAATAGTCATATTCTTCAACGTAGTCGCTATTGGTTCTGGATAAATTCAATAATGCCTGCTTTCCATCTTTAGTTTTTGGAGCACTTGTGGTATTTTCAAAGTAAAATGGATAGTAAATACGCATACTATGCATAGGAACAAAACCTTCCGTATCTGAACCACGATTTACAATGCCAAGTATAACTTCGGTATTTGAAGGGATTAATTTGTTTTCGGCACGGTGCATATCCCAAATAACGTTACGGTCAATTGGCCACGCTTCAGGTTCCCCACCATCATTGAAAGAACCAAATTCATCTCCCTGAATCAATGAATATTCTGATCCATCAATTAACATATCAAGTTGTTCTTCAGCTAAGCTATATTCCCCCATTGCTAAATACAATTTAGACAATAACATACGGCAAGCCCCTTTGTTTACCATACCTACTAAGGGCTCTTCAGACTGATTTGGTACCCACTCAACAGCCTGTTCCATATCTTGAACTAACATCTCCAAAATTGCTTCGCGCTTTGTACTCCTGTAATTTTGCTTAGGAACTTCGGTTACCTTGGTTAACAAGGGTACATCTCCAAACTGAAATACTAAATTGTAATAACGAAAAGCACGGTGAAAAAACGCTCTACCTTTATAGGCATTTCGAGTCTCTTCATCTAGCGACTCAATATCATCTACATATTGAATGATGGTATTAGCCTGCATAATGGTATAATAACTCTCATGCCAAAAGTGCCATATACTATGGTTTTGGAGCAAAGAATTAAATAACCTTCCGCCACCAATCCCTACACTAGTAGGTGTAAGCCCCTCAGCCACATTGTGCAGCATCGTTTCATAATTATGTGCAGACGGTACCATCAAATCAGAGAAGATATACTCCGTCCCAATTGGGTTTATGGCATTATTATCTCCTGAAGTGTAAAACAATTTTAAATGTCGATCGCAAAAAGCCAATAAAGACCTAAGCCCTGACTCGGTCGAAAACGTTTGACCTGGTTCATAAATTGATACGGGATCGGGTTCTAGAAAATCATCAGAACACCCGTTAAGCAATACCAGACACCCCATTAAGGCTAAAAGTAGTGTGTATTTTGTGTTTTTAATTCTATTTTTCATACTATATTATCTTATTTTATATTAGGTTTTAAAAAGTAATATTCAATCCCAAAGTACCTATGCGAGGCGCAAATGAACCAATTTCCGGATCTCCATACTCCCATTCCTTTTCCCAGGTAGCCACGTTTCGTAAAGCAGCATAAACCTTAAGACGCTCTAAATTATATTTATTAATTATTCTTTTTGGGAATGAATACCCAACAGTTATATTTTCCAAACGTATAAAGGAACGATCAATAAGTCGACCTGGTGCCTGTGCGCCGGTAGGGCCTACGGCACCTATACGCCCGTAAGTATTGGAAGGATTATTAACAGTCCAATATTCTTTTTCTGGCAGGTTTATAAAACCGAGCGACATATTAGACCCATGATCATCATCATTAAGGTATACATTATTTAAACTTTTATGTCCCATATACGAATACATATTAAACGAGAATGTCAAATTTTTCCAGAATGTAAAATCATTACGCAATGACCAATTAATAGGGGGTGCAGACTGACCAAGGATTACTTTATCGTTATTGTTATACACCGGCGTTACAGAGCCATCATTATTTATGATATCATCTTCTGTGTACACATTAGCAACCTTAGGGTCTCCCGGTTTTTGTCCAAACTCTGCTGCTGCGTCCACTTCATCTTTTTGCCAGATACCGGTTACTTTATAATCCCAAATTGCGCTTATAGGCTCTCCAATAAACCAACCATTGCTGATATCATCTACCTCTTCTCCATTTTCATATTCGTAATACAGGTGCTTAATTTCATTTTTATTATAGAAAAAGCCTAAAGTAGTATTCCATTGAAAATCTTCTTTAGCAATATTTTTAGTATTCAGTGTAAATTCAATACCAGAATTATTTACCTGCCCTAAGTTTGTTGTAATATCTGAGAATCCCGTGAACTCAGGCAATCGTTGCGACATAATCATATCTTGAGTTTCTGCATAATATAACTCTAGGCTCCCTCCTATACGCCCATCTAAAAAGCCAAAATCAAGCCCAGCGTTCCATGAAACTGTCTTTTCCCATTGCAAGCCAGGATTTGCCATACGATCAACTATTAAATAACGATAAAGTTCTTCATCCCCGCTACCGTTTAAATACCCCTGCATTTTACCGGCACCGGAAGATAAATTTGCTAATGCTAAATATGGGCTGCTTAATGAACGGTTTCCATTTTTACCATACGAAAGGCGTAATTTCCCATAATTCATAATACGATTCCAATTATAAAACTTTTCATTGGTAAATGTCCATGCCAGAGATACAGAAGGAAAAATAGCATGTGGATTAGATGATCCAAAAGCAGAATAACCATCTCTACGTATAGAGCCGGTAATCAAATAACGATTATCAAAAGAATAAAATAAGCGTGCCAATAGTGCATCTGCTGTCTGGTAGCTATCGGAAGAATAAAACGAACTATCTTCCTTTGTACCATTTTGTGTATTATGAAACCCCAAAGCATCCGAAGGCTGTATATTACGTGCATAGATATCATCACTCCAATACTGAAGCTCTTCTGCTTCTTGCACGAGTGTTAGAATGAAATGGTGTTTTTTGTTAAAAATATGATCCCATTCTATAGTATTGTTCAACGACCAGTTGAAACGTTTTGCCTGATTTCTGTCTACACCTCGGTCTTTGGGGTTTGAAAAGGGTAAATCTGCTGAAGTAAACTTTCGGTTGTAATAGAACTGATATCGAGGTGAAGCATTAAATGTATATGTAATATCGAGGGGCAATTTGACCTTAACATTGAAAATGCTATTAAGCGTAGTGTAACCACTTTCCTGTTGGGCATATTCTCTTTCAAAATCAAAGTTATACCCTCTTCTGCTGTAGTTATCATCAAAAGGATATTGAACCGGGTTACCATTTTCATCAGCGTAATCAGCAAATGGACTATTATTTAAGGTAGACCCTACATTCAAACCAATATTATCATCTGATCTGTCCTGAAAATTCACATTAGCCCCAATCTGTAACCAGTCTGTAACATCTAAATTCACTTTTAAATTACTTCGTATCGCACTGTAATTATCTGTTCTTACAACGCCTTCATTACTTAAATAACCCATGGAGAAATAGTAATCTGCATTATCTCCGGCTCCACTTACACTTACATTATAATCCTGATTGAAGCCTGTTCTAAAAGCATGGTCTTTCCAGTCAACTGTTTTTCCTTCTAATAAGTTCTCCAGGACATTCCCTCTGATGCCAAGCCTTTGAGCCCAGATACTTAAATCGGATTCATCTCCTGAATTTTGAGTATAAGCTCGCCAGTCTTCCAAAGCTACATCGGCTGGAAGATTGTTTGGGTTTGTATAATATCCCGGTTTAGAAGCCATCTGGCCAACTTGATAGGCCTCATAACCTTCAGTCAGGTAATTTACCCCATAAGTGGAGGTTTCAAACCAATCTTGACGATGACGTAAATAATCATCAGGACCCCACCTATCCCTGAGGGACGTTACCTGTGAAACGCCTGTATTCAAACTTAAATTGATACTTGGTTTCCCCTTCTTACCTTTTTTTGTGGTAATAATAATGACACCATTAGCCGCCTTCGCTCCATACACGGCTGCCGCGGAAGCATCTTTTAGAATATCAATTTGCTCTATATCATCGGGGTTGATTTCTGATAGTTCACCATAAAATATCATCCCATCAAGAACTAACAAGGGACTGTTATGGTTTCCTGCGGTATAAACAGAACGCTGTCCCCGAATCTGTATACCTCCTCCCCCTTTTGCAGAATTGCTAAAACCTACTTGCACTCCGGGAGTTCCCCTTAAAATATCCTGAACGGTATTGGGATTCTCATTGACAATATTATCAGGAGTAATCTGTGTAATTGCTCCCGTAAGTTCTTTTTTCTTCATGGATCCATATCCAATCACTACAATCTCATTTAATTCAAAAGAATCCTCTTTTAAGATTATATTATAATTTGATTGATCAGTAATTTTCACTTCCTGAGTAAGATATCCAATATAAGATATCACAAGTATTTCATTCTCTGGAGCTTGTATATTAAATTCTCCATCAAAATTGGTCACGGTGCCTTGATTAGTGTTTTTTATTAAAATAGTTGCACCAACTATAGGCACATTATTTACATCTAAAATCACACCTGAAATTTCCTTATTATCATTTTGTGCATTAGCAGTCACACACATCATAATACTGAACCAAATCAGTATATAATACGTAGTTTTTGAAATCATATTTATTTAAATTTAAGTTTAGTAATCATATTTAGTTTTCAATTTGGCATTCATTGTTTTATAAATTTTTCAATTATTTCCCTTTTTGTTTTTCCTTTATACGGTATAGATTTATTGATTAAATTATTCCACAAGCGGCTTGTATTTTCATCTAAGTCTTCATCAAGAGAAGCCTCCCATTCGGTAAAAAAACCACGCAGGGCTAATTTTTGTACCTCCTTAAATTCGGCATCTGTAGTTTTGAGATCTTTGAAATAGATTAATGTAGCATCATTATTGAGTAGAGTGTTCTGAAGTGTACTTATTGAAATTTCCCTTACGGTCACCCCATTATCAACAATCAAAGCTGCTGCAATACCTGCCGCTTCACCTAGAGCCATCCAACAGGGTTCCATCCGCAAGGTTGAAAACCCCACGTGACTCCCAGAAACTGCCACGGGAAATAACAAATTGTTTATAAATTTTGGCACCATCACTTCATAAGGAACGGTATAAGGGGCAGAAAAATGACTAAAAAAACCATCTAGGTGTACACGTCCCAGCTCACGCTTACGTACCGCGTGCGAATCAAGCGCATAGTGGCTGGCAGTGACTGATGTCTTATAAATGGGTGGCCGACCTCCTTCATTTACAGGTAACGCATCATGTGCTGTAAAGAGGTGTACTCCTTCAAGGCGCCTACCTTCACGCACATAAACCTGACGTGGAAATCCATGATTATCCTGATACTCATCTTTAGCAAAGCCCCATGATTTACATGCCTCCCGAAAATGTTCAGGAAGGGCTTTATCATTTTGAGCAAACCACAATAACCCTAACGTATATGACTTAAGTCGCTTAGCATATTGATCGCGCCATGCCCACCCCGATGTGGGCCAAGGCCAGTTTTCTTCGGGAAGATCTGTAGATATTAAGGCAAGGTGCTGATTATTGGCATCTACCTTTCTGTTTGGCAAGGAGGTCATGCTGCAAAGTTTCCAAATACCCCAAGGGTCTCCGGGAATGGCAGTTTTCTCCCCTGCAAGAATTTTTCTTCTATTTGCTTGTATTTGGGCACTATCAACCTGACTGAAACGGATATCGGTGTTCCGTCCGCTAAGCACATCTTCAATTAGTGACACAAATTCTTCCCTGTCATAAGCTTCTGGTTTAACCACTGGCAAACGGTTATTAGGGTTGTTGGTCAGGCATAAACGGTAATTATATGCCTGTATGGCATTATCACCTTGATAGGTAGTTCCTTCTTCATCAGGTCCAAGTTTCCACCAACGGTAAATTTTACCCGCACAAGGTTCTTTAAATTCATCGATTCCTTCTCTCCCTAACCGATAGGGGACACCCGCAGCAGCGCCAAGATCACCTTCATAAGTTGCATCAATGAATACTTTAGCACTATAATACTCCTCTTGTCCGGTTTGTCTGTTAAGTATTCGAATGGATTGAATTGTATTCCCTTCTTTGTTTACATATTTGGGTGCAGAATCAAATTGTCTAAGTACTAAAACCTCTATCTTACCTGGCCCGGCCATCCCTATCATTTTATCAAATGATGCAGCAGCCACATGCGGCTCAAAATGGTAGCCATCACTACTTTGTTTTGCCTGTGGGGAATCAATACCAAATTGAGCTTTATAGTATTCTTTATTCAAGCTAACAAATTGCTTAAACAAACCGGTAGTAGCATCTCTTGTTGCGATATCAGTTGCACCCAGTCCATTTACCGGAAGCCCTCCTATATATGGCGTTCGTTCTAAAATAAGACAATCCTTCCCTTCCCGGGCTGCTGCAATTGCTGCGGTTATTCCAGCAGGTGTTCCCCCCACAATAACAACATCATACTCGTATGCAAACAGTTTGTTCACACAAAGGATTAAGATGATTATAGGACTGACTATCTTCTTCAATTAGATTTATTTTTTTATTTATTCTTATAGCGGCACATAGCGACCCCAACTTTAGAATCGGCACAACCGTAATAGAGATACAGTGTATTATTTAAATAAGCCAAGCCCTGAATGAATACGGTACCCTGAGCATATTGCCCGCTTTTTTCATAAGGTGCTTCCGGATAGAAAAACGGTTTATCTAAACGGTCCAATACTTTGAGGGGATCGCGGGCATCCATCAACAGTTGACCGGAACAATAAGCGCCCGAAGGATAGTTAGGGTCCCCGTTACCATCGGTTCGCGCATTCTTACCATTATACAGTAAAACAATTCCGTTATCAGTGATTAAGGCAGGGGGGCCACATTCTGTAAAGATGCTATCAAAAAAGCCTTTACGAGGTTTCGCTATTACCTTGAGCTCCTGATTGTCATCTAATACGGGCTCCCAGTTGATCAGATCCTTAGAAGTAGCCGCGTAGATTGCATGTTCACCCCAGTACATGAAGTATTGGCCGTTGAATTTTTGAATTCGTATTTTGTCATCCTTAATGGCTGTTAGCATAGAGGCTGATTTACAGAACAGATTTTTAAACCGCCCGTTGTAAGCTTTTTCAAATGCTAAACCATGCTTTTCCCAATGAATAAGGTCCCTTGAAGTAGCCACGGCTAAACGGGCCAATTTACGGTTCCAGGCGGTGTAGAGCATCACGTACAGGCCGTCTTCGGCCATGGTAACCCTTGGGTCTTCGCAGCCTCCGGGCCATTCTAAATCTGCATAATCATCATTAGCAGGAAAAAGCACCGGCTCTCCCCTTCTTTCCATACTGATACCATCACTGCTTTCGGCATATCCTATACGTGAAGTACGTTTGCCTATACCTTGCCCTGAATTGTCTTCTGCCCGGTAGAGAACGACTATTTTACCATTATGTGCGATCGCTCCTGGATTAAAGGTCTCACTCTCTTCCCATTTAACTTCAGCCTGATTCATAGGGCAATAAAACGTACTGGCAGGATCCGGTGAAATGACTGGATGATCTATATCAGGCCGTACAAATTCACCCAGTGCCCAAGAGGGGATACTATCACTTTTCTCCTCTTTAGTTTGTTTCATTGTGCTACATGAAACACTGAGTAAGAATAGTATTAAAACAATAATAGAAATGATCTGCTTTTTCATATACTTGTATTCTTAGTTTGATTTTATCAAAAGCAATCTGCACAAGGTTTTATCTTGAATTTTTTGGTACTGATATTAATTCCCTTTACAACCAGGGAGTATGATGCTTCAGAAAGTTTATCAACAGCTGTTTCTATAGTTACAGATTGGGACTCACCTGGCAATAAACTCATAAAATTATCGGAATAAAAAGAGGGCCTTACTGGTTTCCCTTTGTCATCCAACCATTGTATCTGTGTGAAAAAGGAAAGGGTCTTTCCCGTGTTTTTTAAATCGAGATTGATGAAATGCTTGCCTGATTTGACCGAAGTGGTATAGTTAACATCTATTGTGGTTTGATCCAGTTTATTGATATCTTGAAATCCGGCTGTAGCGGGCCCGGTAAGTGTATTTCGACCTTTATAAGTATTGCTTGATCGCCAATAAAAATTACTTCCTACCTGATTATTATGAGCATCAAACAACCTGAGTTTAATAAATTGAATGGAAGTAGTATTAGCAGGAAACTCAATTTTAAAAATATCATTTGCCACAGCAGCCTCCGATAAATCTATTGTTTCAGATTTGGTAAATAGTTTATTCATATTTAAATCATACACATCTGCTGTCACCCTATAATTTTCAAAAGACCGGTAGTAGTCATTAACTACTGACACTGTATTTTTTAAATAGTCAAACTGGGGATGCAACGGCTCACAAGCATTTTGCGCGGCGTATAATGCAGCTGTAGGTTCTAAGGACCAATCCCACATACGCCCACATACCTGCCGAATAGGAGAATTATGGTACCAGTATAGAAACCCTGAAGCATATCGATCACCATAATTAAGTTTATTATAGTTCCAGACCTCCCAGATGCTCTTATAATTCATAGCTCCTACAAACTGAGCCTTCATCGCAAATTCATCAATGCTGCCAGACACACCGTATTCATTGGTCATCTCGGTATACATAGAGGTCATTAAGTGAAACCCATTACCATCTAAATAATCCCAAACTTCTTTGTTTATGGGCCAAAGGTCTTCTTCATCCATCATCTCTCGAAGGCACTCTACTGTTGGAAGGCAAGGCGCTCCATATTCTGGATTGAACCCATCAATACGGCTTCCTCGTTCTGAGGCCGTATTTTCATAATGATTCATAATATTTACCTGCTTATAAGGGCTTCCATCATGAATTCCATCGGTTTCAGATTGCATTTGATACCCTCTGGTACCATCTAAAAAACTCAGCAGAGATTCGATATAGGGCATCTGTGTGCTTTCATTAGACGACACATAATAAGCAAGGCTGGGATGGTTGCGTATTCTTTTTACCGTTGACGTAACATTAGACAGGTATAACCCCATGTCTTGCGGATGTTGGGTGTCGCCTGTCATCCAGAACTCCTGCCAAACCAGTATACCCAGTTCATCACACAACTGGAAAAAATAATCAGATTCGGTAATGCCACCTCCCCAAAATCGAATGAGGTTTATCCCGGACTGCGCGGAGTATCTTAATTGAGCATAAGTTCGCTCCTTTGATGTACGAAGCATATTTTCAGGCAACCAATTTGTTCCTCTAATAAACATAGGTTTGCCGTTAACATGGAAAGTCCTGGATTGGTCTGGAGTGTCTGTAGTTGAGGTAATTTCCCGTATGCCGAAGCGTGTAAGAATAGAATCGGTCACTACTCCATCGATTTCGGTCTTTAAGACCAGATCATATAATTCTTGTTTTCCTTTATTTACAGGCCACCACAAGCGAGGGTTAGCTATGATTAGTTGCGGGAACTCTTCTGGGTTAAATACTACCTTCTTTACTTCTTCCCTATAAAGAGCTACCTCTTTTTCAAAATGGATATTTTCCCCTTTGATCTCTCCGATAACTTTAACTTTTTGTCGCCTGTTTTGGGGAAGATAATTAGGGTAGGCCACCTCTACTGAAATCGTTTGCTTGGAGCTATCATAATTAGGTTTTGCCAGTTCTGATTTTACAAAGGGATGATTTAAAATGGTTTTTCCGGTTGTGAAAATCTTGATGTCTTTCCATATACCAGTATTTCTATCCCTGATCCCATCCAGAAAAGTGAAATCCCAACCTACAGTCATTAACTGTGTTATATTTCTACCTATCTCACCATTGCCTCCGTTTTGGAATTCTCCTTCAGCTCCGAAAGATTTTCCGCCTTTAGGCTTGATCGTTCCCGGAGAATCCACGGGATAAACCTTTACAGCAAGTACATTTTGCTGATCATAAACTAAATAATCTGTAATCTCAAGTTGCTTTTGCAAAAACATGCCCGAGAGATTACCTACCATCTTTCCGTTTAACCATATTTCAGCTCGATAATTAATACCATCAACCTGCATCCAAACCTTCTGGTCTTTAAACAAGCTTTCGTCAGCATTAAATTCAGTTCGAAACCAATAGGTATAAAAATCCCTGCCGGCATGGTATAAATCCGGAATGAGCTGAGACTCCAATTTGTTATTCAACCCATAGTAAGGTTCTGGATATACATCGTTGTAGACAAGAGAATTTAAAACGGTTCCTGGAACTATGGCCGGCATCCAATCTTTTGTACTTACTTCAAGCGTTGAAATAGCTTCAGAGCGCGTAGTCAATTCATCGGCTTTTTTCATTTTCCAGTCATACATTCCGTTATGACCTTCCACTGAACTTAACGTATAATTATATGTACGTTCTTGAATCTCTTCTTGTGAAAAAGAAGAAATCGTTATAATAGAACATACAATTAGTAATAGTACTTTTTTAGTCTTATTATTCGGCATAGTTGTAGTTAAACAGCCAAATATACACAGTCATGCAGCTAAGAATTGTTCTCGTATTTGCCAAACTTAACCTCTTGAGGGTAATTTTGGTCGAAAACACTTTTGGCGAAATCCAAGTACAATTACATGTTAAATGAAAAGTTTGAATATATATTCTTAGAAAGATTTAACCTAACCGGGCACCCCGCTCGTTAGCATAGCTTTAATAACACAATTTTAATTGGACTCATAATTAATAGGCACCACCAATTTTGGAAGATTTTATGTGATTCGATTTAAACCGAAATGTCTGGCTTAAATCATCAATAAGACTTACACGGTGTAAGCCGTCTCTATAATTCAGACTTACGAAAAATTGATAAAAATACCAGATTCAACAGACACTCACTGCATATGTAGCCGTTACCGTTTTGCTACACAAGCGATGCTGCAGGAAGTGCCGTTACAAGCGATATCGGAGATGCTAGGACACACTAGTTTGAATAGCTCTCAGATTTATTTAAAGTCCCTACCCAGTATGGTATTATACCAATTTGAACATAGAACGGATTGTGATAATTTAATTATTCTGAAATGTTGATAACACTTATAAGCTTCTCAGACTAGAACTGCTACATTTTCTAAAAATTTAAATGAAACGGTCTCCTCCCGTAATTAGGTACAAGTCCTAATACAGAATAAGAACTATTTTAGGGAATCCTACACAAGTACCTCAAATTCACTCAAAAACGGGTAAAAAGCGAAGCAGGGGTGCTCGGCTTGTTTTTAAAACTTCAAAAAGCATTTAAGCAAGCCTATAGATACGTTTTAACAAGCTGATATAGCAGCAGTCTCAAAATAGAAAAAACGCTTAGAAGCGGTTTAAATGAATGGGGGGTGTTAGAATTATTGGGTTTTGTAACGGTTACATTCTTTACAATTTCAAAAAAATCTTGATAAATTTCGATGCCAAAGGAAAGATGACAGTCGGTAGACTTCAAGATATATGAAATGGTTGAGGCGGTACTTTACGAACCGTGTATTTATTTAAAAACCCTATTCGATTTACAAAAAAATTTGTGAGGTTTGTATTTCTTGGTTAATCAAACCTATTTTCCATGTGATTTTTAGAATCAATATGAAATACAAAAATACCTTCATTAATATATTTTTCATGCTTTTCCCCAGAACACATCACATATCCTTGAAGCGGATCACAATGTGGTGCTCCTAAAATGTGTCCTGTTTCATGAACCATAATAACCTGTGATCTATCGAGACTTAGATCAAAATCGAAAAGTCCCGATATTTGTACATTAATCCATCCACATGTCACGCCTCCAAAAGAATCTGGTGATAGTACCATTAAATAATCAAATCCATGATTTTCAATCTGTGTACCCACATTAGGCCCCTTCCAATCATGATTAAGACCAAGTTTATCTCCCGCCAACGCTATTGCTTTTTCACATTTTCCATCTTCAATAGGATAGTCTGAAACATTTGGAGCAGAGATAGGGTGAAAAAGATGTTTAGTATTGAGCATGTCATCAAACCCTCCTGCGAACTCAGTATAATTTCCAGATTCATAAAGCATAACTTTACGAGTAAATGCAGAGGTTAAATAAGTATTTATACTATATAAATAATTAATTTTACTTAAGTAATTTTGATCATAAATAACTGGGGTTAATATAACATTACTACCCTCAATCTTAAAATCTTTACCTTCAAAATCAAAATCCCGTTTTTCATCTATTGCCACATAGTCTACAGTATAATCCCCACGCCCTAAAGCATAATGTTTTGCTTTAGCCTCATCATGTAAAAATGGCCCCACTTCTACAATAATAGTCTTTTGCTCATTAGCTCCTAAAGAAACTTCTTGGAAAGCCACCGATACATTAACAAAATCTTCAAATCTTTTACTTGAAATTTTAGGAGACACAACCACTGTTGATGTCACATTCCCTTCATTTTTAAGAACAATATCGAAACGAAGAACATCTCCTTTTTTAGGCGTTTCGTTGTCCATATTCTTAACAGTAATTTTCTCAACATTTACTGAAGCATTATTATTTTTAGAATCCTTTGAGCCCTCATCTTTTGAGCAAAAAGTAATAGTAAAAAAAACAATTAAGAGAATTGATAATATTTTAAAATTTTTCATATTATAATTTTTAACATTAGTGTCCGACTAAAGACGTAAGACCGCTTCGCTATTTGAACCAAGAACAAAGACTTGATTGTAACTAACTGACAAACACAGACTCCTCTATTGTTTTACTTCCTGAAACCTAAATATTTCTTGTTTGTTTTTACTTGTTTTTAAAGCAAGGTGTCTAATCTGTAATGCTTTTACTATTATTGATGGGCTTCTTATTATAGTCTATAGTTTTAAGGGGACAACAATAAATTTTTAATTAAAATTCAATATCAGATTTAATTCGAAAATCATTTTATAGATAAATCGATTTAGTTGTAAGAACGAATATACAAAAAAACATATTGGAATCATCTATTAAATTGAATTTTAATGGTATATATAGATAGCATAGGCTTAATCAAGTAAAGGGCGGCAATAGCGATTAAATGGCACATAAAAAATAATTGATTAAAACCATTAAAAGATGCATAAGATAAGTCGAGAAATTATTTTACTATGTTTTTTTCATGACAGAAAAAAATAAGTATTATAGAGTATAGCTTTGTTAATACTACCAAAGCTATACTCTATTAATTAAATTAAACGACTACTCTGCTAAAACACGCCATTCAGCAAGTTGAAACAGTGAATCACCTCCGTTGGCCGTAATTGATAGACGGTAATACAGGTATGATTCTTCATTATTAACAAAATAATCAACGGTCATGTCTCTTTCGGAAAATGATTGATCTTGTCTTGTATCAAGGTCAACAAAATTCACGTTATCATTGGATCCTTGAAGCGTCCATGCTGTTGGATCTCTTCCTGGGGCATCATTCGCTGAAGTCATTGAGTATTTAGTTACCCGGTATGCCTCCTGAAAGGTCAACGTCGCGTTTAATGGAAATGTTACGTTAAAAACTAAAAACTTTGTACCAGTACTCCCATCTATTAATTTTGAAGACCCTTCATTTGAATTTGCTCCATTACTATTTTCCTGGTTTACTGTTAAGGTTGCCAAATCCGTTACGTCCTCTGGACCAAAAGATAAGAGCTTAAGATTTATTAATCTCCATTCCGACAACTGTATTAAGCTACTGCCATTGTTTTCAATCACATTTACTCGATAGTGCAGGTAAGGTGTGTCATTTTCAAACGTAAATTCCTTTGTCTGGCGTCTTTCGGTAAATACTTGGTCCGTTCTTGTATCGAGTGTCACGAAATTAATTCCGTCATTCGAACCCTGTAGGTCCCAGGATTTGAGGTCTCTCTCTGGGGCATCGTTTCCAGAGGTAAAGGTATAACGATTTACAACTGAGGCTGTTTCAAGATTTTGCTGCATCCAGAACGTCTGTGGAAAACCGCCAGTCAAGAATTTTGTTGTTATGTCATTATCTATAAGTTTAAGTGATCCCTCGCCAGCTGTCGCTCCACCATCATTATCCTTACTAACTACAATGGCGGCATTCGCTTCAGAGGTTACGTCAATGATTTCTGATGCAGGTTCAAACGGATAATTCAATTCTGGAAATTCAGCTCTAGCTTGTAATAGCAAATTCTTATCAGCATCATTAAAACCAAAAGCCTCAATGGCAAGAGGTTCCAGGTCTTCACCAGTCGCTCCACTAAAGAAATGAACTATTTCTCCAATATTCATGTCTCGTGCATAAGAAATACCATCGATTGGATAATAATTTGATAAAAGTTTGAAAAAATTCGCAATAGTCTCACCTTCGCTATAATTTTCATAAATAGGTAAAAGCCAATCCCTAAACCAATAAGTTCCTCCATTAGGAGTATCGTAGGTACTGTTAAGGTAGTCTGATTTTACTCTTTGGGCTTCTTGATCTAAACCTAATGCTAGATATAAATCGTAAATATAGATTTCTTTAAAAGCGTCTCCCCATATCATTGAACCTGGAGAGCCCAGAACCCCATTATTAGCATTTTCAACTATCAAGGACATCAGTCTGGCTGGCTCATCAATAGCATCACCACTAGGATTATCGGACAGTAATGAAAAATCTATGAGATTTACACTCCCGGATTCAGACTCAAAATAAGTTTTATAAAAACTATCGTCTTGCTCACCATGGGCAACTATATACAAAGCACTTGACCCAAAATCACCATACGTACTTCTCGTATGCCCCCATGCATCGTTTAAAAACTGAAAAGCCCATTCAATAGACCGATCTACCTCTGGGTCGTAATAGACCCCGACATTTGTACTCAAGAACTGTCTGAGCACAGTTTCATCGTGACCGTTCCAGTTTTCAATAAGTCCGCGAGGTGGCGACCCCTCTGGGTCGTCGTTGACTACCGCATCAGGCAGACCATCAATTACAGAGTTATTATCTTCTTCACATGAAAAAGTTAATGAAGATAATATTATTAGTGTAAATAATTTGAATAATATTTTTTTCATGATAATATTTTTAATTTGTTAAAGTTCAGCTGTTTTCATTTGTATTATATAATTAACTACATTTTTAATTTGTAAATTAAAAAGAGGTTGATTAATACTTATTTCTATTTTTTAACTCTACGATTGAGTGCCCTCAGGTTTGAAGCCAAATCGTTCAAGTATTATTTAATGTGGATTCAACAAACTTACCATCCAGGATTTTGCACCAAACTTGTATTGGTATTTCTTTCATCCTGTGGCACTGGCCACAAATAATGCTTAAATTCGAACACTCTATCCTCAACAGTAACAACATTATAAAAATCTTCTTCTGCCCTTGCATTGATGTCCATACCGTGTACTGGCCCATTTAAGACCTCTTCCGCTATTTTCCATCGTCTCACATCAAAATATCTATGGTTTTCCACAAACAACTCCACGAATCTTTCCTTTCTTATAGCTTCCCGCATTTCAGATTGGTTTGATGGAGCCTCAATTTCAAGAGAACCATATTCTGGGATACCGGCACGCTCCCTAATCAAATTCAAATACTTAAGAATATCAGGGTTGCCAGGGTTGTATTCATTCAATGCTTCCGCGTAATCTAAATAAACTTCCGCTAACCTTACCATTGGGAACATTCTTAGATTTACTCTTCGATCTCCTAAAGGCAATTTTTTTCTTACCACATAACCAGTTGGCGGATAATCGTTAGTTCCTACTTGTCGACCCGAATTTCCTCCGTACCAAGTCTTAGTAATGATATCTCCGAAATCTCGGTTAAGCCATAAACTGCCATTATATGTTATACTAGTATAGAATCTAGGCTCTCTATTCGTCCATGGATTATAGGTAGATCGAGAAGTAAAATCGTAAGGCGCTTGAAATTGTGAAAATCCATCGGCCTCATAATTCGCTTGTGGATCGTCAATTGACCGGCCGTTGGACGTAAAAAATGCATCCACAGCTTCCTGCGTAGCGCTTAAACCACCAGCTCCCCTAACTTCTGGAGCAGAGCCAAAATGATATGGCGTGACATCATAATGATAGGTATTACCCCCGCCTGGTCTGGCATAAATAATTTCTTTGTTGGCACCGTTTAGGCCAGGGTCAACAATATGCACATTTCTTGAAGATAAGAACGGATTAAAAGAACCATCTTCATTATTTTCTCGGTATAAATCAAATACACCAGGCACATATTTATCTATAAATGCTTTTGCGGCATCGGCTGCCAATTTCCATTTTTGTTCATCATAGTTAACTGGTATAAGATGCTCTCCATTGTCATTCACAAAATCTGAATAATCTGAGTTTCCGTTGAAAAGAGGACTCGCAGCAAACAATAGGGTTTTTTGCTTGATGATCATAGCAAATGGTGTGCTCATACGTCCAAAATTATTTTCCAGAAAAGGCACGTCTTCTAATGCTGCTGCTACCATATCCAATTCCGACACAATATAGTCAACCACTTCAGGGATTGAGTTTCTCTCAAGACCTAGTGTATTTAAATCAGTATCCGGTTGAATTGGTTCATCCGGTAAAATTATTACAGGCCCCCAACTTCTCATTAAATTAAAATAGTAGAACGCCCTAAGACCTCTAGCTTCAGCCTTATATTGACTAATTAAATCCTGACCACAGTCCGTGCATAGATCAACAGAATGAATAAAGGTTGACGCAGAGCGAATGCCTCTATAAAAATTTGACCACAAATTACTTACTCCTTGGGTAGTCGAATTCCAATCACCAACATTAAGAGAATTCCCCATATGAAAACCCCATACATATTCAGCCTCATCCGAAGCACCTGTCCAAGGTCCCGAATTTTCGTTGGTAGTATATCTCTGATTGAATTCATTGGGAATTTGAGAGTATGTATTTGCCAGATACTGTTCTACTGTTACACGATCGGAAAATGTTTGTTCAAAGGTCAATCGGTCGTCCGGTACTTGATCTAAAAACTCATCATTACAGGAAAAAATAGCCATAACGATCAAGATTAACAAAAATGATTTTTTCATAATATATATTTTTAAATTTTGCTTTTTCATTTTTTAAAAGTTAAATGTACCCCCTATAGATACAACCGAAATATTAGGGTAGCGAGAACCATTATTAGTATTCAGTTCTGGGTCCCAAAGGTCAAAATTACCAATAGTAAAGAGGTTCGTCGCCCGTGCGTATAACCTAAAGCTAACTATATTTATTTTATCCGTTATTTTAGAAGGCAACGTGAATCCTACTTCGGCAGTCTTAAGCCTTAAGAAATCTATATCCCTAAGCCACCAAGTACTTAATTGTGTATTATTGGTTTGTCCGTCACTAGATGAACCAAAAGACAATCTAGGTGTTGTAGCATAGATATTATCATTCTCCGGTGTCCATCTATCTAGCGCTGCCTTGTAAACATTTCCTTCACCACCATCGCCGATAAAAGGTTGGATTCCTTGTCCTCCCACAAAGCGCTCGGCTGAATTTTGTCCTTGAAAAAATAAACTCAAATCAAAATTTTTGTATTTTGCAGTTAAACCAAAACCATAGGTTAAGGCAGGAACATCACCTTTTCCAATAACCTTTCTGTCGAAGTCATCTATCTGTCCATCATCGTTCAAATCTTGATATTTAATGTCCCCTGGTTGTATTCTACCAAACTGGGTAGGAAATCCATCTTCTGGAGTAATAAAACCATCTCCATTCACATCGTCCTCTAATGAGAATAACCGTTCTGCCACGTAGCCTACATTCGCTAGAAGCGTTGTACCACGCCTTTCCAGCCATGGGTATGGTTGTTCCGGCACCCCATTTTCCAATATTTTATTATCATTATATGTAAAGGTTCCCCTAAAGTTGAGGGTCAAATCATTAATGGGCTGTCTATATTCAATCGAGCCATCAAAACCTTTATTCTCCATTTCACCTATATTCCCAAAAGGATCTGTAGTGAGGCCTATATAATTTGGAATGTCAGCACGTCGTAAAAATGACCCTTTAGTCCGTTCTGTGAAAATATCATATATAATGCGCAATCTATTGTCAAATGCATTAATCTCTATACCCAAATCCTTTTTAGTTGATTCCACCCAGGTTACATCAACCGCATATGCTGTTTGCGCTATCCCACCTGTAAAACGTCTATTATAACCAAAATTATAGCCTGATTGACCCGCACTAACATTATTTAGATAAGCAAATCTATTAGCCCCAGAATCTGACCCTACAATACCATGGGAATACCTTAACTTTAAATAATTAATAGTTTCCTTTAGAGGCTCAAAGAAGGGTTCGTTTGATACGATCCAACCAAATGCAAGTGCTGGAAAATAGCCATATCGTTCGGAAGGGGCAAAATTTTCCGAACCATTGTAACCGGCATTAAATTCAAGGAAATATTTATCATCATAGGAATAAGTCGCTCTCATAGCCAAACCTTGATTTCTAAATGGTATAGAACCAATAACATCGCCGGCAAACGCGTTGACAAAATCCTCACGGTTAGCTAACAAAAGACCACTTACTGAATGTTCTCCAAATTTCCTTTCATAATTTAATGACATTTGCATATAAAATTGTCTATTACCGCCATTATTATTGCTATAACCAAGAAAATTATCACTACTATTAAATGTTTCGTTTAAAAGCAGTTCCCCGTTTTCTGTATAGGGAAAGTTAGGGTCCACAAAGTAAGTGCTTTCCCGTTTTGATCTTGATGTATTTTGTTCGTTATAAGAATCAAAGGAAAACAAGCCGCGTAGGGACAAGCCTTCCGTAATAAACGATAATTCTTGATTTATATTCAAATTGGTATTTAATTGAGTGCGTGTAAGCGTTCTATACCCCCTTAATGCAACTTCCGCATAAGGATTTCTAAGACCTCCATTCGCACTTTTTCCTGGCACATAACCTCCTGGATATATTTTCGGGTACTCAACTGGGGACACCTCTAATGCAGAACCAAATATGGCCCCAACATCTTGACCAGGATAATTACCTTCAGAAAGATACCCTTGAATGCCGACATTAACATTAGTTGTTTTTGTGATATCGATAGTGGTGTTTGAAGTAAAATTGTAACGTTTAAATCGCGTATCCGAATCATAATCTTCAACACCATCGGTTACAAAAAGGCCTGTCTCATCGTAATAAGCAAGAGAGACATAATATTGTGCATCCTGAGCACCGCCCCTAACATTAACCAACGCTTGTCTATTACGACCAAAATCATTAAACACCTCGTCTAACCAATTCACATTTGGATAAAGCAATGGGTCTTCGTTAGATGCTGTTCTATCAATATATTCCTGGGAAAACCTAGGAACCTGACCCCTTGTAGTGAGGGCTTCATTAGCAAGGTTCATATAGGTTACACCATCTACTAATTCGGGGGTTTTGGTAAAGTAAGTGATCCCTTCAAAATAATCGAGCGAAACACTTGGTTTACCTATTTTACCTCGTTTAGTCTGAATCAAAATAACACCATTAGCTCCCCTAACACCATAAACAGCTGTTGCTGAAGCATCTTTTAAAATCGAGAATGATTCTATATCAATGGGGTTGACATTATCCAAAGATCGCTCAACACCATCAACTAAAATGAGAGGTCTGTTATTTCCAAAAGTAGAAATACCCCGTATCCATAAATCTGCTCCGTCAAAACCAGGAAGGCCTGATCTTTGAACCCCGGTCAAACCCGAAATTCTTCCAGCAAGCATGGTGCCCAAATTGGCCACGGGAAGCTGAAGTTCTTCTGCTTTTATGGTTGATTGGGCACCAACCACACTAATTTTTTTCTGGGTGCCATAACCAACCAAAACCACCTCGTCCAGGGATTGGGCATCTTCGGCCATTTGAACGTCTATTTGCCTCTCCCCCTTTACAGGAATCTCTGCTGTTTTCATCCCAACATAAGAAAATATTAAAACGGATTCTGAATCTGAAACTTTTATGGTATAATTACCATCGAAATCCGTTTGAGCTCCATTAGTTGTGTTTTTCTCTACAACATTTACGCCCGGTAAGGGAAGTCCCTTTGAATCTGTAATAACTCCCGTTACAGAGTACGATTCTGAATCTTGAGCATATATTGGATCAAACAATGCAACTAGAAACAAAAAAAATGTCGTTATAGTCACAAGACTATTACGAGATAAAAAAGAATTTTTAATCATAATACAAGTTAATTTAGTTAGAATATAGTTTAGTTTTTAAAAAATACTGATCGTAAATCTACTAAAACGTTTTAGTTGAGCCAAATTTTTACATAAAAAAAATATAACAACAACAATCCCTAGAGTTATTTTTTTGTTAAATTTATCATTTTGATACAAACCAAAACCCCGTTATCTATCTAATTTATTTTGATTATTAATTTATGATCAAAACTTTATTAACCTTTAAGGAGATCATTTTTATTTCTGTAGCAGCTTCTTAAAACGAAGAAAGAACAAATGTATTACAGATAATGTATAGTTGGGTTTAACCAAATTAATTCTAGTGAAAACAATTAATGGATATTAAAATAAATTTGGTTTACTGGGTTTTAATTATTCTTATTAGCCTTTTTTTCTTGTTTAATAGAAGGCTAACTGCTTTTTATTTAAATTTACAGCTTACTAAAGATCTAATTTTAGCCAAAAGCCCATGAATAACAGAAAATTATCTATAAAAGATATCGCAAAAGAACTCAATGTTTCCCCCACTACCATATCATTTGTACTAAATAGGAAAGGGAAAGAAAAAAAAATTTCAGATGAGGTTATTAAAAAAATTGAGAGTTATGTAGAGTCTGTTGGCTATAAACCTAATTTAGTTGCTCGAAGCTTACGAACTGGTTCTACAAAGACTTTAGTGTTTATGGTGGAAGATATTGGCAACTTCTTTTTTGCTAAAATTGCCCGCTTAATTGAAGACATTGCTTATAAAGAAGGCTATAAGGTATTGTTTTGTAGTAATGAAAATGATGATATGCGTTCTCGGGAACTTTTGGAATTGTTTAGTGAAATGCAGGTTGACGGATACATAGTAATACCCTCTAGTGGCATAAAAAATGATCTTTCTAAAATGATCAAAAACAATATACCTCTTGTTTTATTTGATAGATATTTTGAAGATTTAAAAACCAATTATGTCATTATAGACAATTATGAAGCATCAAAAAATGCCACTGAACATTTAATTGAAAATGGTTTTAAACATATAGCTTTTATTACAACGGATGTTCAACAAGTACAGATGCTCAATCGCTTAAAAGGATATAAAGATGTCGTTATTGAAAATGATATCGAACCCATTGTCCTGCAAATTCCATTTGAGGAAACCGGGTCTAAAAAAGGTAAGCGTATCATGCGTACATTTTTTAAGGAGAATGCGAATATTGACGCTGTATTTTTTTCAACTAATTATCTTACTAGGAACGGTTTGGAAATAATAAAAGAAAATAGTGAAAAGGCCGCATTGGATTTAGGTTTGGTTGCCTTTGATGATAACGATCTTTATAGAATCAATACGCCGTCCATTACGGCTATTGCCCAACCCATGGATGACATTGCCAAACAGTTGATGAGTATCATGCTTCAATTACTAAAAAAACAAAATAAAATATCTAAAGCCATTCAAATCAAGCTTAAAGCTGAATTAATTATCCGAACTTCCTCTTTGGCCAAATAGGGAAGAAAAAAACCATTCAAGCTCAATAAAGATCCACACAACAAAAATTCCGTCTTAAGGAATATTATTTTCTACTATACACTGGTGTAGAAGCCCTTTTCTCTTCCAAATAATTAATTGCAAGGGTATAGGCCCCTAAACAAATAGCATCGCTTGTTCCTAATCGTGACAGACCAATAGGTATTAATTTTTGTGGATTATAACGCACCTTCTTATCACTAAACGGTACATCAAGAATTTGAGAGTTGTCATTTAAAAATTTGGGAAAGGATTTGGGATCGTCTATAGAAAAGGCCTTTGATATTATCCTGTTTATATGTCGCCCATTACCATCAAGGATAGTTCCATTAAGATGTTCAACTATATTAGGAACTATGAACTCTGAAGCACCTGATATTCCACCACCGATAACGACTGGAGCATCCATAAGTGTTATTGCAGTGGCAAGTGATTCTCCAATTACAGTGCCCACTTTTCCGTATGCTTCTATGGCCGCTTCCTTATTACCTTTTAATACCCCTTTTGCTATGAGGTAAATTTCTTTAGGCTCCAAATGACATTCCTTTAAGTTGGATAGCTCCATATATGTTCGCTTGATGGCTCGAATGCTTACCCCTTCTTCTGCAATAAGATCATTCGCCAAATAATTACGGGTCAACCATATTTCCCCTGCTGCAGAATTATCACCAAAACAAACTTGATTATTTACAACTATACCTGCTCCAAAACCGGTTCCAATGGTAATACCTATTAAGTTGGTGTATCTACGCTCTAAATTTTTATCTTTCATCGTAGAGTTAACATATGGTAAAAAACCTGCAATGGCTTCACCATAAGCAAAAAGATCTCCGTCATTGTTAATTAAGGTCGGCACTTTGAAAATATTCTCAAGCATGGGCCCTAAAGCGACACCTCCGTTGAAGGATGGGAAATTAGTAAGGTCACCAATAATACCTCTTTTATAATCTGCAGGTCCAGGAAAAGCAAAACTTATTGCTGATGGGCTATTATTTGCTCCCAGCGTATTTCTAACTTCTTTAAAACCCTTTACTATCGTATTTAGACAATTGTTGATATCATCAGAATTAGAAGGCAGCACCTTTTTTTTAATTAAATGTTTTCCCCCTTGAATTGCAGAGAACACAAAATTTGTCCCTCCCGCGTCTAGTGTCATGACAATTCGATCATCTGAATAAACGTCTCTCATTTTCTATATTTGTATTTATGTTTAGTTTTGACATTTGGATCTAATAAACTTAACTAACAACGGAAAAGCAGGGTATGTCATGCCATGATTATATCCATCCATTTCAAAAATTTCAATATCTTTATGCCCGATTACTTTCATCATTCTATAGAAATACGCATTTTCCTCATATCTCCCCAGCATTTCCAACTCTCTATCACCAGTAATTAGTAAAATGGATGGCGCATCTTTACGAATATAGTAAAGTGGTGCAAATTCATCTATAATAGGTTGATAATCTGGTATGTTGCTCTCTGAGCGAATTGTAAAATGTGTAATTGTATGACCACTAAATGGCACAAGTCCAACAATTTTATTAGAATCTATCCCATATTTATTCAAATATTCTTTGTTCATAACGGTCATCAGTGACAAATAACCACCAGCAGAATGACCAGAAACAAAAATCTTTTTCCTGCTTCCATTATAGTTTTCAATATTCTCAAAAACCCATGCAATCGCCTGAGCAGCATCTTCTATACTAGTTTTGGCCGGGACTGTTGGAGAAAGTCTGTATCCAACCCCAACAACACAAAAACCCGCTCCCTTTAAAGCTGCTGGAATTTCTTTTTGACCACCCGTTAACCCGCCTCCATGAAACCAAATAACAACCGGCACGTCTTCCTCATTTTGAGGATAATAAATATCCAATTTGCACTGAGTTTCACGATAGTCATCTGATTTCATTTCGGCCCCATAATAATCAATGTCCTTAATATCAATATAGCCACCAGTTTGAGCCTTTAAGGTCAAAACAGAAATAAAAAATAGGGTCGTAATTATTAATCGATGAAGTTTCATTTGGTTACATTATGGTAAGGAGTTAAACAACATATTGTTAGTTGAAAGATGCGGTTATACATTGAAATCAAATCGATATTATATTTATTCGTTTAATAATTCCGGTTTAGTTTGATACGTTTTCCATAAGAATTCCCCAAAAAGTGTATTGGCCCAAGCAAACCAAGCTCTCGAAAAGTTTTTTGGATCATCTTTATGGAACGATTCATGCATAAAGCCCGTTTCACCGTGCGTTGATTTAAGTGACTTAATACACGCCTTAATTTCCTTGTTATTAGTGCTGGTCAATCCTCGCATACTAGTGGCCATCGGCCAGATCATATCCATTCCAACATGTGGTCCGCCAATCCCCTCGGCTGCTTCACCCTTAAAGAAAAATGGGTTATCTAACGACCACACAAAATTCCTTGTATTCTGATAAATAGGATCATTAATGTCTACAGCATCAAGATATGGTAGTGATAACAAACTTGGGACATTAGCATCATCCATCAATAAGTGATTTCCAAATCCATCAATTTCAAAGGCATATATCTTTCCGTATTTATGATGTTCAACTACGGCATGTTCTTTAAGGGCATTCGAAACTTCTTTACCAAGTGCTCTTAATTCTTTTGCTGTTTGTTGATCGTTGCTTATCTCTTCTATCATCTCAGCAGCTTGATTGAGACTAACTACCGCAAAGAAATTGGAAGGTATTAAAAAAGAAAATACTGTTGCATCATCACTAGGTCTAAAAGCACTACAAATAAGTCCCACTGGCTTAACTGGATATCCTTTTCCTTTTAATGGTCGTGTATCCGTTGCAAATGGTGTCGTTCTCATGAATGCATATGGATTAGAACCATCTTTTTGTTGTTGGTCCCTAAAAACTTGCAATGTGTTTTTTATAGCCTTCTTCCAATCGTTATCAAAGGGAGAGGTGTCTTTTGTAGTCTTCCAATAATTGTAGGCCAATCTAATTGGATAACAAAGAGAATCAATTTCATATTTGCGTTCGTGCACTCCCGGACTCATTTCAGTACCATCGGTTATCCATTCACCCTCTTTATTGGGGTCCTTATAAAAGGCATTGGCATATGGGTCTTTAATAATATACCGTGTTTGCCGATTAATAACACCGGCAATAAGTTTTTTTAAATCTTTATCTTTATCCGCAAATTGCATATATGGCCAAACTTGAGCTGAACTATCCCTTAGCCACATGGCATCAATATCGCCAGTTATAACATAGGTGTCGGGCTTGCCATTAACCTCACTATAAGTAACTGTAGTATCAAGAGTATTAGGAAAACAATTATTAAACAGCCAACCTAACTCTTTATCTTTAACGTTCTTTTGAAATTCTTTTATAGCATTCTCTATATCTTGGCTCTCAAAATTCCTAAATTCCTTAGCTACTCTAACTTCAGGAAAGCTTGAATCCATAAATTTATTAGATGCTAATAGTTCATATGGATTTAAAGTTACCATACTTCCTACCAAGGCAGTGTTCTGTAAAAAAGTTCTTCTCTTCATTTTCTTTTAATTATTATTCTAAGTAAATTTTATCAACATTTTGCTTATTCAGACTCAAGAGGTAATAATCAATAATTAAAATATTCTAAAAAAGGGGTGGTCAAAATTATTATTGACCGCTCGACCACCCCTAACATAACTAACTCAAAATAAAACTATTGATATATAAAATTTTAAATTTTTGATTTGGTTTTAATTATAAAATGTTCTTTTGTCCTAATAAAGCAGCAGCTTCAATAAGGGTCCCACCACTTATTTGAGTGGTTAAATCCGTTTTATCTCCAGATAAAAATCGCCAATCTGGTCCTGCAAAAGGACATGTGCATTTGGCCCGTATTGAAAGCTATTTTCCCCTTGATTGTTTGTAACAAAGGTACCTTGTGAACCTAAATAGGTAATATAGGTAGCTACTTGAACAGAGCCCGCAGTCGCCCCCAATTAATTTCAAAATCATCAACTTCATCACCACCTATGGTTTCTTTCAAGAAATGGTTTTTATTACTTAGAAAAATTTCCACGAAATTGTCAAGACAAAATACTTTTAATAATATCTTACAAACAAAGATACTAAATCGTTTTAGCTATGCAAATAAAAACATTCATTCATTCTTATATTGCTATTATTTACCCCCATTTACTGCGAAATTTGCAATGCACTAAATATGCTTATACAGCTTTCTAAAACAAATAAAAGCTTATAGCACACTAATTAAATGGTCTTATTAACTAGACAACTTTCTAGGAAAATTATTGATGCCGATAGTCAACCTGTGATTACCACAACTGCCCATGTTAAGAATACCAATCAGGCAGCTGTAATAGATAAAAAAGGTAGGTTCAAATTGCGAAAAATATTGAAGGCCAGGAACAATCATCCGCAAAAATTTTCGTTATCCAATCTATAAAACGAACCTGAAAAAGGTGCAGGGCTGTTCAAGAAAACCGATCGGCGATCGGGCCAACGATGGTACTAGGTTTTGGTGCTTTTTAATGAATCATCATTCTATTTTAGTTTTTTTTGAATTATTTTAGCCCTTTTGGAGAAAGTGTCCTGTTATTTATGTTAAATATAATCCAGATAACCGCCCTGATCCAGGGCCTGTTCCTTTTGAGTGTCCTGCTCGTCAAGCGGGAAAGTTACAAGCGGGTAAATTTCCTGCTACTTTTAGGTTCAATCATTGCATTGCTTTTGAACGTTATCGGGGATGATGATTTCAATCTGTTCTTGCCCAATGCGAACTGGTATTTTTTCCAATCTCCATTGATCATCACACTCTTCTTTTTACTAATAAGGTACCACAGTTCCAATCAAGATAAATTTCAACTCAGGGACCTCCTCTATTTTATTCCGTACTTGTTTTTTATTACGCTCCAGATCGTAGAGGACGTCAACGGCTTTGGCGAAAACATATGGTTGTTTATAGGGGAAGTCCTGGCAGGCGTCACGCTATTGGTCTATTTAGGGTATACCATCTATGACATCATCAAGAACAAAAAGGAAAGATGGATGCTGTTTTTTATAGTGCCTTATGCCTTACTGAACTT
>NZ_JAQZAT010000015.1 GCF_028736925.1 Flavivirga sp. 57AJ16 | reverse complement strand
CAACTATAGACCCTACCATAACGACGGATTGGGTACACTTGGCATTTACCATTTCTGGTTCAGAATGTGTGGTCTATATCAATGGTGAAGTCGTTAGGCAAGGTGCATTTTCAGGAGTTGATTGGACCGGTTGTGATGTGCTTTCAATCATGTCTGGGGCACCACGTTTTACCGAATGGGGACACCACTCCGATTTGAGTTACATAGATGAATTGGCTTTATATGATAAAGCACTTTCACAAACAGCAATACAGGCAATAATGGCTAATTAAAAAATAGCAAAAACCTTAGATCAGTACAGTTCCTGAGGTTTTAGTTATGGTTTTTTTTAGAGTAGTTTGCTTAATTTGAATTTAGCTGTATTAAAATTTTAATGCAGCTAAATTTCTTAAACTTATTTTAATATATGACATATTTTAAACTAAAAACAATTTTCTTTTTTAACATTGTAATCATATTGTTTTCTTGTAAAAAAAAAGAAGCGGTAATTGCTAAAGTTGGAAACACTACGGCATTTTTGTCAGAAAATCAATTATTGGACACCATACAAAAGCAAACCATAAATTATTTCTGGGAAGGTGCTGAACCTAATTCTGGTTTAGCGAGAGAGCGTTTGCATATGGATAATATTTATCCAACGTCACCAAAAAATACGGTGACAATAGGAGGAAGTGGTTTTGGTTTGATGGCTATTTTAGTAGGGGTTGAAAGAGGCTTTATTAACAAAGAGGAGGCTTTGGATAGATACTTAAAAATGGTAGATTTTCTAGAAAAAGCAGATCGTTTTCATGGTGTATGGCCGCATTGGATTCATGGTGAAACAGGAAAAGTAACACCATTTAGCAAAAAAGATAATGGAGGTGATTTGGTAGAAACAGCTTTTTTGGTACAGGGACTTTTAACTGTATCGGAATATTTTAAGAACGGCAACGAAAAAGAACAATTGCTTGTTTCAAAAATTGATAAACTTTGGAGAGAAGTAGAGTGGGATTGGTATACTAAAGGAGAAGATGTATTGTACTGGCATTGGTCGCCCGAATATAATTGGGAAATGAACTTTCCGGTTGGTGGGTATAACGAATGCTTAATTATGTATGTGCTTGCCGCAGCATCACCAACCCATCCAATAACAAAACCGGTTTACGATACAGGATGGGCTAGAGATGGTAAAATAGTATCTAAGGATTCGCTTTATGGAGAAGCATTGTTTTTAGATTATTATGAGCATGATGACTCCGCTATTGGGCCTTTATTTTGGGCACATTATTCGTATTTAGGTTTAAATCCAAAAAAAGTATCCGATCGGTTTGCCGATTATTGGAAGTTAACGCTAAATCAAGCCAAAATTCATTATAAATATGCCATTGATAATCCAAAGAAATATAAGGGATACGGTGATAGTTTGTGGGGCTTAACGTCTAGTTACTCAATAAAAGGGTATGCTGGTCATAGACCAGGTAGGGACTTAGGGGTCATTTCACCTACGGCAGCGTTTTCTTCTTTTCCATATACTCCAAAAGAAAGCATGAGAATGCTTAAGAACCTTTATAAGAACCACGATTCGCTCATTGGTAAATATGGACCCTATGATGCGTTTAGTTTACAAGACAATTGGTACTTGCCTAGGTATTTGGCAATAGATCAAGGACCAATACCCGTTATGATTGAAAACTATAGAACAGGTTTACTTTGGGACTTATTTATGGGTAACGAAGATGTGAACAATGGTTTAAAAAAACTAGATTTTATAATTAAAGAATAGTAAAATTATATGCGATTACTGCTAAAAATATTAGTTGTTTTTTTCTTGACAATTGGATGTTCCAGTAACGATTCAGGAGGAGATGATAACAGCGAACAACCAACAGGTGAACTTACTGTTTCTTATGTTTTGTTTGGAGGCGTATCGTTATCCAACAATTCAGAAATAAAATTAGCAGATAGATTTGTTGTTAAGTTTAATAAAAATATTGGTCCAAATGCTTCATCATTTGCTTTAAAACAAGACAGTACAAATATTCCGGTTTCTGTCGAACAAGGTGAAACCAATACGGAAATAATTGTAATTCCTACAAATACATTAGAAGAAGGAAAAAGTTATACGTTTTCAATTTTAGATAACCTTACAGCAGATGATGGTTCTATTTTTAATGGTAAGAATTTTAACTTTACAATTAAACTTAAACCACTGGTATTATTGCAAATAAAAGCAGGTAATGACATTCTGGATTTATCACGGAGAAATTCAGAAATTCCACTTGACCAAGATTTCACTCTTGCTTTTTCCCATCCAATAACTTCGATTAATTTACTGGAAAATGTGAATTTTAATCCGAATACCGAATTTTCAGTAGAACAAATAGATGATGTAACTCTAAAAATAAATGCATCTTCTGTATTGGATTATTGGAGAAAATATGAACTTATTATAGATGCATCCCTTGGTGAAACTGTTGGAAGGGATTTCAGTTCAGAATACATCGAACTTTTTACGACCTACGATGAAACTAATAAATTCCCTTTAATAACCGATGAGGAGTTATTGACACGCATTCAAGAAGAAACCTTCAGCTATTTTTGGGATTTTGGTCATCCGGTTTCAGGAATGGCCAGAGAACGTCATACAAGTAATGAGGTAGTGACCACTGGAGGTACAGGTTTTGGGCTAATGTCTATGATAGTGGCTATAGAACGCGGGTTCATTTCCCGAAACGATGCTATAAATCGCTGGGAAACAATTATAAGTTTTTTAGAAACTGCAGATCGGTTTCACGGTGTTTGGCCACATTGGCTAAATGGTACTACAGGAGAAGTTGTACCCTTTTCCCAATTTGATAATGGCGCCGATTTAGTTGAAACCGCTTTTTTGATACAAGGTTTACTATCAGTATACCAGTATCTTGATTCTGGCAACACTCAAGAAAATATACTCAAGAATAAAATTAAAACCCTTTGGGAAGATGTCGAGTGGAATTGGTTTACGAAAGGCGGAGAAAATGTTTTGTATTGGCATTGGTCTCCTAATTACGATTGGCAAATGAATTTAAAAATTCAAGGACATAACGAAACACAGATTGTTTATGTTCTTGCAGCTTCTTCACCAACACATCCAATTGCAGAAATAGTTTATGATGAAGGTTATGCACAAAGTGGAAATATGGTAAACGGAGATTCTTTTTATGGCTATAATTTGCCTTTGGGGAATAATTATGGAGGTCCACTTTTCTTTTCCCATTATTCCTATTTAGGATTAGATCCAAGAAACCTTCAGGATGAATATGCCAATTACTGGACGCAAAATGTAAACCATTCATTAATCAACTATTCATATTGTGAAGAAAACCCTGAGAATTATATAGGCTATTATAACAACTGTTGGGGACTTACTGCAAGCGACAGCAATGATGGGTATTCAGCACATAGTCCAACAAACGATTTAGGTGTAATTACACCAACGGCTTCCATAGCATCATTACCATATTCTCCAACGGAATCTATGGAGGCCATTCGTTTTTTCTATTATAAAATTGGTGATAGAGTTTGGGGAGATTATGGTTTTATAGATGCATTCAATCCAACCGAAGAATGGTATGCAGCATCTTATTTAGCTATAGATCAAGGTCCGCAAATTGTTATGATTGAAAATTACAGAACAGGTTTGCTATGGAATTTATTTATGCAAAATGAGGATATACAAAATGGTTTGAATACTTTAGGCTTCAGTTATTAAATAACTGAATGTCCGTAATCATGCATAATGATATTTTTGTCATTCAGAACGAAGTGAACCTGCCTGTCGGCAGGTAGGGAATCTGTTGATAATCAATGAGATACCTCGTTGCCTCGGGATGACAAAAACAATATGTTTTTAGGTTTATGACAAATTACGGACAATTAATTTAAATAATAAGAGATATGAAACAATTGAAATTTTTTTTAGCATTCTGTTTAATCCTTTTTTTAGGAACAATAGAAGCGCAACAAGATCTGTATGAGGGAAAAGAGTTTATTAAAGGAAACGATACTCTTAAATATAGAATGTTGTTGCCAAAAGATTTTTCCGAAGAAAAGCAATATCCCATAGTGTTGTTTCTGCATGGTGCTGGAGAACGTGGTAATGATAATAAAAAGCAACTGGTTCACGGCAGCAAATTATTTCTCAATCAAATGAATAGAGGTGCATTTCCGGCCATAGTTATTTTTCCGCAATGCCCCAGAAATAGTTATTGGTCTAATGCCAAAGTTGACAGAACCACTAAACCTATTTCTTTAGTTTACCCTTTAAATGAACCACCTACTAAAGCTTTGGATTTAGTGATACAATTAATGGAAGAATATGTGGGTAAACCTTATGTAGACAATAACAAAATATATGTTGGCGGACTTTCAATGGGAGGTATGGGTACGTTTGAAATACTAAATCGAAAACCCAACATGTTTGCTGCTGCGTTTGCCATTTGTGGTGGTGGAAATCCTCATGGCGTTAAAGAATATGCCAATAAAACCGAGCTTTGGGTATTTCATGGTGCTAAGGATGATGTTGTAAACCCTCAACTATCAGTAAGCATGGTAAATGCCTATTTAGAAGCTGGCGGCAAGCCTAATTTTTCACTATATGCCAATGATAACCATAATAGTTGGGATTCTGCTTTTGCCGAACCAAATTTGTTGCCTTGGCTATTTTCAAAATCAAAAAAATAAAGATGAATACACTCACTAACATTAAAAATATTTCAATACTAATTGTGTCCATAATTTTTATGGGTTGCCATTCAAATCAGAATAATTCCAATACGCCCTCAAATAACAATTCTTTTGAAGCTAAAGTAGATTCCATTTTAAGTTTAATGACCGTTGAGGAAAAATTAGGCCAGTTAAACTTACCATCTTCAGGAGATATTACAACAGGTGTTTCAGAAAGCTCGAATGTTGCCAAAAAAATTGAAGAAGGTAAAGTTGGTGGTCTTTTCAATATTAAAACCGTTGGAAAAATTAAAGAGGTACAAAAAATAGCAGTTGAAAAAAGCCGATTAGGTATTCCGTTAATTTTTGGAATGGATGTTATTCATGGTTACAAAACCACGTTTCCAATTCCATTGGGCCTATCTGCTTCATGGGATCTGGATATGATTGAAAAAACGGCGCGTATAGCGGCCATTGAAGCAAGTGCAGATGGAATTAATTGGACATTTTCCCCTATGGTCGATGTGTCTAGAGATCCGCGCTGGGGACGCATTTCCGAGGGAAATGGAGAAGATGCCTATTTAGGAAGTCAAATAGCAAGCGCCATGGTGAGAGGTTATCAACAGGACGATTTAACAGCCAACAATACTTTAATGGCTTGCGTAAAACACTTTGCACTATATGGAGCCCCTGAAGCGGGTAGAGATTATAATACAGTTGATATGAGTCGAATTAGAATGTACAATGAATATTTACCGCCTTATAAAGCAGCTATTGATGCTGGGGTTGGTTCTGTCATGGTTTCCTTTAACGAAATTGATGGTGTTCCAGCAACTGGAAATAAATGGTTATTAACCGAATTATTGCGAAACGATTGGGGTTTTGATGGTTTTGTGGTAACTGATTATACTGGAATTGAAGAAATGATGTATCATGGAGTTGGTAGTTTTCAGCAAGTATCGGCGCAAGCTTTAAAAGCGGGTTCAGATATGGATATGGTATCGGAAGGGTTCCTGTCCACATTGAAAAAATCTTTAGATGAGGGATTGGTTGCTATGGATGATATTGATACGGCAGTAAAACGAATTTTAACAGCGAAATACCAATTGGGATTATTTGAAGACCCCTACAGGTATTGTGATGAAAACAGAGCAAAAACCGAAATTTTCACAGCAGAACATAAAGCGTTTGCACGTAAGGTTTCAGCAGAATCCATGGTATTGCTTAAAAACGAAAACGAAACTTTGCCCATTAAAAAATCAGGAACCATTGCATTAATAGGCCCGTTGGCAAACACAGCAGTTAATATGGCAGGCACTTGGAGTGTGGCAACAGATCAGGAAAAATCAAGCACTGTTTTAGATGGATTAAAAGAAGTTGTAGGCGATAAAGCACATGTGCTTTATGCAAAAGGAAGCAATGTAGATTATGATTTACAGCTCGAAAAACGCACAACCATGTTTGGTAAAACAATTCCACGTGATGAAAGAACCGATAAACAGTTGCTTGATGAAGCTTTATCTATTGCAAAACAATCAGATGTAATAGTTGCTGCCATAGGAGAGACCGCAGAATTTAGTGGTGAAAGCAGTAGCAGAACTAATTTAGATATTCCCCAAGTACAAAAAGACTTATTAAATGCGTTATTAAAAACCGGAAAACCGGTGGTGTTAGTGTTGTTTACAGGAAGACCTTTAGTTTTAGTTGAGGAAAACAAGAATGTCCCA
Organism: Flavivirga sp. 57AJ16; assembly: GCF_028736925.1. GTDB lineage: Bacteria > Bacteroidota > Bacteroidia > Flavobacteriales > Flavobacteriaceae > Flavivirga. Next base: position 111,568 of record NZ_JAQZAT010000015.1, on the reverse strand, counting down.
GCTATTCTTAATGTGTGGTTTCCGGGAAGTGAAGCTGGATTAGCCATTTCAGACGTACTATTTGGGGATGTGAACCCCTCAGGAAAATTAACGGCAACGTTTCCCAGAAATATAGGGCAAGTTCCAATATTTTATAACCATAAAAATACAGGAAGACCACTAGGTAATTCTGAAGGAAAATTTGAAAAGTTTAAAAGTAATTATCTCGATGTTCGCAATGAGCCACTATACCCTTTTGGGTATGGTTTAAGTTATACAAATTTTGATTATAGTAATTTAAAATTAAACAAAACATCTATAAATAGGGATAGTGAAATTACCGTGTCTGTAGATGTAACTAATTCTGGAAATTATGACGGAAAAGAAGTCGTTCAACTTTATATAAGAGATATAGTAGGCTCTGTAACACGTCCTGTAAAAGAGTTAAAAGGGTTTAAAAAAGTGATGATTAAAAAAGGAGAAACCCAAACAGTAACTTTTACCATTTCAAATAAGGACTTAAAATTTTATAATTACGATTTAGACTTTGTTGCAGAACCTGGAGATTTTGAAGTATTTGTAGGTACAAATTCAGATGCAGCTTTAAAAGCTTCGTTTACATTTTCTAATTAACAATATTGGAGGAATTTATCGAGATGAGGAATTGATTTCCTTGTCCAAGCAACATTTTTCGTTATCTGATTTTGCATCAGATGGGTTTTATGCGGGGCAGTGTTGCGATTCAAAAAGTCCAGGATATTTAATCTTGGATGGTTCTCATGTGATAGCTAAAAAGTTAGATGAGTTTTGAAACATCTTACTATTTCAATATTGTTAAGGAAGGCATAAAGATATTTTTGTCATTCAGAATACTTCGATTACGCTCAGTACAGGCTATAGTGAAGAATCTGTTGATAATCAATGATATGCCTCGTTACCTCGGGATGACAAAAACAATACATTTTTAGGTTTATGACAAATTACGGACAATCAAAAAAAACCAATTAATAATGAAGTCTTTAACTATTTTATTGATTTCTTTTTTAGTACTTCAATCTTGTAAAGAACATGAAGGACAACAAGAAGAAACCCAACAAAAAAAGCGTCCAAACATTATTTACATCATGGCCGATGACCATGCTGTTCAAGCTATTAGTGCTTATGGGCATGATATTGCTAAATTAGCTCCAACACCTCATATTGATAGAATTGCAAAAAATGGCGCAATCTTTAAAAATAATTTCTGTACCAATTCTATTTGTGGTCCAAGTCGTGCTGTGGTTTTAACAGGTAAACACAGCCATATTAATGGGTTTAGAATGAACGGAGATCGTTTTGACGGTAAGCAACAAACACTTCCAAAGTTATTAAAAAAGGCTGGCTACAATACTGCAATTATTGGTAAATGGCATTTGCACGGTTATCCTGAAGGCTTTGATTTCTGGAATATTTTAAACGATCAAGGCAATTATTACAATCCGCAGTTTATCAAAATTCAAGACACTATCCATATCAATAAAAAGCATGTAGATACAACAGCTCACTGGACAGCAAAATTGCCGGACACAACAGTTGTAAAAGGTTATGCAACAGATTTAATTACAGATTATGCTATAGATTATGTAAAGTCGGTTAAAAACAAAGAAGCACCTTTTTTCTTAATGGTACATCACAAAGCACCACATAGAAATTGGATGCCAGCATTGCGTCACGTAAATAAATATGACTCTATAAAATTCCCGTTACCAAGCACATATTTTACTAACCATGAAGGATCAACGGCGTCTAAAGAGCAATTACAAACTATTTATACAGATATGTATGAAGGTCATGACTTAAAAATGACCAAGAAAAAAGGAAGTACAGAATTGGCTTGGAATCCATGGAAAAGAGACTTTGATCGTATGACACCAGAACAGCGTGCAGCCTGGGACAAAGCTTACCAGCCAAAAAATGATGCTTTTCATGATGCAAATTTGTCGGGAAAAGAATTGGCCGAATGGAAAGGGCAGCGCTATCTTCAAGAATATTTGGCAACTATAGCATCCGTAGATGAAGGCGTTGGGAGGATTTTAGATTATTTGGAAGCTAATAATTTACTCGAAAACACTATGGTTGTTTACACCTCAGACCAAGGATTTTATTTAGGTGAAAAAGGTTGGTTCGATAAACGTTTCATGTACGAAGAATCTTTAAAAATGCCTTTGTTAATTCAGTATTCAAAAACCATAAAACCAGGAACTGTTGTTGAAGGTTTGACCCAAAATTTAGATTTTGCCGAAACCTTTTTAGATTTTTCAGGTGTCGATGTCCCTAATGATATGCAAGGTAAATCGTTTAAAGGGTTGTTGGAAGGTACCAAAAAGTCAAAAGATTTTAGAGACGCTATATATTATCATTATTATGATTATCCAGCATTTCATATGGTTAAAAAAATGTATGGTATCCGTACCAATCGTTATAAATTAATTCACGTGTATGATGATATTGATGAATGGGAACTGTACGATTTACAAAACGACCCACAAGAACTAAATAATTTGATTGATAATAGTGACTATGAGGATGTTGAATCTAAACTTAGATTAAGACTAACAGAACTACAAGAACAATATAATGTCACAGAAAAAGAGTTTGAAAAAGCACCAAAAGAAAAGGTAGGTAGAGCTTACGATCAATTTGAAAGATTAAGAGGCAATACGGGCTCAAAATAGTATCATCACTAAAAATTTTACTGAATGTCCGTAATCATACATAATGATTTTTTTGTCATTCAGAATACTTCGACTACGCTCAGTACAGGCTATAGTGAATAATCTGTTGATAATCAATGAGATCCCTCGTTGCCTCGGGATGACAAAAACAATATATTTTTAGGTTTATGACAAATTACGGACAATCAAAAAATTTTAAAATGAAATTTGCACAATTTATATTAATAATGTTAACTTTTTTTTCTTGTAAAAACAGGTCTGATGGTGCTGTGGTTTCAAAAGAAAATACTTCAAAAGAAACGAATAAAAGAAATTATAAAACCTACTGTAACCCAATAGATATTGACTATTCATACATGTCTCATTACAGAGCGAAAAACAACGTTTCCTATCGTTCGGGAGCAGATCCTGCTGTTGTAAATTTTAAGGGGCGCTATTATATGTTTGTTACACGTTCGCACGGGTATTGGGCTTCTGATGATATGTTAAATTGGAAATTTATACGCCCTCAAAGCTGGTATTTTAAAGGAAGTAATGCGCCAGCAGCAGCGGTAAGGGATGGAAAAGTGATTATTTATGGAGACCCATCTGGTCGTGGACCAGTTATAGAAACCGATAACCCCGAACTAGGTGATTGGAAAACTAATTTTGCAGTATTAAATCCACCGGGAGGTATTCAGGATCCAGACTTATTTGTGGATGATGATGGAAAAGTTTATCTATATGAAGAATCTTCAAACAAATGGCCCATTCGTGTAGTAGAATTGGATCCAGAAAATTATTACGTACCAATAGGAGAGGAAAAAGATTTATTCAATTTAGAGCCTGAAAAACATGGCTGGGAGCGGTTTGGACAAGACCATAAATCTGATATTGAACCTTATTTAGAAGGGCCTTGGATGATGAAACACGGAGACACTTACTATTTGGAATATGGTGCACCAGGAACCCAATGGAATGTGTATGCAGATGGTGTTCGTACTAGTAAAAGTCCGTTTGGCCCTTTTGAATATGCCCCATACAACCCAATTTCATATAAACCTGGTGGATTTTTAAAAGGTTCTGGTCATGGAAGCACCGTAAAAGATAACCAAGGTAATTATTGGCATTATGCTACGATGGCAATTTCCGTTAACTATAAATTTGAACGTCGATTAGGAATGTATCCGGCAGGTTTTGAAAAGGACAATGGGCAAATGTATGTTAATACGGCTTATGGTGACTACCCACATTTTTTACCAAACACTAAAGTAGATAACCACAAAGAACGTTTTACAGGATGGATGTTGTTATCGTATAATAAGCCCGTAAAAACAAACTCTGGTTTAGTAACTAAAGAAATTAATGTGGTCGATGAAAGTGATAGCGGTTATATGTTAGGACAAATTACAGCGTTTGATATAGAAAAAATTAATGATGAAGAAATCCGTTCATATTGGGTTTCAGAAGCTAATAACGATTCCATTTATGTTGAGGTGGATTTAGAAAAGAAGATGAATGTGAAAGCTATTCAAATCAACTTCCAAGATTTTAACAGCGCTATTTATGGAAGACCAGACAACTTAAAACAGCAATTTGTTGTTGAAGGTTCTCTCGATGGAAAAACTTGGGAAACCATTTCGGATTATCATGAAAACACTCGTGATATGCCTCATGGTTATATTGAGTTGAAAAAGCCTGTTGATGCTAGATATATAAGATATAACCATATATATTGTACCAATAATTATTTGTCTATTTCGGAGTTTAGAATTTTTGGAAACGGTTATGAAGCAGTACCCGAAACACCTTCAAACTTTAAAGTTGAACGACAAGAAGACCGAAGAAATTCCAATTTAACTTGGAACAAAGTTGAAAATGCAACAGGTTATGTCATTTATTGGGGAATTTCAAAAGATAAACTCAATCTTTCAGCTTTAATGTATGATACACCAAATTATGAATTACGAGCTTTAACTATAGATCAAAGTTATTATTATCAAGTGGAAGCTTTTAACGAAAATGGAATTTCGGCAAAAAGCGAGATTTTATTTACCCAATAAACCTTTAATAATGAAACGCCTATTTCTTGTATTATTTTTAATTTCAACCTTAAGTAACGCCCAATATTATACAGTAATGACGTATAATATCAAACTAGACTATCCAAAAGATGGTAAGCATAGTTGGGAAAATAGAAAGTTATTTTTCATGAACCAGCTCAAGTTTCATGAGCCGGATATTTTTAGCGTCCAAGAAGCGATGCCCAATCAAATGAAAGATATAGATCGTTTGTTGCCAAATTATAGCTTTGTAGGAGTTGGGCGTGACGATGGAAAGGGTGAGGGAGAATTTTCAGCCATTTTTTATAAAAAGGACAAATTTAAAATTTTAAGATCATCTACATTTTGGCTGTCTCAAACACCCAATAAAGTATCCATGGGTTGGGATGCAGTTTGCAACCGGGTTTGCACCTATGCATTATTCGAAAATCAAAAAACGAAGCAACAATTTTATGTATTTAATACACATTTTGACCATGTTGGAGTTGAAGCAAGAAAAAATAGTGCGGTACTGATTATTGAAAAAATTACAGAACTTAACCAAAAGAATGACCCTGTAATATTAACAGGCGATTTTAATATGGAGCCAGACCATGAGAGTATTCTTTATATTAAAAAAACACTAAAAGATTCAAAGCATACGGCCAGCATAAATTTTGGTCCAGAAGGTACATATAACGGGTTTCATTTTGATAAACCTGTGATAAGTCGAATCGACTATGTTTTTGTGAGTGAAAATGTTGAGGTGACTAAATATGCGGTTTTAAGCGATAATTGGAATTTGCAATACCCTTCGGATCATTTACCCGTTTTTGTTGAATTAAATTTCAAATCAAACTAATTCCTTTTAAGTAGAAGAATACGAACGTAATAACAATCGAGTAAACAGTGCTAGAAGAGGCTATAGCTAAGTCGATATAAAATGGCATAGAATATTTAGAAATAAAAAATAGAAGTTCAAGGAAAAAAGCGTAGGCATAGCTTAGTTACGGCGAGTATTTTTAACGAAGAAATTCGGTTTTTTACTCTGAAGGTTCATATTATTTTATATGGATTTAGCTATACATGAAAGGCAAGCGCCTAAGCACCGTAGACCTCGTATTAGGGACGCTCACTCAATTTCTGGGGATTCGAAAAGTAAATCCCCAGGCATAGCACAAGCAAACAAGCAGATGCACATGTCCGCTATTGCTTATAACCTAAAAAAGTATCTGAAATTCACCCAGAAAAGAGTAAAAAGAAGCCCGGGGATACTAGTTTTATTATTTTCCGTAAAAAAGAGTGTATCCAGTCTTGAAACATTGTTTTTAAGGCAGTTTAAAGCAGCTAATTATAATTGATCTAAAAAAAAGAAACTGCCTTTTAAGGCAGTTATGGAAGTCTGTTTTTTATAATCTAGGGGCTTGTGCAACGGTTACCGCTGTTGTAAATAGTTGTTTTTAATTGGTTTTAGCCAGAATAAAAATCAGAGCAATAAACAGTCCAATGATAATCAGTCCAGACCAATGCCATATAGGTCTGCGTATTGTTGATTTATTTTTAGCATAGAGTTTTTTCAATTCGGAATCAAACTCTTTTTTCTTTATGGTTCTTTTACAGTGTGAGCATTCACCAAATGTTTTCCTTCCTAGTGGAAATATTGGAATCCAAAAAACATGAAAATATCTTCCAAATTCAGCAATGTTTTGAGTTCCTCGGTTTTTACAATATTCGCATTGGGAACTTTCAATTTTTAATGAACCTATATTACTGGCTCTTAATCCAAAAATTATCATAATTATAAGTAGTTTAATTTTTATGGGTTTGTTTTTTATTCAAACTTTTAGTTTTTAAAATAATTATTTCTTTCAGTTTCTGTGCAATGTTACTGGTAACGGTCTTCTATGGTTTAATGGTTCGGCAGAACTATTCTGCCGTAAGCCAAAGTTAGCAAATAAACAGGAATTTCCTCTCGGAAATTCCGCCGCAAAGATATCCATAGCCGTTGTGCCTGTTGCACAATTCTTTGCTAAATATACAGTTTGTATTATGCAAGGCAAGAAAGCAATCTTAAAAGAACAGATCAAGTAACATCGGTAATGATGTCTCACTTAACAGAACAGGGATATAATTTTAGTAGCTATAGATTGGTTTATCCTATTCCGCAGAGGGAAATAGATGTGAGTTATGGGATATTAACCCAAAATAAAGGTTACTAAACTAAAGAGTAGCATTAATAAGGTTTATTTGTTAGAGTTGATCTTTTTTGAATTTAGTTCACTATAAAGCTATTGGTCAAAATAATCTTTGGCCAATAGCTGTAAGTAACACCATATTGTGCATTAGTTAAAAGATTTTTATTAACTTAGCAACCAATTTGGTTAACCAGTCAATAAGTTTATATATGAGGAAAGTTGAGTTACTTACAAAAGGAGAAAATCAAGATATACAAAAGAGTATAATATCAAGTTTAAAGGAGCTTATCGAATATAAAAATCTTGAGCCTGGGGACAAATTACCATCAGAAAGGATGCTATCTGAAAAGTTTGGTGTGAGTCGAAGTAGTGTGCGTGAAACGATTCAAAAACTGGAGTTTTTTGGAATTCTTAAATCCAAACCCCAAAGTGGAACTTTTATTGCTGATATAGGTAGAATCGCCATGAGTGGTATGATGGATGATATTTTACGTTTGGAGACTCCCGACTTTAAATCTCTAGTTGAAACTAGGATCCTTTTGGAATTAAAAACGGTGAGACTTGCAGCTTTAAGAAGGACAGAGGAGGATCTCAATAATATTAAGGAAGCTTTAGAGGCGTATAAGGCCAAAGTGCATAATACTGGTAAAGCGGTTGAAGAAGATTTACTGTTTCATCTTGCGATAGCAAAGGCCAGTAAAAATAGTTCGATGAATACTTTTATGTTAATTATTAGTCCAGAAATCATTACTAATTTTGAGAAGTATCACGTCTGTGATGCCAATCAATCATTTTTGTCCATTCAAGAACATGAAGACATTTATCTTGCTATTAAAAATCAAGACCCTCAATTAGCAAAAGAAAAAATGAAAGTTCATTTCAATATATTATACCAATATTGCTATAATACCAAAATCTAAGGTAAGCAATTGAATTTGTCTTTTAAAGGTTACTAGAAAAAGGAAAGCATAAAAACAGCTATGTCTATTTAATGCATTTTTAATTTTCTGGCAAGAGATAATTTGCGTTTAAATTTGTAGATTTTGAAGTTTAATATGCCGAACTCATTTAGACTTTTTGGATTTAAGCGAAAATTAGAAGTTTTTTGTCTCAGTTGAAGTCTTTTTTGAGTTGCATAGCAGAGCTACGGAAGGAAAAAAAGACAAAAACAGAGCTGAAAACAGCAATTTTTTAGCAAATTGAAAAAGTCTAAATGAGTTCGCTATATGAACGTATTGCTAACTGGTTGTCATATGAAAAAATAAAAGATATTAAAGCTAACTTATCTGAAGAATTTCGTTTTAAGGCAGCAAGCAGGGCATAGAATATTTAAGAGTTTTGAATTTAACATTTTAAATATATAAATCACAGACAGGCCTTTTAATCTTCATGCTGTAGCCGAATGAATAATTTCCTTAGAAAAGTAAAAATAAGGAAACTAAAAAAAGATATTACGGATGTCTTCATAGGCTAATTAAGGATCGGGCTACTCTTAATTTTTTTTTAAGACTTGCCATGATATTTACTACTAACACAATATGACGAGAAGACGTTTGCCATTTGAAGCATGTGTTTTGCCTTAGTTAGTATAGAAAATAAAAATAAGCCCCTGTAGTCTTATAAGGTGCTGACACTATGATGTTTTAGGCCATTTATATATAAGGACTAAATAAAATGGAAGCTAAAGGAAACTAAGTTGCTTTATTTTCCATGAAGCATAACAATTGTTTCTAATAGCGCATTAAAGTTGCTTTTATTGGGATTAAAAACCAACAAAATACCTTTTAAAACTAATTATTATTAAATTTTTTTTGGATAACAAAAAAAAGTCTATATATTTGGGTAACCAATTTGGATAACCAATCTGGAAAACCATTAAATATTTTAGTAAAAAATATGTCTGGTAGGTCCAAATGATTTTTTTTAATACTAGTTGAATTTATAGCTAAAAGAATTGATGGGTGAGTTTGGGATTGACCCGCTCTTAGCTATTCAAATATGAATGAAGTCAATTATTGATTTTCAAAATTGAATAACATCAGTTAAAACTAATAAACTTAATTGTTTAATTAATTATTATGAACAAAAAACTTTTTTATTTGCTATTGCTGTTGGGAACTGTAACAGTAACAGCTCAGAATTCTTCTTATACACTCCAAGGTAAAATAACCTCAGAAATAGATGGTATGCCAATAATTGGAGCCAATATTATTATTGTTAACCAATCCAAGGGAACAGTAACCAATTTTGATGGCCAATTTTTCCTCGATGTAAAAGTCGACGATGTGCTCAGTATATCCTATTTGGGGTATGTTACTAAAACAGTCATTGTTACTGGCGAGAATAACTTACAAATCACTTTGGTTCAAGATGAATCAAAGTTGGACGAAGTAGTCGTTGTTGCATATGGTACACAGAAAAAGTCAAGTTTAACAGGGGCGGTTTCAAGTCTCAACAATGACAATCTTGATGAACTGCCCTATAGTTCGGTTACCGAATCTTTAAAAGGTAAAATGGCTGGTGTGCAAATTCAAAACATTGCCTCCGAATTGGGTGAGTCACCGCAAATAACCATTCGAGGTTTAAGCTCAATTAGTGCCAACAGTTCACCATTGGTTGTGGTAGATGGATTCCCTATTGCAGATGCACTGGAATTTATTAGTCCAAGTTCCATAAAATCCATTGAAGTATTGAAAGATGCCAGCTCTACGGCCTTATATGGTTCCCGTGGAGCTAATGGGGTGATCCTAATAACAACAAAAGAAGGAAGTATTACGCCCAAGTATAGTTTCAAAACATTTGCTGGTTTTAAGGAAGCCTACAGACAAATAGATGTGTTGGATGCTTATGAGTATACCGATATGTTGTTGAATGAAAGACAAATGGTTGAAAATTTTGAAGCTGCTCAAAACGGTACAGAACCCAGTATTTTGGATTATAGTACCAGAGAAAGAGCACAACGCATCGTGGCCGATGAAACTGGTGGTACAAACTGGCCAGAACAAGCACAGCGCAACGTTGCATCTATCAATAATTACCAACTGGATATATCAGGGGGAAATTCCAATACACGTTATTATATTTCTACACAATGGATTGAAGATGAGGGGCTCCTTAAGGATAATTTTAGCAATAGGCTCAATCTTCAAGGGAGACTTTCTACTAAGTTATCCGAAAATTTAGATATCGGTTTTAATTTCAGACCGTCCTATTCAAGGTTAAGACAGCCTACCGTTCGGTTTTCCGATTATTCAAGAGCGCTGCAATGGGGGCCAATAAGACATAATGGATTCACCTCAGAACTTACGGGACAACCCGTTGGCTCTTATGCACATCCAAGACACTTTAACAACACCACTTTTTCCTATGTTGATGGTAATGGTGATACACAGACCTTTACGGTAAGCTCGCTTTGGGGATCCAGCAATAATAATCCCATTGCCAGAATGGAAAATGAAAATAGATCTCGATATGATTACAGGATGGTTTCCGATGGGTATGCACGTTGGAAAATAAATAAGAAACTAACCTATAAGGGAACTATTGGCAACTATTTCCAGTACCGTGATTATGAGATTTTTAGAAATTCTCTGGCTAACCGTACCGCAGAATCTTTTGCCTTAAACCAAACGAGGTTGTACAATAAGTTTATTACGGAGCACACCTTAAATTATCGTTTAAAGGCCGGAAGCCATAATTTTGATGGGCTGTTAGGAACCACTTTTGAATATTCAAACTTCAAAAACGGATCCGTTCGCGGAACACAATTTCCAACCGATTTAATAGAAACCATTAATGCTGCAACGGTTATTGATGCTAACAGTACATATACCAACAAAGAGGAAATTTCACTGTTGTCTTATTTAGCGAGGTTAAATTATGAATACGATGGAAAATATCTGTTATCCTTGGCTGGTCGATTTGATGGATCCTCATTGTTTGGACCAGATAATAAATATGGATTTTTTCCATCGGCATCGGTGGGATGGAACGTTCATAAAGAAAACTTTTGGAAGAATAACTTCAAGTTCATCAACCAATTTAAAATACGTTCGAGCTTAGGTATTGTTGGTAACAATAATATTGAAAACTATGCCTTTACCAATTTATTGTTTCCATCCAATTACTCTATTGGAGAAAATGGTGGGGTAGTAACCTCAGGATTGGCAGAAAATGGTTTGACATTAGGTAACGAGGCCATTTCATGGGAACAAACGGAACAATACGATACAGGAGTGGACATGAGCTTTTTTGGAAGTAAATTAAACCTTACCGTAGACTATTATTATTCCGTAACCGATAAATTATTGCTGCAACAAAATGTGTCCTTTATTACAGGACATGATAATTACTGGAATAACATAGGTAAAATACAAAATCAAGGATGGGAGTTTACGCTGTCTTCAAATTTGGGAAATGGCAATTTTACATGGGATAGTAATTTTAACCTATCGGCAAATAAAAATAAGCTCATCTCATTGGGAGGCGAGGAACAATTTATAAATCAAGGCGAACGTAACGAACAATATATTTCAAGGGTTGGGGAAGAAGCCATACAATTTTATGGTTATAAAATGGCAGGGGTTTTTCAAAATGAAGAAGAACTCAATACCTTTCCTAGCACCTCTGAAGATGCCATTGGGGGTATTAGGGTTGCCGATGTGAATAACGATGGCATAATTGATGCGGATGACCGGACTACGCTGGGTAGCCCATTCCCCGATTTCACATGGGGCTTTAGTAATACCTTTAAATGTAAATCGTTTGATCTTTATTTCTTGTTTCAAGGGTCGCATGGAGCCAAAGTTTTTTATGGAGATGGTTATTACACAGAGCCGAGATATCTACACCGCAATTTTGTATCTGGGCGGTGGTTTAACGAAAATTTCCCAGCTACAAAACCGCGAGAAAAATTAGGAAGGGACTGGGTACTAACAGACTATCTCATTCAGGATGCGTCTTATATAGCCTTAAGGGAGGTCATATTGGGCTATTCCATTCCATCTAAATTTTTGGAGAAAATGAAATTGGAAAAAGTAAGACTTTTTGCTTCAGCTCAGAATTTGTTGTTTTTTATGGCCGATGATTATTATGGCGTTAACCCAGAAGGACTAAATACAAGTGGTGTATATGGATCACCACTTATATCGGGATATCAGCGTGGAACTTATCCTATCCAGAAACAGTTCACCATTGGATTGGATATTAATTTTTAAAAACTAGATTCATGAAAAAATATATTGAATTAATTGCATTAACTATAATTTTAGGGATATCTGCATCCTCATGTGATAATAAGTTGGATTTACAACCAATTTCGGATATTGGTGCCGATGCATATTATAATAATGCCGATGAAATAGAATTGGCTGTCATTGGGATATATAATTCCTTGCACTTACTATTGGATAAGGAGTTTGTACTTACCGAACTTCGCTCGGATAACACGTATATGAGTTCAAGAAATAGTGAAACGGCTAATGTTCCCTACAGACAAGTGGACCGGTTTGTATTGAATTCGCAAAATATTTTCGTTGAAGATTATTGGCGGGCCTGTTATAGGACCATTTCATTGGCTAACAATGTTATTGCCAATATTGATGTCGTAGATGATATGGATCTCGCAAATAGATTCGAGGCAGAAGCACGGTTTTTTAGGGCCCATGCCTATTTTAATTTGGTTAGACTATGGGGAGGGGTATTTATAGTCGATAAACCCGTTTCAGGAAATCAGGCCAAATCCATGGATAGAAGTACAGTTCCAGAGGTTTACGATTTTCTAATAGATGATCTCCTATTTGCATCAGAGTATTTACCAGATGAGGCTCAAGGAGCAGGATTGGGAAGAATAACAAAATGGGCTGCATTATCAAAATTGGGCAAAGCTTATTTAACCATTGGAGGAGATGCTAATGTACAAATGGCCATAACTACTTTGAGTGACGTTGTATATAATAGTCCATTTGGTTATTTGAACAACTATGCCGATGTTTTCGATATAGGCAATGAGTATAATAGTGAAATTTTATTTGCCGCCCGTTACCAAACGGGGAGTATTGGATTGGGAGCGCCATTTGCAAACTATTTTTCACCATTACAAAGCGATAACTATGTTGTTACAGGTAGTGGCGACGAGCTTAATGTGCCTGCAACAAGCATGTCCGAAGCCTATCCGTTTGGCGATTCAAGAAAAGATGTGTCTATGGCCGATTATTGGATAGGATTTCAAGGGCAGGTAAATGAATTTCAATATATTAAAAAATACAATTCAGATTTTGTTTCGGTTGACGATGCCGGAAATGATTGGCCAATAATTAGATTTACAGATGCTATGTTGCTTCTTGCCGAAGCCATTAACGAATCGTCTGGGCCTACATCAGATGCAATGGATTTACTTAATCAGGTACATGAACGCGCAGGATTGCCTCCTTATACAACGAGCGAAGTGGGTACGTATTTCGAGTTTAAACTCGCACTGGAGCTAGAGCGGAAATTAGAATTTGCCTTCGAAAACCAACGCTGGTATGATTTGGTTAGGACGGGTAGGGCTATTACCGTAATGAATACGCATTTCGCTACCGAAGATCAGTATAACGATCCCGATAGCCCACAGTTTAACACAGGTCCAATTCAGGAATTCCAGCTATTGTTGCCTATTCCACAATATGAAATTGATTTAAACTCAAGTATAGCTCAAAACGTTGGATATTAAAATTGGTATATGAAAACAAATAGAGATATAATATTAGGTGTTCTTTTATGCTTATGTACTTTAAGTGTGTTTGCCAATGACATACTGGTGGGAAACAATAACGAACTGAAAAGTGCATTGGAAAATGCAAAACCTGGTGATGTTATTGTAATGGCAGATAAAATTTGGACAGATGTAAGTATCAAATTTTCGTCTAAAGGTCTCCCGGATAAACCAATTAAATTAAAGGCGCAAACACCTGGAAAAGTCATACTCAATGGTACGTCAAGATTGCTTATTTATGGCGAAAATCTTGAAGTGGAAGGTCTATGGTTTAAAGAAGGAAATACAGAGGGAAAAGCTGTTATTTCATTCAAGAAAAATGCCAATGAACTTGCCAAGTATTGTCGGGTGACCAATTGCGCTATAACAAATTATAATCCGTCAGATCGTTCCATACAGTACCAATGGATTGAGCTATGGGGAAAAAATAATAGAGTGGACCATAGTTCATTTTTTGGGAAAACCAACCGTGGTCCGGTACTCATAGTTGGACTTAAGGGTAACCCGGAAAATTATGAAAACAATCACAGAATAGATAAAAATTATTTTGGTTTTAGACCGGCTCTAGGTTCTAATGGAGGGGAAACCATTCGAATTGGTACCAGCCACACCGCTATGGAATCGTCGCGTACCATTGTTGAAGAGAATGTATTCGAGCATTGTAACGGAGAGGTGGAAATTATCTCTAACAAAACATGCGATAACATCATTCGAAACAATTTGTTTCTTGAGAGTGAAGGTGTTTTAACATTAAGACATGGAAATCGATGCTTGGTCGAAGGTAATGTGTTCTTTGGAAACAATAAACCACATACCGGAGGTATTCGGGTCATTAATGAAGGACATTTAATCCAGAACAACTTAATGATCGGTTTAACTGGAGATGGCTTTCGAGGACCATTGGTTATTATGAATGGCGTGCCAAATGGACCGGCAAATAGATATAATCAAGTAAAAGATGTACTTATCCAAAATAATACTTTTATAAATTGTAGTCCCTTACAGCTTTGCGAAGGAAGCGATACCGAGCGTACGGCGACGCCAGAAAATACGATTGTGGCGAATAATTTATTCTATGGAACAAAAGCAATGGAGCTTTTGGATGTTTCAGACGATATATCGGGAATAACATTCTCTGGCAATAAATTTCAAGGAAATTATCAAGTTCAAGCCAAAGGGTTCAGTAAGGTCAATTTAGCCTGGGATAATATCGAATTTTATTCTGTTCCTAGTGTTTCAAGTGATTCTATCTTAGAAGTAAAACCTACTTATAGGCCCTTGAGAACCGATTTAACCGGTACGGTACGTACCCAATTAAGAGCGGGAGCCGTAATCCCAGGAAATAAAAAGCTTCCAGTGGCACTAACCACTAATTCAGGAGTGCTTTGGGAATTGCAAAAAGCGACCCCCACAGAAAGTATAAAGCCTAAACAGGCGTATAAAGTAGTAAAGGTTGCTCCTGGAGAAAATACCCTTGTAAATGCGATAAAAAAAGCGCGCGATTATAATCTTTTGGAATTACAAGAAGGCGAATATATAATTAATAGACCCATGCAAATTTCGTCCAATATGATTATTAATGGTGCTGGAAAAGGAAGGACCATTATAAAAATTGCCAAAGGATTGGATAAGGATCCCTTTTATTTTTTTAAGGTCACCGAAGGAAGTTCATTAGAAATAAAAAACCTTGAAATAGATGGCACTTCTAGCAAAAAGATAAGATATGCGATTGTGTCACAAAATACACCTACCTCCAATTCATATAAATTAAAAATGGACGACGTTTTTATTCATGGGTTTAATGATGATGGTGGTGCTATTTTTAAGGCTTATAAGGGCACCTTTGCAGATACTATACAAATTAAAAACTCAAGGTTCGAAAATGCCCTTCGAGGTCTCAATTTAGGTTACGAAAAGGACGATGTTGGTAAGTATAATGCCGAAGTAATTGATATTAGTAATACTATTTTTAAGGATATAGAACAATTTGCGATAAATTTTTATCGCGGAGGAAATGATGAGTCTACCTTGGGGGGACAACTGAATATAGATCATTGTGTGTTTTATAATGTGTATAACAATGAGAAAGGAAGAGCCTTAAGGACCAATGGTATTGTATACGTAACGATTTCCAATAGCATTTTTGCAGAAAGCCCTTTTTCAAAATATTCTGCCATTCTAAAAGGTGTTAACAATAAGGTCCTAAACACAGTTGTATACAATTCTGGAGAACTTAGGGTATCCAGTAAGGCCAAATTGGAAAACATAATATATTCTAACCCCAAGTGGTCGGACAGAGATACATTTTTGCTCAAAGATAATTCCCAGCTAAAAAATGCGGCATCAGATGGGAAGGACATTGGGATTATAGACTAAACTAATATTTTGAATTTAAAGAACCATTAAGATGAAAACAAAACGCGGACTACTCATTGTATTTCTTTTGACTATTACAGCCTCATTACAGGTCTTTTTCTCCTGCGATGCAGATGTAGAAGTAGACCAAACGGTAGAAGAAATACTATCGGCCCAACCCACAATAGCCAGCATTTCTCCTGGTACGGCCAATATATTGACCAAAGTTATCATTACTGGCGACTATTTGAATTTTGCAGATAAAGCCTATATAGGTGATACAGCATGTCAAATCACTCAACGTGTCAATGGAAAGACCCTTGAAATAGAAGTCGCTGCAAATGCAAGTTCTGGTAGCATTAAAATTGTGACTTCAGCAGGAAAAGAAGCGGTTTCTTCAGAGGTATTGAATGTTACTTATCCGACACCGTCAATCACCACCACGTTTCCTGAAAGCGCTACCGTTAATGATAATATTGTAATAGAAGGTACTAACCTGGAAAGTATTTCACGCATTACTTTTGGTGATATGGAAGGTGTTATTCAGTTTAAGGAGGGGCAGGCTCTGGTTGTGAGTGTTCCTAATAACGAAGTAAGCCCAGTAGAAGTGAACTATTACTACAATTCTTCGTCTGGAGAAGTTTCGGGACCGTTGAGCAGTAGTTTTAATATTCTTATACCTACGCCAATTATTGATGCTTGGCCATCCCTCATGAGCCGTGATAACGAGGTTACCCTTGTTGGTACAGACATGAACCTTATCACGAGTATTTCGGTGGGTGGAGAAACCGTTGCGTTCAATACCGCCACCGCAACGTCCGTAAGTTTTAATGTACCCTCTGCTGTAGTTACTGGATATCAGGATATTGTAGTAAGTTATAGTACTTCAAGTAAAATAACACAACCATCCGTGCCTTATATTAATGGGCAATTTGAAAGTTATATAGAGTTCGATTCCTATACCGAAGATGTCTTTGTAATAAACTATAGTAAAGACCCATTGGCCACACAGCAATTGAATGGAAATGTACCTCAACCCCCTTTTCCTGGTTCGAGTTACTATAACTTGAACATGAATACGGGAACAGGTAGTACCATTGCCAGAATGCGTTTAGATAGGGAAACCAACAACGATACTTTTCCTTATGTACTTGATGAGGGGCATTTTAATAACAATGCCGTTATGCACTTTTGGATAAATACAGAAGATACAGAACCTATACTAAAGATTTATATGGGAGGAACAAGTTCGGTTAATAGGAGACAACTATCGGGGCCTGATATCAACACAGGTGGTGAATGGAAATTGTATGCAGTACGATTAAATGGCTTTATCCCATCGGTCACCTCAACTGGGTCTGGTTTTGAATTTAGATTCAACACGGGGTCTAGTGTATCCGTTTTCCCGGTCATTGTAAACTTGGATTGGATTATTGTAACAGATTCTGTATTGACCGAGTTTGGTGCCATAGATGTAACGGATTTATTTGACTCTGCCGGTTAAAATTATTTTTTCTATGAATACAACGAAACTAATATTGAGACACATATGTTGTTTGTTCCTTCTTGTTGGTTGCCAAAATGGCGACCATAAGAAGCACTCTACAAAGGACTATGGCAAAACACGACTAATTTTATCCGGCCATTCCTCCAATTCAATTGCGGGGATGCTAGATTCAAATGACTTGTTGAAGCAGTCTTATAGCAAAATAAAAGATCAGGCCGACAAAGCCTTGGATACTGGTATTGAGATTCCTGAACCATTAGACCCCGGAGGCGGGTATTCCCATGAAAAGCATAAAAAGAATTATGCCGATATGTATGCTGCCGGGATAGTTTACAGCATTACCAAGGATAGCGCGTATGCAGACTATGTAGAACAAATGCTTTTGGGTTATGCAGACCTGTATCCAAGCTTGCCTCTGCATCCTAAAAGAAAGGCAAACCATCCGTCAGGTAAACTCTTTTGGCAAGGACTTAATGAATCGGTTTGGTTGTTCTATAGTATTCAGGCCTATGATTTGGTGAAAGAATCGTTAACAGAAGCCCATGTAAAAACCATAGAAGAACAACTCTTTGGAAATCTCGTGACCTTTTTGAGTGAAGATTCTTATGAAACTTTTAATAAAATTCACAACCATGGCACATGGAGTGTGGCCGCTGTAGGTATGACGGGGTATGTATTAAAAGACACCCTACTGGTAAATAAAGCATTACATGGAAGTGAATTAAATGGCCAATCGGGGTTTTATGCCCAATTAAATACATTGTTTTCGCCCGATGGCTATTATTCCGAAGGACCGTATTATCAACGTTATGCCATGCTGCCCTTTGTGGTTTTTGCAGAAGTGATTCAAGAAAACCAACCAGAGTTGGAGATTTTTCAATACCGGGATCAATTATTGCACAAAGCCATTACCACTATTTTTCAACTAACTACAGATTCAGGAGAATTTTACCCCTATAATGACGCCATAAAGGATAAGGATTTTAGAAGTCGGGAATTGGTATTTGCCTCCAATATTGGATTCACCAGATATAACGATTCTACCTTATTATCTGTTATAAAAGAACAAAATATGGTGACTATAACCAATGCCGGGTTAAAGTCGGCGATAGCCCTTAATAAAGAGGGTGTAAACGACTTTAAACGCTTACCTAAATTAATCAGGGATGGGGCAGATGGAGCATCTGGAGGCCTAGCTTTATTGAGAATGGACACATCCAAAAAGGGGCAGTTTAATGCAGTGCTCAAGTTTGCGACCCATGGCATGGGGCATGGTCATTTTGATAGGTTATCCTTAATGGTATACGATGAGGGACGTGAAGTTTTACAGGATTATGGCGCTGCGAGATATTTAAATGTTGAATCGAAAAGGGGAGGACGCTATTTACCGGAAAACACCAGTTTTGCAAAACAGTCCATTGCACATAATACACTTATTGTTGATGAAACCTCACATTACAATGGAAATAGGGACGATGCCGAAAAATTTGCGCCTCAATTATTATATGCCGATCTGGAATCGGAATCTGTTCAAATAATTTCGGTTAAAGAAACAACGGCCTATGATGATGTCGTTTTAAAAAGAACTATTGCTATGATAGATCTCGATTCTACAAGTAGCAAAAACCCTATGCTTTTAGATGTGTTTAGGGTCGATTCTGAACGTTCCCACCAATACGATTTAAATTATCAGTACTTGGGCCAGTTAATGGATACCAATTATCCGTTAAAAATACCTAAATCATTAAATACTCTAGGACATTCATCTGGTTACCAGCATTTATATAAAACAGCATCGGGGAGTTTGGCCGATGGCTTTGGCCGATTAACCTTTTTAAACCAAAACAAGTTTTATTCCATTTCTACGGTAGTTAATGGTCGTACCGATTTTATTTTAACCGAAATGGGTGCAACAGATCCTGATTTCAATCTTAGGCACGATCCAGGTTACTTAATTCGAAGAAATGGAGTCGATGCAACCTCATTTGTGTCCATAATTGAGCCTCACGGGTCTATAGACCCTCGATTGGAAACAGTTCAAAGTCCAAACAGTAACCTTGAAATTTTGGACATCGACTATGAGGATGAAAACTACATGGTGATTGTTTTTCAGTTTAAAAATCAGTTAAAACACAAAATAATCTTATCGTTCAAGGAAAGTGATCCCACAGAAGCACACGAATTGATTCTAAAAGGAGAAACTTTCAAATGGAAAGGAAACTATAAACTTATAACCATAAACTAATTCTAATAACCAATGAAGTATCAAAAAATATTTAGCGAGCCGTTCTTCGAAAGTAGTAAGGACAAATGGGAAACAGTGGGCGATGGTATATCGCGACAGTTTGTGGGATACGATACACAAATCATGATGGTGAAGGTAAAATTTGAAACGGGAGCCATAGGTTATCTACACGACCACTTTCATGCGCAAACAACTTATGTGGTCTCAGGTCGATTTAAAGTAAGTATTGATGGTGTTGAAAAAATATTGAAAGCAGGAGATGGGTTTTATATAGCCCCTAATATAAGCCATGGAGCAGAATGTATGGAAGCAGGAATGCTTATCGATGTTTTTAGCCCAATGAGAGAAGATTTTTTAAACGTTAAAATATCAAATAATTAAATGGTAAAGATTAAGGGACTACGGTGGTGGATCATTACACTCATTTGTATTGCAACGGTAATTAACTATATTGATCGAACGGCATTTGGCGTAATGTGGCCAGAAATGGGAAAAGATCTAGGTATGGATGAGGCAGATTATGCCATCATGTTAAACGTGTTTATGATTACCTATGCCGTTGGGAAATTTTTATCAGGGAAACTATACGATGTCATTGGAACCCGATTGGGGTTTGTAGTATCCATTTTAGTATGGTCTGTTGCATCTGCTTTTCATGCCTTTGCTAGAGGGCTGGTATCGTTGACGTTAGTGCGGGCCATGTTGGGAATTGGAGAAGCGGGAAATTGGCCAGGAGCCGTTAAAAGTAATGCAGAGTGGTTTCCTATTAACCAACGTGCCATTGCACAAGGTATATTTAATGCCGGTGCTTCTTTGGGCAGCGTTGTAGCTCCCGTTTTAATAGCCTTTCTCTATGGGCATTTTGGATGGCGTTCTACCTATATTATTATAGGTCTTATAGGGCTTTTATGGATTGTTCCATGGCTTGTCATCAACAAAACGACTCCAGAAAACCACCCTTGGATCACCGAAAAGGAAAAAAACTTAATTCTGCCCGGCAGGATTGATAACGACAATAGCTCCAAAAAACAAAAAGGGCTGTCCGTTCGTAAGATTTTAAGCTATAAAGAGTCTTGGGGCGTATTAATGTCTAGATTTTTTATTGAACCCATTTGGTGGCTATTTGTGGGTTGGATGCCGTTGTACCTTAACTCAAAATACAACTTTAGTATAGCCGATATTGGTTCAACCATATGGATCTCTTATTTAGGAGGTATGGCCGGAAGTATATTGGGGGGGTGGTATTGTGGCAAGCTTATGCAGACCAGAACGGTGGATGCTTCCAGAAAGATTAGCATTGGTATAGGATGCCTACTAATTTTCATGGGACTTTTGGGAATTATTTTTTTCGTAAACGAAAACAACCCTATGACTTTCATTTATGTTGTAGGATTGGTTCTGTTCGGATTTCAATTTTCAATTGGGAACATACAAACCGTTTCAAGTGATCTCTTTCGAGGCCCTTCCGTGGGTACTCTGGCAGGATTGGCTGGTAGTGTAGGAGCATTGTCGGTGATTGTAATGAACTGGTTGGTACCTAAAATCACGGCCATATCCTACACGCCCGTTTTTATAATTATAGCCATTTTGGCACCTATGGCCATACTATCAATAATGATATTAATTAAAAAAATAGAACCTGTAAAACAATAATCAATATATAATTAAAATTTTTAAGATGAGCAATTTAAAAGATAAAGTAGCAATTGTAACCGGTGGCGCAAGAGATATTGGTAGAGCCATTTCCATAAAATTGGCCCAAGAGGGAGCCAAAGTTGTGGTAAACTATTACGATAGTGAAGAAGATGGAAAAATAACCTTGGAAGAAATTAAAAAAATTGGTGGCGAGGGAATTGCGGTATATGGGGATATGACCAACCCAAAAGACATAGATAATATGGTGTCCAAGGCCGTGGATACCTATGGGGAATCTATTGATATTTTGGTGAATGTAGCTGGAGGTCTGTTTGCTAGAAAGACCATCGACCAAATAAATGACGAGTTTTATAACCTGTTAATGGATGTCAATTTTAAGTCGGTCGTACTAGTAACTAAAGCGGTTAGACCATTTATGGCAGCAGGGGGCTCCATTGTAAATTTTGCTTCACAGGCAGCTCGCGATGGTGGAGGACCTGGCGCTTCCTTGTATGCAGCTTCAAAAGGTGCGGTTATGACCTTTACACGATCATTGGCCAAAGAGTTTGGGCCTTCGGGTATTCGTGTAAATGCCATTTGTCCAGGGATGATAGCGACCAAATTCCACGATGATTTTACTAAAAACGAAGTTCGGGAAAAAGTGGCCAATGGTACACCGCTTAAACGAGAAGGTGAGGCTTGTGAAGTAGCCGATTTGGTGTCCTACTTGGCATCTAATGAATCTTCATTTTTAACGGGTAATAATATTGACATTAATGGTGGCTTGGCTTTTAGTTAAAATCACATAATTGAATAGGTATGAAGAAGATAGTAACGTTTGGAGAGATTATGTTACGCCTTGCTCCCAAAGCGCATTTAAGGTTTTCACAAGCTAACGAATTTGAGGCCATATATGGAGGCGGAGAGTCTAATGTAGCTGTTTCATTGGCAAATTATGGACTTCCCGTAGAGTTTGTGACTAGGGTTCCAAAAAACGACATTGGCGATTGTGCTATGATGGAAATGCGAAAGCGAAATGTAGGTATTAACCATGTGCTTTTTGGAGGGGATCGCTTGGGAATATATTTTTTGGAAACAGGTGCCGTAAGCCGAGGCAGTAAAGTAGTATATGACAGAGCGCATTCTGCAATGGCTCAAATAGAGGCTGGTATGGTAGATTGGAAGAAGGTTTTCAAAGAAGCCCATTGGTTTCATTGGACCGGTATAACGCCAGCCATTTCGCAAGGTGCGGCCGATGCCTGTTTAGAAGCGGTGAAAGTTGCCTCTGAAATGGGGCTTACCATTTCAACCGATTTGAATTATCGGGCAAAGCTTTGGAAATATGGAAAGGATCCAGAAGCGATCATGACCGAATTAACATCATATTGCGATGTTATTTTAGGCAATGAAGAAGATGCACAAAAGCATTTTGGAATCCATCCTAAAGACCTAGATGTTCATAAGCATGGCCATGATGTTACGGCAGAAGCTTTCTTGTCTGTATGCACACAAATGATGGAAAAGTTTCCAAGGGCCAAAAAGGTAATAACTACCCTTAGGGGGTCAATTAGTGCCTCGCACAATAGCTGGGCCGGAGTTATGTATAACGGCAAGGAAATGATAAAGTCACCAACCTATCAAATTACTGATATCGTAGATAGAGTAGGTGGTGGAGATAGCTTTATGGGAGGTTTAATCTATGCCTTAAACACCTACGATAATGACCAGGAAGCATTGAACTTTGCTGTAGCGGCCTCATGTTTAAAACATACTATTAAGGGCGATGCAAATTTAGTAACGGTAAATGAAGTTTTAAAACTAATGTCTGGGGATGCATCTGGGCGTGTCGCTAGGTAAAAAGAATTCTATATGAATAAAAATGTAAAAAAAGCGGACCTGCCGTTCTCTAAAACAGGGGTCATACCGTTGTTTTATCATGACGATTTAGAGGTTTGTAAAAGACTAATTAGAGCCTGCTATGAGGGAGGGATTAAAGAAATTGAGTTCACGAATCGAGGAAGCAATGCCCATGAAGTGTTTAAGGAATTATTGAGTTGGAGTGCAACGGCATATCCCGATTTGGTGTTGGGTATTGGAACCATTAAAACAGTAGAGGATGCCCAAAGATTTATAGCTATTGGCGCCCGGTTTATAGTCACTCCGATTTTAGATACAAATGTGGGCCAAGTTTGCAAAGAACATAATATCCCTTGGATCCCTGGATGTTTCACTTTATCTGAAATGTACACGGCTTACCAAAATGGCGCCACTCTTGTAAAAGTGTTTCCCGTGGATAGTTTAGGCGGATCGAAATTTATAAAATCTGTTCTGTCACCCTGTCCAGAATTAAAACTCATGCCAAGTGGTGGGATAAAAGCAGATAAAGAGGACGTTAAAGCTTATTTAAATGCTGGGGTGCATTGTGTAGGAATTGGTTCCAGTTTGTTTAAAAGGAATAAAGCTGGGGAGTTTAACTATCAAGCTATATCCGAAACCTGTAAAGAAATATTAAATGTATTGTAAACTCAAACATATTGGATTGTTCTTGATGCTCTTGATGTGTCATGACCCATTATTGGCCAAGGTGGAGTTGCCACGGTTTTTTTCCAGTCATATGGTACTTCAGCGTAACGAACCTATCCATATATACGGTACCGCGGCGGTCGATGAAACGGTTTCGGTAAATTTCCTAGGAATGACACTAACAACAGTCGCCGATAAAGCGGGGCGGTGGGCAGTTTTATTCGACCCTCAACCTGCAGGAGGACCCTATGAAATACAGGTGAAAGGAGACAATACCATTGTCCTCTCTGATGTTTATTTGGGTGATGTTTGGTTTTGTTCGGGACAATCCAATATGGCTTGGAAAATTGAGAATGCATTGCATGGTGAAGATGAATTGGCAAAGGCCAATTATGAAAATATAAAGCTGTTTACAGTTCCCAGAATCATGGCGGGTACCCAAGAAACCGAATTGCCGTCCGGTAGCTGGAAAAGCTGTACGCCAAATAATGCCAAAGGGTTTTCGGCAGTGGCTTATTTCTTTGGAAAAAACCTATATGAAACCTATAATATTCCCATAGGACTTGTCAATGCCTCCTGGGGAGGAACCAATATTGAAGCTTGGATGGATGCTAAGTTCTTTGAACACGATCCAGTTCGTCGAGAACTTTTGAAATCTATGGCGGGAATGGATATGGAAAAAGCAATGATGGATTATAAAAAGGCCCATAAAGTTTACTCCAAGACCCAAGACGAGCAAGATTTAGGAATTAAGGAACATTGGGAATCTATAGATACCGATTATTCCAATTGGGAGGTTTTCAGGTTGCCATCTTTATGGCGAAATACGGATTTGAAAAAAACCTATGGTGTTGTATGGGTAACTAAAGAATTTATATTGAAACGTAGGGACCTAGAGGGCGAATTAATACTAAGCCTTGGAAGGATAGATGACGAAGATGTAACTTATGTTAATGGCATTCAAGTTGGTGCTTCCACTAAAAAGGATTTTGACAGGGTTTATAAAGTGCCATCCAAAATATTAAAAGAAGGCGTAAACAGAATCACCATAAAGATAAAAAACCTACTCGATTTAGGTGGTTTTAGGGGAGCCGATTCCGATTTATATTTAAAAACGGAGATTAGAAAATTATCATTGGTAGGAGAATGGTGTTATAAAGTAGGGACGCCACAGATATCAAAACCACCATCCAGAGTGCATCCAAGATATTATCCAAGTTCCTTATATAACAGTATGGTTCACCCTTTTTTCGATTATAAGATACGTGGTGTTATTTGGTACCAAGGTGAATCCAATACCAAAAACCCAGAGGAATATGCTCAATTTTTCCCAAAAATGATTACCGATTGGCGCAGTAAATGGGGCAAAGAAGTACCATTTCTTTTTGTTCAGTTGGCCAACTATGCCAACCAAGGGAATAGGGAACCTGCCATACGGGAAGCCCAAGCTGCCGCTTTGGATCTAAATAAAACAGCCATGGTCGTGACTTTGGATATTGGTGAAGACGCCGATGTACACCCCAAAAACAAACAAGAAGTAGGAAGGAGATTAGCGCTTGCTGCTTACAATTTAGCCTATGGAGACAAACGGGCAGCACTAGGAGGGCCAGGGGTTAGTGAAGTCCAGTTTAACTCGGAAGAGGTATTGGTGACGTTCAATGAGTCTTTAATAATAAAAGGTGATACCAATAACATAAATGGCTTTGTGGTTTCCAATGACGGAAACACATTCAAGAAAGCCAGTGCCAAGCAGGTTTCAAAAAATGTTATACGTCTACACGCTAAAGAAATAAAATCGCCACAGATAGTCAGGTACTTGTGGGAAGATGCCCCTGGGGAGGTCATGGTTTTTAATAAAAGTGGGTTGCCTGCACCACCATTTAAAACAACTAAAAATTAAACAGGATGAGAAAAGTTGTAAGCAAAAAAAAATGTTTTTATATAAATGCCATGGTAATATATTTTTTAATTATCGCTAGTCTGCTATCATGTTCGACCGAAGATAAAGAGGTTCAATTGAACGAAACTCAAGAAGAGGATAAAAATCCTAACGCCTCGTATGCGGATATTGATTTCAATCACTGGAAAATAACCTTGCCAGTTGATTTAAATGGCGATTCTAAACCAGACGAATACCAACCATCCGATCTGATTGATTTTGGGTATCAAACCATCACCGATTTACAGCCATTTATGTACGATGATGCCACCGATACCTCCATTGTTTTTTATACCTATCCAGGCAATGCAACCACGGCCAATAGTAGTTATCCAAGAACTGAACTTAGAGAGCAGCAAACACCCGGAAGCAATTACGATAATTGGAGCTTGGTCGAAGGCGGGGTAATGGATGGGACCTTACAAGTTGCAAGTGTTTCCAATGATACCGAAACCAGCAGACAATACCATCGTATCATTGTCATGCAAATACATGGTATAATATCGCAAGAAGATATGACGACATATAATTTTAGTAGTAACCATGCACCTCCATTGCTTAAAATGATTTGGATAGACGGTAAACTTTTTGCTTATAAAAAAACCTTAGTGGACGAGTCTACAAGCGGACTGGATTTATACGACGATAGTTCATCAACCTGGACGGACATAAAGTACGATTTCGGTTATGTTGGGTTTGACAGTTTTCAAATAAAAATTACGGCCAGACAAGGTGAAATTATGATTAGTGCAAACAATAAAAACTATACTTTCCAGGATATAAGTCTTGAAAAATGGCCTTTCGAAAACTATTTCAAGGCAGGAAATTATTTAACAGCAACAGACCCAACGGCACATGCTTCAATTAAATATTACAATCTTAAAGTAACACACTAAACACACTAGAAGATATGAAAACATTAGTTCTTTTGTCAATTTTTAGTTTATACGGTTTTGTTTCTGTTTATGGACAAGAAAAGAAATACAAACCTGTAACGTATCCTGCCAGTTACGATGCTCAAATTGATGTTGTCTATACCGTAGTAGATGGTTGGGAAGGGAGAATGGACCTTTATACCAATCCAAATTCCAGTACCCCCACACCGGTAGTGATGAATATTCATGGCGGTGGATGGAACCACGGTGTGAAGGAGTCGCAAACTGGCTATGGATCTTTTTTTAAAAATGGCTATGCCGTTGCTAATGTTGAGTATCGCTTGGTAGATGTGTCACCTGCACCAGGAGCAGTACAAGATGTGAGATGTGCACTCATATACTTATTTAAGCACGCTAAGGAACTCAATATCGATACCAATAAAATTGTTGTTATGGGAGGCTCTTCCGGAGGTCATTTGGCATTAATGGCTGGACTATTGGCCAATAATAAAGAATTCGATACTAATTGTCCTTATAATGGAGAGATAAAAGTGGCTGCCATAATAGATAAATATGGTGTTACCGATTTATTGCCCTTGAGTTATTGGAAATCTGCCAAAAGATGGTTGGGAGATGGCTTTGGAGATGAGGTCTTTATAAAATCGGTTTCTCCATTGTATTATGTGAACCATAAAAGTCCGCCGATATTTATAATCCATGGCGATGATGACCCCACAGTCCCATACCAACAATCCAAGGCACTTTACGATAAGCTGTTGGAATACGATGTAAAAGTTGATTTTTTAACCATTCCAGGGGGAAAACATGGCGGGTTGACAAAAGAAGAAAAATCGCTTTTTAGTAAACGCATGTGGACGTTTTTAGACGATTTGGGTTTAATACCAATTATGAATTAAAATACGCTATTTAAACTCATTCATTAATTCGTTTTATCACTTTACTCATCATTTCCATAGCTTAGGCTATGCAAATAACTCGCAGCAGGCTAAAACAAATAAGCAATGTCGTTTTCTGTAGCTCATTTCAATTAATAATTGGTTTAAAAGGGTCGTGAAAACAATTAACAGGAATACTAACTATTTAAAAACATAAATTTTGAAAACTAAACTACTTTTTTGTGTTATTGTACTTATAAGTGCAATTGTACTATCGCAAACGACGGTGTCTATACCAGATGACGCCTTTGAAGCCTATTTGGAAACACAATTCGTTTCAAATATAACTCCAGATGGAGATACTACAGATGGTTTTATAACTTTTACAGATATTAATTTAATAACAGATATAGATTTGCCAGGTGCTAGTGTAACCACTGTTGCGGACTTGTCCGGTGTTAACCAGTTTCCGAAACTTAAAAATTTGTACTGCCAAAACAATGCTATTATAGGGGAAATAGATCTGTCTGGATTGGATCTATTAACTAATTTTTATTGTTATGGCAATTCTGGGCTAACATCCCTGAATTTTAGCGGCTGTACCAAATTATACCATGTCAAAGCCTATGAATGCGGATTGACCTCATTGGATTTATCGAACGCGACCCTAAACGCAGGTGCAGATCCTACTAGACTAAGGTATGTGTATGTGCAGAATAATGGCTTAACAAATATAGATATTAGTGGAAATACTGGGATTTTTAGATTGGATGTTTATGAGAATCAATTGACCAGTATAGATATTTCGGACTTAACAACACTTACCTATTTAAGGTTTCAAAATAATAATGTTACTGGCGATTTAGATGTCTCAGCTAATCTTGGGTTGGAAAAATTGGGTGCTTATGAAAATGATCTATCTAGCATCGATTTGGGGAGTATACCATATACGGTATTTACCTATTTTAAAATTAGTTCCAATCCCAGTTTAACTTGTGTTTATACCGATAATCCATCACATTTTGAACCTGGGGGAGATCTTGAAACGGCATTAGGTAGCAATTATAGTGTAAATGGAACCACTAATTTTGTGGTTGACGCAGATGCCTGTGCAGCGATTCTATCTGTGACATCTAATCATTTCCCAAACCTACATGTTTTTCCTAATCCGTTTAATATGGAATTGAATATCCATACTTTGAACCAGGTGAATTACAAGTTGTTTAATCTTAGTGGACAAATGGTCTATTCAGGTAAAGTGGATATGGCTAACCATGAAATTGACCTAAGTAACCTCACAAATGGGATATATCATTTACAATTTAAAGATGAAGAGGGGCATATGCTGGTTAAGAAACTTATAAAACAATAAATTCATGGAGCCCTTTATCAAACATACAAAACCCTCTTTAATACGAAAGACCATATACTTGATATGCATTTTAAGTGCTATAGGTTCGCATGGTCAAACATATGTAAATACAGATAGCAATTTGCAAAATCTCGTGAACAGTGCATCACCAGGGGAAGTGTTTATTGTTTCAGATGGTAGTTACAATGATTTTTATTGTAGCTTCACGGCCAATGCCACTGCCGATAACCCAATTACCATAAAGGCTGAAAACGTGGGAGGGGTAACCTTGACCGGAGACTCCCATTTTGTCTTTAAGAAGGCAGCGCACCTAATTCTAGAAGGTTTTGTTTTCGATTGTACCGGAAATAATACCATGGTTAAGCTAGAAGGCTCAAACAATATTAGGATTACCCGAAATCAATTTGAGTTGCATGCTACGGCCTCTGTGAAGTGGGTTGTTGTCACAGGGTATTACAACGATTATACATTTCAATATTTAAGCCATCATAACCGCATAGATCACAACAAGTTTCAGAACAAAACAACTGAAGGCAATTTCATTACTATTGACGGCACATATAATGAGGATCATAGTGTTAATCAACAATCACAATATGACTTGATAGATTACAATTATTTTTATAATAGCGCACCAAGGGTCGTAAATGGTAAAGAGGCCATACGTGTTGGCAATAGTCAACTGTCTACTACCAGTGGATACACTACCGTAGCGTATAATTTATTTGAGGAATGTGATGGTGATCCCGAGATTGTGTCGGTAAAATCTTGTGATAATATTATTAGAGGTAACACCTTTTATAGAAGTTATGGAACCCTTACGTTAAGACAGGGAAATAGAAGTTTGGTAGAAGGGAACTATTTCTTTGGGGGCGGAAAAGCAAATGGTAATCTTGATTTACAAACCTTGTATACAGGAGGTGTAAGGGCTTATGGAACTGACCACATCATTATTAATAACTATTTTGAAGGGTTGGAAGGGACACTTTTTGATGCTCCTATTACCCTAACCCAAGGTGATGCCATAGATGGGGTCGATACCAATTATGGACTTCATTTTAGGGGCGAACGTATTACCATTGCTTATAATACACTAGTAAATAATACGTATGGTATTGAAATTGGATATGCCAAAAGCAATGGATCGTACGATAAGCCCTTAATAGATATTATATTGGCCAATAATTTAGTGACAGGTTCACAAAATAGCCTAATAAAAATCCACAACGATCAAAATGGTGAGTTATTATGGAACGCTAATTTGATGTATCCTACTGGATCTGCGGTTTTAAATAGCGATGGTTACAGCTTTTCATCATCAGAGGTCGTCAATTCCAATCCATATTTGGTTGAGGTAGGCACACTTTGGCAGGCAGGTGCTTCAACACCCCTGTTAGGAGATGGTTTGTCTTCCTTGGTAGTCGATGAAGACATACAAGGGCAACCAAGACCTTCAACAAGCAATCCAGGAGCAGATCATTTTAGTAATGATGCTATTGTTTACGGAACACCTGTATCCTCCAGTGATGTTGGGCCTTATGCTGATGAAGATAGTTCATTGGCCATTATGGAAAATGAATTTAAAAACGGTATGAAAATAGTACCAAACCCAGCATCGGAAATTTTCTATTTGGATTCAGGGGCCCAAAAAATAGAATTCATTACAATCCATACACTCACAGGAAAACAGCTCATCAAATTCGATTACGATGAAACAGCTTCAATAGACGTGTCAAACCTACCCTCTGGGTTATACTTAGTGCAAATAAAAACAGATACGGGTAAGTATTATACCCAACAGTTGATCATTAAATAATTGATAGGGCTAAGAGTTATAACCATATAGGTTTTTGGGTAGAATACTAATACTTGGCTGCAACCAAATAAGTGGAACTAATACCAAATAAACATCAAAACAACCTATAATGTTTGTTTAGTTCACTATCTTTCATTTTAAAAATAGGTGTTCATGAATCTTCGATTTCTTTTTAGCACATATTTCAATATAAAACATGTGCTCAGCTTGACTGGGTATATAACCATAACGAATGCTATGCTTAGATTTTCTATTTTATCTGAACTAAAAATAATTCAAAATAATTACGGTTATTTTGAAATTCATTTGGTATAAGAGCTAATGGATTGGTTAGTGCCTATGAAATTATTATTACCATCCCTACAATGTGATAGAAGTACCCGATTGCATGTCTCCTATAGGTTAAAGTATCTGGACGAAACCCTAAAAAAGTACGCCTTAGTAAACGTGATAACTGATTTGGAAGTAGAAAAGCTAAAGACATGAATCTCTTATACCAATTTGAGTATAAAATGTCGTATTAAAGCCGAAGTTATTTTAAAATATAAAAACGCTGTGATTAGATTGCATAGTGTTGCTACGGAATTTAAGAACAAGGCTTTTAAATTTAAAAAAGCCTGTACTCAACTTGATTGGGTAAACGAGTCGACATGCGACATTTTATATTCAAATTGGTATTAGGTAGAGTAACGAGATAAATATAAAGCCACCTTTTTTGGTGAATTATGAATAATGGAAAATAAAAAAGCGGTATTGATTTTATGTGGTGGAGGTCCCGCTCCAGGCATTAATTCTGTTATAAGCACGGTAGCCAAAGTCTTTTTAAAAGATGGGTATCGTGTTTTAGGCCTTCACGAAGGGTTCAAGGGGCTTTTTTCAAAAACCCAGGAAATAAAAGATTTTGATTTTTTTCATGCAGATAGGATATTTAGCCGAGGTGGCTCAACCTTGGTAATGAGCCGATTTAAGCCAAATAAAGACACATTAAACAAGTCTGTTTTTATTGATAATAATGTGAAATTGCTGGTGACCATTGGAGGTGACGATACGGCGTCTACAGCAAATAGGATTACCCAATATTTGGAGAAAGAAAATATATTCATTTCCAATATCCACGTTCCAAAGACGATTGATAACGATCTACCCTTGCCAGATAGAAATCCGACATTCGGATTTCATTCGGCCAAGGATGAAGGTGTTCGAATAGGGAATACGGTATATGAAGATGCACGAACGAGCCAAAATTGGTTTGTCATGTCTGCCATGGGAAGGTCGGCCGGACATTTGGCTTTTGGGATTGCTACAAGTTGTCATTTTCCGATGTTGGTGATTCCTGAGATGTTTAACAAAACCGAAATCACATTAGATAAGGTCGTCCGCTTAATCATATCGTCTATCATCAAAAGAAGGTTGAAGGGGGTTCATTATGGCGTAGCCATGGTGAGTGAGGGAATCTTTCATAATTTATCAAAGTCTGAATTGGATAAGATAGGGATAAATTTCACCTATGATGCCCATGGGCATCCAGAGCTGGGGAACGTGAGCAAATCACATATATTAAATGTATTGGTTCAAGAAAAGATGAATGAAATAGGCCTTGATATTAAGACACGCCCTATTGAATTAGGATATGAATTACGTTGTAGCAGGCCCATAGGTTTTGATTTGACTTTATGCACGCTTTTGGGGATTGGGGTAAAGAAACTGTTTGATGAAGGTAAAAGCGGTTGCTTGGTTTCAGCAAACTCACGTGGTGAAATACAACCTTTGTATTTAAAAGACTTGCAGGATGAAGCAGGAAAGATCAAGCCACGGTTGGTTGAAATAGATTCGGAATTTGCCCATTTATGTTTTCAGAATTTATACTTTTTGGAAGGAAGTGATTATGATGCGGCAAAGCGGTATGTGTCTAGTCCTGCAACATATGATTTTAAAAAAATATTAGTTAAAAATTAATCAAGGATATTTCGCCTTTTTTGAATGACATATTGTTTTAAATTCATATATTTGTAACCAGTTACGTATTTAATAACATATATAAAATGGATTTTGATAAGATTGGCGAGATGGCATTAGGGAGCAGACTACGTTTTTTAAGCGAAAAAGTGACGGAAGATGCACAACATATTTATAATGCTTATGGAATAAAACTAAAACCAAAATGGTTTCCTGTTTTCTATTTTCTATCCAATGAGACAAAGGGAAAGCCCATTACTTCCATTGCCAATGCCATTGGACAATCACATCCTTCAGTCATTAAAATTGTTCGGGAAATGTCAAAAAGCGAATTGGTCATCGAACAAAAGGATGCTTTTGATGGTAGAAAGAACAATATCCTATTGACCCAAAAGGGAGTTGATTTGGCAGAAAGAATCAAGGAGCAGTATAACGATGTTGAAAGTGCCATTAAAAATATGCTGAACCAAACAAAGCATAACATTTGGCTGGCCATTCAAGAGTTTGAATACTTACTTGATGAAAAATCACTATTGACAAGGGTTTTGGAAGAAAAAAAAGTAAGAGAATCATCAAGTGTAACCATTGTAGATTATTTGCCGGAACATCATTCCGCATTCCAAGATCTTAATGAAGAGTGGATAACGACATATTTCAAATTGGAAGCTGCAGACAGAAAGGCTTTGGACCGCCCCAAAGAATATATACTGGATAGCGGCGGGGAAATCTTGGTAGCTGTTCAAAATGATACTGTACTGGGCGTTTGTGCTCTGCTGAAAATGCAAGATGGTAAATATGATTATGAACTGGCAAAAATGGCTGTTTCACCTAAGGCAAGAGGTAAGGGAATAGGCTCTCTTTTAGGGAAAGCCATTATAGAAAGAGCAAAAGAATTGAATGCTACCTATCTATATCTAGAAAGCAACACCATCTTAAAACCGGCCATATCATTATATGAGAAACTAGGGTTTAAGAAGGTCTCAGGACATGACACGCCTTATGAACGGTGCAACATTCAAATGGAACTAAAATTAAAATAATCATCAATGGAATTTGAAAACAAAATAGCCATAGTCATAAAAAACGATTTGATGGCATGGCAAAAATTGAATGTTGCCTCATTTTTGGCAAGTTCAGTTGCCATACAGTTTCCCGAAACTCACGGAAAGCCCTTTATCAATGCATCAAAATCGGAATTCCTTCCTTTTATTAAACAGCCAATTCTCATTTACAAAGCCGATGACCAAGCGCAAATTAATAGAGCATTTATAAGAGCAAAAGATAGGGAATTACATATCGGGATTTATACAAAGTCTTTATTTGCAACAAAAAATGAAGGGGGAAATCATTTGGAAATGGGAAAGACAACGGATGAGAATCAGGAACTGGTAGGAATAGTCATTTATGGTGAAAATAGAAAATTAAACAAGGCATTGAATGGGCTTAAGTTCCATGAATGAGTCTTTATAATAAAGAACTGATGCTACCATAATTCATTTTGACTACGGGAAGAGTCGATCTGGATACATTTATTCTTGGGTGATTGCAGAATTTTGTATAAACAAAATATTTGTCAAAATGAAAATACCGACGCTAAATATCACGAGAGTTGTCTAAAAGCATTTTGGCCAAAAGATACACTTGTCCTAGAGTTAGGCTATGAACTATCTAAGATAGAAGAGTTAGCCAAAGAAAGAGGATGTCTAAAAAGTCTTTAAATTTCCCTTGTCAGGAGCGCAGTCGAAATGTTTTATATCACTGATAATCAACAATAGGTTTCGACAGAGCCTGTGCTGAGTTTACCGAAGTACTCAACCAGACAACCAAAATTAAATTATTGAAGTCAGTTTAATAAAGTTATGCTTACATCGAACTCACGTTATTTTAAAATAGTTTGTTCCGTATAAGTGCTTTCGAATATTTTATCGGCATTAGAAGTTTCAAAACCATCCCTTCTATATTTGTTATCGGTTTTATCCTTTAAAGAGGTAGGACTGTTTGGAAGTAATTTGCGCTCTGCAAATTCAACATAACTTCCAGCTATATCCATTTTTTTATTATCCGAAAACTCAGCTTTAATCATTTTTGCTACAGTACTGCTTTGTTTTAATAGCCCATCCGAGCTCGTTTTAATTTTACCCCCGGCCGTGTTTAACGTAATGCCAATACCTTCAATAAAGGCATTAAAATCCTCAATGGTATTATAGCCATTTGGAAGACCATGTACACTTATGGTATAGTGATTGAGATAGTAGCGATTGTATATCACCCAGGCTGCATATTCACTTTCATTTAAAAGCGTTGTATAGTTTTCAAGAGAAGGTAAACGCCATAGAGGATTAGTTAAAAAAGCAGAAATGTCATCAACGTTATCTAGGTTTAATGCATCTATAGGGTCGGATACAATAGACTTGGTATATTTATAAATAATTTCTTGAACGTCTTTAGATAAATCCCAAACCCTAAGTTCGCTTATAAAAATTCTTGGATATTTTTCTGAAGGCGGGGCATACCAATAGGCATTAAGTTTTTTATTTTCAAAATGATAAAAATCTTTTTTCTTATAGCCATAATGTAAAAATATCTTTTCTAAAGATGCTATGCCCAAATTTTCAATCCCTAAGGTTCTAAAGGCTATATGGTCATTTACAATATCATTTTCATCATTAATAATGCCTTCGTTTAACATGGCTGTTACTATTTTAGAAACATCCAGTACGCGTTCTTTGTAAGGGGTCAACAAACTTTCTAAAACCTTTTCCAAAGGGTTTTGGTTATTATTACTCATAACTGACTTTTTTAAAAGAAATTTTTATTTGTGTAAATATAAAAGTAATTTTGAGTAGTAATAATTTTTATTAATTATTAAATGATAAGTAAAACAAATCAATTAGAAATTCGACACATGCGTTATTTTTTGGTTTTGGCCGAGACGTTGCATTTTAGAAAAGCAGCCTCTAAGATGCTTATATCCCAGTCTGCACTTAGTCAACAAATAAGTCTGTTAGAGTCTATATTGGGTGTTAAATTATTTGATAGAACGAATCGAAAAGTGTCATTGAGCCCAGCTGGAATTTCTTTTCTTAAAGAAGCACAAGGCATCATTAACTATTTGGATAAGTCCATGGAACGATGGCAGCAGACTTTAGATGGAGATATAGGGCAGCTTAAAATTGGTTTTGTAGGTTCGGCAATGAAAAATTACTTGCCGCCAATTATTAAGCACTTTACAAATGATTTTTCTAAAGTAGGCTTGTCTTTGGAAGAACTTACTAATTCGGATCAATTACTGGCTCTGGAACAGGACCATATTGATATCGGATTTTTGAGATCTAACAAAGTGTCTCCCGAAATGAATATAAAATCTGTTTACACAGAGAATTTCTCGTTGGTATTGCCAGAAGGGCATTCAATAACCGAAAACAATTTTATTAATATAGGCCAATGTGCCGATGAATCTTTTATTTTGTACCCCAACGAAAGTAGCCCTATGTATTTCCAGCAAATATTAAATTTATGTTCGGAGCATAATTTTAGTCCGAAAATTTCCCATAAAGCCATTCATGGCGCTACGATATTTAAATTGGTTGAAAATGGTATGGGGTTATCAATAATTCCGAATTCTTTACGGGACGAAAATAATTATAAAATACGCTTTATTGAGTTGAAGGAAACAAAATCAAAAACAGAACTATTTGCCGTTTGGAGGAAAAATTATAAAAACCCGGTGTTAAAAACTTTTTTAGGGTATATTCTAAATTGAAGTGGTTAAAACTTTTTTGATAAGAAGAAATAATTAATGTCGTTATCATGAAAAAAAAAGCTAGCCTTTGTAAATTTACAAGTTAAAAAGTACGACATTGAATTTAGAAAGTAAAGAAAGTCTTGCCGGTTATTTGAAAAACACATATTAAGAAGCATAAACAATACAGATTAACATGCCAGAATTGAAAACTAAAAAAAGTTTAAAAGCGCTTTCTAAAAAATTAAAAGGAGATCTTTTTTTTGATGAATTACATAAGAGAATTTATGCTACCGATGCTTCTGTTTATCGTAAGATCCCCCTAGCGGTAGCTTATCCAAAAGACAAAAATGATATTAAAAACTTAATCTTTTTTGCTAATAAACACCATATAACACTTATACCTAGAACTGCAGGTACTTCCTTGGCAGGGCAATGTGTTGGAGACGGCATTGTTGTTGATGTGTCAAAATATTTCACGAAAATAATAGCGTTCGATGAAAAACAGCAAACTATTACCGTGGAACCCGGTATTATTAGGGATGAATTGAATATTTTCTTAGAGCCTTATGGGTTGTTCTTTTCACCAAATACATCTACCAGTAATCGGTGTATGATTGGTGGCATGGTTGGTAATAATTCTTCAGGTTCAACATCCATTCAATACGGTATTACGAGGGATAAGGTCCTAGAGCTGGAAACGTTGCTATCCGATGGATCTGAAGCTACATTCAATGCTTTAACGGTCGAAGCGTTCGAAAAGAAACCATTGGGATCAGATTTAGAGAGCGCTATTTATAAGATGCTCTTCAAGGCATTATCAAAACAAGATGTTCAAGCAGAAATACACGAAAAATTCCCAAAAAAATCAATTCATAGGAGAAACACGGGGTATGCCGTTGATGCCTTTTTAGATGATA
Source organism: Flavivirga sp. 57AJ16 (assembly GCF_028736925.1). Lineage (GTDB taxonomy): Bacteria > Bacteroidota > Bacteroidia > Flavobacteriales > Flavobacteriaceae > Flavivirga. Next base: position 74,124 of record NZ_JAQZAT010000015.1, on the reverse strand, counting down.
AGGCACCTAACGGATTTGTTGAAAATATAAATATAGCCAAACTACTATGTGGAAGTGAGGGAACACTGGCTTTTTCAACAGCAATTAAATTACAATTGGATGTCTTACCACCAAAAGAGGAGGTCTTTGTAGTCGCTCATTTTAATAGTATCCAAGAGAGTTTAGAAGCCACTGTTATTGCCATGAAGCATAACCTATATTCTTGTGAGTTATTAGATAAAACTATTTTGGACTGTACTAAAAATAACAGGGAACAGGCGAGAAACAGATTTTTTATTGAAGGCGATCCAAAAGCTATTTTGATGATGGAGGTTAGGGCAGAATCAGTAGAAAAAACAGATGTGCTAGCTTCTAATTTAATAGAGGACTTAAAGCAATATAACTTTGGATATGCCTTTCCAAAACTATATAACCAAGACATAAAAAAAGTTATTGAATTACGAAAAGCCGGTTTAGGCTTATTGGGAAACATCATTGGAGATGCAAAGGCAGTGGCCTGTATTGAAGATACGGCGGTAGATTTAAAAGATTTACCTGCTTATATATCCGAATTTACTGAAATGATGGATAGTTATAAGCAAAAAGCGGTTTATTATGCCCATGCCGGGGCGGGCGAAATTCATTTAAGACCTATATTAAATTTAAAAGCACCTAAAGATGTCGCCTTGTTTAGGGAAATTACTACCGAAACGGCAAAGCTCGTTAAAAAGTATAAAGGTTCTTTTAGTGGAGAACATGGTGATGGCATAGTACGTGGCGAGTTTTTACCACTTATGATCGGTGAAAAAAATTATGAATTACTAAGGCAGATAAAGCATACTTTCGATCCTAATAATGTGTTTAATAAGGGGAAAATTGTTGATGCTTACCCTATGGATCAATCATTGCGCTATGAAATTGATAGAAAGGAACCGGAAGTTGAGACTTTATTGGATTTTTCGGATTCGTTAGGGATTTTAAGGGCATCAGAGAAATGTAATGGTTCTGGCGATTGTCGAAAACCACCATCGGCAGGAGGTACCATGTGCCCAAGTTATAGAGCCACTAGAAACGAAAAAGATACCACAAGGGCCAGGGCCAATACGTTACGTGAATTCTTAACAAACTCAGATAAAGAAAATAAGTTTGACCACAAAGCGTTAAAAGCTGTTTTTGACTTATGTTTGAGCTGTAAAGCTTGTGCCAGTGAGTGCCCAAGTAATGTAGATGTGGCTAGTTTTAAAGCAGAGTTTTTATATCAATATCAAAAAGAGAATCCGCCATCTTTTAGAACTAAAATGTTGGCCAATAATGTAAAGTATAATAGCATAGGGAGTGTCTTTCCTAGTTTAACCAATGTTCTTTTAAACACGCTTTTAGTAAAGGAAATATTAGGAGTTGCTAAAAAAAGGAGTATGCCTAAGTTGTTCAAAAAAACATTTAGGAAATGGCATAGAAACAACGTTAATGAGCCCACCAATAAACTATTGGATAAAAGATCGGTTTATTTATTTGTAGACGAATTTACGAATTATTACGATGTTCAAATTGGAATCGATACTTTTGAATTGCTCACTAAGTTAGGATATCAAGTACATATTGTTGATCATGAAGAAAGTGGTAGAAGTTATTTGTCTAAAGGCTTTTTAGACGAAGCAAAAACTATTGCGAATAAAAATATCTCAATCTTTAATAATTTGATTTCAGATAAAATGCCTTTAGTAGGAATCGAACCATCGGCGATTTTATCTTTTAGGGATGAATATTTACGTTTGGCTGATAATAAAGAAGCTGCTAAACATGTTTCTAATAATACATTCACTATTGAAGAATTTCTCAAGAGCGAGATATTAAAAGGTAACATTTCAGAAAACCAGTTCACTAAAAAGCCATTACAAATAAAAATTCACGGCCATTGCCACCAAAAAGTATTAAGTGGAACAGAACCCACTTTTTACATACTAAATCTTCCAAAAAATTATTCTGTAAGTGTTATAAATTCAGGTTGTTGTGGCATGGCAGGATCCTTTGGTTATGAAAAAGAACATTACAAAGTTAGTATGCAAGTAGGAGAGGACACTTTGTTTCCTAGAATTAGAAATATGAAAGCATCGACCATAATTGCTGCCTCGGGCACTAGCTGTAGACATCAAGTATTTGATGGAACTAAACGCATTGCTGAACACCCCATTAGTATTTTAAGAAAGGCATTATCCGATTTTTCAGAGCATGAAGATGTTGTATGAAAGCGAGCATAAATTTATATTAAAAATATTCTGAATAAATACGACTTTGTTTTTTGTAGGGGAGTGTTCTGAATGCTATTTTTTGGTCCTTTAAAAAAGATTTATACCAATTATGAATTAATGAATGAGTTTGAATAGTGTATTTTAATTCATAATTGGTATTATTGAGTTATAAAATTTAATATTTTGTTGCTTTTATAAATTAAACCATTCCTTTGTTATCTCTTTTTCAATATTGTGATTTCCTTTATGGATAAACTCATTTTTTACAGCGTTGTATTCATAATCTTTTTCCCAGTGCTCGTAATTCTCGGCCACTTCTTTTATAGCATCACAGATAAAGTAAATATCTGCATTGGTCATAGTTGGGTGGATAGACATTCTTACCCAGCCCGGACGCTCTATCAAACAACCTTCCAATATTTTTTGTTCTATGGATTTAGAAGTCGGCTCATCTACATTTAATAGATAATGCCCATAAGTTCCTGCACAAGAACAGCCCCCTCTGGTTTGTACCCCAAAACGGTCATTTAAAAGCTTCACTATTAAGTTATAATGAGCACCATCAATATAAAATGAAAACACGCCTAGCCTATCGGTATGTTCAGGTGCCAATATGGTTAAATTTTCTATAGCTCTAAGTTTTTCAAAAATGATAGCATTTAACTCATGCTCTCTATCTAGAATATTCTGCACACCCATTTTCTCCTTAAGCTGAATGGATAGTGCAATTTTTATAGCTTGTAAAAAACCAGGTGTTCCGCCATCTTCCCTGGTTTCTATATCATCTATATAATCATGATCCCCCCAAGGGTTCGTATAAGATACGGTTCCGCCTCCTGGATTATCCGGTACCAGGTTTTTATATAATTTTTTATTAAAGATCAACACACCTGAAGCACCTGGCCCTCCTAAGAATTTATGTGGAGAAAAGGTAATGGCATCTAAATATGCCTCCTCATCTTCTGGATGCATATCTATGTCTATATAAGGTGCCGAGCATGCAAAATCAACAAAACACAGGCCATTATTCTGATGCATGACTTTTGCCACTTCATGGTAATTGGTTCTAATACCCGTAACGTTGGAACACCCTGTAATAGCAGCTATTTTTATAGGGCGATCTTTATACTTTGTAATGAGTTTTTGTAAATTTTCAATACATGGTAAGCCTGCTTCATTTGAGGGAATGACTTCAACATTGGCAATAGTTTCCAACCAAGATGTTTGATTGGAATGATGCTCCATATGGGATACAAAAATAATCGGTCTTAAGGCTTCTGGAACTTGCGTGTGGTCTTTTAGGTTTTCATTAACCTTTAAACCTAAAATACGTTGAAACTTATTAATAGCACCTGTCATACCTGTGCCAACAGTAATAAGTACATCCTCGTTAGAAGTATTTACATGCTTTTTTATAATGTTTCTGGCATTATGATATGCCAAGGTCATGGATGAGCCCGTAATAGAGGTTTCTGTATGGGTATTGGCTACATATGGCCCTATCTCATTTAATAACTTTTCTTCTATGGATTTATAGAGTCTGCCACTGGCTGTCCAATCGGCATAAATAATCTTCTTTTTTCCGTATGGTGACTCAAAGGTCTGATTTATGCCTACAATGCCATCCCTAAAAGGCTTAAAATAAGCTTCTAGGCGAGATCCCTCTTTTTTATTGCTAAAAATGTTTTTAATAGCACTAGTTCTTAGGTTCATAGTTTTAAATTTTTAACGAAGAATCACCTTGATTTAATCAAATACCAAAGTGACTCTTCTTACTAAAACAATAAAGAATAATTAAGCAGTAACCACTTAATTAAATTTTCAATCCGTTAAATAGATCTTTCAGCTTTTCATTTGATGGTCTGGGAGCGTCTGCAGAGACGATATTCCCACTAGGATCTATAAGTATAAATCTTGGAATGCCGTTGATTTTATAGTCTTGTACAAAACTAGATTTAAAATTATTATCTGCCATTAATTGAATACCTCCTAATTCTTTTTCAGCAATCATTTCTTTCCACTTTGCGTGGTCTTCTGCTTTATCTACCGAGATACTAACAAACGCTATATTTTTATCATGGTAAGCTTCCTCTACTTCTTTTAAATAAGGAATTTCTGCCTTACATGGTCCACACCATGTAGCCCATACATCAATGTATACGTACTGGCCCTTTAAATCGTCTAAGGATGTTGTACCCCCTGCATAATTTTCATAATCAACAAATTTTGGCGATTCTTGGCCTTTTAATGCTAACAATGTTTGTTTTTGGTTATACATCATGGTTAGCTGTTTTGCAGTCATCTCAGCTTCTTTTTCTTGTCCGGCAATAAATGTAGAATCTAAGCCCTGGGTTTTATCCAGTAAAGCTTTAAGCTCTGTAGTTAAGTTATCCAAACTGCTATCAAAACTTGCTTTATCTGAAGCCATCAATTCTTCAAAGTCGATTAATTTCTCATTCAGCAAACCTTTTTGGGCCAAATAATTATTAGCCTCGGCACCGTTACCTTCATATTTAAGGGTTTCATCAAATGCTTTAGTGTCTAAGCTTATTTTTAAATCGTAGCCATTTTTTAAATACACTTTAGCCTGTTCTTTGCCATCGAATAAAATATAGTGACCAGCTTCTATTTTGAGTGTATCTGAAAAAGTACCTTCTGGATTGACCTTAATTGTTTTGATAATGTTTCGTTGTGCAACGATTAAGGAGTCGGAATTTTGATTGGTAATAGTGCCCGAAAGGGTCACGTAATCTTTAGGAGCTTCTTCTTTACAAGATACAAGTACTAGGGCTATTGATAATATATACGCTAATTTTTTCATTGAATTTAGTTTTAATTTATTCTCATATACATGAGCATCTACTTCTTTATTTTTTAAATTTCGAAATACCATTTTTCAACCATGAAAGATATTCTTCAACATCTGGAGTATAGGCTACAGGATCTATTAAATTATCTTCATTATGATCCATAAGCACATAAAATGGTTGGGAGTTTGCTTTGTATTTAATGGTTTGCATTTCGCTCCATTTTTGCCCAATATATTTTAGTTTTTTGCCCGGTTTTAATTTTGAGTCTACAATCTCATCTGCTTCTAACTTTCGTTTGTCGTCCACATATAATGAAATTAAAACGACATCGTTTTTTAGGATCTGTAAAACCTCGGGTTTTGGCCATACGTTCTGTTCCATCTTTCTGCAGTTTACACAGGCCCATCCTGTAAAATCTATCATGACCGGTTTGCCCACTTTTTTTGCATAAGCCAGCCCTTTATCGTAATCGTTAAAAGCTAGTATGTCATGTGGGGCCAATAAATGAGCGCCCTCTGGCAAGTCATCATGGGATGCAGATGCTGAGCCTCCTCCCAATTTAGAAAAGCCTACGCCATAAGGAGATTCGCTATATTCCTGCGGTGGCGGAAAGGCACTTATTAAATTTAAAGGTGCTCCCCATAATCCTGGAATCATATAAATGGTGAAAGACAGTACGAGGAGTCCCATACTTAAACGTCCTACCGAAATATGGGTTAATGGCGAATCGTGGGGCAATTGTATTTTTCCAAATAAATAAAAGGCCAAAGCCCCAAATATGGCAATCCATATGGCTAAAAACACTTCGCGTTCCAACAGATGGGTTTGTAATACTAAATCTGCTTGCGATAGGAACTTAAAAGCTAATGCTAATTCTAAAAAGCCCAAGACTACTTTTACTGTATTTAACCAGCCTCCTGATTTTGGTAAAGAGTTTAACCAGCCTGGGAAGGCCGCAAATAAGGCAAATGGTAGCGCTATGGCTAATGAAAACCCTAGCATACCTATTATGGGCGCTAAGCCGCCTTTTGATGCTGCTTCTACTAATAGAGTACCTACTATGGGGCCAGTACAGGAAAAAGAAACGATGGCTAAAGCTAAAGCCATAAAAAAGATACCTATAAGACCACCTCTATCTGCTTGTGAATCTACTTTGTTTGCCCAGGAATTGGGCAACATAATTTCAAAGGCTCCTAAAAAGGAGACAGCAAATATGACTAATAACAGGAAGAAAATAATATTAAACCAAACATTTGTGGCTAACGCATTTAAAGCGTCGGCTCCAAATATTCCTGTTACGGCTGTTCCTAATAACACATATATTACAATGATGCAAATACCGTAGATGATCGCATTTTTAATACCTTGGGCTTTGTTTTTACTTTGTTTAGTAAAGAAGCTCACGGTCATAGGGATCATAGGAAATACACAAGGCGTTAGTAATGCTGCAAATCCTGATAGAAAGGCTATAAAAAATATGGTCCATAACCCTTTTTTGGATTCTCCTTCTTTGGGTGTATCTTTTTCTGAAGTATTACTTTCTACTACTTTATTGTTGTCTACTACTTTATTGTCCGTTATAATAAACTCTAGATCAACTTCTGTTGGTGGCAAGCATTTCTCATCATCACAAACCATAAATTCAACAAAACCATTCACAGTGGATATATCGCCTAAAATTTCAATTCTCTGTTCAAATACGGCATTGTTTTCGAAGTATTTAATTTTCATATTGAAAATAGGATCATCAACGGTATGACCTTCTTCCTCTGTGGTATTACCAATTATTTTAAATGCACCATTGGCATCATCATAAATGAAACTAGTTGGAATGGGACCGTCTTCGGGCACCGATTGTGAATATAAATGCCAGCCTGTTTCAATGCTTGCTTTTGTAATTAATTTGTACTCTGTCTCCGAAAGCTTCTCTACAGATGTTGACCACTTTACTGGTTCATGAATTTGGCTATCAACAAACCATGAGCTTAATAGAATAATAAATAAAAGTACTTTTTTCATTTTTACCGTTTTAAAAAAAAGGGTTGTTGTTACAACAACCCTTTACATCTTTCTTTTGTTGAGTGACTAATTCAAATAAATCCTTGTTGAGAACACAAGGTTGAGAGAAAGATTTTATGGTTAGTTTAAATTATTATAGTTATTTTATTTCGAAAATCAAATCAACTTCTTTTGGTGGCAAGCATTGCGTGTCATTGCACACCATAAACTCTACTACTGCATTGACATTAAAGGGTTTTTTACCTTTTAGTTTTATACGTTGTTTAAATAATGCTTTTGTATCAAAATATTTAATTTCCATATCAAAAATGGGATCTTGAATGGTATGGCCTTTTTCTTCTTTAGTATTACCTTTTTTTAAATAATTGGAATCGCCTTCAAAAGTGAAACTTGTTGGAATCGGACCATTTTCTGGAACGTTTTGGGAATATAAATGCCATGCGCCACTTATGGTAGCAGTAGCAAGCAGCTCATATTCTGTATCAGATATTTTTTCTACGGACGTAGACCATTTTACGGGATCGTGAATTTGTGAAAATGTCGTTGCGCTAATTCCTAAGGCAAATATTAAAAGTAGTTTCTTCATGTCGTTTTTTTATATTGTTCTCAAAAATAAGATTAAGACTATGGTTTAACGTAACAAGTGTTACTTTAAAGGTTTTATTACTATTTCATACGTTTCAGCATCCACAAGTACGTTGTGTACAAAAGATTTTATGTCATCAATAGTCATGCCTTTCACGATATCTTCGAAATTTTCTGGATGGTTCATATGATATCCTTCTCTGAAATAATTAACAAGTAATCGCATGTCATAGCTGTTATAATCTTGTTGTTGTTTTCTCTCCTTTAAATAGTTAGTTGTTGTTTTCTCTAAGTCTAGTTGATTAATGTCACCATTTGCCATCTTCTTTAGTTCTTTATGAACGATGGCTATTAGTTGTTCTACCTTGTCTGGATTACAATCAAAAGTCACCATAATCGAAGCTTCTTGAGTGGGTCTTTTTGAGACATCGGCATAGGAGCTTGCCCCATAGGTTCCACCTTCTTGTTCTCTTAATGTTTCTGTAAATCTCAGTTGCAGCATGTCACCTACTGCCTGTGCTATTAATTTATTTTTTAAATTATATTCATAATCGTTTTTATAAGCTATTCTTACAGAACTTTTTGGGTCTTCCATTTTTAAATATACATCTTTATCTATAGATGTACTTACCCAATCGACCGAATTATCCTTCCAGGTTTCAGAGCTGTTATTTGTTGGAATACTTGCAATATATTTTTCCAATAAAGGTTTAAGCGTTTCTTTTTGAATATCACCTATTATAAAAAACTCGAAATCGGATGCATTATTAAACCTATTTAAATAGATTTCTTTCATTTTTTCAAAAGAAATATCATTGGCATAATCTGTAGTAAATAAGCGTACTTTTGGATGATCTTTTCCATAAATCGCAACAGTAACACTGTCACCGATTTTTTGATTTATATCATTACTTCTTCTTATGATATAATTATCAATATTACCCATAAGTACTTTATAAGCATCCTTATCAAAACGCGGTTTTACAAAACGTAAATATACCATTTGTAACATCGTTTCGACATCTTTTGTTACAGAAGACCCTCTAATGCCTTCTGATAAGCCAGAAAGATTAATATCTGTTGAAGCCGTTTTTCCTGCTAATACTTTAGTTAAATCTGTTGAAGAGTAATCTCCTAAACCAGACATGTTGACTAAGTTGGCCAACAGGTTAGCAGACGGTAAATCTTCATCTTTTAGTAAAGATGTACCCCCATAGCTTAAAGCGTTTAAGTTTACATCATTTTTATTCTTATCGGCAAATTTATAATGTACAGTGATGCCATTGCTTAAAACAAAAGTAGTGGAGCCTAACGATTTATTATTATTTTCTTTCGTTATTTTTCCTTTTTTGATCTTTAAGTTAGAAATAAGTGTTTTCCCGGCAAATGCATCTGAATAGGGGACAAGTGTATCGTCGTTTTCTACAGTTTTAATAATCTGTAAAGCATTTTCCTTAGTTAGGTTATTATGTCCTTTAACACCTGTTACTGTTAAAAATCTATTTTTTGCCGTATATAATTGTTTAAGTCTGTTGTGGATCTCTTTGCTGTTTGTAGCATCAAATATCTTTTCTATGAGCTCATAATTTTTTGCGATATCGGTCATAGTCTCATTTTCTAAATAGTTTTGCTGTATTGTTGAAACTATGGACAGATGGGATCTGTCATCCTTTTTACTTATTTGAGTCTTATAATGGTTTTTAAAATAAAGTATGGACCGGTTTATTTCTTCTGTTGTAAACCCAAATTTTACAGCACGATTTATGACTTCCAAAGCGGCTTTAAAAGCTTTGTGTTGCTCATTTGGTTTTGGGTAAACCCTAACATTCAATGCATTTGTTGCTCTAGAATGGCTGCTATAATCTACTTGCATTGCCAAAAATGGGGCATCTGGTTTTTGGGTAATCTCATCTATTCTGGTATATAACATGTTTGTTACCAAACTGTTTAAAAGGGATTGTTTTAAATCTGCAACTGTTTCATTGGTTAAGGATTTAGGATGTCTTATACCAAAATTTATTTGCGAGGTCGTCACTTCTTCATCCATTGCCATGCTATATAGCATGGTATCATTATCTGGAATATTTACAATAAAACGCTCTTTTGCATGATCTACTTTAGGGATTTTTGAAAATAACTTTTTTATTTTTTCCTCCATGGCATTTACATCAATATCCCCTATAATAGCAATAGCCTGCAAATCTGTTCTATACCAATCATGATAAAAATCGCGTAAAGCCTTGTATTCAAAATTGTCAACTATGTCCATTAGGCCAATTGGCAAACGTTCAGCATAGATGGTATTATTGAACATGGTAGGTAACGATTTTTGAAGTATTCTCATCCCCCCACTTTGTCTTGTACGCCACTCTTCTTTAATAACCCCTCTTTCGGCATCAATTTCTTCTTCGGTTAATAATAAATAGTTTGACCAATCGTGTAGTATTAATAACCCTGTGTCTATTAATTCTGGGGTAGTAGGGATATTATTTATATTATATACGGTTTCATCAAAAGAGGTATAAGCATTAATATCCCTTCCAAAAACAAGTCCATGTTTTTGCAGTGTGTTTAAAATGCCTTTACCAACAAAATTTTCGGTACCATTAAATGCCATATGTTCTAAGAAATGGGCTAAGCCTTGCTGTTCGTCATTTTCTAGAACAGAACCAACATTTTGAATAATATAATAACTGGCAACATCTTTTGTAACATCTGTATTGTGAATGTAATAAGTCATGCCATTGGGCAAAACACCTTTTTTAATACTTTGATCTACTGGTAGCGGGGCATTCAAATTTAAGTTTTGTGCTAAGGCATTAAAACAAAAGGCACTAACTAATACATGCAAAAGAATACGTTTCATATGTTTATTTTTATTGTTTTAGAGGTCATATGGAACGTCTTGATAATCATCCTCGTGTGTGTGAAAGCAATTCTCATGGGCGTTTCATCTATTTATTTTTTATTAAAACGGTGTCTATATAATATTAAGTCGACATTTTATCTATTTACCCCTATAAAGGCTCTGTTAAAGTTCTCTTAAAAAAATATTTTGCCCCCTCTTATGTTAAGAATCAGTTAAAAGTAGAGAATCCGAGCTATTTTTGTTCATCTTAATGTACACATTGGGAGGTATGTTATCCAATGCACCATGAGGTTTGAAATTGTTATAAACCGCTCTCCATATATCTGGTCTTTCCTGTGCACCTTCCATTTTTAGGAATCAATTTACGTTTAAACAGTCATTTCTAAAAGAGCCATTAAAGCTCTCTATAAAAGGGTTGTCTGTAGATTTTCCTGGTCTTTAGAAGTCTGGTTCTACTTGATGCCCATACTAATAAATTTATTTCCATTATCCACTTTGATGTGCTTTGGAAAAATACCGTTTTTAAAGCTAATCCTTTCCATAATATTTGCAAAATTGCTTCCTTTTAAGGATTGTCCCGCTCCAATGGCAGGGTGTTTTACTATAATTAACTACTACGGTTAAAGCCCTAAGCGCCTCCCTTTATATAACTGAACGTTAACAAAACCCATGCCATACTCCAGGCCTTATGTAAACTGGAAGCGCTACCATCACCAGGCTGTCTATATGGAGCTACGATTTAATAATAAACACTTTATGTAAAAGCATTCATTTCACACAACGGTTAATAGGGATATTATATTCCATACGTATCCCACGGACTAGCTCCCACTTTGGAAATGACCTTAAAACTTTTTTAAGAACGCCCTGAAGAATCTGCTCGTCAAGGCTAAGGGCTGCCCCTGTTTTTTTTAATTGAGGATTCCCTTAAAAGAGCTAAGGGATACATTTATATCTGGACATGTAAAATCGGGAGGAACTGTGTCCATTTTTGTTTTAGCAATACTTTTATACCCAGTCCCTGCCTCGCTGGCAGCTACCGTGAGTACACATCTATAAAAAAGACACGAATGGCACAAATTCACACGAATCCAATACTTTATGGTATAGATTGGACACAGCATGAATATGAATCCCTAGACTATATAGGCTTGAAATCTGTCAATAGTCTGAATAATTTGTGAAAATTTGTGCCATTCGTGTCCAATCTTTTTTTTGTGCTTTATTTGTGTACGCACATTAGTCACCGGCAGGAAGCTGAGTACATGTTTTCTATTTCATATAAGCACACTATAATTCAAATTTGTTTCGAAATAAAAAAACATTTTCTATTGCAAGCCTCGTGATCAGGGTTAACAATGCCAATTGAACAGGTCCATATCAAATTTTCCATTCCTAAATCTACGAAATGGTAGGCCCTTTGGGATCGGGAATAGGAATGGTTGCGGTACCGAGTACTATAAAGTTGGTTTATTGTTTTCTTATACTACCTGAAGTGCTATTGTTTTTATCTACTTTTTCTGGATTTCCGTAATATTTTATATCACCACCGCTTGTTGCCTTTGCTGTAAGTTCTCTGGATGTGTTTACAGTAATATCTGCACCACTTGTTGCTTGTACATGACTGGATTCAGCAATTAAATCGGCAGCTTTAATGTCGCTACCGCTGGTAGCTTCTGCAACAAGTTTAACTGTTTTTCCAGATAATCTTAAATCGCTACCGCTAGTCGACTTGCAATTTAGTACAGAGGTGTTTACTTCAAGTTTCATATCGCTACCACTGGTCGATTTAAGCTCTAAATTTTCAGTAGTTATCACATTTGTAGCATATACATCACTTCCGCTGGTAGATACGATACTTGAAATATCTTTAAAACTTACTTTAACCTTTTTTGATGTAGCTCTGCCAATACTTTCTTTGGTATGTATTTTTAAAGTACCATTCACTACTTCTACTAGAATAAGATCGTGTAGATTTTCATCAGCTTCAACGAAGATCTTTTCGTTATCGCTTTGTGTTAGATATACATCTAATCCCTCGGTAGCTTTAATAGTTGAAAAAGGCTCATTAATTGTTCTTTCTTCTGTTATAACCTTTCCATTTCCGCGAACTCCAGTATTGAAGTTCATATCGAAATTGCATGAAAAAAGTGTTAAGCTTAAAATAGTTGCTAAAATAAACTTTACTAGTGTTGCCATGGTTGTTCGTTTTTTGATTGATGTTTTTTTTTCAAAGATCTAATTAAGGATTGTCGATTAGTAATTTAAATGTCTGAATTGTTTGTTTTTATTGATGAATTGTTAATTGTCTTTTGATTTTATATTAATACCGCTAGAATCTATTTTAACTTTAATAGCATCATCTTCTCCAGAAATACCTTTTGCATTTACTTTTATGTTGACGTCATCATCTTTTATCTCTAAGCCATTACTATCTAATTTAACGCTGGAATCATCGCCATGAATGTCGATCTCTACACTAGAAGATTCTTCTATGGGACAGTCCAAACATGTAATACCATCATCAGTGATTTGTAAATAATGGTTAGCATCACTTGAGGATACAATGTTTCCATTATAGGTTCTATAGTTTAAAAAGGGCTTGGTGTTATTATTAAAATAAACAATACTTCCTTCTGGTAAATAAAGAATAACAACGATTTCCTGGTCACTAAATTTGTTTTCTACAGGGGTAGCTAAATAAGAATCCAATAATAATTCATGTCCATTAAAGGCATAGTTGTAACTTATATTTTTGGCACGTTCAATAGCTTTTTCATAATTACTGCCATCAGCACTTTTTTCAATACCTATTCTGGCCAAAGAATCGGTAGTAGATTTAACTATAATTCTAACATCCGATCTATAAATCGTTTTTTCTCCATTTTCGTTATTTAATACTTTAAACGAATGGTTTCTATAATAACTGTTTACATAAAAATCATTTTCTGCCATTTTAATTTTTAGCGTATCATTTGCGGTGATGTTTAATTCATGCTTTGCAATAACACGTTCGTCGAAAGTGTGTTCGCTCGCTTGCCTTATGCCTATAACGATTAAACCAATAATAGATATCAACCACAAACCTAGTAAGGTGAATTTAGCAATATTACCAATAGACTTCAGGTTGTTTATCAATATTTTTAATCCTAAATAGAACAGAAAAAAGAAAGGGATTCCAACTGTGAAAAAGGTAAATAAAGATACTAACCATACAGGTGTATTTCCCGTGTTAAAAACATCAATGAGATCAAGACCGGGAATATGAATAACATTAACTACGCCTAAAGAAAATAAAGCAATTATTAAAGATATAATCGTTATTGCTCCTGTAAAGAGCAGTATAACCCCAATAAATTTGGCAAACACTTTAAAAAAGAACATAATCACTTCTCCAAGTGTATCAAAAAATGTTTTAGAACTTGATTTTATCCTATTTCCTTGCTTTTGAAAATCTACATTTTTCGCTGCGTTTGAAACAGAATTTGAAACATTTTTAGCCGCAGCACCAACAGAATCGGTGACATTTTTGGCAACATCTGTTACGTTTTCAAAACCGTCTTTAATTTTTTTTTCAATGTTACTAATAGTAACGGGTTCCCCCGTCATCATTATTTTCTCTGCCGTTGTTTTTGCTTCGGGCACTAAAACCCATAACAAAATATACAAAAGAAATCCTGTACCAGCTCCAAAGATTAGGATAATCCAGGCTAAACGAATCCAAATAGCATCAATACCGAAGTAATGTGCTAATCCAGATGATACCCCTCCAACATAGGAATTGTCTGTATCCCTGAATAGTTTTTTAGAAGGTGAGGTTTTACGTTTATAAGATGTTTGAGGTTCGTCTTCAAAAATTTCATCATCAACCAAATAATCTTCTGGTTGTCCCATGATTGAAATAACTTCATCTACTTCCTTAATACGTATAACTTCTTTATTATTCTGTACGCGATCATTAAAAAGTTCTGCAATCCGCGCCTCAATATCCGATATGATCTCAGTGCGCCCTTGAGAATCTGTAAATGAACGTTTTATAGCCTCAAGATAGCGTTGTAATTTTAAGTATGCATCTTCATCGATATGAAAAAATATACCAGCTAAATTTATGTTGACAGTTTTATTCATTTTTTTGTTGTTTTTTGGCTTGTTACTATGTTTACTGCGTTTTGTAATTCACTCCAGGTCGTATTTAATTCTTTAAGAAACAATTTCCCTGTTTCTGTTAATCCATAATATTTTCTTGGAGGTCCAGAGGTCGACTCTTCCCATCTGTAGTTTAAAAGTCCTGCATTTTTAAGTCGGGTTAGTAAAGGGTAAATAGTCCCTTCTACTACAAGCAGCTTAGCATTTTTAAGGGTGCCTAAAATTTCTGCTACATAAGCATCGTCGTCTTTTAAGACAGAAAGTATGCAAAATTCCAACACTCCTTTGCGCATTTGTGCTTTTGTGTTTTCTATCTTCATATTCTAAAGCGTTTTAATATTATGAAACTGTTCATTTTTTGATTGATTATATTGATGAAAAATTGACATATACTTGAGCTAAGCTCTTGGTATATATTATTTTAAAAAATGGATTGTTAATGGATAATTGTATAGCTCCCCGTCTCTAGCTTTTAAGCTTGCATTGATAATAAACACAAGTTCCAGTATGAAACCTATAATGGCCAAAACCCCTAAGCTACCACCAATATAGAGTAGAGGAGAAGGCTTGCCAATATTGATATGAAAATCATGAAACCCATGAAAATCTATAAAGTCGATGCCATTAAATATTTTAAAAATAAAAAATGGAATGGTCAAGGTTCCTAAAATAAGCGCGTATAGTAAAATACTGATTTGAAAATTGATAGCCTGTTTGCCATGCCTATCTACAAATTCTGACTTATCCTTATTAGCAACCCAAAGAATAATAGGACCAATCAAATTTCCAAATGGTATTATAAACCTGCTAAAGGTTGATAAATGAATAAATGTTGCAATGTTTTTTTGATGATTGTCTAACATGGTTTTAAAACATATAATAGTTTCTTATACAAATATATGTCTAAAAGAAGGTATTATGTTACGCATAGTACTTAAATTTAACAAAATATTAACATTTTACTTTTTTATAGAGATAGCTTTAATCGACTGATAATAAGATGCTATCTCGTAAAAAGTAAATGGGAATCTTTTCAAAAAATAAATCTTTTAATAAAATTAGCCTATTTCCGATTGGTCATTAAGTATTCTAACTTTGACTTATGTAAAATCAGGATGTGACATTTCTATAATTAATTTAGAAATCATTTCCATGCCTTTTTTCAATTCGTCTTTAGCGATAAACTCATTGGCTCTATGAGCTTGAATAATAGAACCAGGCCCACAGATAACACTCTGGAAGCCACCATTTTTAAATTGACCAGCCTCAGAGGCATAGGCAACGGTATTTAATTTTGAGTGTCCTGATATTTTTTTTATTAATGACACCACATTATCCGTTTCTTTAGTGTTTAATGGTGGTACAGGCCAATGGCTTTCCACTGTTTTAATTTTAAAATCGGGATATATAGTTTTGAGTTCTTGTTCTCGTGTTCTACAATGTGCATCAAATTCAGCAACAATACTTTTAGTGTCATCCATTGGGATTGCACGTAAATCCCAAAAAAAAGAAGCTTTGTCCGCAATAACATTTGGAGCAATACCACCTTTAAATTGTCCAATATGAATTGAGGTATGTGGCGGATTAAAACGATTGTCCATTCGACCAGCATCGATTAAATCGTTCATTTTATTTTCTAGCCATAGTATAAGTCTCGCAGATTCGTGAATGGCACTTACTTCTTGTTTAATTCTGCTGCTGTGTCCTGCAGAACCTTTAACAGCCGTTTCTAAAATATAAATACCTTTTTGTCCAACGATTGGCTCCATAAGAGTAGGTTCGCCTATAATTGCATATTTTGGAGTTTCAGTATAGGTTGTTTTTATATGTTCTATCAAATCCGGTGCTGCCAAACAACCAACTTCTTCATCATAAGAGAACGCAAAATATATGGGTTTGATTAAATTGGTCTTTACCATTTCCGGCAACATGACGAGACAGGTAGCAAGAAAGCCTTTCATATCACAAGAACCTCTACCGTAAAGTTTGCCATCACCTTTATCAACTAATTCAAACGGATTGGTGTCCCAATCTTGGCCTTCAACAGGAACCACGTCGGTGTGACCTGAAAGTATAAGGCCTCCATCTACAGCTGGTCCGATTCTGCAATGTAAAGATGCTTTGTTCCCTTCTTCATTAGGAACCATATAGACGGTTACATTATGGGATTCAATATAATCTTTAATCCAATTGATGATGCTTAAATTACTTTCCCCTCCCAATACCGGAAATGAAACGAGTTTAGTTAAGATGTCTTCTACCGTCATTGTTATATTTTTAATTATTGTTTTATCTAGATTGTTTTCAATATTATTATGGCTCATGTAGTTGTACAAATGTAAGATTCGAAGATAGTATTTTCTTTTAGAAACAAATTGTGCCAGTTATTGTTTAGAAGTACTGGTTAGGAAAATTGAAATTTTTTGTGATATACAAAAGAGAAAATAGAGGGATAGCTATGTATCCGCAATGGTATGTTTGATTGATTACAGATTGATTGAATTGTAACTTTCATATTTATACATATTATTCATCATGGAGTCTTTTCTTAAATTTTTAGTAGAAATTTTTGTTCAAATGTTTTTTGAAACAAAAACAGGCTTAAAAGTTTTAATTGTTATCGTAATTGTGACCATTTTTTATTTTCTATTAACATAACTACAGGTTTTTTACTATTATTAAAATTATTTCAACTATAGCTTTTGTTATATTTAATATTTTTTTTACCAACCTTAGTAATTTGTTTCTTCTTCTTTGTTTCATAACAGAAATTTTTTAATTCATCTTTCTATTATTAAAACGCATGAAATTAAAAAGAGGGGGTAAAGTCTAAGAAACATTTTTCTAATTCATAATTGGTATTACTCCATTTCCTACTGTTTTAAAGGCTTAATTAAATCGTAAAAAAGTCTAAGGTTGTATAGGATGGCCAAATAGTCAATCTCACCCAAATAAACTGATTAATAATAAAATATTGTTGTTTTTAATGTAACTAAAAAGCATTAATAGTACTCTTCTAATTGCTCTAAAAAAGTTGCGAGCTCTACATTACGGTTAGTCATAATAGGCCTGTCTGTACTACGACACTATAATTAAAAGGATTTATGGTGTTTTTACTTCTAATAATTACGGCTATTAAATAATGTTTAAATTTGTTGTTATTGAGGGTAGAAAAAATAAACTGTTAATATGGATATAACACCCAGAAAACTAAATGCCTTTATGATCTTTAAATTACCCGCTGCGTATTTTTGTGGAATTAGAACAAAATATATAGATACTAATAAGTGCATAGTAACGGTGAGGTACAAATGGATAAATAAAAATCCATTTAAATCTATGTTTTGGGCGGTGCAGGGAATGGCAGCAGAGTTTTCAACGGGTGCTCTAATGGTTTCAAAAATTAAAGCATCTGGAAAGCATATTTCTATGTTAGTGACCTCAAACAAAGCAACATTTACCAAAAAGGCGGTTGGGAGAATAACCTTTACTTGTTATGATGGCAAGGATATAGAGGAAGCTATAAAAAAAGCCATAGAAACAGGAGAAGGACAAACTATTTGGGTGAAATCCATTGGTGTAAACGAAGAGGAGTTAGAAGTTTCTAGCTTTAATTTTGAATGGAGTATTAAGGTGAAAGGGTAATGTTCAGTGTTCAGTATTCAGTATTCAGTGCTCAGTGTTCAGTATTCAGTGTTCAGTTGGCAGTAGGGAAGTAGGGATTAGGTAGTAGGTATTGGGTCTTTTCTTTGTGAGTCTCTGTGCTGACTTTGTGAGTCTCTGTGGAATAGATGGGGAGTAGCCATTAGGGATGAGGTATTAGGAAGTAGAGTAGGGAGTAGGGAGTAGGGAGTAGGGAGTAGGGAGTAGGGAGTGTTTGGTAGGTCTTTTCTCTGCGAATCTCTGAGCAAGCTTTGCGAATCTCTGAGGAATAATTAATTGGAATTTTATAATTTTTGTAACAAAACCTAAAACAAATCAACAAATAAACAAATCAACAAAAAACAATAAAAAATGACAGCACACGAAATTGATTATAGAATATACGGAGAAGAGATGCAATATGTAGAAATTGAGCTTGATCCGGATGAAGGTGTTATTGCTGAAGCGGGCAGTTTTATGATGATGGACGATGGTATAAAAATGGAAACCATTTTTGGTGATGGCTCTCAAAAAGATTCTGGATTTTTAGGTAAAATCCTGGGCGCAGGAAAACGTATTCTTACTGGAGAGAGTTTATTCATGACCGCTTTTTATAATAACTTGGTCGGTAAACGAAATGTATCTTTTGCTTCACCATATCCTGGAAAAATTTTACCAATAGATTTAACAGCATTTGGAGGGAAGTTTATTTGTCAAAAGGATGCTTTTTTATGTGCTGCTAAGGGCGTAAGTATCGGTATTGAGTTTTCGAAAAAATTAGGAAGGGGTTTATTTGGTGGTGAAGGTTTCATCATGCAAAAACTAGAAGGAGATGGTATGGCATTTGTTCATGCAGGTGGAACGATGGCCAAAAAAGAATTACAAGCGGGAGAAACACTAAAAGTAGATACAGGGTGCATCGTTGGCTTTACTCAGGGCGTAGACTACGATATAGAATTTGTTGGTGGTATTAAGAACACTATTTTTGGTGGAGAGGGACTGTTCTTTGCGAAACTACAAGGACCAGGAGTCGTTTATATCCAATCATTACCATTTAGTAGATTGGCGGGACGTGTTTTGGCATCAGCTCCACGAGGAGGCGGTAAGGATAAGGGAGAAGGTAGTATTTTAGGAGGTTTAGGGGATTTACTGGATGGAGACAATCGTTTTTAAATGTTAAATTTTTTTAAAATAAAAAAACTTATGTAATTTTTCATTAATTTTAAGTTCACTAATCAAAAGACATCGCTTATAAAAAAAATCTACTTTTTTACACAAACCTAAACCTTATAACATAAATTATGGCAAGAGCAATGCTAGAGTATACTAAAACTGTACTTAGAAAAGTCAGTTTTGATACGACGTTGTTTTGCAAAGAAGTACAAAAGGCGGTACAGCGTTTACTACCTTATGAGATAGAAGAGCTTAAAATATTTATTCATTCTCTTGTACAGCAGAACCCTGAGTTAAATCAATGTTTAATTTATTTAAAAACATAAGAAAAGAAATCAGACAAAACCAAATCTTAAAAAATTAATGTAAAGAGCTCGATATCATATATCGGGCTCTTTTTATTTAAGGATTAATCAGGGACTTTTTGAGATCAAGATCAATTGCTTATTGCTTGACTCTATTCTGGTGATGTGATTTCTTACTTTAGCCTGTCTTGAGCATCTCGACTCCGCTCGATACAGGCTTAGGTCGAAAGATTCGAAATGACCAGGAACAATAAAATGAGACCTCGTTCATGAAATGACAGCCTATTACAAGTTGTGATAGCTTAGCAGTTTTTATATTTATCGTTTAAACCTATGTTTTGCAAAATCATGGGTGTGATTTTTTCTAAACGGGTTTGTTTGGTCGTTTCACGTTTTGCACTGTCGATATATTCACAGTATTCTCGCTGTTTATAAGGAGATAAAGATTCAAAGCTGTTTTTTAACCCCTTGTTTTTTGCTAATAAATCATTTAATTCCTTAGGAATAACAGTCTCTTTTTTATTGCGATCAGGTTTTATTTCTTTGCCTAACTTTTGATTTTCGATAGCTTCTTTGATGTAATCCAAAATAATATTTTCATCAATTTCAGAAACAGATTCAAAACGCATTTGCCTTAACGCCTTCGTTTTGTTTTCCTGGGCATTTACAAGTATGTTATGTTTGTCCTTTAGAAATACACCATTAAAGAACCAAATACCAAAATGATTTTTGAATGCGCCTAGACCTAAAACATTTTTATTGTTTATAGTATAAACAGGTGCATTCCATTTTATAGTTTCAACACATTCAGTCCTGTTAATAATATCCCGTAACAAAACGAGTGCTTCACTAAAATGAGCATGTTCTTCTATGTATTCTTCAACAGAATTGATTTTTTTCATTTACTATTTTAAAGGTTTGTACATCAATGGGGGCACGTTACTAAGTTAACGAAAAAAAGTTGATACAGACATTCTGTGTTTATGCATGCCATTTAATCCTTTTTATAGTAATATGATTAAATAAAAAAGCTACTTTAATAAGTAGCTTTAATATGAATTATATAATAAAAATAGGTGTTTTATTAACTTTTGCGAAGAAATGTATTTACTTCTATAGCTACATCTTCCCAAGTTTTACTAACGCCATCAGGCCCTTTGTGTAAATCAAAACAAGCTTTATTAATAGACTCTAAAGCTCCTAAGGCATCCCAGTCTTTAAGATTCATTGTACCAACCATGCTTACACGTCTCTCATCTGTTATATCAACCTTTAATGGTAGATCATGCGTCACACCATTCATGGTAATAGAAGCCACGCATACATTATTAGTATACTTAATGGTACCTTTTAAAAGTTCGGTATCTAACATAGCTCCAAAGAAAAACTCTTTTAATTTAGCATCGCGAGCTTCATCTTTAGTAAATAAACTACTTACAGGGATCGAAAAGTTTAAATTGTTTAAAGCTTCTTGGGGCGTAGCACCTTCTTTATTTTCAAAATTTAAAATAGCAAACTCACCAGCTACCCCTTTTTTTTCAGTAGTCTTATAAGCGGTCCATTTTACTGATGTTGCCTCAGGTTTAACTACAAACTTTTCTGTTGTTTCTACTTGGGTCGGCGCCTCTGTTTTTGTTTCTTTTTTTTGTTTACATGAAGTTATTCCCATAGAAATAACTATTAATAAGATGATTGCTCTCTTCATTTTTTTGTTGTTTTTTTTGGCGATGTGAAATTAAGCTAATAATAATCGAATTGCAAATGTTCGTTATGACATATGTCATATTTTTAAAGTATACTATGTTATATTTTTGAAATATAAATGTTAGGTATGTTAAATTCTTTAGTAAATAAATACAATATTGCTGGGCCTCGTTATACGAGTTATCCAACCGTTCCTTATTGGAACAATGAGACATTTTCTTTAAAAAAATGGAAGTCGTCTTTAATACAATCCTATAAAGAAAGTAATTCGGAAGAAGGTATAAGCCTTTATATTCACTTGCCATATTGCGAGAGTTTGTGTACGTTTTGCGGGTGTAATAAGCGTATTACAAAACAACATAGTGTTGAGTCTCCCTATATTGATGCTGTTCTAAAAGAGTGGGATTTATACTTAGCATTATTTGATGAAAAACCCATTGTTAAAGAACTGCACTTAGGAGGTGGTACACCTACTTTTTTTAGGCCTGAAAATTTGCAGCGATTGATTAAGGGCATCTTAAAACACTCCATACTTGCAAATGACCATGAGTTTAGTTTTGAGGGACACCCCAATAATACCACTCGAGGACATTTACAAGCACTTTATGATGTTGGATTTAGAAGGGTGAGCTATGGTGTACAAGATTATAATGAAGCAGTACAAAAAGCGATCCATAGAATTCAACCCTTTGAAAATGTAAAACGGGCAACCGATATGGCCAGGGATATTGGATATACTTCGATTGGTCATGATATTATTTTTGGTTTACCGTTTCAAACTTTAGAGCATGTAAAAGAAACTATTTTAAAAACAAAAACATTACTCCCAGATAGATTGGCATTTTATAGTTATGCTCATGTGCCATGGATGAAAGGGAACGGCCAACGCGGATTTCATGATTCCGATTTACCATCTGCCGAATTAAAAAGGCAACAGTATGAATTGGGTAAACAATTACTTTCCGAAGTTGGTTACAGTGACATAGGGATGGATCATTTTGCTTTAACTACAGACTCGTTATATGAGTCTATGGTAAATGATCACTTGCATCGAAACTTTATGGGATATACAGCTTCGAAAACTCAGGTTATGATTGGTTTAGGTGTATCATCTATTAGTGATAGTTGGTACGGATTTTCTCAAAACGTTAAAAGTATCGAAGCCTACCATGATTTATTAAAAGATAATATTTTACCAGTTTATAGAGGGCATATTCTCAATGAGGAAGATTTAATTATAAGAGAGCATATACTTAATTTAATGTGTCGCTTTAAGACGACCTGGGAACAAAACAATCTTGATTTTAATGGATTACCAGATGTTATTGACCGGTTAAAAGAAATGGAAGTAGATGGATTGCTTAAGGTTGGTTCCAACACCATTCAAGTAACCAAAAAAGGCCGGCCATTTGTTAGAAACATTTGTATGGCTTTTGATCTATTATTACAAAGAAAACAGCCAGATACCCAGTTGTTTTCTAAGACGGTTTAACTAAAAAGAAAACCTTGATGCTTAACAAAGGGATCCATGTCATGGTGTTGTGACGCTAAAAGGTGGGTTTAAACCTTTTGGCTATACGCTTATGATAATGTAGGATAAATATCCTTAATTTAGGAACATGAAGTAAAAAGATATTCATTATAAAACTAAAAAATATGAAGAAGATTATTGTACCGATAGATTTTTCTGAACATTCAGAATACGCTTTAAATGCAGCAGCAAAGTTGGCAAAAAAGCATGATGCTGAATTGCTAGCGTTACATATGTTAGAAATGTCTGAAGTTATACTTACAGCAGGAGGCGAACAACCTCAAAAAATAATTTATTTTTTAAAATTGGCAGAACAAAGATTTGAAGATTTTCTTAAAAAAGATTATCTAAAAGATATTAAAGTAACACCAATTGTTAAGCATTTTAAGGTGTTTAGCGAAGTTAATAACATTGCAAAAAAGTATGATGCAGATCTTATAGTCATAGGATCCCATGGAACCAGTGGTGTTAAGGAATTTTTTATTGGCTCTAATACAGAACGTGTTGTGAGACATGCAGATATTCCGGTATTGGTCGTTAAGGATCATGTGCCCCAGGTTAATTTTGAGGTGGTGGCCTATGCTTGCGATTTTTCAGAGGATTCCATTACGGCTTATTTGAATGCCGTTAAAATGTTTGATAAGATGGGTTCTAAATTGTATTTGGTTCATGTGAATTTGCCAAATGACCGATTTAAAAGCGCTTCAGAAATAGAAAGGCTTGCTGTTAACTTCTTTACCAAAGCTGATGGAAATTTAGATAGAATGGATGCTGTTCATTATACTTCAGATTACATCGTTGAGGATGGCATTTTAAGTGCTTCAATTAAAATAGGAGCAGATTTAATTGCCATTCCCACACATGGAAGAAAAGGGCTATCCCATTTTTTTCAAGGAAGTGTCGGTGAAGATGTTGCAAATCATTCAACCTTACCAGTAATAACATTTAAAATTTAGAGGATACCCTTTCAAAAGGGAAATGGTATTAATTGCTAGTGATTCATTATTGAGAATGGGCGATCTACATTTATTTTTAGATCGCCTTTTTATAAGTTATATCGCCCCTAAGGTCCATTTTTCAGGAATCAGGGCTTGCCCTGGGATTTAATACCTTTTTAATATATCTGTGTATGTGGTTATTTTTGCCTGTCATTTACCATGGCTATGATCCTTAAAGGCGCTCCACTTCCGCCTTCTATTTTCATAGGTAAGGCAATTATTTCAAACCCTTTTAAAGGCAATTTATCCAGATTGGTGAGGTTTTCGAAAACAGGAATATTTTTCTCTAAAAGAGCAATATGGCTTTCAAAGGATTCGGATTGTCCGTAATCAATACTAGGGGTATCAATACCTATAGATTTAATATTACGATTTTGTATTAACCATTTGGCTGCGTCTGGAGAAAGTCCTGGAAAGTGCAATAACTTAATGGCATCTTCTCCGCGTTTATCCGTTCCTAAGTATTTGATCTTGTCGGGATAATATTTTGAAAAGCCCGTTTGTAATAGAACAATACTTCCCTCTGGGATGGTCATATCTTGACTTATTTCCCAAGCCTTAAGATCTTCAATACTCACTAGATAGTTAGGATTGTTAATGGCCTTTGAATATACATCGATCTTGACGGCATTTCCAATTAATTTTTCGAGAGCTATTTCATCTACAGTTTGGCCATTTTCAACAAAGTGAATGGGGGCATCTATATGAGTACCTCCATGTTCTGCAGTACAAAAATTATTGGCCGAATAATAATACCCTTTATCCGTTTGCCCATTATATACGGTATCCAATTTAAACTCTTGCGAGGTTACCCAATAAATAGTCTCGCTAGAATAGGTATGCGATAGATCAATGATACTTTTTTGTATGTCTTTTTTTGGTGTTGTAGTATTATCGACTTTTTCTGAAGAAGCGGTTTTGCTGTTACAGGCAATTAAGGTCAAAGACAATAGGAAGTAAAAAATTGTTGTTTTCATTCAAATTTTGGTTTTTAAAATTATGCTCAAGGATGTGCGTATTACTTGTTGCTGGTTTTTTTATTGAAAAAAATCTACTGTTTTTAAAGATAATAAATTTTCTAAAATAGAACTCATCTTGACTTTTTGTTTTTAACCGAAATCGAAGATTCATGAACTCCGATTTATGATAATAAGAGTTAAGTGAACTAAAATGAGCTAAAATTTGTTCAGATAAGGCACTTTTTGAAAGTCATAACTTCGTTACGAATAAGAAAAGGAACGAAATATGAACAAATATGAGCCATTCCTGCCTGCCTGCAGGTTTTAGGAAATAGAAAAAGTCAAGATGAGTACCTGTAAAAGTGTCTTATAATCAAGGTAAATTCTGTTATTATTAAAGGTATTATTGATTTGGCCAATTCTTATATCCATACTATAAAAAAGAGAAATCGGGGTAAATGTAATGAAAATCAGTAAGTTATTAGGTGCCTTGAAAAATTGACAGCTCAGTATTGGATGTTAATCCTTTCATGGTTAATGACATTCAATGGCACTAGAAACACTATTTAAAATAGGGGTTGGGGAAAGGTAAGGTATTCCAAGTCCCAAACCTCGAAGAACAAAAAGACAGCCAATAAGGACCACAAAAACTGGAATTGCTTTTTGTATTTTTTGTCTGGCTGTGCCTTTTAAAAAGTTACTAAAGTAAATAGCAGCGGTCATTAATGGTAGGGTGCCTAAACCAAAAGCAGCCATATAGAAGCTACCTTTTAATATATCTCCACCAGCAATGGCTCCAAATAAAGCCATATAAACAAGTCCACAAGGTAAAAAACCGTTTAAGAAACCGATGGTTAAAAACGTATCGGAAGTTTTCTTTTTTAAAGCATGTCCCAAAGCGGATTTTACTTTAGAAATAAGCTTATAAATAGGTTTTGAGAAGTTATACTTGCTAAATGTTCTTTGTGGGATTAAAACAATCAAAATCATTAAAAACCCAGTGATAATAGAAAGTTGTTGTTGAAACCCAAAAATATACAGGCTCTTACCAATACTCCCAAACACTAAGCCAATAATACTATAAGCTAATAGCCTCCCAAGATGATAAGTAGTGATCTGAGATGCTTTTTTAAAGGCATTTGTTCGGTCTAAAGGGAGCATAAAAGCAATGGGGCCACACATGCCCAAACAGTGAAAACTTCCTAAAAGCCCTAATATGAATGCCGAAATTAACATGTTTAATAATTAATGGATTCTTTAAATAAATAAGAGATGCCGTTATATTGCCAATCAATTTTAATATTCCAACGACCATCTACCAAACGATTGTCAGGTATGAGCAAATAAGGCTTGGATAATGAAATAATGGTATCAAAATCCAAGTGTTTGTTAGATGGTCTATATAGGAATATTTTTCCAGTGATTTTTTTAAAGTCTATAGCCTTAGGGAATTGAATAATTAATCCTTCGACAGTTTTTTTATAGGTAATGTTTTCGCCCAGGTTTTTAGCATTTTTTAGCTTATCAATATCTTTTTGATATGCTAATTCTTCGGCATAATAATCTTCTGTCACTAAATCGTGGTCATAAGCATCATTTACGTTCATTGTAATAATAAAATACATTATAAAGCTTATAAAACCTATAAAGGCCATTACGATACCTGTTCCCCAGTTTATTTTCATAACTATATTCTTTTGTCATTCCCTCGAAGGAGGGAATCTCCTTTTTAGTTAATATTCAATTTATTTTACTTATAACTTCTCGGTCCCAAAAAATTGGCTGTTGTCGTCTCGATTAATTTATCACCTGCATATACGCCTATTTTTATTTTATTTCTATCACCTGTTAAGGCCGAGTTATTAATCTCTACAAATAATGTTCCTTCTGAAATACCTTGACTTGGTACTACAAAACTATCGTGGGTAGCTACCAATTTTAAATTTCCTTTATGCGACATTAATTTAAAACTAACATCATGAATGTCTTTCGTTGTTTTATTAACCAATTTATACGTAAAGACATTGCTTATTATGTTATTTTCTTTATGTTCGTACAATTGGCCAGGTAACCTTAGTACATTGGCTTCTACATCATTTCTTAAAAACAGCATACCGGTTAGCAGGCCAATTAGAATAGAAAGAACCGCAATGTAGCCTTTTATCCTTGCTGTTAATTTAAAAGGTGTTTTCTTTTCAATATTATCTTCACTGGTATATCTAATCAATCCTTTTGGGAGATCGATGCTTTCCATAATATGATCACATGCATCGATACAGGCAGTACAGTTTACACACTCTAATTGTGTGCCGTTTCTAATGTCAATTCCAGTTGGACATACATGGACACATTGAAAACAATCAATACAATCACCATGTCCTAAAGTTTGTCTGTCTTCATTTTTT
Source organism: Flavivirga sp. 57AJ16 (assembly GCF_028736925.1). Classification (GTDB taxonomy): domain Bacteria; phylum Bacteroidota; class Bacteroidia; order Flavobacteriales; family Flavobacteriaceae; genus Flavivirga. The sequence continues at coordinate 46,750 of NZ_JAQZAT010000015.1, read as the reverse complement.
CTAAATTTCTTTCTGCCATTTTCTCCTTCACCTCGTTTATGATCGTAGGCAACAACAATCGATTTGGTGTCTAAAAGCACACCTTGTAATCTGCCATAAGGACAAGCGATAATACAAACCTGTTCTCTAAACCATGCAAAAACAAAATAAAATACTGCCGTAAAAATGGTCAATGAAATTAGGGTGCTTATGTGGTTAAAAGGCCCATCGATTATGTATTGAATAAGTTTATCGCTTCCAATTAAGTATGCCAAAAACACATTAGAAATAATGAAAGAAATAATAAGAAATATGGCTAGTTTTAATCCTTTTTTTCTAATTTTTTCTGCGTTCCACGGTTGTTTCGATAATCTTATTTGTTTGCCTCTATCACCTTCGATCCAATATTCAATTCTACGAAAGACCATTTCCATAAAAATGGTTTGAGGACAGATCCACCCACAGAAAATCCTACCAAACGCCACCGTAAAAAGTGTAATGAAAATGACACCAATAATCATTGAGACCACAAACAAATGAAAGTCTTGTGGCCAGAATGGAAATCCAAAAATATTAAAACGACGTTCTAAAACATTGAACATTAAAAACTGATTCCCATTAATCTTTATAAAAGGAGACAGTAATAAAAAGGCCAGCAATCCATAACTTACCCATTTTCGGTATTTATAAAATGTTCCGCTGGGTTTTTTTGGAAATACCCAAGCACGTTTACCTTCTTCGGTAACCGTACCTATAGAGTCTCTGAATGTTTCATTTTCTGGCGTTTCCAAAATTTTTTGCTTTGTAAGACCAGTCAGGTCTTTAAAACCTGACTGGTCTTAATTTTGTTCATTCTAGTTAGACGAAGTTGTTAGGGAGTCTACTTGAATAGTACTAGTTTTCATTTGTTTGCGCATTTTTATCTACCCATATGTCACCTTCTGGAGCTTTAGGATTGGCAGGTGTTGTTCCTTGAAATGTTAAAACATAGCTTGCTACTTGTGCTATTTCTAACGGTTTTAGTTGCTGCTTCCAGGCAATCATACCTTTACCAGAACGGCCTCCTTCAGATACTGTTCTAAACACGCTTTTTATATCGCCCCCTAAGATCCAATTTTGATCGGTTAAGTTTGGGCCAATACCACCACCGCCATCGGCCATATGACAAGCAACACATGTGGTTTCGAATATCTTTTTACCTGCATTTAAGTCTGCAGCTTCGGTAAGTAATGTAACCGTATTTATATCTACTAAATCTTTAGCCGTTTTTTTATAAGCTTCAATAGCCGTTTTTGCTTCTGCTAGTTCGGTTTCTAATTCATCGATTTGAGTGTCACCATTAAAAACATGATATTTTAATAAATAAACAGCTGCGAAAATAATAGACATGTAAAAACCATATAACCACCAAGGTGGGAGGTTATTATCCAGTTCTTTTATACCATCATAATTATGATCTAATATGATTTCGGCTTCTTCTTCAATTGGTTTTTGTCCAAGAAGCTTTGCATAGGTGTTTTTAAACCAAGTAAATCGATACTGTCTTTCCTGTAAAAATCTTGCTCTAGCTTCTTCGTCCAACTTTTGCAGCATGATATTTTCTAAGGCACTAACAATGGCTTCAATGGCAATTAATATCAATAATACTAAGAAAAGAAAAAGTAAGATAATCGGATATTCTACAAATGCAGGTTTATCTCCTGAGTCTACAAAATATTCAACAGTTCCAAAAATAATAAAGAACACTATTGGAACTCGTATCCAGGATGGGATTAATTTTTTCATTTGATGGTTTTTTTATTGTTTTTTAATGTACAAATGCAATCTCCGATTTTATTCAAATATGAACTTGTGCTTTGAACAGTCGGTTTCATGATATATCGTCATTTTGGTTATTGTGGTGGTTGTCTAACGGAATGTTACTTACGGTTTTTATATAGTCTTTTTTAGCAGTGATAACCCACCAAAAAAGGACCACAAAAAATATAAAAAAGATGAGCAAAGAGAGCATCGGATAAATTTCGATGCCTGTGATACTCTCCATATGGTTTTTTACAAATTTTAACATGCGTATTGTTTTTGATGGTTATTTTTGTGCTGTTTCTACCTTGATATCGGTTCCTAAACGTTGTAAGTAAGCTATAAGAGCCACAATTTCCCTGTTTTTCATTTCAACAAAATCTTCGCCATTTTCGGAAGCATATTTTTTATCGGCTTCATATGTATTGGCAAAATCGGGATCTGAATACAGGTTTTGTTCTATTTGCGTGCCTTGTGCTAGCATATCTTGCTGAGCATTGGTAATGTCTTCTTCGGTATAGGGAACCCCTAATGATACCATTGCTTTCATTTTAGACTCAGTCATAGATTTGTCCAACTTACTGCTACTGCCGGTTATTAACCATGGATAACGGGGCATAATGGATCCTGATGAGGTACTTTGCGGATCGTACATGTGGTTAAAGTGCCAATTATCAGAATATTTACCACCTACTCTATGTAAATCCGGTCCGGTACGTTTGCTGCCCCACAGAAATGGATGGTCGTAAACAAATTCTCCTGCTTTTGAATAGTCGCCATATCGTTCTACTTCACTTCTAAAAGGGCGAATCATTTGTGAATGGCAGCCTACACAGCCTTCACGGATATAAATATCACGACCTTCTAATTCTAAAGGGGTATAGGGTTTTACACTGGCTATCGTAGGAATATTGGATTTCACCATAATGGTTGGTACAATTTGAATAATGCCACCTATTAAAATGGCCACTGTTGCTAAAAGTGTTAACTGAATTGGTCTACGTTCTAACCAAGTGTGCCATCCTTCACTTGCAGTACGTTTTTTGGTAACACGCTCTAGAGCTGGTGCTTCGGCCAATTCATTTTCAACCTTGCTGCCTTTTTTAATGGTTACCATAACATTGTAAATCATAATTAGCATACCTGTAATGAATAGCGTTCCTCCAATGGCACGCATCCAGTACATGGGAATGATTTCTGTAACAGTTTCTAAGAAATTGCCATAAACCAATGTACCATCGGGATTGAATTGCTTCCACATACTCGCTTGTGTAAAGCCAGCAACATACATTGGTAAGGCATACATAATAATGCCCAGTGTGCCAATCCAGAAATGCAGATTGGCCAGTCCAACAGAGAATAGTTTTGTTTTAAAAAGCCTAGGCACTAACCAGTATACCATACCAAAGGTTAGGAACCCATTCCATGCTAAGGCGCCTACGTGTACATGCGCAATAATCCAGTCTGTAAAGTGTGCAATGGCATTTACATTTTTAAGCGAAAGTGTCGGGCCTTCAAAGGTTGCCATACCATACCCGGTAATGGCTACTACCATAAATTTTAAAACGGGATCTGTACGCACTTTGTCCCAAGCACCTCGAAGCGTTAAAAGGCCGTTTATCATACCGCCCCAAGATGGCATCAATAGCATCACCGAAAAAGCCACACCTAAGTTTTGAGCCCATTCTGGCAAGGCTGTATACAATAGGTGATGAGGGCCTGCCCAAATGTATATAAAGATCAATGACCAGAAGTGCACTATGGATAGCCTATAAGAATATATGGGTCTGTTGGCTGCTTTAGGAATAAAATAATACATAAGCCCTAAAAAGGGGGTCGTTAAAAAGAATGCTACAGCATTGTGCCCATACCACCATTGTACTAAAGCATCTTGTACGCCTGCATATACCGAGTAACTTTTTAATGCACTAACAGGTAATTCCAAACTATTAAAAATATGAAGTACAGCAACGGTAACGAATGTGGCTATATAAAACCAAATAGCAACATATAAATGGCGCTGTCTTCTTTTTAAGATCGTACCTATTAAATTCCATCCAAAAACAACCCAAACAATTGCAATAGCAATATCAAAGGGCCATTCTAACTCTGCATATTCTTTTGATGTTGTATAACCCAAAGGTAAAGTGATTGCAGCACCTACAATAATAAGTTGCCAGCCCCAAAAGTTAATTTTACTTAAGGTGTCATTAAACATTCTAGCTTTTAACAGACGTTGTGTGGAATAGTAAACTCCTGCAAAAATGGCATTACCAACAAAAGCAAAAATTACGGCATTGGTATGTAATGGCCTTAATCGACCAAAGCTAAGCCATGAAATACCGTCGGTTAGATTAGGGAATAAAAACATGAATGCCAGTAGTAGACCTACCAACATCCCTACAACCCCCCAAAGCATGGTGGCGTATAAGAAATTTTTAACGATTTTATTATCGTAATGAAATTGCTGCATTTTCATAATGGATTGTTTATTTGATTTTCAAATGTCTTATGCAATCGCCAAATTTAGGATTGGTTTTCTAATTAATTTTTGTGATGGCGATTTCATGGTCATAGTTGTTGATCTTTTTTGTTTAGTATTGTTTTATTGGAATTTTCTTTAACGAGCTCATCTTCAAATAACATCCTTACAGAAGGGGTATAGCTATCATCGTACTGTCCTTTTTTTACAGCCATAATAAAGGCTATAAAGAAACCAACAGCTACAATAATACTTATAGCTAATAAAATATAAATAACACTCATACCTATTTGAAGTTATGGTTCAAAATTACTGTCATACCTATTGTTAAAAAATGATATTTATCATGTTTCATTATTTATTTCCAATTTGGTTGTTTCACGGAGTTTCGTAGAGTTTTGATTCCATTACCATCGATCTCATTATAATATTACAACTGTCTTTGCGGGTCTCCGTGAAAACTCAGTGTATCTCTGTGTTATAACCCTTATTCTGGTTGTTTCACAGAGTTTCGCAGAGCATCACAAAGTTTCGCAGAGTTTGGATTCCATTACCATCGATCTCATTAGAGTATTGCAAATGACCTTTGTGGGTCTCTGCGAAAACTCAGTGCATCTCTGTGTCATAGCCCTTATTCTAGTTATTTCACAGAGTTTCGCAGAGTTTGGATTCCATTACCATCGATCTCATTAGAGTATTGCAAATGACCTTTGTGGGTCTCTGCGAAAACTCAGTGCATCTCTGTGTCATAGCCCTTATTCTAGTTATTTCACAGAGTTTCGCAGAGTTTTGATTCCATTACCATCGATCTCATTATAATATTACAACTGTCTTTGCGGGTCTCCGTGAAAGCTCAGTGCGCCTCTGTGCTATAGCCTTTAATTGTTTCACAGAGTCGCACAGAGTTTATTACAAATACCTTTGTGAGCCTCCGTGAAAACTCAGTGTATCTCTGTGTTATAGCCCTTATTCTAATTTGCGCCCAATAATATTGGTTGCTATCGTTGTAAAAGCGACAATACTAATGGAACTGAGCGGCATTAGTATAGCTGCTACAACGGGGGCTAACTGACCAGTTACTGCAAAATAGAGCCCGATACTATTATATATGAACGAGAGTAAAAAACTCCATTTAATAATTTTTATAGCGGATTTGGATATTTTTATATAATTAAATAATTGGTCGAATTTTGAAGCGTCTAAAATAGCGTCACAGGCAGGGGAAAATACGTTTACATTTTCCGAAATAACAATACCAACATGACTTTGCGCTAATGCGCCGGCATCGTTTAGTCCATCGCCTATCATTAATACATGGGCACCTTCATCTTGATGGTATTTAATGTATTCTAATTTGTCTTCTGGTTTTTGATTGAAAAGTAGCTTTGTTTTAGTGGGAAGTAGCTTTGTTAAGTTATCCTTTTCCCCTGCATTATCACCAGAAAGAATAACTAGGTCATAGGTTTCTTTAAGCGCATTGAATAGCTGTGATATTCCTTTTCTATAGGCATTGTAGAATGTAAACTTGCCTTTATATTGGTTATTGGTACTTACGTGCACCGTAGTATTTAATGTTGCCGTGTCACTCGTATGACCAACAAAAGGAGCCGATCCTATTTTTATCTTACGGTTTTTATATTGTGCTTCAATACCCTTTCCTGAAAATTCTTTATAAGTATCTAAATCGACAATGTCATGTTTATTTAAGATATTGTATAGCGATCGACTTAATGGGTGATTGGATCCTCGTAATGTGCTTTTTAATAAGGTTTCTTCATCTAAAGAGAACTCGTAGCCTTCATAGTTTATAGTTGTTTTCTTGTTGACAGTTATGGTACCGGTTTTATCAAAAATGATGGTGTTTATTTTAGACAATTGCTCAATGACACTGGCATTTTTTAAATAGAACTTTTTCTTGCCCAGAATGCGTAATATATTTCCAAAAGTGAAAGGAGCAGATAAGGCAATGGCACATGGACAGGCTATAATCAATACAGAAGTAAAAACATTTAATGCTTTACTGGCGTCTGTTAACAACCAAAATGAAGTAGTGATTAATGCAATGAGTAAAATGGCAATTGTAAAGCGCTTACTAATGCTATTGGTAATATTTGTAAATGATGATGCTTTGTCTTTTTTAAACACATCGTTACTCCAAAGTTGTGTCAGGTAACTCTGTTCCACCGATTTTAGTACATCTACTTCAATGCTACCATCTAATTGTTTTCCGCCAGCAAACAATTTATCGCCCGATTGTTTTGATACTGTTTTGGATTCCCCCGTTACAAAGCTATAATCTATGTGTGCTGTTCCTTTTATTAAAATACAGTCTACGGGAATGAGCTCCTCATTTCTAATAAGTAATCGGTCGCCTTTTTCGATGTCATATACTTGTATGGATTCTTCTGTCCCTTCTGTTGTTATTTTTGTAATTCCGATAGGGAAATACGATTTGTAATCGCGTTCAAAGGATAAAAAGGTATATGTTTTTTGTTGAAAAAACTTTCCCAGTAAGAGAAAGAAGATAAGCCCGGTTAAGCTATCAAAAAAACCAGAACCTACATTAAAGATAATTTCAGTAGAACTTCTAACAAATAATACCAAAACACCTAAAGCGATAGGCACATCGATATTTAAAATTTTAGATCGAAGTCCTTTAAATGCAGAAATAAAATAATCTTGTGCCGAATAAAAAACAACAGGAAGCGAAAAGAAAAACATGAGCCATCTAAAAAGGGGTTTATATTTTTCTATCCAAAAACCATCTACTTGAAAGTACTCCGGGAATGATAAAAACATCACATTTCCAAAGGCAAAACCAGCGACTCCCAATTTGTATATCAGGGAGCGATCTGTATGTTTTTTGCCAACACTATAATCGTCTAAACTTATAAAAGGTTCGTAGCCGATACTGCTTAATAAAGCAACCAAGTTTTTTAGTGTGAGCGATTCACTATTAAAAGTGACTCGAACATTTTTTTTACCAAAATTGACTATAGACGAACTTATTGATGGATTCAGCTTATTTAAATTTTCTAGAATCCAGATGCACGAACTACAATGAATATGTGGGATATATAAAGTGACTATTTGAGTGTCGTCGTTATTAAACTCCAATAGTTGTTCAACAATTTTAGCATTATCCAAAAAATTGTATTTGCCTTCAATATCTTTAGGGGTTGCTCCAGGTGCCTGTTGTAAATCGTAGTAACAGGTTAAATCGTTTACAGAGAAAATTTCGTAAACAGTTTTACAACCATTACAACAGAATGATTTATTATCAAATGTTATTGTAGAGGCTGTAGCATCTAGCCCACAATGAAAACATGTGTTGTTGCTCATTATTATTTGCTCATTTATACCTGCAACAAAAATCATAAATGATTTCACTTTATCATATGATAATTGTCATGTTTTCTTTATTTTTACTTCATGGGTAATTAATTATATATGAGCAAATGTGAACAATGTATTATTAAGCAATTTAATTCGCTTAAGTCTTTGACCAAAGAGGAGTTGGTACGTATTTCTAATTGTAAAACTTCTCACATCATAAAAAAAGGCACGGTCATTTTTGAAGAAGGAGATGCTGTAAATGGCGTTTATTGCGTTAAAGATGGTATTTGTAAACTTTCTAAATTAAGTGAAAATGGTAAAGATCAAATCGTAAAAATGGTTGTTAAAGGCCAATTGTTAGGTCAGCGTTCTTTGATAAGCAACGAAAGTTCTAATTTACAGGCAACGGCTTTAAATGATATGGAAGTCTGTTTTATACCTAAAAGTGAAATAATGGCAGACCTTCAAAAGAACCCGAAGTTTTCATTTGATGTTTTGCAGGATATGGCACACGATTTAAAAGAAGCTGATGATATTATCGTTAATATGGCTCAAAAATCCGTAAGACAACGTTTAGCAGAAACATTAATATATATACATGATAGTTTTGGAGTGAATCCAGATGGTACACTTAGTGTTTTGTTGTCCCGTGAAGATTTTGCCAATATAGTTGGTACCGCTACAGAGTCTGCCATAAGAGTCTTGTCCCAATTTAAAAAAGAAGGACTCATTTCTACTATTGGCAAGCAAATAAAGATTGAAAGTCTAGAAGGTTTAAAGCGAATAGAATAAAGATCGGTCTATCTAAAATAAAAAAAGGTAAAAAGTGTCATTCAGAGCGCAGCTATTTGTCATTCAGAGCACAGCGAAGAATCTTTTAATAAGTTCACACAGATTCTTCAGGTCCCTCCTTCTGAATGACACACAACTACTATTATTCAACGTTACATCATTGCGTCTTTTTCCATACACTAGTTATAATTTTTAGCACGAGTCTACCTTTATACGTGTTTTCATATATACAATTTATAGTTGTTCATTCAGAGCATTCCGACAACAGTCGGAATGCTCTGAATGAACAAAATAGATTACTTTTTAGACATCGTTTTTTATTTCATCTAGTTTACTGCTTCAGCTTCTATTTCCTTTACAGGAATTTCACCATCTATGGGCGCATTTTCTTTTTTAAGATAGGTGTCTAAAAATTTGAGAATACTGCTGTAAGCTTCAATTTGATTTTCTTTTTTTACAAAACCATGCCCTTCATCTTCAAATAGAACATACTCAACAGGAACCCCATTTTTACGAACACCAGAAACGATTTCATCAGACTCTACTTGTAAAACCCTAGGGTCTTTAGCACCTTGCAAAACAATTAAAGGTTTCGTTACTTTATCGGTATGGAATAAAGGAGATATTCTATGTAGTCTTATAGAATCTGCTGTATGAGGGTTTCCTAATTCTTTGTAAAGCGCCTCTTTAAAAGATTCCCACCATGGCGGAATGCTTTTAAGCGTACGCATCCAGTTTGTAACACCAAACAGGTTAACACCTACGGCAAATTCTTCTGGGGTGTAAGTTAAGGCAGCCATCGTCATGTATCCACCATAAGACCCACCCATAATGCCAATTTTATGGGCATCAATTTCTGGCTGTGAGGTTAACCAATTTTTACCTTCTACACAATCTTGCAAATCTTTTTCACCATGATTTAGATCATCCATTTGAAAAAATGTTTTACCGTAACCACTACTTCCTCGATTGTTTACAGCGAGTACAGCATAGCCATGGTTAACAAGATATTGCGTTAGAGAATTAAAGTTTTGTCTGCTTTGCCCGCCAGGACCACCATGTACTAAAACAAGAGCGGGCACTTTATTTTCTGCCGATGCTTGATGCGGTAAATAATAAATGGCAGGAATTTCAACACCATCAAAAGATTTATACCTAATCACTTTAGCTGTTACTAAATGATTTGGGTCTATATCCTTATTAAGGACATTAGTAAGCTGATGTTGCTCTTTAGTGGCAAAATTGTAAGTGAATAAATTTGAAGGACTATTTGAGCCACCAACATACATGCGCATCATCGTTTCATCTCTGGAAATACCAATACTGGTTATGCTACCGTTTTGAAAATCTGGAAGCTTTAGGTTTTTGCCAGAAGACATATCCAGTATTTCTATAGAGTTTTTAGCATCTTCATTTATAAAAATTACCATGTACTTCTCATTATGGGTAAAATAAATACCGCTTATGTCCCAAGGTCTTTCCAAAACTTTTTCCTTTTCACCCGTAGCGATATTATATTTCATGAGATACGAAAACTCTGCACCATCATCTGTAGTATAATAAAGGGTTTCATTGTTTAAAGAGAAATCTTGGGCAGAGTTACTGCTCTGATTTTCGTTTACTTTGACAAGTGATTTATCCGTTCTGTTATAAATGAAAATGTCACTATCATTTGTGTTTATTGGTTTACTAAAAGCGATGAGGTTTTTATTACTGGAAATAGCATTTAGGCTATAACCTTCGTCGTTTTGGTAAATGAGCTTAGAAGACATGCCATCCAAGCTCATTTCGTAAATATCCATATAGCGTTTGTCTCTTTTATTAGAGCCATAAGCAAAGCTTTTGCCATCGTGGGACCAACCGTAAAAAGAAGCTCTTGCTCCTTTATCTGGCGTTAATTCTGTAATGGTACCATCTGTATCCCGTGAATATAAATGGTAAATTTCATCACCATTACCATCGGCTCTATACAGCATACGCTCATCGTTTGGAAAGTACGAGATAGCAAAAATAGATGAAGAATCTGAAGCGGTTATAGGTGTAAAGTCGCCGCCCTTTGTTGGAACTGTATACATATTATAAATGCCAGATCGATTACTAGAGACTAATAATTTTGATTTGTCCGGAGAAAAACTTCCTCCACTTACAGCTTCATTATCCATGAACTGTTCAATGGTGTACGCTTTTAAATTAAGAGCGGTTTCTTTGTTTTGTTTCTCTTTTTTACAAGAGATAAACAAAACAAGAAGCATTAAGGTTAGTAGTTTATTCATATTTAATTGGTTTTAAATGATTTCACATCTTTAAATGGGGATAGTTTTATGCTTTCTACCAAATTTTTGTAGGTTTTCCAGTCTTCATTAAAAAATATATTTGTTTTGTTCATCCCATTTTTTAAAGCTTCTTTTGCATGTTCTATGAGCGTGGTTTCTGTTGAGGTCAATCCATTTTGTCTAGATGTTACATAGCTATAGGCTTGATTTATGCGCTGGGTGATAGTGGCTTCTGGATTACGGGTGATGCCTTGTCTTTTATCTTCTTTTCCTAAAAATAAATTAATGATATTGTCCATCTTCTTAGTTATATCCTTTGAAGCTTTTATTTGGTCTTTGTATAATTCTTTATCCAATTTTTTTAATTCGGATTGATACTTTTCGGCAATTTGTTTACTCTCAACCAATTGCTTGACAACATCTGCTGTGGTTTGTAGCATGTTTTCAATGTCTTTTGAAGCATTGTATACCGCATTGATGGCATGATCCGATTTGTTTAAACGTGGATCATTTTTGATGGTAATCATTGCTTCCGAGCTTTGATCTCCAAAATTCAACACTATTTTATAGGTTCCAGGTTTTGCTCTAACGCCTCCTGGTTCATTAGTGCTTTTGCTAATCCTTCGAGACGCTCTATCTGGCCCTTTTTCATTCATATGCCAAGTCCATTTATATACCCCGGTTTCTTCGGGTGCTTTTTGTTTTAATGTTCTAATTAAACGGTCTTCGTCATAAATTTTCATAGTCAATGAATCCCATTTAACCTGAACTTGATTCAGGTTCTCATTATCTTTTTGGTCATCATCATTTGAATGTTCTTCATCTTCACCCTCCTTTTCGTCATCAATACCATTCTTTGTTTCGTCCTCCTTTTCATTAGACGCCTCTTTGTTATCAATGGTTACATAATAGGCTATTTGTGCGCCTGCTTTTCTGTTTTCGCCATGATATATCGCATCACCGCCAAAGCGCGTTCCAGTTGGTTGTTGATAAGCGGCCAGATAAGCTGTGGGAGGTTGGAATAACTCTAATTTTTGGGTAAGGACTTGCTGGTTTTTAGCCATGGCCCGTAATGGACGAATGTCATCTAAAACCCATGCAGCACGGCCAAAGGTTCCAATTATTAAATCATGCTCACGCGGGTGAATAACTAAATCTTTTACAGGAACAGTAGGGAAGCCTTCTGTCCATTTAGTCCATTTGTTTCCTGCATCTAATGATATGTACAAGCCATCATCTGTTCCCAAAAATAACAGATTAGGATTTTCAATATCTTCTACTATTGCTAAGGTATAGCTCTTTACATCCTTAGCATCGACAATACGTTGCCATGTTTTGCCATAGTTTTTAGTTCTATAGGCATAAGGGGTGTAGTTAAAACGTCTATAATCATTGGCTATTAAAAGTGCTTCACCTTTATTTTTATTGGATGCCTTTATTTGAGGAATCCAACTTCCCGGAGGTAGGTCTTTAATATTTTTTGTAACATCGGTGTAAGTCTGTCCGCCATTTTGAGTAATGTGCACACGACCATCATCTGTACCAATCCAGAGCATATCCTTTTCCAGTGGAGAAGGTTCAATAACTAGGATGGTACAGTGGTTTTCTGCCCCAGTAGCATCCATTGTTAACCCGCCACTTTCGCTTTGTTTTTGTTTTTCCGGATCGTTTGTTGTTAGATCTTCAGAAATAATCGTCCATGTTAAACCCTTATCTGTAGATTTGTGAACAAATTGACTTCCGAAATAAAGGGTACTGGAATTAAAAGGATCTATATTAATAGCAGCGTTCCAGTTAAACCTAAGTTTTATGTCGGCATTGGGATGCGTCGGTTTTACTAAATAATTATTTCCGGTTTCAGCATCGTACCTACTTACGTAACCTTGCTGACTCATAGACCAACCAAATCGAGCATCCTCTTTGTCTGGGATCACATCGAAACCATCACCAAAACTTATTTCTTGCCAATAAGAGTTTCTAATACCTTGTGAACGCCAAACATAAGCAGGACCTTTCCAGGAACCATTGTCTTGCATGCCTCCATAAATATTATATGGCACATCATTATCTACGTTTATGTGATAAAATTGCGACACAGGTAGGTTTCCTATAAACCGCCATGTTTTACCACCATCTTTAGTAATGTTCAATCCACCATCATTACCATCGATCATAAAATCACCATTGGTAGGATGTATCCACCAGGCATGATGGTCTGGGTGAATACCATTATTAGCACCATAGGCTGGCATGAGCTGAGAAAAGTTTTTGCCACCATCTTCACTAACATTTACATAGGTGAATACCGAGTAAATGCGATTTTCGTTTTGTGGATCTACATAGATTTCAGAATAATAAAAAGGCCGATTACCAATACCATTTTTATCATTTATTTTTTGCCATTTAAAACCACCATCCTCGCTTTTATAGAGCGCATTTTTTTTAGCTTCAATAAGCGCATAAATAGTATTGGGTTTGTTGGCAGCAATGGCAATACCTATACGTCCTAAATGTCCATCCGGTAAGCCGTCTTCGTCGGTTAGTTTTTTCCATGTTTCACCGCCATCATGTGTCATGTGCAGCCCAGAACCTGTACCTCCTGAATTAAAAAACCAGGGATCTCGTTTATGTTCCCACATGGCTGCAATTAATTTATTGGGATTTGTTGGATCCATGACCAAGTCGGCTGCTCCAGTTTTATTATTGACGAATAATATGTTGTTCCATGTCTTGCCTCCATCAGTCGTTTTGTATATGCCACGTTCTGGATGCATCCCCCAAGGCGAGCCAATAGCAGCCACATAAACGATGTTAGGGTTTGTTGGGTCGATAACAACACGGTGGATATGGCGTGTTTTTTCCAAACCCATTAATTTCCAATTTTTGCCTCCATCTAATGATTTGTATATACCATAACCCCCATTTAAACTATTTCTTGGATTGCCCTCTCCAGTTCCGGCCCAGATCACACTTGGGTTAGATTGTTGAATGGCAACGGCTCCAATAGAAGCAGTAACCTCTTTATCAAAAATAGGCTCCCATTTAATACCTCCAGAAGTAGATTTCCATAAACCACCAGAAGCAGTCCCTACATACATGATATCTGGGTTAGAAAGCACAACATCAATGGCTGTGACACGACCGGACATGCCACCAGGACCCACGTTTCGCGGGGGCATGCTTTTTAATAAGTCCATTGAGAATTCTTGGGATAATATAGGGATTGAAGCTAATAGTGTCAATAAAAAAAAGGTTCTTTTCATTATATATTCGGATTAATCCGAATAAAGATAAGAAAAACTAAATGTGAGATTCTTAATGAGATGTTAATATAATATTATAGAAAAATATAGTATTTTTATAGGGCTATGAGAAATGATAAAGCCATAAGGAAAGGATTCGTATTTAAAAAATATGAAAAGCCTTATCAATCGCCGTTTGATAATTTTTTTGAGGTTTTCAAAGAACTTATTACGTACACTTCGGGTGATTTTGACGAAGCTATTGATTGGTTGCGGGAATTGGACAAGGAATATAAACTTAGCACCGATGACTATACTGTTGATGATTTTATTGAGGATTTAAAAAAGAAGGGCTATATAAGAGAAGCCATAGATCCTGATGGTAACGGGGGGATGACAATTACCGCAAAAACGGAGCGTGCTATTCGCCAGCAAGCTTTAGATCATATTTTTGGGAAGATTAAACGTAGCGGACAAGGCAACCATAAGAGTAAAGGCATAGGGTTAGGGGATGAGCATACAGGTGCGTATAGAAATTATCAATTTGGGGATGCTTTAGATAAAGTATCTATGACCGAAAGTTTAAAAAATGCCCAGATCAGTCACGGTATTGGAGATTTTAACCTGTCGGAAGAAGACTTGGTGGTTGAAGAAACACTCCATAAATCACAAATGAGCACAGTTTTAATGATCGATATCAGCCACAGTATGATTCTTTATGGTGAAGATCGTATTACGCCAGCTAAAAAAGTGGCTATGGCATTGGCCGAATTAATTACGACGCGCTATCCAAAGGATACCTTGGATATTTTGGTTTTTGGCAATGATGCCTGGCAGATTGAAATTAAAGATCTGCCTTATTTAAAAGTAGGGCCGTACCATACTAATACGGTCGCCGGTTTACAATTGGCAATGGATTTACTACGAAGAAAAAGAAATACCAACAAGCAAATTTTTATGATTACGGATGGGAAGCCTAGCTGTTTGCGTTTGCCCGATGGTCAGTACTATAAAAACAGTAATGGACTGGATAAGCACATTGTAAATAAGTGTTATGCGATGGCACAGCAGGCAAGGCGCTTACATATTCCTATTACAACATTTATGATTGCTCAAGATCCTTATTTGATGCAGTTTGTAAGGGAGTTTACCTATGCCAATCAAGGCAAGGCATTTTATACTGGGTTGAAAGGATTGGGAGAAATGATTTTTGAAGATTATGAAACGAATAGAAAGAAGCGGATTAGGGGGTAAGCCCCACCCAACCTCCCCGAAGGGGAGGAGCAAATACTTTTATCAAATTTTTTAAAAGAAAATTTTAGTAAAAAAATAAAGTTAAATCATAATACACCCCATAACAGTTCCCTCTCTTTTGGAGAGGGTTAGGGAGAGGCAAATATGGACATAAAAACATTAGGCGAATTAAAAAAAGCAGGTTATCAACCTAAATCTATTAAAGATGAATTGAGAGCCAATCTCATTCAGAAAATAAAAAATAAAGAAACAACCTTTGAAGGGGTTCACGGTTACGAAAATACCGTGATTCCTGAGTTGGAACGTGCTATTCTATCACGTCATAACATCAATCTTTTAGGGTTACGGGGACAGGCAAAAACACGTTTGGCCCGTTTAATGTTGAACTTACTGGACGACTATATTCCTTATGTTGAGGGCTCCGAGATTAATGATGATCCGTTGCAACCTATTTCAAGGTTTGCAGTGGAACTGATAAAGGAAAAAGGGGACGATACACCTATTTCATGGTTGCATAGGAGCGAGCGTTTTGCAGAAAAATTGGCAACACCAGATGTCACGGTAGCTGATATTATTGGCGATGTAGATCCTATTAAAGCTGCTAATTTAAAATTAAGCTATGCAGACGATCGCGTGATTCATTATGGTATGATACCAAGAGCAAATCGTTGTATTTTTGTAATTAATGAATTGCCCGATTTGCAAGCTAGAATTCAAGTGGCATTATTCAATATTTTGCAAGAGGGCGATATTCAAATTAGAGGCTTCAAATTACGTTTACCATTGGATATTCAGTTTTTATTTACGGCAAATCCCGAAGATTATACCAATAGGGGAAGTATTGTAACCCCTTTAAAAGATAGAATAGGCTCTCAAATTTTAACACATTACCCAATAGATATAGAAACGGCCCGGTTAATAACAGAACAGGAAGCCAAATTAGCGGAAGGTCAAAAGCAGACTGTTTTAGTTCCCGATTTGGCCAGGGATTTATTGGAACAAATAGTTTTTGAAGCTCGTAAAAATGATTTTATAGATGTTAAAAGTGGTGTAAGCGCACGATTGAGTATTACAGCATTAGAAAATTTGTTAAGCACAGCCGAACGTAGGGTCTTGATATCGGGCGATAAAACAACTATGTTACGTTTAAGCGATTTTGTGGGTATTATTCCCTCTATTACAGGAAAAGTAGAATTGGTTTATGAAGGCGAGCAGGAGGGAGCGGCAGTGGTTGCCTATAATTTAATAGGCGAAGCTGTTAAGAGCTTGTTTGGTGAATTTTTTCCAAAGATAGAAAAGCTAAAAAAGCAAGAGGATGAAAGCCCTTATGATGCTATTGTATCCTGGTTTTTTAATCAGAAAGATGGTTTTGAGCTGTTGGATGATTTACGTGATAAAGAATATAGGCGTGTGTTGGATGCTATTTCCCCGTTAGATGATTTGTTAGGTGCATACCAACCCAATGTATCTAAACAGGATCGTTATTTTATGAAGGAGTTTGTACTTTGGGCTTTAGTGGAATATAAACAATTGAGCAAACAGAGATTTACAGAGGGCATTCAGTTTAAAGACCCTTATGGGAGTTTTATAAGCGGCATCTAGCTTACCAACCCCCTCTGTCTTTTATATTGGCTTCGCAAAGCTTTATAATTTCAGAAATACGCTTTTGTTTGGTTTCTTCTCTTTTGGCCTGGCTGACCCAATATAGATACCCTTTTCTGTATGAAGGTGCAAAATTGTTATAGTTGTTAAAGGCTGTGGGGTTTTTATCAAAGGCCAATTGTAATGCTTCTGGAATGATGCCTTTTTCAACCTCGTCCAGAGCGGTCCACGACCCATTTTGTTTTCCGGTTTCAATAATTTTAAGACCGCTTTTGTGCATTAAATTATTGGCGGTTAATTCTTCTATGTACCTTTTGTTCAAGGCACTCCATACACTTTTTGGATTTCTAGGAGAGAAGCGTTGTCGGCGCTTTCCATGACCCAGACTTTTTACTGTGGAATCTATCCAACCATAACAAAGTGCTACTTTTACAGCTTCTTCCCAGCGCATGGAGGCTTCTTTATTTTCCACTTTATAAAAGATGAGGTAAACACCTTTAGAGATATTGTGGTTTGCGTGCAACCAGTCACGCCATTCGGTATCTGTTTTAAAATATAGCTCGGTAATTTCCAATATTCTTAAAGTTTGTTTACATCAATATAAAAATCCCGATCGACTTCAAATGATACAATGTTTAATTCTGATGTTATTTTTTGCCAATCGGATTTCGGAAATAACCATTGCTCATTTCCATTAATACGAACTTGAATGGGCATATCGAATTTATCAACAATATGGGTCCAACGATATTTTAATTCATTTTTATCAATGGCATATTCAAGTGTTGGGATTTTTGTGGTTCTTAGGTATTGATTAAAAAATTCTGTGAGATCTATACCTGTTTTATCACTTAAATAATTTTCGATTTGTTGTGTCGTCACCGTTTGATGAAAGAAATCTTTATTTAATCCACGTAAAATTTGCCGCCATTTTTCATCATCTTCAATAAGTTGCCTAAGCGTATGTAGCATATTGGCACCTTTATAGTACATATCTCCTGAACCTTCACTATTTACACCATAATGTCCAATTAAAGGCCTATCGTTTTGAATGTTTTTTCTAGTACCAATAACATAATCAGCAGACGCTTTTTTTCCATAATAATAATCCAGAAATAAATTTTCAGAGTACGTCGTAAAACCTTCATGAATCCACATATCTGCAGCATCCTTGTTTGTAATGTTATTTGCGAACCATTCATGTCCCGCTTCATGAATAATAATGAAGTCGAATTTTAAACCCCAACCTGTGCCCGATAGATCATTACCCAAATAACCATTTTTATAACCATTTCCATAAGTCACACTACTTTGGTGTTCCATGCCTAAATAAGGTACTTCAACTAGTTTAAAACTGTCTGCATAAAAGGGGTACTGGCCAAACCAATGCTCGAAAGCTTTCATCATTTTTGGTGCTTGCTTAAACTGTTCTTTGGCTTTTTCAAGATTGTCCTTAAGCACATAATAATCCATATCTAAATGTCCGCCTAGCCCATTATAGACTTCCGAGAAGTTAGCATAATCGCCAATATTTATATTAACACCATAATTATTTATAGGGTTTTTAACAAACCAACTATATGTTTTTGTATCGGTATATTGTTCTACACGTCTTAATCGGCCATTAGAAACATTCATTAAGTTTTTAGGTACATTTACACTAATAAGCATACTGTCTACTTCATCATACATATGGTCTTTACAGGGCCACCACACACTAGCACCTAAACCTTGGCAAGAAGACGCTACAAAATGGTTTCCGTTTTGGTCTTTTTTCCATGAAATCCCACCATCCCAAGGTGCTCTAACAGCTTCTTTTGGATTGCCTTGATAATGGATCTCAATAGTATATATGTCTCCTATTTTTTGTTTTTCAATAAGATTTATAAAATGGGCATTACCATCATGTTTTATTTTTAATTCTTTATCGTTCTGAATGGCTTTGGTAAGGTTTAGAGGTGCCTGCAAATCAATTTGCATCACAGAATGATCCTTTAAAACGGTATACTGAATGGTGTTTTTTCCAGAAATGAATTTTTTATCTGGATCTACCTTAATATCCAAGTGATAATAATTTAAATCCCACCAGGAACGTTCTGGGGTTATAGAACCTCTTAAGGTGTCCTGTCTGGTAAAATTGTTTTTTTCTGAAAGTAACCCTTGGGCGCTTATGGAAACACATGGCATTACTAATAAAAGGTATAATAGATATAAACGATAGGTCATTATTTTAGCTTTTGCTCAAAATTAAATAAAAAGGTTCTTAAGGATTTGTTAATGTTTTTAATTCCTAAAGACATTATTAGGAAATACAACAACACTTTCAAAACCATTTTCACCAACAGAGGCTATTCCGAAAAAATAATTATCAATAACAATACCATCTAATGTGAATTCTGAGACATCTCCAACATATCTGCTATGATCCCAAGTAGGAGAGGTGGTATTTCTCCAGTAAATTTTATAGCCTTTGGCCCCCTTAACTTTATCCCATTTAAATTTTGCAGCAGGTTCTACAATGCCTCCAATACTAACATGTTTTGGTGCTGGTGGTGCCTTAGCCAAACTTGCCATATTTATAGCGTTTACTGCGGTGAGTTTTTTTGCATAATCAAAATTTACATGGTCTATAACGTCGCCATATTTTATACCATTTTCTTCACGAATGTCCTGATGCTGTTGTGTGTAGTTCTCATGGGCTTCCATGATACGAATCCCTGCATATCCTAAATCGTTAAATGGACGATGGTGACCACCGCGCCCAAACCTGTCCAACCTATAAACCATCATAGGATGCATCTCTGGCATATAGGTTTTTGTGGTTTTATGAACGTAGCGTGCCAATTGACGTGAAATACCATCTACTTCACCACCATAGAATCGACGAAGTCTTCTTTGGCGTTCTGTTTCGTTTGGAGGTACAGGTTCTGAAAAAATCCTGAAGGAACGATTATCAATGACCCCATCAACTCCTTTTATATTTCCGATCATATCGTTATTGAAAATTCCAATAATATCCCAGGCTTTTTCCTGAGCATATTTTGCTAGTCCGGCACCACCAAAAAGGCCTTGTTCTTCACCAGACAGACCAACATAGATAATACTGCTTTCAAATGTATATTTAGATAAAACCCTGGCAGCTTCTATGGTTCCTGCCATACCGGAAGCATTATCATTGGCTCCAGGAGCATCTGTAGTAAAATCCATAGTGTCACTAGCACGAGAATCAATATCACCACTCATAATAATAAAGCGGTTGGGGTATTTTGTGCCTTTTTGAATGGCAACCACATTAACAACCCATGCATCGTGTGGTACACGATTATTATTATTATTATTATTATTATTATTATTATTGGTAACAAAGTCTTTTTGATAAAAGACTTCGAGGCAATGGTTGCAATCTTTTGAGATAGCTTCAAATTCAGATTTTATCCATCGCCTTGCTGCTCCAATACCTCTAGTGTTTGAAATCGTATCACTAAACGTATTTCTTGTTCCAAAATTTACAAGTGTTTGAATATCTTGTTTGATGCGTTCTGATGAAACGGCATCAATAATATCATATAATTGCTGATTGGTTTGAGGAATGATGATCGACGGAATTAATAGTAAAAGTAATAACGGGGTATATTTCATTTTTTTATTGAATGAATGTGACTTTTGTGATTTTTTCGTTTTGAACTTCATAAATGGCAATTGCATAAAAAGTATTACCATTAAAAGTAACTTTTTCATTATCAATTACTTTATTGCCCAATACCATTCTATTTACAATTTGAGCATTCAAATCTGGTGCTTTTTCAAAGAATGAGACATATGCTGTACGGATGGCTTGGTGGCCTTCAGAAATTAGGTCATTTGGATACCTGTATAGTTTAATATTACTGGAATACGTTGCCACAAATGCCCCTATATCCCTTTTGTTATAAGCTTCTAGCTGTTTGTTAACAACACGCTCTGGATTTGAAGTCGTTTTAGAGTTATGCAAAAAAGTCATGGAATGGATAGCTTCATGATCTGTTTTATAAATAGTGATATGGCGATCGGTCCTATAATTTATGGTACTCAATTCTTCATCGACCACTGTATTTTTGAGAACCATTCTGTTTAGTACCTTAACATTTGATTTTTTATTTTCTTTAAAAAAACGTGCATAATTTTCCTTTAGTTTGTCACGGCCCAGGTACATGGTATCGTTTGGAAACTTGTTTACGGAAACATTCGCATCAAAAGCATTGATAAATTGTTCTAAATCCCTATTGTTAAAGGGAGCTATATGTTTTTGTACAATTAGAGCTGCATGTTCTTTATTTGTGTTATTGTTAGAATTTGATTGGGAAAAGAGCGATAAGGCTAAGCAAATAAATAAAATAGAAACGATAGACTTCATGACCGAAAATTAATGTTTTAAAGATAACGAAAATAAACCCAGGGTCATGTTAATCTATTAGCTTCATGTATTTATTGTCTATTATTTGGTATAATTAAACTTAACGGTTTCTATAGAACCATTTTTTTTATGTATATCAACATATACGTTCATTTCATTGTTACTTATTTTTTCAAAGGACATGCCTTCAAAAACAACTTTATTAGCGGTTATTTCTTTAAGAGGAAAATCTACTGTTTCATCTTTTGTTTCCCATCCTGTTAAATCGTTATTAAAATGCTTTAATTGAAGAATAAGGGTGTTTTCTATTTCACGAATTATTTCGATTTCATAAAATGATACGGCATTATTGTTAATGAGTTTAAAAGTTGCCATCATGGAGCCACCAGATGGTTTGCTCCAATTTTCTTCTACTTGGCCTCCAAAAGCTTCTCCTTTCCATTGACCGGAAATCCAAGAGATGTTTTCTAATTTTGGTTTTAGTGTTTTTTCAACTTGTGCTTTACAGGATAAACTAGAAAAGGTGGCCATTGTTACCAATGCAATTATAATAGATACTTTCATAATCTTAAGTTTTAAGTTGGTTAAACCTGCGCTCGATCTGATATAAATATAGTTAAATTTAAGTAAGATCATGGTTGATCTCTAGTTGGTTTATATTATTAATACCAATTATGAATTAAAATACGCTATTCAAACTCATTCATTAATTTGTTTTATCACTTTACTCATCATTTCCATAGCTTAGGCTATGCAAATAACTCGCAGCAGGCTAAAACAAATAAGCAATATCGTTTTCTGTAGCTCATTTTAATTCATAATTGGTATAAGACGTATGCGATATTTAAAACAGGGACATATTTTCCAAGTTTAACATAATGCCAGTTCAAATGAGAAGCGGTATAAAATAAAAAAACGCTGCGAAAATAAGTCCGGAGCGTTTTTAAAATTGAGTTAGTCACAAATTATTTTATTGATACTAAAAACAGTATTTATTTTCTTTAGTTACTTTGTCTGCTATAATATTTCTTAGTTCTATAATATTTGGCATATTAACATATTTAATATAACGTTTTAACCCCATGAGCATCATACGTTGCTCATCGCCAGTGGAAAATGAAATGATGGAATGTTTACCTGCAGTTTCAATAACATCTATAGCATGGAATAAGTTTAATTTAGCCATAGCAATCTGTTCTTTAACTGTGGCTTCACCTTCTTTCTTGGCCATTTTTTCAGCACGTAAAATAGCAGATTCAGCAATGTATATTTGTATTAAAATATCTGATGCTGCCAACATGAGTTGCTGCTGTTCTTCAATTTTTTCGCCATACTTCTGTAAAGCAGCTCCAGCTACCATTAAGAAGAGTTTTTTAAGGTTTTGTATGATGTTTTTTTCTTCAGAAAACAGCTCAGAATAGTCAGGTACTTCAAAAGATGGAATGCCTACCAACTCCTCTTTAACAGCCATGGCCGGCGTTAAAACATCTACATGGCCTTTCATGGCTTTTTTAATAAGCATACCAATTGAAAGCATCCTATTTATTTCATTGGTACCTTCATAAATTCTTGCTATACGGGCATCTCGCCATGCTGATTCTATAGGCGTTTCTTCAGAGAAGCCCATGCCTCCAAATATTTGGATACCTTCATCGGTACATCTTTGTGTATATTCAGAAACAGCGACTTTTAAAATAGAACATTCAATAGCATATTCTTCGACACTTTTTAATTCAGCTTCTTGGTGGGTGTCTTTTCCGTTATTACGACGTAAAAGAATACGGTCTTCTATGTTTTTTGCAGCTCTATAGCTTGCAGCTTCTCCTACCCAGCAGTTCGTTGCCATTTCTGCTATTTTCTGGCGAATAGCTCCAAAACTGGAAATGGGTGTTTTAAATTGAATACGCTCGTTGGCATATTTTATGGATTCTGTTATAACACGGCGCTGTGCATCCAAACAAGCTGCTGCAAGTTTTATTCTGCCAATATTTAAGGCATTCATGGCTATTTTAAATCCATTACCTCTTGTGGATAGCATATTTTCAATAGGGACAACAGTCTCATTAAAGAAAACCTGTCTTGTAGATGATGCACGGATCCCCAGTTTATGCTCTTCTTCTCCCATAGTAATGCCATTAGGATTCTCAGGGTCGTATTCTACTATAAATCCAGTAATGTTCTTATCGTCTTCAATACGGGCAAAAACAATCATTAAACTACAAAAACCAGCATTGGAAATCCACATTTTTTGCCCTGTAATGCTGTAGCTTTTTCCGTCTTCGGAAAGTACGGCTTTTGTTTTACCTGAATTGGCATCACTACCAGCACTGGGCTCTGTTAAGCAATATGAACCAAACCATTCGCCAGAAGCTAATTTGGGGACATATTTTTGTTTTTGTTCCTCGGTACCATAAAGCGTAATGGGCATGGTACCAATTCCGGTATGTGCACCAAAAGCTGTACTAAATGAGCCAGTGGCACCAGAAATATAATCGCAAACAAGCATAGTGTCTACAAAGCCCATGCCCATACCACCATAGGCTTCGGGAACGGAGACGCTTAAGAACCCAAGTTCTCCAGCTTTTCGCATACAGGACTCCGTTAACGCATAGTCCTTTTTTTCAAATTGGGCTTTATTAGCCCAAATTTCCCTGTCAACAAATTCAGTTACAGCTTCTTTCATCATTAACTGATCCTCATTGAAATCTTCAGGAGTGAATACATCTTCACAATTGGTTTCTCTTACAAGGAATTGACCTCCTCTTAATAATTCTTTTTCTGTTGCTTCCATTTGTTTCTATCCCTTACCCTTTCCGAAAGAAAGGGGATTTGTCGGGTATTTTAATTGTACGTTATTTTAAAATTTGCACTATCCTATTTTTAACTTTTTTTTAAATCTACCTTTTTGGTTAAACTACGGTGCTATTTTATTTTCCCCTTTGGGGAAATGCCGTAGGCAAAGGGGCTTTAATTCAAAAACTCAAAAATACCACAGGCTCCCTGGCCTGTTCCTACACACATGGTAACTGCTCCATATTTTCCTTTCATATGGCGTTTACGCATTTCATCAAAGAGTTGCACAGATAATTTGGCTCCTGTACAACCAAGTGGATGTCCTAATGCTATGGCACCTCCATTCACGTTTACAATATCCGGGTTGAGATTTAATTCTCTAATGACCGCTAAAGATTGCGATGCGAATGCTTCATTTAATTCGATAAGCTCTAAATCTGATTGTTGTAAACCAGCTTGTTTTAATGCTTTTGGTATGGCTTTTACGGGACCGATTCCCATGATACGTGGTTCTACACCTGCTGCTGCATAGTTTACTAAACGTGCTATTGGTTCTAGGTTTAATTCTTTTACCATGGCTTCACTCATGACCATTACAAAGGCTGCACCATCACTCATTTGTGAAGAGTTTCCAGCAGTGACACTACCGCCTTGAGCGAAAACGGGCCTTAACTTAGCTAGAGCTTCTAAACTTGTTCCGGCGCGAGGACCTTCATCTTTTGTTACCGTATATGATTTATTGGCTTTTTTACCATTTGAATCAATATAAGTTTGTTCCACTTTAATAGGTACGATTTGATCTTGAAAACGATCTTCAGCTTGTGCTTTTAAAGCTTTCATATGCGAATTATAAGCAAACTCATCTTGATCTTCACGAGATACTTTAAATTGGTTGGCAACGGCTTCTGCAGTATTTCCCATGCCCCAATAATAATCTTCGTGACCAGCTTTTGCAATGTCGTAATTTAATTCAGGTTTAAAACCTGTCATCGGTACGGCGCTCATACTTTCTGCACCTCCGGCAATAATGCAATCGGCCATTCCAGATTGTATTTTTGCAGTGGCAATACCAATGGTTTCAATACCCGATGAGCAAAAACGATTTACGGTCACTCCTGGAATATCCACACTGTTTAATCCCATTAAAGAGATAAGGCGTGCCATATTTAAACCCTGAGATCCTTCTGGCATCGCATTACCAACAATAACATCGTCAATGCGAGTTTTGTCTAACTGGGGTAATTCCTTCATCATGTATTGAATGGTTTCTGCAGCCAATTCGTCAGTTCTTTTAAAACGAAAGACACCCTTTGGGGCTTTGCCAACTGCTGTTCTGTATGCTTTTACTATATATGCCTGTTTCATATTAGCCCCCTAACCCCCAAAGGGGGAATTCCTATTAGGGGTCAATAGGATTTTATTTATATGTTAATTTCAATTTTTTTATTCAAAATATAGATCTATTTGTTTTTTATGGTTCTCCCCAATGGGGAGATGCCGAAGACAGAGGGCTTCTAATTACGAAGTGGTTTCCCCGTCTTCAACATATGCTGAATGCGTTCTAGGGTTTTACGTTCTGTACATAAACTTAAGAAGGCTTCGCGCTCAAGATCCAATAGGTATTGTTCGCTTACTAAAGTAGGTTCTGATAAATCGCCTCCAGCCATAACATAAGCTAATTTGTTTGCTATTTTATGGTCATGCTCACTTATGTAGTTTGCAGCTTCCATAGAGTCGGTGCCCACTAAAAACATGCCCAATGCTTGTTTTCCGAGCACTTTTACATCGTTGCGTTTTATGGGCTGTGTATAACCGGCTTCTGCCATTAATTTTGCATGTGCTTTTGCAGTAGCTATTTGTCTGTCCTTATTAATAACAACAATGTCTTTGCCTTTTTGGAGCACGCCCATATCAAAAGCTTCATAAGCAGACGTTGCCACTTTGGCCATACCGATAGTTAAAAAATATTCTTGTAAGATGTTTAATTCTACATCACCTTTTCTAAACGTATCAGAAGCTCTTAAGGCCATTTCTTTAGAACCAGCACCACCAGGAATAACGCCTACACCAAATTCAACTAAGCCAATATAGGTTTCGGCAGCTGCCACTACTTTATCGGCGTGCATAGATAATTCGCAGGCACCTCCTAAAGACATGCCATGTGGTGCCGAAATGGTTGGAATGGAGGAGTAGCGCATACGCATCATGGTATCTTGAAAATACTTGATGGCCGCATTAAGCTCTTCATATTCCTGTTCAACCGCCATCATGAAAATCATACCGATGTTAGCGCCAACTGAAAAATTAGGACCTTGATTAGCAACAATGAGCCCTTGGTATTCTTTTTCAGCTAAATCGATCGCTTTATTAAGTCCTGCTAAAACATCACCTCCAATGGTATTCATTTTAGATTGGAATTCGCAGTTTAATATGCCGTCTCCTAAATCTTCAATAACGACCCCTGAGTTTTTAAATACTTCATTAGATTGTCTAATATTGTCCAAGATGATAAACGCATCCTGGCCTGGTATTTTTTCTTGTGTTTTCTTTGGAATATCGTAAGCATAAGTAGCCCCTTCTTTAACAGAATAAAAAGATTTGCTTCCAGCGGCTAGCATATCGTTCACCCAAGCAGCTGGCGTTAAGCCTTCAGCTTTTATTATTTCTATACCTTTTTCAACACCTATAGCATCCCAAATTTGGAAAGGGCCATGTTCCCAACCAAAACCAGCTTTCATCGCATCATCGATCTTATATAGTTCGTCTGTTATTTCGGGAATACGATTAGAAACATAGGCGAATAAAGCAGCAAAGCTTTTTCTATAAAATTCACCTGCTTTATCCTTGCCAGAGACCAGTACTTTAAATCGATCCACAACCTTATCGATGGTTTTAGTAAGTTCCAGAGTAGCGAATTTTGCCTTTTGTGCAGAACGGTATTCTAAGGTATTTAAATCTAAGGATAGAATTTCTTTTTTGCCTTCATCAGAAACGGTTTTCTTATAAAATCCTTGTCCGGTTTTGCTTCCTAACCATTTGTTTTCCATCATAGTGTTGATGAAATCCGGTAATTTAAAAAGCGCTAAGCGTTCATCATCTTTACAGTTTTCTGCAATGCCGTTTGCGACATGAACCAAAGTATCTAAACCAACAACATCAACGGTTCTAAATGTTGCAGATTTAGGTCTGCCAATAACGGGGCCTGATAATTTATCAATTTCTTCAATCGTTAATCCCATGTCCTTAACGGTATGGAATAAACTCATGATACTAAAAATACCAATACGGTTTCCAATAAAAGCAGGGGTGTCTTTAGCGACTACAGATGTTTTTCCCAAAAACTGCTCCCCATAACCATTAAGAAACTCTAAAACCGAAGGATCTGTTTTAGGGCCAGGAATGATTTCAAATAATTTTAAGTAGCGAGCAGGATTAAAAAAGTGTGTTCCGCAGAAATGCTTCTGAAAGTCTTCACTACGACCTTTGCTCATAAACTTAATAGGAATACCAGACGTATTACTTGTAATTAAAGTTCCTGGGGTCCTGTACTTTTCAAGTGATTCGAAAACCTGTTGTTTTATATCTAATCGTTCAACGACGACCTCCATGATCCAATCAACCTCTGCTACTTTCGCAATATCGTCTTCCAGATTGCCTGTTGTAATACGGTTTGCAAATTTTGGATGATAAATAGGGGAGGGTTTTGATTTTAATGATGTTGCGAGTGCATCGTTAACCAATCTGTTTCTAACTACTTTATCTTCAAGTGTTAAACCTTTATATTTTTCTTTTTCATTGAGTTCTCTTGGAACAATGTCAAGTAATAAAACATCTACGCCAATATTAGCAAAATGGCAAGCAATACCGCTACCCATAATACCAGAGCCTATAATGGCCACTTTTTTTATTCTACGTTTACTCATTTTATACTACTAATCGTTTTGATTATATATTTTTTTATTTGTTACCATATCATTTATAACTTCGGCTACTTCGTAAAAACTTTTCAATTTTTCTTCTGATATATTATCTCGTATAGCTTCGTTAAATGTTAAAACCTTATCCCTTGAATAGCCCCTTTTTTCAAGGCCACATTCGGTAAGGGAAATGATCACACCACGACCATCTTCTGGATTGGGTTTGCGTTCAATGAGTCCTTTATATTCCATAGTTTTTAATATTCTAGATAAACTAGTGGCTTCCATTCCCATTTTAGGCCCTAAAGCAGTTGAAGGTGTACCTTTTTCTGGGTCTATACTCAATAAAGTGAACCCGGTTGCCATAGTGCTTTCAAATTTTGCAGCTTCTTCATTGTACATTTTTTGGACTGCAAGCCATGTCGTTCTTAGTATATAGTCAATAGTTTTATCTTTCATAATATTCAGTTGGTGACCAAATATATAAAATTTTATTATGCATGCATAATAAATTGATGTAAAACTTAACACAATTTAATTGAGAGAGTATTGAAAATGTGTTTCGTGATCTTTAACCTGTATTCTGCATTAGAATCTCATATATACAATAAAACCAAGAAAGTATAGCAAGATACTAGTTTTTTAATTAGTTCTATGGTGCCATAGGTTTTTTAATGCATAATACGGGGTTAAGTTATGATCTGTAGATTTTTTCTATTAAATCTGTATATTTTGCTTTAATTACTTTTCTTCTCATTTTCATGGTAGGCGTTAAATGACCAGAATCAATAGACCAGATATCTTGGGTGATTTCGAATTTTTTAATTTGTTCCCATTTACCAAAATGTCTGTTGGCTGCGTCAATTTCTTCTTGAATCCGCTCTAATAATTGAGGATTGGTGATCATGTCGTTGTTAGATTGGAATGTTATACCATGTCGTCTTGCCCATTCTTTAGCAAATTCAAAATTAAGTTGAATTAATGCAGCAGGCATTTTCTCACCTTCTCCAATAATCATTATTTGTTCAATAAATCTTGATTGTTTGAATTGATTTTCTAATAATGAGGGGGCTACGTATTTTCCACCGGATGTTTTGAACATTTCTTTTTTACGGTCGGTGATTTTTAAGAAATTATCGCTATCTATTTCTCCAATATCACCAGTATGGAAATAGTCTTCGGTCATAACTTCCTTAGTTCTCTCAGGGTCTTTAAAATAGCCGAGCATGACATTAGGACCTTTTACTAAAATTTCTCCATCACTAGCTATTTTAACTTCAACGTTATCTATAATGCGACCAACAGTTCCAATCTTAATACCTTTATTAAACGGACAATTTACAGAAATTACAGGAGATGTTTCTGTTAATCCATACCCTTCGAGTATTTCCATTTTCGCAGCAGAAAACACCCTGATTAATCGTTGTTGCAGTGCGGCACTTCCAGATACCAACGTGTTAATATTTCCTCCTAAGGCTTCCCGCCATTTATTAAAGATAAGTTTGTTCGCTATTTTTAATTGAAATTCATACCACCAGCCATTTTTACCATAAGGCTCATATTTTAAACCTAAGTTTACGGCCCAGAAAAACAATATTTTTTTTATGCCTTTTAATTCTGTTCCCTTGGCGATTATTTTATCATACATTTTTTCATAAAGCCTAGGTACGGCTGTTATGATATTTGGTTTGATTTCTTTTAAGTTATCACTTATAGTTTCAAGACTTTCAGCAAAATATATTTCTATACCACAATATTGATATAGGTATAATATCATTCTTTCAAACACATGACATACGGGTAAGAAGCTTAATGCTTTAGATTTACCTATTTCTAAAGGAACCCTAGGTAAACTGTCCAATACATTAGATACTAGGTTGTTGTGGGATAGCATCACGCCTTTTGGTTTCCCTGTAGTGCCCGAGGTATAAATTAAAGTGGCTAAATCATGAGGTTTAACAGCTTCTTTCCTGGCATCAACTTCGTTTTGATTACTGGTGTCTTCACCTAATTTTAAAACGGCTTTCCAGCTTTCTTCACCTTTAATATCATTAAAAGTATAAACACCCTTAAGTTTTGTATTGCTTTTGATCGTGTTTAACTTGTCCAAAACTTCAGCATCAGAAACAAAACAATAGATAGATTCAGAATGGTTTAAAATGTATTCGTAATCTTCAGCGGCAATGGTTGGATAAATTGGTACATTTTGCGCGCCGGTTTGAAGTACTCCAATGTCTAAAACATTCCATTCGGTTCTATTTGTTGAAGAAATAATAGCTATTTTATCATTTGGTTGCACACCCAAACGTAACAAGCCCCTGCTAATAGCATTAGCTTGATTAATATATTCTTGAGTTGAAATAGAATGCCATTTACCATTATACTTAGAGGTGAATACTTTATCTAAATTATACGTTTCTAACTGATAATATGGAAAATCAAAAATTCTTGTAATATCTACCATTTGCTATGTGAATAGTTTATTGTATGCAAAGTATGAAATTAAAAAGGATTTTCAAATTGAATAAAACAGTAGAAGTTTAAATTTTGTTAATGAAGTGATTTAAACGACTCCAATCAAGCTAAGTACATGTTTTTGTAATCGTTATAAACAGTATTAAAACTTTTATTTGGTGAATTTTGGGTCGAGAGGTAAATATGAAATCAATTTGAATGTAAAATATAGCATGTCTCTTCGATGTGAGTTTTTATCTTAGAATGCTCATAAACTGGAAACGAAAGGTGCTATCGGACAACGATATAGTTAGTGAAATAATAATCGACCTTAGGTCAATAACTAATCAATAATCTCGGCGTTTCTAATGTAAATATTTTTATCGGGCCAATCCCCATCATCGGTTTCAACGGCAGCAATTTTATCAACAACATCCATACCTCTTATTACTTTACCAAAGATAGTGTAGTCACCATCTAAAAAATGGGCACCGCCCTTTTGTTGTACAATAAAAAACTCAAAAGGCGATGCTAATTTATACGGGTTGTTAATTTCACTGCTGGGCATCGATACGGCACCTCTATCATGCTTAAACCCTCGTTTTGTATCAGGCGGTAATAAGTACCTTCCAATATGGGCACGTTTCCTAGCTGTTTTTTTGTCATCGCTATTGCCCGCTTGCACTATATAGTTATTGATAACCCTATAAAACTGTGTACCGTTAAAATATTTCTGTTTTGTTAAGAAGATGAAGTTGGAACGATGGAATTTTGTTTCGTTAAATAACAAGATATCAATAATTCCAAAATCTGTAGTAATGCGTACTTTATTTTCTTTATGATGTTTGTCGTACTCCATAAAAAAGGCCATAGCACTTTTTGAATCTAACTTAGGAAATGCTCTTTTAACTTCTTTAATAGTGTCTTTTGTAATTTCTTTTTTCTCCTGTTTAGTTACCGTAGTTTCGGTAATAATTTTCTTTTTAGTTTTTTTATCTTCACAGTTCAGAAATAAAAAAAAGATACATAAAAGAAATACGAGCCTCATAGATATGAATTTTGATGAATTTTTAAAATTAACTTCAAAAGTAAAGAATATAGCGCTTCCAGCCGAATCGTCCCACTTTAAAATGGTGCCACCTTTTCGAAGATCTCTTATGGAAAAACAAAAAGAGGCCATAAAAAAGGCCAAAAGGGCAGGGGTATTGATGCTGTTTTATCCGGATATAACTAAACAGACAAAATTTGTGCTCATTTTAAGAAAAACATATAAAGGTGTGCATTCGGCACAAATTGCATTTCCTGGAGGAAAATTGGAAAAGCAAGATACTTCGTTAGAGGTAGCAGCAGTAAGAGAGACGTTTGAAGAAGTTGGTGTGCCTATGGATGCCATAAAAATTATTCGCAAATTATCTCAAGTTTATATTCCGCCCAGTAATTTTTATGTACAACCTTTTTTGGGGACTACTAGCTATACACCAAGTTTTATTAAACAAGAGGATGAGGTGGAAGCTATTATTGAAATTGATCTACAACACTTGTTAGATGATGGTATAGTGATCACTAAAAAAGTATCGACCTCATATAGTGCTGAAGTTGAGGTTCCTGCGTTTAAATTAAATGGGCATATTGTATGGGGAGCAACCGCTATGGTGCTAAGTGAAATTAAAGACTTGTTAAAACCATACATGTAGTTTAATAGATTTGTTATTTTTGCATTTAACCAATCAATTTTGACGCGTGATTTATGGGATTGTTTAAAAGAAATCCATTCGGACATATATTATTTTTAAAAAAGTGGCTTATTAGAATTTTAGGCACATTAACCCATAGTCGTTTTAGAGGGTTTAACGAGTTACAGATAGAAGGCTCTGAAATTATTAAAAACTTACCAGATACCAATGTACTGTTTATTTCGAATCATCAAACTTACTTTGCCGATGTTGTGGCTATGTTCCACGTCTTTAACGCCAGCTTAAGTGGACGTGTGGATTCTATAAAAAATGTAGGGTATTTATGGAATCCTAAGTTGAATATCTATTATGTAGCGGCCAAGGAAACTATGAAAGCGGGCCTATTGCCTAAAATACTGGCTTATGTTGGTTCTATTAGTATTGAACGTACGTGGAGGTCTGAAGGACAAGATGTGAACAGGCAAGTCAAGATGAGTGATATTTCCAGTATCGGAAAGGCTTTAGACGATGGTTGGGTGATTACATTTCCTCAAGGTACAACAAC
Source organism: Flavivirga sp. 57AJ16 (assembly GCF_028736925.1). Classification (GTDB taxonomy): domain Bacteria; phylum Bacteroidota; class Bacteroidia; order Flavobacteriales; family Flavobacteriaceae; genus Flavivirga. The sequence goes on along the minus strand of NZ_JAQZAT010000015.1, from coordinate 14,195 downwards.
GCCCTTTAAACCCATAAGAAAAGGAACTGCCCATATTATTAAGCGATACAAACCTATTGTAGTGCCTATTGTTATTGATGGCTTTAGGCGCTCTTTTGATAAAAAAGGATTACGTATTAAAAAGAAAAATATTTTACAATCTTTTGAGATTAAAGAACCTTTAGAGATCGACTACGATAATGAAACTACCAATGAGATTGTGAAAAAAATCGAATATGCTATCGAACAACATCCATCTTTTTTAAAAGTAATCCCCCAAAAAGAATTAGAAGCGCTCGAAGAGCTTAATAAAAAGCGTGAGTGGTAATCAAATTTTTCATGTAGAAGGGAAAAGTGGCTTATTCTAATACTTTTTCGAAATTAAAGATTTTTATTTTTCCTTTAGTTTATGGCTCTTTATAACATAATGCATGCCTCCTACTGTTGCCATGACTTAAAAATAACAATTTAGCAGACCGAGTCATGGCAATGATAGGAGAAGTCATATAACCAGAATAGGACTAAGCAATCCAACAACAATTGCTGTCGATCCTAGAAAAGTTCAATTTTAAAACGTACAAATTTCTATATTCAGATTTATATACAAATGCTTACGTTGGCGACCTTAGGTTGTTTATCTAACAAATAATTGTGTGTGATCTGTTGTGGTTGATCCTGCACGTATACCACCCCACCAGTTTACTTCAAGTCCTATGGAGTATCTTGGGTAATATCGACCAATACTACCTCCTAGGTAAGTAGAATTTCCAGAAAACTCAATACCTCCCCAATTATCGCTACTCACATCAATGCTAATTGGGTTATATCCAGTAACTGGGTTGGGGTTCGTTGGAGTTCTTCCGCTTCTGGGGTCAAATGTTTGTGACCAATGGTTAGTGAGTCCCACAGAAGGGTAATGTAGTCTAAACTCATAATCCGTTGCACTTTTTATCTCGCTCATTTTGTTTAATATCGAGTATTTATTTGTTGTTAATCCAGGCGCATTAATATTGTGCCCATCACGGGCTTCATTGCCTGTCCAATATCCGCCAGCAATGTTGTGATTAAAAATAAGCGTCCACCCACCACCGTCATTGGTCATGTCGCAATAACAATCATAGGCTGAGTTGCCTCCGGCACCATCTGAATCAATAGTGTATATCCCATCTGTTGTAAATCCAGCATTTAGATAAGCTAAGCAATTTGCTAAAAACCCATTCGTTACCCTGATATCCACATTACAGGTGGAGCCATTTCCTGAAAAATCTATGGTGAAAGTATCTGTTTGTTCAGCTATAGGGATGCCGGAGCCTGTTAATGTTATGGTATGGACACCTAAGGATGAAAACGTTCCAGAAGTAGAGAAACTATAACCATTAACGGTATTTGTGCTGATGGTATATGTATCATAAGAATTAACTAAAACATCTATGGTTATTGTATTAGCACTTGTTAGTGTTTCTCCAACTGCATAATTTCCGTTAGCATTAATTGAATTGCAGTTTAACTTATTTGCTTGTTGGGATTCACCTAAGCAATCGGACCATGTTGTGCCATTGTGGTATTGAAAACAATTGCTGTCCAGATTGTATATTAACAATCCTTCGGCAGGAGTGGTTATGGCATCTCTTTGGCTCTGTGTCATTCTGGGGACTAAGAGTCCTTGATTTGTAGATGTAACATCTAAAATGGACGAGGGGTCGGGGTTTGTTGTTCCGACACCTACTTGTCCGAAACTATAATACACACTAAGACATAGTGTTATTAATACATAATGGATTTTGATCATTTTTGAAAAGGGGCTTTTTCATTAAAAAATAAAGTAGTAAAAATTAATTGATGTTGTTTAATTTTAAATAATTTAACGCTATTGTATTACTTGTAAGTTAACTAAGTCGTTTGGGGTCTGTTGCCCAATAACAATTGAGCATAATCTGTTGCTGAATTTTCGAGAGGAATGCCTCCATAAAAATTGTTATTATGCCTATTGAAGTAACATGGATAATACCAACCAATTGTATCTCTTTGGCTCTGTGTCATTCTAGGGGCTAAGAATCCTTGACTGGTAGATGTAATATCTAAAATGGACGAAGGGTCGGGGTTTGTTGTTCCAACACCTATTTGTCCGGAACTATAATACACACTAAGGCATAGTGCTATTAGGGCATAGGTTATTTTGGTCATTTTTGAAAAGGGGCTTTTTCATTAATTCATTACGAAGCTAAGAAAAATTATTAAAGTTTAAAGCTTAAATTTTAATAATAAAAATAAAAAGATCCTGATGTTGGATTTATCGTTAATAACTCCTAATAATTCCTTTTCAAAATCAATATCAAAATCCTTATTTTGCGTATTCTTATATATAAAAATATAATCGTAAATTAATGAAGGTCTGTATTGCCGAAAAGCCAAGCGTAGCGCGTGAGATTGCTTCTGTTTTAGGAGCTAGCACCAAACGTGATGGCTATTACGAAGGTAATGGTTATGCTATTACTTATACCTTTGGACATTTATGTACTTTAAAGGAGCCTAACGATTATAAACCATATTGGAAAAGTTGGGACTTAAATAATCTACCTATGTTGCCTGAAAAGTTTGAAACAAAAGTGGTTTCTAATTCAGGAATACAAAAGCAATTTAAAATTGTAAAAAGCCTATTCGATAAGGCAGATGTTGTTATAAATTGTGGGGATGCTGGTCAAGAAGGAGAATTGATTCAGCGTTGGGTGATGAATGAAGCTAATTATAAAGGAGAAGTAAAACGCTTATGGATTTCTTCATTAACTGCTGAAGCCATTAAAGAAGGATTTGAAAACTTAAAACCAGCTTCAGATTACGATAATTTATACTATGCAGGTTTTTCCAGAGCTATTGGTGACTGGCTGCTCGGCATGAATGCCACTAGATTGTATACTGTAAAACATGGTGGTTATAAGCAAGTGTTGTCGGTTGGTCGTGTACAGACACCAACATTAGCAATGGTGGTTAGTAGATTTAAAGACATTGAAAACTTTAAGCCCCAGCCATATTGGGAATTACAAACGTTATATAGGGAAACGTTGTTTAGTTATGAAGAGGGACGCTTTTTGAAAAAGGAAGATGGGGAAACGTTAGCTAATAAAGTCAAGGAAAGTGATTTTGAAATAGCATCTATTACAAAGAAAAAGGGTAAAGAATATGCTCCAAAGCTCTTTGATTTAACAGGGTTGCAGGTGTATTGCAATACTAAGTTTGGGTTTTCGGCAGATGAGACGCTTAAGATTGTTCAGAAATTATATGAACAAAAGGTGGTTACTTATCCTAGAGTAGATACTACTTTTTTACCAAACGATATATATCCTAAGGTACCTAATATTCTTGAAAAGCTAACAAATTATTCAAAGTTGACACAGTCACTTTTAGGAAAGAAAATAAGAAAGTCAACTAAAGTTTTCAACGATAAAAAAGTAACAGATCACCATGCTATTATCCCAACGGGTATTCAGATTAATTTGCAATATAATCAGCAACAGGTCTACGATATTATAGTAAAACGCTTTATAGCTGTTTTTTATGATGATTGCTTGGTGTCTAATACTACCGTGGTTGGTAAGGCTGCAGATGTATCCTTTAAAACTACGGGAAAAGAGGTTTTAGAGAAAGGATGGCGTATTGTTTTTGAAACTTCGAAGGCACTCGACGAGACAAAGAACGATAAACTATTGCCCGTATTTACTAAAGGGGAGAAAGGGCCCCATGAACCTTCGTTTTTAGAAAAAGAAACGAAACCTCCTAAACAATATACAGAAGCCTCTTTATTGCGTGCTATGGAAACAGCAGGAAAACAGGTAGATGATGAAGACTTGCGAGAATTGATGAAAGAAAATGGTATTGGAAGGCCGTCTACGCGTGCCAATATTATTGAAACACTTTTTAAAAGAAAATATATAAAGCGTAATAAAAAACAAGTATTGCCTACGCTTACGGGCATACAGCTTATTGATACGATTCAAAACGATTTATTAAAATCTGCCGAGCTCACGGGTTCTTGGGAAAAACAACTAAAAGACATTGAGAAGGGAACGTTTAGTGCCGGGGCGTTTATAAAAAACATGAAACGTATGGTGGATGCTTTAGTGTATGAGGTGAGAAGTGAAACGAAACGCGCTAATATATCTCATGCAATAACAATAAAGAACCGAGAAGCCCAAGCGGTCAAAAAAAAGACAGCAGGGATTACAGCCGAAACATGTCCAAAATGTAAACAAGGAAGTGTTTTGAAAGGGAAAAAAGCCTATGGGTGTAGCGCATATAAATCGGGCTGTAATTTCACAATGCCTTTTTCTTATGCCGGAAAAAAGATTTCCGAAAAGCAATATATCAGGTTGCTTCAAAAAGGGTCTACGGTTAATTTAAAAGGTTTTAAAACTGATTCTGGTACGTTGGAAGGTTTGCTCCGTTTTGATGAAGCATTCAAGTTAAAATTAGAACCAAAAAAAACTTCCCAGAAAGCTAACCCAGACGAATTGAGTTGCCCGAAATGTAAGAAAGGAACCGTTATTAAAGGCAGTACGGCTTATGGGTGTAGCCATTACAAATCCGGATGTGATTTTAAAGTGACCTTTGATGCTGTTAGGACTAAAATAAACGGACAAAAACCAACTAGGGAACTCGTTTATAGTATTTTAAATGGAAGTATCTAAAAGCGAGCATCGCCATTTTGTGATTTACAAACCTGATGGCTATTTAAGTCAGTTTAAAAGTCATGATTCCAAACAGCAATCGAAGAAATTTTTAGGATCGCTTCATGATTTTCCTGAGGGGATTATGGCCATTGGTAGGTTAGATGAAAAATCTGAGGGCTTATTATTACTTACTACGGATGGCAAAATGAGTGATTTTGTTAATAGCCGAAAAGTTGAAAAGGAATATTATGCACAGGTAGATGGAAACATTTCCGAGGAAGCGATTCAGCTATTGAAAGAAGGGGTAGAAATAGGTTTTGATGGTAAAAAATACCAAACAAGGCCTTGCAAAGCTTTTAAATTAAAAGAGGTTCCAGATTTGCCAAAGCGTTCAAAAAAAATAAGGGATGACAGGCATGGACCAACATCATGGTTGTCAATAACTTTAACCGAAGGTAAGTTTAGACAGGTACGAAAAATGACTTCGGCAGTTGGTTTCCCAACATTACGATTGGTACGGGTTCGAGTAGGAAGTATTCGTCTTAGCGCTGCAATGCCAGGAGATGTTGTTGAGGTTAGAGCATTTTTTTAAATTTCCAACCGTTTTAATTCTTTATAATTTCGGTTGAGTCGTTTTAATAAAATACCATAAACCAGCCAATAGAATAATAACAATAATCCAATGGCTAATGCTAAAAATAAAACGGCTGCTATTATAAATGTGGCATAAAATTTAAAAACTTCCCCATTGGCAGCTGCTTGTTCTATTTGGTCGATAATAAGTTGATCTTGACCCAACTCAACAAATACAGCCGCAAAAGTAGCCACAACTAAATAGATTAAATTAAAAGCGACATACTGTTTTACTGTTTTTCTTGTTTTGAGAATGTTCTCCATGAGTACCTTCGCATTATCTGTAGTGGATATTCTTCTGTAGTTTCTAAAAAACAAATAAAAGAAAAAGGCCAAAATAACATATCCAATGACTATTAGGGGCATGAAAATAGGATCGGTATCTAACTCCTCATAGCGTTTCATGCTCTCAGTATCTTTTAATAAGAAAGATATAGATATCCAAAAAGCAAATTCCAGTAAACTAATTATAAAAATCCATTTAACAATGGAGGATGATTTTTTTAAAATCATCTTATATATTTCGTTATAAGTAAGCTTGGGATAATTATTGTCATCCTTATTCCAATCCTTCTTTAATAAATCTAATTCATCCATAGTCTTACGGATTTAATATGGTTTTAAGCTTCGTCTTTATTCTATTCATCTTTACCCTCGCATTTACTTCGCTAATTCCCAAAGTTTCACTAATTTCTCTATAGTCTTTATCTTCTAAGTATAAGAAGACAAGTGCTTTTTCAATATCATTTAATTGATGTACAGCTTTGTAAAGTATTTTAAGTTGCTGTTCTTCCGTATCATCATAATTCTCTGCTTTTATCTTAAATTCAACACCATCAAAATCTTGTGTATTAATAGTTCGTTTTGATTTTCTATAAAGTGTAATTGCTGTATTTAAACCAACCCTATACATCCAAGTGCTAAACTTGGCATCTCCTCGAAATTTAGGATAGGCTTTCCAAAGTTGGATGGTTATTTCTTGAAATAAATCATTGTGAGCATCATAATTATTAGTATACAAACGACATACTTTATGTATAATATTTTGATGCTTTTCTAGCAATTCAACAAAACTGTGTTCTAACTCTTTATTCAATGTGATGGTTTAGTTACTGTATAAGTAGCCTAAAATTTTAAAACGTTACAATGGGGGTAAAAATAATCTTTTTATCGTTAATGTTCGGCTAAGGATATAAGACCGCTTTGCTATTATAACATCGCATAAGGATTTGATTGTAACTAATTGGCAAACTGAGGTGCATGTAGGTTTAGCTTTCCATAAGGCAGCATGATTAAGAGTTTATAAACTAGATGTCTGGTCGTAAAGTTTTTACAAATAGCTATGGACAGACACCAAACTATGTTTGATAATTTTAATCGAAAAGCATTCCACGACGCTCTGCGTCGGGACTGTCTGCCGACTGGATAGGAATAGTTAGTTTTAAGAAATTCTTTTATTAAAATACCATGAGTTCATAGCTAAAAATATTTATGTGTAGTATCTTTGCACCATATCTTATTTTACTATGAATATTCCCCCATCTAGTTTACCTAGAGTTGTTGTTATTGGAGGTGGTTTTGCAGGCATTAACTTTGCTAGAAAAATAGCAAATAAAAACGTTCAGGTTGTTTTAATTGATAAGCGAAATTACCATACCTTTCAGCCGCTATTATACCAAGTTTCTTCAGCTGGTCTAGAACCGGATTCTATTGCGTATCCGCTTCGTAAAATATTAAAGAATCATAAAAACACCTTTTTTCGTTTAGCTGAAGTTGATTCTATTAATTCAGAAAAAAATGAACTTATAACAAGCATTGGTGATATAAGTTATGATTATTTAGTAATAGCCACAGGAACTAAGACCAATTATTTTGGGAATAAATCCATTGAAACATATGGTATGCCTATGAAAAAAGTGCCTCAAGCTTTAAATATTCGTAGTTTAATATTACAGAATTTTGAGCAGGCAGCCATCACTAATGATAAAGCGGTACGTAAGGCTTTATTAAATTTTGTTATTGTTGGTGGAGGACCAACCGGTGTTGAGCTGGCAGGTGCTATTGCTGAACTTAAAAACCATATTTTACCTAGGGATTATCGAGATTTAATTCCGGGTGACATGCAAATATATTTATTAGAAGGAGGTTCACGTGTTTTACCTACTATGAGTGAGCATGCTTCTAAAAAAGCAGCAGGATTTCTTTCCAAACTAGGTGTTTTAGTCCATTGCAATACATTTGTTAAAAACTACGATGGTAAAAAAGTGCAGACCAATTTAAGTTTAGAATTGCAGTCTGAAACTTTAATATGGGCAGCAGGTGTTACGGGAAATCCCGTGAAGGGGCTTCAGGCAGATGTGCTTATAGATCGAGCTAATAGATATAAAGTAAATGAATATAATCAGGTTGAAGGTTATAATAATATTTTTGCTTTAGGAGATATTTGTTTGATGCAGACCGATGACTATCCAAACGGCCATCCGCAAGTAGCACAGCCCGCTATTCAACAAGGTGAACTTCTAGGAAAAAATCTTATAAAATTAATAGAAGGCAAACCTCTGAAAAAATTTAAATATAAGGATAAGGGGTCTATGGCTACAGTAGGTAGAAATAAAGCCGTTGTTGATTTAAAACGTTTTAGATTTGCAGGTTTTTTTGCTTGGTTTGTCTGGATGTTTGTACACCTTATGGCATTGGTCGGTTTTAGAAATAGAGTGATTGTTTTCTTTAATTGGGGCTATAATTATATTAATTTTGACAAAGCTGCACGGCTTATTATAAGACCATTTAAAAAGTTGAACTAATAATCTAGGTGTTATTTGTTAAATACTGATTATTAGTAATTTGAATGTGTTTAATAGTTTTTGTCTATGGCTTTTTTTTGATGCATTAAATGATAAGTTTTTATACTTTTATCCCAGAGTGATACGGCAAATCCCTGAAAAAGAATATGGGCAGTGAATTTTATTGGAAAATAAAAAAATCACATTTAAAGTTATTAAAAAATCACAGCAAAAAAAAATTAAGGCCATTCGTTTTTAAAATGCTTTTTGTTGAGTAAAAGCGTCCTGTTTATTAATAGCAACGATAAGCAAATCTACATTCAAAAAATACATTATTTACCATCACAGCTTTATCACGGATATTCAATTCATCATTAAAAATATACAGTTCGGTTATATTGAATTTATTTAGCTGGAGTTCTGTTGCAAATTTGCATCATCAATAAAAATGAACAACAGAATAAATTACCTATGAAATGTATTTTAACTAGCATTATTATATTAATATCGATTCAAATAAGTGCCCAAAAAACTATTAATGGAACAGTTTTTAACATGAAAAACAACCCCATAGTAGGTGCTAACATTTATTTAGAAGGCACTTACGATGGGAGTACCACAGATGAAAAAGGTCGTTTTTCATTCACCACCACCGAAACAGGAACGCAAACTTTAATCGTTTCTTTTTTGTCTTATGAAACATTCACTATGGTAGGAGACGTGTCCTATATGAAAGACCTTGTTGTCAAACTTCGGGAAGATGTGAATACTTTAGATGCCGTGGTACTGTCTGCCGGTACTTTTTCGGCAGGAGACCATAGTAAAGTGAATGTGTTAAAACCTTTGGATGTCGTTACTACAGCAAGTGCTTTAGGTGATTTTGTAGGTGCGTTGCAAACATTGCCAGGTACAACAACGGTAGCTGAGGATGGACGATTGTTTGTGCGTGGTGGCGATGCCAATGAAACACAAATTTTTATAGATGGAGTTCGCGTATTTACGCCATACACGCCTACAACAAATAACACGCCAACTCGAGGGCGTTACTCACCATTTCTATTTGATGGGATTACATTTTCTACGGGTGGTTATTCGGCCGAGTTTGGGCAGGCACTTTCTAGTGTACTATTACTAAATACGATCGATGAACCAGATCAAGAAAAGACCGATATTGGCGTTATGAGCGTGGGAGCTACACTTGGAAATACCCAGAAATGGGAAAAAAGCGCGTTGAGCGTAAATGCCTCTTATATAAATTTAGCGCCCTATAATGCTATATCTTCAAATAGGAACGATTGGATAAAACCTTTTGAAACGGTATCGGGAGAAGCGGTTTTTAGAAAGAAAACAAACGCTGGGCTCTTTAAGCTTTATGGGGCATTTGATACGACTAATTTTGAATTGATCCAAGAGGATATCAATAACAGTGAGGGCGTTCATTTTAAATTGGATAATAATAATGTTTATATAAATGGTTCATACCAAGGTGTTTTAAACGATACCTGGACATTATTTGGAGGTGTGAGCTATACGCATGCAAGGAATCATTTTGATTTTATTGAAAGGACTATTAAGGACACTGAAAATTCGGTACATACAAAATTGACATTCAAAAACAGGATCAGTAACCGATTGAAACTTTATTTTGGATCAGAATACTTTGCAACCAATTTTAAGGAAAACTATTCAGATACTAGTATTAGTAATACAGTATATGGTTATGATAACAATATTGCTGCGGCTTTTGCTGAAGCTGATATTTTTATATCCAAAAAGTTAGCATTTAAATCAGGATTAAGAGGGGAGTACAGTGCGCTTTTTAAAGATTTTACTTTAGCACCAAGACTGTCTTTGGCTTATAAAACGTCTGGTAAAAGTCAGGTGTCATTGGCGTATGGTCATTTTTACCAAAACCCATCCAGTCATATCCTAAAGTTTAATCAAACTTTAAAAACTCAAAATACGTCCCATTATATTTTTAATTATCAATATAATGCAGATAAAAGATTGTTTAGAGCAGAAGCCTATTATAAGGCATATGATCATTTAGTGAAATATGATACCGAGTTTACCAATTTTGATAGTCATTATAATAATGAAGGCACTGGTTTTGCCAAGGGAATCGATTTCTTTTGGAGGGATAGTAAAAGCATTAAAAGTTTCGATTATTGGCTGAGTTATTCCTTTTTGGATACAAAACGGAACTATAAAAACTACCCCATTAAGTCCCAACCAAATTTTGCTAATACACATAATTTATCTGTGGTTGGGAAATATTGGATCGACGATTGGAGAAGTCAGGTTGGGTTTAGTTATGCCTTGGCTTCAGGTAGGACTTATACCAACCCAAACGAACCTGGGTTTTTGAACAATAAAACAAAGCCTTATAATAGTTTAAGTATTAATTGGGCCTACTTAATTAGTCCGCAAAAGATCCTATACGCCTCGGTAAACAACGTCTTGGGATTCAAAAATATTAACGGGTATCAATATGCCGATACACCAGACTTAAATGGTCATTTTAATAGACGGGCTTTGCGACCAGCTGCAGATCAATTCTTTTTTGTAGGGTTCTTTTGGACCATTAGCGAGGATAAGAAAAGCAATCAGTTGGATAATTTGTAGCCTGCTCTTTTTAGAAAGTTTGTTTAACGATTTGTGTATAGCTCGTTGCGGAAAACGCCCAATGGACTTTTCCTTATAACCTATGGATAGGGAAAAAGTGATGATTCCTATAAAGGAATTCAACCGCAATGATATCTATACTTCTTAAGTTTACAATGTTATAGCCAGTTTTACTAATTTGATTTCAACCAGCCGGTTATACTCAACCTTTTACTATTGCTTTTTAAAACCTCATGAGCCATATCGCTTTTAAAAAAAACCATTTTACCAGGAATAGGTTGAATTTCTGTAACGGCATTGTTGGTATAAAGTTTTAATTCACCTCCATCTCCTTGTTTCCAATGGTCAGAGATATAAAAAACTATTGAAAACTGTCTTTTATCGTCATTTTTAAATGTATCGATATGTTTCTTGTAATAGGAACCGATGTCATAAATGGCATATTGAAATTCATAAGACCTAATGCCTGTATAACAGGTTCGATTTAAATAATCGACATAATCATTAATTTTTTTAAAAAAGATTTCTTCCCAAGGATTAGCTTTTGAAGGATCAATCCAATAAATCCGATCACTTCTAATTTTTTCTAAAGTCTGAAGATTTTCCTTGTTTCCTATACCAGCAAAATGAAAATGATCATTTTCTTGGTGTTTTAAGAGGGATTTTCGAAGACCTATTAGCTCATCATCTGTAAGCCAGTTATCTACGGATTCAAAACCTTTATCCAAAAGCCCTTGAATCAATTTTTCATATGTTCTTAACACAATTTACATAATTGCAAACCATGCCTAAATAAGGCTCGTAAAAATATATGATTTTCGCTTAATATTTTTTTTTATTGAATAATATTTTAGGTTTTTATCGGAATTGTAGAGTGAGTAGATCGGATAGCTATTTTTTAAGGAATAGGTACACTGGTGTATTCTAAAAATAATCTTTGATATGTTAAAGGGTTTTTATTGCCTTCTGAGGATTCGAACCAGCTGCATTTGTTAAGTTTGCATTTCAATCCGTCCTTTGGTAAAGTCATCTTTCAAGAATTCTGGGTTTTCTTTACTTCTGTTTTGAATTAGTTATATGAACTGTTGTCTAATATCTGTCATTTTAGGTTTCGATTTAACTGACCGCTAACGGTTATACATTGTTGGCAACTGGCTTTTTTCGTCCAATTGTATAATCATTCGGTTCATTCCTTTTAATTCCTCTTTAAAATATGGTATATCTAAAATGGTCTTACTATGGAATATGAAACCAAGTTTTTCATAGAATGCAATTGCATTTACGTTAGTGTCAATCACACATAAAATTAGATTTTTATAGCCGTGTTCTTTGGTCTTTTTTATGATTTCGGTCAATGCGGATTTCCCAATCCCCATTCCCTTGCATTCAGGAAGAACATAGATTTTTTCCAATTCCACCGCATTTTCTATGTTCAAATCTTTGTTCGTGTTATTTTTAATTTTTATAAATCCGACATTTTTTAATCCCCGTTTGATAAAATAGTATTCTGTGTCTTTGTCCAACAGGTCAAATTTGAGCCTTTCAGCACTAAATTCTTTTTCCAAGTACCATTCAAGACCACCTTCATTCCAATGGTCATAAAAATTTTTGGAATATGCATCAATACAGATTTTTCTCAATTCGGTGATGTCTTTAATAATAGCCTTTTGTAACTGCATTTCGATTTTTTCAGCTTGTTGCCAACGTGTATATGGTTTGTTACGTGGTTTAATTGCCCAATTTAGTAAATAAAAACCGAATAAAAATCCGCGAGGATTTTCGTAAGTAAGCTTGTACTTGCAGTTAATTATACACGTCTTTGTTGAATTCACTATGGACTTTGCAATTAACTTAAAAAATTAGCAAGAAATTCTGCTCCAACTTTATCTAACGGTTTTAATGCATTCAAATGTTGTTCAGACAAGCGATCATATTTTTCTTCCGTAAATCTCCACTTAAGAGTGAATTCGGTCATTGGAATAATATGTTTATTTAAATTTTCGAATGTCATTTTTCAGCTTGCTTACAACGGTTTTAATATGAGCAGTGGCGGAATTAAATGTGGTTTCGAATCAAGTTATTAATCAGCCAAAAGCTACACAAACTAAAATAGTCAAATCGGTAGATTTGGCGGGGTTGATTAGAACCACTATCGCTCGAACTCCCAAAGAAACCGCTATTGCTTATATTTATTGTGTGTGCCCAGCATGGGCATCTTTCTCTTACGTGAAAGTAGGAAATTAATCTATAGGGTGCAAGTCCCTTAAGCGCAGGAGTCACGTCTTGAAGCATTAGTAAGTCGCAAGGGTGAAAACCATGAGGTTTTATCTGAAGAAAGCGAGACTACAAAACTCGGTACAGACCCTGAGTCAAGCTCAGGACAGGCCAAGCAGAAACCGTATACAGAGGCATAATGACTCGGGTAAGCAAGCACATCATTGTAATGCCCAAAAGATTATCAAAAGGGTATTTAAGTAGATACAGCAGCGATTGAGTGAATTTAGCGAAGCGTTATCATGAACTCCATAATATAAAATAAGAATGTGTGAATAAAGAAGATGCCATTACCTGGGGAGGTCTCCAAAGTCACGAGTTGGCATAAAGGAGAAGACAGCAGAGGACATAGTACTTACGGGAAACGAGTTGATTTAAAATCACATAGGTCTCACGAGTAAGGAAGGACAGAGCGTAATTCTCTTTAAAACTCGCATAGGAGCATTAGTGGTAGCCTATGCCTAAACTAGAAGAAAGTGCCAAGGGTGAAAAGAGCCTTGGCGTGATGATTTACGAACCGCCGAATACGAGACCCCCCGCACTTGATGCGGGGGTGGTGTGAGAGCCTCAACACGGTGATTATTCATCATGTCGGGCTACTCGATGTGTGCTGTGAGGTGTCGAAAGACACCGTAACTAAAATAAAGATGGAAGAAGGTCTTCCGATCAGGGCTTTTAGGGGAACTGATCAAACCACTACTATAATGTGCTAGCGGTAACTAAGGTACATGAAGCGATAGAAGAAAGTTCACGTACGGTTCTGTGAGAGGTTTAGGGGTGAGATTCCCCTTTACCTACTCGATTGTAGCTCGTTTTTCTTTAAAAGTATGTTCTAACTGCAAATTCAAATTGTTCAATAAAAATGTTCTTGAAATTAGAAATGTTGTTCTGTTCGTAAAATAACAACATTGCCTTTTTGTAATCTATGGAATCTACGGTTCTGAATGATAAAGGACAATAATTGTAATTTATTAAAATGGCATTGCTAACAATTCTTGCCGTTCTTTTGTTACCATCCATAAATGGTTGGATATAGGAAATTAAAACCAGAGCAAGCAATGCTTTTTCAAAAATACTTTTCTTATTGTTGATTACGTCACAAGCTCCTTCTGTAAGCTTCCCTTGATTAGAACTGCTTAATTGTCCAATATCTCTATAAAGTTATTATTTTTAATTCTCATGGGGCTAGCCCCATGAGAATTTTCTTCTGCATATTTTATTGGTGACTTACCTCCAA
>NZ_JAQZAT010000014.1:112803-117803 GCF_028736925.1 Flavivirga sp. 57AJ16 | reverse complement strand
GGCCGCAGTGAAAAGGTCCAGGCGACTGTTTATCAAAAACACAGGGCTATGCTAAATCGAAAGATGACGTATATGGCCTGACACCTGCCCGGTGCTGGAAGGTTAAGTGGAGGGTTTAGCTTCGGCGAAGATCTCAAATGAAGCCCCAGTAAACGGCGGCCGTAACTATAACGGTCCTAAGGTAGCGAAATTCCTTGTCGGGTAAGTTCCGACCTGCACGAATGGTGCAACGATCTGGACACTGTCTCAGCCATGAGCTCGGTGAAATTGTAGTATCGGTGAAGATGCCGATTACCCGCTGTGGGACGAAAAGACCCCGTGCACCTTTACTATAGCTTAGTATTGGTTTTGGACAAGTAATGTGTAGGATAGGTGGGAGACTTCGAAGCCGCGTCGCCAGGCGTGGTGGAGTCATTGTTGAAATACCACCCTTTGCTTGTCTAGAGTCTAACCACGCAACAGCGTGGGACAGTGCTTGGTGGGTAGTTTGACTGGGGTGGTCGCCTCCAAAAGAGTAACGGAGGCTTCTAAAGGTACCCTCAGCACGCTTGGTAACCGTGCGCAGAGTGCAATGGCATAAGGGTGCTTGACTGAGAGACCTACAAGTCGATCAGGTTGGAAACAAGAGCATAGTGATCCGGTGGTTCCGCATGGAAGGGCCATCGCTCAAAGGATAAAAGGTACGCCGGGGATAACAGGCTGATCTCCCCCAAGAGCTCACATCGACGGGGGGGTTTGGCACCTCGATGTCGGCTCGTCACATCCTGGGGCTGGAGAAGGTCCCAAGGGTTGGGCTGTTCGCCCATTAAAGTGGCACGCGAGCTGGGTTCAGAACGTCGTGAGACAGTTCGGTCTCTATCTACAGTGGGCGCTAGAAATTTGAGTGGATCTGACTCTAGTACGAGAGGACCGAGTTGGACAAACCTCTGGTGTATCAGTTGTTCCGCCAGGAGCACTGCTGAGTAGCTACGTTTGGAAGGGATAAGCGCTGAAAGCATATAAGCGCGAAACCCACCACAAGATGAGATTTCTTTAAAGGGCCGTGGGAGATGACCACGTCGATAGGCTACAGGTGTAAAGGCAGCAATGTCACAGCCGAGTAGTACTAATAGCCCATAGGCTTATTGTATTAGCCCCTCTAACTCCCCCGAAGGGGGAGGACACTTGCCCGGAAGGGCAATGGGGGGCGGATGTTTTTTTATAAGGTTGCATATATTATCATTGGTTTTTTGTATCGGTTGGCCCTTGGGCCTTTTTTCAATATGTTAAGATATTTGCGCTCGTAGCGCGGTTGACAGTTGCCGGTCGTTAGTTGGTGGGAACCCAACGACGGAAGACCGGAAACGGGCAACCAAAGATTTAAGGTGGTTATAGCGATGGGGCTCACCTCTTACCATTCCGAACAGAGAAGTTAAGCCCATTAGCGCCGATGGTACTGCATTTGCGGGAGAGTAGGTCGTTGCCTTTCTTGATCCCGGTCCTTTATTTGGACCGGGATTTTTTTTGCTCTATTTTGAGCCCGCCTAAACTTTTTAAATTTCTACTGCTATAGCTAATACCAAATAAACTTCAAAATAACTGGTTAAATCCGTTTAGCTCACTATCTTTATTTTTATAATAGGAGTTCATGAATCTTCGATTACTATTTCCTTTATATTTCAATGAAAACGTAACCATAACTAGGCTATGCTTATGTTTTTTATCTCATCTAAAGAAAATATAATTCAAATTTATTACCAATCATTTTAAAGTTTATTTGGTATAATAACAAAGAAATTCGGTTTTTTACTCTGAAGGTTTATGTTATTTTATATTGATTTAGCTATATATTGCCAGGGAGCGATCCCATTCCTAAAACTTTTACAACTCTTTTTACCTTATTTAAATTCCCAGGCGTTGATTTCAGTACCGATAATTGATTTATAGCTGTGATTCTTGCTGCTTCATACCCTTGTTCAATAGTAAGGTCTGCGCCGAGTTTTTTAATTCTGGATCGCTTTTGATGGTTGAATTTAAAAAGGAATGCCGTTCAAAGAAATATGGCCGTATATAAAAATAATCATCTAACTTACCAAATTATTTAAATTTTTTAGTGTAAAACCCGTAGTTGGTTTCTTATCTTTAAGCGTTTTTATAATAAACGGAATGATAGAAAATAAAGAACTGGATTTAGCTTGGGACTTTGTTAATAATACAGATAGAAATGTATTTTTAACAGGGAAAGCAGGTACTGGAAAGACGACTTTTTTACATAAGTTGAAAATGAAATCCCTAAAGCGCATGGTCGTGGTTGCGCCCACAGGCGTTGCGGCTATTAATGCAAAGGGAGTGACCATACATTCGTTTTTTCAGATGCCTTTCGGACCACTTTTACCTGATACGGATTTAAACAGTACATCTTCTGGCTTTAACCGTAAGTTTAGTAAAACCAAGATAAATATCATAAAATCTTTGGATTTGTTGGTCATTGATGAGATTAGTATGGTACGTGCCGATTTATTGGACGGTATTGATCGCGTTTTAAGACGTTTTAAGAACAGAAATAAAGTATTTGGAGGTGTGCAATTATTAATGATAGGCGATTTACAACAGTTATCTCCCATTATAAAAGAAGATGAATGGGAATTGCTGAAACCCTATTATAAAAACGGATTCTTTTTTAGTAGTCAGGCGTATCTACAATGTCAAGCCATTACTATAGAACTAAGCCATATTTTTAGGCAGGACAACCCCAAGTTTATTAACATTCTTAATGAGATTCGAACCAATACATTAACACAAGCTTCGGCTAATGAATTAAACAAACGTTACCTCCCTGATTTTGTGCCAGATGAAAAGGAAGGTTATATATCCCTAACAACACATAATAATAAGGCAGAACAGACTAATAACAGAGAATTGGATAAACTAAATACCAAGTCATATACATATAATGCTAGTGTTGAAGGTAAGTTCCCAGAATACGCTTACCCTAATAAAGAAAAATTAATTTTAAAGGTTGGGGCACAAGTCATGTTTATAAAAAATGACAGTTCGCCCGAAAAGCGCTATTTCAATGGAAAGATAGGAAAAGTGATTCACCTGGATAACGATGAAGTGATCGTGCATTGTCAGGAAGATGATTTTAATATAGTGACCACACCAGAAATTTGGGAGAATATTAATTATACTGTGGATGCAGAAACCAAAGCCATTACCGAAAATAAAATAGGTGCTTATACACAAATGCCCTTGCAACTAGCATGGTCTATAACCATACATAAAAGTCAAGGTTTAACCTTTGAAAAAGCCATTATTGATGCCCAAGGTGCTTTTGCGCACGGCCAAACCTATGTGGCATTAAGCAGATGCAAATCTTTGGAAGGTTTGGTATTAAACAGTAAAATAAATTCCAGCCAGATTATTAGCGATAGTAATGTATTGTCTTTTAATAAAATGGCTGAAGAGAATCAACCGGATGAAAATATATTACAAGCTTCGAAGTCGGAATTTCAATTGGATTTAATAGCAGAATTGTTCGATTTTTATAAGTTTCTATACCCTATAGAGCGTATGCTGGATATTTATTATAAAAATAAAACCAGTGTAGAGGGGCAGGTAGAAACTCCTTTAAATGCTATAAAATCTTGTGTTACAGAACTGCTAAAAGTAGCCAGTGCATTTAAGGCACAACTGGCTGCCCTATCTAAAAATTCAGAAATACCAGAATCGAATGAAGCGCTTCAAGAACGTTTTGTTAAAGCGATTAGCTATTTTGGAGAACAGACCAAAGAACATATAAGTTCCGCTGTAAAATCCTTTGGCTTTACTACAGATAACAAAGCGATTGAAAAGGATATGTTTAAACAATTTGATACTTTAGAAGAATTATTAGCAAGCAAACTTTTGTACTTTGAGGGCTTGACAAACGGTTTTAATGTAACCACCTTTTTAGAATTACGTGCCAAGTCTGTTTTTCTTGCCAAGGACAAACCCAAAAAACCTAGAAAAACGGTTATTGATGGGACTACCAATCTTGAGTTATTTGAGTTGTTGCGCGAGTTACGAAATAATATAGCCAAACGGGAAGATTTGATACATTATCAGGTATTTACACAAAAAGCCTTGTACGATATGTGTGAAACCTTACCTACCAATAAACAAGAATTGAAGCAGGTTAATGGTATGGGGAAGGTGCGGGTTGAAAAATATGGAACGGCTATTTTAGAGGTGATTAGGGCCTATTGTGACGAGAATGATATTGAAACCTCTAAGGCTAGTGAGAGAGAGCTTTTTGAGAAACCAGAACCTAAGCGGAAAAAAGGGGATACTAAAAAGATTTCCTTAGACTTGTTCAAAGCGGGAAAACCTGCTGAAGTAATCGCTTTAGAACGTGAGTTGAATGTGAATACCATCATAGGGCATTTAGCAAGCTTTATACCTTCAGGCGAGGTGAAAATAACCGACTTGATCTCTGAAAATCACTACGAAGAACTAAAAGCCATTATTCCTAAAATAAAATTTGAAAACCTTTCCGATTTAAAACATCAAGTAGATACTAAGTATAGTTATGGAGAATTACGTTTGGTGCTTGACGATTTACATAAAGAATAAGCGTTTTATGAGTGCTTTCGGGCCCTCAATTTTTGGGATCAAGAACAAAAGAAGAGAGCGATGTGCGGTATGGAATCATTTATAACGAGCCATGTCCAATGCATAATAACCACTTTAAGGTAAATCCAGATAGCCCAAGTAGAGCGTACCATAAAATAAAACGCTTCTTTCTTCCATTTTTAGGCTTAAAATTAGAATTCATCTCCTCTTAAATTTAAGAGAGCCCTGCTGGATCAACATGTGGAGTAAAATTAAAAACAGTACCCAGAAAATATAAATCGGACTTGTTCCTCACTTTTCAAAAGGGAGGATAATTTCGACAAAGTCGAAATTTAGGAGGGTTAAACCAGAATAGGTCAATGGCAGGTCTTCCTTTCAGATCGACCAAAACTTTTGCCTAAACATAA
>NZ_JAQZAT010000014.1:0-112793 GCF_028736925.1 Flavivirga sp. 57AJ16 | reverse complement strand
CATTAGCGCCGATGGTACTGCATTTGCGGGAGAGTAGGTCGTTGCCTTTCTTGATCCCGGTCCTTTATTTGGACCGGGATTTTTTTTGCTCTATTTTGAGCCCGCCTAAACTTTTTAAATGGGCTAAAAATATCCTTTTTACACCTGATTTTTACCTTCTTTTCCTTCTGTAGCGCTGCTATACAAATCAAAATAGCCTTCAAATGAAAAATAGCTGTCGGCAAGTAAGCAGGAAATTATTAATTCTCACTATCATCCAAAAAGTTTAAAGGAGATCTATGTAAGGAAGTGATACTTCAAAGACTAAAGGAAAATGATTCTTTATTAGAGTTTATTTAACTATTTTAGTATCCATGGACATCATTATTAAATCGACCCTCAATACATTACAAAAATCTCAATATTTGCTTGATAAGTTGGACGATGCTATATTAAGTAATCAATCTGTGCCTCCTTATAATTCAAGTATAGGCTCCCATCTAAGACATATTTTAGATTTTTATGATTGTATTATAAATATGAAAAGGGATCGTGTTGATTTAACAGCAAGAAAACGAGATAATAAAATTGAAACTTGCTGTCATTCTGCGAAAGACTATTTACAGAGCTTAAAGGGTAGCCTTAGAAATTTAGAAGGAGATCTTAATAGAACAATTCAAGTAACAGATGATTTAGGTCTTGGAAAGATTAAAATGCCATACACTTTATCAGCTTTGCTCTCTCAAGCTAACAGTCATACAATACACCATTATGCTATAATAAATTATATTTTGGATAGATTAGGTATTGTGATCAATGACAGTGATTTTGGTTATAATCCAACGACTCCCAAAGAGCGCACGTATTAGATTATTTTTTAAACATGCTATCTAATATAGTCCTTAGGCCTTTAAATGCTAAATATACAGCTAATCCACAAATAATAATAGAAACGACAAGAATAGGTATGTACAAAGGCTTTTCTTGGTTACTAAAAGCTACATGAATGAGTAGTGGACCTAAAAACATGCCCCCTAAAGACATTCCCATTATTTTTAACCCTTTTACAAGAACCTCCTTATTTGTTTTTTTAGTTTCCACGGTTATAATTTTTAATAGCTGAGCGCACACTACCATATTTTGTTAATAATAGCTGTGCTTCTTTTTCTGAGACTTTTAATTCGCTCATAATCATTTTAACTCCTCTATTTACTAGTTTGTTATTGCTTAATTGCATGTCAACCATTTTATTCCCTTTTATGTGTCCCAATTGGATCATCGTGGAGGTTGTTATCATATTAAGAATTAACTTTTGAGCTGTGCCAGCTTTCATTCTAGAGCTACCAGTAACAAATTCTGGACCTACTATAACTTCTATGGGGAATTGTGCTGTTTGAGATAAAGGACTATTATGATTGCATGTAATGCACCCTGTAACAATGTCATTTTTATTACATGATTTTAGAGCAGCTATGACATATGGTGTTGTGCCAGAAGCAGCAATGCCTACAACGACATCGTTTGAATTTACATTATATTTTTGAAGATCTTCCCATCCTTGGGTTAGCGAATCTTCAGCAAACTCTACAGCTTTTCTTATAGCTACGTCTCCACCAGCAATAAGGCCAATTACTAGGTCGAAAGAAACCCCAAAAGTAGGAGGGCACTCTGATGCATCTAGAATACCTAAACGACCACTAGTACCAGCTCCAATATAAAACAGTCGTCCGCCTAATTTTAATTTTTCTACGATCCTTTCTATTAGTTTCTCTATTTGTGGCAGTGCTTTTTCAACAGCTAGAGGTACTGTTTTATCTTCGTTATTAATACTGCTTAATAGCTCATTGATAGACATCTTTTCTAGATGATCGTAATTGGAATCCTGTTCTGTTGTTTTGGTAAAACTCATGATTCAAAAGTATGAATTAATCTTCAGTTTTAGACATAAAGAACATTGCCAAACTTTTATTTTTATAGAAATATAAAAGAGGATGAATTCTAAGTTAAAATCCAAAGAATTCATCCCCTTGATATTAAAAGTATTTTAAATTATTTAGTTATTCAAAATAGTATTTAATGTTTTACTCGGTCTCATGACTTGATTTATAAGTGTTTCGTTGGGTTCATAATAACCACCTATATCAACCGGGCTTCCTTGAATATCGTTTAGCTCTTTTACAATGGCAGTTTCATTATCTGCTAATTTTTTTGCAATAGGAGCGAATTCTGCCTTTAAATCATTGTCTTTTGTTTGATTCGCTAATTCTTGCGCCCAATACATAGCTAAATAAAAGTGGCTTCCTCTATTATCCAATTCGCCAGCTTTTCTGGAAGGGCCTTTTTTGTTTTCTAATAATTTTTCGGTAGCATCATCTAACGTTTCTCCCAAAATTTTTGCTTTCACGTTATTATTAACTTCACTAAAATGCTCTAGGGAGACAGCTAAAGCTAAAAATTCACCTAAAGAATCCCAACGTAAATGATTTTCTTCTAATAACTGTTGTACGTGTTTTGGTGCAGAACCACCGGCACCGGTTTCAAATAAACCACCGCCATTCATTAATGGGACTATTGATAACATTTTAGCGCTTGTACCTACTTCTAATATGGGGAATAAATCTGTTAAATAATCACGTAATACATTACCAGATACAGAAATGGTATCTTTTCCTTCTATAATTCTTTTGCAAGTAAAGATAGTAGCATCAACAGGAGATAAGATTCTTAAATCCAATCCGTTAGTATCGTGGTCTTTTAAATAATGATTTACTTTTTTAATTAATTGGGCATCGTGTGCTCTGTTTTCGTTTAACCAGAAAACAGTAGGCGTTTGTGAGGCTCTTGCTCGAGCTACTGCTAATTTTACCCAATCTTGAATAGGAGCATCTTTTGTTTGGCACATTCTCCAGATATCGCCTTTTTCTACAGTATGCTCTAATAATATATTTTCTGAGGCATCAATAACACGTACAGTTCCTTCAGACTCTATTTCAAAAGTTTTATCGTGAGAGCCATACTCTTCAGCTTTTTGAGCCATAAGCCCAACATTAGGAACAGTTCCCATTGTAGCTGGATCAAAAGCACCATGCTCTTTACAAAAATCTATAGTTGCTGCATACACTCCTGCATAACTACTGTCTGGAATAACAGCTTTAGTATCTTGAAGCTTACCATGGGCATTCCACATTTGACCAGATGTACGAATCATTGCTGGCATAGAGGCATCAATAATAACATCACTTGGGACATGTAGATTTGTAATACCTTTATCACTATTTACCATGGCAATGGCAGGGCCGTTTTGGTAAACAGCATCAATATCAGCTTCTATTTCCTTGCGTTTAGCATCTGGAAGTTCTTCAATTTTACTTAAGAGGTTACTAATACCGGAATTTACATTAACTTCTAAATCTTTTATAATGTCGCCATGTTTTTCAAATATATCTTTGTAGTATGATTTTACGGCATGACCAAATATAATAGGATCACTAACCTTCATCATAGTTCCTTTCATATGTAAAGAAAAGAGCAAATCATTCTTTCTTGCATCAGCCACTTGTTCATCTAAAAATGTAACAAGTGCCTTTTTGCTCATAACTGTCGCATCAATTATTTCCCCTTTTAATAAAGCAAAGCTATCTTTTAAAATAGTCGTCGTCCCATTATTGTCTGTATGTACTATTTTTACACTTGTAGCTTCTGGTAAGGTTACCGATTTTTCATTATGGGCAAAATCTCCAGATGGCATGGTTGCAACATGTGTTTTAGAATCACTGGACCATACGCCCATAGAATGCGGGTTCTTTTTAGCGTAATTCTTTACAGCTTTTGGAGCACGTCTATCTGAATTTCCTTCACGAAGTATTGGGTTTACAGCGCTACCCTTAATTTTATCGTAACGAGATTTAATGTCTTTTTCAGAATCGTTTCCTGGGTTGTCTGGATAATTAGGGATACCAAAACCTAGTGACTGCAATTCTTTTATGGCACCTTTTAATTGTGGGATAGACGCACTAATATTTGGTAATTTTATAATATTTGCTTCTGGTTTTTTAGCCAATTCACCAAGAAATGCTAGATCGTCTGAAACACGTTGGTCTTCATTTAAAAAATCAGGAAAAACGGCTAAAATTCTAGCAGCTAAAGAAATATCTTTAGTTTCGATATTGATCCCTGAAGATTCAATAAATGTTTTTACAATAGGTAAAAATGAACGTGTTGCCAAAGCTGGCGCTTCATCTGTTTTCGTATAAATAATTTTGGACATTGGTGTCTTTTTTTTGAATTATTATAAAACTAAAAACATAGGTAAAAGTAGACTCGTTTTTAGCCTTGCGAATATACAAAAATGCACTCTTAAAAATGTTCAAATATTGTATGAAAAGCAATTTAAGGTAAATAGATTTAACAGAAAAGTAAAAATACTTTTGATGAGTAAGGATTTAATAAAAAACAGGTATTGTAGTTGTAAAATAACAAAAGCCATATCACGGAAAAATTTAATCTCCTCTGACATGGCTTTCTTTGAAATAACATAACGTGATCTAATTAGTATTGCTACTAAATCAGTTTAAACTTGCATTTAAACCTTTTCAATTCAAGTGCTATTATTTCAACGAAACAAGTTAGCAATTTTCAATATGCATTGACCTATCACTAAGCATGTTTCTGTTAATCGTTTTTCTTGATGCTATTAACTGCACTTTTCGTTTTCACGTTAAGCTTGTTTAAAGCATTGCTCTCATGACACAACATACACTTTCGTTTCTGTTGCTTTTTAAGCTTTCAATTACACCAGTTGCTAACTGCTTTCACATTTAGGACTTCTTGTAATGTCATGGTTTTTAGCTCGCTCACGCATACACGTGGCACTACAAAACCTCAAAAAACAATTATAATAAAGAACGTTACCTTATTTAGATTATAATATAAATCCATGTTACCATGAAACCAACCAAGGTTGTTATTATTTCTTTAGCTAAGATAAAACCAGAAATCAAAAAAACAAATTTTTCAAGGCTTTAAATATCAACGACTTATAAACCATACTTATGAACTTTTGTTAATAAAAAAAGCTCCGGTATAAACCGAAGCTTTTAAATAATTGCTTTGCAATAATAAGTTACTAGTGTCTGCTTTCTTTAATTCTGGCTTTTTTACCAGTAAGACCTCTAAAGTAGTAGATTCTTGCTCTACGTACTTGACCACGTTTGTTAACTTCTATTTTTTGTAATGCAGGTAAGTTAATTGGGAAAATACGTTCAACCCCAATAGACCCAGACATTTTTCTGATGGTAAAAGTTTCTGATGTTCCAGATCCTCTTCTTTGTATAACTACACCTCTAAAAAACTGAGTTCTTGTTTTACTTCCTTCTTTAATTTCGTAATAAACGGTAATTGTATCTCCAGCTGAAAATTCTGGTAAATCTTTTCTTGTTACAAATTCGTCTTGTACAAATTTTACTAAAGATTCCATATCTTTAAATTTAATTATAATTAATTCAGAACAACATTCACGATTCTCGCCAGAGGTTAACCCGAAATTGGCTGCAAAGATAAATAAAAAGTTATAAGTTATAAGTAATAAGTTAAAAGTTTTTTGTTTACCCAGCTTTTTTTATTAGGACCAAAAGTTAAGATGGGTTTTGTTTTACCAATTGGGTTGCATACAATATGAATCCAAGAGCAAAAATGAATACAGATAAGCTTGTTAAAATAGAAAGACCTCCTTGTAGGCTTAACAAACTCTCTGATGTTCTGGTTAGGATGGGTAAAGCAATGTTTAAGATCACCATTATTATTTTTAGAATTGATCCCAATAACATAAGGTAAGTTCCCGTTTTTTTTACTTTGGTTACTAGGATAATACTAGCAATTATTGCCATTAAATGTGCTATACTATTAAATACCGTTGCAATGCTAAAATAAATCATATAGTCATTTGTAAGTTCACTCATAATTATTTGTTGTTTATAGGTTATCTAATAAATCCGGGCGTTTCTCTTTAGTACGTTGGTAAGCCTGTTCTTCTCGCCATTTTTCTATTTCAGGGAGGTTTCCGCTAAATAACAATTCTGGGACTTTCCAACCTTTGTAGTCTCGAGGTTTGGTATAAATAGGTGGTGCTAATAAATTATCTTGAAAGGAGTCGGTTAGGGCAGAAGTCTCATTTCCCAATACACCTGGAATTAATCGTATGACGGCATCACATAGTACAGCAGCTCCTAATTCGCCACCTGATAATACGTAATCGCCAATAGAAACCTCTTTAGTTATAATATGATCACGTACACGTTGGTCTACACCTTTATAGTGCCCGCATAAAATAATGATATTCTCTTTTAAGGATATTTGGTTCGCTATGCCTTGTTTTAAAGTTTCACCATCTGGTGTCATATAAATAATCTCGTCATAATCCCTTTCCGCTTTTAAGGCAGAAATACACTTATCAATGGGTTCTACCATCATGACCATACCTGCCCCACCACCAAATTGTGTGTCATCAATAGATTTATAATTATCTGTAGTATAATCTCGTAAATTATGAAAGTGTACTTCTACTAAATCAGCTTCAATAGCACGTTTCAATATAGAGGCTTCAAAAGGGCTTTTGAGTAATTCTGGTAAAACAGTAATAATATCTATGCGCATTTCCTCGTTTTAAGAATTGCAAAGAAAAAATCTGTAATGTGAAATTACAGATTTTTAAATTTGTATTCGGATGTGTTTATAATCCTTTTTGTTTGTTTATTTCGTCCTGTAATTGACGTCTTACTTTTTGTTCACGCTCTAAAGCTGTTTTTCGGTGTTCTTCAAACTCTTCTTCAATTTCTGCAAGCGCGTGTTTAGCACCTTTGGTAATAGCGTTACTGTTTTTAAATTTATAAATAAATAAGATAAGTAATGCTAATAAACTGGCAATAATAGTCCACATAAGCACATTGTAGCTTGATTTGCTCATTTGCATACCAAATAGTGCCATATTGTTTTTCTCTGTATTGGTTTTCTCTAAATTATTTTGTGTATTGTTAAGGTTTTGTTTTAAATCTGAAATCTCTTTGCCTTGGTTTTTAACAACCAACCTGGTGTTTGCAAGTTCTTTATGTACAGCCTTTAAAGAATCAAGTGTATGAGCTTTTAATGTGTATAACCAATGACGCTCTACATTTTTGTATATTTTACCACTTCCTTTATAAGTATAGGATTTTTGTATAACAAAATCAAATTGGTTATCTATGGTACCGCTATTTAAAGAAAGGTTGTCTTTTTCATTTTTTGTTTGTGAAAAAGTAAGTAATGAGAATAAGAGAAGTAAAATTAAGAGAGCGCGTTGTTTTATGGAATTCATTTATGATTTATTTAAATAGTTTACGAAGTTATAAAATATTGTTTATTATACGATTATAAATAAAGAAAAAGCCTCATAAAATGAGGCTAATTTATATACGATTTAAATTTAAATTTAGATGCTCTATATTAATAATAGGTATAACGTCTTACTTTGGCTATATATTTTGCCAATCTTATTACTTGGTGGCTATATCCATATTCATTATCGTACCATATATATAAGATGGCATTTTTACCATCTTTACGTACAATAGTTGCTTTGCTATCATAAATTGAGGGCGCGGAACTTCCAATAATATCGCTAGATACCAATTCGTCGCTAAGTTCGAATTTAATTTGTTCGACTAAATCGCCTTCTAAAGCATATTTCTTTAAAATAGTATGAATGCTATTTAAGGATGTTTTCGTTTTTAACTCTAAGTTTAGAATAGCTAAAGAGCCATTAGGTACAGGAACACGAATGGCGTTGGATGTTAGTTTCCCTTCCAAACTTGGTAAGGCTTTTGCAACAGCACTGCCTGCTCCAGTTTCTGTAATGACCATATTTAAACCTGCCGCACGGCCGCGACGGTATTTCTTATGGAAATTATCCACTAAATTCTGGTCGTTTGTGTAAGCGTGAATGGTTTCTAAATGACCTGATTTTATGCCAAATGAATCTTCAATAGCTTTTAAAACAGGTGTGATCGCATTGGTAGTACAAGAGGCCGCAGAGAAAATATTAACTTTATCCGGATTATGTTCTGAATGGTTTACCCCATAAACGATGTTAGGAACTTCTTTCCCGGGCGCTGTTAATAATACTTTATCAATACCTTTTGATTTTAAATGCCTACTTAAGGCTTCCTTATCTCTAAAAGCCCCTGTATTATCAATAACCAATGCATTGTTTATTTTATACTTGGTATAATCGATATCTTCTGGAGCATCCGCAGAAATAATATTTACGGTAGTTCCGTTTATAATTAAGGCATTGTTTTTTGCATCTACGGAAACGGTGCCTGAAAAATCACCATGAACCGAATCATTACGTAGTAAAGAGGCACGTTTTTCAAGTGTTTTTTCATCAATAGCCCCACGAGTTACTATGGCTCTTAAGCGTAGCTGACTGCCTTTTCCGGTTCGGGCCATGATTTCACGAGCTACTAGGCGTCCAATTCTACCAAAACCATAAAGTACTACATTTTTAGGAAGGATATCACCATTTTTACGGGCGTCTTTTAATTTTCTAATAACAAAAGCGGTGGCATTACTATGCTTGTTTTCCTCTAAATGAAATTCGTAGGTAAGTTTTCCGATATCCAATTTTGCAGGAGGAATATCAAGCGTTTTAATAGCTTGAGCAATTTCTACTGAATCAAAAATAGAGATGGGTTTTTGTACAAATTTACAGGCATATTCGTGTAAGTTTAAAATTTGACTGACATTTCTATCGATAAGTTGGTTTCTGAAAATTACTAATTCAATAGACTTGTCGTACCAAAGGTCACTTATAATTTTAATAAATTCAACGGTAGCTCTTCGACGATCTGCTTGAAAGGCTAACTCATTTTCATAAGTTTTGTTAAAAGACATTGTAAAATAGTTTGGTTTAAATAAATTTTTTGCAAAAGTATCATATTTCAAACGTTTTCGTAGCGTATTTTTACAAAAAAATAATCCCATCAAAAAATTTAGTTTTTGATGGGATTGAAAACTATTTTTAAGGAAAGGGTTTTATTGAATTCATTTAGACTTTTTCAATTTGCTAAAAAATTGCTGTTTTCAGCTCTTTTTTTGTCTTTTTTTCCTTCCGCAGCTCTGCTATGCAACTCAAAAAAGACTTCAACTGAGATAAAAACTTCTAATTTTCGCTTAAATCCAAAAAGTCTAAATGAGTTCTATTTAAAAATGACTTCTTTTTTTTCCTTTCTTGTATTTATATATTCTAACTTTTTAATATTTTCTAGAATATCATCTCCATATTTTTCTTTTAATTTAGAAATATCTTCAATGGTTTCAATTTTAGTATCATTTATTCCAGTGATAATATAGCCTTCAGAAATACCTAAATTTGAATATAACCATTGGTTTTTTGTGTTCTTCACCATAACACCATAATCGATATTGTATTTTTCCTTAAATGAATCTGATAGATCTTGCAATTCCATTTTCATAAAATTGACAGAGAAAATGGCCGTTTTTGTTAATGACACTGAAAATGATTTCAATTTATTATCTCTAAGCAATTCAACATTTACAATATCATTTGGTCTTTTGGTTTTTATATATCCTGACAATTCTGGAAAATTAGAAATTTTTATATTGTCCAACTTCTTAATAATATCACCTTTTTTTATACCTGCTTTTTCTGCACCAGAGTTTTTTATGACTTCACTAACATATACGCCTTCAATCTCATTAATTCCTAGCTCAATGGCTTCTTTTGAAGCTTTATTAAGTATTGAAACTCCTAAAACCCCATTTTGTACATTACCATACTCCATGATATCTTCAATAACTTTACGCGCAATATTGCTTGGTACCGCAAAGGAATACCCAATATAAGAACCTGTTTGGGAAGTTATGGCGGTATTGATTCCAATAAGTTCTCCGTTTGTATTCACTAGGGCGCCACCTGAATTTCCTGGATTTACAGCAGCATCAGTTTGAATGAATGATTGTGAACTGTTTCCAGATAGATCCCTGGCTTTGGCACTAATAATCCCCGCAGTAACAGTCGATGTTAAATTAAAAGGATTACCAACGGCAAGTACCCACTCACCAATTTTAGCTTCATCCGAATCTCCAAATGTCACAAAAGGCAATGCTTCATCTGCATCAATTTTCAAAAGGGCTATATCGGTTTTTTGGTCTGTACCAATGAGTTTAGCTTCATATGTTTTATTATTGTTCAAAGTCACCGATAGTTCATGGGCATTTTTAATGACGTGATTATTAGTTATAATATAACCATCTGCATTGATTATAACCCCAGAACCTGTTCCTAATTGGGCACGTTGTTGACGTCTTCCAAAAAATAAATCTTCAAAAGTCATTTGTCCAGAGCTGATCGTCACATTTTTTACGTGTACCACGGCATGGACCGTGTTTTCTGCAGCTGTTGTAAAATCTGATGTTTCGTAAGCTTTTAATGGACCACTAATATTATTAGTGGGCAAAAACGTTGGGTTGGAATCTGCCGTGGCCACTACGACATTTTTATTTTCTTTTTCTAAAAAAAGTTTATAAGCACCAAGAGTTAAAACGCCACCTAATGCCGAAACCAGTACTAATGATAAAATCTTTTTCATGAATTTTAAGTTTAATTACAATTTACTAACGATTTAACGATTAAAATTAAATATTTATTGAATGGCTCATCTCGTTTTAACGATTTTTAACGCCAATTTTAACGACTATTTAACAATCAAAAAACACCATTAATTATAAAGAGTATTCTGCGAGGTAAACTCATAGAATGCCCTTGAGACTAGCTGTTCCCACGTTTGTACTGAACATGTTATAGTAAAAACAAAAAACTAAATAAAGAATTTCGATTTTAAATTAAAAAGCCAAAAACGGGAGGCAAGATTATTTTAACTTTTGTATTATAATATTGCTCGTTTTAAGAAATTCTTTATTTATATCTTTGTGCTTTATTATGCAACAGACTTTTTATAAATATCAAGGAACAGGAAATGATTTTGTGATGATTGATAATCGTCAACAAACTTTTGACAAAAATAATACCAAACTTGTTGAAGCCTTGTGCGACAGACGTTTTGGCATAGGGGCTGATGGTCTTATTCTATTAGAAAACCATGATGATTTAGACTTTAAAATGGTTTACTATAATGCCGATGGAAACGAAAGTTCTATGTGCGGTAATGGAGGGCGTTGCTTGGTAGCATTTGCTAAACAATTAGGTGTTATAAAGAATAAAACGACTTTTGAAGCGATTGATGGGGTACACCACGCGATTATTGATGGGGATATTGTAAGACTTCAGATGCAGGATGTCGATACGATTGAAAAGCATGAAAACCATGTTTTTTTGGATACAGGATCACCACATCATGTACAATTTGAAAATGAGATAGAAACATTTGATATAAAAACAAAAGGCGCAAAAATAAGATATGGTTCGCCGTATAATGAAACGGGTAGTAATGTGAATTTTGTTAAGAAAGTAAATCCTAAAATTTTTAGGGTTAGGACGTATGAGCGAGGCGTAGAAGATGAAACATTGTCATGTGGTACAGGAGTTACTGCTGTTGCTTTGGCAATGCATGCTATTGATGAAACCAAAGATAACCTGATTACACTTCAAGTGCAAGGTGGGGAATTACAAGTGTCTTTTGAAGTTGAAAATGGTGTATACAAAAATGTATGGCTTATGGGACCTGCCAAACTTGTTTTTAAGGGAACGGTATGATTACTTTAAAAGGTGAAAATATATACTTACGCGCTTTAGAGCCTGAAGATTTAGAGTTTGTTCATACTATTGAAAATGATGAGGCCGTCTGGGAGATAAGCAATACGATAGCACCATATTCGAAGTACTTAATAAAGAAGTATTTAGAACAAGCGCATAAAGATATTTTTGAAGTTAAACAATTGCGACTGGTTATTTCGAGTTATATAGACGAACCTTTGGGAATGATCGATTTGTTTGATTTCGATTTTAAAAATGGTAGAGCAGGTATAGGTATTTTGGTTAAAGAAACAAATAATAGAAGGAAAGGTTATGGTAAAGAGGCTCTCAGGTTATTAACAGATTATAGTTTTGCCCATTTGGGCTTACATCAGTTGTATTGTAATATTTCTGAAGAAAACGAGGCGAGCATAAAGCTTTTTACAAATTTTGGATTTAAAAAAATTGGACTTAAAAAGGATTGGAACCGTGTTAATGGCTCCTATAAAAATGAATATTTATTTCAGCTTATAAATAAATAAAAAATTTCTTGAAACCGACTATCCCTGAGGCAAGCCATAAGGATATTTTCCCGGTTTCTTATCCAATCCCTGCCTCGCCGGCAGGCAGGAAGTTGGGTACGGGTTTTGGTCTCAAGGTCAAAAATCGAAATTTTATATTTTACCTCACCCAGAATTGACAAAAAGGCAATTCTGATCTCTCCAAAGGAGAGGTGAATAGGAAACCCCGACCGAAGGGTCGGAGAATTTTTAGATTAAATGTATATAAAAAAGATACTTCTTGCTATTGTAATTATTGGATTGGTGGTTGCGGCATTTTTTGCAAATTTTGTGTATAAAGCGATGCTTAGGCCCAATACGGCGTTTAATAATGATACAGCTTATGTTTTTATCCCTACTAAAGCAGTTTATGAAGATGTTAGAAATCAGTTAATACCCTTATTGGACGATATTGACTCTTTTGACGATTTAGCTGAGCAAAAGAAATATACAACAAATATCAAGGCCGGGAGGTATGCTATTAAAAAAGGCATGACCAATAATGATATTATTAATTCCATTCGTAGTAAGAACTTACCAATTAACGTTTCTTTTAACAACCAGGAAACTTTAGAAAAGTTAGCGGGACGTATAGCCATGCAAATAGAAGCAGATAGCGTTTCTTTACTGAAGGCTATGAAAGAGCAATCGTTTTTAGACGAAAATGATTTTAAAGAAGCCACAGTTTTGGGAATGTATTTGCCTAACAGTTATGAGTTTTTCTGGAATACTTCTGCAGAATCGTTTAGAGGCCGTATGTTTAAAGAGTATAATCGTTTTTGGAATGATTCGAGAAAAAATAAAGCAAAAGCAATAGGTTTGTCCCAAGATGAAGTTATAGCCTTAGCCTCTATAGTTTATGAAGAGTCTAAACAAGCTAGTGAGCAGCCTAGAATTGCCGGGGTTTATATAAATAGATTAAAAATAGGCATGCCATTACAGGCCGACCCGACGCTTAAATTTGCAGCTTATAAATTGCCTAAATATAAAAACACGATTATTAAACGTATTTTAAATGTTCATAAGGAAATTGAATCACCTTATAATACATATAAAAATGCAGGATTGCCACCCGGTTTAATTGCTATGCCCGATATTTCGGCCATTGATGCTGTTTTAAATCATGAGACACATAAATACTTGTATTTTGTTGCAGATGCCAAGCGTTTAGGTTATCACAAGTTTGCTAAAACTTTGTCACAACATAATATAAATGCCAGAGAGTATCACCGTTATTTGTCATCCCAAGGTATTAATAAATAGTGAAGATTTTTGCTGTAAAACATATTCTTTTATTTACGCTATTATCTTCGCTTTCTCACTCACAGTCTAGATTACATGCCTTTTTAACACCAAGTGACACCCTTAATATCCCTAGAAAGCAAGCTGTTGTAATGGCAGAGGTTTCTGTTGCTGCTTTAAGCTTGTTGGGCTTAAATCAACTTTGGTATGCAGATTTTGACCGTTCAAAGTTTCATACCGTTAACGATAATAGCGAATGGCTCCAAATGGATAAAGTTGGTCATGTATTCACATCTTACCAGATGGGGAAGCATGGTGCGCAACTATTAAATTGGAGTGGGGTAAGTAAAAAGGATCAATTAATATATGGGGCAACTCTGGGTTTTGGTTTTTTAACAGCTGTAGAAGTTTTAGATGGCTATTCCAAAGAATGGGGCTTTTCGTGGGGAGATATTGCTGCCAATGGAGCAGGGACGGGGTTATATATTGGACAAGAATTATTATGGAATGAACAGAGAATGACCTTAAAGTACTCTTTTCATCAAACAAAGTATGCCAATCTAAACCCAAGTAAGTTAGGAGAAAATTTTTTGGAACACATATTAAAAGACTATAATGGCCAGACCTATTGGTTAAGTATCAATCTGCATGCTTTTTTTAAAGAAAGTAACATACCAAAATGGTTAAACCTGGCAGTGGGTTATGGAGCGGATGGTATGCTCTATGGATCTAAAGATATTGACAATCAAGTGTTAACAACTAATCGCAGGCTACGGCAATACTATTTAAGTTTTGATGTAAATTTGAATGCGATTAGGACAAATTCAAAATTTTTAAGGTCGGTTTTGGACGTTTTTAATATGGTTAAGATACCATTCCCTACATTAGAAATCAATAAAAATAAGTGTGCATTTCATCTATTCTACAACTAAAAAATGCACATAATCGATTAATTTTGAAATAATTAAAAAAAAGCCTAATTTTGCACGCTGAAATTTCAAGGGGTATTTTACATTAAAATACACTGAAAAAATTTAAAATTATGGTAAAGAATATTGCAAGTTTTATTACCCTAGCACTTACAATATGTTTTATATTAAGTGTATCGTTTTCATCTAAAGAAACGGTTGATTTAAGTAAGTATTCTACAAAAGGATTGGACTTAAATTATACAGTACGTGATAATACAAGTAAAGACTTTAATCTATTAGCGTCTAACGAGTCGTTCTCTCCTTATTTAGGTAAGTCATTTGTTGGATTTAAGGAAGCTCTAGCTTTTAAAGAGTCTGGAGGTAATTATTTTTCTGTTAATACATTTGGCTATTTAGGTAAGTATCAATTTGGTGCCTCTACGCTAAGAATGATCGGTATTAAGAATTCTGCTCAATTTTTAAAGAGCCCTAAGCTTCAGGAGCGTGCTTTCATTGCAAATGCAGAGCGTAATAAATGGATTTTAAGACGTGATATTAAGAATTTTGTTGGAAAACGAATCAATGGAGTTATAGTCACAGAGTCGGGTATTTTAGCTGCGGCACATTTAGCAGGTCCTGGAAACGTTAAAAAATATTTAAGAAGTTACGGGCTGGATAATTTTGCGGATGGTTATGGTACTACCGTACAAGAGTACATGAAGCGTTTTTCTGGATATGATACTTCTTTTGTAAAACCAAATAAGAAAGCAAAAGCTATTTAGACATCAGCTTTTATGAATAATAAATATGGTAGGTCTCTTATGTAGGTCTACCATATTTTTTTTCCATTCGTTTGCAGTTTGTGTTTTTATGAATTCCGTGCTTAAGGTAATGTCACAGGCGACCGATATGTCAGTGTTTTTTTCTAGTGTATGGCACAAATCTTCCAACATTTTGTTGTTTCTATATGGGGTCTCTATAAATAATTGCGATTGATTGTATTCAAAGGAAAGCCTTTCTAATCGCTTGATCTCGCTTCTTCGTTCCCCTTTATCTATAGGTAAATAACCGTTAAAAGCAAAACTTTGCCCGTTCATACCAGAACTCATTATTGCCATTAGTATGGACGAAGGACCAACTAAAGGCACTACTTTAATGTTCTTTTGGTGTGCTAATTTTACAATATCGGCACCAGGATCTGCAACACCTGGACATCCAGCTTCAGATAAAAGTCCGATATTAGTTCCGTTTAAGCACGGGGATAAAAAACCGGGCAGTTCACTTACATCAGTAAATTTGTTTAAATGAAACATATTTAAAGATGGTTGTGGTTTATTGGGCGTTATTTTTTTTATAAAACGTCTAGCTGTTTTTTCGTTTTCAACTATAAACGTATCGGTTTGTTCGATTATCCGTTTTACGGATATGGGTAAAACCTCTAACGGTTCATTGTCGCCTAATGTAGTTGGGATTAGGTATAATTTCCCTTTAACTGTATTCATAAGCGGATAATTTAGCTTAAGGATTTTGCAATGACGTCACAAGCCTCATCTAACATTTTGTAAACATTTTCAAAACCATCATCCCCACCATAGTATGGATCGGGCACATCATAGTTTTGATTTGGATAAATTTCGTTTAAAATAAATTTTACTTTTGAGATGTCCTGATCGTTTCTAGCTAGGGAAACAACATCTTTAAAATTTGAACCATCCATGACATAAATTAAATCGAATGCATCAAAATCTGAAGTTTTAAATTGTCGACCTTTTAAATGAGAAATATCCAATCCATATTTTCTGGCAACTGTGATAGAACGCTTATCAGGGGAATTTCCCGTATGGTAATTGGCAGTACCAGCAGAATCTACGTAAAAATCGTTTGAAAGTTTAGATTTTAAAATACCTTCGGCTAGGGGAGAACGACAAATGTTCCCCAAACATACCATCAGAATTTTAGTCATTTTAATTGAATTTTAAACGGAAAGCTTTTTAGTAATGTCCTCAACATATTTTCTAAATTGTTTATCTGTTGAAGATAGGTTGTCAACTGTTTTACAAGCATGTAAAACAGTTGCATGGTCACGCTTTCCTATTTGAGAACCAATACTTGCTAAGGATGCTTTAGTGAACTTTTTTGCAAAAAACATAGCTAATTGACGGGCTTGAACAATGTGGCGCTTTCTTGTTTTGGATTGTAAAGTATCAACATCCATTTGAAAATAATCGGAGACTACTTTTTGTATATAATCTATTGAAACCTCGCGTTTTGTGTTCTTAACAAATTTTTCAACGATCACTCTGGCCAAGTCTATAGTAATTTCTTTTTTGTTGAATGAAGATTGTGCAATTAATGAAATGATGGCGCCTTCTAATTCCCTAACATTGGTTTTAATATTTTTAGCGACGTATTCAATAATATCTTCAGGCATTTCTACACCATCGCGATATAATTTGTTTTTAAGTATAGAGACTCTAGTTTCGAAGTCTGGTGTTTGTAATTCGGCAGAAAGTCCCCATTTGAAACGAGATAATAAGCGTTGTTCGATATCCTGCATATCAACTGGTGCTTTGTCGCTGGTTAAAATAACCTGCTTGCCATTTTGATGTAAATGATTAAAGATATGGAAGAAAACATCCTGTGTTCCTGTTTTTCCGGAAAGGAATTGAACATCATCAATTATTAATACATCAATAATTTGATAAAAATGAATAAAATCATTTCTGTTGTTTTTCTTAACGGCGTCTATGTATTGTTGTGTAAACTTCTCTGCGGAAATATATAAAACGGTTTTTTCTGGATGTTTATCTTTTATATCAACACCAATGGCATGAGCCAAATGTGTTTTGCCCAGACCGACTCCTCCAAAAATTAAAAGGGGATTAAAAGAGGTGCCACCAGGTTTGGCAGACACAGCTAATCCCGCACTTCGAGCCAATCGATTAGAGTCGCCTTCTAAAAAGTTTTCAAAGCTGTAATTAGGATTTAGTTGAGATTCAATCTTAACATTTCTAATACCGGGAATGACAAAGGGGTTCCTTAATTCTGGATTTTTATTATTTAGAGGGATATCTACGTCTTGTGATTTTACTGAGCTTCTATTTGAGCTTGGAATTTTTTCGGTGAAAGGTTGTTTGTTGCCGTAAGTGTTTTCCATTTTTATAATGTAAACAAGTTTAGCTTTTTCACCTAATTCCTTGGTAAGCGATACTTTTAGGATTTTCACATAATGCTCTTCAAGCCATTCGTAAAAGAATTTGCTGGGCACTTGAACGCTTAGTGCGTTATCTGTAAGTTTAACTGCTATAATAGGTTCAAACCATGTTTTATATGCTTGCGGTTGAATATTATCTTTTATAAATTCTAGACAATTATCCCATACCGATTGCGCAGTTATACTCATTAGATTCGTGTGGTAATTTTAGTTAGTATTAATAATGAGAGGCTGAATCCTCTACTGTCCCTGTTTATCTACGGCAAAGATGTGAACAAAATTCTTAAAAAAAAAATCATTTACTATTGAATTTCTAGAATTTTTTCACCATGTTTAAGCTCTTGTCGAAACTACGAAAAAATATTTAATAATCCTTATGAAAATCGACGAAATACAAATAAGAGTAAGATATGGTGAAACTGACCAGATGGGAGTCGTTTATCATGGGAATTACGCATTATACCTTGAAATGGGGAGGATAGAGTGGTTGCGTAAACTAGGAATTTCTTACAAGAAAATGGAAGAAAATGGTGTCATGCTGCCAGTAATTTCTTTAAATATAAACTATAAAAAATCAGCTAGTTATGATGATGTAATTAATGTAAAAACTCAACTAAAAAACAAGCCTACAGCTAAGATTGAATTTGAGTATGAAATTACCAATGATAAAGGTGAAATTTTAACAACGGCTGATACTACTTTGGTGTTTATTGATATAAAAACAAATAGGCCAGTAAGGGCTCCGCAATATTTTTTAGACCTTATAACTGATTAAATTTATTATTGTGTGGGAAAAGTTGCGAGGTAAAGCATTTAAAATAGATAAAAGAATGTTGCCTAGGCCGTGGCTCGCTGATTCCTCACTATGTGCTGAGCTAACCTGTGCGGAACAAGTTTATGTGTTTTAGTTTATTCAAGAGGGGTTGGGCTTTTTATAATTGGCTGTAAAATGTCCTTTTTTGCTTGCCGTCTGGGAGGAAATTACTGTTTTTCGCTTTCACTAAAAAAAGCTTAAATCACTTCAATGTCAATTTCAAAGAGATGATTAAAGGTTTCAAAAATAGATGCTGCCTCTTTTTTTCTTACAGAAATAGTGATTTTACAATCCATTTCCAATACCTGATTGGTGATTTTTAAGTTTTTTTCCTTAATAATACGCATCACTTTGTTCATGTTCTTGTAGTCAAAAGAAATCAGGTAATCTGTGTTTATAGTCTTTACTAAGACATTCGAATGTTCCAATGCTATTTGCGCTGTCGTTTTATAAGCATTAATGAGGCCGCCAACACCTAATTTAACGCCTCCAAAGTATCGAACCACAACAATTAAAATATTGGTCACTCCAAAAGATTGTATTTGCCCATAAATAGGCATACCCGCAGAATTACTAGGTTCTCCATCGTCATTTGCTCGATAGGAAATGGTTTCTGTTCCTAATTGATAGGCATAGCACCAATGTCTTGCGGTATGGTGTTCTTTTTTTAATTTTTCTAAATAAAGTTTTACATCATCTTCATTCAATACAGGGAATGCATACCCGAAAAATTTACTGTTTTTATCTTTAAATAAAACTTCTTTAGATGCGGTTTCGATCGTTTTGTATGTATCTTTTTCAGCCAAAAGGATTAGAGTAAATGACGTTTGGTTTTTAACAGATTGATTACATCTTCTGTTTTGGGGATGATGTTCCATGTTTTAAATCCTAAAGATTTTGCGGTATTGATGTTGTCCGCATTGTCATCGATAAAAAGGCATTCGTTAGCATTTAGTTTATTCTCGCTTAGTACAAATTCAAAAATGTCTTGGTTTGGTTTTCTTAAATGAATTTCGTGCGATAAATAGAAAGCATCAAAGCAGCTTTTAAATTCTTCATAAATAGGAATGTGTTTTTTAATCCAATTGATATGAAGGCTATTCGTGTTGCTTAATAGTATAAGTTTGTAATTTGAATTTGATTTAAGTCGTTTTAAAAAATCTAGGCGATGTACCGGGAAGTCCTTTAACATAAAGTTCCAAACATCTATTAATTCATCATTTGAAAGTTTCGGGAAGTTTTTAGTGTAGAACCCAAGAAACGTATCGGTTGAAATGAGCCCCTGTTCATAAAAACCGTTAAAGGCAATCATTTCCTTGGAAAATGACTCGATTTTAAAAGTTTTGAGTGTGTGCTTTATGGCGCCTTCTATATCTAAATTGATAAATACATTCCCGAAATCGAAAATAATAGTTTTAACCATTTTTGTAAATTTTAAGAGTATCGGACATGATCTTTTCTTCAGAGATTAATTTACCAGAAAATTTGGGAGCATAAACCCCTTCCTTAAATTCAATAGGTCCTTTAAAAACCCTGGCTTCATCCCATAAGTTTTCATCAATGAAGGTTTGCAGCATTTTTCTGCCACCCTCTACAATGACAGATGTTATATCGTTTTCATGTAAAACAGCGCAGATTTGTTGAGGGATATTCTTATTAAAATCGATAAGATTTTCACTCATTACAATGGTTTTAGCTTCATTATTAAAAATGGAAAGTTTTTTAGGGAGTTTTAGGCTTTTATCTATAACAACCCGAGTAGGGTGCTTGCCTTTCCATTCTCTAACGGTTAAGCTGGGGTTGTCCTGCAAAACGGTATTCGTGCCAACTAAAATGGCCTGTTCCTCAGATCGCCATTTATGGACTAATTGTCTAGAATACTTATTGGTAATCCAAACCGGTTTTTGCTCTTTTCTGTTTTTTGGTGCTATAAAGCCGTCATTGGTTTCTGCCCATTTTAAGATAATATATGGGCGTTTTTTGTTGTGAAACGTAAAAAAGCGTTTATGGTGTTCTTTACACGCTGCTTCTAAAACCCCCACCGTTACATTGCAATTGGCATCTATAAGTTTTTTAATGCCTTTGCCTGCAACCTTTACATTATCATCTATACAGCCAATAACTATGTTTGGAATTTTATGATGAATAATAAGATCGCTACAGGGGGGGGTTTTTCCAAAATGCGAACAAGGCTCTAAAGTTACATAGATAGTGGCTTCTTTTAATAAAGATTTGTTTGCGACAGAATTTATAGCATTGACCTCTGCATGATTGCCCCCATAAGGACTTGTGTAGCCTTCTCCTATAATTTTATTGTTATAAACAACAACAGAGCCGACCATCGGATTTGGGCTGGTGGAACCCAAACCATTTTTAGCGATTTCTATACAGCGTTTTATGTATGTTTTGTGGTTGGCCAATGGCTTATATTTTAAGTGTCACATCCTCCGTCTTGTCAATACTATAAGTATACGAAAAACCTAAAACTTTATATATAATATCCCCTTTGTATTGTACTTTGATTTTTTTGCTAAATAAGCTGCCGAGCAATCCGCCAAGGTTTTTATTGCTGAAAATACTATCGGTTGGAATGTTTGTTTTTAGTGGGATTGAAAATTCTTTTTTTGCAGGCACTTTAAAACTTTTGGTAGATAAGGATGCCATTTCATTGTTATTGATATACACCTTTATTTCATCGGTTTTTAATTCGCCACCTATGTCATTTGGGTTTGTGAAAAAGGCATCGGCAGTAAAAGTTATATGCTTTGGGGCCGATTTTTGGACTTTAATATTTTCAACGTATAAGAATTCTGGTTTTTCGTTCACAGAGCAACTCATGGAAACAAATAACATTGTTGATAAAATAATGATATTCCTCATGCTGTTTTTTTTAGATTTAAGTATCTTCACTTGTCTAAAACACATCTTTTTTAAAGTGAGTAAAGATACTATAGTTATCCGAGAAATTCAGCCTGAAGATAATGAACAAATTGAGCAAGTTATTAGAAATTGTTTCCATGAGTTTAAAATACCTTTAGAAGGTACGGCATATTCTGATAAAGAAACCCCGATAATGTTTGAGTCTTACCAAAACAGCAATGACATTTACTATGTGATTGACAATAATGGGGAGGTTTTAGGGGGCGGAGGGCTTAAGCCTTTAAAGGGTTTTGGTGCTGAGGTTTGTGAAATGCAGAAGATGTATTTTTCGCCAAAAGTAAGAGGGAAAGGGTATGGTAAATTGATGCTTGAGACCTGTTTGCGGGCAGCTAAAAAGTTGGGATATAAACAATGTTATTTAGAATCTGCACCTCAACTTAAAGCAGCTGTTCATATTTATGAAAGCTATGGTTTTAAACATTTAAAAGGAGCATTAGGAAGTACAGGGCACTATGCTTGCGGTGTATGGATGATAAAGGAGGTATGAGGTTAAAAGATATTCAAGATATATTTCATAAAGAATTAGGAGCTATTTATGGAAAAGAAGAGATAGATAGCTTCTTTTTTATATTAATTGAGACTTATTACGCAGTAACTAGAATGCAATTGGCTTTACGCCCGGATTATAAGGTTGCGAATTACGATGCTATTTTAGGGGCCTTAAGTTTATTGAAAAAAGAACAGCCTATACAGTATATATTAGGAAACATGGAGTTTTATGGATTGCCTTTTAAGGTAAATAATCATGTGTTGATTCCTAGGCCAGAAACAGAAGAATTGGTAGAGTGGGTATTAAAACAGGCTATGGGCAAGCAGCAAGCTGTTAATAACTATAACATATTAGATATTGGCACAGGTAGCGGGTGCATTGCCGTTTCTTTGGCCAAGAGCTTGCCAAAGGCAAAAATTTACGCTTTGGATATTAGTAAGGAAGCACTTAAAATAGCTGAGCAAAATGCTAAATTAAATGATGTGGCTATTGAATTTATTGAAGCAGATATTCTGGATACAGAGACCTTGAGTCCTGATTTTAAAAATTTGAAATTTGATATTATCGTATCCAATCCACCATATGTCCGTGAGCGAGAAAAAGCATTTATGAGACCAAATGTTATAGATAATGAACCGCATTTGGCCCTATTCGTAAAAGATGAAAAGCCGTTGCTGTTTTATGAGGTTATTACGCAGTTTTCTCTGGGTAATTTAAAAGACAAAGGCTTATTATTTTTTGAAATAAACGAGTATTTAGGAAATGATATGATTCAATTACTAAAAAGGCACAACTTCAATAATATAAAACTAAAACAAGATATCTTTAAAAAAGATAGAATGATAAAAGGAGAGAAAACGAATGAGTAGTATTCAAAATAAAATTAACGAACTAAGAACGGAACTCAGAGAGCATAACTACAATTATTATGTACTTGATAGCCCTGTAATATCAGATTATGATTTCGATATAAAGCTCCGGGAGCTTCAAGAACTTGAAGCTAAACATCCTGAGTTTTTTGATGCTAATTCTCCTACGCAACGAGTTGGTGGAGAGGTTACTAAGAATTTTGAAACGATTGTACACGAGCATCGCATGTATTCTTTAGATAATTCTTATTCTAAAGAAGACTTGCAGGATTGGGAAACCCGTATTAAAAAAATGGTGGATGGAGAGATCCAATATACTTGTGAATTAAAATATGATGGCGCATCTATTAGCTTAACTTATGAAAATGGTAGTCTAACCAAGGCAGTTACAAGAGGGGACGGATTTCAGGGAGATAATGTGACAGCAAATATAAAAACTATTAAATCGGTACCGTTACAGTTGAAAGGTGACGATTACCCAGCAAAGTTTGATATAAGAGGTGAAATTGTATTGCCTTTTGATGGTTTTAAAAAAATGAATGAAGAACGTATTGAAATTGGAGAAGAACCTTATAGAAATCCAAGAAACACGGCTTCAGGAAGTTTAAAGCTTCAAGATAGTGCAGAGGTGGCTAAGCGCCCTTTAGAATGCATGCTTTATAATATAATGGGCTCTAATTTAGGTGTTCAAACGCAATTTGAAAGTTTAGAAAAAGCAAGAGCCTGGGGCTTTAAAGTACCAGATGCAGCAAAACTTGTTAATTCTATTGATGAGGTTCTGGAGTTTGTTGATTATTGGAACGTAAATCGTCACAATTTACCTTACGAGACCGATGGTGTTGTTGTGAAAGTAAACAGTTTACATCAGCAAGAAGAATTAGGCTATACTGCAAAAGCACCAAGGTGGGCCATGGCCTATAAGTTCAAAGCGGAGCAAGTATCGACAAAACTGAACAGCATTACCTATCAAGTTGGCCGTACGGGAGCCATTACGCCTGTAGCTAATTTAGAACCTGTAGAATTAGCGGGAACTACTGTAAAACGTGCCTCTTTGCATAATGCAGATCAAATAGAAAAATTGGACATACGTGTTGGAGATGAGGTATATGTTGAAAAAGGAGGGGAAATTATTCCAAAAATCCTGGGGGTAGATTTAAGTAAACGAAACATAGCATCAGAACCAACACAATATATTGCTCATTGCCCAGAGTGTAAAACAGCACTTATAAGACAAGAAGGAGAAGCGCAGCATTATTGTCCTAATTATAATGGCTGCAATCCGCAGATAATAGGGAGAATTCAGCATTTTATATCGAGAAAGGCTATGGATATTGAAGGTTTGGGAGGGGAGACCGTAGCGCTTTTAGTGAACAAAGGCTTGATTTCTAATTATTCGGATTTATATGAATTAACTAAAGAAGAAATTGTTCCTTTAGAACGCATGGCGGAAAAAAGTGCTGATAATTTGATTCAAGGTATCGAGTT
Source organism: Flavivirga sp. 57AJ16 (assembly GCF_028736925.1). Classification (GTDB taxonomy): domain Bacteria; phylum Bacteroidota; class Bacteroidia; order Flavobacteriales; family Flavobacteriaceae; genus Flavivirga. The sequence goes on along the minus strand of NZ_JAQZAT010000014.1, from coordinate 88,543 downwards.
GTCTAAAAATATTCCTTTTGAGCGTGTTCTATTTGCTTTAGGAATTAGATATGTAGGGGAAACAGTTGCTAAGAAGTTGGCAAAGCATTATAAAAGTATTGATGCCATAGCAAGTGCTACGCAAGAGGATTTGGTAAATGTTGATGAGATAGGGGTTAAGATCGCGGAAAGTGTAAGTCTGTTTTTTAGTTCAGAAATAAATTTGCATATAATCAATAGGTTACGGAACTTTGGAGTCCAATTAGAATTGTCTCTCGAACAGCTCGTTGGTCAAACCAATATATTACTCGGGGATGTCATAGTAGTTTCTGGTGTTTTTGAAAGTGTGTCCCGAAATGAACTTAAAAAACTCATTGAAGATAACGGAGGTAAGTTAAGTAGTTCCATTTCTTCTAAGACCAGTTATATTGTTGCAGGTAGTAATATGGGCCCTAGTAAAAAAGATAAGGCAAATCAATTGGGGATTCCTTTAATAAACGAAGGAGAATTCTTTCAAAAAATACATTTCATTTCAAAAATAGCCGACGAAAAGTAATTTTAATCGATAAAAAGTAATTTTTTACTGGTTAATTGTAAAATTTGTCTATATTTGTGCAGTAACCAAAAAGTGCTATTATGTACAAGTCGAAAGTCTTGGGAGGTTTTGTTTTGCTAGTATATGTATTATTTGCCATTTATGAATTTAATGGAAATGAGACTGTTGCGCTTACCTTGGATTGTTTGATTGCTCCATTAATAGCATTAATTTATGTGGTTTTTGTTAAAAGAAGAAATACATTCTTTTTATTGTTTATTATATGCTATTCAATCTCTGACTTAATGGGTATCATAATTCCTTATATGCCAAGTATTGAAGGTGTCAATTTAAGTCAAATAGATTATTTTGGTGGTAATATACTGTTTATTCTAGCATATGTCTTTTTGGTTATAAAAATTAGTAAATCACTCAATCTATTGTATGTGTTTAGGAATTTTAAAATCCACTTGATTGTTTTGACAATTTTGAATGTATACTTAGTATATGTTTTACAGGTAATAATGAATCCTAATCTAAGTATGCTAAATGAGTATTATCTAGAAATGGTATATAATATTGTTATGTTTCTATTGTTGTCTGTGGCTTTATTGAATTATTTTTACAGGGATAATAAGAAGTCATTGTATTTATTTATAGGGGCATTGTGTATTGTGTTCTCTGAGGTCATTCAAGTGGCATATTTCTATATAGCGGAAAGAAGTTTGCTTAATTTTATTTCTACAACACTTACGTTACTTGCTTTTTACTTTTTCTATCAACAATCAAGATTGCTAAATGGGTTGAATGAAGAGGAAAAGTATGTAATAATGGAATAAAGGCTTAAGAAGTCTTTTTAATAAAAGGGATGTCGTTTTTATAAATATAAAGAATTACTGCAGAAAAAATAAATGTGATAATGGCGGTAATGAATAAAATACCTCCATCGTTATTTACTTCAATTCCAAGTTGTGTTAAGTGCATGAAAATAGCTCCGCTAATAACACCTAGTGTAAGTGTGGCCCCCATCCATATTGTTTTAGGGATAAGTAATAGTATTCCGGCAATAAGTTCTAAAATACCAATACCAATTCTTCCGTATGGTTCTAAGCCAATATGACTAAAAATAAAGACACTGTCTGGATGTGCTGTAAATTTGAAACGTAATGTTTGTATTAAAATAATAGCAACAATTAGTCTTAAGGCTAGAGGAAAATATCTTTTCATTTTGTGTTAAGGTTTAGAATTTAAAATTTAGACGTAATTCTTGTTGTTACTTATCAGTTGCGCATTTGGTTTTATAGATAAACGGTGTTTTTTTAATTATAAATCGACAAAAAGCATGTTTTTATCGTTGAAATAAAATTATATTTTTATATTTGGAATAACCTACTAACCTTAAAATCATGAAAAATTGGACTGACCTCACTTTTAACAAAGTGTTTTTTGGTGCTTTATTAGGATTAATGGCAATAAGCTTTTTTGCTACTTTTATCCAAGATTCATTAATGCTAAAGTCTACAATGGCTTTATTTGTTCCCGTCTTTTTAATATTTTATCTAGTTAAATACAAGTCTTTGAAAGGTGTATTCATTTCTTTCTTGTTATTTTCGTTTCTTGGAGATATTTCCTTAACTTTTTTTTCAAATGAAACTTTTGTTAAAGTATCCAGTATTCTTTACTTTTTAAGTTATTTGTACTTAATTACTATGGTAGTGCCTAAGTTTAATTTATTGAAAGTAGACAAATTAATAGGTACCTATTTACTCGGTGTATTTTTTATAAATATATTCTTTTTATATACTTTGTATAGTATATTAAAAGTCGTTATTCCAGATAGTACCGAGGTGCTAATATTTGGTTTAAAAAGTTTATCTTTAATTGTATTGGCTTTTATATCTTTTGGTGTGTATCTAAATACACAAACAAAACAATCTATATTGTTTTTAGTTGCCGTAATCTTTATAGTTTTTTCTACAATCTTAAACTATGTGAATCTTTATTATTTGTATCACTGGAGTTTTGAAATGCTATACAGGGTTCTTTATGGTGTTGGACTCTATTTTATATTCAAGTATATTATAGCAGATAATAAATACAAAAAAACTGTTTATAAATTAAGGCAAAAAATATCTTCAGAGAATATTTGGGCTTAAACAACTATGGAAGTTCCGTTTGCTGAAATGTTTTTACCTGAATCGAAGTAAAAATCGATTTTTCCGAGATTAATACCGTAACAGCCAACCTGGTTTACAAGCATATTTTTTCCTTCAATATTTTTAACAATTGTAGGTTTTGACAAAAAAGTATGGGTGTGTCCACCAATAATTAAATCAATGTCTTTAGTGGCACCGGCTAATTTTAAATCACTTACTTTATTCGGATTTTTTCTGTAATTATATCCTAAATGTGATAAGCAGATTATTAAGTCACAATGTATTTCCGTTTTTAAGATTCTAGACATATCTTGAGCAATCTCAATCGGATCTAAGTATTTGGTTTCTTTGTACATGGTGGGGTCGACCAAACCATTTAGTTCAATTCCAAGCCCAAAAACACCTATTATGAGGCCATCCTTTTTAAATATTTTGTAAGGCTTGGTATGGGTATCCATTATGGTATTGGAGAAGTCGTAATTAGCAGAAACAAATTGGAATTTTGCATGTTCCAGTTGTGCATACAGACCATCAATGCCGTTATCGAAATCATGGTTGCCTATAGTTGCAGCATCGTATTTTAGTTTGCTCATTAATTTAAATTCCAATTCACCTCCATAATAATTAAAATAAGGAGTGCCTTGAAAAATATCTCCAGCATCCAGAAGAAGCGTATTCGGGTTTTTATTCCTAATGGATTCAATTAAGGAAGCTCTTCTGGCAACGCCCCCTTTATTCGCATTTCTGCCATCTTCAGGTCCAAAAGCATCAATATGACTATGTACATCGTTGGTATGTAGAATGGTTATTTTTTTAGTTGTGGTAGTCGTAAAAGATGATAAGCCTAAACTGCCAAGTGTTGCTAATGCAGTGCCTGCTGATACTTGTTGTATAAAATTTCTACGTTTCATATACTCTTTTTATTGTTTTAGAGGTCATATGGAACGCCTTGATAATCATCCTCGTGTGTGTGAAAGCAATTCTCATGGGCGTTTCATCTGCTTTTTATTTTATTAGTGAAACTCCATTTTGAAAGTTGCGAAACAATACCTTCATAATGGACGGTTTAAGCATGCCTTTGTCGTGGCAGGCTAATCTCGTTTTTTTAGAGGGGCCTTGGGTATAACACTCCGGATTTAGCTTCGGAATTTTTAAAATTATTTTTTCCATAGAATGCCTCGCGAGCTTGCTCCGAGGTTAGTTTATTTGAACAAATCTGTCGTCGGTTACAGGGTTGATGGTATCAACCTTTTTAAAATGATCAATTAGAGCACTTCTAATTTTGTAATTTAAAACATAAAGACTGTCATTTGTTTTAAAAAAAGACATGTTGTCACCGCCATTATATAAATAGTCATTAGTAGTAACATAATACGTTTTGTTGGCTTCAATGTCTTTACCTTTTATTTTAGCTTCAACGATTTTATCATTTTCATTTATTGTTAATTTGAGCTTGGATATGGGGTGGGCTCTCTTTTCCTTAATTAAATAATGTACCAAATTGTCTACCTGTTTTCCCTTTAAAGCGACTACTACAATACTGTTTTCAAAAGGCATTAACTGATAAGCGGTTCGTTTTGTTACATTTCCTTTTGGTAAAACAGATCTAATACCACCATGGTTAAGTAGAACCATATCAATGTTTTTACCGGTTCTATTTTTAAAGATAGGATTGGCTTCACTGTAGATGGCATCGGCCATAAAATTTCCAATAGCCGTATTAAGTTTTCCGTCAGATTTAGAAAAGGTATTAACAGAATAAGCTAAAACACTATCTAAGTCTTTTTTAATATTATCCCTGTAAGGCTTTATATAGGACTCGATGTCGGGGTCAGCGGACAGCGTATCGGTAATAGGGATTTGCTTCCCTTCAATTTTTGTTAACTCCAATTTGGGGTGCTTGCAACCTAAAAGATTAAAAAAATATAACAAAAAAATTAAATGTGTTAACCTCATGTATAATCAAATATTTTGAATGTACTTTTGCTACCTTTGCGCAAAGTATAAAGATAAATGATTTTAAAAGGTTTTAAAGAAAAATCTAACAAAAAGCACTTGAATAAATTGTTATCGGAAAGACAAGTAAATGTTACTGATAAGAAGATTGAGAGCTTGGGGATTATCTTAAATATTGACGAAATTGATGATTTTAAACTATTTAGTGTATTTGCCGATTTTTTAAAAATTCGTAATAACAAATTAAAGATCATTGCTTTTTCTGAAAATAATAAAGATACTTTAACAACATGGGATGTTTGTTTTAACCCCAAGGATTTTGGTTGGAAAGGTGTCATTAAGAACGTAGAGCTGCAGACATTTTTAGATACTAAATATGATGCGTTAATAAGTTACTATACAAAAGATGTTTTAGAGTTAAAGCTTATGACTGCAAAATCCAAGGCACAATTTAAAATTGGTATCGCACAAATTGATGAACGTTTAAATGATTTGATTATTAAGACAAAATTGAAAGAATTTGACGTATTTAAAGAAGAGACTATTAAATACCTAACTATATTAAACAAAATTTAGAATGAATAGTAAGTTTTTGGGAACAGGAGTTGCTTTGGTTACGCCTTTTAACTCAGATCTGAGCATAGACCATAATGCTTTAGCAAATATTGTTAACTTCAATATTGATAATGGTACCGATTATCTTGTAATCTGTGGTACAACAGGAGAGAGTGTCACGCTTACCAAGCAAGAAAAAAAGGAAGTAACAAAAACCATTTCTAATGCTAATAATGGTCGTTTGCCTTTGGTTTTAGGAATAGGCGGAAACAATACAGCGGCAATTATTGAAGAAATAAAAACAACGGATCTAAGCGAAATAGATGCTATTCTGTCCGTGTCCCCTTATTATAGCAAACCAACTCAAGAAGGTATTTACCATCATTTCAAAGCGATTTCCGAGGCATCACCGGTAGATATCATTTTGTACAATGTTCCAGGGAGAACTTCCAAGAATATTGAAACGGAAACGACCATAAGATTAGCAAACGATTTTGAAAATATTATTGCTATTAAAGAAGCAGGGAACAATGTATCTCAATATTTAGAATTAATAAAAAACAAACCAGAGGATTTTTTAATTATTTCGGGTGATGATGATTTGGCTTTGGGAATTGTTTTGGCAGGTGGAGCAGGAGTGATTTCTGTTATAGGGCAGGCATTTCCTAAAGAATTTTCAGGGATGATACGTTTGGGATTAAAAGATGAAGGAAAAGAAGCCTATAAATGCCATTATAAATTAATGGATATTATTGGTTATATTTTCGAAGAGAATAATCCAGCAGGCATTAAAGCCGTTTTTGAAGCATTAAATTTATGCCAGGACCATGTAAGGTTGCCACTGGTTCCAGCATCTAATGGGTTAAAAGAAAAGATAAAAGCTTTTGTAAATAAGTTTTAATATTAAATGCGTACAGGTATTATACTGTTAAATAATACTTAAACCTTATGATTGCTGACTTTAAGCAATTATTTTAGCTTTGAAATAATATTTTTAAAATCCATATTAATAACTTAATTTTGCATTCTGTTTAAAAATTTATGAAAAAGCTTTTTTACATATCAATAATAGTTGCTGTTTTTGGCAGTTGTAGTGAATATCAAAAGACGTTAAAATCTGAAAGTATTGCTGATAAATTTAAAGTAGGGGAAGCACTTTATAATGAAGGTAAATTTTCAAAGGCCAATAGGCTTTTTGCGCAAATAGTCCCAAATTATAGAGGAAAGCCACAAGCTGAAAAACTAATGTTCCTGTATTCTGATTCATTTTACAAAATGAAAGATTACTACGTTGCTGGTTATCAATTTGAGCGTTTTGCATCTAGTTATCCAAAAAGTGAGAAGCTGGAAGAAGCCTCTTTTTTAAGTGCAAGAAGTTATTATATGTTGTCTCCTGTTTATAGTAAAGACCAAACAGAAACAAAGGAAGCTATAGAGAAACTCCAAGAGTTTATAAACTTATTCCCAGAGTCTGAATACCTTCCTGAAGCAAACAAATTGGTTAAAGAATTAGATTTTAAATTGGAAAAAAAGGCCTATAGTATTGCAAAGCAATATAATCGCATATCTGATTATCCGGCATCTATAAAGTCTTTCGATAATTTTATTTTTGATTTTCCTGGATCTACGCTCCGTGAGGAGGCTTTGTTTTATAGATTGGATTCTGCTTTTAAACTGGCTATTAATAGTAGGGAATATAAAAAGACCATTGAGGGAATAATAGTCCCTTTAAAAAAGGATCGCCTTAATACAGCAAAAGAATATTGTAATTCATTTAAAAAGCTATATGCGGACTCTGAGCACATAGAAGAGGCGGATGTTATGGCAGCAGCTTTGGATGAAGAATTAAAAAATTATAGCACTAAAAGTTAAATAACAATGACAATGGATTTAAAAAAGACCAATGCTCCAGTTAATACAGTAACGTACGACAGAAATCAAATTGACGAGCCAACAGAGAATATCTACGAGTCAATTTCTATAATAGCCAGACGTGCAGAACAAATTAACACAGAGATTAAAAAAGAACTTATTGATAAGTTGGAAGAGTTTGCAACTTATAATGATAGTCTTGAAGAAATCTTTGAAAATAAAGAGCAAATTGAGGTTTCTAAGTTTTACGAAAAACTACCAAAACCTCATGCGTTAGCTGTTCAAGAATGGTTAACAGATAAAATTTATTTTAGAAATACTGACGAGGATTCTCAGGAATAATTTTTAAAATGTCAATACTAAGCGGCAAAAATATACTATTAGGCATCAGTGCTGGTATTGCCGCTTATAAAACGGCTTCATTAGTAAGGATGTTTGTAAAATCGGGGGCTAACGTAAAAGTAGTTATGACGCCCGCTTCCAAAGATTTTATAACCCCTTTAACCTTATCAACACTTTCAAAACACCCTGTATATTCATCTTTTACAAATGAAGAGGATGATAATGCTATGTGGAATAACCATGTAGACTTAGGGTTGTGGGCAGATGTTTTTGTCATAGCACCAGCTACTGCTAATACACTTTCTAAAATGGCAAATGGCACAAGCGATAACTTGTTGCTAGCCACATACCTGTCGGCAAAATGTGCTGTATATTTTGCACCGGCTATGGATTTGGATATGTATAAACACCCAAGTACCATGAGTTCTTTTAATACTTTAAAAGATTTTGGAAATATCATGATACCTGCTACAAGTGGTGAATTAGCGAGTGGTTTGGTAGGTGCCGGCAGAATGGCAGAACCTGAAGATATTGTTGCTTTTATTGAAAAGGATATTTTAGATAAACTCCCTTTAAAAGGAAAAAAAATCCTGATAACCGCAGGGCCTACTTACGAGGCTATTGACCCCGTTCGTTTTATAGGAAATCATTCAAGTGGTAAAATGGGGTTCGAAATAGCTAAAGCAGCAGCAAATCTTGGCGCTGAGGTTATTTTGATAACAGGTCCAACACACCAAGAAGTTTCACATACTTTAATACAAACAATCCCCGTTATTAGTGCACAAGATATGTATGCATCGGTGCATACGTATTTTAAAGATGTGGATGTCGCTATACTTTCGGCAGCAGTAGCAGATTTTAGACCAAAAGAAGTGGCTTCCCAAAAAATAAAAAAGAACCAACCAACGTTAACTTTAGAGTTAGAAAAAACAAAAGATATTTTAGCGTCTTTGGGTGCCATTAAAAAAAATCAATATCTCGTTGGATTTGCATTGGAAACGAATAATGAACTTGAAAATGCAAAAGGAAAATTAAAAAGAAAGCATTTAAATTTAATTGTCTTAAATTCGTTGAACGATAAAGGTGCTGGTTTTAAAAGTGATACCAATAAAGTGACTTTTATTGACGACAAAGAAGTTGTTACTGCCTTTAAGCTAAAATCTAAGGCAGCCGTCGCTAAAGACTTGTTAAATAAAATTATAGAACAGATACATGCGTAATATTATAGTTGTTTTAATATTTTGTCTGGGAATTAAAGGGTTTTCACAAGAGCTAAATTGTAATGTTGTTGTAAATGCACAACAAACAGGGAACGAAAATTTCCCTATTTTTAAAACCCTGGAAAAACAGCTAAATGAGTTTATTAACAATACCAAATGGACTAAAAAAACATTTAAAGCCCAAGAACGTATAGACTGTAGCATGATTATCAATGTTACTAATTATAGTGGTGAATCGTTTCAAGCGACTATTCAAGTACAATCATCACGCCCCATTTTTGGTTCGTCGTTTAGTTCTCCTATCTATAATTTTAACGATAAGGATTTTAATTTCAGGTATTTGGAATTTCAAAACCTCATTTTTAACCCCGCCCAGTTTGAATCCAATTTAATATCCGTACTGGCATACCATGTTTATATGATCTTGGCCTTAGATGCAGATTCTTTTTCCAAAAATGGCGGAGACCCTTATTACACCCAGGCAAGAGTGATCACAAATTATTCGCAACAAGGTAATTTTAAAGGATGGAAACTGGAAGATGGTCTACAAAGTAGATTTGCGTTGATAGATAATGTACTGTCTCCAACTTTTAAGGAATATAGGGACGTTTTATATACTTATCACAGAGAAGGCCTGGATGTTATGAGTGAGGATACAAAAGCAGGAAAAGAAAAGATTGCTGCTTCCTTAAAACTATTTAAGACGATGAATAGCCGTCGGCCAAACTCTTTTATACTACGTACTTTTTTCGATGCCAAAGCAGATGAGATTGAACAAGTTTTTAGCGATGGTCCCAATGTTAATATAGCCAGCGTCAAGGAAGTGCTTCAAAAAGTAGCGCCCATGCACAATAGTAAATGGCAAAATATTAAGTTTTAAAGCACTTCTATATTTAAAACGCTTTCGTTATATTTATTTCCAAAAATTTAATACAAAAAAAGCATTGCTAACATCACTTTCAATAAAAAATTACGCTTTAATAGATACGCTTCGGGTTGATTTTAATGATGGTTTATCCATAATTACAGGAGAGACCGGAGCAGGTAAGTCCATACTTCTTGGAGGGTTATCATTAATCCTGGGAAAACGTGCCGATTTAAACAGTTTAAAGGATGCCGCTCAAAAATGTGTTATAGAAGCCGTTTTTGATGTGTCTGCCTATAATTTAAAACCCCTTTTTAAAGCTGAGGATTTCGATTACGAATCGCAGACCATTATTCGTAGAGAGATATTACCTTCAGGAAAATCAAGAGCGTTTGTAAACGACTCGCCCGTTAATTTAAGCAGTTTACAATTATTAGGTGAGCGTTTAATAGATATTCATTCGCAACATCAAACATTAGAACTTACCAGTAATGAATTTCAATTTCAGGTGATTGATGCGATTGCTAACCATGATGGCGTATTACAGAATTATAATAACGTGTTAAAAGCTTATAAAATGCTTCAAAAAGAACTAAAGGAACTTTTAGTTTTTCAAGCAGAAGCCATTAAGGAACATGATTATAATTCGTTCTTGTTAAATGAATTAGTTGAAGCTAAATTAGTAGATGGGGAACTGGAGGCATTAGAAGAAGAATACGAAACTCTTAATAACATTGAAGGGATAAAGGAAAAACTGAATGAGGCCCATCATTTATTAAGCGAAGAAGAAGTAGGAGCGTTGTCTACATTAACAGCATTAAAGAATGCATTTCAAAAACTATGTGGATTTTCATCAAAATACGAAGATTTATTTAATAGAATTAATAGCAGTTTAATAGAGGTGGATGATGTGTTTAGTGAAGTTAACTCATTGCAAGATGCCTTAGAGGTAGATCCTGGTAGGTTGGAAACGGTTGATTTAAAGTTGAAAATGCTTCATAATTTGATGCAAAAGCATGTGGCTGCCGATGTTTCGGAATTAATTAAAATAAAGAATGAGCTTGAGGAAAAAGTATCAATAACAGAAAACTTAGATGATACTATTCAGAAAAAACAAATAGAAATAGACGCTAAAACAACAGAATTAAATACCATTTCTAAAACGCTCCATAAAAAACGAGCTGAAGTCATTCCTCGGTTAAAAAAGCAATTGGAAGATGTTTTAGTTGGTTTGGGGATGCCAAATGCCCAGTTTAAAATAGAAGCATTCTATAGTGATACTTTTTATGCTAATGGGAAAGATGAGTTGTCATTTCTGTTTTCGGCAAATAAAGGCGGTCATTTTAATGAACTTAAAAAAGCAGCTTCTGGTGGTGAATTGTCAAGAATCATGTTAGCAATAAAATCGGTTTTATCAAAATACATAAAGTTGCCTACTATTATGTTTGATGAAATTGATACAGGGGTTTCTGGTGAAATATCAAACAAAATGGGAGATATTATGTTGCAGATGAGTAAAACAATGCAGGTGTTTTCTATTACACATTTGCCTCAAGTTGCAGCAAAAGGACATTCACATTTTAAAGTTTATAAAGAAGATGTAAACGACACCACGCAAACAAATCTAGTAAAACTTAATCACGATGAGCGTATTGTGGAAATTGCCCAAATGTTAGGTGGTTTGGACATGTCTTCATCTGCTATTGCGCATGCCAAAGAATTGCTGAATTAATTAGTATCTTTGACCCCATAAATTGAAGTAAAGTATGAGTTATAATAATGCCGAAGACTTATTTTTTGAAGCTGATAGATTAATTGACGAACAAAACATAATAGAGGCAAAGGATTTGTTAAATGAGATCCTAGAGGATTACCCCGACTATGCTAAAGCACATAATCATTTAGGGTGGATCTACCATTATAAAATACCTGATTACACTAAAGCAGAAATGCATTATAAATTGGCTTTGAAATATGCAAAAAACTATCATGCTCCTTATAGCAATTATTCTTATTTTTTAATAGATAAGTCAGACTTTGAAGGCATGATCGCGTTTGGGTTTAAGGCGTTAAAAGAAGATATCGTAGATAAGGGAATAATCTATAATCAATTAGCTAAGGCTTATGAATTGACCTCAAGGTTGGAACTGGCTTACACTTATTATAAAAAGGCAAAAATGAGTTCAATAGCTGCGAATTATATTCAAGAAATGAATGCATCCTTACATAGGGTAAAAGAAAAGATGAATATACTCCAGAAAATAAAATTTGTTTTTAAATAAAATATTAAATAATCAACAAAAGAAGTGATTTAAACTTTTTTCAATTGGCTGCAAAATGTTCCTTTTCATCCTTTTTTTCGTCTTTTTATTACTTCGCAACGCTGCTATGAAGTGCAAAAAAGGCTTCAAAACGAATAAAAATTAACTATTTTTCGCTTCAATCAAAAAAGTTTAAATCACTTCAAATATAAACCAAAAAGTATGTCATATAATTTATTAAAAGGAAAAAAAGGAATCATTTTTGGAGCATTGGATTCCAATTCAATTGCTTGGAAAACGGCAGAGCGTGTGCATGAAGAAGGTGGATCATTTGTACTAACAAATGCACCGGTTGCTATGCGCATGGGGCAAATAAATGAATTAGCAGAAAAAACGGGTTCCCAAATTATTCCTGCCGATGCGACTTCAGAAGAAGATTTACAAAACCTGGTTGAAAAATCAATGGAGATTCTGGGCGGTAAAATAGATTTCGTACTACATTCAATAGGCATGTCCATTAATGTTAGAAAAGGAAAACATTATACAGACCAGAACTATGCATGGACACAAAAAGGAACAGATGTTTCTGCCATGTCTTTTCATAAAGTCATGCAAACGCTTTACAAAGCAGATGCCATGAATGAATGGGGCAGTATAGTGGCTTTAACTTATATGGCTGCACAGCGTGTGTTTCCAGACTATAATGATATGGCCGATAATAAAGCCTATTTAGAAAGTATTGCTCGTAGTTTCGGGTATTTTTTCGGACGCGATAAAAATGTACGTGTCAATACCATTTCCCAATCGCCAACACCAACAACAGCAGGAAGTGGTGTTAAGGGTTTTGATGGGTTTATAGCTTATGCCGATAAAATGTCTCCCCTGGGTAATGCAACAGCGTTAGATTGTGCTAATTATACGGTGTCTTTGTTCAGTGATTTAACAAAACGTGTCACGCTTCAAAACCTATACAACGATGGCGGTTTTAGCAATATGGGCGTTAGTGATGCCGTTATGGATACATTTATAAAAGAAGACTAAAAATATTTTAAATATTGAAAACAAGCCACCTGTAAAACGGTGGCTTTTTTGTTACATTTGTTTTATGCAATTACAGTTTTCTTTTATCATTCCCGTTTATAATCGTCCGGACGAAACCCAAGAACTTTTACAGAGTTTTGAGATTTTGCAGGGAGATACGCCTTTTGAAATTGTTATAGTCGAAGACGGCTCAACGATAGCGTCTAAAAAGGTCGTGGATGCTTTTAGGGAAAAATTGGATATATCTTATTTTTTTAAAGAAAATTCAGGCCCGGGAGATTCCAGGAATTTTGGAATGCAAAAGGCAAAAGGCAACTACTTTATTATTTTAGATTCCGATTGTATTTTGCCTAGAAACTATTTAAATGAAGTTAAAAAAAGCTTGGATAGACATTATGTCGATTGCTTTGGTGGTCCGGATGCGGCACATAACTCGTTTACAAACCTTCAAAAGGCCATTAACTTTTCGATGACATCGTTTATTACTACTGGTGGCATTCGGGGGAATAAAAATAGTATCGATACGTTTCAACCACGTAGTTTTAATATGGGGCTTTCAAAAGAAGCCTTCATTGCTTCAAAAGGATTTGGGAGCATACACCCGGGAGAAGACCCTGATTTATCTATTAGGCTTTGGAATTTAGGCTATAAAACCAAGTTGATTCCCGAAGCTTTTGTTTACCATAAGCGACGCATTTCTTGGAGTAAGTTTTATAAGCAAGTACATAAATTTGGACTGGTACGCCCCATTCTAAATAAGTGGCACCCATCTACAAAAAAAATCACTTATTGGTTTCCTACCCTTTTTTGTATAGGATTTTTAATAGCGCTATTACTTTCTTTTTTTAATTTTAATTGGGGTTTAATAGGCTATATGTTGTATTTTGTATTAGCATTCACAATAGCTTTAATAAACACAAAAAACCTGGGAGTTTCCATGCTTTCTTTGGTGGCTATTATTATTCAGTTTTTTGGTTACGGCTATGGGTTTTTAAAATCAACGTTTGCTGTTTCAATGCTTAATAAAAAACCGGAAACTTATTTTCCCGAATTATTTTTTAAATCGAAATGATAAAAAAGATAAAATCTGAAATACTGACTTCAATAAAAAATAAAAGAATAAATGTGTTCATTTTATTTTTATTGCTGGCATTTATAATTTTAATACTTACTAAGCTCTCAAAAGAGTATACCAATACCATGGCATTTAGTATTGAAAAGATAAATATACCTGAAGAAAATGTGGTTTTAAATGATTCTGTAAAGCTAAAAATCACTTTAAAAACACATGGATTTAAATGGCTTAGGTATTATATTTCCAAGCCAAGGATTAAGATAGATTTTATAAATGATGTTGAAAAAAAAGAAGGGGTCTTTTTGTGGAACAAATCTATAGCATATATAAATAATACACAGTTTGATAAGCAAGTAGAATTACTTAACATGTCGCCAAACAGATTAACTTTTAGATATGGCGTTAACTTGGTTAAAAAAGTACCAGTAAAATTAAATACCACTATTAATTTTACGCCAGGCTATGATATCTCACATAAATTAGTTTCAGATCCTGATTCTATTGTCGTTATTGGCCCGGATATTTTGGTGTCTAAAATTAACCTTTTGGAAACCGAAGAAGCTATTTTTAATGACGTAAAGTCTAATTTAGAAGAAACGATCAAGCTAAAGTTACCTGAAAATATTTCCGATCTAAAATTTTCCCATGACGATGTCGTTATAAAAGCACGTGTAGAAAAATTTACCGAAGGCACACTAAAAATACCAGTAAGTATTATCAATGCCCCTAAAGAGGCGAGGTTAAAATACTTTCCAAAAAAAGTGAATGTCTCTTATTATATTAGTTTAAGCGATTTTAATTCGGTTACCAATAAAGATTTTAAAGTTGTTTGTGATTATACCAAAGCCATAGACAATCAATCTATTTTAGTCCCGGAATTGGTGGAATTTCCGAAGACGGCTAAAAACATTAAAATTAATCAACAGCGTATAGAATTTATAATTATTAAATGATTATTGTAGGACTCACAGGAGGTATAGGAAGTGGAAAAACAACAGTTGCCAAGCAGTTTGAGGCATTGGGGATCCCTGTGTATATAGCAGATGTCGAAGCTAAAAACCTAATGAATAAGTCCAAAATTATTAAAAGAAAACTTATTCGATTATTTGGAAAAAAAGCTTATATTAAAGAGGTGTTAAACACCCGTTATATAGCAGATATAATTTTTAATGATAAGGCATATTTACAAAAAATGAATGGCATTATTCATCCAAGGGTAGCTAGGCATTTTGAGAAATGGGCATTAAAACAAGAGGCGCCATATATTATAAAAGAAGTGGCCGTTTTATTTGAAAATGGCGGGTATAAAGCATGTGATTATGTTATTGTCGTTACGGCACCTAAAGATTTGCGGGTAAAGCGCCTTTTAATGCGCGATAAAACAACCAAAGATAAAATTCAAGCTATTATGAAAAACCAATGGACTGATGAAGAAAAAATAAAACATTCTCATTATGTTATTGATAATATAGCTCTTGAAAATACTAAAAAACAGGTTGTTGATATCCATAAGGACATTCTTAAAAGGATTTGAAAAAGAAGCCATTTTAACATTTTTGTTAATGTAAGGTTAAAAGGGGAGTGTCATAAATGTTAAAATGTTAATTTTGAATAGTGAGCAAAAGAATATTTATTCTATTAACAATACTAATGAGTTTATCTCTTATTGGTATTATTTCTATTCAAGCTTATTATATTAATAATTCTGTAGAAAACGAAAAAGAAAGATTCAGGTTTATTGTTAAAGGAGCACTTAGTTATGTTTCTAATACCATAGAAGACAATGAGTCGGAAAAATATTTTTCAAAATATTTAAGCTTAGATAAGGAGAAAAAAGTTGATGAGGATGCCGTTTCCCAGTTGTTAATTTATCAGAAAAATAACAGTACAAAAGAAATGCTCATTTATAGTAGTAATATATTTGAAGAAAATTATAAATTATCTTCTTCGCTCCTTGACATTGGTTTAGATTTAGATAGTATTAGTGCTAAGAATATAATAAGCAGTTCAAGTACAGAGATTTATAGTAATATAGATTTATCTGAAAAAGACATTTTGCAAAACCCTATTTCTAAAATTGTTAGAAGTGGGAGTATGGACGAAGCACAAAGATTAAGCTTTGAAAGGAGCTTTAAGGAAATTTCAAAAAGAACTCCAGTCCACAAAAGGGTTTCTGAAGAAGAAATTAGAAAGTTGTTATCAAATAAGCTTAAAAAAGAAGGCATCGGTATCGACTTTGAGTTTGCCATTTATGATAATGATTTAGCCACAAAAGTGCGTAGCGATGGTTTTGAGAATAATCTAACGTCTACTTATAAAGTGCCTATTTTTTATGACGAAAACAATCAAAGTCTCTATAAGCTTTTAGTTAATTTCCCTGATGACCGGAAGTATATTTTATCATCGATAATAGGGATGATATTGTTGTCAATAGTTTTTACCTCTATTATAATAATAGCTTATTCAAGTGCTTTGTACCAACTTTTAAAACAGCGGAAGATATCTGAAATAAAAACGGATTTTATTAATAATATGACCCATGAGTTTAAAACGCCCATAGCAACTATAAATTTAGCTTTAGATGCTATTAAAAATCCAACGGTTATAGAAAATAAAGAAAGGATAATACGTTATCTTTCTATGATAAAGGAAGAAAATAAGCGTATGCATGCCCAAGTTGAAAATGTATTAAGAATATCTAAATTAGAAAAAAACGAACTTAATATTAGTAAAGATAGAGTTGATTTACATGATCTAGTTGATGATGCTATCACCCATGTAAGCCTTTTGGTCGAAAATAGACATGGCTATATTAAAACATTTTTTGAAGCAGATAAATCTTCTATATTGGCTAATGAAACTCATTTTACCAACGTTATTGTTAACATTCTGGATAATGCTATAAAGTATTCACCAGATGCGCCAAAGATTGAAGTATATACTGAAAATGTAGGTACAAATATTTTATTAAAAATAAAGGATCATGGTAGCGGGATGAGTAAAGCTGCCTCAAAAAGAGTTTTTGAAAAATTTTATAGGGAACACACGGGGAATATTCATAACGTTAAAGGTCACGGTTTAGGTTTAGCCTATGTTAAGCGTATTGTAGAGGACCATCAAGGACATGTATCTGTAGAAAGTGAAAAAGAAAAAGGAAGCACATTTACTATAAAGCTTCCGCTAATATCATAAATTATGGAAGAGCAAAAAAAGAGAATTTTATTAGTTGAAGACGATCCTAATTTCGGAACCGTTCTTAAAGATTATTTAATGATGAATGATTACGAGGTAACTCATGCTAAAAACGGTATGGAAGGGTTTGAAAAATTCAAAAAAGATGATTTCGATTTATGCATTCTGGATGTTATGATGCCTTATAAAGATGGATTTACATTAGCTAAAGAAATAAGAGAGAAAAATACAGATGTTCCCATTATTTTCTTAACAGCTAAAACCATGAAAGAAGATGTTTTAAAAGGCTATAAAGTTGGAGCGGACGATTATTTAAACAAGCCGTTTGATAGTGAAGTGCTATTAATGAAGATTAAAGCCATAATACAGCGTAAAGCAACCGAAACCATTTCCGATAGCAAACAATTTGAATTTAAAATAGGTAGCTTTGATTTGAATTCCAAATTGCGTTTCTTACGTTTTAAAGGCGGCGAACCTGTTAAATTATCACCTAAAGAGAATGAATTACTACGTTTATTGGCATTACATGAAAACGATTTAATGCCACGAGAATTGGCTCTTACCAAAATCTGGCGTGACGATAATTATTTTACATCCCGTAGTATGGATGTCTATATAGCAAAGTTGCGTAAATATTTAAAACTAGACGAAAAAGTAGAAATATTGAACATTCATGGAGAAGGTTTTAGATTAGTAATAAATAATTAGCAATATATGCTTGAACATGATATTGAACCCAGCATTAAGCTGGGTTTTTGTTTTTGTTTAATGTTTTTTTAAAGTTTTAGCTAATTGAAAACCTTAAATGAGTTCTATATCTAAAAAAATATTGTTGGATATTCTTAAAAAAGAATAAAAGCGATTATATTAATGAAATGATATTGTATTTTAATTAATTTTAACGTGAGCTCACTGTAAGTGTAATATTATTGAACTGACATCAGTAATTTAATACTGGTTGTCAGGTTGAGCGCAGTCCTATTTAAATAGCTGGTTTTAATGACCTTTCGGCTGCTCAAGGCGACAAATCAGATTATTAGCGAATTTATTGTTAAAAACCCCCTTGTTTTAAATCGAACTCACGTTAATTTTAAATTTTTCTCAGTTCAACTCTTCTGTTTTTAGCCCTTCCTTCTTCGGTTGAATTGTTTTCTATGGGGTTGGTTTGTCCAAAACCTTCACTTTTTAGTCTCGATTCATCAATATCCTCATCTATAAGTGCCATAAGTACAGATCTTGCTCTATTTTTAGACAATTTCATATTAGATATTTCGTCTCCAACATTATCAGTATGACCTTCGATACTAATTTTTAAATCGGTATTAGCTTTCATCATTTTTGCTATTTCATCAATAACATCGTAAGAATCAGCTTTAATTCTGGATTTACCAGTATCAAAATTAATATGTAGAGTTGCATAACCTTTATTATTGATTTCATCTAAAATATCATCAGCTGTTACTTTTTCAATAGTTTGTGTAAAATCTTCTTTTTCTACTATGCCAATAGTTCTAGAGTTTGAAGAAACTTGAAAGCCAATCTTTTTGTTTGCTGTTTTTAACACATACAGACTCACCGGATGATTAACCACATCTCCAGCATAAAACTCGTGCATGTGTTTATATACGGTATTAGGATCGTCTCCCCATTTACCAGTTAACTCATTAGGTATTTGTCCATCAAAAATTAATTTAGCTCCTATTGATTTTAAATAATCTGATACACTTTTGTCAAATAAATATTGTTGCCATTCTTTATCTCCTTCCATAATTATACTCATTCTTCTAACCTTGCCCTCAATAATAAAAAAAGTATTGCCATCAAACATTTCAAGTTTATCAAACTCATAAGATTTAGAGTTATCATCATCTTCGGTCATACCCTTTGGGGGTGTGATATATGGATAAGCTCCTATGTCGGCAGTTGATTCAGGAATGTTATCCCACGAAAACGCTTTTTTATTATTGTTTTCCAAGTCTTTAGTTTGTGTATTATCGGTTGACTTAGAAATTTCCTTTTCCACTGCTTCCTCAGATTGATCATTATAGTCTGTTTTTTTATCATTTTTACAGGATATAAAAGGCATAATTGTTAAAAGGCAAATTAAATACGTTCTATTCATTTAAGTTTATTTTAATGTTTAAATTTTTTGTAATTGATTATAACAAATCTAAGGGATATTTTAATTAACTTAAAATTATTTTCTGCTACTGGCGTATGTGTTTTTGTTGTTTTTGGAATAGGAGTGAATATTTTTAAAGATGTTCCTCTTCTGTAGATCTCGCAGTAAAATAAATTTAATATTATAACAAACGCCGTATTAAGTTGTTTTTAATACTTTTCGAAGTCATCGAGTGCAAACGCATCATGGTAATGTGTCTCATTGATTGATTCATTTTCTGTAGAGTCATAATCAATCAATATTTTCCAAAGGTTTCCTTCCTTTTTTAGAATGACATGGAATTTTCCGTAATATGATTTTTCGTTTCCAGTATTCAAATCTCGAGTAAACTTATAAATACCTCGTTCTGATGCTATACCATTTTTAGAGAACCGTTCTAAAAACCTAAAAGAAATGGTTTGTTTTAAGGAGGCATTTTCCCAACGATTTTTGTAACCGTTTAAATAAGCTTCTTTGGTTTTTATAGATTTAATGTCTTTATTAACCCGAATGAGATCGTCGCTACATAAACTTTCAAACAACTTATAATCCAAGGTTTTAAAAGATTTTGAGAAATTGGTCCAAATTTGGGCATTAATATCTTTTAAATCATTAATGTTTTGAGCAATAGAGCTATTACTAAAAAGAAAGAATAAACTTACTATATAGGTTGCTAATAGTTTCATTTTGATCTTTTTTGAAAGTTAAAAGATACAAAAACTATTAAATATTCCCTATCAACCAGCTTTTAAACTCGTAAAAATTTTGAGGAGCCACGCCATGTCCGACGGGAAATTCAGAATATTGGTGTTTTATATTAAGGTTGTTAAAAAATGGAGCGGTTTGCCGTGCCCAATCAACAGGAATTACTTGATCTAAGCTTCCGTGCGAACAATAAAAATTAAGATGGGAGTAATCTTTAATGTCGTCTTTGGGAGGTATGATTTCTTTATTGACATAGCCGCTTAAAGCTATAATGTTTTTAACCTTATCGGGATAGGTCAATGCTACGGCATAACTTAAAATACTCCCTTGGCTAAAGCCTAAAAGAGAAATATTGTTCTTATTTACCGGATATGCTTTAACAGCTTCATCGATAAACCTTGAAATTAAATCCCGAGATTCTATCGCTTGCTCATTATCATTCCATTTACCTTTATCGGCATCAAAGTTAATAGCATACCAAGCATTGCCATAAGGTTGCATAGGGTAGGGTGCTTTTACCGAAATAATAAAGAGCTCTTCAGGTAACTCGTTGGCAAATGAAAACAAATCGTTTTCGTCACTACCATAACCATGCATCATGATTAATAATGGTGCATTTTCGGTTAATGTGGATTCACGAATTATGTGATGTAATGAGAGTGTGCTTTTAATCATTTATTTCCCAAGATTTGCAAATATTTTTTGGTATAAGTCTCCAAGAAGAGGAACAGCTTGCGCTTTTCTCCCTAAGGCATTTGTAAAACCATAAATAAAAAGCACGGCAAAAAACAGATAAAAACCTAAGGAAATGGCCCAACTATCAAAACTTCCAATAATATATCCAAGAGCGAAAAATGTAAGCCATAAACCCAAGGCTTGCCTGATGTGAAAACTGGCGAATTCATTTTTGTTTTCATTATTTAAATAAAAAGCAATGATGGTCCCAAATATGGTGAGGTAACTAATTATAGCATTATTTCTTCCGGCTTCAATATCTTGCTCTGTCATTAATTTATTGATTTAATGAAATTTTGTTATTTGCGATAATCCCATAAACTTTTCCTTTTAAGGTTTCACCTTCAAAAATGGTATTTTTTGATTTTGAAACAATGTCTTTTTTAGAAAAGGTATATTTGGCATTCGGATTAAAAAGTGTCATATTTACTTTGTTACCAATCTCAATAGGCGTTTGTTCTAAGGCAAATCGTGCTCTCCCTTTAGTTAAAACATCTATGGTTTTCTTGGTTGTAAAAATAGTTTGTAAAGCTCCAAAGGCACTTTCCAGCCCTATAGTACCATATTCGGCATGATCAAACTCTATCTTTTTTTGCTCAACATCAATAGGGTTGTGGTCGCTCGTTACCATATCTACGGTACCATCTTTAATCCCTTCGATTAAAGCCGCTACGTCTTCTTGGGTGCGCAGTGGTGGCAGCACTTTAAAATGCGTATTAAAATCTGTTAATGCCGCATCCGTAAAGTATAGATTATGTATGGCTGCACTACAGGTAACATCTAGCTTTTTCTTCTTTGCTTCTCTTATAAGTGCTACCGATGTGGCAGTAGAAATAGTCGGGATATGCAATTTCCCGCCCGTATATTCTAATAAAAACAGGTCGCGGGCTATTTGTAGTTCTTCTGCCAAAGCAGGGTTGCCTTTTAGGCCAAGAGAGGTGCTCGTAATATTTTCATTCATAACACCATGCCCAGAAATTTTATTCTCTTGAGGAAAAGAACATACTAATCCATCGAAGTTACTTGCATATAGCAAAGCAATTTTCATGAGATTAGGATTGGAAATGGGTTTTTTGTAATCGTAAAAAGCGATGGCTCCCGCAGAATTCATATCGTAAAGCTCTGCTAGATCTTCGCCCTTGCTACCTATAGTGAGGGCACCAATAGGCAATAGTGTAACGGCGTTATGCTGCGATTTTGCATTAACAAAAGTAATATCAGAATTAGAATCTAAAACAGGATGGGTATTTGCATTTAATGCTACCGCAGTAAAACCGGCAGCTGCAGCAGTTTTAAGTCCGTTTTTTATGGTTTCGCGTTCTTCAAATCCAGGCTCACCAAAACATACGCTACTATCAAACCAACCTTGTGAAATATGCAGATTGTCTAACTTAATTTCTTGATAATTATTCTTGTTTTTAATGCTATTAGTAATCTTCGAAATCGTGCCATTTTCAATTAATATATCTTGAGTTGTGTTATGAAACTCGCTTTTAGGATCTATTATCGTGGCAGATTTTATAAGTATGTTCATTTAAAGTATTTTAAGATGCCCATTTCAATAATCAATAATGCTAGTGCAAAAATAACAAACCATTTCCATAAGGCATTAACTTTTGTATCACTTTTTAGGGTGTTGAAAATTTCGGTAATTGAATCGCTAACGGTTATGTTTTTTGATGGAGAAAGGTTTCTATAAGTCAAATTACTTTCATTTCTATTATAATTATAGCTTATATTTTTAATACTTTCATTTTTATTCTTTATGGTATAAATATTAGCTATTGATGGAGTTTTAGTAGTATTTATAACGACCTTGTTATTAAAGTATTGTTGCCTTGGGATCATGTTAATATCATCATTGACTAACGATAAAATATCATCTTGTTGCAATTGTGTATCCACATCAAAAGTATTTTCCTGTCCAATAATGTAATACAGCTTGGGTGTTTTAAGGCTTTGTTTCCCTATATTATAAAGTGTAGGGACGATCAATGGGGAGTTTACAAAATTTGAATTCCCACTGTTCAAAGCAGCAGTAAATATGTAGGCATTATTTTTTTGATATAAAAATGCTTTACTATCCTCAAATTGTAAAGCGGTAGCACTATTTGATGAAACACTATAAAAGCTTTTTACTTTTGGGTATTGAAAATTACTGACTTGTTTTTCGAATACGCCATTACTATACAAGGGATGCGCATAATTAATGGTCGTAATACGTTTTTCGACTGAAAGTAAGTGGTTAAAATTAGAACCGTAATTGGCTAACAATTGATTATAGGATTGTTTGTTTATTTTTTTTGAAGGGATGATAATTAAAGTCCCTCCTTGTTTGGTGAATTGTTTTAACGCTGCCGTTAAAGCATTGGGGATAACATCCAACTCATTTAAAATGATGAGATGCTGCTGGTCCAACATATTATAATCCAATTGATTCTCTAAAGTGGCTGTGTAATTGAATTCGAGATCCGTATAAATACGCTTTAAAAAAGCATCATTTGTAGCATTTATAGCAAGTACGTTGACCTTTGACCTATTGTCAATATTGAAAAACAGGCTATTATCAAACTGTAAATTAACATCGTTTATCGATATTTTTCCATTAATAACTTCATTTACAGGAAGGTAAAATGTGGTTTCGGCATTGTTTTCTATAGCTACCGAAGTTTTAGCAATGAGGTTATCGTTACTAAATAGGGAGACTGGGAGATTTTCTATTGGGTTTCCGCTATTTTTTATAAGTACTTTTAACTCAATAGCCGAAGCCGTTCTTTTAGCAATATAAACACTATCTATAGTCATGTTATTAGTGTTTATGGGCTGTAGTTTTACTAAATGAAGATTTGTTAGCGAGTCTATTCTTGGATTAAAAGGAGAGGCATCTTGTTGAAAGTCAGAAATAAAAACCACGTTTTTTAAAGTGCTTTTTTGTTTACTGAACATGGTGATGCTTTTCAATAAAGCAGCCTCTGCTGTTAGTTTGTTAGATGAATAGCCTAATTGTAATAAATCATTTTTAATAGTTTTTATAGAGGTGTTTTTATAAGTATCATCATTAGTGATCAATGATATGTTCTCACTTTCGGGCACGTTGCTAATAATATCCTGTACAGCACGCTTTAAAAGTGCTCCTTGACTTCCTTTTGCTTGTAAGCTAAACGAGTTATCCAAATAAATGACCGTTTCCTTTTTAGTTTTAAATGTATCGGATTTAGAGGTGAACGGCTGTGCAAATGCAAAAACAATGGCAGCAAGAAGTAATAATCTTGTACAAAGGATCAGCCATTTTTTTATTTGTGAACTTTTACGGGTCTGTAGTGTCGCTTCTTTTAAAAAGGCCACATTGGTAAATGCCTCTTTTTGGAATTTGCGTAATTGAAATAAATGAACAATTATGGGGATAAGTAGTAAAAATAAAGCGTAAAGAAGTTCTGGGTGTTTAAACTGCATTCATTTTTAGATTTGTCAAAACTACATATTTTTTTTCATTTTTTTTTAAAAGATCAAAATGAAATCTTTAAAACCTATCTATTTTATAAATTTGATGATGTTTGGATAAAGACTTTTAGTTTTACCGCTATTTATTCTTATAGAAAAAAGTATAGGTAAAATAATATTTATCGCATTAAAAACACCCCACAAGAAAATTAACAGATGAAAAAAAACCAGCTTACCCAAATTAAGCTGCATCATCTTTAAAATTATAAAAAGAATTAAGCCTACGTATGTTATAAATGTCCATAAAATCTGAAAATTCAAAAGATTTAGCCCAGCTTCTTTCAAATTAATTATTTTATCTTTTTTTGTCACCCATATTATTAAGGGAAGAATAATGTTTCCTAATGGAATAACAAGAAAAGAGATTACAGATAAATGTAAATAAATCAAATAATTTTTATCGTCTTTTTTACCGTAATTTAAAATATCTTCTGCATTTAGGTCTAAAGCCTCACAAATTAAATGAAGTGTTTTTCCTCTAGGTTCATTTTTGTTGTTTTCTATACGTTGAATGGTTCTTAAATTCACCTTTGCTACGTCGGCTAATTCTTCTTGAGACAGTCCTTTTCTTTTTCTTACCTCTTTAATTTTTTCTCCTATTTCGTTCATAATAAGTTTGGTTTAATTATTTAACAAAATTACTTCAGAAACTTTCTTTTTGATAGCGACTTGCATGCGACATTTTAACGACTTTTTTGTCTTTTGGCTTATTTTATTAGTCTTAACAAAAGAAAATATAATCTATAATAGGCTTCATCTTTAGAGTTTTCATATAATTTTTAATCTCTATTTGTGCTTCTTTATTAGCAACGGTAATAATACTTTGAGGATTTTCTATTTCTTTTAAATAGCTAAACGGCTTTAATATGTTACCATAAATATCCCTTCCAATCTTTTTGGGGTTGTCACAGATCCACTCAAAAGGGATATTTTTTTTAATAAGTGTTTTGGCAATTGTTTTTCCTTTGTTTCCAGCGCCCCAAACAACAAGCGATTTATCGGGATTATAGTCTAATTCTAAAAAGTAGTGTAACTTTATGTCAATAAAATGATTCTCGGCATAATGTTCATGTGTTCTTGACGTTCGTGAACTATAATCTCTCCAATCATGGATAATAACATCACAAGGAATACATTTAAAATGGTGTTTGTAAAACCTAAATGCTAGATCGTAATCTTCGGGATAGCTATTGGGGTTAAAAGCATCACAAGCTATTAAGTCGTTTCTGTGAATCATCCAGCAAGGGGAGGGAATCACACATTCTTTATAAATTTCAGAATAATTTTGCCCGGTTTTGGTTAAGTTATTCAACCAAATTTCATAGTTTTTATAGCCTTCTTTAATACCATCTTTAGAGAAATAATTTACTAAACCAATGGCTATATGCTGTTTTCCGTGTGTCAATAAATTATTTACCAATACTTCTAATTTGTTAGCACGCATAATATCGTCACTATCCATTCTTGTAATAAATGCACCTTTGCTGTAATTAAAAGCCAATCGTAAAGCATCAATTATACCTGTTCCTTGATTTTTTAAAAGGGTGATTCTCTCATCTTTTTTTGCAAATTTTTTAACGATGTTAGCACTGGAATCAGATGAATTGTCATCGACTATAAGCAATTCCCAATGGGCATAGGTTTGATTTAATATAGAGGCCACACAGGCCTCGATATAGGCTTCGGTGTTTTTAAAAGGAATAAGTATACTAACTAAAGGTTTTTGCATGGGACGAATATAATTTATCTTTTTAACATAACCTTAAGAACAGAGACCGTAACATATTGGTATTTTGCGCGTCAATTAAAAACTAAACGATAATTAAATGAATACTAAAACATTTGCTGCATTATTTGCGGGCATTTTACTAGCAAGTTGTAGTGCTACAAAAAGCACAAAAAGTGATTTAGCAACAAGTTTGCCTATAGCAACATCGATAAACTTAGTAGGTATCGATAACGATAAAGCCCCCGTAACTATTAATCCTGGGCGTTTTACAGTGGAAACAGTTACTTATCGCTTGCCAAAAGTAGTGCAAGGTACCTATTCGGTAAGTGATTTTGGTAAGTATATTGATGACTTTAAAGCTATTGATTACAAGGGGAACGAGATGCCAATAAATAAGGTAGATACCAATACATGGACTATAAGCAATGCAAAACAATTGGATAAAATCACCTATTTGGTTAATGATACCTATGACACTGAAGTTAATGGAGGCATAGGAAAGGATACCCCTTTTTCACCTTCTGGGACTAATATAGAGCCCGATAATTATGTGTTAAACCTACATGGTTTTATAGGCTATTTCGATTCCTTAAAAAATAATCAATATAAATTGGATGTTACGGCTTCGGCAGATTTTAAGCGTACTTCAGCATTGCAAACTGTAGGCACTAAAACCAGTGAAGATGGAAAAAGTATAACGACCAGTTATTTTGCTTCCAGATATTTTGATATTACAGATAATCCTATGATGTACGGTAATTTGGACGTTGAGGAATTTCAAGTGGGCGATATAAAAATTGTATTGAGTGTTTATTCTCCTAACAAAGTGCATTCTGCTAAATCTTTAAAGGAGACCATCTTTAAAATGATGCAAGCGCAAAAAGCATATTTAGGGGATGTAAATGCGACACCACGTTATGACATTTATTTGTATTTATCTGAAGGTAAAGAGGATTCCCCAAAAGGTTTTGGAGCATTAGAGCATCATACATCAACAGTCGTAGTGATGCCTGAATCCATGCCAAAGGAAGCATTGGAAGAAAGTATGATAGATGTGGTGTCCCATGAGTTTTTTCATATAGTGACTCCTTTAAGCGTACATTCTGAAGATGTGCATTATTTCGATTATAACAATCCGACGTTCTCAAAACATTTGTGGATGTATGAAGGGGTTACCGAGTATTTCGCAACTTTATTCCAAGTAAATCAAGACCTTGTAGATAATGCTGAGTTTTATAATAAAATTATGGATAAAATTCAACAATCAAAGCGATTGGATGATGCTATGAGTTTTACTATAATGAGCGAGAATATTTTAAAGGACCCTTATAAGGATCAATATTTAAACGTATATCAAAAAGGAGCATTAATAGGTATGTGCATTGATATTTTAATGCGTGAAGAGAGTGATGGTGATAGAGGTATTTTATCTTTAATGAAAGCATTATCCAATAAATATGGAAAAAATAAACCATTTGAGGATGATAAGCTTATAGATGAGATCGTTGCTATGACATATCCTTCATTACGAACGTTTTTTGATACGCACGTTATTGGAGATATACCAATAGATTATAACGAGTTTTTACAAAAAGTTGGCTTGGAAATAGGAGAGGGGCAGATAGAGGTTAATTATATATTAATGGATGGTGCGCCTATAGTGAGTGGAGATCCGCAGAAAGGGACTATATTTTTTACAGAACAGGCATTAAAAAATAGTTTTTGGAAAGCGCAAGGTGTACAGGTAAACGATGTTATTAAATCTGTAGATGGTGAGGTTTTAACCCTACAAAATGCGAATCAAGTGCTGCAACAGGTTTTTATGTGGAAACCAGGAAAGGACATTGAAGTAAAGTTAGATAGAAATGGAGAAGAAGTTGTTATTAAAACAACAACGACGCAAGGATATACGACTGGTATGGCCATTATAGAAAAAGCAGATGCTACAGATGCTCAAAAGGCATTACGAAAAGCTTGGTTAAAAGGGTAACCGTTTTTAAATAACGTTTTCATGATTAGAGGGTGTCTAAAAAGTCTTTATAATTTGATTTGTCAGGTTGAGCCTGTCGAAACCGATGTTGATTATCAGTAAGTTAAAAATATTTCGACAAGCTCAATATGACATCGAACTTACTTTTTGGACACCCTCTTTTTTTATGAATAACCCAAGGGCTGTCCTTTTCGTGAAAATCTTTTTAGATCCTATATTTGTGGGACACCAGTAGTTTAGACATGTTAAAACCCTTCAAAAACACCTAATCCAAATAAAGCAAAATCATATTTAACGGGATCATTGGTGTCTAATTCCCTTAAAGAAGTATCTAATTGCAATAAAGCTTTGGCATCATTTTGTTTGCGTTGTAATAATCCTAATTTTCTAGCAACATTACCGGAATGTACATCTAAAGGGCAAGATAATTTGGAAGGGGAGAAACTTTTCCAAATACCAAAATCAACGCCTGCATTATCGTTTCGAACCATCCAACGTAAAAACATATTAATACGTTTTGCTGCAGAGTTCTTTAAAGGATCACTTATGTGTTTTTGTGTTCTTTGCAAATGCTCGATTTCAAAAAATGCTGATTTAAATTTTGAGATAGCTATTTGCAAAGATTGGGTTTTACTATGCTTTGAAAAAATGCTCTCTAACCCACCATGATTTTTATAAATATGCTTAAGTGATTTTATAAATTGTATGCCATCATGACCGTTAAAAGTTCTATGAACAAAAGACATTAATTTTTCTAAATCGTTTTCCGAATGATTTAAAACAAAGTCAAATGGCGAATGGTCTAACAGCTCCATTAAGCGTTTGGCATTATTAATAATACTTTTTCTATTTCCCCAAGCAATAGTAGCCGTTAAAAAGGCAGAAATTTCAATGTCTTCTTTTTTGCTGAATTGATGTGGTATTTGAATGGGATCACTTTCAATAAACCTGGGGTTGTTATATTGGATCACCTTTGCATCAAGAAAATCTTTGAGATCGGTTTTATTCAAGTTTAATTTTTAATGTAAAAGTAAGGATTCTTGAAACATAGTTGGCAGTAGACAGTTAGCAGTAGTCAGTTGCAGTTTACAGTACTGGTTTGCAGTTGTTTGCTCAAAAATATAAAATGAAGTATTAAAAGATTCTCGCCTTACTGAAACAAGTTCAGCACATGTCGCGGGAATGAAAAAAATAACATGTTGCTATTAATCAACAATCTTTCCATCTACCATAGTTAATTTTCTATCAGCTAGGTTGGCCAGTTCCTTGTTATGGGTAACAATCACAAAGGTTTGTCCGAATTCATCACGTAATTTAAAAAATAGACTATGTAGCATTTCGGCCGATTCGCTATCTAAATTACCAGAGGGTTCATCAGCAAAAATTAAGTCAGGATTATTAATTAATGCTCTCGCAACCGCAACACGTTGTTGTTCTCCACCAGATAATTCATTTGGTTTATGGTCGTATCGATGTGATAAGCCTAAAAAATCCAAAAGTTCCATGGCCCGTTTTTCAGCATCTGCTTTTTTAGTACCTTTTATAAAAGCAGGTAAGCATACGTTTTCTACAGCTGTAAATTCTGGAAGTAATTGATGAAACTGAAATATAAAGCCGATGTGTTCGTTTCTAAACTTAGCCAACTTTTTGTCGGTAAGATCACTAATGTTGGTATTATTTATGCTTAATTCAGACTTACCATTTGAAGAAGCAGAGTCTAAAGTTCCCAAAATTTGCAATAAAGTTGTTTTGCCAGCTCCAGATGCACCAACAATAGAAACAACTTCACTTTTTTTTATATTAATATCCACACCTTTTAATACGTGTAAATCATTATAATATTTATGAATATTTTTTGCTTGAATCATTTTTAATAATTGGAACGCTGAAAATACTACTTTAAAGATTTATTAGCAACGATTTAGCTATTACTTTTACTTTTTAAAGTATTTTTCGGGTAATTTCGGGTAATTATTGTTTATAAAGTAAGTAAGACGAAGCGAAAAATATGTT
The DNA here is from genome assembly GCF_028736925.1 of Flavivirga sp. 57AJ16. Classification (GTDB taxonomy): domain Bacteria; phylum Bacteroidota; class Bacteroidia; order Flavobacteriales; family Flavobacteriaceae; genus Flavivirga. The sequence goes on along the minus strand of NZ_JAQZAT010000014.1, from coordinate 58,660 downwards.
TATACGTCGACCCAATGAGTATGTTAAGACCCTTTAAGCAAGGTTTTTTCCTCATTAAATAAATAATTTCGATAAAGTGTAACGATCTGTTCTTTGAAATATTTAAATGGCGCTTGTTTTGTGCCATTTAAAAACAGGCATATGTGTTTAGGATAATAAATTATAAAACATACTTTTCTTTAGCAAAATGACTTTTGATAATTTTTAGTTTTACTAGTTAGAAGCTAAAATTTGATTAACTTTAAAAATTAAGAATTATATAGAATGGATATGCCATATAAGAAGTTTGAAGAGTACAACATGCAAGTCACAGATGATGTGAAGAATAGATATGAAGATATTATTAAAGATTTAGGAGAAGATACTAAACGTGATGGTCTTGTAAAGACCCCGGAGCGCGCAGCAAAAGCCATGCAGTTTTTAACACAAGGTTATCATCAAGACCCTGTCGAGATACTTAAGGGAGCTATGTTCAAGGAGTCTTATAATGAAATGGTTATTGTAAAGGATATTGAGTTGTATTCCCTTTGTGAACATCATATTTTACCTTTTTTTGGAAAAGTACATATAGCCTATATCCCTAACGGATATATTGTTGGATTAAGTAAGTTACCCAGGGTTGTTGATGTATTTGCAAGACGCTTGCAGGTACAAGAGCGCCTAACAGAGCAGATTTTAGATTGTATTAATGGTACTTTAAAACCACAGGGTGTGGCGGTGGTTATAGAGGCGTCCCATATGTGCATGATGATGCGTGGGGTACAAAAACAAAACTCTATAACAACCACTTCAGGGTTTAGAGGACAGTTTGAAAAAATTGAAACTAGAAACGAATTTTTAAAGTTGATAGGGAAGTAGTCATTATTGTGGGTTTTGGTATGCTTCTTGTTTTAATATGACTTAATGAACAAACACAAAAAATTAATATTAAGCATTGTTTTGGATGCTATAGGGTATGTCTCTTTTATAATTCCGGGGATCGGTGAGTTTTCGGATATCATTTGGGCACCTCTATCTGGCTATATAATGACTAAATTATATAAAGGAAAGCCTGGCAAAATAGCGGGAGTGGTTGCTTTTGTAGAGGAAGCTTTGCCTGGGCTGGATGTGATACCAACATTTACGCTTATGTGGTTGTACTCCTATGTTTTTAAGAAAGAAGAAGCCGTTAAAGAGGTTTAACCCGTATGTTATACCAAATGAATTTTAAAATGATTGGAAATAAATTTGAAATATAAAGGAAATAGAAATCGAAGATTCATGAACTCCTATTATAAAAATAAAGATAGTGAGCTAAACGGATTTAACCAGTTATTTTGAAGTTTATTTGGTATTATTCTATTCCAAAGTCAAACGGCCTGCTATCTATCTTTGGCAATGTTCTTAATTTATAATTAACGTCGTTCCTTTTTTAATTTCAGATTTTATAGCTAAGTCGATATAAAATGGCATAGAATATTTAGAAATAAAAAAATGAAGTTCAAGGCAAAAAGCGCAGGCACACCTATGTTATCACAGGAAAATAATAATAGCCCCGGTTTTATTAAAACCGGGGCTATTATTATTATTATTTAATTTTTTACTCAACAGTAATAGAAAAAACAGCTTGTATATCTGTTTCTCCACCTGCATTAGTTATATCTCCATCGCTAACACCACTGGCATTTTTATTGGGTTCGTGCCTAAGTGTGATTGTTAGGTTTCCTGTACCCGTAGTATTTGTAGTTGTTACCGTAAACTCCAAACCAAGCGGGTTGCTATCACCATCAAAGTCAAGATAACTAAATGTAGCCAGGTTATTGGTAATTTGATAGAAAAATTGATGCTCATCATCCTCTTCTTCAATTTCTTCATTTATAGATTCTGCAGGTGATTCTGTTTCATTTAAAAGTTCTAAGTTAACATTGTATGTTGTATTTGTAGCTAAAGGACCAGAAACAGTAATTACTGGAGCGTTTGGTCCATCACCATCAAGATCTCTTGTTTGAAGCGTAATTGCTGTACCACCTCCATTTGGTGTTAAAGTGGCCGTTAGAGTTGTAATAACTTCTTCCTCATTTACAGGAGCTGGATTATCATCATCATTTGAACATGCATTGAATACCAAGGTTGATATAAGTAAAATAGATATTTTTTTTAATATTTTCATTTTGATTTTTTTAATAATTAATAATTAAATTTTAATTGTAACATAATATTTCTTCCCAAATCATCGGCAAAATATCTAAGTCTGTTAAGATATTCTCGGTAAGAGGTATTTAAAATGTTAGTAATATTTAAACCAATGTTTAAGTCTGTTTTTTGAGACATTTTTAAAGTAATATCACTTTTAAAATGTAACAAATGATAATTTTTTGGTGGTGTACTAACATCCACCAAAACCATTTCTTCTGTTGTAGGTATAAATACCTCAAAGTTATTGTTTGGAAAATCGTTTTGTCTTAAGACCAACTCACTTTGTAATTCTGTATTAAGTTGCAACCACTTTTTATTCGAATAACCTAAAGTATTTACTGTTTTAAACGATGGCATATCGATCAAAGCTTGTTTGTTTGTTAAATCCCTTCCTTTTATAAAGGACGATTTATTATTAAACAACCAGTGTTCGTTAAGCTCATAATTAGCATTCACATCCAAGCCTAATAACATGGCGTTGGTTTGATTATAATTCCAAACAGGAAATGCGCCACGAATGGTTAACTCGGTTCCTGTTGGTTCAATAAAAATATAATCGTTAATATGGTTATAAAACGCTTCAAGGTTTATTGATAATGAGTTTCTATTATATGAATATGTACCGGAAACCCTACTTGATGTTTCTTGTTTTAAGCGTAAATCACCCAATTCAATTCTAGCGGCAGAATGATGTAAGCCATCACTAAACAATTCTGAAGGGTTGGGGGTTCTATTGGATAAACCATAGTTAAATAGTAATGAGTTATTTTCATCAATATTATAAGCGATTCCAACAGAAGTTGAGACGTTATGGTAATCAAACACGGGATTAGTAAGCAATTGTGTTCCTAAATCATCAATAACAATATTACCAAAATCTTCATCATAACCTCGTTCTTCCCAACGACTTGTCTGGTAGAATTTTTTAGCATCTATTCGACTAAAATCATATCGGATGCCAAAATTCAAATTGGTTTTATCGTTTAACCTAAAATTTGAAATAGCAAATATGCCAGTATCATATTTATCATAATCGGGAATCAAACGTCTAACACCGGTATCTGGATTTGCAAAATTGTTTTGATACCCTAAATTAAGGCCAAATTTATAAGTCCTATTGCTTTTAGAATCAGCTTTGATACTCGTTCTAAAGGTGTGCGTTTTTAAAGTCAAGTCGATTGCCGGCTTATCTCGGTCATTTCCAACTCGAATATCATACTCATTGCGTTTATTATTTTGAAAGTCATATTGTACTTGTAAACGCCCAAACTTTTTAAACCGTTTATAAAAATCAGCTTTAATGATTTGATGGGTAACATCTTGTCTTGGTGCATTGATTTTATGACTAAAATTTTCAATCACTAATGGCTGTTGACTATTAATTGCATTCACCAAATCTTCAATGCTTCCAATATGGGATGACTTTAATATTGCTATGTCATTATTCAAATAACTGTAATACAAATTAAAACCTTGTTCAAAGGTTTTATAACCAGATTTAATTGAAAACCCTTTTGAGTTTAATCCAGTATTAGTCAGGTTATAATTAGATGCTTCAAAATCACCAAAACGTTTCATAGTAGCTTGAATACCCATGTACCAACCTTTTTTATAGGTTTTTGTTAATGAGGAATTTAAGCTAAAACCTTTACCATTGGTATGACCGCTGGTAATTGTTTTTCCGTAAAGCGAATCTTTTAAACTAACACTTGAGGGTCGCAAAACAATAACACCTCCAATAGCATCCCCGCCGTACGCCAACGCATCGGCACCTTTAATGACGTTGATACTTCCTGCGGTGTTTAAATCAATATTTGGAGCATGTTCTATGCCCCATTCTTGATCTTGTAAACGAACACCATTTGTCATTACTATTATTCTGCTACTGTGTAACCCGTTAATAACAGGCTTTACAATAGAATTCCCTGTGTTTATAGAAGATACACCGCTAATTTGTTTTAATGCATCACCAAGGCTAAAAGAACTGAAACGTTCAATAACATCAGTTTTTAAAAGTGTTTCTTGTGATGTTTTGGTTAATTTAGCAATCCTATTTCCTTCAACTTTAACTTCGTTAAGTTCCTCAATATGATGTTCTAAATTAATTATATAAAACGTATCGCCACTGATTTGAATTTCCAATCGTTTTGTTTCACATGCCAAATGAGATACAGAGACGATTATTTTTCCATCACAGAGATTTTCAACGGAAAATTTCCCATTAATATCTGTAGTAGTGTATTTATCAAGAGTTTCAATGTAAATGGCAGCACCTATAATAGGTAAACCATCATGGAAATCATGAACTTCTCCATAAAACTTGGAGTTACAGTTATGACTATGAGCTATGCTGATAAAACAACAAGCCATAATCAACATATAGTGTTTCATTATTGTAAATATGTTTTAGTTTAAAAAATAGATGCTTTAAACTAAAACAGGAGGACCTCGAAGAGAAAAAGATAATTGCCGATGATTATCAAGAAATTTGTATGTTAATATTGGAATTTTAAAATAAGACGAAATACTTATGATGTCATCATATTTAAACAAATGTAAATATTGGTTATTTAATTTGAACTTGTAAAATTCACAATCCAAATCTAATCTATGTAAGTGTGTCGCTTTTTTTCCTAAACAAACTTCATGTTTATGGTGCTCAAAAATATGGGCAAATTTAACAACAGTAGGCACTAGCAACGAAACAACCAACAGTAGGGTTATTATTCTAAATATAATATGTTGTTTGATTTGATTCACTAATCTACAAAACGTTTAAGGCCTATTCTGCGCAACATTTTCTTTTCAAAATTCCAAAAAAACCTGTATTGACCAAAAAGCCATCCGAAGAAAACAAGCATAAATTGATACATGATAAATAATATAAGAATTCGGACGGTCCAATAGCCGAAACTTCCAAATGCTTCTGGTGTAATGTTTAAATAGATTAAAATAGGCTTACCTATATAGGAAGCTGTAGATCCAGTAATGGCAAACACACATAAAATGACAATGATTTGCCAATTTTTTTCAATGCCCCAACGTTCTTTTAACTTTTTCACAAATACAATTTAGATGCAAAAATAAATAAAAGAGTTTAAATTCTAGGAACAAATCCAGCTAATCGTTGTTTATAATTCAACTGAAAATAGATAAAGTAGTTATAAAGTTTGTAATTAACTTCATAACCGTAATCTATACCTGGTTGGTAATCAATTCGCATTTCATATAAATTAGGATTGAAACGTTGAGGTTGAAGTACTCTTTGGTTCCATTCCATTACATAGATCTGATTTCTATTTTCAAGATACTGCTGGGAATAGAAACCTTCAGGTCTGGCAGTGGTCAATAGCCAGGTATTAAAACCAGGTTCTATAATGATTATTTCGTACTCTAACTCGTCATTAGCAATCGTTACAGTATCACTCACAGTTTGTGCAAGTTCTTTTTCAGATCTACTTTTATCGGATGCTGTAGTTTTAGATGTATTACAATTAAAAATAAATACACACAATAGTAAGATATAAATAACTTTTTTCATAGCTTTTCATGGATTTCAATTTATTCTTTTAAAAGTGCTATAATTATAAAAACAAGAAAAAGTCTACAACTAGTCTCATTGAGGAAAGCTTACTTTTAAAGGTCTTTTTATACCATTTCTACCTTAAAATGGTATTGTTTCTAATAAATTTACAAAAATCATACCTTAAATGATTGTTTTTTTAATGATTTTAACAAAAAAGCGCCAAATATGACTATTTGACGCTTAGTGCTTTGTGTTATTTATTATGTTATTTTCCTCCAAATAGGCCACCAAGCAATCCTCCAAGACCACTTTTCTTTTTGTTGCCTCCCAGTACCATACCTGCTACATCATCAATAACACTGCCATCGCCATCTGCATCTAGAATAGATTCTAAAAAGCTTTGTTCTTGTTGAGGAGAGTTACCACTAAGTAAACCTCCTAAGAGTTCTTCAATGCCACTAGAGGTGTTTACATTTTGCTGTCTGCTTTTTTTTCCTAAAATACCCATTAATAAAGGTGCTGCCACTTTTAATATTTGAGCTACAGATGCTGCATCTATACCGGATTTCTGACTTAAAGCATTTTCAACATGCTGTTGTTTGCCTCCTAGAATATGACCTAGTATTTTTCCGCCATCATCTGTAACATTAGAATCTACACCACCATCAAATAAACCGCCCAGGTTATCTAAAATACTTCCGTCGTGTTTGCCGTTTAATGCGCTAAGTAAGCCTTCTGCTCCTTGAGGCGTCTTTGTATTGCGTTTCATGGCTTGCATTAACACAGGTAAAGCCATTGTTAGAACGTTTTCTGTTTTGTTCTCATCTTGCCCTGTTTGGCCTGCTACACCATTAATGATTGTTTTTCCTAGGTCGCTATTTAATAAGTCTAAAATTCCTGCCATAATATTATATTGTTAATTGGTTAATCAAAGTTATACCATTTCAAACAAGAAATGGTATTATTTGTTCAATGTACAAAAAAGTCCTAACATTTATAAATGTTAGGACTTTATTATACCGCTTAGGCTACAGTAGCCTAAAATTATTTTAAGATACTGATAATTTGTTCAGCTAATTCTGTGCCAATTCTATCTTGGGCTTCATTTGTTGCGGCACCCGTATGAGGGGTCAACGATAAAGCAGGGTTCATTAACAATTGAATTTCTGGTTTTGGTTCTTTTTCAAAAACATCTAGAGCAGCTCTGGCAATTTTTCCACTTTTAAGAGCTTCGACAAGAGCCACTTCATCAACTACACCACCACGAGCAGCATTAACAAGAATAGCACCATCTTTCATGATTTCTAATTCAGGTTTTCCGATGACGTAATCGTTTTGTGCGGGAACATGTAGCGTTAAGAAATCCGCTTGTTTTAAAACATCTTCTTTAGAAGTAGTCTTAACATTAAAGTTCAATTTTTGCCCATCAAAAAAGTCAAGTTCTAAATTAGCTTCTTCTATAAATGGATCGAAAGCAACGACTTTCATACCTACTCCAATGGCAACCTTTGCTGTTGCTTGACCAATACGGCCAAACCCAAAAACACCTAAGGTTTTCCCTTTTAACTCTGTTCCTTTTGCATAAGCTTTCTTTAGGCCTTTAAAGTTAGAGTCGCCTTCTAAGGGCATGTCTCTATTTGAGTTATGTAAAAAACGGGCCAGTCCAAATAAGTGACCAAATACTAACTCTGCAACCGAGTGGGAAGATGCAGCAGGCGTGTTAATAACACTACGACCTTGTTCTTTTGCATATTCAACATCGATATTATCCATACCAACGCCACCACGACCAATAACTTTTAAGTTTGGACAAGCATCAATTAAGTCTTTACGTACTGTAGTAGCACTACGTACCAATAGAACAGTAATGTTTTTTTCGTTAATGTAGTTAATTAACTGCTCTTGAGCTACGGTTGTTGTGATGACTTCAAAACCACTTTTTTCTAATGCAGCAATTCCGCTTTGTGAAATACCATCGTTTGCTAATACTTTCATTCTTTAAGTTTAAAGTTTAAAGTTTAAAGTTTAAAGTTACTGGAACTTGTTAACTTTATAACTTCTATTAAATTTATTTTTGTCATTCCCACGACATGTGCTGAACTTGTTTCAGTAAGATGGGAATCTTTTTAATAATTTATTTTTTTATGTTTTTTAGTATTTAAGCATTTAAGCAGAGACTGCATACTGTCTACTGCAAACTGCTAACTACTTTTTAAGCTTTACTTTCTAATTCACTCATAACTTCAACCAATACTTTTACACTATCTAGAGGTAAGGCATTGTACATAGATGCTCGATACCCACCAACACTTCTATGACCGTTTAAACCATTAATTCCAGCTTCTTTGAGCATGGTCTCAAAAGTTTCCTTTAAGTTTTCGTTTTCTAATGTAAAAGTCGCATTCATATCAGAACGATCTTCTTTAGTAGCATACCCTTTAAATAATGGATTGAGATCAATTTCAGAATACATTAATCGCGCTTTCTTTTCGTTCTCTTTTTCAATGGCTGCAATACCCCCTAGGTTTTTCAACCATTCTAAAGTTAACATAGAAGTATACACTGCAAATACAGGAGGTGTATTAAACATACTGCCTTTGCTTATGTGTACTTTATAATCCAACATTGAAGGGATTTTACGTGATACTTTTCCAAGAATATCTTCTTTAATAACTACAAGGGTTGTTCCTGCCGGGCCCATATTTTTTTGTGCGCCAGCATAAATTAAATCGAATTTGGAAAAATCCAGTGTACGAGAAAAAATATCGCTACTCATATCACAAACTAATGGAATATCGCATTTTGGAAATGCTTTCATTTGTGTTCCAAAAATAGTATTGTTTGAAGTACAGTGAAAATAATCGTAATCTGAAGGTATTTCGTAGCCTTTAGGGATGTAATTATAATTGGCTTCTTTTGAAGAAGCAACCTCGTAAATGTCATCATAAATTTTGGCTTCCTTTATGGCTTTATCTGCCCAGGTACCTGAGTTTAAGTAACCGGCTCTTTTTTCCAAAAGGTTTAAGGCGACCATTAAAAATTGTGTGCTGGCACCTCCTTGTAAAAACAAAGCTTTATAACCTTTGCCCTCTAACCCAAGTAATTCTAAAGCTAATGCTCTAGCTTTTTCCATAATGTCTACAAAAGCTTTACTTCTGTGTGATATTTCAATTAAAGATAAACCGCTGTTATCTAAATCAACGACTGCCCCTGAAGCTTTAAGTAATACTTCTTGAGGTAAAATACATGGGCCTGCACTAAAGTTATGTTTCTTCATTTTTCTATCCCTAACCCTTTCATAAGGAAAGGGAATTTTATGGGTGAATTTTTAGTTAATATTTATTTTGGTTCCAACCTTACTTCTCTTTGGGAAGGATAAAGGATGGGATGAAATTTAAGATGCAAAGTTCCTAATTAATTGGGTATTTAGTATTAAAAATTTAATAATTTTTTGATTAAATTGCTAACAAAAATTCAATAGAATCGACACTATCCGCATAATCCCAAAGTTGAGGTTTTTGAGTCCTTCCAAAAGGGATTTCATTTTCTATAAATCCATTAGAGACCATACATTGAATTTGTTGCTTATCTGTATTTAGTTTTTCTTTCAATTGTTCAGGGGAATCATAATATTCATAAAAAACAGTAGCGATAGGGGAGGCGTAACTTTTATCTTCCTTTACCATTAAGAAGCCATTCTCCAACATATCAAATTCACTCATTAAGTATACTGCTTTATTATAGTCATAATTGTTAGCATATTTGGCTTTATCAATAATAGGGTGCCAGTGGTACATGGCTTCGAAAAAGGCATCAAAACGGTAATTTTTAGGAACAAACAATTTAGATACATTTCTACAGCCTAAACCATAATATCTAAAAATATCTTCAGAAAGCGCTTCGAGATCTTCTTGGGTCTCTTTGCCGTTTAAAACGGCCACAGAATTTCTGTTATTTCTTATAATAGATGGCTTGTTTTTAAAATAATGTTCAAAATAGCGTGCTGTATTATTGCTTCCTGTGGCAATTACGGCATCAAAACCTTCTATTTTTTCTTCGGTAAAAGTGATAGTTCCTTTAAATTCTGGCTGAACAGATTCTAAGTATTTTGCCAAATAGGGCAATAGATGTTTATCGTTTGATGATTGTTTTATTAAAACATGATGTCCAGAAATAAGTACCGACAAAAAATCATGAAAACCTACCAACGGGATATTTCCAGCCATAATAATGGCAACTTGTTTAGGCTGCGTGCTATTAATTTGATACAGTGCTAACCATTTATTCAGGTGATCTTTTGTTAAAGATTCTGCCCAGCCTTTAAGTGAATATCGAATATTCTCCTGTGTAAACCACCCATTGTTTTCTTCTGCTAATTTTAGTTGGTGCTTAAAACCATCGAAGTATAGAGCATTATGTTCAACATTATCTTTTTTTAGAATAACTTTGTTAGAAAATTGGCTTAAAAAATCCCCTAATTTTACAAAAGCGTTAATTCTTTGTTGTAAATTCATTCTGTATTTGGTTATGAATGGTTTTGGCGTTATTTTTGCAACTGCAAATTTAAGCAAACTCAAGAGAAAAAATGCTATGGCTATTATAATAACAGATGAATGTATAAATTGTGGTGCTTGTGAACCTGAGTGCCCAAACACGGCAATATATGAAGGTGCTGATGATTGGCGCTATAAAGATGGTACGAGTCTGGAAGGGACCGTTGTATTGACTAACGGAAATGAAGTAGATGCAGATGAGGCACAAGAACCTATAAGCGATGAGATATATTATATAGTTCCGGATAAGTGTACAGAATGTAAAGGGTTTCATGATGAACCGCAATGCGCTGCCGTTTGCCCTGTAGATTGTTGTGTGCCTGATGAAGATGTGGTAGAAACAGAAGAAGAATTGTTGGCTAAGCAGCGATTTATGCATCCTGAAGACTAATTAATAATTAAAAGTTAATAATTAATAATTAATCCTGAGCTTTTGGCTTGGGATTTTTTTTGTTAAAATGTTAAATATACCATGGGCTAATACAAATAGACGCAACCATTAACAGAAAATGACGTCTACATAGAAAATAAACCTATATTTTACAAGGAATTTGTATATCGTTAAATTTACAGAACACCTACTTATGATCAAATCGAATCATTAACATCAAATTTTAACCTATACTAGTATATGACTTTTCTAGACTTTTATAACGCTATCTTAAATACATCTGTTGCATCATACGAAGATTCTCCTTTTCCAGTAAAAAAAAGTTATTTTAAAAAAGGAGAAGTCATTACCAAATATGGACAGGTTGAAGATTCTTTATATTTTATGAATAGTGGTATTGTAGAAATGTCGATTAAAAGTTACATGTCTGAAAAAATAATAGATTTCTTTTTTGAAAAAGAAATGTTTTGTGGATTTACCTCTTTTTTAGATCAGCAGCCTACAGATGTACAAATTTTAGCATTAGTAGATTGCGAAATGGAAGTGATCGAGCGTGAGGTTTTGATGCAAGCCTATAATTTTTCATTAAATGTAAATAAGTTTGCAAGAATTATGACTGAATACGGTTATATAAGAAAATCGAATAGAGAAAAGGACCTTTTAACAAAAACAGCCGAAGAGCGTTATGCTGAAATGTTTCAAACACACTCCCAATATATATCTAACATTCCGGTTAATAAAATAGCCAAATATTTAGGAATTCATCCTGAAAGTTTAAGCAGAATCAGAAAGAAATTACATTCCTGACATGAGTCAATTTTATTTTTTAATTTCAATGGAATCACAGGTTCCTACAAAAGGAACGCCCGTAGTATAGAAAGCATAGGTAATCAATCCAACATAAACAGTATCACCATAAGTTGGAGCCGTTCCAGGTAGGTTTCCGGTTCCATTATAAAGTGTCCAATTATCAGATGTACTATTACTTGTTAGGTTAGGGAGTTGCCAGTAAACCGTAATTGTTTTGTTTTCATTCCCCACAATTCTTATATCGGCTCTTCCTTCTGGTACTGTATTTTCTCCTATATCGTTCACCGAAGAATCTCCATTTAAAGTATTTTTGCCTTCGATTGTAAAAGCGGTAGAACCTCTGTGTCCTACAACAACATGTGATGAATTTATAGAATTAAAATCTTCTACATGAACCTGAACACCTGCAAAATTATAAGGATCGTTTTCCGATGTTGGAGCTATTTGCGAATCGTCTATAGTGCCAATACCAATATTTCTTGCTATAAACTCGAAAGGAAAAGCTACTAATTTTGCATCCAATCGCCCTTGATCTTGATTGAAATGCAAAGTCTTATTATCTGAGTTGTCTGTTAAAACAGCACGGTATCTATCTGATACTCTAGAAACATCTGGTAAAGATGGCGCATTATTAGTTACAAAGTCAATTAAGGGACCAGTACCATCAAAATTATCAACGATGTTAGTGTTGTCTTGATTGTCTTCGTTTTGTAGTGGTGTTTCATCCTCTTTTTTAGAACATGATAACGCAATGAATAATACGAATAATAATGAATAGTATTTCATAATAGTAGATTGTAATTATGAGGGAGATTTAGAGGGCGTTGAGTCGTAAATTTATAAAAAAAAATTAAGTATGCCCTTAAAAATGACTTGATAGCGTTATAAAAAGTGAATTCCTAACATAGATCAAGTGTCATTTTTGATTTGTTTTTTATGTAGTACATAGTTTTGTAAAAAAAACATTAAACTATGAATTTAGAAACTATCATTTCACAATTACCAACTCCTATTGAGATTTTACTTGACCCGGTTTCACTAATCGTTTATGCGATTTTTGGTGGCTTATTTATTTGGGAATCTTTATTTCCAGCAAGACAGCTACCTAAAATAAAGTTTTGGAAACTAAGAGGGCTTCTTTTCTTTATTGCCTTTTTGTTGCTTACAACATATATTCCTTTATTTTGGGATGGCTTTTTTGCGACGTTTCTATTGATTGATTTAAGCTATTTAAGTTTAACTGTACAAATCATATTAGGCATATTTTTATTCGAACTTGTACAATATGGTTGGCATATTGGTATGCATAAATCTAATTTTTTGTTTCGGGTTTCTCATCAAATGCATCACAGTTCAGAACGTATAGATGTACCTAGTACATTTATCTTTAGCATCAATGATATGATTGGTTTATCGTTAGTTGGTTCTATCAGTTTTGCTTTCATTATGGGGTTATCTCCACAAGCTATTACTGTAGTTATTCTATCAACTACTTTTTTAGGAGTGTTTCAGCATGCCAATATTAATACGCCAAGATGGATCGGTTATATTATTCAGCGCCCAGAAAGTCATACGGTACACCATGCGAAAGGTATTCATAAGTATAATTATACAGATTTACCTATCATAGATATGTTATTTGGTACGTTTAAAAATCCAAAAAGTCATGAACATGAAACGGGGTATTATTTAGGAGCTTCTAATCGTGTATTAGATATGCTATTGTTTAAAGATGCCACTAAGCAAAAACAATAGAGACCAGTTGTCTCACATAAAAAAAGATAGATGAAAAAAGTACTAGTAAAATGGAGTATAATTATGTGTATTACAGGTTTGTTTATAACATCCTGTAATAAAGATGATGAAGGTACACCCATATCGATAAAACGTTATTTTAGGTTTGAAAGTTGCCCAGAAAATAGTCATGGTAATTGGCAGGACACCTCATTTGTTGCTGTAACATCAAATCCGATGGTGATACAACAATGTTTAGATCAATTAAAGTTACCCAAAGAATCCAGAAGGCTTTTTCCTTTAGGTAAAATTGATAAAGGAAGCTTGGGGTACAATAAAAATGCGACACATTTATTTAATTGGCATTTTGTTGAAGATTCGTGGAAAATGGTAGAATTAGGAATAGAAATTTATGATGGTTGTGCCTATAGCGATGTTGAATTGACCAATTACATAGAAAATGTAGGAAGTTACGGTGGATGGGGTAATAGAATTGTAGAAGAAATTACAAACCCTTAGTTGGTAACACAGTGAATTTAGTGAAACTATTTGATTTAATTGTCATGGAAAATTTTAAGAATATTATTTACCAACAACTAGCTATAGTTGTTATAATGTCGTTGAGTTTATTGATAAGCTCATGTTCAAACGATGATAATCACAATGCTCCTAATCCTGATCCAAAAGATGATATATTTTATTTACCTGTAGTAGTCCATATTATACATAATGGTAAACCCGTTGGAGAAGGTACAAACCTTTCTATTGAACGTATTAAAAGGCAAATTGAAATATTAAATGAGGATTATCGCAAAAAAGAAGGCACAAGAGGATATAATAATCATCCCGATGGAGGCGATGCTAAAATTGAGTTTGTTTTAGCAAAACGAGATCCAGAAGGAAAACCTTTTAACGGTATCAATAGAATAGACTCAACTAAGGTAATAATACCTGAGCTGGGATATAATCAAAATCATTATGCACAATATGCTTATTGGGATCCTGAAGATTATATTAACATTTGGACGACGCCTCTACCGGAAACATTAGAATGTCAGGCATTGGGGGTAGCTACACTACCGGAAACAGATTTACCGGGAAGAGAGCATTTATCATTCCCACAACCAGGAGATGCAGAAGGTATTTTAATTAATTGGATGCATTTTGGAGAATCGGATATTGCATGCTATGCACGATTTGGAAGAACTTTAACGCATGAAATGGGACATTATTTAGGCGTATTGCATACTTGGGGTGTGGGAGATTGTGAGAATAATGATTATTGTGATGATACTCCAGCGGTAGATAAACCTGTTTATAATACTGCTTTTATAGGGTGTGAGGGCGAACCTGCAATGATTAACAATTTTATGACTTGGTCTCATGATGAGACCATGAACATGTTTACCAACGATCAGATTGCTAGAATGCACTATGTTTTAGAGCACCACAAGGGACGTAAAGCTTTATTATCAAGTCATGCGCTAAAACCTTAAATGAATATGAGTAAGGAATTTAATAATAATACCATTCGTGGGCCAATAAACGCGTTTATTTTTAAAATACTTTCTGGGTATTTGGATAGACTTTTCGGAAGCGCCAAAAGAGTGCTTTTTAAAGGCCATCCCGAAACTATTGTTGAAATTGGACCAGGTACAGGTGCCAATATGCGTTATCTAAAAAAAGGAACAAGACTTATAGCTATTGAGCCTAATATTTATATGCATAATAACCTAAAAAAAAGTGCTGATAGATATGGTATCGATTTAGAGATAAAGTCACTTATGGGAGAAGCTATAGATTTACCTGATGCGTCTTATGATTTTGTGGTTAGTACATTGGTTTTATGCTCAGTTCATGATCCTTTACAATGTTTACAACAAATTAAACGGATCTTAAAACCCTCTGGAGTTTTTGTATTCATAGAGCATGTAAGGGCTAGAGAAAATTCTGTGTTAGCATTTATTCAAAATTTGATTCATAAACCATGGCATTGGTTTTTTGAGGGGTGTCATACAAATAGAGACACCAAGCAATTGTTGGAATCTATTGGTTTTACTAAGCTGGAGTTAGAATCATATAATTTATATTCCCCATTTATTCCTATTATTCCTCAAGTTCGAGGGCGTGCTATTAAATGATAATTTATTGAGTTTATATATTGAATCCTAGGCTTTTGGTTTAGGATTTTTGTTTTTATTGTTAATTTAAATTGTATAAACTAATTTAGTTTGTATTTATTTTCTTGCGTAAAAATTATAACTTCACTTATCATTGGATATAAAACAACCTGTACTGAACTCGTTTCAGTATTAAAACGATTTTATATCAAGTCGTTAGCAACAAGCTGAACAAAACAAATGAGATAATTCATGAACAGAATAATACTTATTGGAAATGGTTTCGATTGAGTTGGCAACAATTTATAAATGATGCGATTTTGATGTATATTTACATCAAAAATTTAAATTATGGCAAGACAAAGCATATCTTTCACTAAACCGAATGATGAGTGGCTAAAAACCCAAGTGGACAAAAAAGAGTACTCAAGTAAGAGTGAACTCGTAAATGATTTAATAAGACAAGCCCGAAAACAACAAGTTGAAATTAACTGGGTTCGTGCTAAATTGGAAAAAGCTGAAAACAGCGGATTTACAAGCGATAGTAAAAATGAAATTTTAGCTCAATCAAAGTCTTTACTTAATGGCTAAATACAAATTAAGTAATGAAGCGAAAAATGACTTGATAAGAATTCATCATTACGATGCGAGAAAATTTGGAATGACTCAAGCCGATAAATACTTTGAATCACTTTTTAAGT
This sequence comes from Flavivirga sp. 57AJ16, assembly GCF_028736925.1. GTDB lineage: Bacteria > Bacteroidota > Bacteroidia > Flavobacteriales > Flavobacteriaceae > Flavivirga. Next base: position 42,650 of record NZ_JAQZAT010000014.1, on the reverse strand, counting down.
ACTTTGACATTATTGCTGAACGTCCTTTTTCCTTTGAATCTGTGGATTACATTAAAAAAGGACATAGGCGTTGCGTATGTGGAGTTGATAATATTTACTACAAAATCAACGAAAACATTGTAGAAATAATGGCAATTATCGGAAGACAAGACTTGAATGAAAAATTATAACTGAATAAATTAAAAACTGTTGCCAACAAAGTCGTATAAAAATAATGTTTAAGTTTAATCCCAAATCTAAAAGTTAGTGCTCCTTTGGTCACTCTGATTTTCCTGCGGAAATTCCTCGGACACAAAACCGCGCTATTCTTATACGTAGCCGATAAGCGTAACCCAAATTCTCAATAAAAATCACTCCCCACTCCCAAACCGTTTCATTTCTTCCAAGGGCTCCAAAGTTTCCTCATTTTGCCAGATCGTTTTTTCGAAAGCTTTTAATATGGTGAACGGTGCTACTTTTTCTTGTTTGATTAAAGCGAAATCTTCTAAGCTAATAGCTTTAACGCTTGTAAAAAGTATTTCTTCTTTATGGCGATTGTCGCCTTCAATTTTAATGCTAAAACCGACCTTGTTTTTCTCTCGGCTATTTTCAATAAGTTTTAAATCCCTATTTACATAAAAGTAATTGCCTTTTATTCTTTTAATATATTTTGGTTGGTATTTATTATCGCTGTTTTTTTCATAGATATAAGTACCTTCACTAACATTTTCTATAAACTTGATACCCAGAATGAGTTTTAAGTTAAACTTTTCGCCGTGGCGCGATCCATAATATTTATAGTCTACTTTGTTGATGGCATAATTTTCGTCCGATATAAATAGTTTTCCTGTAAATTTTGCTTTTCCTTTTCTTGGTTTATAACTTATAATATAGGTGAGGTCGTCATTATTATAGCCTACATCTTCAAAGGTATAATCATATAGTTTGGGGTCTAAAATGGTTTTTAAAAAGGAATTCCCTACAAACATCGATTTGAGCAATAATGAACCCGTCGTACTTTTTAAATAAGATACTTCATATTCATTTTCTTTATCGTCTTTAAAATCTTCATCTTTTAAAGCCAATGAATCCTCAATTTTAAACCATCCCGTTTTTACTTTGTAGGTTTTCGTCGTGTCTAGATATTTTAAAACCAATGTTTGTGCTTTTTCTTGTACAGCTTCAATAGAGAAATCATTTTTATGGTCAATAAGTTTGGTCGCTTTATTGACTACCAGTTTAATGCTGTCTTTATCTAAGCTTGATAGCTCCCCTTTAAAATCTGAAAAATGAATGATATTGCTGGATATAATATGTTTTGATAGGGAATCTAAACTTTTATTCGCTTGCTTTAAATTTTTGGATTTAACATGCGATGCTTTTTCAATTTCGAAATCCAAGCTTTTAAAATTGATGTAATCTGTCCCTCTATAGAATATATTGTATGTGTTAAGGTTGATATCATAATTCTCGTCGAGTTTTGCTTTTACTTTGGCGATAATAGAATCTGCGTTTGGTCGTTTATTACTAATATAAACCTCATTAAGTTGATTAATAGCTGCTTCCAAAGGAATCACAAAGTTGAAGGTCTTGAGAGTTTTGATATGAAGTGTTTTGTTTTGATAACCCATACAAGAAATAGTAATGGTTTTGGTTTGAAGGCCTTCTAAATTTAAACTAAAATAACCTTCTTCATTAGAAATAACACCGCTAAATTCACCTGTTTTAATAGTTGCGTATGGTATGGGGTTGCCATTATTTTTATCTACCAGTTTAGCTGTAATATTTTGGGAATTTATACACATGCTGATAAACAAAAACATCGTAAGTAAGACTAATTTTTTCATAAACAGATGGTTTCATAAGATCGACGAATAAATTAGGATAATGTTACATAGAAATCAAAGGATAGATATAATAAACCGAGTATATAACCTACATTTGGCAGATTTTTAAAAAAGACACGAATTGCACGAATTTACACGAATCTAACATAATAGAGCATGGTGTTAAACATGAAATATGATGTATAGACGAAACCTGTGGATAGGCAGATTGATTGGTGAGAATTCGTGTCATTCGTGTCCAACTTTTATTATTCATTATATATACCCGGTTTTTCACCAATAAGTATAATATTATAAACTAAAATTAAGTCTTCCAAAAACATAGGTACCGTCTGATCCCATTTGAACAGAATCGGCTAACCCCCCTTGGTCTGTCCAGCCATCAAATTGAGGTGTTGGATATTTATTAAACAGGTTATTAGCTCCTAAGCTAAATTTTACTTTTTCGGTTAGCTGGTATCCCAGGCTAAGGTCTACAACCAAAGCTGCTTTATACACATCGGTTGCTACAGCGTAAAGGGCATCTGCTTCTGCTTGATTTGTAGCTGGTGTATCCACCCACTGAAAATCTTGAAGGGTGACCTCGCTAAACTGTGTTAAGGACACTGTGGCATCAAACTTATTGCATGAATACCCTAGGTTAAGTCCGAATTTATAGTCAGGAGCAGCAGCTTCGAGATAAGCTTGAGAGAATGGCCCAAAGAAAGTAAACTCATTGAGGTTACCATTATTAATACTCTTAATCTCTAAATCGTTCACATTACCGACCACTCCAATTTTAACCTTGCTATTTTCGCCAACATTAATTTCATACCCTAGAACAACATCAAGGCCTTTGGTTCTGGTATCTACTCCGTTAGCAAAAAACTGCGCAGCATCTACATTTAAAGGTCCTAAGATGGCTTGGTCTGTGAAATTATCTGTTAAAATAATTCTATCGTCTACAGTAATAGAGTAAGCATCAACAGTTGCTGTGAAGCCACTATTTTTATAAGTAAAACCAATACTGGCATTAAAAGCCTTTTCCTCATTTAATTGTCCAATACCAAAAGCTTTTGTTACCGTACTATTATTTGCAGATAATAAAGAAGGCACCGATTCACCGGCAACAATATTGTTAAAGATTAAGTTATAGTATAATTGGGCTAGGGAAGGTGCTCTAAAACCTGTAGAGATAGAACCTCTTATCGTAAAGTCATCACTAACTTTTAGTCTACTGGCCAATTTACCATTAAAGGTGCTCCCAAAATCACTATAATTTTCATATCTAACAGCAGCACCTAACATAAATGCGTCACTAACATTAAGTTCGGTGTCGAAATAAATGCCATAATTAGTTCTGCTTCTGTCAACCTCATTATCTGGGCTATATCCAGGAAAACCTTGCGAACCTCCAGGTAAATCATCCCCATTAGAATCAAAAGCAACGGTTTGTGTAGCAGGATTTGTAATAATCGTACCATTTACATCATAAAGTCCATAAGAAGGTACTTCCCCTGCAAAAATGCCAAAGTTTTCCGTTCTGTATTCAAATCCAAAAGCTAAACTTAATCCTGAAGCAACATCTTCTAAATATTTATTGAAATCCAATCCGGTCGTGTTTTGAGAAAGAAAGTGCCCACCAGCATCAAAATCGGTTGGAGACGCATCTTGCATAGAAGCATTATTGCTATCTTTTATAAAATAGTGAAAGTTGTTTTTTCCGTAGGTATTATTAAAATCTACGTGCCAGCCATTTTCCATTTCATGTCTCACGCCTACAGAAACAGAAACGTCTGTAATGTTTGAAGTAATTCTTGGGGTAAAACCGTTTGGGTACAAACTGGGAACGGATCTATTATCGCCATCCGCAAAACTGTCCCTGGAGAAAGCATAGGCGTTTGTATCTCTATAGTTTCTACCTCCAAAGGCATACACCTCAGTATTATCGTTTATGGGTAAAGCAGCATTGATCATAAAGTTAAAACCGTCAATTCCAGCACTACCATAACCTTTCCTCCATGAAAAACCAGGTCTTAAAGTATTTTGTCTTGATAAAAACTCTGTTGTAAAATTTATAAAACCACCTTGGTCATTTAATGAAACGCCATAGTTGGCATCTATTTTAACGGTTTCACCATCCCAGCTTTTATCATCACCATCCAACCGATTTTTACCTTCTACATTATAAAGTGTTTCGCCAGTGGCATCTTCCCAACCATCACCAATAGCTGTACTGTAAGCACCGTAAGTAATACCGCCAGAAAAACCATCGGTATTATCTTTTAAAACAATATTGATCACACCTGCGATAGCATCAGACCCATACTGAGCAGATGCCCCATCCCTTAATACTTCTATTCTCTTAATGGCATTTGCAGGAATTGCATTAAGGTCGGTTCCGGAATTTCCACGTCCTCTGGTCCCAAAAACGTTTACTAAGGACGATTGGTGTCTCCGTTTTCCATTTATTAAGACAAGGGTTTGATCTGGTCCTAGACCACGTAAAGAGGCAGGTACAATATGGTCGGCCCCATCTGAACCAGATTGTTTGCTGGCATTAAATGAAGGTGCGGCATACTGCAATATTTCATTGACTTCTACCTTACCTGTAGTTGATGCAATATTCGAGACATCCAAAACATCTACAGGAACGGGGGTATCCGTAGCAGTTCTTCTAGGGCTTCGAGAGCCGACTAAAATGACTTCATCGAGACTGACACCATCTTCTAAGGTCACATTAATTATGGATTGATTATTAACAGGAACCTCTAACGAATTGTAACCTACATAGGTGAAAACCAAAGTTGAATTTCCATCAACAGAAATGGTGAACTTTCCGTCGAAATCTGAAACAACGCCGTTGGTTGTTCCCTTTTCTACAACATTCACACCTGCAATTGGTACACCAGAAGTATCAGAGATAAGACCAGAAATATCTTGCTGTGCGAACGAAAGAATAAAGCTAAATAAGCTTAATGTAAATGTAAAAATGCTTTTCATATGTATTATTTATTTTGAGTTGTAGTAAATATACTATATTAAAATTATTTAATAGCTGTGAAAGAGTTACTTAATATTTGTGCCTGTATCAATAATAGATCAAAAGCCTTGTTAAATGAGGGCTTTTATAATGGGCCGTAAGAGGCTTTTTCATCTTTACATTTGGTAAGTTTATTACGTCATAGCGATGCTCTGCAACCCAAATTGATATAAAATCATTATTTTTTGCTCCTTTCAAGAAAGTTTAAACCATTTCAAATTATAAAATACTATTAATATAATATATCTTTGCACTCGCAAAAATAGGTTTCCGTTCCTGCCGGCAGGCAGGTTTACGGGAATAAAAAATAAATTTTCAATGAAAGCAGGAATTGTAGGATTACCTAATGTAGGAAAGTCAACTTTATTTAATTGTTTATCTAATGCCAAAGCGCAAAGTGCTAACTTTCCCTTTTGTACTATAGAGCCTAATATTGGAGTGGTTAATGTACCGGACCAAAGATTGGAAAAATTAGAGAAGTTGGTTGCCCCAGAACGCGTACAACCTGCAACGGTTGAGATTGTGGATATTGCCGGATTGGTTAAAGGGGCCAGTAAGGGCGAAGGTTTAGGGAATCAGTTTTTGGCAAATATTAGGGAAACTGATGCGATTCTACATGTATTGCGTTGTTTTGATAATGACAATATCGTGCATGTTGACGGCCATGTAGACCCCATACGGGATAAAGAAACTATCGATATGGAGTTACAGCTTAAAGATTTGGAAACTGTCGATAAAAAGCTTGATAAGGTTAAGCGTGCTGCAAAAACAGGAAATAAGGATGCACAAAAAGAAGAGGCCGTATTGTTGGCTATAAAGGCTGGTTTAGAGGCAGGAACATCGGTTCGGGCTTTAGAATTTAGCGAAGATGATTATGCCGATTTTGTGAAACCATCCCAGTTTATTACCGATAAACCTGTTATGTATGTTTGTAATGTGGATGAAAGTGCGGCAGTTTCTGGTAACGCTTATGTTGAAAAAGTAAAAGAAGTCGTTAAAGATGAAAATGCCGAGGTTTTAGTATTAGCGGTTGGTACAGAAGCCGATATTAATGAATTGGATGATTATGAAGAGCGTCAAATGTTTTTACAGGATATTGGATTAGAAGAACCAGGTTCTGCTAAATTAATTCGTTCGGCATATAAACTGTTAAATCAACAAACCTATTTTACTGCTGGAGTCAAAGAAGTACGTGCCTGGACTATTGATATAGGGGCCAGTGCACCACAAGCAGCGGGCGTTATACATACCGATTTTGAAAAAGGCTTTATCCGTGCTGAGGTTATTGGCTATGAAGACTATGTGTCTTACGGTAGTGAAGCAAAAGTAAAAGAAGCAGGAAAAATGCGTGTTGAAGGTAAGAACTATGTCGTTAAAGATGGGGATGTGATGCATTTTTTGTTTAATGTATGATTTTAGGTAATAGGTAATAGGTAATAGGGATTAGGGATTCAATTTCGACTTCAATTTCGGTACCAGGCATGAGGTATGAGGGATTAGATTAATTATGGACTGCCAACTGAACACTGAATACTGATTACTGAATGATACACAACCTCTTAAAAACAAGAAATCTATAATATTAATTTAAACTCTTGAGAAGGGGCATCACCTGTTGATATGGAAAAAGAGTGGTCCACATTGTTTTTTGTATTGCTAACCTTTACGGTATAATCGGTGTGCTTTTTTAACTTTAATTTTAAAAATTTGTTCATATCGTCTGTAGTGCTTGGCGCATACCCAAAATCTATTTTTTTATCTTCCATAAAAATATCAACACGACAGTCTAATCTCGAATCGCTTTTTGTCATGTCTTGATCCTTAAATATTATAAATTTAGCCATGAGCTCATCTTCTTCGAGTTTTTTGTTTTCCAAGGATTTTTCATATAAATCTATATAGCGCTGGGTGACATTAACGCCATAAATATAAGGTCCTTCCTTAATGCTGTCTCGTTCTTTTGGGTTTTCATAATGTCTGCGCATTTGAGGCGGCATGTCGTTCAGGTCCATTTTATTTATCAAATGCTTTACAGCTCTTCCTGCATAATAGTATTGGTCGGTTGGTTTATATGATACGGCATAGATCCAATGTAATGGGTTGTTGATGTCTGCTTTTCCGGCATCGGCCAAAAACCATGATTTATTAAGACCTTCAGGGTAATATTCTATGAATTTCCATTCGTTATCTATATAGACCTCAGACCAGGTATGATTTCCTTTCATGTTGGTCCACATCGGGGTACCTGCCAATCTTGATGGGATTCCTACCGAGCGAAAGGCATCTGTTAATATAATGGACAAGCCCGTACATGTTGCCATATTTTCTGCCATAGCTTCTTTTGGACTGGAATCCATTTTAGAGCGTTTTACATTATATTCAACCTTGACTTCGTCTTTAATGGGGTTGGCGATAGCAAAAATGGCAGCCTTTAAACTTTTTTTATCTTCCACATACTTAGAAAAGCGTTCATAAAAATCTTTTCGCCAAGGGTCTCGGGTTTCGGCTACATTTGTATAAGGGAGGACTTCATTAAAAAAAATAGTATCTGGCAAGGCTTTGCACCAGGGGTATTTTTCTCTTGCTTTATAAGCATATGTCGCATTTTCTAAAAGAAAAGAAGCAGATAGCGTCGTTAAATCCCTTGTTGGCATATAGCTTATAAGAAATGCCATACCTTCTTTTTGGTTTTTAGGAGCCTCTGTTAATGCTTTTAAAATTTGTGGCGTATTTGAACCGGCTTTTATAAGAGCAGTATCTAAAAGGGTATGATACGTGTCTGGAATATCTTTATATTTTGATTGACAGGCTGTAAATGCATAGAAAGTAATAAGAAGGAAAAATAGTTTTTTCATTTGTTTGGGTTCACTGTGATTTATTTGATACTGCAATATATAAAAAACAATAATGATTAATGATGAGGTCTACTTTAAGTTTAGTATGGGCATCGTATTTTTTTAGTAAAGCAAATACCATTTAAATAAGCTTCCTATATATTCGTTTTATGCAAGCAACAAAAACGTTTATTTATGGTATTTTTTTAGGAATTCTGGGGATTGTACTGTTTTCCTCGAAAGCGGTTATGGTAAAATTAGCTTATCAATATAAAGTGGATACTATTAGTATTTTACTACTTAGAATGCTGTTTTCTTTTCCTTTTTACATCATTGTTGCTTATTTATATCGGAAACAAAATAGGGCGGTTGCCATAAAAAACAAAGATTATGCCTGGGTTGTTTTCTTTGGGTTTGTGGGGTATTATTTGGCGAGTTATTTTGATTTTGTAGGGCTTACTTATATAAAAGCAAGTTTAGAGCGTATCATTTTGTTTTTGTACCCTACTATCGTACTGCTTTTAAATAGGTTCTTTTTAAAACAGCCCATAAACAAAATTCAAGGAGGTGCTATTGCCTTAACCTATTTGGGGATCGTAATTGCTTTTTGGGATGAAGTCGCTATTTCTGGAAGTGATACTTATATTGGAGGTTTTTTTATTTTACTCAGCGCCATAACATATGCTTCATATTTGGTTGGTAGTGGTTGGTTGATTCCTAAATTTGGTGTGATGAAATTTACAGCCTATGCCATGATTGTTTCATGTATTTGCGTGTTTGTTCATTATAGTATTATAAGTGAAATTGATTTGTTCGGCTTTTCATGGGAAGTTTATTTTCTTGGATTTTTAATTGCCATTTTTGCTACGGTGATTCCTTCATTTTTAGTGTCAGCTTCTATTAAAATGATCAGTTCGTCGAATTTTGCGATTATTGCAGGAGTCGGACCTATTTCCACCATTGTTTTGGCTGCTATTTTCTTAAATGAAAGCCTGACATTTTTACAACTTTTTGGCGCTCTAGCTGTTATAATAGGCATTCTATTAGTATCTTTAAAGAAGCCTAAAACCAAAGAATAAGGTTCTCAACAAAAACAATTTTATATTGTTAATTACTTTGTGTAATGGAGGTTTTATTTTTTGTAGCGTTGTCTTATATTAGCGATCTATCATAAAATTTTGCTCAATTCTATGTCTGCACAATCCAATTATACCGAAGATAATATACGTTCACTAGACTGGAAGGAACATATTCGCATGCGTCCTGGGATGTATATTGGTAAACTAGGTGATGGATCCTCTCCAGATGATGGTATTTATATCCTGTTAAAGGAGGTTTTGGATAACTCTATTGACGAGTATGTCATGGGGGCTGGAAAAACTATTGAAATATCTATTCAGGGAACTAAAGTGACGGTTCGTGATTATGGCCGAGGCATTCCTTTGGGAAAAGTTGTTGATGTGGTTTCTAAAATGAACACGGGAGGAAAGTATGATTCTAAAGCTTTCAAAAAATCTGTAGGATTAAATGGGGTCGGTACCAAAGCGGTAAATGCCCTTTCGTCATATTTTAGAGTAGAATCAACGCGCGATAATAAATCTGCTTCCGCGGAATTTGAAAAAGGAAATCTAACTAACGAGGAATCGTTAGATACGACAACGAGAAGAAAAGGAACCAAGGTGTCTTTTATTCCAGATGATCTTATTTTCAAAAACTATAAATTTAGAAATGAGTACATCGTTAAGATGCTTAAAAACTATGTGTATTTAAATCCGGGATTGACCATTGTTTTTAATGGAGAAAAGTACTATAGTGAAAACGGGTTAAAGGATTTATTAAGTGAAAATATCAATGAGTCGGATAGGCTATATCCTATTATCCATTTAAGGGGCGACGATATAGAGGTGGCACTCACACATAGTAAAACACAATATAGCGAAGAGTATCATTCGTTTGTTAATGGACAAAATACCACTCAAGGTGGCACACATTTAAATGCATATAGAGAAGCATTGGTAAAAACCATACGTGAATTTTATGGTAAAAATTATGATGCATCCGATGTTAGGAAATCTGTAGTTAGTGCCATAGCCATTAAGGTGATGGAGCCTGTTTTTGAAAGCCAGACTAAAACAAAATTAGGGTCTACGGATATGGGTGGTGATTTACCTACCGTTAGAACCTATATAAATGATTTTGTAAAAACACAATTAGATAATTTTCTACATAAAAACCAGAAAACAGCCGAAGCCATTCAGCGTAAAATATTGCAGGCGGAAAGAGAACGAAAGGAACTTTCAGGTATCCGAAAACTAGCCAAAGATCGTGCTAAAAAGGCTAGTCTCCATAATAAGAAATTACGAGATTGCAGGGTGCATTTTGGTGATACTAAAAACGAACGTAATTTAGAAACGACCCTTTTTATTACAGAGGGGGATTCGGCCTCTGGAAGTATTACAAAATCTCGAGATGTTAATACTCAGGCCGTTTTTAGCTTAAAAGGAAAACCTTTAAACTGTTATGGATTAAGCAAGAAAATTGTTTACGAAAATGAAGAGTTTAATCTATTACAAGCAGCTTTAAATATAGAAGAATCCTTAGAGGATTTACGTTATAATAATGTCGTTATTGCAACGGATGCCGATGTAGACGGCATGCATATACGACTATTGTTAATTACATTTTTTCTTCAATTTTTCCCCGAAGTCATCAAAGAAGGACATTTGTATATCTTGCAGACACCTTTGTTTCGTGTGAGAAATAAAAAGGAAACCATTTATTGCTATTCAGAAGATGAGCGTAAAAATGCCATTGAGAAATTAAAACCAAAACCAGAAATAACGCGATTTAAAGGATTAGGTGAGATTTCACCAGATGAATTTAAACACTTTATAGGTGATGATATTCGGTTAGACCCCATTATGCTAGATGATAATATGTCTGTAGAGGAATTGCTATCCTTTTATATGGGTAAAAATACGCCAACACGACAGGAGTTTATCATTGATAACTTAAAGGTTGAAATGGATTTAATTGAAGAAGAGATTAAATAACTATATAATCAAGAAAAACTAAAATAGGTTCCTGCTTCCGCAGGAACGGTAAAAGCATGACCCAAGACGAAGACCCAAATGACAATTTAATAAACGAACAAGAAGAGCCCCAAGAAACTATTACCCGAGTTACGGGTATGTATAAAGATTGGTTTTTGGATTATGCCTCTTATGTTATTTTAGAACGTGCCGTACCAGCCATAGAAGATGGTTTTAAGCCAGTACAACGCCGTATCATGCATTCTATGAAAGATTTAGATGATGGACGTTACAATAAAGTAGCCAATATTGTTGGTCATACCATGCAATACCATCCGCATGGTGATGCGAGTATTGCAGATGCCATGGTACAGATTGGTCAGAAAGATTTATTAATAGATACCCAAGGAAACTGGGGGAATATTTTAACAGGAGATCGTGCTGCTGCATCACGTTATATAGAAGCCCGTATTTCTAAATTTGGGTTGGATGTTGTATATAACCCTAAAATAACCGAATGGCAAGCTAGTTACGATGGCAGGCGTAAAGAGCCTGTTAACTTGCCGGTTATGTTCCCTTTACTTTTGGCTCAAGGAGGTGAGGGTATTGCAGTAGGGCTATCAACAAAAATATTACCGCACAATTTCATTGAACTTATAGAGGCTTCTATTAAGCATTTGCAAGGGAAACGGTTTACGATACTACCAGATTTTCCAACGGCAGGAATTGCTGATTTTTCTAATTATAATGAAGGTTTACGTGGGGGTAAAGTAAGAGTGCGGGCCAAAATTTCACAGTTAGATAAAAATACACTTGTTATCTCTGAAATTCCATATGGAACGACCACATCATCACTTATAGATTCTATTTTAAAAGCAAATGACAAAGGGAAGATAAAGGTTAAGAAGATAGAAGATAACACAGCGGCAGAAGTGGAAATTTTAGTGCATTTGCCTTCGGGATTATCTCCAGATAAAACCATTGATGCGTTATATGCATTTACTAGTTGCGAATCGTCTATTTCACCTCTAGGTTGTGTTATTGAAGATAATAAGCCTTTATTCATAGGGGTTTCTGAAATGCTACGCCGTTCCACAGATAATACGGTGCAACTTCTTAAAAGTGAACTTGAGATTAAATTAGGAGAGTTTGAAGAACAGTGGCATTTTGCTAGTTTAGAACGTATTTTTATTGAAAATAGAATTTATCGTGATATTGAAGAAGAAGAAACCTGGGAAGGTGTTATAGGTGCTATTGATAAAGGATTGCAACCGCATATAAAGCATTTAAAACGAGCTGTGACTGAAGATGATATTACAAGATTGACCGAGATACGAATTAAACGTATCTCAAAATTTGATATTGATAAGGCACAGCAAAAAATTGAAGCTTTAGAAGAACAGATAGCAGAAATAAAGCATCATTTAGAACATCTTATTGATTATGCGATTGCATATTTTACAAGATTGAAGAAAGATTATGGAGAAGGAAGAGAGCGCAAAACCGAAATTCGTGCGTTTGATGATGTTGATGCTACTAAAGTGGTTATACGAAACACGAAGCTTTATGTAAATAGGGAGGAAGGCTTTATAGGTACATCACTTCGTCGTGATGAATATGTGGGAGATTGTAGTGATATAGATGATATTATAGTATTTACCAAGGAAGGGAAGATGATGGTTACCAAGGTAGACTCAAAAACCTTTATCGGTAAGAATATTATACATGTAGCTGTATTTAAGAAAAAGGACAAACGTACTATTTATAACATGATTTATCGTGATGGTAAAAATGGACCGTCCTATATAAAAAGGTTTGCTGTTACTGGTATAACAAGAGATAAGGAGTATGATTTAACAAATGGGAACAAAGGATCTACAACGCTTTACTTCTCGGCAAATCCGAATGGAGAAGCAGAAGTTATTACTATTTTATTAAGGCAAGCAGGTAGTATCAAGAAATTAAAATGGGATATTGATTTTGCAGATATACTTATTAAAGGCAGGGTCTCCAAAGGAAATTTAGTGACAAAATATTCTATAAAACGCGTAGAGCTAAAAGAAAAAGGCGTTTCTACATTAAAGCCACGTAAGATCTGGTTTGATGATACGGTTCGACGTCTCAATGTAGATGGTAGAGGTGAGCTGATTGGAGAATTTAGAGGTGAAGATAAATTGCTTATTATCAATCAATCGGGAATAGTTAAAACGGTTACGCCAGAAGTCACTATGCATTTTGATGACGATATGATAGTTATGGAAAAATGGATTCCTAAAAAACCTATTTCTGCAATTTATTTCAATGGAGAAAAAGAAATTTATTATGTAAAACGATTTTTAATCGAAAACGAAGGGCGGGAAGAATCATTTATTTCAGAACACCCAAATTCACAATTAGAAATTGTATCTACAGATTGGATACCTGTGGCAGAAGTTGTATTTGCTAAAGAAAGAGGCAAAGACAGAAAAGACAACCTAGAAATAAACCTAGAGGAATTTATTGCGATTAAGGGTATTAACGCTTTAGGAAATCAGTTAACAAAGGATAAGGTTAATCAAGTTAATTTGTTAGATCCGTTACCTTATGAGGCCCCTGAAGAAATACATGCAGATGATTTAGAAGTCGTTGATGAAACAGAAGTTAACGCAAATAACACTGCAAGTGATGGAACAGAAACTTCAAACTCAAATGATATGAAATCATCCCATGATAATGATGCTGATGAAGCAGGGCAAAAAACGTTGTTCTAATACCTAATCCTTAATCACTGGATGCTGAAATTGAAGTTGAAGTCGAAATTGAATGCCTCATCCCTAATCCCTAATGCCTGGTACCGAAGTTGAAATCGAAATCGAAATTGAATACCAGATGTTCTTATCTCGCTAAGACGCTAAGGCGCAAATGAATTTTGAATGCTGAAATTGAAGTCGAAATTGAAATTGAATGCCTCATACCTAATGTCTGGGTACCGAAATCGAAATCGAAATTGAACACTGAATACCTCACACCTAATTCCTAATCCCCTTATTCTATAGTCGAATTCGTTACTGTTATCGGTGTATCGTCATGCATGGAAATACTGGGGTAAGCAGGATACCAAGAGCCGCCCATGTTATTTTTTATTATGGAGTTATCTATAATAATGTTTCCTGAATGGTCATTACTAACAAAGAAAATAGAAGCACCAAAGGCGTTGACCTCGTTTTCTTCCATACGTGTCCCCAATACTTTTAAGGTCATGGTGTTCCCATCATTATAAATAGCCCCTCCGCTGCCCCCACCAGGCGTGCCCGATTCTGCAGGGTTTCCGCCATGACCAATAGCCTTGTTATGAGAAAAAAGACTGTTTATAATGGTCCAGGACACACCAATACTACTTATACCACCACCATTAGATCCTACGTTCCCATAACCGTCTGCTCCTCCAAAAGTAGTATTTACAACATAGACAGGTTGATTGTTGTATTGACTAAAAACACGAATAGCAGCCCCGCCAACATCGGGCCCGTTACTTTCACAAAAATTATTAAAAAAACGTGAATTTATAACTTTAAACCGCCCGCCTCGAATCCATATAGCACCACCGCCAGTATACTCGGTTTCGGAAGTAGAGTTGCCGTCGGCAAAAGTGATATTTTGTACCGTAAGTTTTGGATGGTCTTGGTTCTGACAATGGTCTGTGGTCCATACTTGATCGGAATCACAGGTATTCATATATAAAATACGGGTGTTTCCACCACCACTTAAGGTAATTAATCCACCACCATCAATAACAATATTGGGATTGGCATTATTAAACACTTTGGCAGGTCTATCCATAATAATGGTATGTGGGTTTGGACCACAATTGAATACTATTTTCCCGCCTTGGGCTACGGCATCTATAACAGCTTCGCAAGTGCAACTTTCTGGAGTTCCGTCGCCAATAATAACATCAGGATTAGAAACATCTTCTAAACTTGCCTCAATAGGAATGGGTGAATTTCCTTCTGGATTTCCGGCCGCAGGACCATTTTCAGGGTTTTCAAGAGGATTATGGATGGCATTTATGGTATCGTTATTCTCTTTGGAACAATTGGTGAAAGTAAAAATAAGCGCTATAATAAAGGTGCTCTTGATGATTCTGTAGGTTAAGTTTTTCATCTGTGAAATAGGTTAAAAACATATATACGATGGTTATAATGTCTTTAGATGTTATTTATTTCATTACTAATGGCTAAAAAAACTCCCAGCTTTAGCCGAGAGGGTAAATTTTATAAGACTTTCAGGTGAAGCTATCTTGGGGGCTACCGATCCACATTATGCCTTTTTTGCTTTATCCCGATTTTCTTTAGCTTTTTTTAATTGTTTTTGTATTTTCTTTATAGCAGATTCTATAGATTTTTCGGGTTCTATAATGTTGTACAGGCCCCAGAATTTTGGATCGGAAAAGCCAGAGGTCGCATCGGCTAAAATGGTCGTTGGACGGATCATTTTATTTCGGGGTTTTTTGGTAACTATGTCTTTAACCCTCCAATCGGTAATGGCCATTTCACTATTTAGTGTATAAACATTATTAAATAATTTTCTTTTCCAATTAACTTTAAAAGTCAATGAGATATTACTATAGGCATACTGCCATTTACCATTTTTAGTCCTATAATTAACCCTATAAGTAGCTTGGGTTGGATAGACGGTAACAGACCCTGGTTTTTTGCGGACATACATTTGGCTGGTTAGCTTTTTGTTCTCAACATTTAAGCTATAAACAGCATTTGTGAGAGCCAACGTTTCGGCATCAATATAAAGTTTACCATAAAATAGGGGCGTGGTAACATTTGGTTTTTGTTTAAAATTAATAACATAAACCAAATTTTCATTTATTCGGGTAGATGGATCAAAGCTAAAATCATAAAGAGCGATATCTTCACTTGTGAAAATGTATTCTGGATATTTAATAATATCGGTATACAAGTTACTAAAAGGCCCCCCTTGTAGTTTTACGGCAAGGGTGTCAAGTTTTGTATAATCTGTTTTTTTTCTTGCCTTAATAAGCTCTATAGCGTCTCTTTTGTCACTGCTGTAAGGACGTTTATGTATTTGTACAATAGCTTCAGATAGCGATGCATTTCTTCTTCTCTTTTTGATGGTTTCCCTATAAAAAGCGGTCATTAATGTATTGCTATTATTGTATAACGAGCTTCTATTTTTTAGTGTGGCTTCTAAAAGGGATTTAGCATCTTTGTATGTGTCAATTTCAACAGCAGTTAATTCGGTAACTGCAGGTGTTAGTGCTATTTTTAATCTGTTTTCTAAGGTTGAGATTTTAATTTCTTTTTTCTCGTAGCCTAAATGGGAAACAACTAAAGTACCATTTAATAAGTCTTGGGGTATTTTTAATAGAAATTCACCGTCGGTGTTAGTTACCGTGCTAATATTGGAATCAGCAATAACGATGTCTGCAAAAACCAAAGCATCTTTGGTTTTTTGGTCAATAACCTCTCCTTTAATCTCTTTTGCGAATTGCTTATCTTGTGCTATTACTGTAGAAAAGCTAAAGACTAAAAGTAGAATAAAAATTCTTAATGTTAGGGGTATAGCTCTTTTCATGATGTTAGGATTTAACCTAAAAGGTACGAAAAAATAAATAAATAATAATCAGCCGAATGGTTTTTAACATTTTGTATTTAGAGTAAATCGTACCAGTTATTGGAGTGCACAGTAGTAATATATAAAGAAGTGGTTTAAACTTTTTATAATTGGCTGCAAAATGTCCTTTTATCCCTATATTTTATCTTTTTATTACTCCGTAGCGATGCTATGCAGTGCAAAAAAGCATTCATTTGGGAATAAAATCACTATTTTTCGCTTCAATCAAAAAACATGTGCTCAGCTTGACTGGGTAGTTTAAACCACTTCAATATAAAAAGTATATCCCTTTTATTTTTAATAGCTAAATAAAGAATTTATTGAAACGAACTATCCTTTTTATCATCCCTTTCTGGTAGGAAAGACACTAATGTGTCCAAATCTTTTTATTATACAATAATTTGTGTGCACACGGTAAGTGATTGGCAAGGGGATGGACGGTCTCAAGAAATTCTTTATTTAAAAAGTGTAGATGGTATTGGTTATATCTTGTGCAAATTTTCGTCGGTCAATGTTTTCATAAAGGCTATAATAGCTTGTGTTTCTTCTTCAGAAAGCTCCAGGTTATCAAACGGTAATGTTTGATGTGGTACATTGAAACCTAATCCAGCGCCACCACCTTTGTTATAAAAATCCATGACTTCTTCTAGGGTTTCATAAACACCATTGTGCATGTATGGTCCCGTAAGTTCTGCATTTCGGATAGAGGGCGTTTTAAAAGCGCCTTTTCGTTCCTCTGTTTTAAAAAGGTCATAGCGGCCTAGGTCATCATCTAGCTTTTTGTTTTCTTTTGTTTCAGGGACACCAATAATTTCGAGTTCCGATTCGTTAAAGTAAGGAGGTACCGTGCCATTGAATAATGGAGGAAAATGGCAGGTAGCGCAAGCCGCTTTGCCCATAAATAAATTAAAACCTCTTTTTTCTACATGGGTAAGCGTATTTTCTTTGCCGTTAATGTTGTTGTCAAATTTTGAATTAAACTCATTGAGCGATCTAACGTACGAAGCTATGGAGTGCCTGATATTCATATCGGTCGTTCCCCTTGAATATAATGTATCGAATGCCTTTGAATAGTTTTTATCACTTTTTACGGTCTTGATAATATGCTGCAGGTCTGTGTTAAACTCATCATGATTAGTAACCACTCCCACTATTTGTCCTTCTAAGCTACCTGATCTGTTATCTAAAAAGAAGGCTTTCTGTAAACCCGAATATGTAAGGGCTGGCGTGTTTCTCTTTAAATTTTTATTAAAGGTTACTTTGCCATCCGTAAAGGCTTTTTCCTTAATATGACAAGTCGCACAAGACATATTGTTTTTTATAGAAAACCTTTTGTCATTAAATAGTTTTTTGCCCAACGCCATTTTTGTACTTAAATGTATGGTATCATTTTTATAATCTGAGAAGTATTCCCAGTTAAAGGTATTTTTACTAAATAAGCTGGTCGCATTGTTTTTTAAGGCAAATTCTAGAGGGAATTCCACGTTCCAATCCTCTTGGGTAGCTTTTAAAAGTTCTAATTGTTTATTGGTGTGGTTTTTAATAAATCCGTATCTATCCAAGCTGTCAAAATCCGTATTTAGTGTTTTTTGGGAATTTACTAAAGTGGTTTTCCATTTCAGAAAGAGATCTTTGTCCTTAAAATTACTTTGGTAAATGTCTAAAATATCGTTCAGTGTGCCTAAAGCATAACTGGATTCGTTTAATGATGTTCCCAATACCGGGGAATCGAAATTAGATAAGCCTGTGGTTGCCAGCCTAACGATAGCATCCCTGACAACCCATAATACATGATAATCTTTAAAATTTAAGTCTGTATTATTTACTATTAATTTTAACCTCCCACTGGTTACGTTTAGGGCTCTGGATAAAACCAAAGTATCCATGGTTTCAGAAAACAAGTTTTCTTCTATGACTTGATAGCCTATGGGCTGGTTTATTTTTATATCTGTAGGGTCTTCTTCCTGGATTCGTAATAAGTTTGGGGAATTTAGGGACTTGTAGTTTTCTTTTTCTATGTATGCTAGTATAGGTTCGCTCTTTTTAAAATATGTTCTTGAATTTATATAGTGTTTCTTGTTGATCTCATTATGGTTTGTAATGTCAATACTGTCCATATACTTATAGGCCATAACAAGGTGGTTGCTATATAACTTTTCTAGTTTGTCTGTTTTTGTAATGGGTGTTTCTGTATTGTTTTTTTCCTTATCAATACAAGAAATGCTTAAAAGCAAAAGACATACACCCATGGTGTATGTCTTCGCTTTGAATATAAAATTCAAATATATGTTCATAAGATTATCTTTCTAAACCTTTGATTATGTACAGCATAGATCCTTCTTTACTGTTTGCAAGGTCTGCATTGGCTTTCGGGTCTGTAAACGAAGTGCCATCAGCAGGCTCCCAACCATGGTTTTGGGTTATTAAAAAGAATGTGTTATCTCCGTTATTAACAACATCGGTAACATCTATCATACCTGTAATTTCCCAGTTGTTATTAATAGTGCCATAGCCTAAATCTGCTGCTCTGTTTTGGTCACATTCTAAAACAGTTTTCAGGGTACCGGTACTTAAGTTATACTGATATAATTTGGCAAAACCGTTAACAGAAGTATCTAAATACCCGTTTGGATCTTCTTGTATATAAGCATAGTTCTCGGTGACTAAGATATTATCGGGCGAGTGGAAGCCTTCAGCTTTACCGCCCACTTTATCACCATCTAGCACACAGGTAATTTTACAAGCTCCAGTTGGATCTGTATCGTTTAATATAACTTTGTAAATCCTGCCTAGTATACTCCCTTTTCCAACTAAGTCTGGTTTATCCCTACCGGTAACAGCAAAATAAATTTCTCTTTGGTTTGCGGCAGAACCTCTTCTCCAATCGATATCCTCTAATCTAGAGAAACCCATGATACTTTTGGATTTTGCTTCAGCATCTAAAGCCCCGATTTCCCTTTCGGTCAATTCAACGAATTCAGCTTCGTATTCCGTACCTTCAATCATATCTACTTCAAAATCGATACCAGCAGAAGTTACTTTTAGGCCATATAATTTACCGCCTTCTAAATCGCCTCTATTTCCAACGTACATACCTAATTGTCCAGAAGGCACACTGTTATCGGAATGGTCATCTCCAATAAAGGCAACAGTTTTGTTTTCATAAGCATCTTTGCCTATCACAACAGCATTTTCGGTAGACCACTGTCCGAACGCAGTTAATATTTTTCCGGCACTGGCATCGGCAGCATCTTTTGCTGGATCTGTTAAAAATACACCTTTAGATGCACCTCCCCATTCTCCACCAGATAGGTATAAAGGACCAAACCCGTGCTCTTCAGGACTGATCAAAGACCCCGAGCATTGAGCTGTCTCGGCAGTAGCTGTGGCATTTAAGATATATTCACCGTGGTAAGGTCTTAGGTTTTTATTTAGCATAATACGAGCAATAGAGTAATCTGCTTCAATATTATTAATCAAGGTAAAGGTTTCATCGCCATTGTTAATTAATCCAGCACCATCGGCCATAGAACCATATACAAAGTCGGGCGTGTTTGGGATAGCATCTTCTGAAGATAAGATTGGTGTAATTTTTAAGCCCACAAAATCAGGTGTTACTTTTAGTAAGTTAGGTGATTTTGATGCCGTTAAATAAATAGAGGCATCACTACCGTTCGTACCATTTGTTCCATCGGTACCATCGACACCGTTCACACCGTCTTTTCCATCTTTTCCGTCTTCAATATCACAGCTTATAACGGATATACTGGTTGAAGTTAAGATAACAAATAATAAAAGAAATTTGAGTGATTTTTTCATAATCTAATTAGGAATATTTTTGGTTATTAATTTTATACCAAATTTATAGTTAACCTATTCGAAACTTGTTAAGTCATTAATATTACTGTATTAATTTAGGGTTATTGTAAGGTTATTAAGGTTATGGGAACATTAAAAGCGCGTAGTTAACGTTATTGGTTAATTAAGTTCAATACTTTTTAAGCTATAATGACACATAAATAGTCAGGATTAAGAGCAAACTCTTAACGAATTTTTTAGAATTCCGAAATTGAATATCTGTATCTTTACACTTTTAATTTTCAACATTATCTATGTCATCGGAGAGGCTCTCATTTAAAAAAACAGGCTATTTTTCATCACTAATCTGTGATTATCTTGAAGAGAAATCAGAATTGAAACCGTTCTATCACGATTTCCCTAATCTTGAAAATTTTAAAAGTCAGATAAAAGAAAAAAGTTTATCCTTTGATGAGCCGTCCAGAGCTGTTCTGGTAGATCGTTTAAAACAGCAATATAAAGCTATAGACACATCAGGTTTAACACGTCAAAATATTGACGCTTTAAAACAGGAAAATACATTCACTATTACAACAGGGCATCAGCTCAATTTATTTACCGGACCTTTATATTTTTTATATAAAATAGTTTCTACGATCAATCTTTCAAAAGCATTAAAAGAAACATATCCATCATATAATTTTGTCCCCGTTTATTGGATGGCAACTGAAGACCATGATTTTGATGAAATTAATTATTTCAATTTTAAAGGAAAGAAGGTACAATGGAACAGGGCATCTCAAGGTGCTGTTGGAGAGCTGTCGCTAGAAGGTTTGGAAGCGGTATTTAATTTATATTCAAAAGAGTTGGGAGTTAGTGAAAATGCCAATTATTTAAGGGACTTGTTCAGGAGTGCTTACTTAAACCATACCAATTTAGCAGATGCTACACGATATCTTGCAAATATATTGTTTAAGGCGTATGGCTTAGTTATTATTGATGCCAATGATGCTGGCTTAAAGAAGCGATTTGTGCCTTTTATTGAAGAAGAATTATTATATCAAAAATCTTATAATTCTGTTTTGGAAACGAACAAAGATCTTTCTAAAGCATATGGTATCCAGGTGAACCCACGAGAGATTAATTTGTTCTATTTAAAAGAAAACCTAAGGGAGCGTATCCTTTTTGAAGATGATATATTCAAGGTGAACAACACCAATATCTCATGGAGCAAGAGTGAGATACTAAAGCACCTTCATGAGGCGCCGGAAAGGTTTTCGCCAAATGTGATCATGCGTCCGTTGTATCAAGAAGTTATACTGCCCAATCTCTGTTATATTGGAGGGGGTGGAGAATTAGCTTATTGGTTTCAATTAAAGCAGTTTTTTAACACAGTAAATGTTCCGTTCCCTGTACTGCTGTTACGTAACTCTGTTTTAATCAAGACCAAGCAACAAGCTGATAAATTAAAAAGACTAAATATTTCCAATGAAGATATCTTTTTAAAGCGAGATGCTTTTATTAATAGGAAAGTAAGGGAAATATCGAACATAAATATAGACTTTTCGCCTCAAAGAGAACATCTAGAAGCACAATTTAAGGCCTTGTTCAAGTTGGCAGAGCAAACAGATAAATCTTTTTTAGGAGCAGTGAAGGCCCAAGAGGCAAAACAGTTAAAAGGCTTAGGGAATTTGGAACAACGATTGCTTAAAGCCCAAAAAAAAACCTTGGCAGATCAAGTTTCCAGAATGACCGAGTTGCAAGAGCAATTATTCCCTGGACAAAGTTTACAAGAACGACATACCAATTTCTCTGAGCTTTATTTGGAATATGGCGAGCAACTCATTCCTAATCTTATTAAAAACCTTGACCCTTTAAATAGTGAATTCTTAATACTAACTCTTTAACAGATGCACAAAATTGATATTGAATTGGTTGAAATGACTATGGATGTCATGAAGTATGCCATAGATAGGCTTTCTGCTACACAAAGTAAAATTGGAAAGCCTAAAACTGAAGCCAAGCTTAAGGAACTAGTAGGTGAAACGATTACTGATAAAGGTGTTGGTGGCGAATATGCTTTTAATTTATGGAAGAAATATTTAATGAAGGCTACGGTACCGGTAGACCATCCAAGAAATTTGGCTTTTGTACCTGCATCTCCAACTAGAGCTTCCATTATGTTCGATTTAGTAACATCTGCTTCCAGTATTCATGGTGCTTATTGGATGGAAGGTGCTGGTGGTATTTTCTGTGAAAATGAAGCCATGAAATGGATTGTTTCATTAACAGGTTTACCAGAAGGAGCCTTTGGTGTGTTTACAAGTGGTGGTACGGCAGCAAACCTTTCGGCTATGGTAACCGCTCGGGAACATTGGAGAAAAAATGAAGCTTTTAAAGGAGAAAAAGGACTTATAATAACCTCCGTTGGTGCCCATTCTTCAATTAAGGCCATGGCAAAGGTTATTGATGTGGATGTGCTATTGGTAGATTCTGAAGAGAGGCTGCTTGGAGAAGCATTGCAGCATACTATTAATGGTTTAACCGAGCATCAACGTAAACGGTTATTTTCTGTGGTAGCAACAGGAGGAACAACGAATGCTGGTATTATTGATAATTTAGATGGTATTGCCCATGTTTGTAAAAAAGAAAACCTATGGTTTCATGTCGATGCGGCTTATGGTGGTGGTGCTTTGGCCGCAGATTCTGTTAGACATTTGTTTAACGGGATCGAAAAAGCCGATAGTATTACCATAGATCCCCATAAATGGATGTTTTCTCCTTATGATTGTGGAGCGGTTATTTATAAAAACCCCGAATTGGCTAAACAAGCACATTCACAGGAAGGCTCCTATCTCGATATTTTTAAGGATGAGGGCGCTCATGGTTTTAATCCCACCGATTACCAAATACAGTTGACGCGTCGAGTAAGAGGCCTGCCTTTATGGTTTTCGTTGGCGACCCATGGAACAGATCAATATAAAAAAGCTGTAGAGCGCGGCATAGAACTAGCTCAAATGGCCGGGAAGATGATTACCGAAAGTCCGCATGTGGAACTCGTTCGAGAACCAAGTTTATCTTGTGTATTGTATAGAAGAATAGGATGGAAGCCCGAAGATTATACCCATTGGACTTATGAAAATCATAAAAAAGGTTTTGCTTTGGTAACTCCAACTAAATGGAAGGTAGGAGATACTTACGAGACTGTTTCGCGTTTCTGTTTTATTAACCCGGATACCACAGGCAAAGATATTGAGATGATTTTAGATACTATGAAATAAAAAATTAAAAAAATCGATAGTCATATATTCGTCATTCTAAAATCAATTATTACTTTTGCGCATGCAACATGACAAGGTACTAATTTTAGACTTCGGATCGCAATACACACAACTTATTGCCCGTCGAGTTAGGGAACTCAACATATATTCCGAAATACACCCATTTAATAAGATTCCAACAAATATAGAAAGCTATAAAGCTGTTATACTTTCTGGTAGCCCATATTCTGTAAGAGGCAAGGAAGCATTACATCCGGATTTATCTCAAATACGTGGTAAAAAACCTCTTTTAGGAGTTTGCTATGGCGCACAATATCTGGCACATTTCTCGGGTGGGGAAGTGGCACCTTCAAATACCAGGGAATATGGTCGGGCCCATTTGTCGTTCATAAAAACAGAAGCGCCTTTTTTCGAAAATGTTAGTGAAGGGAGTCAAGTTTGGATGAGTCATAGCGATACGATTAAGGAATTACCAACAGGTAGTGTTTTAATAGCGAGTACACATGATGTTAAAAATGCAGCATATAAAATTGAAGGCGAGCAAACGTATGGTATTCAATTTCACCCAGAAGTATATCATTCAACTGATGGAAAGCAAATATTAGAAAATTTTTTAGTGCATATAGCTGGACTTCATCAAGATTGGACACCAGACTCTTTTGTAGAAGAAACCGTTGAGGCCATTCAAGAAAAGGTAGGAGATGGTAAAGTCGTACTAGGGCTTTCGGGAGGCGTAGATTCTACTGTGGCAGCCGTTTTGCTAAATAAAGCGATTGGTGAAAATCTATATTGCATATTTGTAAACAACGGTTTGCTTCGTAAAAACGAATTCCAAAATGTTTTAAATCAATATAAAGGGATGGGGCTCAACGTAAAGGGGGTTGACGCTTCACAACGTTTTTTAGATGCTTTGGCAGGTATAGAGGACCCTGAGAAAAAACGTAAAGCTATAGGAAATGCATTTATTGAAGTCTTTGATGATGAAGCACATAAGCTGGAAGATGTCAAATGGTTGGCACAAGGTACTATTTATCCCGATGTTATCGAAAGTGTTTCAGCAAATGGAGGTCCCTCTGCAACTATTAAAAGCCATCATAATGTTGGAGGCTTACCGGATTTTATGAAACTTAAAATAGTAGAACCGTTAAGGGCTATTTTTAAGGATGAGGTTAGACGCGTAGGAGCCACTTTGGGAATTGATCCAGAACTTTTAGGACGCCATCCATTTCCTGGACCAGGATTGGGGATTCGTATTCTAGGAGATATAACCGCAGAAAAAGTACGTATTCTACAAGAAGTGGATGCTATTTTTATAAATGGTTTAAAAGAATGGAATCTGTATGATAAAGTTTGGCAAGCAGGTGCCATGTTACTTCCTGTTAATAGTGTTGGTGTTATGGGAGATGAGCGCACTTATGAAAAATGTGTAGCGCTTAGAGCGGTAGAAAGTACGGATGGTATGACAGCCGATTGGGTGAATTTACCTTATGAATTTTTACAAAAAACATCAAATGATATAATAAATAAAGTAAAAGGCGTTAATAGGGTAGTTTACGATATTAGTTCAAAACCACCGGCCACTATTGAGTGGGAGTAATAAATTTTAAATTAGACGTTATAATAATTATAAATTATATTTATTTTTTGAAATCATCCCAGTTATTATAAATAACCGTATATAGCTAAGTGAGTTCAAAAGTATTTTTAGGTTATACATCATATTTTTCTTTTTTTGGCATACTATATGTATCCTTAAAAAGGAGAGGATGGTTTTCCTGAATAAAATTGCGGGAATACCCCTTAAGCGCCATTTAAAAACAGATTACATGAATAAATTCTTTTTCGTTTTATGCTTAGTACTATTATTTAGTTTTGGTACTGCTCAAGCCCAAAATTACAGCACTCATAAAGTTCAGCAAGGAGAAACCATTGAAAGTATAGCAAAGAAATACTTAATAACACCTTCAGATATTTATAGTTTAAACCCGGATGCCAAAACAGAATTAAGAGTTAATTCCGTTTTAATTATTCCTAAGTCTAAGATATCGGAGACTCCCAAGGTAACTATCATAAAAGAATTAGAAGGCTTTAAAAAGCATAGAACTAAAAAAAAGCAAACACTTTATAGTTTATCGCAACAGTATAATGTCACTGTAGAAGAGATAAAAAAGCATAATAAGTTTTTATATGCCGAACCTTTACGTAAAGGTGACAAACTTCAAATTCCAATATTTAAAGTTACAGAAGTTGAAGAAGTTAACAAACTTACTAAAACTTATACAGTACTTCCCAAAGAAGGTAAATGGCGCATTGCTTATAAATTTGGGATAACCGTTAAAGAACTTGAAGATCTTAACCCCGAAATGGGCGAGGTATTAAAAGAAGGACAGGTCTTAAATGTACCAAATATAGGGGATGAAGAAGAAAAAGTAGTAGATGAGAGGTACAGCTATTATAAAGTATTACCAAAAGAAGGATTTTATAGACTAAAGATTAAATTAGGTTTAGAGCAGCCAGAACTGGAAGCTTTAAACCCCGCTTTAAAAGAAGGGGGATTAAAATCAGGAATGATCTTAAAAATACCGTATTCTAGTTTAGCCGATGGTATTATAGGATTGGATTCTCATAAGGTTAATTTAGTGGATAGTATTACCGATTTTAATACAAAGCACATAGCTATTATGTTGCCCTTCAGGCTAAACCGTGTGGATTTTGATTCTGTATCCGATACTAAGAACAGTATTGAAAAAGATCCTTATTTAAATGCCTCACTAGATTTTCATTCAGGTGTTTTGATGGCACTGGATTCTCTTAAAGCATTAGGGATTTCCCTTAAAGTAAATGTGTACGATACTAGAAATGAAGTAGGTGTGGTTAAGGATATCATTGATAAAAATGACTTTGAAAATGTTGATGCCGTTATTGGGCCATTAACACCTAGTAATTTTGAAGAAGCTGCTTTGAAATTAGGGAAGTTTAATATCCCGGTTATATCTCCCATAGGAACAAACTTAAAGTTGTACAATAATGTATTCCAATCAAGACCATCAAATGATCTATTAAAAAAGAAGATTGTAAATTTTGTAAGGGCTGATACTTTGACCAATAATATTATAATTATCTCTGACACTAAAAATAAAAAAGTTTCAGATGACCTTAAGCGCGAGTTTAATTACGCTAAGCAAATTCTTTCCAGAAAAGATAAAAAGGGTGACGATAAATATTTCGTGAATAAAGATGATATTCAAGATAAATTAAACCCAGGAAGAAACATCGTGTTTTTAGAAACTCATGATTCTGGATTTGTTTCCAATGTCACAAGTATTTTGGCATCACTAATTCAAGAAGAGAATAGGCAAGAAAGAAAAGAAGCTATAGAGATTGTGTTGGTTACTACCAATATCAATTCTGCTTTTGAGGATGATGCGGTGGATAACACCCATTTATCAGATTTACAATTTCATTTTGCAACCATGTCAAGAGCCTATAATGAAAACGATAATAACACCTTTGTTAAAAAATATAAACAAACTTATAATATGACACCTAACAATAGGGCCGTTAAAGGTTTTGATTTAACTATGGATGTTGTATTACGTTTAGTATCTTCAGAAGATCTATATCTGTCTGTTAATGAGGCTCAGCTTACAGAGTATGTAGAAAATAAATTCGCATACAAAAAGAAGCTTTTTGGCGGTTATTATAACAATACGGTGTATTTGGTTAAGTATGACGACTTAACCATTGTTGAGGTAAAACAATAAATACAGGTTATAAGTTTTGCTTATGCCATTGCGAAGCCTGCCTGTCGGCAGACAGGGAGGTACGACTGCGGCAATCTGTTGAATGTCTAACAGAAATAAATGTTTTATAAAAATTCCTGGCAATAAATTTAATTTTAATAAACCTTGTGATTAGACTATTCTTTATTATATGTTGTTTTTTTTGTATCCAACAAGAGGAGCCCATTATAGCCTGGAACGAATCTTATAAATTATCCTGGTCAGATTTTAAAGGTACGCCTACTAAAAATGAGCGCGCAGTAGCCGTAACGGCATCGGGTATTACGTTTGGCTTTTCGATAAGCACATCAGATGATGAGGTCGTCAATTTTACTTCTGAAGTGCATGCGCATTTTTACCCCCAAAAATCATGGTATAAAAAAGAACAAGCAGATTCTCATGTGTTAGATCATGAACGGTTACATTTTGATATTACAGAGTTGCATGCTCGTAAATTTAGACAGCGAATAGATCAGGTTAAAGTATCCAATGGTGTTAGAAATCAATTAAAAAGTATTCAGAACACAATTAATAAGGAACTTTCACAGATGCAAAACAGGTATGATTCTGAAACCAATTATTCCAGAAATGTTGATGCCCAAACAAAGTGGAAAATATATATTGCCGACGAATTAAAAAAACGATCCCAATATAAACAGGTAGATTAAATATATGCTTCCGGATAAACAATTTCTTATAGATTTGGCACATACCAAAATGCCTTTTGGTAAATACAAAGACCGTTACCTCATTGATTTGCCAGAATATTACGTGGTATGGTACCATAACAAAGGATTTCCAAAAGGAAAACTAGGGGATATGCTTGCTCAGGTTTATGATTTAAAAATGAATGGACTGGAGGATTTGATTCGGAATATCCAGAGGCAGTTTCCTAAATAATGTTTATTTCAAAATAAAAAAAATCTTGAAACAGACTATCCTCGAGGCAGAGCCTTCGGGGAATTATTTAGAATTAAACATTAAAAACCAAAAAAAAGAACTACTTTTTATATTTTTAATCCATCGAAAATTATGTAAAATCGTTTACAATATTTTTTATGACACCTTTACCATTCGTAACAATAAAATGAATAGGTTTAAAAAAACCGCCATTACTATCTTCTGCAGAACAAGCTGTTAACCCTACTATTAAATCCATTTCAGCTTTAAAACGAATAAAGTCTCCTTGTCTAGAAGTTGGAGGTAGCACTTTAAGTTTACCAGTTTCATCAAACTGAACATTCATAAAAATATTGAATGCAGTAGGGATATTATCAATTTCAATACTGAATCTAGTCAAATTTTTATGGAGATTTTCCAAACAACTAGGATGGTAAGACGGATCGTTGTACATAATCTTAAAAGTTTCTGGACTGCACGGTGCTAATAAAAAATCATTTCTTCCGTTAGTATCCTCTTTTATCTCCATCATTTTTTTGGAGCGATTGCTCCATAAAAAATTTCCTTTCGTTAATAAAATGGTTTCTTCAAAATCCATAGTTTTTCCGGAAGAAATTTTTTCTCTTTTATCTGCACGATTAAAAAGAACCATATCGCTTACTTGCTTTCCCTCTGGATCAATTACAGTGAGGAGATCACCTTTGTTCATTTCAAATGCCTTACCCGATTGAGGTGGTATAATATTGACCGTTCTCATGTATTTTTAATTTTTGGCAGAAAAAGGGCATGTCCATTCTTTCTCAACTGCCCTGCCACTATATTGTTTCGCTTCCGTATCTGAACCATAATCAGCTAATACAGGGTTTATAGAACCTTGTAATGCCATATCACGTTTTCGAATCCTTTTCTTAATATTTTTGTATATCCCCATTTGTCTTAATTTTTCAAACTGCGAATGTAAATTAAAAACTATGGTACAATAAGGAGCTTTTCTTGCCAATCTAGAACTTCCTGGATGCATACCTACAATATAAAAAGCTTTGCCTTTTAAACTAAAGCTAAAATTTGGATTATTTGGATCTTGACTTACATTAGAATCCCAAGCGGTATGATCATGATCATGAAGTTTTTGTAAAAAGTTCCACAAAGCATTTTCAAATTCTAGATCAGATTTAAATTTACTGTTTTTAAAACAAATTATTAACGATTCAAATTCCTTAGATTTGTCATCATATTTATCTAAATAGTTTTTAATGTCCAAAAGGATAGGCATGATCACTTTATCGGAAGATATATCATCATAAATATTTAAGTGATACTTATTCATGGCAAAAACCGTCTTTGCCATGACACATGGATGCTTTTTATTAATTATAAAATCTCTATATTCCAGTTGAATTTTATTTAATTCTAGTTGTTTCATAATTATATTTTTTAAATGCGTTCATACTAAAATTATAAATAACAGTATGATTAAATGTGCTCAAAGAATAATATTAAGAATTCTATTGAACAAGATCATTCTTTCTCATTTTAGAGATGCTTTACTAGAAAGGGTTTATAATTATAAATAGATTTTACAATGGTTTAAAAAGCTATTCAAATACTAAATAAGCCTGATCTATTAAGAAAATTGATCTTGTAATCTCATGGGATTAATTTCCTCGGGAAATAGGGAAAATTATTAAGCAAAGCATGATGCCATTAAGAAAGAAGGAAATACCATTTGTAATAATGATTGGCCAATCCTGTTTCATAATTCCATATACGACCCACAGTCCAACACCCATACACAAGATTACAAACATATAAGGGTTGACATCTTCTACACTTCCTGTTTTAATAGCTTTCGTAATTTGTGGTAGTACAGCTATAGTGGTGAAGACCCCAGCTAAAATCCCTATAATTTCTTCTAGTTTCATTCTAATCTTTTTTAAATTCAACACTAGGTGAAAAAATCATGGCATTATTGTTATTATATTCTTTAGTAGTTAAAAAAAGCACCTGTATAATGGAATTGGTGGGGTTTGATTTTGTTGTTAATAATTGGAATTTCAATCATTTTATTTCTGTTGTAACCAAATAAAGAGTTAATTTAAATAGATTTTAAGTACAACACTAAAAAGTCTAAATAATTAACTCTTTAAAAAGCGCTCTCTACTATACGCTTAAATTAATATTTACCAATAGGACAACCATTCTGCAACGCCACCTATACCCTAATAATTGCATTATATTAGCTACTTCATTTAGTTTAATTTAAATGCTATATATACACTTAGGTTACTATTTTTACCATCGGGAATAGTATAATTATCTGTGCCTATCGTTCTTTCTTTACCAACCGTTGTAAGTCCATAATTGTAACGTGCTCCAATTCCAATGGATTCAAAATCAAAACCAATACCAGCAGAAATACCTGCATCAATTTTATTGAAGTCATCATTATCAAAATTATCTTCAAAATCGAACGTACCACCTTCTGTTTCATTGGTGATTTGTGCATCAATTAAATAGGCTACATACGGTCCCACATGAATGTTAAAATTTGGAGTTATATTTGCCTTAAGCAACACGGGTACTTCAATATAGTTTAATTTAAATTTGGCTTTTCCTTCTGCAAAGACATTATCATACGTTAATTCTGATCCTTTTCTGCTAAACAGAAATTCAGGTTGAATAGCTAAGGACTCAGAAATTGGCATACTTACGTATAAACCAGCATTAAAGCTCGTTAATACATTGTTATCATCAACATCGTCCGTGTACATATTTGAAAAATTAGCACCGCCTTTTATACCAAATCCTGCACCAGAAGATGAAACCTTTTGAGCTTGTAATGGTAGTATGGATGCTCCAAAAGTTAAAAGTAGAGCTGCGACTAATTGAATTTTATTTTTCATAATAATTAAAATTTTATTGTTTGTTTATGCTACAAAGATGCGACATACTGAAAGCTTGTTTATTATAAGATATTATTGATGTTTTATAGAATTTCCATTTTCCTTTTTAACAAACAAATTTTCTTTTATTAAAAGCATGCCAATAGCATTACTAAAATGCAATCGTATATAAAATATAGTTTATTATACTTATTTATTGTTGTCCGATTAAAACTATTGAATACTGTTTGAAACTTGATTATAAGAGTATTTGTAAAAGCTTTGCTGTTTAGCCACTTTACTTTTAATATTGACTAAGACTATCTGAATTATTCTGATTTCAGGAAAGTAATGATGATATGTGTTTTGCTTGTTAGTTAGTTACAGTCAAGTCTTTATTCTTGGTTCTTATAGCGGAGCGGTCTTATGTCTTTAGTCGGACACTAATGATACTTATTAATAAAATGAACTTAAGCTATTATTCCTGCTAAGTAAAATTTCATTAAAGGAGGTTCATTTGTTTAATAAAGAATCCTGAGGAAATTGTTAATTTTTACTGCCATACAAAAACATGTGCTCAGATTGACCGGGTATTTTAAACGAGTTCACAAAAAAATATTATAAATAATAGACACAAAAAAAGAGAAGTATAAAACTTCCCTCTTCTCTATGAAATGACATTAAAAACTAATGTAGATCTTCCAAACTTTTAATGGTTCTTAAATCACTTTCAATGGCATCTTGTTGTTTTAGCAATATAGTATGCGTGCTCATGGGCAGTGATGTTTCAGTAAGAACATCCTTATATTCCTGTACAGCTGCCTTTTCGCCTCTAATTGCTTCTTCAAGCATAGATTCGTCATTATCGACTGAAAACAAGGCTTTAATGTCCATCCAGGTACGGTGGGCAGCAGCTGTTATGCTTCCGCTTTCAATACCACGTTCTCCAAACGATCGGATCTCATTATTTAAGTCTTGTCCAAAATTATGTCGCTCTTTGGACTTTCTTTCAAAATATCTTTTTAAGTAAGTGTGATCTGTGTTCGCTGCGGCTTTTTTAAAACCTTTTTCTGCATCATAAGTTTTTTCTAAAAGATCATTTAATTTACTACTTATGTTTTCTGTGTATGTACTCATAACTTTTACATTTTAAATTAACAATGGCTTATTTTAACGATGCCCATTGGATGACATCTTTTTTTACTGTTTACTAATATCATTTTGCTTATCATTGTTACTGTAAGGTCTATATAGAATTATCTTTCCTATATTAAAAATTACATATCCAAGTACGACTCCTACTAATACGTTAATGGTCATTTTTCTAATAACTTGTTTTATTAACTGGATTCCAGAATCGAGTTGATGCACTATAACTATTTCATTGAATGTCCTAAAAAAAGCTTTTAAACGGGTATGTTTTTAACAAATTCCATTCTATCCCAATTGCGATGTTTTGCAAGAGCATCTACAAAGTTTATAGGGTCTTTATTAATTAAAATAGCAGGATCCTGTTTGGATTGTGAAACAAAAGTATCGTTAATTAGGTCTTCACCTTCATCATCTACGGCGATAGCTTTACAGTGCTTAAAGGCTTCATTTATAAACTTTATAAATTTTGGTTCTTTCTTCAATCCTTCAATAGATTTTTTACCCCCAGGAATATATAGTGCATCAAACAAAACACTTTCAGTAGTCATGATTGCTGCATCTACGGTATGGCCCATATTCTCGTCGCACATTACTTTACCACCATGAGGTGCTATTAATTTTACAAAGGCCCCTTTTTTTTCGAGAACACTTTTCATTTTTTTTAAATTTTTCATAGAAAAACCATCAGCTACTAATACCGCAATGTGTCTTGTAGCAATACTTTCAAATTTAGTATTGGCCTGACTTAGTGTAGGTGCAGCATCGAGGTAATTTTTCTTTTTAGGCGGTTGTTGTTGCTCTACATCGGCATCTGCGCCTATGGCTTGATTAATGGGGTGTTGGATGGATGCAGGAATTTCAAGACCTAACCCTTCCGCTACTTTTTTTGCCAAATCTGTATCAATTTGAGAAACGAGCCAGAGCATCCGTTCTTGTATATGAGTCTGGTTACATTTACCAAGTTCGAATGTATAGGCCTCTGCAATATGTTGTTGCTCCCAGGGAGCTAAACTTCTGTAAAATAGTGCTGGTTGTGAAAAATGATCATTAAAACTTTCACTACGAGTTCTAATCTTTTTGGCGTCTATACGCTCTTCGTATGAGTGAAATGCACCTTCGGCTATTTTGGATAAATGAGGGCAGCCACCACTTAAACTATTTGGAAAATAAGCAGTTTGCCCTTTTGGGATCTCCATTTGCATGTGACCATCGCGTTGATTGTTGTGGGATTCTGCCACAGGGCGGTTTATTGGAATTTGATGAAAATTCGGTCCGCCTAATCTAGATAACTGTGTGTCTCTATAAGAAAATAAGCGCCCTTGTAATAAGGGATCGTTAGTAAAATCTATACCTGGAACAATATGCCCGGGCAAGAAAGCCACCTGCTCGGTTTCTGCAAAAAAGTTTTCGGGATTTCTATTTAAGGTCATTTTTCCAATAATCTGTACCGGAACTAGTTCTTCTGGAATTAATTTGGTAGGGTCTAACAAATCGAATTCAAATTTAAATTCATCTTCTTGAGGAACTATTTGAATCCCTAATTCCCATTCCGGAAATTCACCCGCCTCTATAGCATCCCATAAATCGCGTCTATGAAAATCGGAATCAGCTCCACTAATTTTAACCGCTTCATCCCATGTTACAGAATGCACACCTAGTATTGGTTTCCAATGAAACTTAACAAAATGGGAAGCTCCTTTTTCATTTATTAATCTAAATGTATGAATACCAAAACCTTCCATCATTCGAAAACTACGAGGAATGGCTCTATCACTCATTACCCAAATTTGATTGTGAAGCGTTTCGGTAGTACGTGATACAAAATCATAAAAAGTATCATGAGCCGATGCTGCCTGGGGGATTTCCCTATTAGGTTCTGGTTTCACTGCATGAATAAGATCCGGAAACTTCATTGCGTCTTGAATAAAAAAGATGGGCATATTATTGCCTACCAAATCCCAAGTCCCTTCTTCTGTATAAAATTTCACTGCAAAACCTCGTACATCGCGTGCTAAATCGGTTGAGCCTTTAGAGCCTGCAACCGTAGAAAACCTTACAAAAACAGGCGTTTTTCTATTAACATCTGTAAAAATTCCTGCTTTACTAAATTGCTCTATACTTTCATAAAGCTCAAAATAACCATGTGCTGCACTTCCTCTAGCGTGAACAATTCGTTCAGGAATGCGTTCATGATCGAAATTTGTAATTTTCTCACGTAATAAAAAATCTTCCAAAAGTGTTGAACCTCTCTCTCCCGATTTTAACGAATTGTTTGTGTCATTAATTTTCAATCCTTGATTTGTCGTCATGATAGTGTCATTTATTTCCTTTTGTGACGCTTTCAAATCTTTTATTTTTTTTAATTCCAATGGATGTTTTTTGTCTTTAGCCATTTTTTTATGATTTGTGTATTGTAAATAAATATGCTTCCAGTTCTGCTCATAATATTGTTTCGAAATTCTTCATTTTTAGACATATAGATTAACACTATTAATAAAAAAATTACCTCAAACAAACGCCCCCTTCGTATTACGGTAATCAAAGAATCAAATAATTAACTGAATTTAAAAAGTAGAGAATTGATTTTGTATGGTACTCTTGATTATTTTTTGAGTTATAATTGATTATTAAAATGACATTATACTTTACGTTAATTCAAATTTTGGAACCATGAGACAACACTAATGTAGATTTCATTATTTTCGTTGTTGCTGTTATGTTGGTAGGATTTTGCATCGGTTTAGGACGATTGATTAAATTTATTAGTAATAAAATATTTGGTTTTATACTAGGATGCGCCAGGTTAGGGAAGAGGGTAGGAAATGAGCGAAACACCCCTATGGCTTGTCTTGAAGATAGTGTGGTTCAAGAAATACTTTATTATATGAATAATAAAGTATTTTTATTATATCCAAAATAGGGCTTAAAATTCCCTTTAAATAACCCGAAACTAATTCTGAAATAACTATTTTAATTTTGTAAATTTGCCTGCGTTTATAAGCGCAACATGACAACTACAACAAAATACATATTTGTAACAGGAGGAGTTACATCATCTTTAGGAAAAGGTATCATAGCAGCATCGCTAGCTAAATTATTACAAGCTCAAGGTTATCGGGTAACCATTCAAAAATTAGATCCATACATTAACGTAGATCCAGGAACACTAAACCCATATGAACATGGGGAATGTTATGTGACTGAAGATGGCGCTGAAACCGATTTGGATTTAGGACATTACGAGCGTTTTTTAAACGTACCAACAAGTCAGGCTAATAATGTAACAACAGGACGCATTTATCAAAGCGTTATTCAAAAAGAGCGTCGCGGTGAATTTTTAGGGAAAACGGTACAGGTCGTTCCTCATATTACCGATGAAATAAAACGCCGTGTACAACTTTTGGGCAAGTCTGGTGATTATGATATTGTTATTACAGAAATAGGCGGAACGGTTGGTGATATAGAATCGTTACCATATATAGAAGCAGTACGTCAATTACGTTGGGATTTAGGAGAAAATAATGGTGTTGTTATTCACTTAACCTTAGTACCTTATTTATCTGCAGCCGGCGAATTAAAAACAAAACCAACGCAGCATAGTGTTAAAACACTTATGGAAAGTGGTGTACAGGCAGATATACTGGTTTGTAGAACAGAACATGATCTGCCAAAAGACTTACGTCGTAAATTGGCCTTATTTTGTAATGTTAAAGAAGAGGCCGTTATTCAATCTATCGATGCTTCTACTATTTATGATGTTCCAAATTTAATGTTAAAAGAAGGCTTGGATAAGGTCGTTTTAAAACGATTGAATTTAGAAAGCTCTACGCCAGATATAGCTAGATGGAATAATTTTGTACACCGTCATAAAAACCCAAAGACAGAAGTTACTATTGGGTTGATCGGAAAATATGTAGAATTACAAGATTCGTATAAATCTATTTTAGAAGCCTTTATTCATGGGGGCGCAGAGAACGAGGTTAATGTAAAAATAGAATCTATTCATTCAGAATACTTGAATAATGACAATATAAAACTAAAACTGGGGCACTTAGATGGCGTTTTAGTAGCTCCAGGTTTTGGAGAACGTGGTATTGAAGGAAAAATTACGGCGGTAAAATTTGTTAGGGAAAATAACATTCCATTTTTAGGAATTTGTTTGGGCATGCAAATGGCTGTTATTGAGTTTGCACGAAATGTTTTAGGTATGGCCGATGCAAATTCAACTGAAATGGATGTGACTGCCAAGAATCCAGTAATCGATTTAATGGAAGAGCAAAAAAGTATTACAGATAAAGGGGGCACGATGCGTTTAGGTGCTTGGTCATGTGAGCTTAAAAAAGGGAGCATTGTCCATGAAACCTATAAGAGCGATATTATAAAAGAACGTCACAGGCACCGTTACGAATTTAATAGTACCTACATGGAACAAATGGAAGCTGCTGGTTTACTGGCGACAGGTTTAAATCCAGATACGGGCTTAGTCGAGATAATTGAAATAGCTAATCATCCTTGGTTTGTAGGCGTACAATACCATCCAGAATATAAAAGTACGGTTGCTAACCCACATCCATTGTTTGTGGCTTTTGTAAGAGCAGCCTTGAAACATAAAAAAAATAAAAAAAGTGCCAGTATGGCACGAAATTAAAATTGGATAGCTTATTGATTAGCTAATAATTCCTGCGTAGGCAGACATCTTTTTAATACATACGGGAAGAATAAATGGAAGAAAAAAAATTAGATATTAATTCGGTCATAGGGTTTTTACTTATTTTCGGAATATTAATGTACATGCTTTGGCAAAACCAACCAACGCCAGAAGAGCTGGAAGCTCAAGAAAAAGCAAAACAAGAACAGGTTGCTGCAGAGAAGAAAGCCGAAGCACAAAACCAAACCAAAATAACATCTTCAGAAGATTATACAACAGCAGGGGAGGTTTCAGATTCACTTCAATTGATCCATCTAAAAAATAAACTTGGTGCATTTGCTTATTCAGAAACCTTGGATTCCGGAGAAAAAGAAACCCTTGTTGAAACAGATCTATTGGCTTTAAAGTTTAATAATAGAGGCGGGTATTTATCTGAGGTCAAATTAAAGAAGTTCGTAGATTTTAATGATGAACCCATTTACATTGTAAAAGATAATAATGCTTCTTTTAATATTAATTTTGGGACTACCGAAAGTAGAACGGTTAACACCAAGGATAGATATTTTACACCTTCTGTAACTAAAAATGGTGACCATACGATCGTTTCAATGAAACTTAAGGTGTCTGAAAGTAAATTTTTGGAATATCGTTACGAGTTGAAAAAGGACGATTATATGATCGACTTCACGATCCGTTCACAAGGATTCAACGATGTTATAAACAGTTCGCAAGCGGTTCATTTAGATTGGAACCTAAAAACCTATCGTCATGCAAAAAGTATTTCTTATGAAAATAGATATACTGAAGTGATTTTTGAATATGAAGATGGTAAAGATGATTATTTAGGGCAACAAGAGCAAACAGACGATACGGCGGAAGATGTTAGTTATGTGGCATTTAAGCAACATTTTTTTACATCCATATTGTTAGCAGATGCACCATTTAAAACGGCAACTTTTGAATCTAAAAACTTGGTTCAGGATGAAGAAGTGGATACCGTTTATACTAAGGCATTTGCAGCAAAACTACCTTTGGAATTAGCTGGGGGAGAGATTAATAAAACCATGGACTGGTATTATGGTCCAAGTGATTTTAAAATATTAGATGCATACGATAGAAATTTAGATGAAGTGGTGCCACTTGGTTGGGGTATTTTTGGCTGGATCAATGAGTATGTTTTTATTCCTTTATTTGCTTTCTTAGGTGATTTTTTACCATACGGTATCGCTATTATTGTTATGACGATATTAATCAAATTATTACTGTCTTTTGTACAGTATAAACAATTTTTATCGCAGGCAAAGATGAAAATCCTGAAACCGGAATTGGATGCTATTCGGGAGAAGCATAAAAATAATAAAATGAAAGCGCAACAGGAAACTATGGCGCTGCAAACTAAAGCGGGAGCGAGCCCATTGAGTGGTTGTTTACCGGCTTTAGTACAGTTACCGGTGTTTTACGCACTGTTTCAGTTTTTTCCATCTGCTTTCGATTTAAGACAGAAAAGTTTCTTGTGGGTGAATGATCTATCATCATACGATACTGTGGCTAACCTTCCATTTAATATTCCATTCTATGGCGATCACGTAAGTTTGTTTCCCATATTGGCATCCATTGCTATTTTCTTTTACATGCGCTTAACGACGGGGCAACAGGTTAATACACAGCCACAGCAAGAAGGTATGCCGGATATGGCAAAAATGATGAAGTATATGATGTACTTCTCACCAATAATGATGTTGTTTTTCTTTAATAATTATGCATCCGGAT
This sequence comes from Flavivirga sp. 57AJ16, assembly GCF_028736925.1. Lineage (GTDB taxonomy): Bacteria > Bacteroidota > Bacteroidia > Flavobacteriales > Flavobacteriaceae > Flavivirga. The sequence continues at coordinate 4,095 of NZ_JAQZAT010000014.1, read as the reverse complement.
TAAGTTTATATTATTTTATCTCAAACTTAATTAGTATTGGAATTATCTTGGTTATTAAAAACTATATTCTTGATGAAGACAAAATTCATGCTCAGATTCAAGAGAATAAAAAGAAACCTAAGAAACAAAATAAATTTCAGGCACGCATGCAGGAAATGATGGAGCAGGCCGAAAAACAAAAACAAGCACAACAAAAACGAAAAAAGTAAATATCCTTTTCTTAACGAGATAAGAGTTAAGAATTAATAAGAGAAGTTGTCATATTTATTTAAATATGGCAACTTTTTTGTTATACAATTTGAAAATAATATTATCGTTTAATTAATTGTTATATAGTCGAGTCAAGATAAAAATATCATAAGTTTTAGACCTGTCATATGTTTAATTGATCTCTAGCGTCAGAATATTTTACGACAAATCATTCTGATTTAGCTATATACCAGTTTCGATTTAAATTTATTCAAAAGAAAAATGAAAAAGATAATAGTAACGCTACTTATTTTATTAATTCATGGTTTAAGCTTTTCCCAAAGTATCAATCAATTTGATGAAAATGGCAAACGTCATGGTATTTGGAAAAAGACATTTAAAAACACCAATATTCTTAGATACGAGGGTGAATTTTTGCACGGCAAGGAAATAGGCGTTTTTAAATTTTACAAGAATATAAGAAAGAAAGCGGTTTTAACAGCAACAAAAACTTTCAATGAGAATGATAATAAAACCTATGTCAAATTTTTTACGTCCAAGGGAAAAGTTATTAGCGAAGGGGCCATGGATGGAAGGCTTTATATAGGCGCATGGAAATATTATCAAAAAGACTCTGATGGGCTATTGACTTTAGAGCATTATAACAATAAAGGGAATTTGCATGGAGAGCGTTTTGTTTATTACCCGAATGGGCAAATAGCAGAAGAACAAAATTATAATGATGGGACATTGGATGGTGTCTCCACGTGGTACTCTGTTGACCATGTTGTCTTAAAAGCTTTTATTTATGTTAACGGAGAGTTGCACGGGGATTCAAAATATTATGATTCAAAAGGAGAATTGATAATCGAAGGGCGCTACAAACAAGGAAAAAAGCACGGTATTTGGAAATACTATGAAAATGGCAAATTAATAAACGAGAAAGACTTTTCTCCAAAAGGGAATTACAGGAAGAAGCAATAAAACAGTACACCTAGCTAACATGCTCCTTATTGCCATTCCCGTGAAATTGTAAGATTCATGAATTCATTCATATAAAATAGAAAAGAATGAATAAAAAGGGAAAAGCAAGGCATTGGCTTCGCCGAATCTTGATTTGGTAAGCAAATCTTCGATGTCACGATTTCCTATTTAATCAAATAAAATGCATGAGTCATCTAAATATCATAATTTCGTTTTTTTGACCTTATATTAAACCATTTATCCAATCCCTATCAAGTATATCATTTTCTCTAATTATACGTATCTTTGTTGCTTAATTTTTAAGAAATGAAAAGAGTCATTATTGGACTTTCTGGAGGCGTGGATTCTAGTGTTGCTGCTTATTTGTTAAAAGAGCAGGGCTATGAGGTTATTGGCTTATTTATGAAAAATTGGCATGATGATTCTGTGACTATATCTAACGAATGTCCTTGGTTAGATGATAGTAATGATGCTATGTTAGTTGCTGAAAAATTAGGAATACCATTTCAAACGGTAGATTTAAGTGAGCAGTATAAAGAGCGTATAGTAGATTATATGTTTCATGAGTACGAAAAAGGCAGGACACCAAATCCAGATGTTCTATGCAACCGAGAGATCAAGTTTGATGTTTTTATGAAAATTGCCCTGGACCTCGGAGCGGATTATGTCGCTACCGGTCATTATTGTAGAAAAGGAACCATTCAAAAAGATGGCAAGGAAATATATCAGTTGCTTGCAGGGGTTGATGAGAATAAAGACCAGTCTTATTTTTTATGTCAGTTATCCCAAGACCAATTGGCGAAGTCCTTATTTCCTATTGGAGAGCTAACAAAACCAGAGGTACGTGACATAGCTGCTAAATTGGATTTGGTAACTGCCGAGAAGAAAGATTCTCAAGGATTATGTTTTATAGGGAAAGTAAAATTACCGGATTTTCTTCAGCAACAGCTAAAACAAAAAGAAGGTGTTATTGTAGAAATACCCAAAGAGCAAGCTGTTTTTGGTAATATGGAGCCTGAATTTAATTCTGTAGAAGAGAAGTTAAAATATTTGTCTCGTAAGATAGCTTATAAAGTTGATTATGGTAAAATAGTGGGCAAGCATCAAGGCGCTCATTATTTCACAAAAGGGCAACGTAAAGGGTTGGCAGTTGGCGGTACTTTAGAGCCATTATTTGTTATTGATACAGATGTGGATGAAAATGTTATTTATACCGGACAAGGAAAAGAACATCCTGGTTTATTTAAAAAAGCATTGTTTGTAACAAATCAAGAATTACATTGGATTCGCGAAGATTTAAAACTTGATTTAAACGAAACCATGGAGGTTATGGCTAGGATTCGTTATAGGCAATCATTGCAAAAGGCCGTATTATATAAAGTAGAAAGTGGTTTGTATGTTGAATTTGAAGCATTTCAATCTGCAATCACCGAAGGCCAATTTGTAGCTTGGTATTTAGAAGATGAATTGGTAGGTTCTGGGGTTATTTCTTAATAGACAAAATGATATGAATAACAGAATAACTGAATTATTTGATATTAAATACCCAATTATTCAAGCGGGTATGATTTGGAACAGTGGTTGGCGATTAGCATCGGCAGCAAGTAATTCTGGTATTTTAGGACTCATTGGAGCAGGTTCTATGTATCCTAATGTTTTAAGGGAGCATATTCAAAAATGTAAAAAAGCGACCCATAAACCTTTTGGGGTTAATGTTCCTATGTTATATCCTAATATTGAGGAAATCATGGATATTATTGTAGAGGAAGGTGTGAAAATTGTATTTACATCGGCGGGAAACCCTAAAACATGGACGCATTGGCTAAAGGAAAAAGGCATCACGGTCGTGCATGTTGTTAGTAGTGTAAAGTTTGCTTTAAAAGCACAAGAAGCTGGAGTTGATGCTGTGGTAGCAGAAGGTTTTGAAGCAGGAGGACACAATGGTAGGGATGAAACGACTACATTGACACTTATCCCGATGGTTAAAGAGCAGGTGCATATTCCATTAATAGCCGCAGGTGGTATAGCTACGGGAAAAGCGATGTTGGCAACCATGATTTTGGGAGCAGACGGTGTACAAGTGGGGAGTCGGTTTGTTGCCAGTATAGAAAGCTCTGCGCACGAAGCCTTTAAAAAAGTAGTGGTAGATGCTAAAGAAGGAGATACGCAATTAACTTTAAAAGAACTGGCCCCGGTACGTTTAATAAAGAATAAATTTTATAACGATATACAAGCTTTATACAAAACGGGACCAACAGTTGAGGCGCTTAGAGATTTATTAGGTCGTGCCAGAGCAAAAAAAGGCATGTTTGAAGGCCAGTTGGAAGAAGGAGAATTAGAAATAGGGCAAATTGCAGGCTTGATTCACGATGTAAAACCAGTATCAAAAATTGTTGAAGATATGATGCGAGAGTTTGAGGACGCTAAAAAAGAGGCGTCAGGTTTTTAAGTGATTACCCCTTAGTTAATTCGCTCACTGGAGTTTATTGTATTCGGCTTAACCCATTACATATTTGACCCCATAAAAATACTTCTTTCTTCCAATTTTAAGCTTAAAATTGGAATTCATCTCTTCTTAAATTTAACTACCGAGAGTACACATCTATAAAAAAGACGCGAATGGCACAAATTCACACGAATCCAATACATTATGGAATAGATTGGACACGGCATGAATAAGAATCCCTAGACTATATAGGCTTGAAATCTGTCAATAGACAGAATAATTAACGTGAGTTCGATTTAAAACAAGGGAATTTTTAACAATAAATTCACTAATAAAGCGATTTGTCGCCTTGAGCGCAGTCCTTTAGATTTGTATAATAGATTATATCTATAATGATGATGATGATTAAAGAGGGGGTGCAGGGGGAGACTCATAGCTAATAAAAATGTTAATAACTTTGAATTGATGAATAAATA
>NZ_JAQZAT010000013.1 GCF_028736925.1 Flavivirga sp. 57AJ16 | reverse complement strand
CCGTTTCAAGGAGCGTTTTACTTTTTTTTGATACATATTTTTTTACTTTTTTATTTAGTATCTAAATTTAAGCTATTTTTATAAGCGTTGGAAAGCTTCCGAGGTAACGAGGATTAGTTCAACAATGTATATAGCCCATAGCTGGTAAGGTGCCTAAACCAAAGGCTTGGGCGCATTTGCGAAGACCGCCAAATTTTTAAATTTGGCTCGTTAGAGAAAATAAAATAACAAGAAAATTTAAAAATTCGGCTCACAGCTTAACTGAAAAGTCCGTACCTTTTGCACGCTACGGGCCATATACTGGACCGTTGGCAAACATTTGAAAAATGACAGAAACGAACGATAATAACGATGGAATAATAGTCGGAGAAATTTCCAAAGTTGCGAATAGTAACTCAAGAATTAACCGAATTTTAAGTATGTTTTTAGACCATTGTATTATATGTCTTTTAATTGTGCCGTTAGGATTTCTGATTTTTGGATTAGGAGCATTAATGAAGGACAATCTGAATAACGGAATTGGAATAATTTTGGTTTTTATTCCATTCTTCATTTATTTAAATAAGGACTTTTTCAAAGCCAAAAGTCCAGCAAAACGGATTTTAGGGTTTCAAGTAATTGACCGAAAAACGAATAAACCAGCGAATGAATTACAATGCTTTGTGCGGAATTTGACTATTTGTGTTGCTTGGCCATTAGAAGTTATTATTGGACTCATAAATCCTGAAAGGCGAATTGGCGATTTTATAGCAAATACGAAAGTTATTGTGTCGGAAAAAGAAAAATTTAAATCGATTTGGACTGATTTAAAAAACACGAAATTGAAAACAAATTTCATCGGAATTTTAATAATTGGCGGAATTTATTTTTATGGATTAAGTCTTTTATTACCCGGAATGAATTAAAAAAACGATTTGCCAACAATGGCTATAAGTAATTGCTTGTTATCGCCTACTTCTGAAAATCCTAGCGGATTTTCAGTTTGGTGTGTACTTGCAGCAACTACTCATAGCCTAAACCGTTGTGATGCAATAAAAAATGGACAGTAACGAAATTGGAATTGAAGGAGAAGAAGCTGTCAACAGAATTGCATTTGACACTTATTTGAAATATTGGTGTTTTCCTAATCCGAAAGATGAATTAGGAAACAAAAAAGAAATTTGCGACTTACTAATCATTTTTCAAAATCACCTAATAATCATTTCAATAAAAAACTATTCTTTTAAAGGGAATTATGAAAGATACTTTCACTCAACTCTAAAAAAGGCTATTGCTCAAATCCACGGTGCTGAAAGAAAATTACTTAATAAGAATAACAAAATCAGCTTTAGTCATCCAGAAACAGGTGCTTTTGATTTTTCATCTGAAAACTATGATAGTGTTCATAGATTAATAGTGAATTTAAATACTGTTCCTCTATTTCACCCTGGAGGATTGGTTACAAAAAACAACGAATTTGCTCACATTTTTAATTGGAGTTCATTTTTGGGAATCGTCACAGAATTAAACACTATTCCAGACTTCATTGAATATCTTAAAGAAAGAGAAATAGTTTTCAAAGAAACAGAGCTTGTGATGATGCTCGGACAAGAAAACGATTGGGACATAGATACTAACAAATCCTTTTTTAATTACAATACAGAATTATTAAATGATAAAAAACGTTTCATTTTATTCTCTGGAAGCGAATTAGACTTACTAGCTGATTATCTTTTTAACGATAGAAAGTTCAATAAAAACTTTTATTCTGATGAATATAATGGAGCTAGTTTTCAATTAGATGGTAAATGGCAAGAATATCTAAAACGAAAAGAAGTTCAAAAAAAGAAAAAGAGTGATAGAGTCAGTTATTTCGTTGACGAATTTGTTAAAAGAGAAGTGCTTTACAGAAACAACCCAAACAACATTAAAATTGCCACAGAACTTTTGTCATTAAGTAGGTTTGAAAGAAGAATTTTTGGACAGACATTTTTTGAATTTCATAATCGTTATAAAAATGAAAATGGATATTTCGTTGCTAGGCGATACGGAATTATTAATGATATTGTTGTTGCAATGGTTTTACACGGAGAGAAAATGGAACACGAACACGTAATGATTTCTATGCAATTAGCAGCCGAAGGTTATTGCGTTTGGGACAAATACAAAGCCGATAAAATAATTGTAATTTCTACTTCAAATAAACTGACTCATTTTAAATTTGGATTTATAGAAAACCTTGAACCATTTCCAAAAGAAAAAGAAGCTGAAGTAATTGAAGATTTGAAGCTGTTTAATTGGTTTCAGAATATTGAAAGAATAAATATGAACTTTAAAGAATATCCCGAATAACGTTTGCCAATCGAGTAGACGGGTGACGACCTAACGGTCGCCACTGCGCCTCTCACACCACCCCCGCATCAAGTGCGGGGGGTCTCGTATACGGCGGTTCGTAAATCTTCACGCCAAAGCTCTTTCCACCTTTGACACTATCTTCTAGTTTAAGTATAGGCTACCACTAGTGCTCCTATACGAATTTTGAAGAGAATTACGTTCAGTCCTTCCTTACTCGTGAGACCTATGCGCTTTTAACACAACTCGTTTCCCGTAAGTACTATGACCTTTTCTGATTGAAAATGACGTCTTTAGCGTTACTTCTCCAATAGGTCAACTCGTAACTTTGGAGACCTCCCCAGGTAATGGCACCTTCTTTATTCACACATTCTTATTTTATATTATGGAGTTCATGATAACGCTTCGCTAAATTCACTCAATCCCTGCCGTATCTACATATTTACCCTTTTGTTAATCTTAGGGCGTTACAATGATGTGCTTGCTTACCCAAGTAAATATGCCTCTGTATACGGTTCCTGCTTGGCCTGTCCTGAGCTTGACTCAGGGTCTGTACCGAGCTTTGTAGTCTCGCTTCCTTCACTGCATACCTCACGGTAAACCAACTTGCAACTTACTAATGCTTCAAGACGTTACTCCTGCGCATAAGGGACTTGCACCCTCTAGATTAATTATTTACCTTTCGGTAAATCAAAAGATACCCATGCTGGGCACACACAAAAAATATAAGTAATAGCTTCCTATCGTCAGCTACTACTCATATTCAAAACGTTGTAGGTAATTAAAATGATAATTAAGAAGGAAATAAAAGACGATCACGAATTCTACCTCTACTTCAATGGAAAGCTGATTTTTAAGAAGTGGTTAGACCAAGGTTATTCTAAAGTCTTTGACCATTTCGCTTGGGGCAAATACACGGAAAAGAGTATCACGGACTTTGATTTGGAAGAAACTCCTCCTCTTTATCATGTAGAGTGTAGATTGACTTTGTTCTCAAAAGAAGAAGGCGGACGGGAAACTCCTATAGGAAATGGATACCGACCAAATCATGTCTTTGAATACGAAGAAGATGGGACTCTCAAATATACTTTTATAGGAGATTTTCAATTTGGTGAGAATAATTTATTAGAGCCAGGAACGACCCAAAATGTAACTGCAAGATTCTTGACACATCAACCAATTGAGCAGTATTTAAATATTGGACAGAAATGGTGGATACATGAAGGACCTCGAAAGATTGGAGAAGCTGAAATGATTAAAATTGAGTTACCTGAAAAATAATAAAAACTACCTACAACAACGGTAGCCGTTGCACAACTCATAATTTTAAATAAAGTAATAAATTTTGACAGCAAATAACAACTATAACTAATTTAAAATCAACGTATTGTTATTTTGAAAGCAAAAAAAATTAAGCAGGAATTAGAGTGTTTTATAGTTGTGCAACAGCCACACCGTGTAAAAATAATTGCTTGGTTCTCGCCTACTCGGAAAATCCTGCGGATTTTCTATTTGGTTTATATTTGCTAAATTACGTGCTTAACCACGCAACAAACCATATACAAACACGTTAGATGTAATTTTACCATTGAAAAATAGTCAGAGCAAAAATGAGTACACCAAGAAAAACACCGCATAAATCTTGTGGTATAGAGGGGCTGAAAATTGAATTAGATTTTCTATACGAAGACTACGAGTATGTTAAAAATCAAGAAAATAGTGGAGATACAATTGCCAATTACTTCGAATCCTTAACATCAAAAATTTTTGAATTAGCAATAGGAAGGTACTATTTAGAAGGAATTTGTACTGATGATTTTATGGAAATGCTAAAGAAATCTTCACTGGCTGCTTGCAACTATTTCAAATTAATTACTAATAAAGGAAAGGAAATTCAATATAATTGGGAAGGCGGTTGTTACTCAGCAATATACAAGGATGAAAGAATACATCATACGGCCGATTCTATTTTAAATTGTGGATTGAAAGCAGCAATAATTACTAACCAAAATCAAGAAATTGAATACCTCTCAAATATTGATTTGTCCAATATTGTTGTAAAAAACATGCTAACAGGCGGAGCATATTCTTTGCGAACATTAGCCCTACAATTATTATGCAGTAGAAATATAAAACAGGGTACAGAATGCTTTGATACCATAGAGAAGCTTCCACCACCAAGTAGAAATTTAGACGCTAAACTCATAGATTCAGAATGTAAAATTCTATTGGCTTTGGAAAAAAAACACTTTGACAAACTCCCTAAGCTTATTGACGATAATTTAATTATTCATAAAAAGATGTATGATAATGATTCTCGGAATTTGAGATATAACTACTTTGGTTTAATATCTATCCATAACCTTGCATCATTGATTTTAGCTCGTAAAAAGCAAATGATACTTGGTATCAAAAATCAATACATTCCTAGTGATTTATTTGAAGCATCAATAAAAAACATCTAACAATGGTAGCCGTTGCACAACTCATAATTTTAAATAAAGTAATAAATTTTGACAGCAACGAATAACTGTAACTAATTTAAAATCAACGCATTGTTGTTTTGAAAGCAAAAAAAATTAAGCAGGAATTAGAGTGTTTTATAGTTGTGCAACAGCCACAACGTGTATAATTCATTACAACATACGGATTAATAACACTTACGCATTAGAAACAAAAAATCCTGCACAAAGCAGGATTCTTATTTATATTGATATGATGCTGAAATAAATTCAGCATAACACTAAGCTACAAACAAAGGCTTGTCCTTCATCATAGTGTTCACTTTATCCTTAATGGTTTCTAAAACGGCCTCATCTTCAAAATTAACAATAACTTCGTCAATCAACTCTACAATAGCCAGCATATCATCTTCTTTTAAACCACGGGTCGTTACAGCAGAAACCCCCAAACGAATGCCAGATGTTACAAACGGTGATTTATCATCAAAAGGCACCATGTTCTTGTTTACGGTAATATCTGCTTTAACCAAGGCCTGCTCGGCATCTTTACCAGAAAGGTTTTTGTTACGGAGATCAATCAACATACAGTGATTATCTGTTCCGCCAGAGATAATGTTATAACCTTTGGCTACTAAAGCCTCTGCCATAGCTGCAGCATTTCGTTTTACCTGTAATTGGTAATTTAAAAAATCGTCTGTTAATGCTTCTCCAAAAGCAATCGCTTTAGCCGCAATAATATGCTCTAAAGGGCCTCCCTGGTTTCCAGGAAAAACCGCAGAGTCCAATAAGGATGACATTTTACGAAGGTTTCCATTTTTTAGGGTAATTCCAAACGGATTGTCAAAATCCTGTCCCATCATAATGATGCCACCTCTTGGACCTCTTAAAGTCTTATGTGTGGTGGTGGTTACAATATGACAATGTGGTAACGGATCGTTTAAAATACCTTTCGCTATCAATCCTGCTGGATGTGAAATATCTGCCATTAAAATAGCACCAACACTATCAGCAATCTCTCTAAAACGCTTAAAATCAATATCCCTAGAATATGCAGAAGCACCAGCAATAATTAATTTTGGTTGCTCTTTAGTCGCTACTTCCTGAATCTTATCATAATTTAAAACACCTGTCTCCTGCTCTACGCCATAAAATACAGGATTATAAAGCTTACCGGAAAAGTTTACCGGAGATCCATGGGTTAAATGACCTCCATGAGATAAATCGAAACCTAAAATTTTATCGCCTGGCTTTAAACAGGCATGATACACAGCAGTATTGGCTTGACTTCCAGAATGTGGCTGTACATTTACATAAGCAGCTCCAAACAATGCTTTTGCTCTATCAATAGCTATTTGTTCAACTTCATCAACAACTTCGCAGCCACCATAATACCTCTTGCCCGGATAACCTTCAGCATATTTATTAGTTAACACAGAGCCTGCAGCTTCCATAACCTGGTCACTTACAAAATTCTCTGATGCAATAAGTTCAATACCATGTAGTTGGCGTTCCTTTTCAGCTTGAATAAGTTCAAAAATTTGTTCGTCGCGTTGCATAAAATTAAATTACGGAAGTGGTTTAAGCTTTTTCGATTGAAGCGAAAAATAACAATTTCCTGCCTGCGGCAGGCAGGTATTCCCACAAGAAGGCTTTTTTGAGCTGCATAGCATCGCTACCGAGCAATAAAAAGGCAAAATGTAGGGGTAAAAGGGAATTTTGCAGCCAATTGCAAAAAGCTTAAACCACTTCATGGTTAAATATTCGGCAAAAATAGGAAATAGAATAATTAATCACATCAAAAAAGGGTTATTTACTTTTAAGTTTTTAACCATTTTATTAACGGTTATATTAAATACATCATTTTCATCCTTTTTTTCATTTAAAATAAAAAAAATGTGTAGGTTTGATGAGAATTTAATACATAAATACATTTAAGTTATGCCATTATCAGCTAACAATCCAGATAGAAAATCGTGGTTACACGTAGATAAGAATTCAGATTTTCCCATTCAGAATATTCCCTTCGGAGTTTTCTTAACCCGAGACGATATTATAACCATAGGAACACGTATTGGCGATACGGCCATAGATCTTGGTGCTTTACATCAATTAGGTTATTTTGAGGGGATTCCTTTAACAGAGGATATTTTTCTTCAAGATACTTTAAATGATTTTATAGCAGACGGTAGAAAAACATGGCGTTTGGTGCGTAATAGAATTGCAGAGATTTTTGATTCTGAAAACAGCGCCCTTAAAAACAACAAAAAACATAAAGAAATTGTATTATTTCGTTTAGATGAAATTGAAATGCAATTACCTGTACATATTGGGGATTATACAGATTTTTACTCAAGTAAAGAACATGCTACCAATGTAGGAACCATGTTTAGGGATCCCGATAATGCCTTATTGCCAAACTGGCTACATATTCCAGTTGGGTACCATGGGCGCAGCTCTTCCATTATTCCTTCTGGAATACCAGTTCACAGACCACAAGGACAAACATTACCTGGAGAGGCTGAAGAACCTATTTTTGGGCCTAGTAAATTAGTTGATTTTGAGCTGGAAATGGCTTTTATAACTACAGATGCCAACGACTTAGGGGAATCCATTCCTATTGAAGAAGCCGAGGAATACATTTTTGGACTCGTCTTATTTAACGATTGGAGCGCTCGAGATATTCAAAAATGGGAATATGTACCGTTAGGTCCTTTTTTAGCTAAAAACTTTGCGTCTTCAATTTCACCATGGATTGTAACACTTGATGCTTTAGAGCCTTATAGAGTTGAAGGTCCTAAGCCCGTAAAACCACAGCTTAAATACCTTCAATATAAAGGAAAAAAGAGCTTCGATATTAATTTAGAGGTTTCTATACAGCCACAAGGTGCCAAAGAAACGATTGTTAGTAAATCGAATTTTAAATATATGTATTGGAATATGGCACAACAATTAGCACACCATACGGTTAATGGTTGTCCTGTAAATTCTGGCGATATGATGGGAAGCGGTACTATTTCTGGACCTACACCTGATTCTTATGGGTCTATGCTGGAACTTTCGTGGAAAGGTGAAAAACCACTTAAAATGAAGGATGGCTCAGAACGTAAGTTTATCAACGACCACGATACTGTTATTATGAGAGGTTTTTGTGAAAAAGAAGGCACACGGATCGGTTTTGGTGAAGTTTCTACAAAATTACTTCCCGTTTTTAATCCTAAAAAGAGCAAATAAAATAAGCTACTTCATGGCAAAGCCTTGTACATAAAAAATCAATAACAAAAGTTTAGTTATTATACTATAATTATTTTTCTGGCTATTATATAGATAGTCTATATAACGGTTTTATGATTAGTAAGAAAAAACTTGCAATAAATTAAACAGATATCCATTTAAACGGATTTATTGGTATTTTATCTATATTTTTAGTATTTTGGCATAACTATTGGGTTGGTGCCCTAAGTAACCAATAATATTCAATCTATGAAAAAACTACTACTTTTTACAATAGGTCTTTCTATACTTGTCGCTTGTGGCGCAAAAAAGCAAGTAGAAACCGCTGTTAATTCTGGTAACTACGATCAAGCAATTACAACAGCATTAGATAAGCTTAAAACCAATAAAAACAAAAAACGTAAATACGATTATGTTTTAATGTTACAGGATGCTTACTACAAAGCGACTGAGCGCGATTTAAATAATATAAATCATTTAAAAAAAGATAAGAATCCCGAGTTATATAGAGACATTTATGAAGCTTATTTGGATCTAGATGCGCGTCAGGAAGCTATTAAACCCATTTTACCACTAGTGGTAAATGGTAAAAATATTTCTTTTAAATTCAATGATTACAGCAATAACATTGTACAATCCCGTGAAAATGTTTCTGATTATTTATATGAAAAAGGATTGGATTTATTGGAGCTGGAAGATAAATCGCAAATTAGGGAAGCCTATAATGTTTTAAGTTATATAGAAGCTATAAACCCAAATTACGAGCAGACCAGAAGCTTAATGAAAGAGGCTCATGAACGTGGTACTGCCTATGTAAGTGTCACGATTCAAAACCGTACCAATCAAATTATTCCGAAGCGTTTAGAAGATGATTTGCTAAACTTTGATACCTATGGATTAAATCAATTCTGGACCGTATACCATGCGCAGCCTAACAAGGCTATTAAGTATGACTATGCCATGCAGTTACAATTAAAACAGATTAATATTTCGCCAGAGCGTATTAAAGAACGTGAGTATATAAGAGAAAAAGACATTGCCGACGGTTGGGAATATGAATTGGACAGTAATGGCAATGTTGTTAAAGATAGTTTAGGTAACGATATAAAGATCGATAAAATAGTTAGGGTTAAAGCACGCTTTAACGAGTTTACCCAAACAAAATCCACACAAGTCATTGCAGATGTTGTATACCTAGATATAAAAACAAAACAGCTGTTGGACACTTTCACTATTGATAGCGAGTTTGTTTTTCAAAACCTTTTCGCGAGAATGAGAGGCGACAAAAGAGCTTTAGATCCTAAAGACCGAAAAATACTGAATAACAGAAGAGTCCCCTTCCCTAGTAACGAACAAATGGTTTATGATACTGGTGAAGATCTAAAACTAAAGTTAAAGGATATTATTAGCTCGTATAGGGTTAAGGGTTAAACTAAAAGAGGCTGTCTTTTCAGTCAGCCTCTTTTAGTTTTATCAATGTGCTTCAAATAAACCTATTTAAGTCAATCCCTTGAATGGCACCATGAGATGCATGTGCAACCACGACCCCGTTTTTAATAACCATTAATTGAGGTGATTCGTGTACCACTTGAAACTTAGACCCTACTTCATTAGAAAGCGCTCGGTAGTTTAGCAAATCCAAATAATATAAATCCAGATCTTTTTCGGTTAAATGGTAATGATTAACAAACTGTTTTATAACCATACTACTAATACCACAACGTGTAGAATGTTTAAAGATAACCTGTGTTTTGGTAGCAGACTTTTTTTCTATAAAATCCAATTGAGGCATCTCATTTAAAGGAATCCAAGGTATCTCCTTCTCATCTTTCGTTTCATTAGTTCCTCCAAATATTTTATTTAACAATCCCATTTCAAATATGCTATTTTTTTCATTGAATAAATAAGTCGAATCATTTCCACAACCTTACAAACCGACAAAAAGTCACTTAAAACACGGCTTTTACAGACATTCTGTCTCTTAAAATATGTTGGTAAGATTATTGACTTACTAAAGGTGTAAAAGTAATTAAATATTGATAAAACAGATTCCCGTCTTCACGGGAATAAAAAAAACAAATTGATGAATCTAAATAATTATACAATAAAATCCCAGGAAGCCATTCAGCAAGCACAGCAAATTGCGCAAGGTTTCTCACATCAACAAATTGAAAATGAACATATCTTTAAAGGTATTTTTGAAGTTGATGAAAACGTTTTACCATTCATTTTAAAAAAATTGAATGTAAATATTCCCATACTTCAACAAGCTTTAGATAAACAATTGGAAAGTTTTTCAAAAGTTACAGGTAGTGAACTTATGCTATCACGTGAAGCTGGTAAAAGTCTTAATGAAGCATCGATCATTGCTAAAAAAATGAAAGATGATTTCGTTTCCATAGAGCACCTCATCTTGGCCGTTTTTAAATCGAACAGCAAAATAGCACAAATGCTAAAAGACCAAGGGGTCAATGAAAAAGGCCTAAAAAGCGCTATTGAAGAATTACGTAAAGGCGAAAATGTAACCTCGCAAAGTCAAGAGGACACCTATAATTCATTAAACAAATATGCAAAAAATTTAAATCAATTAGCAAAAGACGGGAAATTGGACCCTGTTATTGGTCGTGATGAGGAAATACGGCGGATCCTTCAGATTTTATCACGTAGAACCAAAAACAACCCCATACTTGTCGGAGAACCTGGAACAGGTAAAACAGCTATAGCCGAAGGCTTGTCACATAGGATTATTGATGGGGATATTCCTGAAAACCTTAAGGACAAACAAATTTTCGCCTTAGATATGGGGGCCTTAATTGCAGGAGCTAAATATAAAGGAGAATTTGAAGAACGCCTAAAAGCCGTTATTAAAGAAGTAACCTCTAGTGAAGGTGATATTGTTTTATTTATAGACGAAATCCACACACTTGTAGGTGCCGGTGGCGGACAAGGGGCTATGGACGCAGCCAATATTTTAAAACCAGCTTTAGCCCGAGGTGAACTTCGTGCCATTGGAGCAACTACCTTAAATGAATATCAGAAATATTTTGAAAAAGATAAAGCTCTGGAACGTCGTTTTCAAAAAGTGATAGTGGACGAGCCAGATACAGAAAGTGCCATCTCCATATTACGGGGTATTAAAGAGAAATATGAAACACATCACAAGGTTCGTATAAAAGACGAGGCCATTATTGGAGCTGTTGAGTTATCCGAACGTTACATAACCGATCGCTTTCTCCCAGACAAAGCTATCGACCTCATGGATGAAGCTGCTTCCAAACTGCGTATGGAAATCAATTCCAAACCAGAAGAACTGGATGTTTTAGATAGAAAAATCATGCAATTGGAAATTGAGATCGAAGCCATTAAGCGCGAAAAAGATGAATCCAAACTAAAATCACTTAGGTCCGATGTAGCCAATCTAAAAGAAAGCAGAAATGAAATCAACGCAAAATGGAAAAGTGAAAAAGAAGTCGTAGACAATATCCAAAATACAAAACAAGCTATTGAAAACTATAAGTTAGAAGCAGAACGTGCCGAACGAGATGGAGACTATGGAAAAGTAGCAGAGTTACGTTATGGAAAAATCAAAGAAGCCCAAGAAAAACTCGATGTATATCAAAAACAATTACAAGCACAGTCTGAAAATTCTTTGATTAAAGAGGAAGTCACTTATGAAGATATTGCTGAAGTTGTTGCAAAATGGACGGGAATTCCAGTAACAAAAATGGTTCAAAGTGAACGTGAAAAATTACTGAAACTTGAAGCAGATCTGCACAAACGTGTTGTAGGACAAGAAGAAGCCATCGTAGCGGTAAGTGATGCTGTTAGGAGAAGTCGGGCAGGTTTACAAAATTCAAAAAAACCAATTGGTACCTTTCTTTTTTTAGGAACAACCGGGGTAGGAAAAACAGAGTTAGCTAAAGCCTTGGCAGAATACCTCTTTGATGATGAAAATGCCATGACCCGTATCGATATGAGCGAATACCAAGAACGACATGCTGTAAGCAGGTTGGTTGGAGCCCCTCCGGGCTATGTTGGCTATGATGAAGGCGGCCAATTAACCGAAGCGGTAAGACGCAAACCATATTCCGTAGTACTTTTGGATGAAATCGAAAAAGCGCACCCAGATACTTTTAATATTTTATTACAAGTATTGGATGAGGGGCATTTAACTGATAACAAAGGGCGTGTAGCAGACTTTAAAAATACGATTATTATCATGACCTCCAATATAGGGAGTCATTTAATACAAGAACATTTTGGAGCTACCAAAGACATGTATTCTGCCATTGAATCGGCAAAAATAGACGTCTTGGGCTTATTAAAACAAAGTGTTCGTCCCGAGTTTTTAAATAGGATTGATGATATCATCATGTTTACACCTTTAAACAAAGAGAACATCACAGCCATTGTCGGACTCCAATTAAAAGCACTTACAAAAATGATAGGACAACAAGGTATTACTTTTGATGCCACACAAGAAGCTATAACCTATTTAGCAGAAAAAGGATATAATCCTGAATATGGCGCAAGACCAGTAAAACGTGTTATCCAAAAAGAAGTCCTAAATGCTTTAAGTAAAGAAATATTATCAGGGAAAATTGCTACAGATAGTATTATTTTATTAGATGCCTTTGATGATAAATTAGTTTTTAGAAATCAAGTGTTAGAAACAAAACAATAGTAATACCAAATAAATTTTAAAATGCACCTTAAATAATTCGAATTATATAGTGCTCAGATGAACAATAAATTCAAGCATAGCATGAGCTACGGTTTTATTTTCTTGTGAAATATGAGTGCTCTAGAAACAAATTATAAGGTGTGTTTTAATGTTTAATTGGTATAATTAGATACATAGTGGCTTACCACGGGGATATTTAATTCAAATTTAAGGGGATTGTTTAAAAACAATCCCTTTATTTTAATTTTCACACCAAAAATATACCGTTTGGTATATTTTTGGTATATTTGTTAAATAATGACTACAAAAGCTGCACTTACATCCCAATACATACTAGAAATAGCTGCTCCTATTTTTAATAAGAACGGCTATGCTGCAACGAGCTTGAGTGATGTAACCCATGCAACTGGCCTAACCAAAGGTGCTATATATGGTAATTTTAAAAACAAAGAAGACTTAGCTATAGCCTCTTTTGTGTTTACTATTAAAAATATGATGAAACAAATTGCCCATCATTTGTCTAAAAGTGATTCTCCTATTGAAAAGCTATTTCTTATAACCGATTTTTATAGAAACTACTACGATTATAGCAAACAACTTGGGGGCTGCCCTATTTTAAATATTGGTGTAGATTCCAATAATCAAAATACCCTTTTGCTCCAAAAAGTAAAACAGGTTATTGAACGTATTCAAGATCAACTAGCAACAATCATTGAGGATGGCATCGAAGCAAGGGAGATCTCATCAGAAATAAATGCTATGTATTTTGCTAAACGATTAGATACCATGATACAAGGTGCTATATTTATGACCTACACCATGGATGATGATTTTTATATAAAAGATACCATGGATTTAATAGATGATATGATAGGCAAAGAACTAAAGATATAATATTTTTTTAACCAAAAATATACCGTTTGGTATATTAATTAACATATATATGGACCAATTATTAGATGTTTTACAAAGCAAAACAAAAATCAGATTTCAAGACTGCGACCCATTTAATCATTTAAACAATGGAAGTTATATAAACTATTTTATGAATCATCGTGAAGATGCTTTGATAGATCATTATGATGTGGATATTTTTAAAATAGCCAAAAAAGAAGGTAAGGCTTGGGTATCCAGTAGTAACCAAATTGCTTACTTAAAACCTGCTGTTTTAATGGAAACGGTTGTTTTAGAGTCTCAATTAATACGTTTCTCTAACAGTGAACTGCATGTAGAAATGCGCATGTATAATGAGGACAAAAGTCATTTAAAGGCCATTATCTGGTGCGGTTTTGTTCATTTTAATTTATTGAAACAAAAAAGAGAGACCCATACAGAAGATTTAATGCAACTTTTCGAAAATATTAACAATCCTGTTAACACCTTTACATTTGAAGAACGTTTAAATCAATTAAAATCGAATGCAACCGTAAAAATTTAATTTAACTTGTATTTCTAAGTACATGACAAAAATTAATTTTAAATCAATCTCTTATTTTAAAGCATTAGTGTCCGACTAAAGACGTAAGACCGCTTCGCTATTTGAACCAAGAACAAAAACTTGATTGTAACTAACAGACAAACAGAGACACCTCTATTGTTTTACTTTCTGAAACCTAAATATTTCTTGTTTGTTTTTACTTGTATTAAAAAATCCGTAATGCTTTTACTTATACTATTATTGATGGGATTCTAATTATAGTCTATAGTTTTTATCGGACAACAATAATTTTAAATATTTAGATTCGATAAGACCTTAAAAATAAATTCATACTGCTATACACAGAATCGTAGGATTATATTTTTTCCTTATTTTTTGTTCTGTATTTATTTTCTTTCATACAATACAAAACATCGTTTTCATAAAAGTTTATCTGCAAATGATACCTTTTTTCATTTAACCAACCTGATAAAATTTACTCAAATAAAACTGAAGGTAGTATTTATTAACATTTAAAAAATCTTCGGTTATATTTTGAAATTCCTCCGTATCGCTTTCTAATACTGTGATTTAAAAAATAAATTAACTAATTACGGCATAATTATTGTTAATAAAAAAATATGCTTTTATGTGAATTTTATTTCATTTTAAATACGTAAATTTGTTTTGTATGGACACTAAAACTATACACCAATTAGTATTAATTTCTGGTTTATCCCCTTAATAAACTTTTAAAACCTACTTATAATGATGGATATATACAAATATATTGATTATACACTTTTAGACCCCACTTCCACAGAACGTAATATTATAGATCTATGTTATGAGGCAAAAAGAAATGGTTTCTATTCTGTTTGTATTAATAGTTCATATGTAGCACTAGCGCAACAGTTATTGGAAAACACAGATGTTAAAATTTGCTCTGTTATCGGGTTTCCTCTTGGATCTATGGCAACAGCCTCAAAAGTTTACGAAGCAAAGCAAGCCATTAGTGATGGAGCAGATGAAATTGATATGGTTCTTAATCTTGGATTTCTTAAAAGTAATAATTATGTCTCGGTTTTAAAGGATATTATCGATGTTAAACTTGCCATAGAAGATAAACCTTTAAAAGTTATTCTAGAAGTTTCAGAGTTGAACAAAAATGAAATCATAAAAGCCTGTGAAATTTCTATTGATGCCAATGTAGATTATATTAAAACATCTAGCGGTTTTTCAAAAAGCGGGGCCACATTAACCGTTGTTAAAATTATAAAAAAAACGGTTAAGGATTTTGTTAAAATTTGCGCATCTGGTGGTATTAAGGATATTGAAACTGCTAAAAAATATATTGATATAGGCGTTAGTAGAGTTGCTACTTCATCAGGTTTTAAAATAAAACAATCCGTTCAAAAATTAAGTTACAATAAAAAAGCTTAAAAATAAAGGCTTTAAGATCGATTAAAGCCTTTTGTTCGTATATAAAGTAAGGTAACATCTTAAATAATTCAAGATTTCATTCGAATAATATTAATTAACTTCAACAAAGCCCCATATGAAACCAATCAATGAATACATAGATCATACACTTCTAAAAGCAAATGCCACAGCAAACGATATTACTATGCTTTGCGAAGAGGCCAGATTACATAAATTTTTCTCTGTTTGTATAAATAGCTGCTATGTATTTTTTGCCAAAGAAAAATTACTGGACAGTAATATTAAAATTTGTAGCGTGGTCGGTTTTCCTTTAGGGGCAATGAGTACTAAGGCCAAAGTAGCAGAAGCCACATTAGCTTTAAAAAATGGAGCTGATGAAATTGATATGGTTATTAATATTGGCTTATTAAAAAGTAAAAACTTTGATGGCGTACAGAAAGATATCGAAGCGGTAAAAAAATGTATGCCAAATAATATCTTAAAAGTTATTTTAGAGACCTGCTATCTTGATGAATCCGAAATAACCAAAGCCAGTGAATTAGCGATACAAAGTGGTGCAGATTTTATTAAAACATCAACAGGGTTCGGGCCTGGTGGAGTTACATTAGAGGATGTAAAGCTCATAAAAGACGTTTGTTTAAATAGTACTACCAAAATAAAAGCTTCTGGGGGTATAAAAAATTACAAAACAGCCTTAAAGTACATCAACTTGGGAGTTGATCGGTTAGGCACTTCATCCGGAATAGAAATTCTAAAAGATGCTTTTTCAAATTCAAACTACTACTAATACCAAATAAACTTCAAAATAACTGGTGCTCAGCTTATTTGGATATAAAACACAGCCTAGTTACGATTTCTTTTTCCGTTTTGTAGAAAGGGAAAAAGGATATTTTATTACGGCAAATTCTAATATAAAAAATAGCAAAACAAATTATGGGTAAGGTGTTGTAAAAATACCATGTCTGATTATTTATTCAACTTTTACCTGCTCAAGATCAATCCTTGATAATTCTTTTAAGCCGTTATTCACATATAAACTATCCAAAGACAACAAGTTTATATTTTTATTAATCGGTTTAAAATTAATATAATCTACAAAACGGATCCCTTTCACATAACGTTCATTATAAGCTTCCCGAAAACGCAGGCCTACACCATCGTCTTCGGCATAAGAATACGCTAAATAATCCACTTTAAAAGTTTTAATATCGATCCAATATATAAACTCATCTTCATAATCTTCACCACCACCTTCTTTATCAAAAGTAATTTTTATTTTATGATAGTACTTATTCTTAATAGCAACCTTGCCCAAATATTTTTTATTTACCGCTGGGCTGTTTAAGCCATAAGGCAATACCGAGAAATAATGCACTGAGTTTATAGAACTGCTATACTTTACTGCCATACTATCTGGTGTATAAACAAAATCGTCATTTACAAAACGTTCAAAACCTGTATTGGTTAGAATATCTAAAATTGAATCGGTAGTATCTGTAGACAAGCGTCCGTATAAAAAATCCCCTTTATTACGCTTAGCCAAATAATGCTTATTTCTAAAATTAAAACGGATACTTGATGAGTCCAATAATACACCTCCAGAAACCTCAATAGCTTTATCTATAATACGTTGTGCATCATGGCTCTCACAATTCAAGAGAGATACGATAACAGAACCAAGTAACACGACCTTTTTAAATAATTTCATTCTTTTTTTGTATATTTTGTATAAGTCGTAAAACTGATTATTACTTACTAACGTGCCTATAAAATTATATTAATGCTTATAGCTAAATCCATATAAAACAACATGAATCTTCAGAGTAAAAAACCGAATTTCTTCGTTAAAAATACTCGCCGTAACTAAGCTATGCCTGCGCTTTTTATCTTGAACTTCTATTTTTTATTTCTAAATATTCTATGCCATTTTATATCGACTTAGCTATATACTTTAATCGGATGCTATTTTGTCTCTTCGAGGACAGTCGAAAGCTTCTTAATTTTCAAAAATCAGGCTCTAAGCTTAAAGTATACCAAATCCCCAGTAAACTTTTGTGCTAAAATATTAATAGAAGTTTCTTTTAACTGCAAGACTCTGGGATATCCACCGGTTGTTTGGCAATCCCTCATTAAAATAATAAGTTTTCCCGAGGGTGTCAATTGCACGGTTCCGGGTAATACTGCAGACGTAATAATGGGCTCTAAATCATTTTCTAAAGATTCTTCCATCTGATAAGCCATTCTATTGTTTTTTTTAGAAACGGTAAAACCTTTTGCAAATAACAGCCCTTGTTGCGCTTTTGAAAGTCTTTGAAATTCCGGCCCTTTAAAAACTTCAATATGCTTCGTAATAAAATGTGTCTCTTTTATCTTTATGGCAGCATGTTTCACGGCAAAGCCTTTTAATGGCACATCTATTAACAATTCATCGTTTTTAAACAGCTTCGATTGTTTTGTTACACCTTGATACATACTATAACTATGCATTATGTTTTCGGTCTTAAAACCTCCCAAAACAGCCAAATAAGACCTAAATCCAGAAATAAGCTTACCAAAAGAAACTATGTCCCCACTTTTTACCTGAACTGGTTTATTTAATTCTATAGGGATGTCATTTAATTTTGGTGATATATCTGCTCCAGATATACAAATACTGGTATCACAGTGCCATTCAAGAATTGGTCCAGTCATCGTCATTTCTATAACTGCTGCATGCGCACGATTTCCTAACAACACATTGGCCATAGATCCCGAATAGGCATCCATAACCCCAGAATATGGTACGCCATAGTCCCGATACCCATAACGGCCCAAATCCTGAATAGTAGTATATAAACCTGCTTTTAAAACCCTAATCATCAATCACCTTACTTTCTAATTGATAAACACCAGCCGCCACCAACGTTTTTATATCATGATATTCTTTAAGGGATATACGCTTAAAAACAATTTTATCCCCGGCATTTGCAAAACAAGGAACATCGCTTTTAGGGTTAAAAAACTCTATGGGAGAATTCCCTATAACGTTCCATCCACCTGGACTTTCACTAGGATAAATCCCTGTTTGCTCACCTCCTATTGCTACTGCGCCTTTAACTATCTCAAGTCTGGGCATTGATTTTCGAGGCGTATAAAGCTTTTCATTTAATCCGCCCAGATACATAAACCCAGGCAAGAAACCGATAAAATACACGGTGTAAACTGTTTTGGAATGGCGTTCGATAATGGATTCTGTAGACATGGCTTTCTCATGGGCCATCGCATCTAAATCTATCGCAAAAGTAGTATCATAACATACAGGTATTTTCCATTGTTTTGATATAAACTTAGGGCTTCGTTCCTTTTGACTGTATAGCTTCTTAAGTTCGTTTACCATAGTTTCAAAAGAAACAATAAAAACATCATAAACAATTAATAATGAGTTGTATGAAGAATTTAACTCAACTATACCTTTAATACTTTTGTTTTTAATTTTTGCTTTAAACAAAATAATATCAGAAAGGACATTTTCATCAATAACTGCTGGCCATTGAATTAAAACAGACCGTTCTCCAAAAGGCATATATGTGAGTTTATATATCACCTTATTTGAATACCATGACTTTTTAAACGAATTCCTAAATTCTTAATCAGATTTACAGCATTGGGATGATCGCCATGAATGCAAAATGTTTGGGCTTTTATTTCAATATAGTTACCTGTAATTGTTTTTACTTTTTGTTTTGAAATCATATTGAAGATATGGGCAAACAAATCATCTTCATTGTGTATGGTCGCAGAGGCTTCTTTTCTTGAAACCAATGTTAAATCGTCATTGTAATTTCTATCCGCAAAGGCCTCATAAATAATTGGAATATTTTGTGATAGGGCTTTCTTTTCTATAACCGACCCAAAGGGCACATAAAGCTTGATTGGCAATACCATCGTTTTCATAACTTCTATAATAACATCGGCCACTTTTTCATCAACCGCAGCCAAATTATACAAAGCGCCATGCGGCTTTATATGATGTAAGTTTCTGTGTTCCTCCCGCAGCACATGGATCAAGTCATCAACCTGCCCCTTAATACTCTTAAATAAAGCAGCACAAGGCATCTCCATATGAATGCGACCAAAATTCGCTTTATCCGGAAATGAGGGATGTGCCCCCATTTTAACACGATGTGCTTTAGCTAGCCTGATGACGCTGCGCATCGTATCTATATCGCCTGCATGCCCTCCACACGCTATGTTGCAAGAAGAAATAAAAGGCATGAGTTGGGGCTCATTACCAATCCCCTCGCCTACATCTACATTAATATCAATGGCATTTAGTATCACTAAAAAATATTTAACTGAAAAACTTTATTAAGTGTTGCTATAGATAGCAAGATACTAATTCCTAGAATTATAAACCCAAGGATATTTTGTTTTATGTTATTTTTATAGGTTCCTAAAATAGATGGCTTATTCATAATCCAAATTAAAAAGCCAGCAATGATAGGCAAAAGTATGCCATTGGCCACTTGGGCAAACTTAATAATATCGATAGGCTTTATGGCTAAAGACGAAAACAGTACGCCCAACAATAAAATGAACATCCATACCCCTCTAAATTTTTTGGATTTTAAATTAGAATTCCAGCCTAAACAACCGCTTGCTACATAGGCTGCAGCCAAAGGCGCAGTGATGGCACTGGTAACACCCGCGGCAAATAGCCCCATAGCCAAAAAGTATTTAGCAAAACTCCCAAATAGGGGCTCTAACCCTTTTGCCAAATCTGCTGCACTATTTATATCCTGGGACTGGATCGCTGCTGCCGAAATAATGATACACATAGACACCAAACCTCCTAAAACAATCGCTATAACCGTGTCTTTTCGTGCATATTTTAAATCACTTGTTTGATGCCATTTTTCCTTAACCAGAGAGGCATGTAAAAACAAATTATAAGGTACTACCGTTGTTCCAATTAATCCTATAACGGTTAATATGCTATCGTTTGAAAGCTTTGGAACGAAAAGACCTTTTAAAATTTCCAATATATTAGGTTTCGTTATAATGGCTGTGATCAAAAAGGCCAAGCTCATTAATATCACCAATCCAACCAATACGGTTTCCAACAGCTTGTAATTTCCTATATATAACAAAACAAAGGCTATCACTCCAATAACGACGCTTAAAGTATTTATAGAAACCCCGCCAATTTCTATATTCGGATTCCCGCAAATTGCTTGTAAGCCTAAAACACCACCACTAATATTGCCTGCTTCGTAAGCCGCATTACCAATCACTATAGCAGATAGAATTAGTAAAATAGTGCCCCCTTTTAAAAAAGGGTTCTTTATTTCTGTTCGTATGATTTCCGATAAGCCTTGCTGGGAAATAATCCCCAAACGTGCAGACATTTCCTGTAGCACCACTGTAGCGATTATAGACAATAACATGGCCCATAGTAATGAGTAACCAAAACCGACACCTGTAAGTGTACAGACCGTTACGGTACCTGGTCCAATAAAAGCGGCGGCAACCAACGGTCCTGGGCCTATATTTTTAAAAATATTTTTCAAACAAATCAAAAATAACAAATCTTATCTGTTGAACCTATTATTTTATTTGAGTTAGTAAAACGTCCACTGCTTTTTTAAGTTGGGTATCTTCTTTTTTCGACTTATCGTCCGGATTATTAAATACCAGAACATCTGGTACAGCAGGCTCCAGCTCCATATTAGACTGGGATTCTTTTACATACCAACCTCTATATGGCATTCTAACCCTAGAACCATCAATTAGGGAGGTGCTTCCTGTAGAAATAACAGCTCCAAACGTTGGCACACCAACTAACGTTCCTATGTTTAATGCCTTATATGCATGTGAAAATATTTCAGCATTGGAATAACTTGATTGATTACATAATGCTACAGATGGTTTTGTCCATGATGCTAAGGGTAAACGCTCACTAAAAGGGTAGTGATCCTTAAATTTCCTATGTTCTTTTTCTAAGTCTTTTGCTGCGCCTCGGGGCACTGTATACGCGTGCTGCTTTACATTGAGCACGGCCATTAAATAATCGGTGGTCCATCCGCCACCATTAAAACGTACATCTATGACGATGCCCTCTTTTCCCAGTCCTGCTGCTGTAAGTTCTCGCTCAAAACGCTCAAAACTCGACCAATTCATACCTTGTATATGAATGTATCCTAGCTTTCCATTGGAATACTTATTAGTTAATTGCTTACGGGCCTTTACCCAGGCATTATAATTTTCAACCCGGTTGCTGCTTTTTGGTCTAATGACTATTTCCTTAACCGCACCGTTTCTATGGATTTCTAAATAGATTTTTTCATCGGAAGTCCTTTCCAATAAGCTATAAATATTTAGATCTTTAGTAAGCTCAGTACCATTAACGGCTGTAATGATATCGCCCGTATAAAGTTTACTTACACTTCTATCCCCTGGCATGTTACCTACCACAGAGACTACCTTAAGGCTTCCGTTTTTATCTGGAAATAATTCCAGCCCCAACAAACCTGTTCTTTCTCTTTGCAGGTCTTCTCTTTGCTCACCACTTCTAAAGCCCATATGGCTGGCATTCACTTGTCCCAGCATCCAATTGAACATATTTTGAAAATCCCTACGTGTAGAGGCCTTCATAGCTAAGGGCTTGTATGTTTTCTTAAGGATTTCCCAGTTTTTTCCGTGAAAATTAGGGTCATAAAACCCATCATTAATGGCTTTCCAGGCTTCTTCAAATATTTGATCGGATTCTAAATGGTAATCGATATCCAACTTAGCAGATAACGGAAGACTTTCAGATTTGTCATTCGATAAGTTTATGCTGTTAAGGCTACCTGACCCTTTCGTCATAAACAATTTAGAATACTTTTTATCTACAATAATATTGGACGGTCTACTATTTCCCATTGTTATGGCTTTTTTGTCTTTTCCTTCCCATGAAATCTTGAATAAATCGGATTCTACACTAGCATCTCCTCTATTACCATTTCCTGTTGTATAATAAATCGTTTTCCCGTCTTTTGAAAACGACCTGCCAAACTCGCCTCCTACAAAGGATGTTACCTGAACCTGACGTTCATGAATATCTTGAAAATCGATAACAACATCTTCTACGGCATCTTTTCCCTTATCATCCTTATCTTTTTCGTCTTTTTTCTTTTTGTCTTTTTTCTTCGAAGCATCATCGGAGTCTTCCTCCCAATCACGCTTGGTTTTTTCCCAATCTTTCTTATTCAACCAGGTAAACCACACATCAAAATCACTATTGTTTCTATTGGATGAAAACATGAGTTTTTTTCCATCAGAACTCCAAATAGCCCCTCTATCTTGCTTGGGATGCATTGAAATATTTACTGGTTTTTTACTATTATCCGCCTTATGAATATATATTTCGGCATTAAAATCCAAGTCTTGCAAACTATATGCCAACCATTTTGAATCGGGAGACCAAGATACATTACTGGCATGCCCCCAACCATCTAACAATATCGTTTCATTTGATAATTTTCCATGGGCATCTATATTGGCTACAACCAATTTCCCTCTACCTCTATTAAAAGCAAGTGATTTGCCATTAGGTGACAGCACTGGATTAGACTCCTGTTCATCAGTCTTCGAAAGCCTTACCACTTCGTGTTTTAATGTTTTGAATAAATCACCTTCTTTGTCATCATCGGATTTTACTAAATACAAATCGTTTTGTCCATCTCTATCCGATACAAAAACGAGTGTACTATCACTTAACCATACGGGCATTCTATCCCTATAAGACGACTTAGAGACATTAACTGTTCTGGATTTCTCCTTTTTATTTTCTCTTATAAAAATCTCGCCTCGAATGACTAAAGCGCTATAAAGGCCATTAGGTGACAAGGCAATATCCCTAATATTATTACTATACGTTTTATGTTCGATAGGATCCAGCCTATAATCTGATGACATCCTTATTTTAACTTCTTCTTGCTTTTTTGAAAGAGCATTTACCAAAAATACTTTATCGCCTTTAACCATAACCAGATCCTTACCATTTCTACTTATATGAAATGAAAAGATACCCATATCCTTAAACGATGTGATTGGAGCAATGTTCCCTTGTTTTTCTCCCGCTTCATTAATATTTAGTTGATGCACATTGTACCTTCCACTTCTGGCAGATTGAAAATAAATAGTTGTGTCATTGCCCCATTGTGGATAAAAATCTTGCCCTTCAAAAGTTGTGAGCTGTGTATAAGTATCTTTTTCAATATTATAGAGCCAAATATCATTATTTGCAGATCCTTTATAAGCTTCACGTTGTATCCTGCAACTACCTTTTACAAAAGCAATAAACTTCCCGTTAGGTGATAAGGTTGCATGAAGCCCAAACGCATTCATATACCGATAAGGGGTTCCACCATTTTCACTCACGATATGTATTTCATCTTCCCATTCTACTTGAGCAAAATCCCTACGTGTCGAAAAAAGGATCTCCCCATTTTTAGTATAATCCGTCATGTTATCGCTTGTAGAATGATAGGTTATTCGCTTGGGAATGCCTCCTTCCGATGCCATAACGTATATATCATTGTTACCATACCTATTGCTTATAAATGCTATTGACTTTCCATCAAAACTCCAAATAGGGTTTGTATCATATCCCTCATGAATGGTAAGTCGCTTTGTGTTTTGTCCGTCTCTATCAGAAGTCCAAATATCACCTTGGTAATTATAGGCTATAGACTGTCCGTTTGGGCTTATTGCTGGAAAATTGATTAAGGGGTTTTGAGAAGAAATACTGTTGGAAAAAAGAAAACCAAATACTAATGCAAGCTTTAAAAACAAATTCATTTTGATGATTAATTAGTTATAATGCATCAAATCTAAAATATTTATATTCCAATAGGGTTATTATTAGATTTTCTTTAACAAATAAAAGAATTTTAGTACACCCTGAGAATCAAAAACCGGAGGGTTCTTTTTGGTTATACCATTTTCACTTTAAAGTGACCAAAAAAATACAGTTATTTTTTGTTCAGGCAAAAAAGAAAAGCAAGTGCTCAGCTTGACTAGGTAGCAAGCATGGACTAGCTACGTTTAAGTTTTATTTGATGCATAAACGGATAAGAACAAATTTTAGTGGGTAACTTTAAGTTAGAACTGGTATAACCACGCCTTTGCTATTGTGCAACAGAGTTTAACGCGTAAATAGCAAAACTACCTAACCAATGTCCTCCTTCATAGCTATCGCCTACAATACTTGGCAACGAATAATTAATATGTTGATTTGCAATGTCCTTAAGATGTACATATTCAGACAATCCTTCTGCAATCTTATTTAGGCTCCAGGCACGTGAAAAATTAACCCCATCTAAATGTACAAGCTTTCCGTCTTTTCTATCGGATACTTTTCCTGTTTCCAACACAAAATCTTTCTTGCTCAACTGTGGCAAAAATGAGCTTATCCATACTTTAAATTCAGCCGTAGTTAGCACGCGTTTCATTAAAGCTGCTTCCTCTAGGCAAGGTGATAAAAAATCGTAGCCGCCAGGTTCCCATGTTATTGGGCAGCCCGTATCTTTTAAATAAAACTCTCGGGCTCGCTGTTCTATTGATTTTTTTAAGGTATTGTTTTTTACTGTGTTTGCGTAATCCCATGCAAAGCTGAGTCCAAAGGCTGTATTTGGATGCTCCCCTACACGGATTGGATAATTTAATTTAGGAAGAAATTCCATATATTTCCCAACAATCAAATCGGTTAAAGGCTGGAGATTAGCTTCTAATTCTCGTGCTATGGGCGCCTCCCAACTATGTATTTCTTCTGCTAGTTTTAACAACCATGCCCAACCATAAGTACGTTCATAAGATTTGTTATGCTTACCAAAAAAATAAGCCACTTCTTGTTCTATGTTTTCTTTAGATATGTTATGAAGTAGTTTTTGTTTAATGGCCTCTGCTTTATCCATTTCTGGAAAGGATTTTAGCAAACTTACTAAACTCCAGTGTCCGTGAACTGCAGAATGCCAATCGAAACAACCATAAAAGGCAGGGTGCAATACGCTAGGCGACTTTAAATCGGCATCGCTTCCCAAGGTTTGGGATAACTTGTTTGGATACTCTGTATTTATACAATGTAAAGGCAGTTCTGCCAAAACATTAGCATCTTTTAAATTAAGTCTGGGAGTCTCCCGAAGCTCAACATTATGTGAAGCGGTACTTAAAACAGGTTGACCTTTTTCTTCTTTTGAGGTATTACAGCCAAATAAAAAAGCGGCTAGCAACAGTGTAATATATTTTTGCATGCCGCAAATTTAAAGAATCAATTCTTGAAATCAAGTAATAATTGATCAATTTTTAAGTATCTTGTGAGCCATCTCTTCGAAAACTCGAATACAGAATAGAAACTGCTTTTGGTTTAATATTAAGCAGAAAGCCCCTTCTGAAATACCTTAACCACAGATTAAAGCAGTTTCTATTCTGTATCCTAGTTGGATGTTCAAATGAACTTTTTGTTTTAAACAACTATTTATTTGACTTGTCAACAATGACTTTTATATTTTATTAGTCAACCTTAACTATTTAAAATACGTTTTAAGCCTCTATTTAGATTTTTTTCCAAAATATGATATTTGTCATCACTTAAGAAAAGGTCCTTTATTTCTTCAAATAAGGCATTCATATCATCGTTGGTATAACCATGCTCTTCAATCAATAATTGAATTTTTTTGATGCTTTGATAGTCATTATCTTTCTTAAATTCATCATAGATTTCCCCAAAATTACTCGTTCGTATTTTTGATTTAATAAAATCCATTTCAAATTTCGACTCATAAAAATCGGCATTAGCACAATAAATTAATGTATAAACTTTTAGCTCTTCTTTTGTCCAGTTAGTCTTGACTTTTTTCATTAATTCTTTTGTAATGAACTCATTAAAACTTTTTACATTTGCTAAAAATGCCCATTTTTTGCCTTTTTCTTCTTCCGTAGCTCTGCTATGCAACTCAAAAAAGGCTTCAAATGACCGAAAATATGTCATTTTCGCTTAAATGCAAAAAGTTTAAAATGAGTTCAATTTCCAAACCTTATATGATTTATACAATAAAAAATAAAAACGGGTGGTTATGTAAGCAAAATAATACAAATATATTTTAATTACTTCATTAATACAAGCTCTATTAACTTTTTTTTCCAGACAAAATGAGAACGGATTGGGCTATGTTTATTGCTTGGTTATTTGTTTTCTTGCTTTTGCCTCCACTGGTTATGAAAATTAGTGGTATCAGAGTAAACCAAATTTATCATACGGCAATGAATAAGTTAAAATAAAGCTAGCACCAACATCTTGCTCATGCCGTTAAAGATTGGTATTTAAACTTATCGAGATTTACTATTTCTTATTTACACCGTCACAAACGAGGAACAATAACCTAGCATGAACATACATCTTCTTTCTCAGTGTTATAGTAATGAGGTTTAATATTAAACTTATTTAGTATCCTAATTCTAAAAGGAAGAAACTTCCAACAATAGGCATACACAGTTTTACTCCCTAACATTAATTTGTATAGCTCTGCAAATGATTTAATTATTACCACAAGAATAACTAAAGCGAGTACGCCTATTAATAAAATTTGAAAAACTTCTATTCCTAACACATTTTCCCAAGGTTTTGATGCCCAAAAAGAATATAAGTTCGCACATGATAGTATAAAGAAAAATAGGATAAGAATATAGTAAACATAAGATGAGTAAAGTGGATATTCCCAACTCTTGGATCTATATTGTTTTAACCCCGCTACCGCTAGTTTTCAAAACTAGTGGCCAACAGAGTAAGTAAATGTAAACCAAAAAGATCTGGAAAAGCTTTTCTTTTTTTACTCTTGTCTGCTGACTCAAAACACTGCTACCGCTAGTTTCCAAAACTAGTGGAGGCAAGAGTAAGCAAAAACAATTATTTCATTTTAATTTAGATTTACAAGGGAAAGCACGGATTACAAATCCGCTCTAGCGGGTAACATCTCTAAGATTCCTGCCTGCGCAGGAATTCATCACCCCGCTACCGCTAGTTTCCAAAACTAGTGGAGGCAAGAGTAAGCAAATGTAAACCAAAAAGGTCTGGAAAAGCTTTTCTTTTTTTACTCTTGTCTGCTGACTCAAAACACCGCTACCGCTAGTTTCCAAAACTAGTGGAGGCAAGAGTAAGCAAAAACAATTATTTCATTTTAATTTAGATTTACAAGGGAAAGCACGGATTACAAATCCGCTCTAGCGGGTAACATCTCTAAGATTCCTGCCTGCGCAGGAATTCATCACCCCGCTACCGCTAGTTTCCAAAACTAGTGGAGGCAAGAGTAAGCAAAAACAATTATTTCATTTTAATTTAGATTTACAAGGGAAAGCACGGATTACAAATCCGCTCTAGCGGGTAACATCTCTAAGATTCCTGCCTGCGCAGGAATTCATCACCCCGCTACCGCTAGTTTCCAAAACTAGTGGAGGCAAGAGTAAGCAAAAACAATTATTTCATTTTAATTTAGATTTACAAGGGAAAGCACGGATTACAAATCCGCTCTAGCGGGTAACATCTCAAAGATTCCTGCCTGCGCAGGAATTGATCACCCCAACCACCCCTCACGATCCAAACTTCGATACTGGATGGCCTCACTAATATGCGAACCATTCACCGCTTCTACACCTTCTAAATCAGCAATCGTCCTCGACACCTTCAAAATACGATCATAAGCACGAGCCGACAAATTAAGTCGCTCCATAGCCGTTTTTAATAATTGTTTGGAAGCATCGTCCAGCAAGCAATATTTTCGGATTTGTTTCGTGTTCATTTGTGCATTATAATGCACCGCATCCGACTCTTTAAAACGAACCGTTTGAACGCCTCTGGCCTTTGTAACGCGTTTTCTAATGTCTACAGAGGTTTCCCCCTTTCTATCATCAGACAACTTTTCAAAAGGTACGGGCGTCACCTCTATATGAATATCAATTCTATCCAATAAAGGCCCTGAAATTTTACTTAGATAGCGTTGCATTTCCGCAGGACTGGACATAACGGGAGCATCTGGATCGTTAAAATAACCGCCTGGGCTTGGGTTCATACTCGCTACCAACATGAACGATGATGGATAGGTTACTGTAAATTTAGCTCTGGAAATGGTCACTTCCCTATCTTCCAATGGTTGTCGCAGTACTTCCAAAACACCACGTTTAAATTCTGGCAGCTCGTCTAAAAACAGGACGCCATTATGGGATAAAGAAATCTCTCCCGGTTGCGGAAACGAACCACCGCCGACCAGTGCAACATCGCTAATGGTATGGTGCGGACTCCTAAACGGACGCTGTGCCATCAATCCTGTATCTTTTACCCGACCAACCACCGAATGTATCTTGGTCGTTTCCAAGGCCTCATAAAGTGTCATAGGCGGCAAAATACTAGGTAGGCGCTTCGCTAACATGGTTTTACCTGCGCCCGGTGGCCCAATTAAAATAATATTATGACCGCCTGCTGCCGCAATTTCCATACAGCGCTTAATACCTTCTTGCCCTTTTACATCGGAAAAATCAAATTCCGGGAATTCCAGATTTTTATAAAAGGCCTCACGGGTATTGATTATGGTTGGTTCTAACGATTCGCCTTTATCAAAATAATTAATGACCTGTTTTATATTATCAATGCCATAAACTTCCAACCCATCGACAATAGCTGCTTCTTTGGCATTTTGACTAGGTAAAATAAAACCTTTAAAACCCTCTTCTTTTGCCTTCACCGCAATAGGCAAAGCGCCTTTTATGGGCTGTAAACTTCCATCAAGGGAAAGCTCTCCCATAATCAAATACCGCTCTAATGCTTCGGCTTGAATTTGTCTGGATGCCGTAAGGATACCAACAGCCAAGGTAAGATCGTAGGCACTTCCCTCCTTTCTCAAATCGGCCGGTGCCATATTGATCGTTATTTTTTTTCCCGGGATTTTATAGCCGTTATTCTGTAATGCCGCGGCTATACGGTAATTACTCTCCTTTATGGCGTTATCCGGTAATCCAACCAAGTGATAGCCAATACCGGAATCTACATTGACCTCAACGGTAATCGTTGTGGCTTCCACGCCAAAAACAGCGCTTCCAAAAACTTTTTTGAGCATATAATTTGTTTATTGGTTAAATGTAAGAAAAGTATTTCTTATCGTAAACAAATTAAACCTGCATTATGAATTATGCCAATTAAAAATAATTCTTTCTTGATTTCCACATAACATCGAATAGCCTCCCATTGCGAAGGTGAAGGGGAATACTTTTACGCTTGCTTACTCTTACTGCCACTAGTTTTGAAAACTAGCGGTAGCCATACTAGGGAATAGCGGAGCTCTCCTCTATCTATGAGAAATATTTAATCATATTAATACAAATGTTAATAGGAGATATCTTGGAATAAGAGAAGAAAAAATCAAGAATATCTATATGAATTTATAATTAAAGTGCCGAATATCTTTTCAAAATGAACGGATTTCGCTTAAAGACAAAAATAACCGTTATAAGTATTTTCAAACTATTGTGAAACTTTCTTTATTATCCTAAATTACAAAAATTTTTTTTTTAAAACCAAACCATACTTATATGAAAAAGTATTTTCTTTTCTTAGTTTTTATTTTCTTTTTTAACTGTAATTCAAATGACAACTCTGATTTATCAGATGAAGATATTTTAATTGAAGGGGTTGGTATTATGTTTACTGAAAACACAAAATATCCGCTACTCATTCAACATCAAAACGGTGAACGTTTTTTGACAATGGACAATGATGAGAATAATAATATAGATGCAATTATTTTTTCCAATGGAGATGTGTCAATGATAAGTGAGCTTGATGAATCTACCTTGCTTCCAAGCGTAACAACTTTTAGCGACGGAACAATGATTGTGTACTCATTCAAAGAAGATAATACTATAATGGATATAGGGATAATAGACCCCAATCAAAATATCGAATATGTTAGAGATATTGAGATTTCATTACCTTCAAGAACTACTAATAAAAAATATTATAATTCTAAAAGCAGCTCATCTAATTTAAAAAGTCTTGATGCTTTAGAAAGTGTAAAAATAGCTCTATTTGCTATAAAAATAGGCATAAATGTACCGCTATGTCTTGGTAGTCTTGCTTCTGCTCAGGTTCATATAGCTGCTCTTGCATGTTCTTCAGCTATTTCTGATACTTTATCGTTTTTAGAAGAACAACTAGGTTTTCAAAGTGAGGCATTGACTAAACTTACCTATCAACTTAATAACCTAACAACAACCATAGCAGGGCTTAGTGATGTTTTCGAATGTGCTGAAGGGGTAATTAAACGTAATCCTGCCAAAGCTTTGGAATGCATTAATGCTACTTTAACTGGCATCGATTTATTAATTGATAAAATGAACGAGACAAAGGATATTAATGATGAAGCTGTTGAATTAGTCGAAGACTCTTTACAAGCTGGCTCTGAAAGATATGCTTGGAAAATTAGTTGGAATCCTTCAAGTTGTGGATCCATTCCTAACGCACCATTTGGTAGTACTTATTCGATTTATATTTGGTTGGATGAAAATAGGAATTTCATACCTCAATTTACTGAAAAAGATAATTTTGTAAATTTAGATAAATATAAAGTTAATAAGACGGGGAACACCCTTTCTATACACGTCAGATATTATGAAATTAATGAAACAACTAATAATATAGTTGAAATCGAATCAGAGTTAATTGTAAATTTTGACACACAAAATACTGGAACAGCAACTATATATAAATCTTGTCATTCTCGTTTAGGGGGGTGTTTTAACTATTGTAACGGAACAGCTGAAAAACAACTTTAATCGCGCACAATACCAAAACTATATGCATTTTAATCTGTTGCGGCTTATTTATCTAAAGGCAACTTGGTAACCCCGCTACCGCTAGTTTTAAAAACTAGTGGCGAGTAGAGGTTATAAAACACAACAGGCTTGTAAATAAACAACCATATTCTATCTCTAAAACGAGGCTTCAATTGTTTTTATGGCCCCTCATAACGCCACTAGTTAAAAAATAGCGGTAGCCGTTATGTATACTAGGGAACAGCTGGGACTCTCATGCGGATTTAAGGCACAGACTAGCGGTAGCGGAGCTGATTCAATTTATATAATTACTCGTAGTATTGCTCAGGAAAAAAAGCTGGAATTTACTCTGTTCTCGGAATCGGAAGCGGAGCCATAATTCATATCATTCTTGCTGCGTTTGGATTATCAGTAATATTAGCTAAATCAATACTACGTTTCAGTATAATAAAATGGACTGGAGCTACTTATCTAATTTATTTAGGCATCAGAATGCTTATTGATAAATCTAACTTATTTGATAATGAAAAGACTGAATTTGAAAAAGTTGATTTGTGGAAAATATATAGCCAAGGATTTTTTTGTTATTTAGGATTTTTTATATACCTCAAGCAATGTACTAAATGGTAGGATTATTTGTTTTCACTTTATATACTTTATTTCATAGAACATTGATTCACTTTAACGATAATTTTCTTTTCTGTATTTTATAATTACGATTTTTATTCGCAAAAACATAGATCATATGAAATATCTTTATTTATTGCTGGTACTTACTCTCTTTTCTTGTAAATCTGATGAAACTTCAATTGAAGAAGATCTTGAAAGTCCACTTTATAATGGATTGGGAATTATTGAGACTGAAAATGATAAATACCCTCTTATTCTGCAACACATTGATGGTGATAGAATCGTAACTATCGATAATGATTTAAATGGTGAAATGGATGGTTATTTATTTTCCAATAGTAAAGATTCTTTTTTAGTTGAAATTAATGAAGAAAACTTTCTTCCATCAAAAATTACCCTAAGTGATGAAAGTATATTAATGTTCTCATACAGAGAAGATAATAGTGTTATGGATTTAGGGTTTATTGATGCTAATGGAAATATTGAATATTCAAAAGATATAGATATATCTGAGATAGCTAACCTAAATTCTAATTTCAAATTAGAATCAAAATCTAATAATATTAAAAACCTCAATAAACTTAAAAATATAAAAAATGCTTTATTTGCTATTAGTCTGGGAATTAATGTTAATGTATGTGCTTACAGCCTAGCCTTATTAAATGCTCCATTAGCTATTATTTCTTGTGGTTCAGCTATCTTCAATACCATTGATAAGATTTTAGAGGAGAAACAAATTGAAAATGTACGTCTAGAACAAGCTAATGATTTAGTTAATGTAATAGGTACTTTATCAAATACCTTTGGATGTATAAACCCCGTAAATAGATTAAATGGTGTAAAGGATTGCATAAATTCTGTTATTGATTTGTCAAATTGGACATTAGAAGTATTAAATAAAATAAATGAAAATAAATCTGAAGATATTGAAGACATTCAGAGTGAGTTTAATTTAAGTCAACTAGGTAATTGGGTTAATAATAATGGATGGTCCATTGAAATACCTCGGAGCTCTTGCAATTATTTAACAGACATCTATACTGGGTTAGAAGAAAATAGTTCCTATATAGTATTCTTAGTTAATTCCAACGGTGAAGTAACAATTGGCAAAGGTTATCCTTATTTTAATTTTCTAGACTATAAAAAACACAAGGTTACAATAACATCCAATACTATTTCAGTTGAAGTTATAGAAAGAATGAAACATAAATCAGAAAATACAATAATTACATTAGACTATAAATTCAATGCTTCCTTTGATGAAATTAA
Organism: Flavivirga sp. 57AJ16; assembly: GCF_028736925.1. Classification (GTDB taxonomy): domain Bacteria; phylum Bacteroidota; class Bacteroidia; order Flavobacteriales; family Flavobacteriaceae; genus Flavivirga. The sequence continues at coordinate 96,914 of NZ_JAQZAT010000013.1, read as the reverse complement.
AAAAGATAGAGGAACGGCTTATTTAGATTATTTTATAACTAATGACCATGTCTATTTCAAAGAATGTGCTGAGGGTGTTTGGTTTTGGGATTAAAAAAAGGGATAAACAATTAAGTTACCCTAAACTGTAATCGTTGTGGCTTCCACGTCCGCTACCGCTAGTTTTGAAAACTAGTGGCGGCAAGAGTAAGCAAATGTAAACCAAAAAGATCTGGAAAAGCTTTTCTCCTTTCTTGCTCTTGTCTCCTGCCCAGAAAACCCCCGCTACCGCTAGTTTTCAAAACTAGTGGCCACAAGAGTAAGCAAATGTAAACCAAAAAGATCTGGAAAAGCTTTTCTCCTTTCTTGCCCTTGTCTCCTGCCCAGAAAACACCACTAGGAAATCCTAACGGCAACATATGCATACGAAAGCTAACAGGGACTTACTTAATAGAATCACCCTAAAAACCCCAGCTACCGCTAGTTTTCAAAACTAGTGGCCACAAGAGTAAGCAAATGTAAACCAAAAAGATCTGGAAAAGCTTTTCTCCTTTCTTGCTCTTGTCTCCTGCCCAGAAAACGCCACTAGGAAATCCTAACGGCAACATATGCATACGAAAGCTAACAGGGGCTTACTCAATAGAATCACCCTAAAAACCCAACGCTATCTATAGCTAAAACTGTATTATCGTCTTGATAATTCCTCGCACTTGAATATTTCCAATCTATAGGATCGGTTACAAAACCGCTTTCTATTGGATTGTTATGGATATAATCTATCTTTTGTTTGATCACCTTTTCGCTCCACAGCTCTATAGGTCTGTTATGGTGTTGCCAAAACTGATACTTACTGGTTGCTGCATTCTTTTTACCCGCGCGTTCAAACATCCACAACAGCCATTCTTTCCTGCTTTCCTCTGGATTGTTTTCTATGGCTTCAATAATCTTTTTTGAAGTGTGCCGTTTAAAGTCCCTCAACAACTCTGATGGTTCACTATTGGCTGAACGAAATATAAAATGTACATGACTGGGCATAAAGCAATAGGCATATAACTCCATGCCTTTTTCTTTCCTGCAATAGTCTACGCTTTCTGCCAATACATCAAAATAGGCCTCCCTTGTGAAGACATCTATCCAGTTGACCGTGGCAAAACTTACAAAATAAAGACCGCCTTTGTTGTGGAACTTGTAGTTTCTGCTCATTGCACTAAAATAACAAAAGCCACACAATATCATGTATAGTTTTTGCATTTATTTTCTTACAATTAATACTTACTCAATACGCCACTAGTTTTGGAAACTAGCGGTAGAAAAGGGAACAGCGGGTGATTATATGAACTTAAAATGGCGAGTACTTTTCCGTTTGCTTACTCTTACCGCCACTAGTTTTTAAAACTAGCGGTAGCGGGGGGATTCCCCACCGGATTTACCCACAGTAATTAAAAATCTTTGATAAAAATTCACTATATGAATATTCAACTTTTGACTTTATTTCTCTGTTATAAGTAACTTCATTTTTCAATTTGAATTCATCATTAGAAATTACATCTGTTAGATTGTCTGTTAGTTTATCAACATTTAGCGATAATTCAGAGTGTAAATCGTTATTAATATGTTGAATTAAATCCAAAAATGACTTTCTTAATGTGGATTGTTCTTTTTTTATAAAGTTGATGATTTCTATTTTCTCATCATCATTTAAATCATTGCCATTTATCTTGTTTTTTATGCTATTGATTTGGTCATAAAATTTAAAAACTAAATCTATCTTTGGTTGTATAATAATTTCTTTAAACCATTGAAGTTTTATATTTTTTCTTCTATTGATTTCTGTTTCTTCATCGGATTTGTTGTCTTTATTTTTTTGATAAACAAATACATAAAATCCCAAAATGAGAGTTAAAAATGCAATTATTACGTTCGATAGGTTGCTTAGAGTTTCAAGATTAAACCAACTACTTTTTTCTATACAAAGTAAAATCATAATATTATTTTTTAGATAAAGCATTCTCGTTTCGTAATATTCTATCTACAGCTTCTTCTAAATCTAAAGCGATATCATATCTCTTGCTATTTGAAACAAATTTTATTTTTTTATAAAAATCATCTTTTCCTAATGACTTTACTACGTTAGTTAAAAACTCCTCTAAAAAAGACGGGTTAATAGACATAATATCTGTAGGAATGATAATTTCTACTTGTTCGTACTCATTTATTAAAACATCTATTTTTGTGTTTTTGCGTACGGAAATTCCTCTCTCTCTACCTGTGAAAACTTTAGAACCTTTTGTTCTGTGATTTTCTAAATCAATACTCGTTTTATTCATAATTTATATATTTTCTGTGTTTTCATAATCAATTCTAATCTTAACTGAAATCATAGTTCCTGGAAAGTAGTTTTCTTCATATTTGACAAACCGTGAATCAGGTTTTTCTTCTATATTGCCATCTGAATTGAAAGTCATCATTTTATATTTTTTACCTTCCTTACCTCTAACTTTTTCAATAGGTTTATAAGTACCATCAAATATTATTCTTGTGTGCCCTGTTGTTATAACCATTTTAGAAATATTATCATTAATGTCTTTTCCTTTTAGATTATAAAAGCTTTCTATAAACCTTATTGCCCCATTACCTCTATCCCAATTAGAAATTCTTGTAACTCCATCTTGTAGTGCATATAATGTCCATAAGGTTTCTTCTTCAAATTCACGTGATAAAAAAAGATTTTTTTTAGTAAACTTTTTACTTAATTCTTTCATTTGATTTTGGACTTCGGTATTCTCACAAGTATCATTTTTAAAGGTTTCGTAAAACGTATTACCAAAGTTTAAAATAGCAAGATTAAATATTCCAAATTTCTCGTTTTCTATTTCTGGTTTCTCAAAATACCCTATTGAATATCTATTCGTTGTATCTGAATGTTCATCCGCATTTTGTATTACTTCTCCAATGACTTTATAAAGATTTGTTTCGGCTGGTCCCGTCAAGGTTTTGTTCATTGCTTTCAAACAATTAATAATATAATCGACTGTAAGTGTAATATCTATTTCACGTTGACTAGGAAGATTAATATTTTTTTTACTTCCGACCCTAATTGGGAATTCTATAATGTTTCCATCTTTTATTTTGAATCCTCTAATATTAGTATATGCACCAATTGAAAATAATATTTTCTTGATATCATAATGGTCAAAATTTATAGGACGTATTTTTTTTACTTTAATCGTATGCCTACCCTTTATTGATTCATTGTAGTAGTTTATAAATTCACCAAGAATGATATCCATACACATAGATGCACCAACATCAATTTGTTCACACTGTGAATAGTCTATGTAAATCTCTTCAAATATTTGATTATGTAAAGAATTAAACAATTTCCTTAAAAAAACCATTGTTTCTACATAGTTTTCTATTATGGAAAATCTATCTGGAATTATAAAATTGTTGTCAGTAAAGTTTGATGATTCCCTCGCAAAACTGTCCTTTTTTGAAAGAAAATATTTTAGAGATTCACCATACTCAGGTTTATTTAATAATCTGCTTTTTTGTAAGAAATGATGTAATGGAAAGTTTATAAATTCAGCATCTGGATTATTTTTTCTGACATCAGATTTAAACTTTTGAAATCCTTTTTTAAGCTTAGAAAGCTTTTTTTCTCTTCTTTTCTTTTTACCATGAGATGACTTCAGTCGCCTTTTATAAACGTCATTTTTTTTTTTCATTCAGAAGTTCAGTTTTTTAGCTTGCAGGTAACAATTAGATATACACAATTGCCTATACCAGCCCTATATAATTTAAACACTCTAAAAAATCTCATAGAGGGTTCTATAAAGTAATAACAAATAAAAAATAAAAATGGGTGGTTAAATTTTAAAAAAGTAAGTATCCTCACTAGTTTTCAAAACTAGTGGCGGCAAGAGTAATCAAAAGAAACAAAACTAAAAAAGGCAGTTTTTTGTTTTACCTCACCTTATAGTTTAAAAACATAAGACCCCGAAATATTCCGGGGCCTTAATCAACACCTAGCATGATATAGCTACAACCAACCTATAATATATAATATATAGAACACACTAAGTATTTTTAGTTTCCTTCATATCTTCTACCACTAGCACCGGGAAGGTAACTTTGATTCACGCCACATTGCATCGCAATAGTCGTCATATCCGATAAGGACCTACTACTACGAATGGTAACATTGTTACGCACTCTATCTTTAAAATGATCCCAATAAATATCAATAAGATCGGTATCCATTTCGTTATTAAAAAGGGCTTTAAATTGATCTTTTGTGGTACTGGTATAGCCCGTAAAATAATCGGAATACGCCAATGGAAGAATAAATGTATAAGGCGTATCTACAGAGGCTGCTGTATAATTACGCGCATCCAATTCTTGTTTTATAGCGCTAATGGTCTCGCCATTCTGTAACATACCTTCCGAGAATACTTTTACGAAGAGCGCCAAAGGGTCTTGCCCTTGATTGGCCGATATTCTTGTATTAAAGGTTTTTACTGCCCATATAAACGGATCTATTTCTGCAACGTGCATGGAAGTCATGGTCATCATCATAGCCATAACCGTTTCGTTATGTACAATAAATTTTCCCGGTAGGTCCTGAATTCGATATACGCTATATTGGTCGTTCAATCGTCTCCCGCTACTACCTGTTGCTTCCCTTATTTCATCATGAAGCCATACATGACCATCATAACCAAATAATTGACGGAGCCATCGTCGCCATTGCGAAGGGGCATTTCGTTCTACCCGCATATCCCCATTTCTATTAAACCAATTAAAATGATGCTGAAATTGGTTATAGTTAAAATAAAAAGCTGCTACGTGTGCGATGGCTTCCATATAGGCAAAACGCTTACTAGGCACCGCTTCGGTATAAAAATGCGACCCATCGTTTCCATAGTGATACCAGTGGCCATCCACATTAAACGGTAGTGCCAGTGAATTTGTTTGATCTTCGGCGTGCATGAGCTCATGAAGAAAAGTTTCTTTTAGCCATTGTGCGCCATGAATACCAATGTAGTGTATGCCCATATCCATATAGCCGCCCCAATTTGGTTCTTGTGCCAGGGTCCAATGCGATGCGTGTGGCCAAACATGTCCAGTACCATCTGGTCTGGGGTTATGCACCGTAGACGGGACACTTGATGCCGTAAAAGCTGTTTGGTCATTCCATAAATACACGGCTATTTTTCTATTATTGATTCGTAACAATTTTGCGGTGTAATACTGTAATGAAGCATCCCCTCCATTACTGGGGTCTTTCAACAATGCTCTTATAAAATCACGAAGTGACGTGGTATTTGCATTGGTCCAAAACGATCCAGATTCCGTACCATTACTAACTTGCTGATTATCTATACCTAAATAGGTGCTATTAGAAGGGTTATCGTAATAAAAGAACTCTAAATTAGCTATGATAGTTGCTCTGTCCGTAGTTTGCGAGTGTACTTGATTGATGCAAAACCCAACAAGTACGATATATATTATTTTTATTAATGTTTTCATCTGTTTCATTTTTAGTTAGGCAGTTCATCTACATATAAGGTTTCAAAACTTGTTGTTTGTCTTCCCGATGTTTTTTGTTCATTACCCCAAAGTCTCCAGGTCACTTCGTAATCATACTCCTGACTTCCATTAGGCAGCATAAATTCCACTTGTCCGGAAAGCACATCCTTCTTCGGATTTATGCTAAATTGTTTCATTTGGTCGTCGCCACCTAAGTTGTAGTAGATCTTAATATCTATAGCACGTACCTTTTGTTCATCAAGTAAATCCTTATCGGCTTCTATGGTTATCACTCTCCGGGTTAAAGGCGGGTTTAAATTAATAGCACTCCTGTTCGTAGATTCCCAATCGGTCTCTACATTATTTCCGCCAAAGAAACTCCAGGCAATTTTGTAATCGTAATCAAACCACTTCGATCTGTTGTTGTCTCCTTTCCATCCATATAACATGGTGAACAGGTTTCCTTCTTGATTAAAGTTTTTACGCGTAATACGCACTTCATCATAGGTAAAGGCTTCAGACTCGTGTTTTTTACGTAATTGTACGGTGCCGTAATTGATATACTTATCAAAATCATTGGCATTTAACCCGTCTAACAATGCTAATATTTCACGTTGCTTAAATACAGGATCGTCCAGATTGGTTTCTATAAAACATTTAGGACAACTGGTCATATTCACTTCTAAATCGCCACCAAAAGGCGAAGGGATGGTCGTTGGATAGCTTTCTTTTAGACTGAATGTTTTTGTACCGGATATTTTTATCTTCTTCACGGTATAAGAAGCCACAATAGCAATAGAAGGCATGCTTGGTTCCTCTTCAAGGTTTGGCGTGCCCCCGCTTGGGGTGGCTCCGTTGACGCCTCTTTGAGAATCCCCTGGTTCTAAACCTCCCGAATGCTCTGGTCTTAAATCCCCTGCTTCAGAACTATTTCCAGCACTTGAAGTCGTATCCCTACTAGTGGTTCTTTCGCGTTCTGCACTAGCAGCCCTTTCTCTTTCTGCATTTCGCCTTCTAACAGCATCCCGCTCTGTTCTGGCTTCCGTTCTAGAGGTATTTAAAAGATTTGTTGCTCTTGTTAATAAGCTCTCATTACCTTGTGAGTTGGCTGCCGAGGTTAATTGGGAGATACTAGGCCCTTGGGAACTTCCAAAAGGCGTAAATAATAAGTCTGTAGCTTTTTCAACAACTCTGTCTATAGCTGCTTGCATACTAAAGTTATCGCCGATTTTTTCAATTTCTATAGAGCCATTGTCTATAAGTTCTTTCACCAGTACATCGATTTCCGCATTTAACCATGGCGTTGCCAAGCCTGCCTTGAACTGCTGACTGTCATAAATTTGATCTGTATGGATCTTTATTTTTGCTTCAATGGGAGAGTTATACCCAGCAATGGTCATATTAAAATTGAATGTCACCAAAGAATTACCTGTTTTAAACGAATCCCAAAGTAATGATGCAGAACGCTTGTCCAATTGCATATTTACTGCCACATAATTGCCTTCCATGGTTGGTGCGGGTGCCATGGCTACAATGTCCTGCTTTTCTGGATCCATTAATTTAGGGATGGATACCGTAACGGTGCCTTCCTTATAAATAACTGAGCCTATAATTTTCCCTCTACTATTAATTTTTTTGAGGGCTTTTTCCGCTTCGTCCAATTCGTCTTCGGTCACTCCAAATCCATAGACACAATGTAGAACGCCACCGCCTATACCTTCATTCGTATTGTTCTCTTCATTATGTACCCATTTAACAAATTTAAACTTTGGGGTACCATCGTCATTTTTTGCCAATCGCAACTTGTTTGGTAAGTACCAATAAGAATCTTTGTCCTTTACACCAGGAAACAGCTTTAAGGGACCAGCATCTACGGGCTTGTCCAATACGATTTGCATGGTAAAATCTTGTTGTGCATGAGTTGAAAAACTATAAAAAAACACAAGAAGAAAAATGCTTAAATATTTAATTAGTGTTTTCATAATCAGTCTACTTTTAATACATCTTTAAATTTGTCCAATACTTTATCCTTTACACTGTCAAGTATTTCTTTCCCGGCTTCTTTAGCTTCTTTGAACACTTCGGATTCATTATCCTGAAATGCTTCTGGAATGGAAGCGTAGATATAATTGTCATTGATTTTTGTTTCCCAGGGCAAGGCTAATTTCCCTTCTTTTTTATGAGTAAAAATCAGGCGATAGGCATAGCCTTGTGTGTCTTTATCCGTAAAGAATGTCTCGGCAACCAGTGGTGTTTCTTTGGAAACGGTTAAAGGAATATTTGTTTCTACTTCCTTTCCAAATTTATAGTAACGGATAGCTGCTGTCACCCTAACGATATCGGTATCCTTAAGTTCGTCAATATCCCCCTCTAATTCTACCGTTCTGGGAAGTACCGGAGCGGCCAATGGCACACCCTCCCAATCTCCTACTATCCATTCTGGGTCTTCGGGATACACATAACCGCCGCTTAAACTCCATTGCATCTTATATTCAAAAACATCGGGATTCTTATCTTCGCCACGAGCATAGGTCAATGCTGCCCGCACACCTTTTTCTTTTAAATAGTCCCTATCTATGGTCACTTGATCTTGAAAATCGTTTCCTTGATTTCTTCTCTTTCTAACATTTACGGTTACATAGTTTACTTCTGTGCCAAACATATTTTCTGCCTTAAGATCCAGAATAAGGTTAATATCCCTGTGTTGAAAAAAAGGATCGTTTAAGTTCACCGATGAAATACATTTTGGATTATCACGAACCCCATCATACCAGGATCCTAAATTACCTGTAAGTGGAAAGTGCTTGGGTATCGCTACTCTGTACTTTAGGTTATAGACTTCTCGCTGACGTTGAAATCTGGTTTCTGCTTTCGTTTGATTGTACACATATCTCGATCCATGTCTAATGTTGGGCCTTGCAGCGGCTTCCTCATCTGATGGTGGTGTTGGCGGCGCAGTAGCATCTCTATCCGTCAAGGCCTCCGTAAACACATTCATAAAACTTTCTACAATTTTATCTGCGGTCTCATCGTCTGTCGTATTTTTATCGATTTCAAAAATAACGGCTTTACTTTCTATAGCGCTTTTGTAAATACTATCTACCTCATTGTAGCTATATCTATCATCACTCCCGCTTTTAGTATCTCTATCGTTATGTGTATATCTCGCAGAGAAACTTTCAAAGCTTTTTTCGATTTTTTTCCAATCAATGACTATTTTTCCATCAACTGCCGGAAAAAGCACATCATATTTAAAACTCAGTTCCAAGGATACATCGGTAATAGAACGGTTTTTTTCGAAAGTGGCCGCTAATAGTTGAGCTGCCGTCTTATCAAGTTTTGCGGCAACGGCTATTTTAGAGCCGGGAAGCGGTGACGCATTTCCTGAAGCGATCACCTTAGCCATGCCCTCATCGGTGAGTACAGAAGAAATAATCCTAAACGAATTCCCATCTTCTACTTTTACATCTGCAGCACCAAGGATCACCGGGTTTTTAACGCGTCTGTATTTGCTTCTGGAGTTTTCGTTAAGCTTGGTGATTTTTTGTTTTAATTTAACCTCTGCTTCTTTAAGCTGTTTATCGCTTAAGCCCCATTCCATTAAAAAATGCATAAGTGCGCCTTGTGCGCCCCCGGCATCGGCACGTTCTTCTGTTGTATATTTTAAAAACAGGAATTCCGGAGTACCGTCAGGACGTTTAGATAAATGCAGATTTACCGGCAAATAAAGGTATTCGCTGGAAAAAGTTTGATCTCTGGTTTTTGCTTTTCCGTACAATACGACGATTGTACCATCATCTAAAGTGATGTCAACTCTATTTTGAGAGTCTAAAATAGCTTGTCCTTGTATGGTCTGTATGCTTATAAAGCATATAAATATCCATCCCAAAAAGACTTTGGAAGCCCATTGTTTTAAGTGTTGTTTTATAGTTTTCATGGTATTAAGGTGTTAATTATTATTATGTTTTTTTTATTAAGCGCTGACTGGTAAAGGATCCTTTAGCCTTTTCGTCTGCATTTTTTATCATGTTTATATTTTTAAGTTTTGATAGTTCTTGATATAGCCTGTTAGGTGTTGTCGACTGTTTAAAAAATACAGACTCATCGGCTTGAATCTCTATATCGAGATGTTTCTCTAGAATAATTTCCACAAAATCTGCGCAGTTAAACGTCCTTACATTAAAGGATCGGTTCTTTTCTATAAGGGCTTCGATAGCTTCTTTTAAAATGGCATCTGCTTCTGGAGTGGATCTTAACTGAATAAGACCATCGACAGGGTAATCTTCTTCATGGGGAATGCCTTTACGTAACAAAGATTTTATGGTAATAGGGGCTTCCCATGATGCCGCTGGAAGTTTATAGTATCTTGCCGGGGTATCGTGATCTACATTAAAGGCATTAAAATCATCTTTTTCCGGCCACAAATCGTAGTATGTAAGCGTCCCATCTTTTATAGTTTCATATACAGAAACCAGATGATCGTTTTCGTCGAGTGTATCTTTTACGATTGTTTTATAATTATCGATGGCAATGCCTGCATGCCCGCTCTTCCCATTAATAGTGGCATAAAAAATATAATAAACATCGGCATGTGCCGCCTGCGATAAAAAAGCGAGGCATAGAAAGATTACGATATTTGAGATTGTCGTTTGCATATTAAAACCATTTTTGAAGTTGCCCTACAATTTTTGTTTCATTATCATACATGGGTCTTACGCCCGAATTACAGGTATATGAATTGTACTTATAATGAAGCGTTATCGTGGTTCCTTTAAATTTAGAGGGGGTCTTTATCGCTTCGCGAACAGTAGCGACATCACTTTCCTTAATATGAAATGAGAGTGCCGTTTTACTATTGGAAAATGTAGATAGAGTGCCTCTACTTTTAAGGGAGTGTTTTAAAATATATCCTATTATAGTATTGCTAAACTCTATTTTCTGGGACTTAGGCTCCATAGTCATAGCACCTGCAACCAAAGCTTTTTCTCCATGTTTGTTTTTTACACATAGTCGTAATTCATTGAGTTGCTCTGGAGTGATCCCCCAAGTCACCAGGCAATGTAAAATAGCACCACTTGGCGCTGCTTTTTCATTCTCTTTATACTCTTGAAAAGAATATTCCGGTTTGCCTTTTTTTGTAGATAATTGTAATTGATTTGGGATATAATAATAATTATCACTGCCTCGTTCCTTAAAAATATCCACTGAAATGCCATGAGATAAATTGACATGCTCTTTGGTATAATCACAAATACGCTGCGATATTGTCTTTTTACTTACTAATAGTATCATAATGAAACATATAATATGTTTTTTGGGTGTATGCATCAGTCCTCTGGTATTTCATCGATAAATATGAGTCCAAATCGATCGGTTCCTGTTTTAGATATGCTTGGCCCGTTTTTACGTAACCATGTAATGTTATAGTTTACTTCCTCACTGGTATTGGGCAGCGTGATTTTAAAATTTTTATCTTTTAAATTGTCCGTTGGACGTATGGTCATTCTATCGTATTTCACCTGATCGAAAAACGGATAGTCGATTTGAACGGAAATGGCCCTAATCCCCTTTTCCTTAAGCGATTCCATGTCCCCTTCTAAGACAATATCCCGTCGCTGAAAAGGCACAAATAGATTGACCATGGCGCTATTTTCAGATTGCCATTTGGATTCGTAGCCTCCGCCTCCTTTAAACTTCCATAAGGTTCTGTATTCGTAAGTCAACCAATCGGTACGAATACTATCGCCTTGGTTTAAGTAGCGCATAGACAGGTGGCCTTCGTAATCTTTAAAGGTTTCTTTGTTTATTATTAATTCGGACAGGGTTTCATTACCATTGGCATGTCGCTTACGCATCGCCAAAGTGACACTGTTGAGCATGTCCTCAAATTCTTTTTCCAGATCGCCATCTACACCTACAAAGACTTCGCGTTGTTGAAATGCAGGATCCCAAATGGGTACATCTCTAAAAAATCGCGTATCTTGACCATAGGTCTGGTACAGATCGCCAATATTAAAAGTGATGAAGTGGTGCCTGTTTACGGTCGATCTTCCATTAAAGACCAAATGTGATGTTCCTTCTGTTCGAAGTTCCTTCATTTGGAAAGAAGCATTCACACCAAAATTGAATGTATTGCCACTGGACAACGCGCCATCTTGACCAATAATCGAGCTTAGGGCATCCATAAGTCCGCCGCGTTGTTCCTCTGGAACAATGGCTGGCTCTACAGGTTTAAACATGAGATCCAATAATTTGTCATAAACCGTATTTAGTAATGATTCCAGATCGGCATCATCCCCATTTGTAACCAGTTTGATACTGTTGTTTTTAAAGAGCTCGTCCAAACCTAGTTCCACATCGGCACTAACAAAATAGATATTCCCCCCTGCTCCAAAACTTTTACTCTTTTTTATTTCGGACCAATCTATTTCCAACGTTGCATCATAGGCTTCAGATAGCCCCGAGAATGACAGGTCGAATACTAATGAAATATCTGGCGTATCCATTTTAAAGCTTTCTAAAAGTAGCTTTGAGTTTAGTGGATTGACATCAAAAGAAAGGGCTATACTGCTATTTTCCATAACTGGTGCCTTGCCAACTGAGAGTAAATGTTTTTCATTTTCATTGCTCTCTTTATCCAGTATGGACGAAACCAATGCATAGGAAGCACTATCAAATAGAATGGGACCATCAATAGAAACCGCATCATCTTCCAAGAGTTCTTTAAGCAAAACCTCCGCTTCATCAACTTGTACCTGAGGTGTTTCATACAACACAAGAAAGTGCAAAATACCTCCGCCTCCAGCTTCTATAACAGAACTGGTCGCATTTTCGTCGGCTGATGGCTTTTCTGTAATATACCTCATAAATGAGAACTTCGGGTGCTGTTCTTCATCTAAAGCCAATCGCGCTTTGGTCGACAGATACTTGTAAGCTTTTGGGTTGTTATGTGTTGGAAAACACCACAAACCATTTACTTGAATGCCCTTGTCTATATAGATTTGCTGGGACATCAATATGCCTGATGCCATTATGAATAGATAAGTAAATATGGATTTCATCATCACTGGGTTTTAATTCTTGAAATCGTCTTCGGTCGGTGTTATTAAAAAGAGGTAATCTTCTTTTAGTTGCTTAATCTCCTCGGCATATTTGCCATGCTTTCCGTACCAGGTTACCTGGTAGGCCAAAGGCTCCTCGGGATCGTGATATAAGGCTATCTTTAATGTACTTTCTGCATCAGACTCCCTTAAAATAATGGTACGCTGCGAGGTTGCTTTCCCATTAAGGATGACAAAAAACCGAACGGTTGCCGTACGAACACCGCTATCCTTAAAGGTGGGCCTGTCTGCATCAATATCGACCACTTTTTTCTTAAATGGTGGTACCAAAGCGACTAACGATGCATTGTCTACGCTCCAAAGATCTTTAGCTTTTGGAATTTCAATAGGTATGGGTTCTCCCTTAACATTCCAACTAATTTTATATTCGTAATCCATCCACTCGCTTCCTGTAATTCCAAGTCTGGGATATATAACCTGTTTAAAGTCTTTTCCCTCTTTAATATCATCTGGGGTAAATAGTAGATCGGAAGTAGCTGCATCATTTCCATCGTCATAAGTTTTACGAAATGCAATCGAAACCGAGTTTAAGATCTCATTGAATGCATCTGTATAACCGCCATCTATTTGAAAATGAACGGTTCTTTTTTGAAAATCGGAATCGGCAAGGTTTACAACCCTAAAGTAACGGTCGTTATCTTTCATCAAATCGTAAATACCTCCTATATTCCCCGAAGTATGCACGGGTACTTTTATGGTGGTCGATTTACTTAAATTGAGATAGAATTTATTGATTTTGATATCTTCCCTTCTTTTTCTTACGTACTGATTATCTGTATAATATTCGGTATCATCCTTACCTCCAAATACATTTGCAAACCAACCTCTATCCTGTCTCCCTTTAATTTGGCCTGCTTCTACTGCCACTTCGGTTTCTGGTTTTTTCGCCCAGCCTGTTTTGGTATCGAACATAAGTTCTATGAGTTTTTCCGTAACGATATCTGTAATCCCCTGCATATCCTTGGTATCGATTCCAAGGCCTTCAGACCTGTCAAATACGTCTACATTAATAACCTGATCTTGAATCATTTGATCTGCTACTTTCCGAACCTCACTTTTTGTATAGCCACTCTGCACATTGCTTATTCTGCTATAATGCTCATAAATGGTACTGGCCTCTGCACTTATAGTCGCATTGTAACCTTTAACTACGGCTTCGTAATAGCCATGAACAGACACAGACACATCTGATGTAGCACCTTGTAAGGACTCCCATAATAAGGTCGTTCCAGACGGTGTTAGTTTTGCTGCTATGGCTGCTTTAGAGTTTGGCAATAATGGTGCAAATCCAGAGGTAAGCACATTGGTGGTAAATGCTTGTTCGCCTTCCGTATTATTTAAGATAGATGAAACCACATCAAACTTTCCAATGTCGCTCTGTCCTTCCTTGGTAAATTGGCGCATGGGAACTGGCCCAACAATGCGGGCATTTTCATTGACTCTTGTTTTTAGTTTTGCCTCCACTTCTTCTATAACATCCTGGGGCAATGAAAACTCTACTAAGGCATGAAATATCCCGCCACTAGCCTGTTCGCCTTCTCCAACATATTTTATACATAAAAATTCATAGGTGCCATCTTCCTTTTGTGCCAGTTTTACAAATCTGGTGAGGTAATAATAGGCATTATCGTCTTCGCTATCCTGCAAAAGTTGTATCCCGTCTATTTGCACGCGGCCTTCATCGTATTTTACACCTGCAAACAACTGTGATGTAAATACCAGAAAGCCTATTAATTGTATGATGATTTTTGTATTCATGATATAGATGTTTTAGTATTATTCCTCAATAGGTTTTGTTGTAATGTCTAATATTTGATGCCATGAGTCTGCTATGACCCAGTCATGACGTGTATAATGTCCATCTTTATAGATTTCTGAGATCCTATATTGATACGGTTCCTTAAGTTTTACGGCATAGACAAACTGGATGCTTTTAGCATACTCATCTGGATGCTTTGCATCGAAAGTGCTTGTATAGGTGACGTCGTTTCCTCCCACTCCTACTGCTTTTATTTCTATACGCTTTGCAAATAAATCGTCACGTATGTTATTGTTAAAATCATAGCAGTAAACATCCAGTGCAGCATAATCTGAAGGGATTTGGGAATTGATATCTACTTTTTTAATAAGCTCTGGCCATTTTTTAATATTAATGGTTATTGGTAATGCATCAGACTTTACGATCACTTCCTGTAACTGGATTATAGAATCCTGTTCGGTTGTAAAAGATGCCATCTCCTCAACAAAATCCTCATGGCCTGTTACCGTGAGTTCTTCCGATTTTAAATTTGTTAGTTTTGAGCTATAACTATAGTTAACACTAAGGGTAGGCTGATTTCCCTGAAAACTTTCCGAAAACAATTGGGCATCATTATTATTTAATCGCATGGTAAAATCACGTTCCTTCCAATCGACGTTTTGCGATGTATTTGTTGTGCTTTCAAAATAACCTCCCGACACCGTATGTTTTAATGAGTCTACCGTAGCCGTATCGGCAGCATGTACTAAAACGGCTTTAATATTGCTTATTGGAATTGGCTTTAATGATTTGACATACAGTCCTTTTAAACGTAATGCGTCTGTTAGCTGGTCCAATTCCTGGTTTGTAGGTTTGTTTTGTGCGACACTAAAACTTAAAAGACTTCTAAAACGTGTATTTCCTTGATCTCCATAAGCATGCGTACCTGTATAGCGCATTTGAATAAACTTAAACTGTGGCTTTCCTTCGCTGTTGGTAATAAGTTTCAAACCATAAGGCACATAATAAAATTGATCTTTTTTAAGGTAATCCTGATACAAAACGATATCGTTTACAATTTGCTTTGAAGCAGCATCGGGCTGTGCACTTACATGAAGGCCGAGCACAAAAAATATCATAAATATGGGTGGTAAGTAGGTCATGTTATGCGTGTTAAATGTTAGCTTTTAATCTTCTGTTTCTGTATTAAAGCTTGAGATGTTTTCCTTAAGTTTTGCCATACCTATAAACATAAAGAGCTCTTCATGAGACAACCAATTATCAGATTGATGGGTCGTACCATCATTCATCACTAAAGTGAAGAAATATTCAAATTGAGGGCTTTCCCCTTCTGGAATATAGAGAGGGCCTAAAGTAAAAGACTTATTGTCTTCTGTGATTCTAACAGGTTCGGACTCTAAAACATGCGTTCCTTTGGGGTCTATGTACTTTGAACGGGCTTTTACCTGTAAAAGGGCGATATCTGTATCGTTAAATAATTGAAAAGACTCAAAAGAGATATGCTTTACTTTACTACCCGAAGTACCATCTGTAAGGGCATCTATGGTTTTATTTACACATTCGGTACAATCTACAATAGCATAATCCAACCAGATCTGCTTTGTTTTTGATTGTGTTTCTACCCATTTTGGCATTTTGGAAGCATCAAACTGTACTTTTGCCTTTGATGGAATCTCAACATTATTTAAATCCCATGTATAAATGATAGGAATGGTATTAGTCCCTTGTTTTTCAATAATAAGGGCATGTACCTTTTTAAGACGTAAGGGAAAAGGCGTATTGTTTACCCAATTTTCATTTCGCCACTTATTAGGTTCTAATATAAACTTACCTAGGGTTCTGGAATCTGCAAGGGTTATGCGAACTGGAATAAGTTGTTCTGGTACGGTTTCACTTGCCGGGGCAAGTGTCATACTGCCTTTTATACCATCTCCTGCAGATAACACCGTTTGCATGTCGTCTTTATCGGTATTACTGGTCATCCACGATATATCTATAGGTTCCCGTATGGATGATGATACCGTGACGTTTATTTGATCTGAGCTTATGTTGTATAGCCCTTCCAGTCCAGATGAAAGAGAAATTGCCGGTGTGGCATTTATGGGCATGATCTTTAATTCTGTAAAGCTATAATTAGGGTTTCCTTCTATATAAGATTCCAATAAAGATTTTACCAATGCAATTTCCTTTGAGCTGATCCCTGGTGTTAGTGTCCCGGTCATCCTTACATTTCCAGAGGAACTTGAAGCATCTGCTGTTCCATACAACATGGAAAAATCATACCCCTCGTCTGCATTCCATCTTAAGTGATAAGCACTGGGCAAGTAATAAAAAGTTCCAGATGCAGGATTTTTATCTGGATATATATCCATTCTCACATTTGTAATTTCATAAGGAAATTCAAAATCGTGATCGGCAACCAGGTCGTCCCAAAGCGAAATGGGCGTATTATCAGGACCGTGGGGTGTGGTATCTTCGGGCTCCGGCTGAGTGGTTGTAGGTGATGTAGTTCCAGTTGTAGGCACGAATATGGGTCTAGCAATAAACAGGTTAAGTTTGGTAAATTTTTCAACACTTCTTTTTGTAGGCCTAGATGGCGATTTATAATCCCTGGCATGTTTTGCCTCCATTTTATTATTATTAATGGTAAACATGAATGTGGATTTTGCAATACTGGTATCGAAAATACCCCAATATGTATTGGTGCTGTTTCTTTTTGGAGTTAATTTTTTTGTACCCCAATCACAATCTTTTGGACTGCACTTCCCAAAGACCTGAACATTTTTTCCTTTGTTGGAAATAATAATTTTTGTAATATTTTTCGTATCTTTATTATCATTGATCCATGTGCCATCAATAGCACTGCTCACCGTTGTTGTACTTGGGGTCGTAGTCATTAAAAGAGGCTGCTTAAAGGTTCTCAACTTAGATTTATCAATACTATATTTTAAATCGGGCTTTCTTTTTGGAATGATTATCTTTTGAGAACTTTCTTTTAAATTTGCGGCACTTCCAATAGGTACTAATGCTACTGGAACTATTAGGTTTTCTGCGTTAATTTCGGTTTTCCAGTTTTTATTAAGGTTATATAAGAAAATAGGTTTCAAACTTTTAGAACCTATTCTAATTTCTAAAAATGCCGATGTAAGTTCTGTGCCTTCTGGGGTATTTTCATCCAAATTAAACTCTAGTTCCAAGGGACTTTGCTTGCCATTTAAGTCTACTTTGATTTGTTGAAATTCTGTCTGTCTTAATTTTTGAGCATTCTTTAGTTCTGCTATAAGGGTATAATTATAATCGGAAAACTCAGTGAATTCCAAAGCAATTTTTAGTTTTCTTTCACTATCATGGGTTACTATAACGGACTCTATTTTTCCTTTAATACGTTCTGCAAAAAGGCTAACTCCTACGGCTCCAATATCATCTAGCTTATTAAGCTGTTTATTTTCTAATCCACTAAAATTTTGTGCGGACAATGCTATGGTTGAAAAAAGCACCATGGCAAATAGGCCATAAAGCAAAATTTTTCCTAAAAAGGAATTAAGAGTTGTAGCTTTCATAATTCTTTTGTTTTGAAATGATGTTCAAAGGTATTTTGAAAGTCGGATCAACTCAAGAGTGAAAAACCTGAAAAACTATAAGGGGATTATTCCAAAATACAATAAGTGGTTTATTTTACTTAATGGGTGTTTTTCCCCTTTTTAATAAGGAATACCCTCGAAAATTGCTCGTAAAATCAATTCAAAAACCTGATTTACAGATTATTAAACAAAAAAGCACTCTATATAACCTCTAAACGGAATATAAAATTTCAAATATTAATATGTATTTTTGATAATGAACCAATAACTAATAATCTCAATGAAAACAAAACCATTTGAAAAGCTAGCTTTTTTTTTAATAGTCATGACACTGTTTTTTCAATCATGTGAAGAAAAGCCTCAAAAAATTGAAAAGCCAGAACAAGCTATTGATTACGAGTATGCCAATCGTTTAGAAGAAGAGTATAAAAATACTCGAGGTGCTATTATTAATAAGTATCTGGAAATAGAAGACACCCGAGAATTCTGGTTTGAACTGGAAAAATTAAAAGAATACATTGCTTATGTAGAACAAGAAGCGGAAACATTGGGTTACAAAAATTTAGGTATTCGCATTTATAATGGCGCCTATCCAAAAGATAAAAAATATCCAGATCCCGGGTATTCAACTGTATTTTTAGTGCCGACAGGACACAAAACAACCTCTAAAGCAAGTTTTTTACCTATAAGCTCTGCTTTTGTTATTGAGGATAATATTCAAGAAATTCCAGCCTATAATTATGGGCACGCCGGAAGACCTCCTAAAGATTTATAATAAACAGCCCATAAAATGAGTACCAATCCTATTTTTTTGTCATATTTAATTAATGCCCTTGAGCTTATTGCGGCTGTTTTTGCATTAGTTCATTATAAAAAGTATGTCAATTCATCGGAGCGTTATTTTTTACTTTTTTTATGGGTAACTTTTTTTATAGATGCCATATTAGGGCCCTTATCTATATTTCTAAAATTAGATAATACATGGCTCTATTATGGCTACACGGGCATTAGTTTTTTGTTTTATTATTGGTGGTACCATACTATTTTAATGGAACGATTGTATAAGATAATAATAAAAGTGTTAAGTGTTATATTCACTGTTTTGTATGCTTTAAATAGCCTTAATGTTGAACTACACCAATATAGTTTTATTATTGGTGCTTCTTTTCTATTAATTTTTGCTGGATTTCATTTACATCAATTGTTTAATTCAGATTATACTTTAAAGATAAAACATAAATTAAGCTTCTGGATAACGATAGCTCTGGTATTATTTAATATAGGTATGTTACCATTTATATTATTATCCAAATACTTTAATGTTTGGATTAATAATTTGGCATTCACAAGTATTTTTTTTATTCTAAACATGATTTTGTATAGTTGTTATATAATAGGTTTCTCATGGACGAAAAAGAAATACAATCATTTTTAATCATATCATCTGTTGTATTATTTATTTTAATAATCACCATGATTTCCCTGTTTATTCTTTTTCAAAAAAGAAAAAACGCGTTAATTTTAAAAAATGAGTTTGAAAAAAAACATTTTGAACAAGAAATATCTAAAGCCCAAATTGAAATCAGGGAAGAGACCTTTAGAAATATTAGTTGGGAACTGCATGACAACATTGGTCAATTACTCACTTTAGCTAAAATACAGTTACAAAACGATTCCTCTATTGACGAAGTTAAAGGGACACTAAACAAATGCCTTAAAGAATTAAGGGATTTATCAAAATTAATTAGCCCAGATGCTCTAAAAAACATGTCTTTAGAACAAGCCGTAACAGGTGAAATCAATCGATTTAATAGGCTTAATTTTATAGAGTCCCAACTTACTATTAAAGGACGGCAAACAAAAATAGACAGTAAAATTGAAATTGTATTCTTTAGAATTTTACAAGAATTTTTTTCAAATACTATAAAGCATGCAAAAGCAACGCATTTAGATATTATTTTAGACTATCAAACAGATATGCTAATCATTACGGCAAAAGATAATGGTTTAGGCTTTGATTTAAATAAACAGCAACATTCTGGTATTGGTTTAAGCAACATAAAGAATAGGGCAAAATTGGTAAATGCAAATGCGACCATCTTATCGGAACCAAACAAAGGAACAAAACTAACTATTACATACCAAATCAACCATGAAAACACATACAGTAGTAATTGTTGAAGACCATGTTTTATTATCTCAAGCCATAGCAAGTCTTGTAAATTCTTTTAAAGATTTCGATGTACTTTTTACCTGTAAAAATGGCAAAGAACTGCTTACCAAACTTAAAACACCAAATAATATTCCAGATATTATACTTATGGATGTTAACATGCCCATATTGAATGGTATAGAGACCACAGAAATTATAAAAAATGAATACCCGAAAATTAATGTTATAGCCCTTTCTGTTGAAGAAAACGATATCACTATCATTAAAATGCTTAAAGCTGGCGCCAAAGGCTATTTATTAAAAGATGTTGAGAAAGATGTTTTAGAGCTGGCTTTAACAGAAACTATAAAACATGGTTATTATCATACCAAAGATGTTTCAAATATCTTAATTAACTCTTTAAATGAAGACGATTCAAGTAAAATCCAAATAAAGGATAGAGAGAGAGAGTTTATTATACACACCTGCTCTGAAATGACTTATAAAGAAATAGCCGAAAAAATGTTTTTAAGCCCAAAAACCATAGATGGTTATAGAGATAATCTTTTTCAAAAACTGCAGGTTAAAAATAGAATAGGACTTGTGCTGTATGCTATTAAAAATGGTATTTATAAGTTATAATACTTGCTTCGGTGACATAGCCTAGTAGTCCGGTGAGATTTCAGATAATGAATAAAATTCAATCATAACAATAGCTACAGTTTAATACCCTGCTAAGTTACCCACAGGGTTTTGACCTTTGGGTTAAAATCAAAATGCTGTATTTAGAATACTCGCTCATTTTATATCATTAATACTAATCTTTCGATGCCACGTGAATGACAATTTTAACGGAAACCCCGACGCAGAGCATCGAGGCATTCTTTCCTATTAAAAATTTCTTTTTATAATCTTTTGATAATATTAGTCTGTTTCCTACCAATTGCTATTAATCATAACCTGGGTTTTGATTTAATAAACTTGGATTATTTACAAATTCTTGGAATGGAATTGGAAACAATAGATGCTTTTCTTGTAAAGCTTGTCCAGAATTGTTATTAATATGTCCTATAAAATTGTCAAATCCTAAACTAGTGTGGTTAAATACTTTTCTTAAACGTACCATATCAAACCAAGTAATTTGTTCAAAACATAGTTCATACCATCTTTCTCTTAATACGGCATCTCTAAAAGAATCTTGAGTATATGCCCCTAAGGTAAGTGTTTCTAATAATGCTCTGTCCCTAATGGCTTTAAGACCATCAAGTGCTAATTGATTTGGTCCACCAACCTCGTTAGAAGCTTCTGCATAAATTAGTAAAACTTCGGCATAACGAATAATTGGCACATTAAGATTATCCTTAGTGGTCCCTGGAACACCAGAAGTACCATTGGCTGTAACATTGAAGTGTTTGAAAATGTATTGTCCTCCTAAATTAAATGGCGCACCATCGCCATTTTCATAATAGGTGCTATAAAACCAACCTTGCTGATCTTGCGCTCTTAGATCGCCTAATTCAAACGAATCGTAAAACGAAATATCAGGAATGGTACTTCCTGTTCCGGAATTTCCACGATATGATACAGGTTTGAAATTAGGAAACATATTACCCATTGGATTTTCAGCAACATCACTAAAATACTGTAAACTAAAAATATGTTCTTTAGTATTTCCAAAATTTTCGTCATGTATTTCTCCATAGGTATCAAATAATTCAATGCTGCCTGCATTATCAATGACTTCTTTGGCTTTATTTGCAGCATCAGTATAACGAGATGTTTCATTTAATGGATGTCCCGCCATAGTGAGATATACCTTCGCCAAAAGTGATTTAACAGCGGCTTGCGATACGCGACCACTTTCATCTGTCCAAGAAAGACCTGCGCTTTCGGCTGCTACTAAATCTGCTATAATTTGCTCATAAACAGTATCTTGAGACGTTCTAGCCGGATAAAAGTCTTCAGACCCAGCATCTTGTGGGGCTGTAATTAATGGCACGTCACCCCAAAGTCTTACAGCATAAAAATAAGCCCAAGCACGGAAAAATTGAGCTTCTCCTAAAATTCTGGACTTAGATGCTTCATCCATTTCGATAGCAGGAACATTTTCCAACACCAAATTTGCATTTGCTATAACCTCGTAAACACCTCGCCACCAATTTTGAATATGCCCCGTATTGGCATCAAATGATAATGAATACAAATTGTTAAGATCTGAATTTTGGGCAGTCTCAGTGCTAGTAGTCCCTGTTGGAGCTTCTAACATTTGCCAATTAGATGAAAAAATACCAGCATCATAACCTACAAATCTGGAACGGTCGTATACCGCAGCTATTGCCGATTCGGCATGTTTGGCAGTCGTATAAAAACTGTCTGGTGTTAAGTTTGATGGATCTGCTTCATCCAAAAAATCTGAACAACTTAATGCTCCAAGCAAGAAAATCGTAAAAAAGAAATACCTGCTTATATATTTTATTTTAATAAATTTCATTTTAATAAATTTTAAGGTTTAAAAATCACAGTCCAATTTGTAGACCCATAGTGAATGTTGTTGGTTTTGGATATTCATGCCACATTTGCCCCTGTGAAAAAACATTATTGCTACTATCACCTCTAGCTGGTGTTACCTCGGGGTCTCCCAGAAGTTCGTCTGCTGTAATTAAAAATAAATTTTGTGCAGAAGCGTAAATTCTTAGTTTGCTCAAATGTAATTTTCCAAGTACATTTTCATTAAATTTATACCCTAACATGAGGTTTTTGCCTCTAATGAATGAACCGTCCTGAATCCAATGTGTATCAACATTTGTAATATAACCAGCCTTAGTTTCTCTAACTTGTGCAATAGGTGTGTCCTGATTGTCTGGTGTCCATGCATTTAAAACTGTTCTGTAACTGTTGGCAAGTGCCTGTCTGTCTTCACTCGAGTGTAAATTCATGTTCATAACATCATTACCCACTGAGTATTGAAGTTCTAGCGTAAAATCAAAGTTTTTGTAAGTTATATAATTTGTAAAAGCTCCCCATGCATCCGGGCTACCATTACCAATTATTTTTCTATCTGCATCATTAATAACATAATCCCCATTGACATCTAAATATTTAATATCTCCAGGTAAAATATCTTTTCCACCGCGATAACTAACAAATTTTGCGGCTTCGGCAGCTTCATCGGTATTCCAGGTTCCTAACCTTGTAAGGCCCCAAAAGGAACCAACAGATTCCCCCACACGAATAATATTTGTTGGATTGGTAAAGTTACCTGCTCCAACACCAAAAATATCAGACGGTGTAGCCAATGAAAGTACTTTATTTTTATTTAGAGAGATGTTAAAACTAGTTTTCCAACTAAAATTATCATTTGTGATATTGATGGTGTTAAGTCCGAATTCAAAGCCTTTATTTTCCATCGACCCAATATTCTTTCTAATAGTAGCATATCCACTAGATTGAGGTACTGGTGCGTCTAATAACATATCGGTAGTCTTCCTGTAATAGTAGTCCGCTTCTATATTAACCCTCCCATTAAACAACCCTAATTCAACTCCTATATCGGTTTGTGCTGTTTTTTCCCACTTAAGATCTGGGTTTGCTAATCTGTTCAATCCTGTTCCGCCTATTCGAGAATCATTCCAAATAGCTGTGTAACCAGAACTTAAAAGTGATAATGAAGAATAAGGTGGTATTTCTGAGTTCCCCGTAAGACCATAACTCATTCTTAATTTCAAATTCGAGATAGATTCGCTATGAACTAAGAAGTCTTCTTCTGAAATTTTCCAACCAAACGCTGCAGATGGGAAAAAAGCAAACTTATTATTATCACCAAACTTAGAAGAACCATCGGCCCTACCAGTTATGGTAAACAAATACTTATTCATAAAATTGTAGTTTATCCTTCCAAAATAAGAATTTAAGGCATGTCTGTTTGCACTTGAGCGAACTTCTAAACCATCAGAACCAGCTCCTAAATTATTGTACTCAAAAATATCTGTTGGGAAATCTCTAGAACTAGCACCAAAACTAAAAGCATCCGATTCTTGCCAAGAAACTCCCAATAGGGCCGTAAATGAATTATTTTTATTGATCGTCTTATTATAGGTCAAGTAATTTTCAAATGACCAGAAAGTTTGTTTAATACTGTTCGCTTGAGCATCGGCAACGCCACTGCTACTTAACCTACTATGATTAAATTCATTTCTATTTTGAGTCATTATGTTTACACCAACTACCGTTTTCATTTGTAAATCTGGCATGATGTCAATGTTTGTGTACATACTACCTGAAGTAGTTTGCGTATTTAATTCACGTTTTCTGCTTATTAATTGATTTAAAGAACTTCTAGTACCTTCTGCATTTGGATAATCTCTATTGTTTGCATATGCGCCTTCCAAGGGACCACCTTCGTATATAACTGGGAGGAATGGAAAATCTTCAACCATTCTGCGCGGTACTTGATCGTCGGTATCTACCAGATTTTCTTTTTGACTGTTGTAACTAAGTGTACCTCCAACCTTTAACCATGATTTTAATTGGTCATCAACTGCAAAACTTACTGAATGACGTTGAAGATAAGAGTTTATTAAAAGTCCTTGTTCATCTTTATAGCCAATTGAAAACGCATAGGTTGTCTTTTCATTCCCTCCCGAAAAACCCAACTGATGATTACTAGATACATTATGTTGTTGAATCACTTTTGCCCAATCTGTATCATACAAGGGTTTTCCATTAGCATCAAACAAATGTGCCACATTTGCACCAGCTCTTTTAACACTTGGTTCTAAGTCTACATAATTTCCAGCAGCCCACCCGTCTGGGTCAAATTTCTCTGCATTTTCCCAAGAGAGCTGTTCTATCATCGCGTATTCTTCTGCATTTAAAACATCTACCCTGTTTGGCCCATATTCTTTGATATTAACGCTCATGTCGTACGTTACTCTACCCTGTCCTGCTTTTCCTCTTTTAGTAGTAATAAGAATGACCCCGTTTGCACCTCTAGAACCATAAATTGCTGTAGAAGAAGCATCTTTAAGTACTTCAATCGATGCAATGTCGCTCGGGTTTAAATAATCTATAGCAGTACTAAACTGAGCTTGATCACCTTGTGGTAACTGAACCCCATCGATAACATATAAAGGATTGTTAGAGGAGTTAATAGAACTAAACCCCCTAATTCGAACATTAGACCTACCACCTGGACGACCCGAATTTGTGTTCACCTGTACTCCAGAAATCCTACCAGCTAAAGCCTCATTAAGAGAGGTCGCCGAACGTTCCTTCAATTTTTCACCACTTACAGTTCCAACTGCTCCCGTAACATCAGATTTTCTTTGAGTTCCATATCCAATAAGAACTACTTCTTCTAAAGCGGCTGCATCTTCTTTTAATTTAATGTTTAAATTAGTTTGTTCATTAACACGTACTTCCTCCGATACAAACCCTATGTAGGATATAACCAAAATAGCGTTTTTATCAGAAACGTTTAACGAGAACTCGCCATCAAAGTCTGTTTGTGTTCCGTTTGAAGTTCCTTTTTCTAGAACATTTGCACCAGGTAAAGGTTGTCCATTTTCATCAGAAATAATTCCACTAATAACAATTTTTTGTGGTTTTTTAACGACTATTGTTTTTCTATTTTTAGTAATTACAATAGTGTTATTTTCAGACAGTTCGAATCTCAAATTCTTATTCGACAAACTATGTTTTAACAAAAAATCTATAGTTACCTCTCCTTTTTTCAACTGTACCTTATGGACATTCTTAAATGCCCTCTTCGGATAAATGAAACGATAGTCTGTTTGTTTCTTGATAATTTTAAATACCTGATAGACAGTAACCAATTGGTCTTGGTCTATCCGTACTTTTTTTTGGGAAAGCAATTTTGAGGGTGCAAGGCTAAAAACTGTTGTACACAAAAAAAAGATAAAAGCTCTCATAATAAAGTTTAGCAGTCGTTTCCGAACGAGGAAACGAACATTTAGTAATTTAATTTTCATAAATTTGCTTGGTGTTAGTTAAACAATTAATTAATACATAGATTAAGGGACGAAGTTTGATACGTCGAAATGTCTATACTTCGCTCCCTTTTTATTTTAATACTACTTTTTTATCTGTAATTTCAAAGTCATTTATTATTCCTAAATTTTTAATATTTGTTAATATTTCTTCTATACTTTGTTCTTTTCCTAGCACACCAAGAAATTCCTCGTTTTGTACTGAGGTATTTTTGAAAACAACCTCCATATCATACCAGCGGGATAATACTTTCATAATCTCTTTAAGCGATTTATCTTCAAAACTAAAGATCCCCTCTTTCCAGGATATTTCGTTATAAACATCAACAGTTCTAGTTATAATAGTGTTGTTTTTAATATTGATACTTGATTGCTGGTTGGGTAGTAAGCTTAATTTTTTATCTTCATAACTTAAAACAACATTACCTTCTACTAACGTGGTATTAATAGTGCTTTCATCTTTGTAAGCTTTTATATTGAATGCTGTACCCAATACATGTACTTCTTGCTTATTATTATAAACTTTGAATTCGGCCCCATTATGGTCTATACTCGGTGATACATCAAAATACGCTTCGCCATAAACTAACTCAACTTTTCTAATTTCACCATTCTTAAAATTTACGGGATATTTTAGTTTTGACTCTGAATTTAACCATACCTGTGTTCCATCGGCTAATTTTATGAAAAATTGCCCCCCTCTGGGAATTGTTAAATAGTTGTAAGCAATTTTTGAATCTTCAATCTGCTTATTCTTATCATATATTAATGCTTTCCCGTTACTATTTATATTTTTATTTTGGAAAGACGCTCCTTTTTCTAAAGCAATTTGAGACCCATCTTCTAGCGTTAACACCGCTTTATCTGTACCCGGTTGAATCGTGTTTTCTTTAACAATAATAGGTGTCTTTTCAACAGGATTATTAAAAAAAACATCTTTAAAAAAATAACTTGATGCCAATAAACCAACAATAATAGAAGCTACTGCAAACTTCCAGTAAGTTTTTCGTTCTTTTGGTTTATCAATTTTATTTTCTATTTTTTGCCACGCTTTTTCAATATCTACCGCATCAACAGGCTTACTATAATTAGTCTTTACATTATCGAAGAAATGCCTGTGCTCATTTTTCTCTTGATACCAAGCATTGAAGATCAATTCCTCACTCGAAGTAATGGTATTGTTAAGTTTTTTTAGGATTAGTTTAAACTCCATTTGATTTATTTATAGTACGACCTACTCTTAGGACAACACAAAATTAAAAATGGGTGACAAAAACCTAAAAAAAGGTTAAAACGAATAAATAATTTCTTGAAACGAGCTATCCCTGCCTTTCCAGCAGCTACAGTGTACCCACATCTTTTTCGGTATATAAGCTAAAAGTTTTTTTACTTACTTTTCTTTGCTCGTCCAAAGAAAAGTAACAAACCTGCCTGCCGGCAGGCAGGAGAAAAGACGCCCTTTCGAGAGGGATTTCTTCTCACGCTCACGCTTGAGAAGAACCAAGCCCAAAACTTCGCCTTTACTTAGCAATTCCATAAAAAATATTATTTTTTCAAAGGAAAGCAGAGGTGAACTATAAACTTCGTTGGTTTCTTCAGAACCTTGCGACGCATTAGTCCCCGCTACCGCTAAACTGTGTTTAGTGGCGGCAAACTAACTGAACATTAATAAATCAAAATATTATTGTAACGTGAACCTCGTTTAAGAGCTAACATGCCACTTCTGTAAGGGTTAACTAATTCGTGGACATCTTCGAGTTAAATTTCATGGAAATTTAGTGTCGAAAAGTGCTCGGGAACTAGAAATTATCTTGTTTTCGATACATCAACCATAGATTTGATAGCCAAACTGACAAAAATTCCTGATTCATTATGAAACTTATAATTTCTACTCATGCTCCTAAAGTACGAAAAGCTACATATTTCCATAAAAGCTTTTATGAAATATTTTATTGCTTGTTGCTCACTGCTGAGGCCACTAAACAGGTTTTACTTCTTAACTTTTAGCCCACAAAAAAGCTACCCCATCTCTAAAGTAGCTTTTAACTTTTTATTTTCTTACTCGGTACGCCACTAAACACAGTTTAGCGGGAGCGGGGGTTTCATAGGTAATCGCTACCTGCTGCAAGCGGGAAATCGAGCGCAGGTTTTTAACTTTCTCGTCAAAAATCGAAATGCTGTTATTTAGATGACCCACACATTTTATTTGATTAAATAGGACATCATGAAATCAAAAGATTAGCTTCACAGAATTTAAAATCAGTAAGTAAATCTTCGATTAAAAACGTAGCTCTTACTGATGTAGTTCCAAAAGAATTAATATGGATGTTACAAGTTCTGTAATTTTAGATTTGGCCCGTTTTAATTGAGTCTTAACGGTATTAACGGAAATATCGAGCTCTTCAGCAATCTCACGGTATTTATAATTATGTAAAAATTTCAATTTTACAATTTGCTTCATTCTCTCTGGAAGGGTGTCTACTATTTTAAGTATTTGGTGATATACTATTTTTTTATCTTCATCTGAAGCTGAATCGAAAACATGCTCTGTAATTAAATTAACATTAAATTCTAGAACGTTAAAGTTATCGGTAATTTTTAATGATTTTAAAAAATTGAGACACCTATTTCTTACCATGGTATAGATATAGCCCTTAAAAGAAGATTCTAATTCAATCTTATGTGCTTTTTCCCAAATATAAATAAAGACCTCTTGGACCACATCTTCACTAGCCGGTTTATCAAAAAGATAACTATTAGCATATATGACTAAATCCTCATAGTTTTTATTGAAAAAGGTTCGATAAACTTGACGATTTTTATTTTTTATTTCTTCAAAAATAAGATTCATTAAATTGTGCGAAAAAGAATATTATAATTACGAAACTAATTATTTATGGTTAAGAGCACATCTAAAAATTCATTTTTTTTTAAATCATCATAAAAAATCCGATATCAACTACTAAACATAAAATGTATGTAAAACCCAAACCTCAAAATGGAATCTTGGTAGTACTAATAATACCAATTATAATATTATATCTCTTTATCCTGTCCTAGTAATGGTACAGGCTAATTAATAGCATTAAAATTAGAATTATTTAATAAGATAAACCGATAAATGTCATGCTATAGTAAGAACCAAAATCGTTATATTTGCAAGAACATAACGATATTTATGACATGGTCACTATAAATGAAGCTATAAATGCTGTTAAAAACAATATCCCCCCTCTTTTTAAAGAGGAAAATAAACCTTTAGAAAAATGCGGTGGTTACCACTTATCCAAAGATATTGTTTCGCCAGTAAACATGCCTCCTTTTAGGCAATCTGCTATGGATGGCTATGCGTTATTCTTGCATAATGATTTGTCATATAGCCTAATAGGCGAAGTCAAAGCAGGAGATAGACACCAACCTACCTTAAGGCCAGGAGAAGCTATCAGAATATTTACGGGCGCTCCAGTTCCAGAAACCGCCAATGCCATTATGATGCAAGAAAAAGTAGCTGTTATTGGTTCAAAAATAACTCTAGAAAGTCATTTACCAGAAGGCCGCAATATTCGCCCGATGGGAGAACAAGTTAAAACCGGGGATTTGGCTTTAAAACAAGGTACAAAATTAACGCCTGCCGCCATTGGTTATTTAACATCCTTAGGAATCACTCAAGCATCTGTTTACAAAAAACCTTCTATAGCTTTAATTACTACCGGTAACGAACTTGTTGAAGCCGGACACCCCTTAACCTATGGAAAAATATATGAAAGCAACTCTAAAATGCTTTTAAACGCTTTATATAACCTTAAATTTTATGATGTCACTATTCACAAAATAGCAGACGATTATACACAAACCAAAAACAAACTTGAAACCGTTATAGACGATAACGATCTGGTTATTGTCACGGGCGGAATCTCCGTGGGGGATTATGATTTTGTGGGTAAAGCACTTAAAGAGTTACAGGTAAAAGAGGTCTTTTATAAAGTAAAGCAAAAACCAGGAAAACCTTTATTCTTTGGAAAAAAAGAGGGCACGGCCATATTTGCCTTACCTGGCAACCCCGCAGCGGCCTTATCGTGCTTTTATACTTATGTATATATCGCACTGCAAAAAATGATGAATAAAAACACGATTGAATTACCAAGAATAAAAGCGAAGTCTATTTCTACATTCGAGAAAAAAGGAGATAGGCCCCAGTTTTTAAAAGCTATATACAAGGACGGTGAGGTTGAAATATTAGAAGGGCAAAATTCATCCATGTTACAGACATTTGCACTTTCTAATGCATTAGCTTTTGCTCCGGAAGACATGACCGCTATTAATATAAACGACGACATAGAGCTTATTTTATTACCAGTTTAAACGACGATTATGGGATATAAAATTAAAAGTAGAATTTGGATCGAATCAGAAAACTATGTGCTTCTTGGTGAAGGGCGTGTGCATTTATTAAAAGCCATACAAGAAAAAGGATCTCTTTCCAAGGCTGCTAAATCTTTAAATATCTCCTATAAGAAAGCTTGGCAGCTTTTAGACTCGGTAAACAGATCGGCCAAAAAACCTGTTACCATAAACAGTATTGGCGGTAAAGATGGCGGTGGTGCCGAACTGACCGATTATGGAAAGTCTTTAATTAAAGCCTTTGAGGAGATCAATAAAAATTGCTGGGCTTTTTTGGATGAGCAATTGGAGAAGATAGAGCTGTTGTAAGTATTTAAAGTGCCTAAAGTTGGAAGTATTTAAAGTGCCTAAAGTTGGAAGTGCCTAAAGTTGGAAGTGCCTAAAGTTATAAGTGCCTAAAGTATTTAAAGTTATAAGTGCCTAAAGTATTTAAAGTTATAAGTGCTCAAAAAACAAAACTAAATGGACAACAAAGAATTTGCAAAGAAACTTGAAAACAGAACAAGAACGTTTGGAATATCAATTATTAAACTATCAAGTTCACTGCCAAATTCAATTGAAGGGAAAGTCCTAAGAAATCAAATTACAAAATCCGGTACTAGTATTGGTGCAAATTACAGGGAAGCAAATCGATCTCGTAGTAAAAGGGATTTTAAAAATAAAATTAAGATATCCGAAAGTGAAGCAAGTGAAACAGCATATTGGTTAGAAATCATAAAAGACATGGAATGGGTCTCAACTGAAAAACTAAATTCAATTTTAAATGAAACCAAAGAACTTTTAGCACTTTTCACGTCCATATCTAACAAACTTTAAACTTTAAACTTATAACTTTAGAACACTTATAACTTTAGGCACTCTAGGCACTCTAGACACTCTAGACACTCTAGACACTCTAGGCACTTTAGACACTTTAGACACTTTAGACACTTTAGACACTTTAGACACTTTAGACCAAATAAATCAAAAATGCTACAAACAGAAAACATATACATATTTTTAATCATACTCCCAGTAGTATCATTTCTCTATGCTAGTGTAGGCCATGGTGGTGCCAGCGGCTATTTGGCACTTATGGCATTGTTTTCTTTTGCTCCCGAAAATATGAAACCTACTGCGCTACTGTTAAACTTGTTCGTTGCCGGCATTTCTTTTTATTATTATTACAAAGAAGGTTTCTTTAACAAGAAGTTATTCATATCATTTGCAATGGCTTCTATACCATTAGCCTTTATAGGCGGCATGATTGAAATTGATGCTTCCATATATAAAAAGATACTCGCGGTCCTATTGATTTTTGCCATTTTAAAAATGCTGAATGTTTTTGGAAAAGAAAGTCAATCCATAAAAGAGTTAAAACTTTGGCAAGGACTTATTGTTGGCGGCATTATTGGCTTCTTTTCAGGACTTATAGGTATTGGTGGTGGTATTATATTAACACCTGTGATCCTGTTATTGCATTGGGGCAAAATGAAAGAGGCCGCAGCTGTTTCTGCCTTGTTTATTTGGGTGAATTCTGCTTCTGGATTAATTGGGCAACTTAGCACCGGGGTTACTTTAGAAAAAGCTTCCTTTTTATTAGTTGCTATCGCTCTAATTGGTGGGGTTTTGGGCGGTTATTACGGAAGTAAAAAAATAAATAATCAGAACCTACAATATATTTTGGCCCTTGTATTAATGATTGCTTGTGCTAAATTATTTTTTACTTAAATGATAAACAAAAAACACATAACAGGTATTGTGCTTGCTGGAGGAAAAAGTTCTCGTATGGGAACGGATAAAGGGTTTTTAAGATTAAACGAAAAAACTTTTATTCAACACAGTATAGACGCTTTAAAGCCTTTGGTATCCAAAATTATTATTGTTTCCGATAATCCGGATTATGATACTCTAGGTTATAAAAGAGTAACGGACACCATAAAAAATGCAGGCCCCGTAGCAGGAATCTGTTCTGGTCTTGAAGCATCCAAAACTGATTACAATTTGGTTTTAAGCTGTGACATTCCTCTAATTAAAACTAAAATACTGGAAAAACTAATAATAAACACCGATACTGACCCAGATATTGTTCAGATAGAAAGTCACGGTAAAACGATGCCATTAATAGCGCTTTATAAAAAGCGTTGTGGTCGTGTTTTTAGCAATCTACTGAAAAATGATGAAAGACGTTTACGCATGGTCGTTAATCAATGTCGTGTTAAAAACATTCCTTTGGATCATCATGATATGAATGCTACAACGAATGTGAATACAAAAGAAGAATTAAAACAATTAGAAGATGCTCATAACGATTAAGTACTTTGGACAAATAGCAGAGGTTACCCAAAAAGAAGAGGAATCTTTAGAGTTCTCAGGCGTCTTGATTTCTGAGCTTTTAGAGCATATATATTCAAAATATAATGCGCTTAAAAACGAAGGTTTTCAAATTGCCCAAAACCAGGAATTGGTGTCTTTAGAAACGAAATTATCAGGAAAAGAAATAGCATTATTGCCACCATTTGCTGGAGGCTAGTCGTTTCGATCTAAACATAATTATTGGAGAGACAGTTTGAAATTCACTGTTATAAGATATCTCAGTCGTTCCTCCTTCGACTTGACAAAAAGCAACATTAAAAACATAATGTCAGTTCGATTTTTTAAGAAAGGAAAAGTATCGCAAACAACATTAAAAACATAATAATAATAATAATAATAAATGGTAGGATGAGATTCCTGCCAAAGTTTATATTGAGCGAAGACGAAATACAGGAATTAAGGAATGACAAACAGATACAACAGACATATTATATTATCGGAAATAGGACAAGAAGGGCAAGACAAACTTTCTAAGGCCAAAGTATTGGTTATTGGCGCTGGTGGGTTGGGCTGTCCCGTTTTACAGTACCTTACCGCTGCTGGTATTGGTCATATTGGTATTGTAGATTTTGATGTCGTTGAAATATCAAATTTACAGCGCCAGGTATTATTTGGAACAGCATCATTAGGAGAAAATAAAGCCGAAGCAGCCAAAAAACGTTTAGAAGATTTAAACGGTAGTATTTCTATAATGGCCTATCCCGAAAAGCTTACACATAAAAATGCGATGGCGCTATTTAATCAATATGATATCATCGTGGATGGGTCCGATAATTTCGCAACGCGTTATCTGGTCAATGATGCCTCTGTTATAACAAACAAACCATTGGTTTTTGGGGCTGTTTATAAGTTTGAAGGTCAAGTCTCTGTCTTTAATTATAACAATGGGCCAAGCTATCGATGCCTATTCCCTACCCCTCCAAAAAAAGGTGCTGTACCTAACTGCTCCGAAATAGGTGTCTTAGGTGTATTGCCCGGTATCATTGGAACGATGCAAGCTAATGAGGTTTTAAAGATTATTTTAGGTCTGGGCGAGCCTCTTTCTGGAAAACTACTTTGTTACAATGCGCTAAACAGTCAAACAATCACATTAAGCATAAACAGATCTTCATCTGAAATTGAAACTGTCTTAAGCAAAAAAGAGAGCTTTCATACCCAAAGTGTTGAAGAAATTTGCGACATAGAAATCGATACTATTTCAATAACCGAAGTTGTCAATCGAACAAACCTTCAAATTATAGATGTTCGTGAAATCCATGAAACACCAAAAATTGAATATTTAGAGATCACATCCATTCCTTTAAGTAAATTAGAACAATCTGTAGATAGCATTGATCCCGAAAAACAAAAAGTTATTTTCTGTCAATCAGGAATCAGGAGTAAAAGAGCTGTTTCCATATTAAAAGCATTAGAAGTAAACAATTGTTATAGCATTGTAGAAGGTGCTCCAGAAATAAAAGAATTTTACCAAGAACTATTGGGTTAGCCAATTGAAATAATGAGACCTGTCAAGTTTTAAAAACCCAATAGGTCTACAAAACATAAAATAATGACAAATAAAAAAATAAAAAACGTATTTAGGCAAGGCGCTATATCTTCAGAATTTATAGGAGATTCCATTGCAAAACACCAAACTAAAACAAGTATTGGCGCTCATAATATCTTCTTAGGTCAAGTGCGCGCCGACATTATAGACAACAAAACAGTATCTGCCATAGAATACACAGCTTATGAGGATATGGCCAATGCAAAGTTTCATGACATTCGGGAAACAGCTTTTGAAAAATTCGAACTGACCTGTATGCATATTTATCACAGTTTAGGAACCGTTAAAGCTGGCGAAATATGCCTGTTTGTTTTTGTATCCTCCCCAAGGCGCAAAGTGGTTTTTGAAGCTTTAGAGTTTATTGTAGAAGCGGTTAAGGCAGATGTTCCTGTATTTGGAAAGGAAATTTTTGAGGACGAATCACATCAATGGAAGGTGAATAAGTGATTATTTATTATTGACTATTTATTATTGACTATTTATTATTTATTATTGATTATTATGAAAGAAACATTGAAAAAAAGAACTAAAATTTTTGCTCATAATTGCATCAAGGTTACAGAGTTTTTCCCCGGGACTTATCTGGCTAATCATATTAAGATGCAGCTAATTAGGTGTTCAACGTCTGTAGCTGCTAATTACAGAGCGACCTGCGTTGCTCAATCAAAACCCAGTTTTGTTGCAAAAATCAGTATTGTTATCGAAGAAGTAGATGAATCAAATTTCTGGCTAGAATTTGCCCTGGATGAAAACCTTATTCAAAAAGACAAGATAGAGTTTTTACTCAAGGAATCTAGCGAATTAACAGCAATCTTTATGGCTTCACGAAAAACAGCAAGCAAAAAATAATCAATATTCAATAATCAATAGAAAATCGAAAAGATGGTCGATATCACACATAAAAACACCACATTAAGAACCGCAATAGCACAAGCTGTAGTAAAAGTTAGTAAACCTGAAACTATAGAAGCCATTAAGAACGATACCGTTCCAAAAGGCCATGTATTTGCCATGAGTAAAGCAGCTGGGTTGTTGGGTGTCAAACGAACACCGGATATCCTACCGGACTGCCACCCTTTACCTATTGAATTCACTGGGGTTGAATATGAAATAAATGGGTTGGAAATCACTATTTTATTTACGGTAAAAACCATTTATAAAACCGGGGTTGAAGTTGAAGCTATGCACGGCGCTAGTGTGGTCGCCCTAAACATGTATGATATGTTGAAACCTATAGATAAAGGTATTGAGATTCTTGCGATAAAACTGCTTCATAAAAAAGGCGGAAAGTCTGACTTTAGAGATCGTTTTAGAAAAGACCTAAAAGCAGCGGTCATTGTGTGCTCCGATACCATTTCGGCAGGGCATAAAGAAGACAAAGCGGGAAAGGCCATCATAAAGAAATTAGAGGAAAGTGCTATTAAAATTGAAGATTATATCATTATTCCCGACGAGAAAGAAATGATTCAGGAAAAAGCAAAAAGCTACGAGGAACAAGGTATGGACTTAGTCATTTACACTGGTGGAACAGGACTTTCTGTTAGGGATATCACCCCTGAAGCCCTTATACCTCTTTTAGACAGAAGAATTCCCGGTATTGAAGAAGCTATTCGCAACTACGGACAAGACAGAACGCCATTTTCAATGCTGTCCAGAAGTGTTGCTGGTACTATAAATAACACATTGGTATTGGCATTGCCAGGTTCAACCAATGGAGCCAAAGAATCTATGGATGCTATATTTCCATCGGTACTCCATATTTTTAGAATATTAAAAGGTGCTAGGCACGATTAATTCCTCCCCAAAGGAGAGGCTCATTAGGATTTAAAATGAATAGAAATCAGAATAAAAATATCTTACAAGATTCACACGGTAGAGACCATACCTATCTTCGTATTTCATTAATTGAACGTTGTAATTTGCGTTGTACTTACTGTATGCCGGAAGAAGGTGTAAAATTATCTCCTAAAAGCCATTTAATGACCTACGAGGAAATCTATGACATAGCAAAAACCTTTGTGGATCATGGGGTTACTAAAATTAGATTGACTGGCGGAGAGCCTTTAATTAGAAAAGACATGCCTATTATCCTGGAAAAATTAGCAACGCTTCCCGTAGAGCTATCTATCACATCCAACGCAGTCATTATCGATAAATTCATAGCCGTTTTAAAAGCCAACGGTGTTAATAAAGTCAATGTAAGTTTAGACTCCTTAAATGAAAACAAGTTTAAGCATATTACCAGAAGACATGAATTTAAAAAGGTTTATAACAATATTTTATTATTGGTAAAAGAAGGTTTTATCGTTAAGGTCAATGCGGTCTTAATGAAAGGATTTAATGATAATGAAA
The DNA here is from genome assembly GCF_028736925.1 of Flavivirga sp. 57AJ16. Classification (GTDB taxonomy): domain Bacteria; phylum Bacteroidota; class Bacteroidia; order Flavobacteriales; family Flavobacteriaceae; genus Flavivirga. The sequence goes on along the minus strand of NZ_JAQZAT010000013.1, from coordinate 60,128 downwards.
TTATAGACTTCATAAATTTCACAAAAAATCTGCCTATTTCTATTCGCTTTATTGAATTTATGCCTTTTGATGGGAATAAATGGGATCTAAGCAAAATGGTGTCCTATGCCGAAGTCATGGATTACGTGAATGCCTCTTTTCCAAAAGAAAACATAGAACGCTTACAAGATGCGCCCAACGACACCTCAAAAAACTATAAAATAAAAGGCTATCAAGGCAGTTTTGCTATCATTAGCTCTGTTACGAACCCGTTTTGTGATTCTTGTAACAGAATTAGATTAACGGCTAACGGGCAGTTAAAGAATTGTTTATTTTCTTCAACCGAATCAGATTTATTAACAACGCTAAGGTCTGGAACTTCCATTGAGCCAATCATTCAAAAAGCTGTACAAGCGAAGCTTAAAGTTCGTGGCGGTATGGATACTTTAAAAAAACTCCAGGAACCTAAATTACATAGCAATAATCGTAGTATGATAACCATTGGCGGGTAAAACACAAAGCAGTACTTAAGTTAAAATCATAGAAATACAAAACACTATTTAACCGTCTGTACAGTTATAATAACACTCTTGGATGCTGGTGTTTTCGCTGTATGTGCATAACTATCTATAGGCACTAACACATTGGTTTCAGGGAAATAAGTGGCACAGCAGTTTTTGGGAATGTTATAACCAACGACCTTAAAATTATAGGCTTTTCTAACCTGACCGTTGAATTCTGAAATCAGGTTTACAACTTGATGTTCTTCAAGACCTCTTGTTTTCATGTCATCCCGATTCATAAAAATAATACGTCTTTCATTAAAGACCCCACGATAGCGATCATTTAAACCATAAATAGTGGTATTAAACTGATCGTGGCTTCGTATGGTCATCATGATCAATTCTGAATCTTTAAGCTTCCATTCCGGTAATTTATTTAGAGTAAAATTTGCTTTCCCTGTTGCCGTTTTAAACTTTCTTATTCTCGCACCATTAGGTAAATAAAACCCAGATGGTTGTTTCAGTTTTTTATTATAATCCTTAAAGCCTTCAACAACTTCTTGAATATCTTCACGAACTAAATTATAATCATCTTTGTATTGAAGCCAGTCTATTTTAGAGCGCTCTTTTAAAGTAGCATGTGCGATATTACAAACTACGGCAACTTCGCTTAATAATTTATCGGAACAAGGCTCTAAAATACCTTTGGTAGAAGATACTACCCCCATAGAATTTTCTACACTTTGAGTTTGGATTCCTGCTTTTTGGTAATCTTTTTCGGCACGGCCCAAACAGGGCAATATTAGAGCTTCCTTACCTGTAACTAGATGTGAACGGTTTAACTTCGTACTTACATGCACCGTTAAATTACAATGAGCCAATCCTTGTGCAGAATAATTAGTATCTGGAACTGCGGAAATAAAATTACCCCCTAAACCAAAAAACACCTTGGCTTTTTTCTCATTCATGGCCTTAATAGCATCGATTACCGAATAGCCATGCTTTGTGGTCGGTTTAAAACCATATTTATTTTCTATTTTATCTAAAAATGCTTGTGGTGCCGCTTCCCAAATCCCAACTGTTCTATCTCCTTGTACATTAGAATGTCCACGAACCGGACATGTCCCTGCTCCTTCCTTCCCAATACTCCCTTTTAATAACAATAGATTCACCAATTCACGAATATTATCAACAGCATTTTCATGCTGTGTAAGCCCCATGGCCCAACAAATGATGATCTTTTTCTTGCTTAATACCAAATCGAAAACAGCGTCAAAAGTAGATCTAGATACCCCCGACAATGCTAAGCAATCATCAAAATCGAATTGTTTTAAATCTGAAATAAAAGCATCGTAGCCATGTGTATGTTCATTAATAAAGTCTTTATCAAACACGTCACCTTCTAATTCCTCCTTCTCTAACAACTTGAGCAATATAGCTTTTACAAAGGCTACATCGCCATTAATGGTTATGGGCACAAATACATCGGCTAGTTTAGTTCCTCCCGTTAATAATTTGATCGGGTTTTGTGGATCGGTAAATTTAATAAGCCCCGCTTCCGGTAAAGGGTTAATGGCTATAATTTTCCCGCCATTCTTTTTACATTTTTCTAAAGCCGTTAACATTCTTGGATGGTTGGTTCCTGGGTTCTGACCAATAACCATAACCAATTCCGCTTTGTATAAATCATCTAAAGTGACGGAGCCTTTTCCAATACCCAAGGTCTCGGAAAGAGCACTACCACTTGCTTCATGACACATATTAGAGCAATCTGGTAGATTAGCAGTCCCAAATTCACGAACAAATAATTGATATAAAAAGGCAGCCTCATTTGTCGTTCTGCCCGATGTGTAAAAAACTGCTTCATCCGGATTATTTAAAGCATTTAAATGATTTCCGATTTTTTCAAAAGCAGCTTCCCAGGATATGGGCTGATAATGGGATGCCCCTTCTGCCAAAAACATAGGCTCTGAAAGACGTCCCGATTTACCGATTTCAAAATCCGAAAAACCGGCTAGTTCTTCAACCGAATAATTTGCAAAAAACTCATGGCCAATTGTTTTCTTTTGCATCTCTTCCGACATCGCTTTCATGCCATTTTCACAGTATTCACCTAATAATGAACGCTCATCATCTGGGTCTGGCCATGCACATCCTGGACAATCGAAACCTCCTTTTTGATTTATTTTGGTTGAAATTTTAATAGCTTCAACAGGTTTCATATATTTTGAGGCATGTTTAACTGCAGATTTTAAAGCTTTAAACCCGCCACTATTCCTTGCTGGCCTGGTTACTCTTAAGTCTGTAAACACTTCTGGTGTATTTGCTTTATCTCTTGGAGATCTGCTCATAAAATGATGCTATATTCAATTTCTATTACTGGTAAAATTAAGTTTTTTTTAAATACGCCTCTTAAAGATTATGGAACAATGTGCTTCAATATTTTTAATAACGAATATCTGTTATTGTGTCATAAGGTATCGGGAATTCCCTAAGCACATCCATATCGCTCCTCTGATACTAACCGTTCTTCTATATCTCCAGAGACTTTTATAATCAATTTTTTTGTGAACATTTTAAAAGTAAAAATCTCAAACAAAACCACAACAACCTATTATTTTTATATTTATTTAATGAAGTGATTTATAGTAAAAACAAAAGCCCCTTTAAAGCGCTTTTGAATTAGTGTGTATGTTTTTTATTGCTTTGTGCAACGATTACAATTGTTGGCTATAGTTTTTATTCAAGTTCAATCAACTGTACTACATTATTTTGAAGTCGCTTAAAAGTTCCAACTACGAAATCTTGATTTTGAAGTATCTCATCTAATTCATCACAAAAATTATTGCAATCAATCCCTATTTGGTTTAAAAGTTTATAGCCAGAAGTTGTAGTAACAAAACTTTCTCCATTTATTTTTAAGTCTATATCAAATTGAGTTTCATTATCAACCTCTTGAGCTGATATTATTTCTTGTAGCGTATATTTTAATGAACTACCATCTGCAGGAGGATTGTCAACTTGTTCAACGATTACTCTAACATCATAAATAAATCCTGGTTGATAATTAAATCCTTCTATAGAATTATAAAATTTAGTCCAAATATCAGAACCAATATTGTTATTTTCCTGTACTAATAAAGTCAAAAATAACCCTTCTCCAATACCTGTATTTTGATAATGGTTAATTCGCATATCAATAGTTTGAGATTGATTTCCATCATCATTGGAACAGGACAATAAAATTCCAATAATCATTAAAAATAAAATTTGCTTTTTCATATTTTTTTTTAGATTTAGTTATTAATCTCTAGATGCTTAAGTCTTAAAAGGTTGCGTCAAATTATTGCCAACATACTCAGATTACCTTGTCTGGATAAAATCGTAGTCCGATCATTTTTTGATCATGGATAACAAATGTTTTATGGTGATATGCTTACCGAGTTTCATGATAAAAAATGGGGATTTAAAAATCATAGCTATCTACAACTGACTTTTATAAAGCCTTTCGTAATCTTCCCTATAATCTAAATCAATATTTTCCAATTGAGGCTTAAAGGCCTTTACCAAAGAAGCATATTTTTTCAGAAGGCTTTTTGCTCCCCTATCATCACCTAATCTTGAGAGTTCTGCCAAGTACACCTTATCAAAAATTACCGGAACACCAGAAAGACCTTTTTTATATGAAGTAGCTATGATTTGATCTGTATCAGGGCTAAAATTTTTAATTAGAGTATTTAAAAAGTCAGAATCTATAAATGGTTGATCTGCCAAACAAATAAGTACCGCATCAACCTCGGTTTTTAAATCAAGAAGGTGCTCTGCGGCATAAGCTATGGATTTACCCAAACCCAATTTCCAGTTTTTATTCTGAATAATCGTTACGGGAAACTTAGTTATTTCATTTTTAATGGCAGGGTAATTTGCTCCCAAAACCACATATACATCTTCTGTTGTTTTTAATGCTGTTTGAACAGCATGCCCTATAAGCGTATGGTTTCCCCAAGCCAGTAACTGCTTTGCCGTTCCCATACGTTTTGAAGCTCCCGCTGCTAAAATAACTATGGGAATATGTAAAGTATGCTTGGACACTATTAAAAAATATTAGGAATGGATCTTACCTGTTTTTTTACTTAACGATACTGGGTCTTGCTTTCTAGCTACAGCCAATATTTCTGCAACAATGGAAACCGCAATTTCCTGAGGTGTTTCAGAACCTATATTAATTCCTGCCGGTCCATGAATACTATCTAAAAAAGCGTCTTCTACATCTGGGCAATATTCAATAAATTGAGACAGCAAATCTTCTCTTCGTTTTTTAGGGCCCAATACCCCAATATAAACAGGATTAGCTTTTTTTAATCGAACTAAATACCTTAAATCATTGGCGAAATTGTGAGTCATCAATACTACAGCTGTCTGATTATCGATGGATGATATCTCCATGTTTTCTGCCGATACTGCCTGAAAACCAGTAGCTCCCGGGAAATTCATAATGGATTTAGACTCTGATGGTCCAGAAATAACGACAACCTCCCACCCTGTCAATGCTGCATATTTACATAATTGTACGGCATCATGTTCTGCGCCTATAATAACAAGCTTAAAGCATGGTGGCATACTTTGTTTAAAAATAGACAAAGCACTATCAGCTTTTTGTTTATCACTTTGTAATGAAAAAAACGACTCTTTAATTTTTACCCAAGACCCTATGCCTAAAGCACTCCCTTCTTTCTTATCAAAATAGGACCAAATCTCAAATGAATCTCTTTCTTCCTGAGTACGGGAAAAAGCCTTTTTAAAGGCTATATCTGGTTCAAACAATTCTATTAAAATATACAAAACACCTTCACAGCCCAATCTATACCTACCATCATACGTCATTATTTTAGGTTTCCCTGTTTTAAAAACAGATTCAGACTGTAACAAGATCTCTTTTTCTACACACCCACCACTCACGGCACCAATCATACCTCCATCTTCTAGAATAAGCATCCGCACACCAGGCTTCCTATAGGAAGATCCATCAAGTGCTACAACAGATGCCAAAACCGATCTGATTCCTTTTTTACGAGCTATTTCAGCCTGATCAACGATGTCCTTAAATTCATGTGTCATAGACGAAGCTTATCCTACTACTTTTTCTAAATCCATATTATCGATATAAGGCTGTTTGGTTAATCTTTTTCCCGTAGCTTTATAAATGGCATTGGCTACAGCTGCGCCTGCTGGTGGCAATGTTGGTTCTCCTAAACCCGTTGGAGCAACATCGCTTTTAACAAAATGAACATCTATCTGGGGCGTCTGCCCCATTCTTATTAATTGATAACTATTAAAGTTATTAGATTGAGGCACCCCATCTTTAAATACCAATTCGCCATACAAGGCATGGCCAATACCATCTATAATACCTCCTTTTATTTGGTTTATGGCCCCTAGCGGATTTACAACAATGCCACAATCTACGGCACAGGTCACTTTTTTAACTATGGGGTTGCCATTTTCCATAACAATATCTGCTACTTCGGCAACATGGGTGTTATGACAATAATATACCGAAAACCCTTGATAAACACCCGCTTCCGTTTTTCCCCAATTGGATTTATCGACCACCATTTTTATAACACCTTGTAAACGTTCTGGACTGTATTCTATATTGGGTTCGGGATTACTTTTTACGTTTTCCAATAAATCTAAATGTAACTGAATACGATCAACTTCCATGACCTCAGCCAATTCATCAAAAAAGCATTGTTCTGCACTTGCCAAAAAGTTAGTATAAGGCGCTCTCCAGGCACCTGTGGTTATATTACTTTTATAATTAGCAGTGTCTACCTGATAATTATCCAGTGCTGCTGCCGGAAAGAAATTTGGAATCAGGCCATACATATTACCATTAATGGCTGCTTCTTTTAAATGGTATCCTGTTAATTTACCATCTTTAATAGATGCTGCTATTTTATATTTTGTTGCTGGTCTATATGTCCCGGCACACATATCATCTTCTCGGGAGAACACTACTTTTACAGGTTTTTTTGCCGAATTTGAAACTTCTGCAGCTTCTAAGGCAAAGTCTCCATATAACCGTCTGCCAAAACCCCCCCCCATTCTGGTCATTTTCAAGGACACTTCACTAACATCTCTATCCAAAAGTTCTGCAACCCTATCTGCTGTCCATTTTGGAGTCTGGATAGGGCCTACCAAGTTTATCTTCTCCTTAGTAACATGAGCAAAGAAATTCATGGGCTCCATACAGTTATGGGGCAAGAACGGTGACTCGTAAATACGTTCTAAAACTTTATCTGCCTCTGCAAATGCTTTTTTTACATGACCATCTTTTCTACGCGTATCAAACTTATTTCCATTTAATATTTTAAGTAATTCTTCATTGTGAAATGCTGTACTCTCTGCTTCAGAATCCTGTTTCCATTCGGCCTTCAATACTTTTTTCCCTTTCATAGCTGCCCATGTACTGGTTGCCAAAACGGCTATTTTATCTCCAAACTTAATAACATCGACAACGCCATTAACATGTCTAGCATCCGTATCATCAAAAGATTCTAAAACCTGTCCAAAAGCCGGTGGTCTTAAAACAGACGCATACACCATCCCTTCTTCCTTATAGTCCAAGCCAAACAAAGGTTTTCCTGTAACAATTTTATCGAGATCGACATTACCAATATCTTTACCTATAATGGTAAAATCCTTGGGGTCTTTTAGCTTAACATCTTCTGGCACTTCCAGTAAGGCTGCTTCTTTTACAACATCTCCATAGCCAAGTTTTTCACCCTTTGCATTTGTAATAACCCCTTGTGATGCCTTACATTCTGAAGCTGACACCCCCCATTTGGCCGCTGCGGCATTCACTAACATTTGTTTTGCTGTTGCACCTGTCTGTCTTAAAGGTTCCCAACTACTTCTTATGGATTGACTACCACCAGCCACCTGTCGCGCGTAATTTTCTGTATCAAGGTTTCCCTGCTGTACGTATACATCTTCCCAAAGTACATCCAGTTCTTCTGCAATAAGCATTGGCATGGCCGTTTTTACGCCTTGACCAATTTCTGGGTTTGGAGAAAATATCGTGACCTTCCCTTCGTCCGAAATTTTTATAAAGGCATTAAAGTCATTAAAGTTTAACTGACTAATATCTATAGGTGGTCTTACATCCGATTTACAAGCCGTAAACAAGTTAAAGCTAATAAGCATGCCACCACTTGCCAACGCAGAAGTTTTTAAGAATGATCTTCTACTGAATGTTTGTTGTTTTGAAAGATTCATTTTGTTTCTTATTTAGTGGGGTTTAACTTATTTTTTCCGCGGCTACTTTTACTGCTTTTTCTATACTATTATATGATGCACAGCGACATATATTTCCATGCATAGCATCTCTTATTTCCGAATTGCTTGGATTTGAATTCTGGTTCAGAAATGCCGAAGCCGTCATTATTTGTCCAGATTGACAATAGCCACATTGGGGAACATCAATGGCTTTCCACGCTTGCTGTACAGGATGGTTGCCATCTTTAGAAAGCCCTTCTATAGTGGTAATGTCCATGCTCTCTGCCTGCGAAACCGGAAGCAGGCAGCTTCTCACAGCTTGGCCATCTACATGCACTGTACAGGCACCACATTGACCAATACCACAACCATATTTAGTTCCTACTAAATCTATTTGATCTCTTAAAACCCAAAGTAAAGGGGTATCTGCATCTACCTCTACAGTATGTTTTTTATTATTAATTTTTAAATTAAAGGTTGGCATATTTGAAGTGTTAAATTAGGTGTATTCGCTTAAATGTACAAAAAAACAAAGATCACTTTGGGCTATGACACCTGTTTTAACATTTTTTAATAAAAAATATTAAACCTCAATATAAGCCCAAACCCCTGAAAACCATGAAGAAACATATCAAAATATAAAGCCGCCGGTAGTGATATATATCACTACCGGCAGCTTCTGAAAAAATATCGTCGTAAAATTTTCTTTAAATTTCCGTCTTTTTAGGAAATCACACCAAGTGCCTTCCCTATTTTAGTAAAGGCTTTGATCGCTTTATCCAAATGATGGCGTTCATGTCCTGCAGATAGTTGAACACGTATTCTGGCTTTTCCTTTTGGTACTACTGGATAGAAAAAACCAATAACATAAATACCTTCTTCCAATAATTTTGAAGCAAACTCTTGTGCCAATGTCGCTTCGTATAACATAACAGGAACTATGGGATGATCTCCAGGTACAATATCAAATCCAGCAGCCGTCATCTCTTTTCTAAAATATTTAGTGTTAGCTTCCAACTTATCACGAAGGGCTGTAGATTCACTTAGTATGTCCAACACTCTAATAGAAGCCCCGACTATGGAGGGTGCTACCGTATTTGAAAACAAATACGGTCTAGAACGTTGTCTTAATAATTCCACTATTTCCTTTCTTGCTGCCGTGAATCCACCTGAAGCACCTCCTAAAGCTTTACCATAGGTACCTGTTATAATATCTACACGCCCCATAACATTTCTATATTCATGGGTACCACGGCCTGTTTTACCAATAAAACCTGTGGAATGACATTCATCGACCATGACCATAGCATTGTACTTATCGGCCAAATCACATATTTTATCAAGCTGAGCAATGGTTCCGTCCATTGAAAAAGAACCATCTGTAACTATTAATTTTCTACGTGCTCCTTCAGCTTGAATGAGCTGTGCTTCTAAATCTGCCATATCGTTATGTGCATATCTAAATCGTTGTGCTTTACACAAACGAATCCCATCAATTATGGAAGCATGGTTTAAAGCATCAGAAATAATAGCATCCTCTGCATTTAAAATAGGTTCAAAGACACCACCATTGGCATCAAATGCAGCAGCATATAAAATACAATCCTCCATCCCCAAAAATGAGGCTGTTTTTTGCTCTAATTCTTTGTGAATATCCTGTGTACCACAAATAAAACGTACAGAAGACAAACCATACCCATGAGAATCAATGGCTTTTTTACCGGCATCAATAACTTCAGGGTGTGATGATAACCCTAAATAGTTATTGGCACAAAAGTTCAGTACCTCAGATGACGTTGTTGTGCTTATTTCCGAACCTTGGGGCGTTGTTATAATCCTTTCGGATTTATATAATCCTGCTGCCTTAATTTCTTCAATTTCATTCTGTAAATCGTTCTTTATGTTAGAATACATAATCGTTTTATTTTTTTGATAATACTTTTAAACTTAAATGGTCATTTCATATTGTGATTTCAGCTCACGAATCATGGTATCTGTAATAGCCCCTAAGTCGTATACAGGTTTCCAGCCCCAGTCCATTCGCGCTTCAGAATCATCTATAGACCTTGGCCAGCCCTCAGCAATATTTTGTCTGAAATCCGGTTTATAGTCAATTTTAAAATCGGGGTATCTTTTATGAATTTCTGATGCCACTTCTTTTGGTGAAAAACTGATCCCCGCTATGTTATATGATGTTCTCACCTTTATTTTTTCTGCGGGTGCTTCCATAATCTCAATAGTAGCCCTAATAGCATCATCTATAAAAATCATAGGTAATACCGTGCCTTCATTTAAAAAACAAATAAACTTTTCATTTAAAACTGCTTTGTGATAAATATCTACGGCGTAATCTGTAGTGCCACCACCTGGCAATGACTGATACCCTATAATACCAGGATAGCGAATAGACCTTACATCCAAACCGTATTTAATATGGTAATATTGCGCCCAGTTTTCACCATCTACTTTACTAATACCATATACGGTCGTTGGGTCTAAATAAGCATTATTAGGGGTATTATTTCTAGGAGCGCTATTGCCAAAAACAGCTATCGAACTTGGGTAAAACACCTTTTCTACATGACAAATTCTAGAGACCTCCAGAACGTTCAGCCAGGTTTTTATATTAATATCCCAAGTTTTCAATGGATTTTCTTCTCCTTTAGCAGATAAAATGGCTGCTAAATGATAAATCTGAGTGACTTTATACTGTATAACCACTTCCTTGATTCTATCGAAATCCGTGGCATCGATAACTTCAAATATACCATTTGCATTTTCATCTTTTCTTATATCTGAAGCAATAACGCTTTCTCTTCCATATTTATCCTGTAATGATTCTGTAAGCACGCGTCCTACCTGTCCATGAGCCCCTATTATTAAAATCGTTGTATTCATAAAAAAAAGCATTATTTACTTTCAAAAGTAAATAATACAGCTTTTAAAACAAAATACATAATATATTTAAGTAATTTTATCTTTTTTATTAATAAATTGCAGCTATATTTACTTTTAAACAATAAATTAATCTGTATTTACAATAATTTTTATTTAACATATTATGGAAAATTTAGACCAAACAGACATTACCATACTTAGAATTTTACAAAAGGACTCTAAAAAAACAGCTAAAGAGATCGCTAAAATTTTAAACTTAACACCTTCTCCTGTTTACGAGCGTATCCGTAGACTTGAAAGTCAAGGGTTTATTAAAAAGTACGTGGCCATACTTGATAAAAAATTGCTAGAACGACCGGTAACTACTATATGCCAAGTATCTATGCGCTATCATAGCGAAGCTTTCATCGAAAAGTTTGAAGAACAAATTCAAAACTTAGACGAAGTACAAGAATGTTACCATATGGCCGGTCAGGTGGATTTCATTTTAAAAATAAACACAAAGGGCCTAGAAGATTATCATAACTTCGTGAAGTACAAACTTTCTAAAATTGAAAATATAGGGGTATTGAATAGTACATTTGTCCTAAAAGATATCAAACACTCCTCGGAGTTTTATATCTAATAGGCGCCTGTAACAAACTCTAAGGCCCGTTTTTCGTTGTAGTAAACATTCTTTTTGTCCACAAACCCTACATGCCCTCCATATGGGGGCATTTCCAAATAAAGATTAGCGTTGTTTTTTGCTTCTTTAACCGGATAACATTCTGGAGATAAAAACGAATCGTTTAAAGCGTTAATAATTAAAGTAGGAATCTTAATATTAGGAAGAAATTGCAAGCAGCTGCACTTTTCATAATAATCTAAAGCGTCTTTAAAACCATGTGCTTTGGCCGTATAGAGATTATCAAAATCGAACAGTGTTTTTATAGCTGCCACCTCTTTAATACTTAAATCTTCTTTAAAATGTTGTTGTTTATTTTTTAAACGTTTTACCAAATGTTTTAAAAACCGATCGTGATACAGTTTGTTCTTTAAAGTATGCAATGCCTTGGCCGAACCATATAAGTAACAGGGTGCCGAGGCCGTTACTGCGGCCTTTATTTGAGCAGGTACTACCGTTCTTTCTCCCAAATATTTTAAAATCATATTAGCCCCCAGACTGATACCTTTTAGGTAAATTTCTGAATATTCTTTTTCTGAAATAACATAAGCAATAATAGCCTCTAAATCTTCTGTGGCTCCAGAATGATAGCTGCGATATTTTAAATTATCTTCACCACTACAGCCTCTAAAATTCACACAAACCGCATCTATACCTTTACTATTAAAAAGCTTTGCGGCACCTGTCATATATGGTCGCTGTCCGTTTCCTTCCAATCCATGTAACAAAATAACAAGCCGCTTTGTTTTCTCTTTTGAAAAACTCCAATCCAAATCGATAAAATCCCCATCAAACAACGTGATGCGTTCCCGCTCTTGTTTAAGACCTTTAACCCGTCTTACCAAACCGGAATAGACGGTTGAAATGAACCCGTTTTTAAAAAAGAAGAAAGGCTTATATTTTGATTCTATTACTGGCAATTTGTGAGGAATTAGGGATTAGGTTTGAGGTGTTCAGCATTCAATTTCGATTTCGATTTCAATTTCAATTTCGACTTCAATTTCATATTTCAAAAAATTAAACTTCAAGAGATGTGAATTTAAAATCGGTGCCATTAAACAATCCTTTATCGCTTAGCTTTAACGAGGGAATTACCAATAAAGCCATAAACGATAATGTCATATATGGGGCATGAAGACCGCTCCCCAAGTGTTTTGCCATAGCATCCAACTTAGCATATTGTTTTCCTATAATTTCACCGTCCTTATCGCTCATAATACCCGCTACGGGAAGTGACACGATCTTTGCTTCGGAATTAGAAATGGCACAAACCCCGCCTTTATGCTCAATGAGCAAGTTCACTGCTCTACAAATAGCATCGTCACTAACACCTACTACAATAATATTGTGCGAATCATGACCAACGGAAGATGCTATAGCCCCTTCTTTTAATCCAAAATTCTTAATAAAGCCCATCATTGGTTTTTGATTTTGATAACGATTAACAACTGCCATTTTAAGAATATCGGTTTCAATATTGGAAACCAGATTTCCATCTAGAATTGAAGCATTGGCGATAAGTTCGTTTGTAACCAATTGACCTTCTAAAGCTTCTATAACGCGAATTTGTTTTGACGATGATTCGAATCTAAAATCCGATACTTCTTTTTTATCGCAATTGAAGTTATTAAGGTTTTCAAAAGCTACTGGTTGTATTAAAGAGGTGCCTTTATCAAAAACCAGTTCGCCATTTATATAAGTTTGAATGGTTTTAAATTTAATTAAATCTTCAACAATAATAAAATCTGCAAATGCCCCTTCTTGAAGTAAACCAACATCCAAATTGTAATGTTTTACAGGATTAATACAGGCCGCTTTTAATACTTTAAAAATGTCTATTCCTTTGGCTACGGCTCTAGCACATAAATTATCAATATGGTGCAATAGCAGATCATCGGGGTGCTTGTCATCACTACAAAACATTATATTTTCAAAATGCTCTGGAAGTAAATCTATTAAGGCTTCAAAGTTTTTAGCAGCACTTCCTTCCCTAATAAGAACTTTCATGCCTTTCTCAAGCTTTTCTAAAGCTTCTTCGTAAGTAAAACATTCATGGTCTGTAGAAATTCCGGCATTGATATATTTTGTAATAGCATCTCCCCTTAAACCGGGGGCATGACCATCAATGGGTTTATTATAATATTTCGCCCAAGCTATTTTTTTTAGAACCTCATCATCATCAAACAACACACCAGGATAATTCATCATTTCTGCTAAATACTTGATATCCGGGTTTTCAAGCAATGCTTTTATTGCATCAGAACCTATAACGGCTCCTGCAGATTCAAAATGGGTAGCCGGTACACAAGACGGGGCTCCAAAATTGAATTTGAAAGGCACCTTTTTACCATTGCCAATCATAAATTCGACGCCTTTAACCCCCAGGACATTTGCTATTTCATGAGGATCGGAAACGGTTGCTACCGTACCATGCTTAACTGCTAATCTGGCAAACTCACTAGGCACTAACATAGAACTTTCTATATGTATATGAGCATCTACAAATCCTGGAAGGATATATTGGTTATTGGGATGCTCTTTTTCTATAATAGCCTTTATTTTACCATCTGCAATAGTGATCTCTCCTTTGTAAATTCGTCTGTTTTGTATATCGACTATTTGTCCTTGTAATTTCAAATAATGTATCTTATTAAAATAGGTTTCTGTCTTTACTATGACTACACTCAGTGTGATAAGGAATGGCCATATTACTTTAATTCTACCTTTAAAATATGCTTTGTTTTTTCATGGACCCTAAAGCGGTTGTCCGCGCGCTTGCCCAGTACCCATACGACATCTTCACCTGAGCATAATAACCTAACTTTTTCCTTATCCAACAACGATAATTTTTCGTCTTTAAAATACTTACTCAGTTTCTTTTTACCAGACATCCCTATAGGAAAAAACAAATCACCATCTTTCCATTTTCTAACTGTTAACGGGTATGTTAGCGTGCTTTTATCTACATAAATAGTATGATTGTTTTTTACGGTAATGGCATCGGCCTCATCAAAAAACAATAGGCCCAAACCTGTTTTTACTTGCGTATCTGTTTCAGAAATTGTAATCAATTCTTCATCCGTTCCTGAATCGATCCCACTTAGCAAAATATGTTCTCTATCCTTTATTAAACGATGTGTAGAGGACCGTATCTGCTTTCCAGATTGGGCATCTAACAAACTAACAATATCGTTCCATTCTGTAAACCCATATGCCTTAAGCGCCTCAAACAAATAAGCCTTCGGGTTCTTTAATTTTTTAAATTCTGAAACCTTGAATACTGTTTGATGTTTGTCTATGGTCTTAATAGCACGATTTAATACCGCCGCCACACTTTCTTCTACGATATCTGCTGTGTCGTTTAAATTTTTAAGTGTGTTCTGAAAATTTTGTAACAATTGTGGATTGATCTCTTTTAAAACAGGGATCACATCATGTCTTAGTTTGTTCCTTAAATATTTAGTAGAGGCATTACTGCTATCTTCCTGCCATTTAAGATGGTTTTCTTTTGCATACGTTTCAATAACCTCTCTTGAAAATGGCAACAGTGGTCTAATGATATGATTATTAACCGCTGGAATTCCTGTTAAACCATCTAAGCCTGTGCCTCTGGATAAATTAATCAAAAAGGTTTCCAGATTATCGTCTGCATGATGTGCCGTTAAAATATAATCGAATTGTAACTGTTCAGCTAGCTCTTCAAACCAATCATAGCGCAGTTTTCGTGCTGCCATTTGTGTTGACAGCTTATTTGCACTAGAATAGTTCTTTGTGTCAAAACTTTCTATAAATACTTCTAAATCTAAATCTTCGGCTAATTGTAACACAAAATCTTCATCGGCATCGCTTTCTTTTCCCCTCAGATTAAAATTACAATGCACTAAAGCAATATTTAGATTTAATTGATAACATAAATGGGTTAGAACCACACTATCCAGTCCTCCAGAAATAGCAATAAGAAGCCTACTTTCATTAAGGAAAGGTAGGTTCTCACGGATATGGTGCTTAAAATCGTTTATAATTTTTAAATTTTAAGTTTATCGAACATCTTGTATAATACATCCTTGTCTTCTTCTGTAGTATAAGACATAATAAATGATATGGCAAACCCTTTTTTTAAGGTCACATAATAATCTTGGAGAATCTCATATCCGTACCCCTTATTTTTTAAACTCATAAACACGAAATCTTGAGATCCAATTTGTACTTTATCTTTTTCTTCAATGTACTCAATATCCATAGCGGATCGACGAATCAATGCTTTAGCTTGTGCTAAATACTTTGTAGGAGTATCTACCCCTGGGTAATTTTTCAGGTTTTCTGCATTTATAAGTATGGAAGGATTAAAATCGTCTGTGGCCCCTAGTTCTAATTTAAAAACAGTAATCAACTTAGCAACATTGACCATAGAGGCATCCAATGTTTTTTTTAAGGATTCATTATTTCCAGAAACTAAATCATTACCAGATTGATAGAGCCGATCTGCTTCATCATTATTTAATATATACCAGTCTGGATTTATAGGTAGCTTAAACTTAAAAAAAGTATTATCATATACGCCTTCTTTTACCGAACCATAATCAAAAAACATTGGAACATTGGTATTTTTTTTACAACCTAAAACTAATAAACCGATCCATAAAATACTTATTGCTTTTTTCATAATACAAACTTATAATTTTATTTTTTTGGTTTAAGGAAGATACTCCTTTATTAATATACTTTTCAAAGTTAATGAAATTGAAAATGAAACTGAAGTCGAAATCGAAATTGAAACTGAACACTGTTATGAAAATGAAATCGAAGTTGAAATTGAAACTGAACACTGAACACTGAACACCGAATACTGAATACTGAACACTGTTATGAAGTTGAAGTCGAAATTGAAACTGAACACTGAACACTGAACACTGAATACTGAACACTGAACACTGAATACTGAAATCAGCTTTCCAAAACCGTTCGCATGGCCTTAGCTTTAACCAGACACTCCTCATATTCTTGTAAGGGATCACTCTTCGCTGTAATGGCACTGCCTACAGAATAAGACACATACTTTTTGGTTTCATTATAAAGAATACTTCTAATAACCACATTAAAATCGAAATCGCCTGTAGGAGAAAAATAGCCTACAGATCCAGAATACAACCCTCTTTTGGTTTCTTCTAAATCTTCAATAATTCGCATGGCAGAAATCTTAGGAGCTCCCGTCATACTTCCCATTGGGAATGTACTCTTAATAACATCGACCGCATGTGTTGTTTCTTCAATCTTTGAGGTTACAGTAGAGATCATTTGATGCACTTGATCGAAAGTATACACCTTGGTCAGTTCTTCTACTTTCACACTACCTTTTATAGCGGTTTTAGATAGGTCGTTACGCACCAAATCGACAATCATAATGTTTTCACTGCGTTCTTTTATGTCTTGGGATAAGACTTCTTTTAGCTTTTCATCTTCCAATATATCTTCAGAGCGTTTGGCAGTTCCTTTTATAGGTTGCGAAATAATCACTTCTCCTTCTCTTTTTAAATAACGTTCTGGAGATGCCGACAACAAATATTTATTACCAAATTTTAAGAATGTTGCAAATGGAGGCTTAGAAATACTATTAAGTTTCAAATAGGTTTCCAATGGATGAATGCTGGTATTCTCTGCATAAAACTCCTGACAAAAATTGGCTTCATAAATATCGCCCCGATGAATATGTGCAAGCATGTTTTTTACCTTTTCAAAGTACTCATCTTTGTGGATACGGAGTTTTATTTTTACTTGATTCTCTTCATTTGAGAGATTGCCACGTTGTACCTCCCTGTCTGCCGACAGGCAGGCTTCGCAATGACATATGTTTTTTAAATCTTCCTCAAAGGCATCATCCACACAATTCAAGTACTGTATTTCGACTTGATCCCCCTTAAACAGAAACAACTTTTTAGGTTGAAAAAAATACAAATCCGGAAACTCTAGGCTATCAAAATTTTTAGAGCTTAAATCTTCAACATCATTTTTTAGATCGTACGTTAAGTACCCAAAAATCCAATCGTTCACATTGGTTTGATATTCTTTGAGCATGTCAAAGCTTCCTTCAAAATTCGTTTGAATACTAGTAAAAGCATCTACTGCCAAGACCGCTTCGTAGTTGGAATAATTTTGTTTATAGTTATTAGAATCCAACCAAACAACATCATCAAATTGCTGACTCCAAATCAGTAATTGATTTTTAAATTGATCAGTATTGTCTAAATTGTGAATTTGTGTTGTCCTCAATAATAAAATTTAATGCGTAAAGTTAGTTAGAATCCTTAAAAAATTACAAGTTTTGTCATTGAAGTGGTTTAAACTTTTTATAATTGGCTGCAAAATGCTCTTTTATCCCCTAATTTTGTCTTTTTATTACTCCGTAGCAGTACTATGCAGCTCAAAAAGACTTCATTTGGGAATAAAATTACTATTTTTCGCTTCAATCAAAAAACATGTGCTCAGCTTGACTGGGTAATTCAAACCACTTCATCTAAACAATTCGATTATTAAAAATAGGTCATTTTCATGCTCACTTTAGAAAACGAAAAATTAAAAATAGCAATAAAAAAAAGGGGTGCAGAACTGTGTAAAATCACTTCGGTTAAAGACGAAATCGATTTTATGTGGCATGCCAATCCAGAGATTTGGGGCAGCTATGCGCCTAACCTATTCCCAATTATTGGTGCATTAAAAGACGGTACTTACTTTTTCGAAAATAAAAAATATACATTACCTAAACATGGTTTTATAAGAAACAATGACACCTTAGTATTAGAGGAACAAAATCAGGATTCCTTAACCTTTAGATTAAGCTATGATAAAGACTCATTAAAAATATACCCATTTAAGTTTGATTTTTTTATTACTTATCAACTCATAGACCACACCATTACCATAACACATACTATTAAAAACCATGATGATAAGACCATGTATTTTTCACTAGGTGGACACCCCGCTTTTAAATGCCCTGTATATAACAATGAAACTTATAATGATTATTACTTAGAGTTTGAATGTATCGAGAATTCTGAAATGCATTTAATCAACATGGAAAATGGTTTGATTTCCAATAAGACCAGAACCGTTTTTAAAAACTCTAATATCTTGAACCTAAAGCATGATCTATTCAATGACGATGCACTTATTTTTAAAGATTTAAAGTCTAAAAAAGTGACTTTAAACAGTACATTGTACGGCCCTGTTCTAACCGTTAGTTATAAAGACTTCCCCTATTTAGGTATTTGGGCAAAACCTAATGGTAACTATGTTTGTATTGAGCCTTGGCTTGGGATTACAGATAGCGAAAGCACCAACCAGAACCTAAAAGAGAAAGAGGGCATTTTAACTTTAATGCCACAACAAACATTTAAAGTGTCCTATAGTATTGAAATACACGACAGGCATTTAGCCTAAAAAAAATATTAAGCTTAACTTTGCCAGCTAAATAGCATCATTTTGAGTTTTGAAAATTTAAATTTAAATACCCCACTTTATAATGCATTAAGTGATTTGGGCTTTACCACCCCTACGCCTATTCAAGAACAAGCATTTAATGTGGTTTGTTCTGGTAAGGACATGGTAGGTATCGCACAGACTGGTACAGGGAAAACCTTTGCCTATATGCTGCCCATTATTAAAAATTTAAAATATTCTACTCAAGAAAATCCACGTGTTTTGGTTTTAGTACCTACACGCGAATTAGTGGTTCAAGTGGTAGATGAAATTGAAAAGCTTTCCAAATACATTAACAACCGCGTCTTAGGGGTTTATGGCGGGACTAATATCAATACCCAGAAACAAGCAATAGCAGAGGGCATCGATATTCTGGTAGCCACGCCCGGAAGGTTATACGATTTGGCCTTAAGCAGGGTTTTACAGCTTAAATCGATACAAAAGCTAGTCATTGATGAAGTTGATGTGATGCTCGATTTAGGCTTTAGACATCAATTAATCAATATTTTTGATATACTACCTGAACGTAGACAAAATATTATGTTTTCGGCAACGATGACAAAAGATGTTGATATTTTAATTAACGAGTTCTTTAAAAGTCCTGAGCGCATTTCTATTGCTGTTTCGGGGACGCCTCTTGAAAATATTTCGCAAACACGTTATAATGTTCCTAACTTTTATACCAAGGTCAATTTACTAACACATTTACTAAATGACGCCGAAACTTTTAATAAGGTTTTAATATTCGTAGCCTATAAACGCATGGCCGATCGCTTGTTTGAAAAATTGGACGGGATATTCCATGACGAATTATGTGTGATTCATTCTAACAAAACCCAAAACTACAGGCTACGAAGTATTGAGCAATTTCGACATGGTGACAACCGTATTTTAATTGCCACTGATGTGATGGCGCGCGGTTTGGATATTGATAACGTGTCGCATGTCATAAATTTTGACACCCCGCTTTACCCCGAAAATTATATGCATCGCATAGGTAGGACCGGGCGTGCTGAACGTGAAGGTCAATCGGTAGTTTTTTCCACTGAGGCCGAACAAGCGTCTATTGATGGTATTGAGGCTTTAATGAATATGAAGATTCCATTATTGGAAATTCCAATGGCTGTTGATATTTCTACAGAATTAATCGAAGAAGAACGTCCGCAAATAAAGGAACGCAACAACCCTGCTAAACGAAAAGATGAAGATGCTCCAGGACCTGCATTTCATGAAAAATCCGCAAAAAATTCCAAAGAAAATTTAGGCGGTTCTTATAAATTTAAAATAGCTAAAAAGTACAAGAAACCTAAAACAAAAGGCGATAAGAATTATAATAAAAGGAATAAGCGGAAGTAGTTTTTAGTGGGCAGTGTTCAATAAAACAGTTGGCAGTGTTCAGTGTTCAGTGTTCAGTAGGCAGTAAACAGTATTTAGTTTCGATTTCGACTTCATATTCGATTTCAATTTCGACTACATAACAGTATTCAGTAGGCAGTATTCATTTTCAATTTCATGTTCAATTTCATGTTCGATTTCATAACAGTGTTCATTTTCGAAAAGTTCTAAAAAAAGATGCCCCCCTTCCCAAATAAGTGAAAAGGGGGTTATAGAGAGTTGCTAAAAACTCGGAAATGTAACCAACCAAAACTTTAACCCTAACTAAAGTCAATCCTTGATTTTTACTTGACTCTCTACTATATCTTTAATAGGAACGACTAATTTTCCTTCCTCTGTTTTTAACGTAATAGATATACTATCTATTGTCTTAACCTCTCCTTTTATATTGTTAAATTCGATGATCTGCCCTATTTCGTATGTTTTTCTAGTATAAAAGGCTTTTAATACATCCCCAACTACTTTTTGTGCACCAAATCCAAATGCCAAAGCAAATGCCAATAAAAAAGCAGCTAAAATCATGGTGAGGTTACTAGTAATAATTTCGGTATTAACACCTGCTTGGTTCAACGCTGTTATGGAAGTAAATACGAGGATTATAAAAAATACGATTTGACTTATAATTTTAGCCCCAGATAAATCCATAGATTCAAAAAAAGCTTTTAGGTTTTTCTTGATGACATTTGCTAAAATTAATCCAACCGTAAAGATTACCAATGCCGAAAATAATTGTGGTAAATAACCCAAAAGGTTATTTATTTGCTCAGAAATTATGGTTAGGTTCATAATATCGGACGCCATAATCAATAGCATAATATACATGACCCATTTCACAAAGTTTGACACCAACTTTACAGTATCAAAATTCAGCTTTTTCCCTTCAACAACCTCAATGTCATTTATCATATCATCAAGTTTGTTGGTTTTAGCAAGTCTTAAAGCCTTCTTGATAATTTTCACAACGAACTTAGTCGTCAACCAGCCTATAAACAAGACTAGGGTAGCTCCTATAATGTTGGGGAATACGTCTGTAATTTCAAGCCACATCTTACTCAAAGATTCTAGGGCTACATCTTTCCATTTTCCTGCTTCTTCCATTTTAATTTTGTTAGTGTTATACTTAATTTTTCTTTATTTTTTGTTTTCTCTTTGCTTCATAACAGATTCGATCAAGTCGCCTATATTATAAGAAAATAGCTCAGCAAGATCCATAAGCAACTTAGCTATGGCAATATCTCTCATAACCTTGGACTTAAGTTCCTTTGGAACCTCCTTAAGTGGTTTGTTTATGTTTTTAAACGGATTATTCTCCATTATTTAAGATATTATCGTTATATACTGTTATCAACTTATCTTTAGCGCGTTTAATCCTCATTTTAACGGCACTTTCTCCAATTTCCAAAACACTTTCAATCTCTTTTATAGAAAGAAAATCCTGGTATTTTAGTAATAAGATCATTTTCTCTTCAGGAGAAATTAGTTCTAAAGCTATTTTTAGTTTATCTATTTTCATATCAAGAAAACTATGGCCATCGTCTTCTTTTTCAGAAAGGTTTTCAACCTCTTTATAATCTACAGACTGTTTTTCTATTTTTTTTGCAGTATTTCTAGTTACATAATTTACACAATGGTTATATGTAAAAGCATACAGCCATGTTGAAAACTTCGATTTCTCTTTAAAACTTCCCAACGTAACAAAAAGTTTTAAAAAGATATCTTGAGTTAGATCCTCTGCTTCGTCTTCATCCTTGGCAAAACCCAAACATTTATTATATACCAGCATAGCATACCTATCGTATAAAATCTCAAAAAGCAATGTGTTATTGTCTTTTACAATTGCTTTTACCAGATCTTCATCAGATAGTTTATTAATATTTTCGAGGGGTTTCAAATGTAGCGCGTTTCGCTATTTTAATTGTTTATAATTAAGATATGTCACTTATTAAAGAACAAAACCTATTTATTTTGGATCCATAAAAACAAAAATAAAGAAGTTTTATGTTAAAGACCTTTAAAAAGTTTAGTAATTTGTAAGACAATTTACTAAAAAATAAAATTTTACAAAATGAAAAGGTATGTATTATTATTCATGGCCCTAAATTTATTTTTTTCATGTAAAAAAATGACCGAACAACCAAAAGAACTTATAGTTAAACCCACGGCATCGTCCAGATATGCCTGTGTCCCACAAGTTACGGATGCTGAATGGTATAAAAAAGATAACATAGCACCACTTTTAAAAGGCTACGATGCAGTAAACTATCCCATTACGACCCAAAATGTTTTGGTGCAACGTTATTTTAATCAAGGCATGGCATTAGCTTATGGCTTTAATCATGCAGAAGCTGCCCGTTCTTTCTATTATGCTACCAAATTAGATCCTAATTGCGCTATGGCATTTTGGGGATACGCCTATGTATTAGGACCAAATTACAATGCCGGTATGGAAGATGACAACTATGAACGCGCTTATAAAGCGATACAGAGCGCAAAAAAGCTATCTAAAAATGCTACGGAAAAGGAAAGGCGATTTATTGATGCTATGGCATTACGCTATGCCCTCGAACCTCCAGAAGATAGAACGGCTTTAGACACTAAATATTCTAAAGCCATGAAAACTTTATATGAGCAATACCCAGAGGATACGGAAATTAGTGCTTTATATGCGGAATCGCTTATGAATTTGCACCCTTGGGATTTAAATGAAAAAGATGGCAGCGAAAAACCGTGGACTATTGAAATAATCACACTTTTAGAAAAGCTCATTGCCCAAAATCCAAAACACCCTGGAGCACATCATTTTTATATTCATGCTGTTGAGGCTTCCCGTACACCAGAACGTTCTAATATATCTGCAAAAGCTTTTGATGATGGCTTAGTGCCCGGTTCTGGGCATTTATTACATATGCCATCCCATACGTATATAAGAACGGGAGAATACCACAAAGGCACCCTATCGAATATTGCTGCTGTTGAGGCAGATAGCGCCTATGTTACAAGCTGTCATGCCCAAGGGGCTTACCCACTCGCCTATTATCCGCATAATTATCATTTTATGGCTGCTACCGCCACCTTAGAAGGCAATAGCCATTGGGCCATGGCCGGAGCCAATAAAGTATCGGAACATGTGCATCCGGAAATTATGAAACAACCTGGTTGGGGTACTTTGCAACACTATTATACCATTCCATATTATGTAGCTGTGAAGTTTAAAAAATGGGATACCATTTTAAATATGAAACTAGAAACCTACGACCTAAAATATCCCAAAGCCATTAGACATTATGCAGAAGGCATGGCACATTTAGGAAAGGGGCATTTAGACAAAGCTAAAGCAGAATTATTAAAACTTGAGGTTTTAGCAAAAGACGACACACTAAGTAATGTGACCGTTTGGGATATTAACTCGGTTTATGAATTAGTCAACATAGCTGAAAAAGTTTTAAAAGCTGAAATTTTAGCTCACGAGGGCAACTTAAAAGCTAGCATTGTTCTTTTGAAAGATGCTGTTAAAATGGAAGATGCCTTAAACTATAATGAACCGCCAGATTGGTTTTTCTCGATTCGCCATCATTTAGGGCGTATTTATAGACTAAACGGACAACAGAAAATGGCCATTGATTTATATCTCGAAGATCTGGAACGCTTACCAAAAAATGGATGGGCATATCATGGTATAAAAACGGCGTATGAAACATTGAAAGATAAAGAAAACACCGAACGTTATGAAACACTTTTTAAAAAAAGCTGGAAACATGCTGATTTTGAATTGTGATGAACTTCCATGATTTTTATATATCATAGTAACCTTATACCAATTATGAATTAAAGTGAGCTACAGAAAACGACATTGCTTATTTGTTTTAGCCTGCTGCGAGTTATTTGCATAGCCTAAGCTATGGAAATGACAAGTAAAGTGATAAAACGAATTAATGAATGTGTTTGAATTGCGTATTTTAATTCATAATTGGTATTAAATACTTTAGGGTCAATTATTACGTTCATAGTTTGCTTTACATGTATTTTACCCATTTAACGGATCAAACTAATAATTATGTCTCGAATACAATTATTGTATGCTTTGGATTCTTTGAATTGGGTACCTAAAACTATGATTGTTTTTTTTAAACAAAAAAAAATATAAACATATATATTGATAAATATAAACATATTTTCAGCATATACATTGATAAAAAATATCGATATAGAAAAACTAAAGCATGGCTTAATTTACAATTGCAGGTATTACAAAAGGAAGATCGAAGACGGCAAACACAAAGCCTCTGTTTTAAATACTGCCAAAGCTAAATTAATAGCCAGAAACTTTACCATTATTAAAAGACCTCTCAAGTCAATGAAAGGTCTTTAGATTTTAGGGAATTCTTTAGATTTTAACTTAGAATTCGACCTCGCTTCAAACTTTTACACAGTTTATAGCTAAATCAATATAAAATAACATGAACCTTCAGAGTAAAAAACCGAATTTCTTCGTTAAAAATACTCGCCGTAACTAGGCTATGCCTACGCTTTTTAACTAGAACTTCAATTTTTTATATCTAAATATTCTATGCCATTTTATATCGACTTAGCCATATTGGGTACTACCAAATTTATAAAGTTTTTTAGACCCCAAGTCTATTGAAACGTATAACTCGTTTTTACAACTTGAGTCAACCTGAAATATCCAAAAGCATAATTATCAGGAGTTGTTGTATTGATACAGTTCCCTCTTAAAGGTACAGGCGTTGAACTAAAAAGACCGGCACCTTCAGATTGTTCTATAAGGATGCCTATATAATTGGAATAGGCCTTAGAGATGCCAAAAAATGAAATATCCACAACATCCCCTGCCCTAAAGGCCTCTATTTCATCTGTGTCATCATCTTCTTCTTTTTCAAACCACCATGTAATTTCATTACCATTAACAAATTCATCATCTCCATCTTCCAGTGCCGGTAATAAATCCCCTTGCCTTTTAAATTTATATAGATAATAGTTTTCCTCGGCCTCTGGATCTGTAAAAATAATATTGACCTCTAATTCTTCATCATCAAAACCGCCATCTATTGATTGTGTAATATTATCAATATCTACAACTGGTGTTAAAGTTTCATTTGCCGTATAAGTTTCTCCCTCATGAACCACTTCTAAAGTATACGATTGATTGATTATAGGAATAAACGCCGTTGTTGTATAGATCCCATTACCTTGGTGTGTAAAAATAAATTCTGTGTCATCATCATCATTAACAACTCTTACAGAAGCATTTGTAACGCTTGTAATAGTAGTGGTATCAAAATAAGGTGTCGACTTACTTAATTTTATTGTTTGATTGTTTCCTGCGGTTCCTTTTTCCCAATCAAGAGATGCTTCAATAACCAATCTGCTAGGAGCGGTTTGTACCTCTACGGATATAACATCTTCGCACGATGTTAAAGACATGGCTAAAAAAAGTATGAATAATTTAAAATATATGTTCATTTTGTTAAAATTTAAAGTTATATGTTACAGATGGTACGATTCCAAAAATAGCTGTTCTGGTGGCTTCATTAATACCTAAAGTTTCATTTTGAGTAAAAGAAATCGAAGCGGCATTTTTTCGATTATACGCATTATAAACACCAAAAACCCATTCGCCTTTCCATCTCTTATTAGGCTTTCTATTTGGTTTATAGGTTGCAGAAATATCCAGCCTATGGTAAGCAGGTAGTCTATCTGAATTTCTATCAGAAAAACTAGCTACCGATTGCCCTTCATATTGATATTGTCCGTTAGGATATGTTACAGGCCTACCCGTTTGGAACACCAAATTACCTCCAAAAGTCCATTTATCGTTTAACTCGTAGGCTCCAGTGACCGAAAAATCATGTGTTCGGTCAAAAGAAGAATTATACCAATTACCATTATTAATTCCAGGACCTCCTGCGGTACCTCCCAAAGTTCTTTGTTCTGCTTTAGATAAGGTGTACGATATCCATCCTGTAAACATGCCTTCATTTTTACGAACTAAAAGTTCCAAACCATAAGCTCTGGCTTCACCATTTAAAATTTCGGTTTCTATGGTATTTTGACCTATTAGATTGGATCCATCAATATAATCTATTCTATTATCCGTCGTTTTATAATAACCTTCAACTTCCAGAGAGTATTTTTTATTATTAAAATTTCTAAAATACCCTAATGCATACTGATCGGATAATTGCGGTTTAATATACTTTCCACTGGTAGTCCACACATCTAAAGGTGTTACCGAAGTTGTATTTGATAATAGGTGAATATATTGAGCAGACCTTGAATATCCTGCTTTTATGGAAGAGAACTCGTTTAATTGATATGCTAAAGACATTCTAGGTTCTATATTACCAAAATCCTTGATACTTTCTCCTTTTTTATAGGTCGTTTCCCCTATTTCTGTACCTCGCTCATAAATGCCCAAAGTACTGTTATATACTACAGGCTGATTATTGGCATAGTTTTTCATTGCCACACCTCCCAAACGGCTAAAACCACTATATCTTAAACCATATTGAAGGGTTAATTTATCCGTTATCTTGTGTTCTGCGTTAACATATAAGCCACTTTCGAATGCCTTTTTTCTATCTAATGATAAAGGATTTATAGGTGATGTTTCAGAAGTTGGGCGTACTTGGCCTGGGTCAAAATCATAATAAATACCACTCATTCCAAAATCCAACTTAAAGGCATCGCTAGCATAATACTTAAGGTCGTATTTTATATTATAATTATTAATTGAAGAAATCCAATCAAATTCATCATCCGTAATTTCTAAATCGTAATCATACTTACTATAAATAAAAGATAAGTTCGAAAATAAACGATCATTAAAAAGGTGGTTCCATCTTAAATTCCCTGAAGCATTACCGTAACTACTTTTAAAGCTTTTGCCAAACTTAAAGGTGTCCCTACCAAAATACCCTGATAGGTACAGTTTATTATTATCATTTAATTTATAATTGGTTTTTAGGTTTAAATCATAAAAACCCAGTCTGTTTTCATCATTTGCTGCCGCCAAAAACAAGTTTACATAAGAGCTTCTTCCTGCTATTAAAAACGACCCCTTATCTTTAAACATGGGGCCTTCTACGGCTAGTCTACTGGAAATCAATCCAACACCTCCTGTAAAAGAAAGATTTTTACTATTCCCATCTTTTTGGCGTACATCCAATACAGATGAAATTCTACCTCCAAAACGAGCTGGGATCCCGCCTTTGTATAATTTAATATCCTTAATAGCATCTGCATTAAATACAGAAAAGAAACCCAACATGTGCGATGTATTATATATAATGCCTTCATCCAGTAATACTAAGTTTTGGTCTACGGCACCGCCTCTTACGTGAAAACCACCAGTACCTTCACCATTTTTAGTGACTCCTGGTAGCATTTGTAAAGATTTTATAACATCAACCTCCCCTAAAACCACAGGCATTTGCTTTACCGTTCTAATATTTAATTTAGAAACACTCATTTCTGGTTTCTTAAGACTTACTCGTTCGGTTTCTTCGGCAACAACAACGACCTCATCCAATTGGGTCGATTCTTCCTCCATTTCAAAATTCACTTTTTGATTTTGATCTAAAGTGATATCTTGCTTTATATTTTCGAACCCCATATAAGAAATTATCAATGTGTATGTACCTTTCGGTGCTGTGATGGAAAAGAATCCATACTCATTACTAATGGAACCAATGTCTGTTCCTTTTAAAAATACCGATGCTCCAAAAGCCGTTTCTCCATTTTTTGCCTCTTTAATTATACCACTGATGGTGTAATTTTCCTGGGCCGACAAAACCGCGGTAAATAACATACATAATAATACTAGATTTTTCATTCGCTTTTTGATTATTGATTTTATAAAATTTAAAAATAATTTGTGTTAAGTAATTTTTAATTTGTTTTTAAACGTGCTTTTTGTATTTAATACCAAATAAACTTTAAAATGAAGCTAATAATTCATTTCTATCGCGCACATATTTCATAATAAAACCATGTGCTCTGCTTGACTGGGTATAGAACCGTAGCTTAGATTTTATTATTCATCTGTGCTCGCTATATTCTAAATTATTTTACCCTCATTTTAAAATCCATTTGGTATAACATCCGATCTCTCTTTTACGAATGTTGCTTTTATCTTCCAGCCAAATGCTAAAAGTAGATTTAAGGATTCTTATTAGCTGGTTTTTGTAAATACTTCCCATTTTTTTATTAATTATTGGTTTGTTTTTTTGTACTGAATTAATTTCAGTATTGTGGTTGATTTTTATTTTTTCTTAATCTTTATCTATTGACATTCGAAAAGGTGAAAGGTTGCACAAATAGATTCTTTTTTTTAGGTTTTAATTTTTTTATAAAGCGCTTATCACTAAAACATATTTGATATTTTAAATTCATTAATTAATTTTCTGAATGTCCGTAATCATACATAATGATTTTTTTGTCATTCTGAATACTTCGACTACGCTCAGTACAGGCTATAGTGAAGAATCTGTTGATAATCAATGAGATCCCTCGTTGCCTCGGGATGACAAAATCAATATATTTTAAGATTTATGACATATTACGGATAATCAATTTAATTTTTCTAATGCTTTAGGCACACCTAAACACTTGTAATAAATTATTTATACGCATTAATCTTAAACCTCTACAGGGGCCCCTTTTACTATACATAGTTAGAAATAACTACTGTTGCATAACTAGGAATCGTTGACGAAAAATTAATTCGTAAATCCTAAACAAAGATGTGGCAAATTTGAATTCGGAAAGATCAAGTTTACAAGGGCAATGAAAAATAGAAGTACGTGCCTACAAGAAAGAACCTACAAAGCCTTATACTATAAGGGATTATAGTGAAAATAAATTATTAAAAACAAAGTATGTATACACAGGGAAAAAGAAAAACACCTACTTATACCAAATAAACTTCAAAATAACTGGTTAAATCCGTTTATAATTCAAATTTATTACCAATCATTTTAAAATTCATTTGGTATTAAATACTTGAATTACTAAAAAATTCGGTAGGTGTTTTACCTGTGTGTAATTTAAAATGTTTATTGAAAGTAGATTTTGTACTAAAACCACAATCGTAAGCCAAAGAAATCATGGTATACTTTTTATTTTCGGGCAATGAAGCTAATTTTATAAATTCTTTTATACGAAGTGAATTCACGTAATTATAAAAATTCTTTCCTTCCTTTTCATTAATTACCTGTGATAAATGATTTGGATGTACCTCCAATCGTTTAGATAACTCTACCAAGGTAAGGTTTTCGTCCTTATAGGCTACATTATCTTGCATCATTCTAGTTAAGTTGGCATAAATTTTAGTAGCGTCCGCTTCATTTAAACCAGATTTGGCATACTTTCCAACTTTAGCAATAGGTTGTTTTGAATCAATTTTGCCTTTGTTATTTATATTGTTGGTTCTTTCTTCTGCTATTTTAATGCCTTCCAACCCTGAATTGGAATTAAAGATATTTAGCTGATTGATTCCAAAAATAGCGATGCACAAAACAAAAACAACCACAATCGAAAAAATAATATCATTATCAAAAAAAGCTGAAAACAACCAAATAATAACAAACCCAAATGAAAGCAATCGAAGCCATTGCAATTCTTTTTTATCTGTATTAGAAAAATTATCCTGAATGCTTTTTTGATGTTTTTTTATTAAAATAATAGACCAAATAGAATATGCTAATCCTGAAATGGCTATAACCCAATTATTAATTATCACAAACCATTCATAGCCTAGTCCATTATTCTTAAAAATGTATACTTTTTCAGTCCCTTGTAATTTATAAAATGGTATAGCCAAAAGGTAAATAAAAATAGTTGGCAGTAAATGCAATACTATTTTCGGAATACGATTTAGTGGATTTCCTGTAATCTCCCTAACATAGAAATACAAGAAAACACCTATTATTATAGGTATTCCAAAATCAATGCCTAGCCAATTTGGGTACTTATAAGTAACCTCCTTAAAATTTAAATAATTGAATATTTGATTAATAGAAATTAATATTAACCACAGTACCAGAATTTTATCTGCACGAGATTTGTTCTTTTTTATCAATAAAAGAAGTGAAAGAAAAATGGCTATAGATATTCCTACAATAAAAAGCACTCTTTAAGCTTAAATGTTTAAATATGATAACATAATATTTCTTTCTTTATTGGGGGTATACCTAAACAAATAATGTCTAATACCTCTTATAGAACTCATCTCAGCATTTTATGATTGGTTACAAAATCAACCCACTAGCAATGAGAGACAGGCTATTTTTACTCTCATATTCTATCTTAAAAATACTCTCCGTAACTAAGCTATGCCTACGCTTTTTTCCTTGAACTTCAATTTTTTATTTCTAAATATTCTATGCCATTTTATAGGAACTTAGCTATACCTTCCAACATGAAAGTCTCATTTTTCACTTCAATAAAAAAGAGGGTGTCTAAAAAGTAAGTTCGATGTCATATTGAGCTTGTCGAAATATTTTTAACTTACTGATAATCAATATCGGTTTCGACAGGCTCAACCTGACAAATCAAATTATAAAGACTTTTTAGACACCCTCTTCATTTTATTTTTAAAATATGATGATGTATTATATATGCAAAGCTCTATCATCTGTAGCCGCCAACGCCGCTTCTTTAATAGCTTCTGTAAACGTTGGATGTGCATGGGACATACGTGACACGTCTTCGGCAGATGCCCTATATTCCATAGCAACAACAGCTTCAGCAATCATATCCGCAGCACGGGCACCAACCATATGAACACCTAAAATCTCATCAGTCGTTTTATCTGCAAGAACTTTTACAAATCCGTCTAAATCCATACTCGCTCTACTTCTACCTAAAGCACGCATGGGGAATTGCCCAACTTTGTAATCTATACCAGCTTCTTTAAGTTGTTCTTCTGTTTTGCCGACCGCAGCAACTTCTGGCCACGTATAAACAACTCCTGGAATTAAATTATAATCGATATGAGGTTTTTGTCCTGCCAATGTTTCTGCAACAAACACACCCTCTTCTTCTGCTTTGTGCGCCAACATAGCCCCTTTGATCACATCTCCAATCGCATAAATATTTGATGCACTTGTTTGTAAATGATCATTGACTTCTACTTGTCCTCTATCGTTTAATTTTACACCTGCAGCTTCAGCATTTAAACCATCCGTATAAGGACGACGCCCTACGGACACTAAACAGTAATCACCTTTAAATGTAACTTCTTCACCTTTTTTGTTATCGGCTTTTACAATAACTTCATCACCAACACGCTCAACAGACTTCACTTTATGAGAGGCATTTATTTTAAATTTCTGTTTCTTTAAAACTTTATTGAGTTCTTTGGACAGACCTGCATCCATGGTTGGAATAATACGATCCATAAACTCAACCACAGAAACTTCTGCTCCTAATCTTTTATAAACTTGTCCAAGCTCTAAACCTATGACACCGCCACCTATGACAATTAGGTGTTTTGGTATTTCTTTAAGCTTTAAGGCTTCTGTAGAAGTTATGATCCGCTCTTTGTCAATATTTATAAATGGTAAATTTGAAGGTTTACTTCCCGTAGCAATAATAGTGTTTTTTGCCTCTATCTCGGTAGCCTCTTCTCCAGAAACAGTAATATGGGTCGCATCCTTAAAACTTCCTAAACCTTGGTAAACATCAATATTATTTTTCTTCATCAAGAAATCAATACCGCCAGTAGTTTGATCAACAACAGCTTGTTTACGAGCTATCATTTTTTCTAAATTCACCTTTACGTCTCCAGGTATTTCTATGCCATGTTCTTCAAAATGCTTAACAGCATCTTCATAATGATGGGAAGAATCTAAAAGAGCCTTGCTCGGTATACAACCAACGTTTAAGCAAGTACCCCCAAGTGTAGAATATTTTTCTATAATAGCAGTTTTCATTCCTAATTGTGCGCAACGTATTGCTGCTACATATCCTCCAGGGCCAGAACCTATTACGGCTACATCGTATGAATTCATAATTTATTTTTGATGTTCATTTTAAAAAATCGAAGAACAAAAATACAAATGTTTTGTGGGAAGACAATAAAAAAACAGGTCTTAATAGAGTGGAATTCTCATTTCTTTTAGTCCTAAAGAAAGTAAATAATCTTTAACCTCTAAAGCATCGTCTCCACCTTTCTCTGCATGGTGCAACAAAGTAAAACAATGAGGTCCTTTTACGTTTATAAGGCTAGGTGAAAATCTCATCATAGGCTTTATAATATCCAACTTTCCAAACAAAGCTGCCGTAAAAATATTGGCCTGCGTCCCATGATCTAAAAAATATTGAGCCATTTCCTTATTACCAACATGACTTGCAGCTCCTAATCCGGTTTCGAAATCACCACGTCTCCAATCATGTGCCGCGTTGAGCAAGGTAGGGTATTCTTCCAGTAGCTCCTTTACTATATCAAACTTTCCATGAGAAGCACCAACAAATTTCTCAACCAAAGCTTTATCCAATTGGGGTTCTTCTTGTGTTTTACCAAAAGAAAACAAAGGGAATGCCGGAATAATTAAAGATGTCATCCCAACCGATTTAATAAACTGATGGCGATTCATAATTTTAATGGTTTTAAATAAAATTAATCAGAAAAGTCAAATAAATAAAAGTGTTTAACATGCTTTTATGTTAAATAACATGCACTATAAACCTAATACCCCCTGCTTTTCCTCAATATCATTCAATATCCATTCCAATTCTGAATCCTTTTTTATACTTCTATCATTAATAGCTGGTAAAATTTCAACATCCGGTTTTACACCATAGCCATCTGGGTTTTGCTTTTGGGGCGCTTCTATCTGCATCATTCCCATTCTTATTTTCAACTTGGTATTTGGTAGCTCATAAAGCTTATAAATACCAGCAACCGTACCATTATAAGCGCCTCCTGTTTCCTCTCCTACGAAAGTGGCTCTTTTTGTTGCTTTTAAATGGGTAGATAATAGCGAAGAAGCCGAAAATGAATTCCCATTAATCAACACATAAATTTTACCCGTAAAATGTAAAGGTCTTGGTTCTTTAACTCTGGTTTGCCTAAACCTGTAATACAACTTACCATGTCGTTTTCTCGTTCTTATTAAATTCTGAACAATAATGATCGGCGACACTATGCCCGATAATACTTTTATACTATTTGATGTTGTATTGCTCATCAAAAATTTCAAGAACGGTATACGGCTATTTACCTCGCTATCTTCTATAAACTTATAGTTCTCAAGGGTTAAATACGAATACAAATAATCTATCTCGGCTATTCTCCCCCCGCCATTATCCCTTAAGTCTAAAATTAAATATTTTGTTTTTGCTGAATCCAATTTTGCGAAACTTTCCTTATAGAACCTCTTATAATTACCATTAGTAAAGCTTCTTAATTTCATATAAGCTACATCTTTTACTTCTTCCATAAAGCGAAAGTTTCGAGTGTAGGTTTTATATTTTTTTATAAAACCATGCTTTCTGTTAAACTTTCGTTTCTTTTTTAAAGCCAGTCGATTGGCCCTTTTTTCTGCCGAAGTTAATTTTTCACGTTTTGCAACTTTGGTCGTATCTTGTTTTTTTGATTTTTCTTTCTCTTTTAACCTTTTAAAAGTCTTGACAAATAAAGAATCCTTGTTTTTAAAAGTAATCCTTAAACTGTCTACAAACCCTTTGTCTTTATAATAAAAATTAGAAAATTGCCGGCCAACATACCTGTTATAAAGTGTGGTATTATAACCATCTGAAGAAAAACGTGTTTTGTAGGTCTTTATTAAGTCTGAAGTTAGGTCATCTTCGATTTTAACCACTTCGCTTCCTATAATGGTAGAATCTTCACCTCTAGTATCTTTAACCCAAAGCTTATTTTCTAAATATTCAAAATCCAGGGCGTAAAATTCAAACTTACGCTTAAGCAATTGTTTACGGGCCTTTTTAGTATACCATTTATTTGCAGAACTTAGAGAAATATGGCCTTGCCTAATTTGGGATACCACTGGTGCCAACTTTTTGTAGAGCTCCCTAGAATCAATAGGCGTTGTAATTGCCTTTTTCAAACTATCAAATTTAAAGTCTAAAACTTCTTTTGGCGTATATTGATATAATTTAGGATGGTGCCTTTTTAATTGCGTATATACTTTGTCTATATCTTCATGTAAATGGGCTATATCATGCAATTTCGTTATTTGTTCATTATGGTTTTTAATACTTCTGCATGATATAAAACCTAATAAAACCCAAATTAATAAAATCGTTTTTTTCATATATTGAAGGCATTTAAACTTTTTCAATGGGCTAAAATGGTCAAAAGCCAAAATTCTGTTATTTTAGATTCCACCCGCTAAAGTAATTTTATTTCCTTAAATGTCTAATCTATTAATCGTTCTTTAGCGTCTAAATCGTTTTTTCGCTAACATAGCACACCTATAACTTCATAAAATTATGTAGTTTTGTGCTCCATGCAAAAAAAGATTAACATACAGAATAAAAAGGCCCGCTTTCTATATGAAATATTAGATAAGTATACGGCCGGTATTGTACTAACTGGAACAGAAATTAAGTCCATACGCAGTAGTAGGGCATCTATAGCCGAAAGTTTTTGTGAGTTCAATGAACAAGGTGAGCTTTTTGTTATTAATATGACTATTGAAGAGTATGCCTTTGGCAATTATTATAATCATCGCCCTAAAGCAGAAAGGAAACTTTTACTAAACAAAAAAGAACTAAAAAAACTACAAAAAGAGGTTCAGAATACAGGGCTTACCATTATTCCCTTGCGATTGTTTATTAATGAAAAAGGGTTTGCTAAAATGGACATCGCTTTAGCGAAAGGTAAAAAGCTGTATGATAAACGAGAAACCATTAAGGATCGTGATAATAAACGTGATTTAGATAGAATCAAAAAAAACTACAAATAGTTCAAATTGGGCATCCAACATTTTTAAATTCAATTGATTTAACAAGTTTAATAGCCCTTCGCTGCTTATATCGATGAAATATTCTTAAATTTAAGAAAGCCTTAACGTTTCAAAACTAACAAAATCTTTACTTTGTTAATCTAAATAAATTTATATCCATTTGAATATCTGAAGATGAAAAAAACGATATCAGTTATGCTATTGTGTATTGTAACTCTGTCTATGCAATCACAAGAAAAAGCGAAAGACTATTTAGAAAAAGTGCAAACACTAGATAGCACAATTAATACACTCTACACTGTTATTTCGGGAGAAAAAGGCGCTGAGAGGGATTGGGCATTATTTAAATTTTTATTTAAACCTGACGCAAAACTCATTCCTTCTTTTAAAAATAAGAAAGGGGAACTTATAGTACGTTATATGTCTCCGGATGATTATATTAAAAGCTCTGGAAAATGGCTCGTTGAAAATGGCTTTTTTGAAAAAGAAATACATAGAAAAATAAATACTTTCGGTAATATTGCTCAAGTATTTAGTACGTATGAATCTTTTCATAGTGAATCTGACGAAAAACCATTTATGAGAGGTATCAATAGCATACAGTTCTTAAATGATGGTAAACGTTGGTGGATAATCAATATTTACTGGACTCAGGAAACTAAAGAAAATGCCATCCCCAAAAACTATCTTCCCAATTAAATAAACGGCCTCGAGGTATCAAACCAAAAAATCAATAAAAAACATGAATAGCTCAGCAAGACTAAGGTATATAGTATTGACTGGCACCTTACTTATTTCAGGTGTCTTTTTAAGTTTAGGACAACAACCCATAACAAAAGCGGTACCTGTTTTTAAAGATGGCCAAGCACAAGTAGTAGAAGCATTCAATACACCAAAAAAATGGATTCGACATGATTTATTTGTTGAAACCACATTTGATACCGATGGTGATGGTAAATTAGATAGGATGCATGTTGCAGTAACAAGACCTTACCAAACCGAAACAGAAGGTTTAAAACTTCCAATAATATATGTTTCCAGCCCCTATTTTGCAGGTGTTGCAGAGGGTGGAAAAGAATTATTCTGGAATGTACAACATGAATTAGGTGAGCAAGTAGAAGGCCCAATACATCCAGAAGTGAAACGAGTTGGTGAACGCCCCATTATATCTAATTCCCATATAAGCAAATGGGTTCCTAGAGGCTATATTGTAGTGCATTCATCCTCACCGGGCACAGGTTTATCCCAAGGGGCTCCAACGCTTGGAGGCGACAATGAATCATTGGCACCCAAGGCTGTCATAGATTGGTTGTGTGGTAGAGTAAAAGGCTACACAGAACCTTACGGAAACGAAACTGTTGAAGCTTTTTGGAGTACCGGAAAAGTGGGCATGACCGGCACCTCTTATAACGGCACTATCCCCTTAGCAGCTGCCACTACCGGTGTTGAAGGGCTTGAGGCTATTATTCCTATCGCTCCTAACACATCGTATTATCACTATTATAGATCTAACGGATTAGTACGTTCTCCTGGAGGGTATTTGGGTGAAGATATTGATGTTCTATATGATTTTATTCATAGTGGTGATGAGTCTAAACGCCCCCATAATAATGCCAAAATAAGAGATACCGAAATGAAAAACGGTATGGATAGAATTACGGGCGATTATAATGATTTTTGGGAGGATCGCGATTATATACATGATATGAAACCTATGAAAGCGGCGTTACTGATGTCCCATGGTTTTAATGATTGGAACGTCATGCCAGAACACAGCTATAGAATTTACAAAAGAGCTAAAGAAATGGGCTTGCCAACCCAAATATATTATCATCAATTTGGGCATGGTGGTCCACCACCAATTAAAATGATGAACCGCTGGTTTACGCATTATCTACATGGTATAGATAATGGTGTTGAAAATGACGCAAAAGCTTGGATCGTTAGGGAATATGATAAAATGGACGAACCAACACCTTATAAAGATTATCCTAACCCCGAAGCCTCTAATGTTACATTATACCTAACAATGGGCGCTCACAAAGCAGGTGGCTTGCGGACTTCCAAAGTAAAAAAACAAGGAAAGGAAACTTTAATTGACGATTATTCATTTTCAGGTAAAGACCTAGCCAAAGCAGAAAGTTCTAAGCATCGTTTACTTTATGTAACTCCTAAATTAACAAACGACATTCATATTTCCGGAACGCCTAAAATAACCGTAAAATTAGCAAGTAGTAAACCTGCTGCCAACTTATCGGTTTGGTTAGTATCACTTCCCTGGAATGAGCAGGAAGGTACAAGAATGACAGATAATATCATCACCCGTGGTTGGGCCGACCCTCAAAATCATAAATCATTAACAAAAAGCAAACCATTAAAGCCCGGAAAATTTTACGAGGTGTCTTTTGATTTAATGCCCGATGATCAAATTATTAAAGCAGGACAACAAATAGGGCTTATGGTTTTTTCTAGTGATAAAGAATTTACATTACACCCAAAACCAGGAACAGCATTGACTGTTGATTTGGATGGAACTCATTTAACCTTGCCTGTGGTGGGAGGGGTTGATTCTTTTAATGGGGCTCTGGGGAATTGAAAAACCACAGAAATTCACATTCTTGTCGTACTAAACATTTAAATACCATAATCGTGCATTTGACCCAAAATAAGAAACTATATTTCTAAACTTGTTGTATTTGAAAGAGGTATACATGCCATTGTATAGCTAATCGTAGCTAATTTGTCATGATTGGAAAACTCAACTAAAAATTTAAAAGCCATAGGGCAAACAGTTAAATTTAAATGGAACAAAAAATACACATTATAGATTTCATTTCTAATATTTCAGGGTATTTTAAAAATGAACAAAATCTAGCTCCTTGGGAATTAACATTTAACTTAAAAACTGTCATAGAAAGCATCATTCCTAAACTCAGTACGGATTTCAAAATAACGGATGGAATCGCTATTCATAAATCTACTGTTATTGAAAATGGAGTTACAATTAAAGGACCGTTTATAGCAATGGCAAACTGTCATATTGGAGCAAATTCATATTTTAGAGAAGGCGTGTTTTTGGACAAGTCAGTAAAAATTGGTCCCAGTTCTGAAGTAAAAAGCAGTATAATATGTTCTGAAACCGCCATAGCCCATTTAAACTATATTGGAAATAGCATCATTGGACAAAACGTAAATTTTGAAGCGGGTTCGATTGCGGCCAACCATTATAACGAAAGAGTGAATAAAAGGATTCGGGTTAAATATAATAATGCCATAATCGATACTGGAATTGAAAAATTTGGCGCTCTGGTCGGAGATCATTCAAAAATAGGCGCAAACGGAGTTTTATCACCTGGAACCATTCTTGAAAAAAAATCGATCGTTAAAAGGCTGGAGCTAATTGAGCAGCTAAAAGATGAATAAAAGCGTTTAGTTCTTATCCTCCAACAAGGGCACAAAACGAAATTCTCCAAATTCTTCCTGCTCAAATTCTTTTTGTCCCTTTCTAATAAACATAGTCATGATTTGCACATCGTCACCAACAGGAATGACCAACCTACCTCCTATCTTTAATTGACTTAATAAAGGTTTTGGTACAAAAGGGGCACCTGCAGTAACAATAACACCATCAAAAGGTGCTTCACCAACCAGGCCCTTATAGCCATCACCAAAAATGAGTTTTTTAGCACGGTACCCTAATTTAGGTAAAAACTTACTCGTCTTTTTAAATAATTCCTGTTGGCGCTCAATACTAAAAACCTTAGCGCCCAATTCGCATAAAACAGCCGTCTGGTAACCACTTCCAGTCCCGATTTCTAAAATTTTATCCCCTTTTTTAACTTGTAATAATTCGCTTTGAAATGCTACCGTATAGGGTTGTGAAATAGTTTGATCTGCAGCAATGGGAAACGCTTTATCTTGATAAGCATGGTCTAAAAAACCAGAATCCATAAATAAATGCCTAGGTATTTTTCCTATAGCATTCAAAACATTTATATCTGTTATTCCTTTGGCTTTTAAAATATTAACCAACTGTTGGCGTAATCCTTGGTGTTTAAAAGTATCTTTCAATGTTAGGGAGCTTTAGTAAGGCTAAAATTAGTTAAACATTTGTAAGATGGAAACAAAATAAGCAAAATTTATTTTCGGCATCAAATAAGCAAAAATTAGCTGTAAATAATCAAATTCATGTTCTAATACCATTTCTCATTTGAAATAACCACAATAAAACGCCCTTTTTTACTTTTTACTTCAGTATAAAAAGAAACCGTAACTAGGGCTATGCTTTATTTTTCTATTTTGTATAAAGTAAAAATTCATCATTTTCTTTTACAGTTATTTCAGTATAAATATCTTATTTTTGTGGAAAACGTAAAAATATGCTTAAAGTTGGTGTACTTGGTGCTGGTCACTTAGGAAAAATTCATTTAAGACTTCTTAATCAATCAAAAAAATACAACCTTGTAGGTTTTTATGATGCAGATGAAACCAATGGTAACAAAGTAGAAACAGAATTTGGTTATAAGTTTTTCAATTCTATAGAGGCGCTTATTGATGCTGTCGATGTGGTAGATATCGTAACGCCTACGCTCTCACATTACGACTGTGCCAAACAAGCCATTGCAAAGGGAAAACATATCTTTATTGAAAAGCCAATAACCAACACCGTAGAGGAAGCAGAACATATTAGGGAACTTCTGGCCGAACACAACCTTAGAGGACAAGTAGGTCATGTAGAGCGGTTTAACCCTGCCTTTATTGCTGTAAAAGACGATATTAAATCACCTATGTTTATTGAATCGCACCGCTTGGCAGAATTTAATCCCAGAGGAACTGATGTGCCTGTGGTATTAGATTTAATGATTCATGATATCGATATTGTTTTAAGTGTTGTAGATTCCAAAGTTAAAAATGTCTCGGCAAGTGGCGTTTCTGTAATTAGTGATACACCCGATATTGCTAATGCCCGAATTGAATTTGAAAATGGCTGTGTTGCCAACTTAACGGCAAGTAGAATATCACTAAAGAAAATGCGCAAAGCACGTTTCTTTCAAAAAGACGCTTATATTTCTGTCGATTTTTTGGAGAAAAAATGTGAAGTTGTTAAGATGAAAGATGCACCGGAACTACCTGGGGATTTCGATATGATCCTTCAAAATGCCGAAGGTGTAAAAAAACAGATTTACTTTGATAATCCAAATATATCAGAGAACAATGCCATTCTTGATGAATTAGAAACGTTTGCCGATGCAATAAATAATAACACCTCTCCTATTGTAACGCTTTACGACGGTACAGAAGCTCTCAGGGTAGCAACTCAAATAATAAATTGTTTTTAAAAATATTTACATGAAACCAACATGGTTAAAATAATCATTAAACGCTCTAGGAAATGATTATTTTAATTATCAAAGGTCGCATGTGACCAATTAAAGTCAAGAAATATAAATACATGAAACGAGCATTAATAAACCTTAATAATATATTCAAAAAAGAATATGTTTAAAGTTCCTGCCGGCAGGTTTAATGAGAGCACGAAGCGGTTGTATACGTTCTACATTTTTTAATTAATTCACTATCAAATAATTACAAAAATTTAAACATATGAAAAACATTGCAGTTATAGGAGCTGGTACTATGGGTAATGGTATCGCTCACACATTTGCACAAAGTGGTTTTAAAGTGCAACTTATAGATATAAGCGAAACTTCACTAAAAAAAGGCATGGAAACCATCACTAGGAATTTAGACAGAATGGTAGCCAAAGAAAAGATTTTTGAAGCAGACAAAACGGAAACCCTATCGAACATTACTACGGTTACCAGTATTCCAGATGGCGTAAAATCTGCAGACTTAGTTGTTGAAGCTGCTACTGAGAATGTCGATTTAAAACTAAATATTTTCAAGCAATTAGATGAAACCTGTTCGAAAGAAACCATTTTAGCTACAAACACATCCTCTATATCAATTACACAAATAGCTGCGGTAACATCTAGACCAGATAAAGTTATCGGGATGCATTTTATGAATCCAGTGCCCATTATGAAATTGGTCGAGATTATTCGTGGTTATAATACAAGTGATGAAGTCACTAAAGACATCATGGCTATGTCCAAAACTTTAGGCAAAGTACCTGTTGAAGTCAACGATTATCCCGGCTTTGTAGCAAATCGTATTTTAATGCCCATGATTAACGAATCTATAGAAACACTTTACAATGGTGTTGCTGGTGTCAATGAAATAGACACGGTTATGAAATTGGGCATGGCACACCCCATGGGCCCATTACAATTAGCCGATTTTATTGGTTTGGATGTTTGTTTATCTATACTGCATGTGATGCATGATGGATTTAAAAATCCTAAATATGCCCCTTGTCCATTATTGGTAAATATGGTTAGAGCAGGTAAATTAGGGGTGAAATCCGGTGAAGGTTTTTATGATTATTCAGAAAGTAGAAAAGCGGAGCACGTTTCGAAACAGTTTTTAAGGTAAGTATGTGGTCAGTGGTCAGTGGTCAGTGGTCAGTGGTCAGTGGTCAGTGGTCAGTGGTCAGTAAATGTAAAATTTAAGAATGAAATTTCAAGATTTATTAGCTTATAAGAAATCGTTTGACTTAGCAATGAAAATTTTTCGCTTATCAAAATCCTTTCCTAAAGAAGAAATGTATTCGCTTACAGATCAAATTAGAAGATCTTCTAGAAGTGTATCCGCTAATATTTCTGAAGCCTATCGTAAAAGATTATATCCTAAACATTTTATAAGTAAATTAACCGATAGTGATGCAGAAAACCCAGAAACCCAAACATGGCTGGAATTTTCTTTGCATTGCAAATATATTTCAAAAGAAACTTTCAATAGTTTGATGAGTGAAAGCTATGAAGTTGGAAAACTAATTAACTATATGATTCAAAATCCCAATAAATTTGGTTGTAAGTAAAGACCAAGTAGAAAGTAGTGAAGATTGAAGATTGAAGATTGAAGATCGAAGATCGAAGATCGAAGATTGAAGATTGAAGATTGAAGATTGAAGATTGAAGACCGAAGATTGAAGATTGAAGATTGAAGATTGAAGACCGAAGATTGAAGATTGAAGATTGAAGATTGAAGATCGAAGATTGAAGATCGAAGATTGAAGATTGAAGATTGAAGATTGAAGATTGAAGACCGAAGATCGAAGATTGAAGATTGAAGATTGAAGATTGAAGATCGAAGACCGAAGATTGAAGATTGAAGATTGAAGATTGAAGACCGAAGATTGAAGATTGAAGATTGAAGATTGAAGATTGAAGACCGAAGATCGAAGATTGAAGATTGAAGATTGAAGATTGAAGACCGAAGATTGAAGATTGAAGATTGAAGACCGAAGATCGAAGACCGAAGACTGAACACCGAACAACGAACAACGAAGACTGAACACCGAACACTGAACACTAAATACTGAATACTGAATACCGAACACTAAAATATGGCTAAAATAATACCATTTAAAGCAGTTAGACCAACACGAGACAAAGTAAGCCTGGTGGCTGCCCGTTCTTACCAAACTTATACGTTAGCAGAACGTGAGTCTAGAATGGGTTATAATCCGTTTTCATTTTTGCACATAATAAATCCAGGGTATAAATATCAAAAAGAAATTTCTGGGAAAGAGAGATATGCCTTAGTTAGAAACCGTTATTTAGAATTTAAGGAAGACGCTATTTTTATTCAAGATAAAAAGCCGAGCTATTATGTATATAAAATTGTAAACAGAGAAGGTATTACTTTTTCTGGAATTGTTGCTGCTGCAAGCTCAGGAGATTATGAGAAAGATATTATCAAAAAACATGAAGATACTATCGAATATAGAGAACATGTATTTAAAGATTATTTAAAAGCAGTAGGTTTTAATGCAGAACCAGTGCTTTTAACCTATCCGGATAATACCATAATTGCCGATATCATTTCTAATGTACAAAAAGATAGAGCTGAGTTCGAATTTACAACGACCTATAGAGATACCCATTATTTATGGAAACTTGATGACCCGAAACTAATGGATCGTATTTGTAATGAATTTGAAAAAATTGATACCATATACATTGCCGATGGGCACCATAGGTCTGCCTCGTCATATTTACTTGCTAAAGACCTAAAATCTGAAAACAAGACGCACACTGGAAAAGAACCATATAACTTTTTTATGAGCTATTTAATTCCTGAATCTAATTTAAGAATTCATGAATTCAACAGGCTGGTTAAAGATTTAAACGGATTGACCAAAGAAGCCTTTTTGATACAATTGGATATGGTATACCGCATTGAAAACAAAGGTAGCGAATTATATAAACCAAGCGGTAAACATCATTTTAGCATGTATCTTGATGGGGAGTTTTATTCTTTATATTTAAGAAAAAATAATTACGAATTTAGTAACGCTCTTGAGGCTTTAGACACTCATATTCTTTACAAAACTATTTTAGATCCTATTTTAGGGATCTCAGATGTCCGTAACGATACACGTATTGATTACTCTTATGGCAAGAATGATCTTGTGACTATAAAAAGTAAAATTGATCGTGGCGAATTTAAAGTAGGCTTTGGTCTAGTTCCTATTACTGTTGAAGAAATGAAGGCTATTGCCAATGCTGGTTTAACCATGCCTCCTAAAAGTACTTTTATCG
This sequence comes from Flavivirga sp. 57AJ16, assembly GCF_028736925.1. Taxonomy (GTDB): domain Bacteria; phylum Bacteroidota; class Bacteroidia; order Flavobacteriales; family Flavobacteriaceae; genus Flavivirga. The sequence continues at coordinate 16,315 of NZ_JAQZAT010000013.1, read as the reverse complement.
AACCAAAATTACGAAGTGGTGTTACTATTTATGAATTTTAATTCCTGCGAAGGCAGGAATCTCATCAAAAAAAACTACAATATAATTATGACCTCATCTTGACTTTTTATTGCTTTGCAGCGATGCTATTCAGATCAAAAAAAACTTCATTTGGGAATATCTTTCTGCTGATAGGCAGGAAATCACTATTTTTCACTACAATTACAAAAGATTAAACCACTCCATTCTTAAACCATTTTAAATGAATACCATTGAAATTATCCTTTTAAACTTTTCTGAAATTAGAAGACGTAGCATTAAACTTTGGCAAGGCATTCCAAAAGAGCATTTACATTGGAAACCAGATAACCAAGCCTTTACAATTATAGAAATGATAAGGCATGTGCTAGAAGGAGAGCATTTATTTCATATGATTGTGGAGAAAAGGGGTAACTTAGGGTCTTATAAATCACCTTGGGAAAACTTACCATACGAAAGTATAGAAGCAGAGCTTAAGTTTGCAGAAACCTATCGAAACGATTTTATTAATATGATTAGAAATTCTAATCCGTTAGATCTAGAGCAAATTAGAATTGAACGTAGCGAAGTCGGACAAAGTAAAACGCTTGGTGATTACCTTAATCGTATAGCTTATCATGAATCTGTACATACTGGACAAATGTTAAGCTATCTAAGAACTATTGATGTTGAAAGACCCCAAATTTGGGATTAACTTTATTTAATAATGAGTATAAAACAAAACCTTCAAAATATAAAATCATCATTACCAGAACACGTCACACTTGTTGCTGTTTCAAAAACAAAGCCTGTAAGCGATTTAATGGAAGCTTATCATGCTGGGCAGCGTATTTTTGGGGAAAATAAGATTCAGGAAATGGTAGAAAAACATGATACCATGCCCAAAGATATTGAATGGCATATGATTGGTCACGTACAAAGCAATAAAGTAAAATATATGGCTTCCTTTGTACGTTTAATTCATGGTGTAGATAATCTTAAACTTTTAAAGGAAATAAACAAACAAGCTATAAAACACCATAGAGTTATAGATTGTTTGCTTCAAATAAAGATAGCCTCAGAAGATTCTAAATTTGGAATGACACCAAGAGAGGCTTCAGAAATTATAAAGTCAGAAACATTTTCAGAGTTAAAAAACATTAAGATTGTTGGACTCATGGGAATGGCCTCGTTTACTAATGATGAAAATCAAGTGAAAAAAGAATTCAAATACTTAAAAGATACTTTTGAGAATTTAAAACATATAAGTACAGATAACTATCAATTAAACACCATTAGTATGGGAATGAGTGGCGATTACCAATTAGCTATTAATTGTGGTAGTACGATGGTTAGAGTTGGAAGTAGTATATTTGGCGTAAGAAGTTATCATTAAATACATTGGCACACCCCCATCCTTTAATTAAAACTTCGAGCGAACAGATTACCATCCCTCGACTATGCTCGGAACTGGCTTCTGCAATAACATTTAACAAAAAACAAATAAACGCATAAATAATTTTTGTACGCAATATTAGACATAGAAACGACTGGAGGCAAGTATAATGAAGAGGGCATTACAGAAATTGCAATCTATAAATATGACGGCCATCAAGTAGTCGATCAATTTATAAGCCTTGTTAACCCTGAACGTGAGATACAACCCTTTGTAGTAAACCTAACTGGCATAAATAGTAACATGCTACGAAACGCCCCAAAGTTTTATGAGGTTGCCAAGCGTATTGTTGAGATCACAGATGATTGTATTTTAGTGGCTCACAATGCACAGTTTGATTACCGGATATTAAAAACAGAATTTAGTCGCTTAGGCTTTGATTTTGAAAGAAAAACACTCTGTACTGTCAAACTCTCAAAAAAACTAATTCCAGATCAAGTCTCTTATAGCCTGGGCAAATTGGTTAGATCCCTCGGTATTCCGGTTACCGATAGACACCGTGCTTCTGGTGATGCCCTAGCAACAGTAAAACTGTTTAAAATACTTTTGGACAAAGACAGCTCTAAAAGTATTATTCAAAAATCCGTGCAGTTAAACCCGAAGCACCAATTAGAACCACGGCATATAGATATCATAAAAGAATTACCCGCTATTACCGGTGTATATTATATCCATAAAGCTAATGGAGATATCATTTATATTGGAAAAAGCAACAATATAAAAAAACGAATCAATCAGCATTTTACTAACACAAATCAAAAATCAAAAAAAATACAAGCCCTGGTAACTGCGGTAACTTACGAGGCTACAGGTAGTGAATTAGTAGCTCTTTTAAAAGAAAGTGAAGAAATAAAACGTATTAAACCTATATTTAATAGAGCATTGCGAAGAACACGTTTTACACATGCCTTATATAGTTTTAGGGACGAAAACGATTACATTAATTTAAAAATTGATCTTGCCGACGGACGCAAAAAACCAGTGACCACTTTTAGCAACAAACAAAGTGGTAAAAGTTTTATAATTAATGCTATTGAGGAATACAACTTATGCCAAAAGTTAACGGGCATCTACAAAACAAATACAAGCTGTTTTAATTATGGCATAAAAACCTGTGAAGGGGCCTGCATTAAAAAAGAAACCGCCGAATCTTATAATAAAAGGGTGGAACAACTGTTGTCCAAAAACAGTTACTCCAACAAAAATATGGTCATTATAGACAAGGGTCGAGCTATTGACGAGCATAGTGCCATACTCATTGAAAATGGTGTCTTTAAAGGTCTGGGCTTCTTTAATCTTAACTATCAAATAAATAATATTGAGGTTTTAGAATCTATCATTACCCCGATGGATAATAATCGAGATACACAACATATTATTCAAAGCTACCTGCGTAAAAACAAAAAAATAAAGCAAATTATATTCGATTAAGCATGAAACAGATGACCTTGTATTTTTTGCTCCTCTCCAACTTAGCCCTTTTTTCACAATCAGATTTTCATCCTGAGTCATACAGGGTTTATTTGGGAGACCTAAAAACCAATACTTTCGAAAAAGATTCTACTGCCAATGCTTTAATAATTTATAAATCTGGAAATAGCTTTGTAGATAGACAAGATTATGACTTAAGAACCGAGATAAAACAAAAAATTAAAATATTAAATAAGGAAGGCTTTAATAAAGCCAATATTTCTATTCATTTATATAATAAAGGAGGAGACAGAGCAGAAAAAGTAAAGAAAATTGTTGCAACCACTTATAATCTGGAAGACGGAAACGTTATCAAAACTGAATTACTTGAAAAGGATATTTTTAGGGAAAAATATGATGAAAACCACACCCTTGTTAAATTTACGCTACCAAATATAAAAGAAGGTTCTGTAATAGCCTATAGTTATACGATTTCCTCTCCTTTTATGTACAACTATAAGGGTTGGGATTTCCAAAGCAATATACCAACTTTATACAACGAATACAGAACAAGTATTCCAGGAAACTGGTATTACAATATTCAATTAATAGGTGGAAAAAAATTAACAACCAATACTACGGAAATAAAGAAAAAATGCCTCCAAGGCCCCAGAGGTGGTAGCTCAGATTGTTCCAATAGTATTTATGCCATGAAAGATATACCTGCTTTTATAGAGGAAGACTACATGACTTCTAAAAAGAATTATTTGGCAAGAGTAGAATACGAATTGAAAACATTTAATGGTTTTGATGGCAAAGTATATAATTATACAAAAACATGGAAAACCGTAGATAATGAATTTAAAACAGATAAAGATATAGGAAGGCAGTTAAGAAAACCTATAGATCTAGAAAAGTTATTAGCCCCTGAGACCATTAATGAAAAAGATTTATTAAAAAAGGCAAAGACTATTTATAGATACGTTCAAGAAAACTATACATGGAATGGAGACTACAAAATATTTGAAGATGTTTCTGTAAAAGATTTAATTAAAAACAAATCCGGAAATGTCTCGTCCATAAATATTTTGCTTCATAATTTATTAAAAGAGTCAAAAATAGATGTAAAACCAGTGCTAATATCAACTAGAGCTAACGGGTTTGCCACAAAAATTTTTCCGGTTATCTCAGATTTTAACTACTTAATTGTTCAAGTGACCATAAATAATGAGGTCTTTTATTTAGATGCCACAGATAACTACTTGCCATTTGGTGATATTCCTTTTAGGTGCTTAAATGCTTATGGCAGACTTATGGATTTTAAAAATGGTAGTGAATGGGTAGATATAAAACCAAACAGACCTTCTAACGTTTATTATAATGTGGAACTGCATCTTGGTGAGGATGACATTATATCTGGACATATAAGCTCAAAAAGAACGGGATATCATGCCTTGAATTTTAAAAAATCATATTACCAAAATAGCGACGCTTATATTCAAAAACTGGAAAATAAGTTTCCTTATTTAGATATTTTCGATTTTGAAGTAACTAGTAATGGTATAACAAGTCCAGGCTTTGAAGAATCTTATCGCATAAACTATAATTATGAAGATACTGGAGACCATATTTATTTAAATCCTTTTTTTGTTAAATTTTTTAATGAAAACCCTTTTAAACTTGAAGAAAGAACATATCCTATCGATTTTGGTTATAAAGACATCTATATTTATTTATTTAAACTTAATTTTGATGCTAACAAATATACCATTGCTGAGCACCCAGAAGAAAAAAATATAGTCTTACCATATAATTCAGGAAATGTTACTTTTTCTACTAAAGTTCTTGATAATACGGCTCTTACCACACTCAGGATAACCTTTAAAAAAGCCATGTATGAGCCAGAATATTACCCATATTTAAAAGAGTTTATGAGTGAAATTGTAAATATTCAAATGAATTCGCTTATAGTTTTAAAGAAAAAGTAATCTATCTTTCTTACTTTTGAATACATGGACAAACCAAAAAAAAGGCATTGGAAAACAATACTTCACGAAATTATATATGAAGCAGATACGCCTGCCGGGAAGCTATTTGATATTGTTTTATTAATAACCATTCTAGCTAGTATTGTACTGGTTATGTTAGAGAGTGTTAATAGTATTGATAAACAATTCCATGATTTTCTTAATACCTCAGAATGGGTTATTACCATATTATTTACCATTGAATATATCGCGAGAATTTTAACCGTAAGAAAACCATTAAAGTATATTTTTAGTTTTTATGGAATCATAGACTTATTATCTACGGTACCCAAATACATTTCGTTACTGGTTGGTGGTGTGCATGCACTGGCTGCCTTACGTGCTTTACGCTTACTGCGCGTTTTTAGAATATTGAAATTAGCACGTTATTTAGGGGCATCCAATACTTTGGTAAATGCCTTAAAGACCAGTAGAGCAAAAATAGCGGTCTTCTTATTTGCTGTTTTAATAGTCGCCATTATTTTGGGTACTATTATGTATTTAGTTGAAGGTGAGGAAAACGGTTTTACCAACATACCAAAAAGTGTATATTGGTGTATTGTAACCCTTACCACTGTTGGTTTTGGAGATATTGCGCCACAAACACCACTTGGCCAATTTATAGCCTCTTTAGTGATGATTTTAGGTTACGGCATTATTGCTGTACCCACTGGCATTGTCTCGGCAGAATATACGAACCAAAATAAATCCCAAAAAGAAAAAGAACCAAAAACTAAGCCGGAAGATGAAATAAGCTCCGTGCGTCTCAACTCTCAATGTTGCGTAAATTGCTTATCAGAAAAACATAAGGACGATGCTCAGTTTTGTTATAAATGTGGACATAATTTACATTGATGAATAAAACACTTATTTCCATAGTTGGTCCTACTGCTATTGGTAAAACAGCTTTAAGTATAAAATTAGCCAATCATTTTAATACTGAAATACTATCTGCCGATTCACGTCAGTTTTTTAAAGAGATGCAAATAGGAACGGCAGCACCAACACCAGAAGAATTGGCAACAGCCAAGCATCATTTTATTCATCATAAATCCATAAAGGACAACTACAACGTTGGTGCTTTTGAAAAAGATGCCATAAGTACTTTAAAGACACTTTTTAAAACCCATGATACAGTTATTATGGTGGGCGGCTCCGGGTTATATGTTGATGCTGTTAGTAAAGGTTTGGATGATTTTCCCGACATAGAAAATAATATCCGAGAGACGCTTAACAACGATTTAAAAACAAAAGGACTATCGTATTTACAAGAACGATTAGAGCAACTCGACACAGCTGCTTATAACAAGATTGCAATCGATAATCCACATCGCGTTATCCGTGCTTTAGAAATTTGTATTGGCACGGGCAAACCCTATTCATCATTTTTAAAGAAAGGCAAAATAGAACGTCCATTTAAAACAATTACCGTGGGACTCTCTGCAGATAGGGAAATGATATACAACCGCATAAATAAACGGGTAGATATTATGATACAGGAAGGTTTATTGGAGGAAGTTAAAAGCTTGGTTCCATTTAAAGGTCTAAACGCCTTAAATACGGTGGGCTATAAAGAATTATTTAATTATTTAGATGGTGAATGGACACTCGATTTTGCTATTTCTGAAATTAAAAAGAATACGAGGCGCTTTGCAAAACGTCAACTTACTTGGTTTAAAAAAAATGCCGAAACATTTTGGTTTGATTATACCACTTCAAAAGAACATATTATTACCTTTATAAGTCAAAATATTTCTTAATAATGTCAATACCAGAAGATGCTTTAGATAATCCCGTTTGGTTCTCTTTAACCGATTGCCATTATGATTATGCCATAGATTATGGCAATGTCAAGTTTTTTCATCCAGATTATGGCCCTTTTGGAGCTTTTATAAATAACGAAGACACGAGTCTTGCCATAGAAAAACACGCCAAATTAATTACAGATTTCTTTATTGTTGGAGATAAGCCAAAAATGCCATGGCATTTTAAAGAACCCATACAGTATATAGGCCTACAAATGATTATATACAACAAAATAGATTACCCCATAACTGAGACCATTATAGAGTTGACCGAATCGCATTATGATGACTTGATTAATATAGTTAAACTAGTATATCCAGAATATTTTAAGCCAAAAACGAATACTTTAGGACAGTATTATGGTATTTATAAAGATAAAAAACTGGTAGCTGTAACTGGTGAGCGGATGCAAACCAATAATTTTATTGAAATTAACGCGGTCATAACGCATCCTGATTATACTGGTAAAGGATACGCAAAACAACTCATTGCCCATACAGTAGAAGGCATCTTGAAAAAAGGTAAGATTCCTTTTTTACACGTAGATCAAACCAATCTTGGTCCCATACAGTTATATAAAAAACTGGGATTTACAACGCGAAGAAAATTTAGTTTCTGGAGGATCATCAGTAATAAAAAATGATGAAAGGTTTATACGGCCAAGCTATAAGTAGACCTACCGCATGGTCACATGGCTATACTTAGCATTTACAAGAATGCTTTTTCCACTTGTCAAACTCCCTGTAGAAAAATTAGAAATATTATGGTTAAGCGATTTTTTTGGGTGATCTATACTAGAACGATTCCCTTTATACTGTAAATTATAATCTACTTTAGGAAGCGATATAACGGCATTACTATTTTGAATAATAATATTTAGGTTAGAAAAAGCATCATCTATATCTAAAATTTTTAAATCGCCTATGTTACCATCAATAAGAGCACTTTCCAATAAATGTTTAATAGTTACGTTAGATGAATTTGAATTTAAAACCATCTGTTTTACATGGGTCAATTCAACATTTTCGGTATAACGAAGGTTTAGTTCTCCTAAATTCCAATGGTTTACATACACAGGCGAATATGAAGCATTAACGGAAGTAGAACTTCCATTAATGCTATATGCCGTAAATTTTGTATGTGATAAGTCTGCTTGTAAATTATCAACATTAGCAGCAAATTCTATTTCACCATGTCTAACATTGACCTTTAGTTTGGCCTTTTTGGGCATTTTTATTCTAATGGTCTTTTTAACTCTGGAATCGGATTCTTTATTAACCATCCTTTTAATTAACACCTTCCTGTTTTTTGCTAACTTTTCTCTTTCCTCTGCGTGTCTTTCATGTCTTTCTACAATTCTTTCTCGGATTCTTTCCTGATGCTCGCGCATTTGTTCTTGCTTTTCGCGCATTCTTTCTTGCTGGTCTCGCATTTTTTCTCGTGATATTCTATTCTTTTCTTCGTGCGCCTCCTGAGCTTTTATATGTTCCACCTGTCTTTTCATTCTTTCTGCAAAGTGCTCACTCCATGCTTTCATACGTTCTCCATATTCTTCTTCCCATTCTTTATCAAATTTAGCAGCCCACTCTTGCATTTCTTTACCATACTTCTCTCCCCATTCCTTCTCAAATTTCGCACCCCATGCTTCCATTTTTTTAGCATATTCTTTCCCAAATTTCGATTCGAAGCTTTGAGTATATTTATCCAAATACTTCTTACCATCCTTTTTATAGGCTTTGTAATCGAAGTGAATTTCGTTTAACCCTTCTGGCAATTCAGGCAACTCTGGAAGTTCAGGAATTTCTGGAGGCTCTGGCATATCAGGAATCTCGGGTAATTCTGGAACTTCGGGCAGGTCTGCCAATTCGAACTTTAACTCTTCCATGATAGCATGTACAGCATCATCACCAACCCCAGAATTATAAACCCAAGTTGTTACGCGTGCCCCTTTAGCCTTAATTTCCACTTGTCCATTCGATACATCCACATCCACATCCCAGTTTTCCAAAGCTTCTTCTAATGCTTCTTTACTTAAGTCATCACTCTCCATATAGGCTTCTATTTCAATAACATCCTTATTCCACGTATCAAATACAATATTGCAATGACTTGTGTTTAAATCAATAGTAACATCTTTATCTACTTTTATAGATTGTGATACTTTGTTTAATTTTTGCTGCGCCATGAGCCCTCCAGCAAGGAGGAAGCTTACAGCAAATAATTTAATTTTTATAATTGTCCTGTTCATTTTTTGATTTTTAAATTGATTTTTCCACTTCTTAAGTGGTACTGTCCGAGGCACTTAACGTTCGTAATTGACTTCTTAAACGATACAAAAGGTTTAAACGAAACTTTAAATTATCAATCAATGCATTTACTGTTAGCTCGCTTGGTCCCGACTCGGTTAATTCAGCAGATAAACGTTTATATTCCTTATCAAGTTCATCCAATTGTAGCAAATACCCATCAAAAAGGTCTTTGGTTTCTGGAGTATATGTCATTTTAGATAGCTCTAAATTAATACTCGCCAAATAATAATCTTCAACTTTTTTAAGCCCAGGAGAGATATCTCCTAGAGTTTTTGTTTCAGCAGTTTCAGTAACCACGACCTCTAGGCCTTCTGTTTGGTCTCCTTGTGGTCGAAAAAACTTAAAAGCACCAAACCCCAATCCTATAAACAATACAACACTTACTGCTATACGCATCCAATTAAATTTAGGTTTGCTTACTACTGGCATAGCTTCATCTAACTTTTTAAGAAATCTTTCTTGATGATTTTCTGGCATCTTTTCATGCGTTATCTTATCATCTTTAAACAACTCTCTAATATCTCGTGCCATCTTTTTTAAGTGTTAACAGTTCTTGTAATTTACTTTTACCTCTTGATAATTGTGTTCTTGACGCCACTTCGGAAATATTTAAAATCCCTGAAATTTCTTGATGATCATACCCTTCAATTAAATAAAGCATCACAACATATTGATACTTCTCAGGTAATTTATTAATTGCCATTTTCACATCGTTTAATGTAATAGCATCGTCTACTAACCATTTGTCATCCTGTGTTGTATCGACCACTTTTAGGTGCACCTCTTCTAATTCAACAAGTTCTTGTTTTTTAGATTTCAAGAAGTCTATACTTTTATTAATAACAATACGTTTTAACCAAGCACCAAAAGTGACTTCAGCTTTATATTGATCCAGTTTAGTAAAAGCTCTTAAAAAAGCCTCTTGTACTACATCTTCAGCTTCAGCAGCATCTTTTAAAAATCGTTTGGCAACCACATACATCCCATCACAATACTGGTTGTACAATTGTAATTGCGCTTTGCGATTGTTTTGTTTACATTGTTCAATAATGTCAACTTGAAACATGCTAATTCTACTTTTGGTTATAAGTTAGTTCATTTTAAAAGACGATAAAAAAAATATAGTGTTGCAAAAAAATATTTTTTTTAATTGTGGGAATGGTTTTAGTCTTTTTAATCGGCTATAAAATGCCTTCTTTCATTCTTTTTTTGTCTTTTTATTATGAAGTGAGGTATTTTTTTTGGATTGAAGCTCAAAATGAACAAAAAATCAGTTGTTTTTCGCTGCAATCAAAAAAATATCTCCCTTCTTAAATAAGAAAATTCAAAAATCTGTGTTAACATTATTAATAATCATTTCTTTTTAAAGTATATTTATCACCTTTTAAAACACCCCTATATGAATACCTTTTTGAAGCGTATATTAGTTCTTTTATCCATAATAGCATTAGGGCTATTTCTATATTCCATTTTTGTTGAAAATATTTTTTCACCACGACTGAGTCCCAAAGATACCGTAGAGTTTAAACTTAATGATTTAAAACTCGAAGTGTTTTATAATAGACCTTATAAAAAAAATAGAGCTATTTTTGGCGCTTTAGTTCCTTATAATAAAATTTGGCGTACAGGAGCTAATGAAGCTACTACTTTTAAAACCAACAAAAATCTTGAGATACAAGGTCTGACTTTACCTATAGGTAAATATACACTTTGGACAGTTCCTAAAGACTCCACTTGGACCATTATATTCAATTCTAAACAATATGCCTGGGGGGTCGATTCTGAGATGAAACCCATGTGGAATCCTAACTATGATGTTTTAAATATTGAGGTTCCTGTGCATAAATTATCGTCTACAGTAGAACAATTTACTATAGCTTTCGATAATTCTACCGATAATTTATTTTTAACAATGGCATGGGATGATGTAAAAGTTGCTGTGCCTCTTAAATGAGTGTCCAGTAATCAGTGAGCAGTAATCAGTGGGCAGTAACCAAAATAACGTTATTAAATAAAATAAGTAAATTAGACAAACATTTGTTTAATCGTGGCTAAAGAAAAAAAATCTGCTCTTAAAGAAAAAAAAGGTGTTTCAATTTCTGAAATCACCAATGAATCGTCCATCAAGGCTATTAAAAAGAAGCGTAGATCTGAAATTAACACAGATGCTTTAGTGGCCTCCATTTTAAATAAGGACATAACTGCCTTGAGTAGAGCCATTACTTTAGTTGAAAGTAAAAACCCCATACATTTAGAAAAGGCAAACACTATAATAAAAGCTTGTTTACCGCATGCAAATAAATCTATTCGTATTGGTATTACTGGGGTTCCTGGGGTTGGAAAAAGTACTTTTATAGAAACCTTTGGCAAACATATTACTTCAAAAGGAAAACGCATTGCTGTTTTGGCAATAGACCCAAGTAGTTCACTTACAAAAGGCAGTATTTTAGGGGATAAAACCAGAATGGAAGACTTAGTAAAAGACGACCATGCTTATATACGTCCATCTGCTTCAGGAGATTCATTAGGCGGTGTTGCCAGAAAAACCAGGGAAACAATCATTTTATGTGAAGCTGCTGGGTTTGATGTTATTATTATTGAAACTGTTGGTGTTGGTCAAAGCGAGACCACAGTTCATAGTATGGTCGATTTCTTTCTATTATTAAAATTAGCAGGGGCCGGTGATGAGCTACAGGGCATAAAACGGGGCATTATAGAAATGGCAGATGCGATTGCTATTAATAAAGCTGATGGCGATAATATAAAACCTGCTAAACTTGCCAAGATAGAATTTAACAGGGCGCTTCACCTTTATCCTGAAAAATCTTCTAGCTGGCAGCCTAAAGTTACGGTTTGTAGTGCCTTGAATAATGAAGGGATAGATTCTATTTGGCGTATCATTTTAGACTACGCCGAAATAACAACAAAGAATGGATACTTTAATAAAAAACGAAACGAACAAAATAAATTTTGGCTCATTCAAACCATTGAAGAACAATTAAAATCTGCATTTTTCAATCGTCCGAAAATCAAAAAAGAATTAGTAAATCAATTACAGCTTATTGAGACCGATCAAACCACTCCTTTTGCTGCAGCCGATTATTTATTGGGGCTAAAAACCTAAACACTCATGTTAACCTAGAAACAGCACTACTTCTTTTCAGAAGATTATCCAGGTTTAAAAAATTCTAATTTATAACTACCTTATAACTTTATAACTATATAACTATATAACTAATTTATGTCGCCACATATCTTTTTAAAAGATATTTACCCAATTTGTAAAATAGAAATCCAGCTATCGCACCAAACGTTAATCCACAAACAATATCTAACGGATAATGTACCCCCACATAAATCCTACTATAGGCTACTACTGCACTCCAAAACAGTAACATAAAAATAAGGTATTTATAATACGGTTTAAGCATTAAACCTGCAAACACCGCTACTGCCATAGAATTAGATGAATGTCCTGAAAAGAATCCGTATTTTCCACATCGTACAGCTATAAACCGCATCTGATCAATTAAATTAGCCTCTCCGCAAGGTCTTGACCGTTGAAATCCCCGCTTAAACACGTTGGTGAATTGGTCCGTAAAAGTTATCATTAAAGCCACAACAACTACAAAAACAAGTAATGATTTTAGTCCATACTTTTTATAAAGCAAAAACAACAATATAGCATATAAAGGAATAGACGCAAGCTTGTTTGTTATTATTAACCACAAATTATCCCAAGGTTCAGCCCCTAAATTGTTTAAAAACAAAAATAATTCGGTATCATATTCTAAAAGTCTTTCAATCATTATTAATATACTAATTTTCATACTTTGCAACTTCGCTATCGTAAAACTCAGTAGCTAGTTTAATAGCATTTTCTGTTTCTTTTTCCAGTTCTTGTTGATCTTCAGCATCAAAGTCTTCAAACCATTCTACTTCATCATCTTCAAGATTTATAATAAATCTGGGGAATTCGGTATGAATTACAAAAATGGCATTAGGATATTCAGTATTATCACCAAGTATAAATTTTGGAAGTGTCATATTAAGTTATAGGTTATAAGTACCAAGAGTACACTTAAATTGTTAGATGCAAAGTTAAAATTTATTAGTTACCGAAGTAGCACTCCTTTAAAGTTTTTCATTTGGCAAAAAAATGGCTCTTTTTCATCTATATGTCGCCTTTTTTGAATTCCGTAGCGATACTTCGGCTTCGCTCAGCACAAGTGCTATGCCTCTCAAAAAGTGCCTCATCTGGACAAATTTTATCTCATTTTAGTTCACTTAACTTCTTATTATCATAAATCGGAGTTCATGAATCTTCGATTTCGGTAAAACACAAAAAATCAAGATGAGTTCATTAAAAAAGTCTTTATCTACATGAAAAATGACCGATTTCCGCTATAATTCCAAAATTTTAAATGAATTCACTGTCAACTTTAAGTACTTTAGGCACTTATAACCTTAAATACTTTAGGCACTTATAACCTTAAATACTTTAGCCACTTATAACTTTAGGCACTTCCAACTTTAAATACTTTAGGCACTTATAACCTTAAATACTTTAGGCACTTATAACTTTAGCCACTTCCAACTTTAAATACTTTAGCCACTTATAACTTTAGGCACTTCCAACCTTAAATACTTTAGCCACTTCCAACCTTAAATACTTTAGGCACTTATAACTTTAGCCACTTCCAACTTTAAATACTTTAGCCACTTATAACTTTAGGCACTTCCAACCTTAAATACTTTAGCCACTTCCAACCTTAAATACTTTAGCCACTTATAACTTTAGGCACTTATAACTTTAAATACTTTAGGCACTTCCAACCTTAAATACTTTAGGCACTTCCAACCTTAAATACTTTAGGCACTTCCAACCTTAAATACTTTAGGCACTTATAACCTTAAATACTTTAGGCACTTTCAGCTTTCATCAGCTTTTTAGTTAAATAATTAAATCGAATATACAACAAAATAGCTGCTGTAGTTAACCCCGCAAGTAAACCTAACCAAATACCAAAACTGCCAAAAGCATCTTCTTTGCCAAAAAACCAACTTACAGGAAATCCAACTAACCAATAAGATATAAAAGTAATAATGGTTGGTATTTTAACATCTTGTAAGCCACGTAAAGCTCCCAAAACCAAAACTTGAATACTATCGCTTATTTGAAAGATGGCTGCTGCTATTAATAACTTAGATGCAATATCTACCACTTCGGTATTATCAATGAAGTTTTTAGCATCATTAAAATCTACATATAACTTTGGTAGTTGATTATGAAATACAAAGAACAGCAAGGCAAAGCCAATAGCAAACATAGCTCCCATTAAAAATAAAGAAAATGCAATACGACGCAACTCATAATATGCTTTTAGTCCTTTTTGGTTACCAACCCGAATCATAGAAGCGACACTTAATCCCATAGCTACCATAAATGTCATAGACGATAAATTAAGTGCTATCTGGTTTGCTGCTTGTGGATTTTTCCCAAGTAAACCACTTAACCATATAGCTGCTGTGAAAATGGCCACTTCAAAAAACATTTGCATGGCACTCGGGGCACCTAAATTTATAATTTTATTAAGCATTGATTTATCTAAAACAAAAAACCTAATATTTGTTACAAATGCTTTCGATTTTTCTTTTCCTTTAAGTAAAAACCATAAATGCCAAACCATAATAATACGGGCCACTAAAGTTCCATAAGCTGCTCCTACAATTCCAAGTTCTGGGAACCCAAACTTTCCAAAAATTAATAAATAGTTTAAAACAACGTTTATAATATTGCCTAATAAAGTTGAGTACATAGGATATTTAGTCATGGATAATCCATCACCAAACTGTTTAAAACCTTGAAAAACAATCAAAGGGATTAAAGAAAAAGCAACTAAATCCAAATACGGAATTGCCAACTCTACAACCTCTACTGGTTGTTTCATTAAATACATAAGGGGCTTTGCAAAAAACACCATTAAAAAGAGCAATACCCCCAAAACAGTACACAAAAATAAACCATGCTTAAAGGATGTTTTCCCTTCTATAAAATCTTTTGCCGCATCAGCTTCAGCTATTAAAGGCGTTATAGCTGTTGAAAAACCTATCCCTAAGGACATGGCGATAAACATAAAACTATTACCTAAGGACACCGCTGCTAGTTCGGCCGTCCCCAATTGTCCTACCATAATATTATCTACAAAACTAACAAAGGTATGCCCCAACATACCTAACATAACAGGTGAAGCTAGTTTCCAATTATACTTAAATTCTTTGGTATAGTTTTTTAATTGCATGAGGCAAAAGTAATCTTTAGCCTTATATTTTTATTAATTTTACAACCTTCTTTTAATTTTTTTAATAAGCGAACTTATCTTGGCTTTTTCTTGTTCCTAAGACTTGCCTGGGGCAGGAATAGTTGAAATCCACCCATATTTTAGTGTTTTTCCTTTTCGTAACCCTGCCATGCATTACAAAAAATACCAGATCTGAATAAATTTTATCTCATTTTAGTTCACTTAACTCTTATTATCATAAATCGGAGTTCATGAACCTTCGATTTCGGTTAAAAACAAAAATTCAAGAGGCGTTCTTTAATAAATTAACAATTGTTAATAATTCTTTATGTTATTAATAAACTATTTAGGATGTGTTTTCATACATTCGCAGCGCTTTAAAAAGCCAACTCAATTAATAACATTGTACATGTAAAAAACATCGTACATGTAGAAACATTTAGCATTCTATTTTAAAGGGATTGAAAGTATAATAGCTTAGAAGTTTCTGTATTAAAAGGAGGCATTTAAATGCCTCCTTTTTTATTTATTAAGCTCAACTTTATGTTGGGTCATGCTCAAAAATTGTGCTTAGATAAAAGTTTTGAACCATCTGAAAAGAAGGTCTGTCATTGACTTATCCTAAGTTTAACCCTCCAGAATTTCGACAAGGCCAAACTTGCTCCACATGCTGATTCTGCAGAGTCCCCCTCTTAAATTTAACTACTGTGTGCACACAAATAATGCACAATAAAAAGATTAGACACGAATGGCACAAATTTTCACTAATTAACGTGAGTTCGATGTAAGCATAATATTATTGATCTGACTATCAATAATTTAGTCTTGGTTGTCAGGTTGAGCGCAGTCGAAACCCATTTAAATAGCTAGTTTTAATGACCTTTCGTATCCTATGACTTTAGCAAATTTTTTATCATAAATTTTCTCTATTGTCTTAAGCGGCATATCCCATTGTATCAACATATGGTACCCCTCTGTTCACTACAGCAAAAACCCTTGCCAATAGTT